>NZ_MZGX01000005.1 GCF_002051585.1 Ruminiclostridium hungatei | reverse complement strand
CCAATAGCCTTCCCAGTACGTCGTAGCTCATTTTCAGCAGGCTGCCGTTTTTATCCGTCTTTTGCAGCAGGTTTCCGTTTAAATCATATGAATAGTTTTCGATATTTCCATTTGGATCTGTCATTTTTGTAATGTGATAAAAACGGTCATATTCATATTTGGTAGTTGAATATTCACTGTCTCCCGAAACTGAAACATTGTCCGCATTAGTAATATTTAATGGCGAGCTGAGCCCCGTGAACATTCTAAGCTTATTTCCCGAAAAATCATAAAAGTACTGTGTATAGTATTCTGTGGCCTCAATGCTGTATTGGTTATATTCAGGATCAGTATTTTTATGTGTAATAACCTTTATGAGCCTGTTCCGGCTGTCATATTCATGGTCCTTCCTGGAATAGGATAATTCCTGGCCGGGCATATTATTGGTGACCATGTCCGTAACCATATTTCCGTTGCTGTCATAGTAATGCTTTTTGATTGTATAATATATTGTGCCGTTTTCATTTTGGAAGGGTATTTTTTCTTTTATCAACCGTCCCAGATTGTCATATTCATAGGATGTCCAATAGACAGCGGGGCTTGTCAGGTTGCTTTTGTAATCCGCAGTCCGTTTAAGCCTTCCCAATGCATCATATTCTGCTGTTGAAAAGGTTCCGTCTGCATTTGTTGTCCTGATTACACGTCCTGCAAAATCATAGTCAAACCTGGTAGTATAGTCAAAATTTGAATATACCCCGGGCTCGTCATATGCACGGGCAGTTTTTTCCTTTATTTTATTACCCACATAATCATACTCAAAGGTATCCAGGTACTCCGCCCCGTTATGAAGACTGCCTTGTTTCACAAGCCTTCCCATTTTATCCGTATAGGCCACCGAGGTTATTGACGGCGCATTTGCTTCCCCAAGAACTGTTTTTGTGGTTTTTAAAAATTCACCATTATTACAGGCGTCGTCATATGTGTAGCTCTCCTTATACAACAAAGCATCTGAGTTTTTTGTATCATTTATCTGCTTTACTTGAAGTCTGCCGTCCTGATAGTAAGCATAGTCTGTCACAGCTCCGCTGACCAGATCCTTTTCCCAGTCAAGCCGGCATTCCTGATCGTAGGAATACTGCTTAACCGGAATATACTCCGCCTTTCCCGTACCGGGATTTTCGTTATATACCTGCTCTTGTACAAGGTTGCCCAAGCCGTCGTAAACCAGCTTACGCATATTGGCCTTTGCAAAGTATAAAACATCACATCCATTCTCATCTGAAATCCTAACGCTGTTTTCACTTGGGTCACTTATATAGCTCCACGATTTGAAAGGGCCACTCTCCACGGATTCCCTGTACATCCTCCCCAGCCTGTCATATGAATACTCCGTCGGTTTGCCGTTATTTGAAACTGTTGTTACATTGCCATACCAATCATATTTGTAGCTTTGGCTGTCTTTCCCGCTTTCAAAATATTTTGCTGTTAAGCCATCGGCATCCCGTATGTCCATAGTCCATTTTTTTGTGACATAAGCACCGTTTAAGATACTGCTGTCATAGAAATACATCATGGATATGTATTCCATAAGGCCGTCCTTATATCTTCGCTCTTCGGTTATCCTTCCGGAAGAGTCATACAAAAACCGTGTTGCCTGTTCCTTTTGTACACCATTTACATATAGCACAGCCCATTCTATATTTTTCGTATCTGAGCTGGGCCGGCAGATTTCTTCAATGGTTGTATTTTGATCCGCTTTATATGTCTTTTTGATAACATAATGATAGATTTCTTCATAAATATATGAGGTTTTGTACTCGTTATTGCCGGTATCGCCGTTTGCCTGAGGACCCCAATAATACAGGCAGTCCCCGAAATCGTTATATTGGAAATTCTGTATCTTTTCCATATATGAGCCCGTGGCTTTATTATAACTTCTGTATGCAAGCCTTGTGGGCAGCTTGTTATTATCGTATGCATAGCTTGCGGCTTCAGTCACAGTTGTACCGTTTTCCCTGGTCTCCTCGGCTTTCAGCAGATGCTTGTAGTCATATGTATATACCTTCGTATTATTGTCAGTATCCGTAACTGTTGTAGTGTAGGTAAAGTCGCTTGAAAGCGCACTGGGATCCTTATACTGCGGATATCCGGAGTAATTATCGCTGGAGTATGCAAAGGTTCTCAGCGTATAATCCTTACCATTGGTATTGTCTTTTCTGCTTTTAGCCCTGTAGTATTCCTGTATGCCCCCGCTGCCTAAATTCCGGGTTGATTTTTCGTAGGTATATTCCGTGCAGGCAGCAGTTGGATATGTAACCCTTTTAATATTTGCAAAGACATTATTTTGCGCGGTCACATAAGAACTCTCTTTTGAGAAGAAGTTATAGCTTGCAGAATCAAAAGAATAGTCAAAGGTAGTTGTCTGCAGTTCCTGATTTTCTATGGATTTCAGAACATAGTCGTCACCGTACCCGCTTACCTTTTCAGAAGTCAGCACTATGCTTGCATTATACGGGTCTGACCAGGAGACAGTCAGCGTCCTGGTATCTGTATTTTGAGTATAGGTAAAGGTGATAACCCTGCCTGCAGTGTCGGTTATCTTCCATAGCTTTGTATCCCCGGTGTAATATTCAAATTTTATCTTGTTATTAAATCTGTCAACCTTACCAATTAATTTACCGTCACTGTCAAAATACTCTTTATTGCCATCCTTATAGAACAAGGCATAATATGACGTCAATGTTCCGTTTGAAAAGCTGCTGTCATATTCAAGCCGGATATCCTTCAAAGTGTAACCCTTCAAATTTGAATCACCGGCTGTGGCTGTAATTTCAATCTGGTAAGCGGAGCCATTGTCCAGGTGCAGGTATTTCTGACCGTTTGCACTTTCTATTGAGGAAAAGGCCCAATTCCAGCCCGAGCCTATATTCCCGGATTTCTCAGCATAGGTGGTGGGATTGTTCACATTAAGGCATTGATCGTAATTTATCCAGATATTACTTCTTGACATGAATTTCACAACATTGTACTTAAATAACGGATCACTGCTGTTTGACCCGTTATTTACCCATAGCTGACGGTATTCCTCATATTTATTGAATGCCTCACTGATATTTGTGGTGCCATATTTTGCTTCAAAAAAGTCATATGGCGGATAGGATACTCCCATTGGCTCCATAAATATATTCTCAACCGGATATATGGAATGAAAACAAAATACGTTATAATTGAAAAGGTATGTTAAATTTTGTTTGTAATCCGCCTCAAACAGTCCGGCATTATTGGAATCATAATTTAAACTCAGATTTAAATCCAGACCGCTTTTGCCCTTGAGGCTGAGCAGGTTTTTGTTCAAGTTTATGCTTCCGGTGTTTTTATCCACGCCCTCTTCTATATCTTTTGTGTATTGTCCCGAATTATATTTATCATATTTGAATGGATTGGATATGGTAGGCGTATCGGCCAGCTCCTGATTGGAATTGTCAATATGAATGTCAACGGTTTCAGGATCATTGGACAATTTGCTTTCAGGTTTTGTGCCTGTCTTGATATTGCTCAGAGCCTGGTAAGCATCTACTATTCCCCCTGAAGCCACTTTGTCTTTCAGCCTGTTGTCTTTTTTTACATTTGAACTTAAGGCATCTGCAATATCATAAACAGATACACCGGGCTTGTAGCTTTTTATAAGAGCTGCCAGTCCGGAAACGTATGCCGCTGACATTGAGGTTCCGCTCAACCTCTGATATGCATCGGAGGAAGGCAGTGTGCTTAATATATCAACACCGGGTGCCGCTAACTCCACTTCTTTACCATAATTGGAGAACTCGGCCAGATTTCCATTTTTATCAACAGCCGTAACCGAAATAACATTGGGCAGATCAAAGCAAGCAGGATATATTGGGTTAATGAGTACATCCTCATTATTATTGCCAGCCGCACATATAAACAGCATTTCACTATTTTTCATAGCTTCTTTCAAGGCAGGATTATAATATTCGCTTCCCCAACTGCAGTTTATTATTTTTACTCCTAGGGCTTTTGCATATTCAATTGCTTCAATTGCATCGGAAGTATATCCATATGTATCGTTAATAAACTTGAGCGGAAGAATTTTTACTTTTGGAGCAAGTCCGCAAATTCCTCCATTATTTTGCAAGGCTGCGATTATTCCTGCAATATGCGTTCCGTGTACGCCTATATCTCCATCTTCGACTATATTGTCCTTATTGACAAAATCCCACCCATTTACGTCATCAATGTAGCCATTATTGTCATCATCGATGTTATTGCCGGGTATTTCATTTTTATTGACGTAAATATTGCCTGCCAAATCCTTGTGGCTTATGCTTATTCCGCTGTCAAGAATACCTACTGTAACCTCCGGAGAGCCTTTGGTTAATTTCCACGCCTTTTCAATATTGATATTTTTACCTGTGATTATTTCAGGTTTTAAATCATTAAATGTTTCAAATTCAGTATCCGTATACACAATATTTAAATCCTTCAAGTCAGGAGGCACTGTGTCAGAAGCAGTCAATATGTAGTTAGGCTGCACATATTCCACGTCCGGGTCGTCTTCAAAATCCTTAACTATAGATTTAATATCAGAATCGCTTCCCACATCTATTATATCTATTTTGCTTTTTGAAAAGCTTTTAAGAGTTTTCATTTTTGATAATTTAGCTTTTGCTTTAACCTTGCTTTTAATATTTTCCCTTTTATTCACATTCCTGTACTTTACAATGATCTGAGATTTCTCCTTTTCCGAAAGAGCTCTTTGGGGCTTTTCTTGTACCACTTCGCTTTCACTCGTCATACTATCAGAAGCATTATTTTTTAAGGAATTATAATACTGTGCCATATCTTCTTTTAAAGCACTATTTTCTTTTGTTGTCTTTTCACTTTTATCGGTAACAGCCGCAACAGAGTTTATACTCTGATTTATATCAGGGCTGCTTCCAACTGAAGCGTTAACAGGAATAGCAGATAACAGGTTGGCAGCCACCAGAACAGCAGTCAATGCCTTAGTTAATTTTTTTCTCAGAAACTTTATCATATATTTGTATACCTCCAAAAGGCTTAATTTATCACTTTTAGCAAATCGTGCTTCTCCCTACTCCACCCTGCAGCTTAATGTGACCGGTCCTGTCACAGCAGCTTTAAGCACTATGACGTTTAATACTCCTGACCAGGTCTTGCCGGCCGGTATGGGCTTATCAACTTTGAATCTGATGACACCCGGATCATTTTGCAGGATTGTTATTCCTGTACCGGCAATAGTCCCAATCCCTTTTTCCTTAAGATAAGTAAACCTGCTCAAATCAGATACGCTGCTTATCTCAGATGGGTCATATGTAACAGTAAAGGTACGTCTCGTAAAGTCATTTATGTTTTTAAGCTTAAAAACAAGGCTGAATTCTTTATCTTTGGTACATGCTGCTTCATACGCTGAAGAAATAGGTTGAAATTCTTGAAGTGTTCCAAATGAATACTCGGGGTTCGCGTAATATGTCATTTCTCCGTTTCCCAATTGCCCATAACAGTTGTACCCCCAGGCCCACACTGTCCCGTCATTTTTCACAGCCAGCTTAGTATATAATCTACCCGAAATTGCGCTTACGCCAATAATTTCTCTTACATATTCCGGTGTTTCCCTCGCTATTGTTGTTCCGTCACCAAGCTGTCCCTTCTCGTTATCCCCCCATGTCCAGACTGTCCCATCATCTTTTAAAGCCATGCTCTTACTAACGGATACTATTCCGCTCAAACCGCTTACTTTTTCCGGTATGGACTTTACAACATATCTTGTTGGTAAAACCATTATTAATCCCCATTCCCAAACTGTACCATCATTTTTCAATGCTACGTTGTGGCTGTCACAAGTGTCAATAGCCGTAATTCCGCTCAATGTATTTACACGCACAGGAGTTGTTTTCACCCCCTCAGATCCACCGTTACCCATTCTGCCATAAACACTATAGCCCCAGGCCCACACTGTTCCATCATTTTTCAATGCCACACTTAAATCACTGCCTCCAGAAACTGCTATTATTCCGTCCAGCCCGCTTACCTGTACAGGGCTTGTTCTTGTTACCTGGCTTCCATCACCAAGTGCACCTAGAGAGTTTCTTCCCCATGCCCACACTGTCCCGTCATTCTTTACAGCCAGACTGTGTTCATCTGCCGCCGCTATTGCTGTAATTCCACTCAATCCGCTTACCTGTGTCGGTATAAGCTTTGAATCTGTTGTTCCGTCTCCCAATTGGCCGTAATTATTGCTTCCCCAGGCCCACACTGTTCCGTCATTCCTTAGCGCCAAACTATAATTTTCGCCCGCTGAAATTGCAGTAATTCCTGAGATACCGCTTACCTGTATTGGCGATGATTTTACTGCCGTAGTTCCGTCGCCTAACTGTCCGTCTGAATTGTAGCCCCATGACCACACTGTTCCGTCGTTTTTCAACGCGAGGCTATGATAGTTCCCTTCAGCAATGGCTTTAACTTCACTCAGGTTATTTGTTTTAACCGGAGAAGTTCTATATGCAGACACATTTTTTCCAAGCTGTCCGTATTCGGAATTGAGCCCCCAAACCCACACTGTTCCATCAGTTTTAACTGCCAGACTGTCCTCATATCCACACCCAATGGAAGCTGCATCATTCAATCCCATTACCAATATTGGTACGCTTTTATTCGCTGTTGTTCCATCCCCTAGCTGTCCACTGCTGTTCTTTCCCCAAGCCAATACCGTTCCGTCATTTTTCAGTACGAGATTATGGGCATATCCCGCTGAAATCGTCATAACTCCATCCAATCCGTTTACCTGTATTGGTGTGGTTCTTGATGTTGTTGTTCCGTCTCCAAGCTGTCCATAATAGTTTCCGCCCCAGGCCGATACCGTTCCGTCATTTTTGAGTGCAAGGCTATGGCTGTCACCCGCCGAAATTGATGCAATTCCCTCTAATTCTGCCACTTGTACAGCTATAGCTTTTGATGCTGTTGTTCCGTCTCCAATTTGTCCATAATAGTTGTAGCCCCAGGCCCACACTGTTCCGTCATCCTTTAAGGCCAAGCTATGATAACTGCCGCATGCAATCGCCTTTACTCCACTGAGACCGCTCACCTGCACTGCCGTGGCCTTATTGATTGTAGTCCCGTCTCCTAACTGTCCATAGAAATTGTAGCCCCAGGCCCACACTGTTCCATCGCTTCTTAAGGCCATGCAATAATCCGCCCCGCCTGCAATGGCAGTAATTTCAGAAAGCCCTTTTACCTGTACGGGTGAAAGCCTCGTTTCCGTGGTTGCATCTCCTAATTGTCCATTTACGTTATAACCCCATGTCCAGACTGTTCCGTCATTCCTTAAGGCTATACCGTGAGAATTACAGGCAGCAATTGAAGTAATTCCATATAAACCCACAACATTGACAGGTAATTTCGCTCCTGTACTGCTATTGTTACCCAACTGGCCCTTATCATTTATACCGCAAGCCCAAACTGTTCCATCGTTTCTCAGTGCCAAAGTAAAGTATGATCCCCCATCAACCTTAACAAACTGTCCTGATACTTCAGAGGTTGAGAATGGACTTAATTCGTCCGTGCCTGCCTGTTCTTTATTACTTTGCATCAGCATGGCATTTAAAACATTTATATATTCATCAGTTGAAATATCATTAAGCGCATTTATACAATTGATTTTTGAGCTGCCGCTTACTTTTCCGGTTAGGCTTGATAAATGCTCCGAGCATTTGACTATTCTTTCTTTTAATTGCACGCAGTTCATTCCTGATGAATTGCTCAAGAGCAGTGCGGCCTCACCAGAAACGAAAGCTGCCGCCATTGAGGTTCCGCTCATCTCACCATATGAATTACCGGTTAAAGTGCTGATAATAGCTTCACCGGGCGCAGCCACATCTACAGAGCCTTCTCCGTAATTTGAAAAGCCGGACAAGCAACCGTCTTTATTTACAGACGCCACCGTTATTATGTTGGGACAATCAAAGGCCGCCGGATATATCAGTGCTTTGTCTATATCCAGACCGCTGTTTCCAGCCGCACATACAAAGAGCATATTTGAATTTTGTATTGCTTCCTTCAGAGCGGGATTTTCGTCAGTGCTTCCCCAACTGCAGTTTACTACTTTGGCACCCATGCTCTCGGCATACTGTATAGCATTTATGATATCACTGGTATATGCCTTTCCATTATTAAATACCTTTAACGGCAACACCTTTGAAGCAGGAGCCACTCCCGAAATACCTACGCTGTTGTCCTTAACCGCGGCAATAATTCCCGAAATATGCGTACCGTGGTTTTCATTAATAAAATTTGCCTGGTCCCATAATAGATTGCTGCTGTCAACAAAATTCCAGCCGTTAGTGTCATCTATCTTTCCATTTCCATCATCATCAAGTCCATTACCGGGAATCTCCCCGGAATTTACCCATACATTCCCTGCTAAATCTTCATGTGCAACGTCTACCCCTGTATCAATCACCGCTATCAATGCTCCATTACCGGTTGACTTTTCCCAAGCGTCCTCCGCTCCTGCATCACAAATATAACTATTATTTTGACTAAGGACTGAATATGTCATATATTCTGGCTCTGTAATACATGACTCATTAGCCAGCTCTGATAATATATAAGGTTCTAGGCTTATAGAAGTGTCCATTTTGATTAATTTTTCCCTTATCTCTTCAACGGGAGTGTTCAACAAGAAATTTCTGAGCTCCCGGCTACCTTCAACCACTTCTCTTAAGTGAGGCGGCAGCATTTTTATCCTGTATTCCATGGATATCCTACTATCTACATTATCATTTTGAACTAATTTTTTCCCCAATCCCCACTGACTGTTGTAGTAAGGATCATCGGACGACAAGCTCAACTGGTAGTCAGGCTGTATATACTGGATATCATTTTCCACATCCTGTTTTTTCAAATCATCTGCTAAGTCTTTAAATTTTTGCTTTTTGTCAAGTACTACAATTTCGAAATCCTTATGCTTATATATTTTGTTAAGCTTGGCCTTATCCTTTAATTTTTTTTCTATTTTATCAAAGGACTTACTTACATTAAACTTGATATCCTTTTTCTTATATTTAATGATAAACCTGTCTGTTTCCACATCAGAGCTCTGTTTATCCAATAAATCATTTTCATCTCCGGATACAGTTATATATCCCGGAGTGACTGCCGTCGGTTGCAAACCCTCAATATCAGTTGCTTCGGAGCCCATTGGCAGCTCTTCTTGTTTTTCTCTGGTTTTAACGTCTAACACATTGCTTTCTGCAACTATTTCTCCTGCTTTATCTTTGGCCTTAATTTTATAGTAATAGCTCGTATTTGGCTGAAGCTCCATATCCGTATATGTAAAACTGTCCACTGCCTTTATAAGGCTGTCATTCCGGTAAATCTCATATGATACAGCCAAAACACTGCTATCACTGCCAGACCACACCAATTCAACCTTTGTATCCGTAATGTTCACAGTGGAAACTGATAAAAGCGGAATTGAAATTTCCATAACAACATTGTCAGTCTCACTTGCGTATACTATTGCGGATAAATTAATCTGAACTGTGAAAAACAATAATAATATAATTGAAATGCACCTTACAATTTTTGACATAAAAACACTCCTTTTGGAAAATTAGACAATATTATGTTTCCATATTGTAGCATTTATTTAGAATTTATGTCAATTTTTATAATAATTTCATTTTTCTATATGAAAAGTTCAGATTTTTCTACTTCAGGAATAATATAAAAGAAGCCATGAAGTACATTTTGTACCTCATGGCTTCTTCTATCTAAATGTTTAGCAGAAATTGTTGGCGTTACAAGACAGATATCACCCCAGCATTTCATATACTTCGTCAACGCTTACCACCTTGCTCCTGCCAAAGGACAGCATTTCCAGCCCCATTTCCTTCCTCTCGGCATTAAAGGAAGCCGTGGTTTCCCTGGGCACGATGCAGTTATAATTTAAAGAAAAGGCGTGGCTGCAGGTTTCCAATACACACACGTCAGTGGCAGCGCCTGCTATAACCAGATTCTTAATATTTCCGGACTTCAGTATCTTATCCAGCTCGGTATCAAAAAAGGCATCCCATCTGTTCTTTACAACCAGGACTTCCCCTTCCCCGGGTGCCAAAGGCGGTATGATTTCCGCATCTGCCGTACCTTTTACAAAGTGCTTGTACTTCCTCACTTCAAATCTCTCGTCAAGCATCTTCCAATCACTGAAATCCTCTTGATATTCGGTTTTGACATTTACCACCAGCATACCGTTCTCATTAAAGTATTTCTTTAATTCTATTATTGGCGTTACAATATCCTCCTGCTTTGACACGTCCACATCCAGCATTCTGACCAAGGAGCCGTCCGGCGCGCCGCCTCCGTACTGCATATCAATGACCAGCAGTGCGGTTTCATTCTTTTTCAGCATATTTTTTTCTTCCTTTCATCAATGATTTATTTAACTGACGCTGCATATGTTTATATGAATATATTAGTTTAACCATTTTTTGCAGCCTGTGCAACAGAAATATCACTTTTCACCGTTGAAGGCCGGCACCATATATGATAAACTATTTACAGGTTTGCCATATATAATGCATTTATTCCTCACATTCTATGAATGGAGGATTTTAATGTCGCACACAAGAAAAACCCTATTTCCCATGTTTTTAGTCTTTTTATTACTCTCTTTATCTCTCCCTTTTCAAAAGGTATCAGCAAGTTCCACCGGTTTCATTTCTTTTATTTTACTCTCAAAATACAGTGCAACTGTTGATATCGGAAAAGAATTCCATATCCTTGCAGTCACTTCCAACGGCAGCCTGCCAACCTGGAAAAGCAGCAACTCCGCCATTGCTTCTGTCAACACCTACGGTAAGGTTACGGCAAAAAAAGCAGGCACTGCCACTTTGACAGCAAAAATCCGGAATGCAGAGGCTTCCTGTAAAGTAACGGTCAGCCAGACTAAAATAACCATAAGTCAGGCCTCTGCCTCCATAGAACGGGGCGGAAGGCTCAAGCTCTCAGCCTCTGCTTCAAACAGCTCCAAAATTATTTGGAAAAGCAGCAAGGCAAGTATCGCCACTGTTGACGAGAATGGAAATGTCACAGGTCAAAAGCCCGGTGAGACCGTAATAACAGCATCCTCCGACGGAAGCAGCGCTTCCTGCAGGGTCAGGATCAGGCCCCCTGCCGTAAGTCTCAGCAAAACCCGCATATCCTTGTACAGGGGGCAGAAGCTTCAGCTTTCAGCCTCCGTATCCTCAGGCTTTATGCCTGTGTGGAAGACAAACAAGCCAAGTGTTGCCGTGGTTGATGAAACCGGCAGTGTCACCGCAGTAAAAAATGGAACTGCCACCATCACCGCCGCCATTGACGGTGTGTCCAGAAGCTGTGAGGTAACAGTAAAAAAACCGGATATACTCCTAAGCTCTTCGGAAATAACCCTCAAAAAAGGAACAGCTTACTTCTTAACCGCAGCCGTTTCTTCAGGAAACCTGCCTTCCTGGTCTTCAAGCAATCCCTATGTGGCCAATGTGGACAGCACCGGAAAAATTACCGGTGTCAAAAAAGGTACAGCCTACATTTACTGTTGGGAGGATGGTACTAAGGTCAGAGCTGTCGTACATGTTACCCAATAGTCTCATAACGGAATAACATTTTGTGGGGAATAAATGCAGCAAACCAATTAACTCTTGTCGCAAAATGTAATTTATGGTAATATGTAATAATCATTCTGTAACTTTCGCTTTTTTGTCATTTCAAGGGGTTTAAAGGGATATTATGAAGGTTTTCATGGAAGTCATAAAATTAAATTTCAAAGTTATGTTCCAGTATAAATGGACCTTTGCTATGACCGTAATTATCCAGCCTATCCTGCTTTTAATAAACATGTCCCTTTTTAAAAGCATATATGCCTACAATGATACAACGAGCATAAAGGGCTATGGCTTTGAGCAGATGGTCTGGTATTATACCGCGTATTATGTAATTCTGAGTTTTGTGTGGAATGGAATTACCCATCAGATATCAAGAAAAATTTTATCGGGACAGTTGGCAACAGATTTGCTGAAGCCGATTTCTGTATTCCGTTTTATGCTTGCAGGGGCCATCTCGTCAAGAATCGTTGCAATGCTGGTAGATTTTTTGCCGGGTATGCTGATTTACAGTCTGATACTGTTTCCCTCATTTATGACCGTTCAATCCTTTTTTTCATTTGTTTTGATAGCGCTGCTGGCATTCGTTCTTAACTATATGTTTTCCTTCCTTCTTGGAATGTCTGCCATGATTATAAAGAACAATATGTCCATAAATGCCATAAGAGAGGTACTCCAGGCAATAGTGGGAGGAGGTCTCATTCCTCTGGAGTTCATGCCTGTATGGCTGAACAGGATTTTTGATTTTTTGCCCTTTAAGTATATAATATACTGGCCCATTCAGTTCTTCCTTAACAGGGTGGAAGGCAACCGCCTGGAAATGCTATTGCGGGTAGGATTTCTGCAGATTGTCTGGATAATTGTATTCTATGCGGCCATTCAGATTCTCTGGAAGAGTCTCATAAAGAAGTTCTGTGCTGCTGGAGGTTGATATGCTGAAATTATTGAAATTGATAAAACTTTTCCTCTGGAACTGTAAATTGGATATAGCCCGCAGTATGGAGTACCGGTTCGACTTTATTCTGGGCACCGTAATAGGCCTTGCCTTTTCCAGTTCAGGCCCCATCCTTCAATATTTGATATTTACCCAGACCAAGGGCTTTCCGGGCTGGAACCTGGAGCAGATAATCTTATTCCAGGGCATATTGCTGTTTATATCAGGTGTAAAAACCATGATTTTTGGCAGCAATACTTATTTCATCAGCGATATAGTGAGACAGGGTGACTTTGACAGGCTGCTGCTGAAGCCCTATAGTCCTATGGGCATAATACTGGCCAGCGGCTTCAGCCTTAACAATATAGGAGCTCTTATTCCGGGTGCGGTTATAATGGTTTACTCCATAATCAGAATGAAACTGTACATAGGCTTTGCTCAGATTTCAGTCTTTCTTCTGGCAGTAATTTTCGGCCTTTTACTGTACATGGGCTTTTTGGCGTTATACAGCAGCATAGTGATAATAGTGGTTCAGATAGGAAGACTCGATGAATTGATGTATCAGTTTTTAAGGTTCGGAGAATACCCCGTCAGTATTTTTTCCAAAACCTTAAAAACAGCCTTGATTACATTTATACCCTTTGCCGTGTGGGTAAACATTCCTGCCAACGCACTGCTGAACAGGCTGGATTATACCGTACCGGTTACTTTCGCCTTCTGTGTGTTGTTTTTCTATGTAAGTCTCAGGATTTGGAACCAATGTCTGAAAAAATATACCAGTGCGGGAGGTTAAGCACATGAACCAATACATAATAGATGTTGAAGGCTTGAATAAAGTCTTCAAAGTACATAAGAGAGACAAAGCAGGCCTGCTCTCTTCCTTAAAATCCTTGTTCAGCAGGGATTACACGCTGGTCACGGCAGTGGCCGGCCTGGATTTGAAAATCCGCCAGGGCGAAATCCGGGGACTTATAGGCCCAAATGGCGCAGGAAAATCCACTACGATAAAAATCCTCTCCGGCATCCTTTATCCCTCAGAAGGCAAAGTAAATGTCATGGGCTATACCCCATGGACACAACGGGAGGAGTACGTAAAGAATATAGGTGTGGTCTTCGGACAGAAGTCCCAGTTGTGGTGGGATTTGCCGGCTATCGACACCTTTGCCCTCAACCGGCAGATGTATGGTATTTCTGATAAAACCTTTGACGAAAACCTGTCCTATTTTAAGGAGCTTCTGAAAATCGGTGATGTGATTTCAAAGCCCGTAAGACAGCTTTCATTGGGTGAAAGGATGAAGTGTGAGTTCGTCTGTGCCATGCTGCACCAGCCTCCCCTTGTTTACCTGGATGAACCTACAATCGGTCTGGATATTATTTCAAAGGAAGCTATCAGGTCTTTTATCAAGAGTGTCAATAGGGACAGGGGAACCACCTTTATAGTTACCACCCATGACTTGAGCGATATAGAGGACCTCTGCGAGAACGTCAGCATAATAAACAGCGGAAATATTGTTTTCAACGATTGTATCGATAAACTGAAAACATATTTTTCCGATAAGAAGATTATTGAAGTCAAATTTAACCGCCAGGTAGACCCGGCTCTGCTCGAAGGCTTCAAGGTGATTTCCGGGGGCCCCTTCAATGCAAATATAGAAATAGAAACCTTAACCACAAGCCTGCAGGATGAGATATCCAGAATTTTTAAAATACTGCCCGTACAGGATATAAACGTAAACAACATAAATATTGAAGAAGTCATAAAATACATATATCTGAGCTAGCAACTGCCGTTATCCGCATCAAAGTAGTTTATCAGGCCGAATCCGTTGATTTTCGCCATCACAGATGTGGGAAAGGTGCTGATTGCAGAATTGTACTCTTTCGCAGAGTCATTATAGAAAATGCAGGCCGTGCTCAATTCATTTTCCACATCCTTCAAGGCCATGTCAAACCACTCCGGCTGTAAAGCCGTTTCAGCCCGGTCTTCAGCCGACCCTTCCATTTTTTCGGCAAGAATGTCCTTTACCATTTTTTGCAGTAGGTAATACTCCTTAAAAACGGTATCTTCGCCTTCAGAATTATTTTCACCTGAAAGCAATCTGTCAATCAGGCTCAGTTCACTTTCTCCAAAGGCTGCACTGTCTTTTATTGACTCATATGCCTTTTCCAACAGGGTTCGTCTTTTTCTCAATGCCCCCTCAATGTCGTCCCGAGCCTGGCTTATAGCCAGCCTGCGATTTACCGTTTCTATTTGCGCCCCCCAGAACATCAAGGCTGTCAGGAATATAAACACTCCTGCAAATACTCGTAGGTCTTTTGTTATATAGTAAAAAAACAGGCTGCACATTAATACAAACAATAACTTATACAATTTATGCACTCCTTTACTGTCATTGTGACCGTATGTACCTGTCTGTATATTCTGCTCCTTTATTGGCGGGAAAATCAGCACCATTAAAATTAAGTGCTAAAAGAGAACGTGTTTTGCAATAATATCCACATATGTATTATTCTATATATTTACCATTCCATATATTCATTAGCTGAAGAGTTTAATTCACAGCGAATATACAAATACTATATAAATTGTATATCTTTTGAAACAATTCATCAATATTTTAGTCAAATTTGGAATTTACATACAAAAAACCATGTGTTATACTTTAATTGCCATATTTGTAACACATATCTAGTTATTAGTCTGAATAACTTCGCAACATATGATTTTTTCTTTATTTTCATTTTATACCTGTATTGATTAAATAATTTGAGACAGCTAATTGGTTATGACAGCACATTCCTGGAGATTTACAGGAGAGGGGGGGTGAGATTCTCTTGAAAAGACAAACATAGAAAAAATTATCAATATCCTTTGCTGCTGATTTTTACACCCCTATATGCGATTTTTAAAAAACATCCAATATCCTGCCCTATATTTTTATTGATACAAATTATGCCCCAAATTAATGGCCTGACTGCTGCCTTTTTTTGTGTCCTGCCTTTGCGCAGACAGACAAGGGCGCTTAATCAGGCTTGAAGCAAGAAAAAATCAAAAAGAGAAAACAGGAGGTAAATTTATGTTCGTGAAAATGAGAAACACCAAAAGATCAGTAATGTTTTTTATAATTATGTCTATGTTAATTTGTATGATAGCAGTTCCAGGCGTGGGCTTTGCAGCAAGTCTGGTTTATGGAGACCTGAATGGTGACTCCGCCGTGGATGCTATTGACTACTCTTTAATGAAATCCTATCTGCTTGGAAAGCTGACCGATTTCCCAAGCTCCCAGGGGAAAAGTGCAGCAGACCTTGACTACAGCAACAGCATCGATGCGCTGGATTTGTCATATCTGAAGCAGTTTTTGCTTGGAGTAATCCCAAAGCTCCCTGTAGGCAATCCCCCTGATGAGCCCATACAGATTCCTTCCTTCCAGTCACTGCAGGCAATTACGAAACTGCCTGATCCCTTTATGTTTAAAACAGGCAGCAAAAAAGGAACCCGCGTCAGCAGTATAAGCGAATGGAATTCCCGCCGTGCTGAAATCAGTGCCCTGGCCCAGGCCTTTGAATACGGAGTTAAACCGCCGAAGCCCCAGACGGTTACAGGAGCTTTCAGCAGCAATGCTATTACTGTTACCTGTACACAAAACGGAAAGACCATTTCCTTTAAATGTTCCATACAGTATCCTACCACCTCCAAGACTACCTATCCTGCAATGATAGGAGTAAATATGAACACTCTTAATACTTCCGAAATACTGAAGCTGGGAGTCGCCCTGATCACTTTCCCGGCAGATGAAGTGGCACAGCAGGTTGATGGAAGTTCAAGAGGCAAAGGTAAATTCTTTGACCTGTACGGCAGCAGCTATGATGCAGGTGCACTTATTGCATGGGCCTGGGGAGTAGACCGTCTGATTGATGCTCTTGAAACCACACCGGCTGCTAAAATCGACCCAACCAAGCTGGGTGTAACAGGCGGTTCACGTAACGGTAAAGGTGCTCTGGCAATTGGAGCTTTTGATGAGAGAATAGCTCTCACTGTTCCTCAGGAATCCGGTAACGGTGGAGCTTCCGGCTGGAGAACCGCAGATGATCAAAAGAGAAATGGTGAAGATGTACAGACTCTTTCCCAGATAGTTGGTGAAAATTGCTGGTTTGCAAAATCACTTAACCAATTTGTAAATAACACTACCAAGCTGCCCTATGACCATCATGAAATATTGGCCCTATGTGCACCCAGAGGCCTGCTGGTCATTGAGAATCCAGACTTCACCTGGCTGGGCAACCTCAGTTGCTTTAACATATCAACTGCCGGCCGGATGGTGTATCAGGCACTTGGCGTAACCGACAATATGGGCTATTCATCCATTGGAGGACATGGTCACTGCCAGTTCCCGGCATCGCAGCAGCCGGAATTGACAGCCTACATCCAAAAGTTCCTGCTGGGACAAAACAGCAACACCAACGTGTTCAGATCAGATAAGACCTATACTTTTGACAAGGCAAAGTGGGTTGATTGGACAGTGCCGACACTGCAATAAGGAATTTCAGATGCCAATATAGGGATTAGGCAGCATGGTTATATACAAGCAGTCAATTATGTTTTTTAAATTAAAAGTGGGGGTATGGTCAAGAATCTGCCCCCACTTTTATATCGCTTATCCAGTACAACATTGGATAAATAGGGTGCATCAATTTAAAAAACATATCCAAATTATGTGCCAGGATTTACCGAATGCCGTACTAATATCCGAATTTTTCAGGATAGGCGGCAATGGCTTCAAAGGCAGCCGCCTTATAGATGCCTCCCCGGTCATAATCAGGTTTGTCTATGCTGCCCGCCTCTGTTGTGACCCCGCCGTCCTTGACAAGCAGAGTTATATTTAAATTGTAGGCTCCCTCCACGTAATTTATATTAATTATACCGTTGCTCCTGTAAAATATGCCGGTAATTTTGCCGCCTCTGTCCTCCAGCTTTTTTACAATTTCCGGTGTCCCCTTTAATTCAAGCAATTGCTCCAGGCTTATTTTTATCCCTCCATATTCCTTCAGCGTACCGCTTGCTTCATCAAAATATAAATAATACGGCTTCCAGGTATGTCCTCCCGAACCATCCCGCAGCAGGTCAAACGAACCGGGGCAGGTTATGAACTGTTTTTCTCCGGCGTATTGCAGGGACTCCCCTGCATATTCAATCTCATAGGGTTTTCCCTCTTTAACAGACCAGACATGTGAAATAGAGCCGCTTCCTCCATAACCCTCCTCCACATGAAACAGTTTCTGACTCCCCACATCCCAAATCTCCGCTGAATCCACATCCGCACCGGCTTCCAGCAGCATTTTTACAGTGGACTCATCTGCGTACCATACCTGCCCGTTGAAATAAGCCTCTCCGTTTTCCCCTTGGGGTTCCACCAGAGCAAACACTTCCCGTTTAAGATTTTTATCGAAATCATCGGTATATAAAACTGAAATTTTGCTCTCCCGGCCTGCAGCCAGCTTCAGTTCCTCCATAAGCCTGTCAGTTCCTTCCGCGGCTGTTTCTTTGCCTGCAGCCAGGCTGCCGCTGCCAACAGGACTTATAATGCCTGACAGTACGAATATGCCGGCTGCCAATATAAAAACTCCCAAAACAATGAGCAAAATAGTTTTTTGATATTTAATTTTCATAAAAATCCTTTCTTCCATAATTGATTATAAATGATTTCAACATAAATTAACCTGTTGTGCCGGTTAATTTGACAGATAAGTTTTCATGCCCCGGAAGGACACAACGAGTTAAATTAAAATATCTTTTTCTCTGACTTGTTTATTTTATGGCTATTATTTTTAATTTTACTATAAAATGTTAAATTATTTCAATCTTTGCAGCACATTTCTCATTTCTTCTGTTTTATTCAAACCTCTCCCTGCATACCCTTTTATCCTCATAATTCTTAAATAACATAAGTTATCAGCCTGCTTCCGAATCTATCAACAGCTAAAAAATCAAAAATAAATGCCCGTTTTGCAGCTTTATTTTAAAAATAAGGTTTTTTTACAATATTTTCATGAAAAAGAAATTATTTCAGGTTATAATTATAGTTGTAATTTTTTCCTATTTATGCTTGCTTTTGTTATTTTTAAATCCGGTGCAGAATAGGTGCCTCTGTTCCTTGAAAAATTCATATGTAATGTTTATTTGCCTTTTTAGGTAGTTACTGCAGAGTATTGTGGGAAAATCAACCACAAGATAATTATTAAAACTTAATTGAGGAGGTATTTTTTATGAAAAAATTTCGTATTCTTGCCTTGTCGGCAATAATTGCAATTGCCACAAGTGTGTTTACGTTTATGTATGCTTCTGCAGCTCCGTTGTATGGTGACGTAAATTCAGACGGTGCCATAGACGCACTGGACTATTCCATGATGAAGGGAGCCCTGCTGGGGGTAATGACTATTACCAATCCTTCGGCTGCCGATTTGAATGGTGACGGCAGTATTGACGCCATAGACTGCTCATTGCTGAAGCAGTATCTTCAAAACCTTATATCCAAATTTCCGGCAGACAAAGGAGAAGCCACTCCGGCCGAAGCACTGACCGGTGACATTGTCTTCTCGGTGCCCAGCAGCACTTTTAAAAATCAAATTTCAGTCACACTAAACTCCAAAATTGCCAATTCTCAAATTCGATACACTACCGACGGTAGTGTTCCAACCATAAATTCTACACTGTACAGCAATGCCCTGTCATTTGCAAAAACCACGCAGCTCAGGGCCCAGTCCTTTATAAACGGGGCTCCAAGCGGCGCAGTGGGTACTGCGGTATATGTAGCCAGCTCCATCGACGCCAAGCACGACCTGCCGGTACTGATTCTGGATGCCTATGGTAAGGGAAAACCGGGGCGTGAATACATAGATACTGCAATAATGCTTATGGAGCCCAAGAACAATGAGGCTTCCCTGCTGCAGGCCCCGTCTCTCGCAACTCGCGGAGGCTTCCATGTGAGAGGCCAGTCATCCGCTAATTTTGAGAAGACACCCTATCGTCTGGAACTGTGGGATAATGAAAATAAGGATGCCAAATACCCCATACTGGGTATGCCGGGAGATGGAGACTGGTGCCTGCTTTCACCTTTCCCTGACAAATCTCTTATCCGTAACGCCCTGGCTTATGAAATGGGAAAGAGTATCGGCCTTCAGGCACCTCGCTATGCATTTGTGGAGGTTTATCTCAACCTGGACAACCAGCCGGTTTCCGCCAGTGATTACCAAGGTGTCTACCTGCTCACAGAGCAAATAGAAATTGACAAGGACCGTCTGGACATAAAGAAGCTTAAGGCGGACGACCTGGCAGAGCCAAAAATCAGCGGCGGTTATCTCATGCAGTTTAACATGATGGCCACTGACGGTCCTCTGGTAAAAGGTACAGGCTGGAGCGACCTGGAAATTGTAGAACCGGATGATTTGCTTCCTCAACAATTGACATGGATATCCAACTACATCCAGAAAGTCCAGAATGCCATTCACAGCACGACGCCTTCCGACCCTACCACCGGTTATCCCGCATACATAGACGTTGATTCCTTCATAAATTACATTATTGAAAACGAGATGGCCCGTCAAGGTGACTCATACATGCGCAGCACATATATATACAAGGACCGTGACAAGAAGCTCAAGGCAGGTCCTCTCTGGGATTATGACCTGGGTTATGACTGTGTGAAAATGATGGGCATGCCCACTTCCTATGTAGAAGGCTGGCAGTTCCAGCCTATGTTCCCGGGAATGAGCACTACCGTGGACTGGTACTACAAGCTGATGCAGGATCCCAGCTTCCAGGCGAAAATAAACGCCCGCTGGCAGGAGCTGCGTAAGGGTCCGCTTTCCGACGCACAGCTCACAGCCCTGGTTCAAAGGCTGACAACACCTCTGAACAATGCCGCAAAACGCAACTTCCAAAAGTGGAATAATCTTAACACATCTACTGTTGGCGGTTTCGGCACACAGACTACACAGACATGGGAAGAACAGATAACGATTCTTCAAAACTTCCTGTTAAAGCGAGCCGCCTGGATTGACAAATCAGGCTGGAAGCCGACAACTTCCACTTGGCCCTGAGCCGGTTGACAAGCTCTTCCACTAGCTTCAAACACGCTTTCAGCCTCTCTCTTTCCTGATAAAAGACCGGCTGTCCAGGTCACAAGGAAGAGGAAGGCCGTTTTGCACAACTGCGGGACTACTTTGAGGGTGGCAATTCAGCATATATGGTAGCAGTGCTCGTTCAGGTACAATACTTATATTTAAAGCTGAAATAACAGATAAAGCAAAAAAGACAGTAACAGGTTTTTAACCTTTTACTGTCTTTTTCTATTTTTAATATTGGAGGTTATCTCAATTTTATAATTCAAGAGAACTTATTTTCCAGCCACACATGCCTCAATAGCCGACTCCAGAATTTTCAGCCCGCAGTCAAGCTGTGGGTCCGTAACAACCAGGGGACACAGAAACCGTATGACATTTGAATATGCTCCCGCACTTTCGATAATCAGACCATTTTGTACCGCCAATTGAATAATGTCCGAAACAAGCTCCGGAGCAGGAGTCTTGCTTTCTTTATCGGTGACAAACTCTATTCCCATCATACATCCGATGCCGCGGACATCCCCTATCTCCGGGTACTTTTCCATCCAGAGCGCAAATGTGCTCCTGCACTTTTCTGCAATTTCCAGAGACCGCGCACAAAGCTGTTCTCTTTCGATTATTTCAATTACCTTTAAGGCCGATGCACAGGCCAGAGGATTTCCTCCGTAGGTTCCGCCTATTATTCCGCCCTTTACACCGTCAAATATGTCTTCCCCTGCTGTTACTGCGCTCAGCGGAATCCCTCCTGCGATTGATTTGGCGGCAGCAATAATATCGGGGGCACAGCCGGTCTCCTCCCAATAATTTGAAACAAACATTTTCCCTGAACGGGCAAAGCCTGTCTGGACTTCGTCTGCTACCAGCAATATCCCGTGTGCATCACATAGCTTTCTTACTGCCTTAACCCATTCCAAGGGTGCCGGAATGAAGCCCCCTTCTCCCTGGACCGGTTCCAGAACAATCGCCGCAACATGCTGTGCAGGAGACGCCTCTTCAAATATCTTCCCAAGCTTGTCGGCATAGTAGTCTATGGCCTCGGCTTCGGAATATCCTTTGGGGCCACGGTACAAATACGGGAATTCCGCCCGGTACACTCCGTCGGGAAACGGCCCCAGTCCGTAGGCATATGCTTTTTTCGCCGTCATTGCCGAGGCCAGCAGGGTTCTTCCGTGAAAAGCACCGGAAAAAACTATGATATTGGGCCTGCCGGTATATGACTTTGCAATTTTTACGGCATTTTCAATTGCCTCAGCTCCCGAATTCGCAAACATGGTCCTTCTTTTTTTATTCCTTACAGGAACAATCCTGTTCATCTTCTCTGCAAGCCTTATGTATCCTTCATGGGTCACAATATTCATCATGGCATGAAAAAACTTTTCCGACTGGTCTTTTACAGCAGCAATCAGTTCAGGATGGCTGTACCCTACATTTAAGACTCCTACCCCGCCGACCCAATCCAGGAATATATTGCCGTCCACATCCTCCAGCATGGCCCCCTCGCCCCTGCTTATCACACAGGGATAAGAGCACCGGATAGCTCCCGGCATGGCGTTGCTTCTTCTTTCTATTACAGCCCTGGCCTTGGGTCCCGGCAAAGGCGTATTTATTTTTGGTAAAGCATCCTTAAGCATAGTCTGTCCTCCTTAACAAGTGTGTTCCCATACAACTTATATAGCTTTCCTGTAAATACTTTTTACAGTCTCCAGGCTGAAAACCACAGGATGGTTGGCAATGCTGGCGGCAGACACCTTCATGCAGTTCCCGGCCAGCCAGTCCACCTCGTCTTCGTTAATTCCCAGCTCTCCCAAAGTGGTATTCAGTTGAAGTTCCTCAAGCAATCCACGTATTTTGAGAACAAAGTCATTTTCATCCCTGCCTCCCATAAGCTTTGACAATATGGAAAATTTATGAGGCGCTCCCGCTATTGACTCTTCAAAAACCACCGGAGCCAGGGCGGCAAGCCCTTCACCATGCACAATATCCTTCAGTCCGCTGACAGGGTGCTCCATGCCATGCAAGGCTGTGACTCCCGCTGTATTGATTGCCATGCCTCCAAGGGTGCTGGCAAGGCAAAGCTGGTCCCAGCAATCCAGGTCAGCCGGATTCCGGTAAAGTTTTCTCAGGCTTCCTGCAGCCAGCCGTACTCCTTCCAACGCCTGAATCTCCACCAAGGGTTGGGCTATCCGGGATATATATGCATCCATATTGTGGCATAGTGCATCAAAACCTACTGCCGCCAGTGTGGACCTGGGCATGGTAGTCATCAGCAGCGGGTCTATAATTGAGCAGACCGGTATTATGGCCTTGCAGCGCAGTGATTTTTTATCCATAGTATCCGGGTTGGTAACAACTGCAAAGCCGTTACCTTCGCTTCCGGTTCCGCAGGTGGTTGGTACGGCAATGACAGGTAGGGCCCTGTCGCTGTATTTCCTGCCAAATATATAATCACTGATGTCTCCGCCGTTTACCGCCTGGAAGGCAATGGCCTTGCCTGCATCAAGGCTGCTTCCGCCTCCCAGAGCTATTACGGCCTGACAATTCTCAGCCAGCGCCAGGCCGGCGCCCTCATAAACCGTTGTAGTAACGGGATTTGGTGTTACCTTATCAAAAATTACATATGAAACACCGCTCTCCTTCAGCAGTGCCCCGGTTTTCTCCAGCAGGCCCGAGCGCTTTGTGCTGCTGCCTCCGGTTACAATCAGAACTCTGCCTCCCAGTCCGGCTGCAATTTTTCCGATTTCATCAGATTTTCCACGGCCAAACACCAGGTTGACCGGCAGATTATACTGAAACTCCAGCATAAAATCCCCTCCAAACAGTTTGAGAATATTGCAGGGCTGTATTCATATCAGCTAACCCGTAAACAGGTCTTCAGCCCCGCCTTTTCACTCGACTCCCACACCCGGTTGCCGTATTTGCCTGCTATTTGATATTCCTGGTCGTACCCTCTTCAACTCCCACATAATAATCCCCGGTGAGTCCATATTTTTCCAGAATTTTCATGAGGGTGCCATCTTCTTTCATGGCATTTAATACCTTGTTGACTTCCGACAGAAAATCTTTGTCCTTAAAGCGTACAGCCGCTCCAATCTGCCCGCTTGCCTCTGCCTCATAGGGAGAGAGCAGCTTCAGCTTGAGAGAGCTGTCGGACGACAGGGTGTAGCCTGCCACGATTCCGTCAGTTACCACCGCATCCACCTTTCCCATATTTACTGCCGTCATAAGTGTTGCCTGGCTGTCATAAGCCTCAAGCTTGCCTATCTTGCCATCATCCAGCCACTTCTGGGCTGTTTCGTAGAAGGTGGTTCCCGGCTGAGCTCCAATGGTTTTGCCCTTCAAATCCTCCTTGGAAGCTATCTTTGAATCCGCCGGAATGACAACCGCTTCCCCTTCCTGATACCATTTGTCTGTGAATGCCGCGATTTGCAGTCTTTCCTCCTTGACATACATGGCATCGACCACCATATCTATGCTGTTGTTATTCAATTCAACCAGCAGGTTGGAAAAATCAATGACCTTCATCTGGATGTCCGGAATTCCAAGACGGTTACAAATCTCACGCAGGATTTCAATATCAATGCCCTCCAGTTTTCCTGTCTTAACATCCTTATATGAGAATGGAGCATCATTGGATGAACCTATAAGTATATATCCCTTGTCCTTAATTTTTTTCAGCACCTGGGATTCCGCCGAAGGACTGCCTGCTGATGCAGAAGCCGCGGAGGAGGTCTTTGAAGCATCCTCCGTACTGCTCTTTCCGGAACCGCAGCCTGTGACAAGCGTAAACAGCAGCAGTAAAGCAAGGCTTGCGGCAATTAATTTTTCCACTTTAATTTTTTTCATAGTGTTCCCCTTCTTTCTTTTAATTTAAATTGATTTTATTTAATTCAGTTTTATAATTGATTTGTGATTATCCACTAAGCTTTATTATTATGTCAACTTATTAATTCATATACGAGCAAATATCAACGTATCTGTTTGAGCCTTCGTTCAACAATCTTGCTGAGCTGTGACAACGGGATGCTGATTACCAGATATACAAGTGCAAGTATGGTATATGCCTCCACTGTCAGGAATGTCTGCGAGGCAAAGGTCTTTGTCCTCAAAAGCAGCTCCTGCACCGATATCATGGCCAGCAGCGAGGTATCCTTTATGAGCATGACAAGGTAATTTCCGAAAACCGGGATTGAATTTCGCAGCGCCGGTGGCAGTATAAAGTGAAAAAGCACCTGATTCTCACTAAAGCCAAGCGCCAGACCTGCTTCACGCTGCCCCGGATCAATGGCCAGTATGGCCGACCGGATAACCTCTGACATATAACAGCCGTAATTTATTGCAAAACCGATAATGCCGCAGGTCGCAGCGGGTATTTGAATGTTTGTGTCATATCCCAGCAAGCCCGCTGTTCCGTTTATCAGCATGGGCACGACATAATAAATATAGAAGAACTGAACCAGCAGCGGCGTACCTCTCACCAGCTCGATTACCAGCCCCAGCAGACGTCCCGGAAGCTTTCTTTTGGTCAGCCTCCCCATAGCCATCAGCAATGCCACCACCAGAGCACATGCAAAGCCGACCAGGGTAATATATATGACTATGCCCACACCTCTCAAAAGATCCGGTCCCAAAGTGTTAAAAGCTTTTAAGAAATGCATTTCCATAAAAATCCCCCCTGTCACAGAACACGGGCCAGAAAAGCCCTGGTCCTGTCATTCCTTGGCCTTGAAAAAATCTCTGAAGGCGTATTTTCTTCAATAACGTAGCCCCCATCCATAAAAATCACCCGGTCGGCCACATCCTTTGCAAAACCCATTTCATGTGTGACAACCACCATGGTCATACCCTCTTTGGCCAGTTGTTTCATAACCTCAAGCACATCACCCACCAGCTCGGGGTCAAGGGCGGAAGTAGGCTCATCAAAAAGCATAATATCCGGCTGCATGGCCAAGGCTCTTGCAATAGCCACACGCTGCTGCTGTCCGCCCGAAAGGGCCAGAGGATAGACCTCCGCCTTGCTTTCAAGACCAACCTTCCGCAGCAGCTCCATAGCCTTCTCCCTTGCCTCCCTGGGCTGCACCCTGTTCAGCTTGACGGTCGCGTACATCACGTTTTCCAGGGCGGTTTTCAGCGGAAAAAGGTTAAACCTTTGAAAAACCATTCCAACATGCTTCCTGTAGTCAGTAACCTTTTTACCCAGTTTTAATATGTTCTGCCCCATGTAGAGAATCTGGCCTCCGGTGGGCTGCTCCAGCAGATTGATACACCGCAGCAGAGTGCTTTTTCCGGAGCCCGACGGCCCTATGACCACTACCACTTCTCCCTTTTTTATGGAAATGTTCACATCTCTGAGCACTTCAAGATCTATAAAGCATTTTGAAAGATTTTTTATTTCAAGCATATCCATATATCCACCTTCCTCCAATACCCGGAAATCACCCTGCAATATTTTGTCAAACGGAATACCCGGCCTTCGTAAAACACAGCTCCAACCAAATAAAAAACAGCAACAGAGCCCTATAATAAAAGCTCCATTGCTGTTTACCCTTTACTGCACACATTCATTATTCAAGATTAAATTTCTTTTTAATTACATCTGCCAGTACGTCACAGGTGCCGTCAACTCCCAGCAGGCTTGAATCCAGCATCACATGCTTATAGTCCTTGTCTGACATGGAATATCCGCAGTAGTGCCTGTGATAGGATTCTCTGGCTTTGTCCACCGAGGCTATCATCCTTTTAGCCTCATCAGGGCGCATATCCAGCCTTTCAACACAATTGACCAGCCTGGCCTCATAGGGAGCATAAATAAATACATTTATAATATTCTTACAGTCCCTTAGAATATGGTCTGCACAGCGTCCCACTATTATGCAGGATTCTTTTTCGGCCAGGTTCACAATAATCTTACGCTGTGCGGCAAAGATGGAATCCTGAATTGCCGTCGTACCCATGCCCAGAGGATAGTTCATGTTGAAAAACGCTGATTTGGCACTTTCCTCGGCATCACTTATGGCTGATACAGGGAGATTAAGGTTTCTGGCTGTAAGCTCCACTATGTCCCTGTCGTAATATTCTATGCCCAGCTTTTCACTGACCTTTCGTGCTATTGGCCGCCCCAGGCTTCCGAATTGCCTCGCAATTGTCACAACGAATTTCTCACCCATAATGCACTCTTCTTTCTGTTGAATTATGTTGAATTAATTATACTGCACAACAGCATCTGTTAACAATGGACTCAAACTCCAAATTTTTTGAGTTTTGTTGTACTCAGAATACAAATGCTATATGATTTTGGTCTTGTAAAAGCTTTACAAAGGTTTTAAATCCTCGCTATTTATGTTATCCTTTTAATAGTGAACTTGGGAGGGATGCTGTTTTGCACACACAGGTGTCGGATCTATATGGGCATGCAGGTGAAAAATACAATTTAAGAATTTGCGGAGGGCAGTCAGGCTTTAACAACTCTGTTTCCTGGGTTTATCTTGCGGAGGATATTCAGAATATATCCTTTTTAAAGGGCGGAGAGCTTGTAATCACCACCGGGCTTTTTACACAGAGCAGCGTCAGGCTGCATGAGTTTATCAGTGCGCTGATTATGCGCAATTGCAGCGGTATACTGATAAATGTAGGCAAGTACCTCCACCCCCTTGACATAACTCCCGAAATCCGGGAGCTCTGCGACAGGAACAGCTTTCCTGTTTTCACCATGCCCTGGGAGGTGCATCTGGTGGATATAATGCAGGATTTCAGTATCTTGCTGCTCCAGAACAACCAAAGGGAAGAGCAGTTGGATGTTTCTTTTCTTAGTGCACTTTACCAGTCACCTGTGCAGGAAAACCTTCTCAGGACAATGAATCAGTTTGGATTTGCAACCAGCTCCGATTACAGGATAATAGTAATCAGAAACCTGCAGGACAGCACAAGAATCACTTCCCCTCTTAATGGCCTTGGCCTCAAATACCATTTGTTTGAGCATGACCACCTGCATATTTTGATTTTAAGCCTCACAAGTACCAGATTGCCTTTGAGCGGGATAATCGACCTCATATGTTTTTGTGACAGCATCAGGCTGGGGGTAAGCGATATAATACGTTCGCTTGCAGATATCAGCGCAAGCTACAAACGCGCGCGCTTTTCTCTGGCGGCAGCAGTGCTGTGGGACCGTCAGATTGTAAACTTTGATGATATGGGTTTGTTTCAGATTCTTTTCTCCTCTTCAGATCCGGCCCTGCTGCAGACCATCTATGAACGCCATCTGGGCGTGCTGGAGCAATATGATACCCTCCACGATTCGGATTACATGAAGACCCTCCGCATTTTCCTGCTATCAGACTGCAACATACTTGATACGGCATTCAGAATGCATACCCACCGTAATACAATCGTATATCGCATGAGAAAGATCAAGGATATCCTGAATACCGAGCTTGACAATTCCGAGGTTAAATTTAACCTGCTTATGGCTTTCTATTTGAAAGAATATTTTTCAATATAAAAGGCTTATTTCTTTCATTTTACTTTTTACTTTATCTCTGTGTAATTTAACCTGTAGTGCCAGTTAATACAGTCTTTAAGAGACAAGTTTGCTCACATGAGGACGACTTTAAAAAATGCGCAGTATGATTAAAAGCTTTTCGCTGAAATTGTTGGCTTACAGCCTGCTGCTTTGGCAGTTAAATTGACAGGGATGTCAATTTAAGCAGCCCTGGAGACCTGGATGGTCGAGCTGCTGCGACGGCTAAAAAAGCATGCTGCAAGATATACAATTTCGCCAAAAGCGTTATATCCAAGCATTTATTTGAAGCTCGTCCGGGAGTGAGCAGCATTTTCTTACTGTTACCACATTTTTAATCAGCACCGGTTAATTTATTCGCATTTAAAATGGTATTCACTTCTATTTTTTAAACTAATTGTATTTATATGGTAACGATGGTATAATAAGAGAATGAGTTTCGTTAATTCCAAAAAATCGTACTTTATTCATTTCAAACACCTAGATTCAGGACAGGCTTCTTATGTATTTTCAAGACTGAACTCAAAACCGTATATTACCTTTTAGCATTGGCATTCAAGCAATGCCGCAAAGGTATTATTACTTTATCATTTGTCAATTGGAAATTGGCTATAGATTTCAATTGAAGGTTCTCTCATTATTTTACCAAATTCTAGAGGAGGTTTGTATGAAAAAAAGGTTTTTATTATTAATGGCACTAACTCTGCTTCTGAGTATCTTCAGTTTTAGTGCCCAGGCAGCCCAGATCTACGGAGACGTTGATTCAAATGGGACTGTTGACTCATTGGACTTTGCAGCAATGAAAATGCATTTGCTGGGCACCAAATACATCACAAACACTGTAGCAGCCGATGTAGATGGTGACGGCAGCATCACGGCACTGGATTTTGCACTGCTCAAGAAATTCCTGCTTGGGCAGATAGACAAGTTCCCGGTTGATACTCCAACCAAACCTACATTCCACGTTTTCCTGCTGCTGGGACAGTCCAATATGGAGGGCTATCCCAAGGCACAGGCGTCAGACATGGTTGAAGATCCCCGGATACTTGTATTGGGCTATGACAACAATCCCGCACTCGGCCGTGTAACAGACCAGTGGGATGTAGCCTGCCCGCCGCTGCACTCAACCTATCAGGGCGCTATCGGACCTGGTGACTGGTTTGCCAAGACTATTATAAACAAAGTGCCCCAGGGCGATACTATAGGTCTTGTACCTTGTGCAATCAACGGTGAAAGAATCGAGACCTTCCTTAAGTCGGGAGGCAGCAAATACAATTGGATTGTAAACCGTGCGAAACTTGCACAGCAAAAGGGAGGAGTCATCGAAGGCATCCTCTTCCATCAGGGCGAATCAAATAACGGAGATGCCAGTTGGCCGGGAAAGGTAAATACCCTGGTTGAAGACCTGAAAAAGGATCTGAATCTCGGTGACATTCCATTTATTGCAGGTGAACTGCTTTATACAGGAAGTTGTGCAGGACACAATACTCTGGTAAACAAATTGCCGTCGGTAGTAAAAAAATGTTCTGTAGTATCTGCAAACGGTTTGGTGGTAGACCCTTCCGATACTCAATGGAAGCTGCATTTCGGCCATGATTCTCAGGTTACCCTGGGCAAGAGATATGCTGAAAAAATGATTCAGGCACTTGGCTGGTAATGGTTTCAGATGTTACAGACCACTTGAGCACTCAAATGCTGCTGAAAAACCCCGGTGTACTGTTGTGACACCGGGGTTTTAATCAGTCTTACGGCTTTAGTCCATTGTTAAAGAAAGCCCATGAATATAATACTATGCGATTTATTCGGGGTAATTGACTTCATATGTACGGGCATCAAAAAAAGCAAGGTTTATCACCTTGCTGAATACTCGAATAACTGTGTTACTTCAACCTTCAAAGCTCGGGCCAAATAGTAGATTACCGGAACTGTAGGATGTTTTTGTGCATTTTCAATTGCACATATCATGCTTTTGCTTACTCCTGAAATTTGTGCCAGTTGTTTCTGTGTTAAACCTTTATCTCTGCGTATTTTTTTTTAATTTATAGGTAATCACTGGAATACCTCCCATTTCTCATTTATTTATGTATTATTTGTAATATTTAGTATATTTTTACCATATATTGGGTTTACTATGGTGGATTCTAAAAAATTTTGTTAACTTAATATTTTATTATTATTAAATAAAGCGAAACCTTTCAGGTTTTTATGAAAAACATGGAGTCTTTTACGGTATTGCCAGTTAAAATCAGTTATGTGTAAAATAAGAAATAAAAAAATCCTCCAACTCCGACCAATCCTATACAAAAGCAATGAAACAATCAATGGGATGCATTGTCTGTCCGCTTGGCTTCCGTATAGATTCAGGTCTTTTGTTGGGAGATTTTGTATCTACTCTCCGGCATGATGATGGGCATAAGTTGAAGAATCAGGCTGAACAGGCAAAATTATTTTATAGGTACAAAGAGTACTTGTCAGGTCTTGTGCTGCAGTTTTTCCAAATGCCGCTGAGTCCATGGACATTTCAAAATACAAAGTCCGCAAAGGCTCTCATCCACACCTATCCTTCGGCTCCTCTCCCGGGCAGTCTTGCGGCATTTAAATGCATCGTACAATTCAGCTCTTTCCATTTCCACGTTCCATTCCCGGCCTGTGATGGCACCCCCCGGGCAGGAATCCCTGCAAACGGTACAACTGCCGCACCTGGAACCATTGATGGGAATGCCGGCTTCCAGCGGACAATTTGTAAGTACACTTGTCAAACGGATTGCCGAGCCTCTTTCCCGGGTTATCAGCATGGCATTTTTTCCAATCCAGCCTATTCCTGCTCTTGTAGCAACAGTTTTATGAGGCAGGCGGGTGCTCTTTGTTTCCGGATGAATCTCAACAACCTTCTGAGTTAATGCCAGAGCCTCAAACCCCTTGTTCTTAAGCAGTCCCTCCGCATATTCTCCGAGACTGTTCAGCAGGGTGTTAACTCTTAAATACTCGTCATAATATTCCGGTGTAGGGCCGTTTTCAATTCCTGAAATAATGCAGGGTGTTAATTCGACAGCAATTATTATTCCATACCCGTAGCCCCATCTGCTTTCTTCAGGGACACCTGACAAGTCGGCATATCCAACAACACAGGCCCCTCTGTCTGAAAGCCCGGACCTTAATTCCTCGCTCAATGTCATATTGAAATTCCTCTTTGTTCTTATTATTGCCATAGAACTCTTGTTACTATAATACTATAATATGTAAATTAAATATGTATTATTATTATACAGGACTTCCGCAGTTTGTGTAAATAATCATATGCAGTAACAGGGCCCGGTTTCAGTATGAAACCCCGGCTGTCCGGCTGCTTTTTGGCAAATCCTGAAGCCCCTGGGCACAATAAGTCAATTTACTTTCACGGTCCTATGTATTATAATGGTTTTACTGGTTTTATTTTACATTTGCGAGGTGACTTATATGAAAAATCCGGTGTTTACAGGTTCTGCCGCTGCTGTTGTGACTCCATTTACCTCCGGCGGTATTGATTTCGGCAAGTTGGAAGCTCTTTTGAACTTTCAGATTAACGGGGGGTCTGATGCTGTGGTAGTGTGCGGCACCACAGGAGAAGCTTCAACCCTTCCCGACAAGGAACATATTTCTGTTATAAAATTTGCAGCGGATAAGGTAAATAAACGAATTCCGGTTATAGCCGGTGCAGGAAGCAACGACACACGGCATGCGGCAGAACTGTCCAAGGCTGCTGAGGCAAGTGGTGCCGACGCCATTCTCTCTGTTACCCCCTACTACAATAAAACGACACAAAAGGGACTTTATGAACATTTCAGGCTGATAGCCGCCAGTGTCAAGATACCTGTAATCCTTTACAATATACCGGTAAGAACAAATCTGAACATGAATCCCGAAACTGTAAAAGCCTTATCTGAGATAGACAATATTGCCGGACTAAAGGAATGCAATCTTCTTCAGGTAGGAGACCTTGTAAATCTCTGCGGTGACGATTTTACCATATATTCCGGCGACGACAACATCATACTGCCTGTTCTTTCTCTTGGTGGCAGGGGTGTTATATCAACCATGGCAAATATCATACCAAAGGATACTCATGATATGGTTGAAAAATTCCTTTCAGGAGATACGGCAGGTGCAAGAAAGCTTCAGCTTGGGACGCTGAACCTGATAAAAGCCCTGTTTACCGAAGTGAATCCCATACCCATCAAGGCTGCCATGAACCTTCTGGGAATGAATGTGGGCAGTTGCCGTCTACCGCTTGTGGATATCAGCCTGAACAATCTGGAATTGCTGAAAAAAGAGCTTGATGCATACGGCCTGAAGCAGATTTCCCTGTAAGAAATCCGGGCTGATACATAGAGAAGGGTTAAAAAATAAAAATTTTGTGGGGGCTGTTAAATGATACAAGGAAGCCATAGTGACTTCCGGTTATTTTTTCAACAGCCTCTTTAATTCTGTTGTAAGCGTGGGTATGATACTGGTCAGATCCCCTACGATCCCAACATTGGCCGCTTTAAATATGGGAGCGTCCGGGTCCTTGTTGATTGCAACTATGAATTCCGAGGAAAGCATACCTGCCAGGTGCTGTATGGCTCCGGAAATCCCACAGGCAAAATATATCCTGGGCCTTACGGTCTTGCCGGTCTGTCCCACCTGATGGCTGTACTCCAGCCAGCCCATGTCCACCAGTGCTCTTGAGGCTCCTATTGACGCTCCCAGCACATTGGCAAATTCTCTTATCATGTTAAGGTTGTTGGGGTTCTGAAGCCCTCTTCCAACCGAAACTATTATTTCTGCTTCCTCTAAATTATAGTCCATCCCGCCGCTGACTATTCTTTCAATAATCCTTAGCCGGGAACTCTCCTTAATATCAACCCGGGGTATGATTATCTCTCCCGCCCTGGAATAGTCCGGGGGCAGCTTCTGCATTACCCTGGGCTTCACCGTGCACATCTGCGGCCGTGCCCCGGGACAAATGATGGTCGCCATCAAGTTACCTCCGAAGGTAGGCCGGGTCTGTCTGAGAAGCCTTCTCTCCATGTCAACCTCCAGCCCGGTGCAATCAGCAGTAAGCCCCGTACCCAACCTGGATGCCACCCTGGCAGCAAGTGAACTGCCGTGAATGGTGGAAGCAATAATAAATATTTCGGGCATGTAGGTATTTACAATTTGAGTTATGACATCCGTATACACATCGTCATTGAATTTTTCCAGCAAGGGATGGTCCACCAGGTATACCTTGTCGGCACCCCCGGCTATAAGTTCTCCTGCGGGGTCTGTCATACGGTTTCCAAGCACGGCGGCTGAAACCTGAACGCCCAGCTTGTCCGCGATTTTCCGGGCCTCTCCCAGTATCTCCTGAACCGCACCCGAAAATTTGCCGTCAGTGTATTCTCCAAATACCAGGACGCCGCTGTACCGTGCCACGTTTTCAGTCTGCCTGCGGCCTTCCTCCCCTGTGATAGTGATGGCGCCATATTTGCAGGCCGATATACAGCTTCCGCAGAAGGTGCACCCGTCATTTATGCCAAGCTCCTGATTGCTGAAAGCTATCATATTGTAGGCGCAGGCGGCTATGCACACTTTACACCTTATACATTTTTCATTTGATATAGATATTCTAGCCATATGGTCCTCAGAAAATAAAATATTTTTACAACAGGCGATTTAACCTCTCAATGAGCAATTGTGCCTGTTCCTCCTCACTGCCGGTGAACATTTCAATGTTGGTCTCCTTTAAGGGTATATGAGTGCTTACAACTTTTGTAGGTGAGCCGGTGAACCCGCAAAGCTTTATGTCAGCGTCGATATCCCTGGCTGTAAGTATGGGAATATCAGCTTTTCTTGCTTTCATCATTCTTGCCAGTGACGGCAGCCGCGGCTCATTTATTCCCTTGACAACCGTAATTAATCCGGGCAGAGACATTTCAACTATTTCATAGCCGTTTTCTGAAAGCCGGCTGCATCTTATGTAATCCGATTCCGTCTCAATTATCCTGTTTACACATGTAATATGCGGTATCCCAAGCTTTTCAGCCAGGCTGGGCCCCACCTGTCCCGTATCTCCATCGGCGGAATTCCTGCCGCATATTATCAGGTCGTAGTCTCCCAGCTTTTTTATTCCCATTGACAGTGCATAGGCCGTGGCAAGAGTATCGGCACCTGCAAAGGCTATATCGCTCAACAGAACCGCTTCATCAATTCCCAGTCCTATTGCATTTCTAAGCAGTTCGGAAACCTCCGGTATGCCCATACTCATTGCAGTGGAGCTCCCGCCGGAAACCCGGCTGAGCTGTATGGCCTCTTCAAGGGCGTACATATCTACAGGATTTATTGCCATATTGCTTTTTTCACGGATAAGAGAATTATTTTCACTGTCTATTTTAACTTCATTTGTTTCAGGAACCTGCTTAATGCAGACAATCGTTCTCAATAATACTCAACTTCCTTTCCGCATACCCGGGCATCACAGGGCAAAATGCCCAAGTCAATTACCACCGGCTGAAAACCGATTAATTATTTCAGGACATTGACATTTCTATTGATGGAACTCAGCAGATCGTCAAATTCCTCCAGATTCAACTGCTGTTTACTGTCTGAAAGGGCAAGCTCCGGATACGGGTGCACTTCAACCATTATTCCATCAGCCTCTGCAGCCAGTACGGCACATGCAATACTTTTTATTATATCCTTTCTTCCCAGGGAGTGGCTCAGATCAACGATAATCGGCAAGCCGGTCTCCTTTTTTATGATTGGGACAGCAGATATATCAAGGGTATTTCTGGTCTTCGTTTCAAAGGTCCTGATTCCGCGCTCACACAATATGACATTCCTGTTTCCGTTTACAACCACATACTCGGCAGCACACATCAGCTCCTGTATTGTCGCACTGATTCCTCTTTTAAGCAGTACAGGCCGTGTGCTCCTGCCCGCCTCCTTCAGCAGCTCGAAATTCTGCATGTTTCTTGCGCCTATCTGCAGAACATCCACATACTTGGATACCAGTTCCACATCCCTTGTGTCCACCACTTCTGTTATTGTGTAAAGCTGATATTCCTTGGCCACATCGTGAAGTATTTTTAAACCGTCTTCCCTCATTCCCTGGAAGTCATAGGGGGAGGTCCTTGGCTTATAGGCACCTGCCCGTATGAATCTGATATTTTTGTCTCTCAGGAAGCGGGCGATTTTTTCCAGATACTCTATGTTTTCCACGGCGCAAGGCCCCGCTACTATTATCGGGGAGTCATCCGGCAAATCAAAGATCTCTCTGATGGTCTTGAACTTCTCCTGTGATTTTGAGCTTACAAGCAGCTTTTTTTCTCGGGTAATCCCCATATATTTAAGTGACGAGGAAAATATGGAATTGAATATGTCCTTTACAAGCTCATTATATAACGGCCCCCGGTTGTGATTGAATATATTCTCCAGCATCTTTGCCTCCCTCTCGGTATCAAAGTATTCCATTGAATATTCATCTTTCAGTTTTCCTATTTGCTGAAGAAGCAAGGTCCTTTTATTAATTAAATCCAATATTGATAAGTTGATATCGTCTATCTCCTGCCTCAGTGCCTTCAAGTTTTTTCCCATGAATATCCGTCCCCCTTCCTGTAGCAAACTTATCCCTTATCAGCCTTCCCGCTGTTATCCGTTTCTATCAGGGACAACAGCCTCGTGCCGGGACTCATAATGCTTTCCTCGATAATTACATTTATACACGCCAGTTTTTCAGCTTCCAAAGCTCTCCTCATGGCAGGAAGAATTTCTTCCCTGCTGGTTACAAGTTCTCCCTGGCCTCCAAGTGCCTCAACAATCCTGTCATATCTCGTTATTCCAAGGTCTACGGCATAATTCCTTTTCTTGAAAAGTCTGTTTTGTGTATCCTTGGGCAGACCCCATGCTCCGTCATTGTGAACCACTATTATTATTTTTATGCCCAGCCTTATTGCAGTATCCAGTTCTGCCAGGTTGAAGCCCAGTGAACCGTCGCCGGTATACAGCAATACAGTCTTGTCCGGCTGGGCAGCCTTCGCTCCAAGTGCCAGCGGCAAGCCTGTGCCCATGGGGCCCAATATCCCGCTGGGACCTATTAGCTGATGCCCCGCTCCGGTGCATTTTAACAGCAAAAGCCCCCAGAACAGTGCATTTGATCCGTCAACGACACTGATAAAGTCAGGAGGTAATTCGCTCTGTATTAAGTTTATAAGTTCCACAGGATTTACCTTAGCACCCGAATACCCCAGGTAGGTTTTATTAAACTCCTGCCAATATTCCGCTTCCCTGGCTCTCAATTCCTCTTTCCACTGATCAAACGAAGGCAGGCTGAAGTTGGGCACTTCCTCCAACAACAGCTTTAAAGTCTCCTCCAGGTCTCCGACTATCCCCACATCTATCTTTCTTCCGCTTCTGCCCAGTTCTTCAGGGTCAATATCTATCTGGACAAAATTCTGTCTTGCGTCAAATATGGGAGGCTTTCCATAGCCGATTGTAAAGTTCAGCTTGAGGCCCATAATTATCACCGTATCGGCATTCTTGAAGCCATATAGCTGTGGTCCGCCCTCCAAGGGCCTTCCAAGTCCGAAGGCAAGCTCGTGTCCGTCAGGTACGCTTCCCCTTCCGGCATTTATGGTATAAACCGGAATTCCCGACTTTTCAACAAAAGCCCTCAATTCCTCTTCGGCATGGGAATACAGCATTCCGCTGCCTGCAATTATTATTGGTTTTTTTGAAGAACTCAGCAGGTCCAGCATTCTTTTGACATCAGCAACCTCCGGGTGGATTACCTTCCTTTTGGTAATTTCATCGCCGGGCCAATCAATGTTTTCCAGAAGCACTTTCTCACTGAGAATATTTACAGGCATGGCCAGTACCACAACTCCCGGCTTACCATTGACCGCCCTTTGGACAGCTTTGTATATATATTCCGGAATCCTCTGTGCAGTTGGAACCTCAACCGACCATTTTACATAATCCTTTACCATATTCCAGTGGTCTATTTCCTGCATTGCACCAATATCTCTTTTAAAGGGCTCGGCCGCTCCCGTAATTACCACCAGGGGACTGTTTGCGGTCTGTGCCTTTAAAACCGCAGATATTGCGTTGGTAAAGCCGGGACCTCCGATAGTCACCGCTACCGCCACAGCTCCGGTGACCTGTGCGGCTCCGTCAGCCATATGTACTGCAGCCTGTTCATGCCGCACGTCAAATATCTCTATGCCCTCTTCATCAAAGCCATCAAAAAGATATGTGGCCTGATAGCCAATCAGCCCGAATATTCTGTTTATACCCAGCTTCTTCAAGGCGATTGCTGCAAGCCTTCCGCCATTAACCTCAAACATCATATATCACCATTTTCCAAATATCTTTTTATAAACATATCTGCTATTGAAGACTTGGCTCTTTCACTGGTCAATCCGAAGATAGTGGTGGCCCTCACATCCCTGTAAAGCCTTTCTATGTCATAATCGGAAATAAACCCGCAGCCTCCGTGTATTTGCAGGGCCTTGTCGCAGATGTCCTTTGCATATTCGCAAACCGTCAGTTTTGTATTTAAGGATTTCATTCTTGTTTCCGGATTATCCTCTTTGATTGATTCCGCAGCACTGTATACCAGCAGCTTCATAATATTGATGTGGGATACCATTTCGGAAATATAGTTTTTAACCGAGGGTATCTCGTACAGCGGCTTTCCGTCACGGTAAGGCACATTTGCAAACTTCATGGCCTCTTCCAGAGCCGCTTCCGCTATTCCCAGCGCCATGGCCGACACGGATATCCTCATTTTGTTCATAAGTGTCATCAACACCTTGAAGCCTTCATTCACATTGCCCAGAACCCTGTCCTTTTCAACAATGCAATTTTCGAAGCTGACCTCGCACATTTCTATAGAGCGCTGTCCCATTGTATCCTCTGTCTTTCCCACTGTTATTCCTGCTTTGTCCATATCCACAATAAAGAAGGTAAGTCCATAGAACAGATTTTCCGTCTTTGCCGTCCGTCCCACCACAAGCATGCTGTCGGAGTAGCGGGCATTTGTAACCATAATCTTGCTGCCGTTTAAGACATACCCACCGTCTTTTTCCCGGGCAGTGAGGTTTACATTTGATGGATCGCTTCCTCCTGCCTCAGTGTATGCGAAACCGCCTACGCTTTTTCCCGTGGTGAATTCCGGCAGATATTTTTCTTTCTGTTCCTCCGTCCCAAATGTGAGTATGGGCTCGCAAAAACCGTAATTGTTAACTTCCAGAATATGTCCCAGAGACGAGTCCACCCTACTTATGCCATTTACCAGAAGGACAGACGACACAGGGTCAAGGCCGGCTCCGCCATACTGCTCGGGTATGTTTGCGCCCTTATAGCCGTGTTCGGCCAGAATACCTGTTATTTCCCCGGGATATTGTGCCTGCTTGTCCCTGATTTTCACCTGGGGCCTTACATATTTTTCTGCAAATTCCTTTACCATTTTTCTTACAGCTATCTGATCTTCTGAAAAATTGTACATATAACCTCCTATATCTTTTCTGTAATCCACTGCACCAGCGATAAACCTTTTCTATTTAGCACCTAAAAAAGGCAGGTCTCATGGCTTATTTGCGAATCAACCTTGGGTGCGGCATTTTTTGCCACCTCCATGTAGGTATCTATATTCTGTATTATTTCGGCAATACATTTATTTACCTTTTGCTTCTGCTTGTCCGAGAGCCAATTGCTCTCCGGACTTATATCCCATTCCAGGAGGTCATAATCGTATACATTTCTGCCGTAGGTTATCCTTACCTTATCCTGCAATATGTTGTACAGCACCTTCCTTTCGGGATTTACCTCCCAATAGAAAGGCGCGATTATCCCCCAGGGCACTGTGGAATTGTTGTAGGTCTGCTCCATTCTGTTAATTCTGAACCGCTCTTCCACATCCTTGAATATCATTTCAGAATAGAAGTTGATGCCGCCGTCATATTTCTTGACCACATAATACCCCTCGTAAATATCAAGGGTTTCAATCGTACCATCTTCACTTTTTACAGCCTTTCCTTTTTCAATCTTCAGCAAAGCCTTATGCAGTGTGTCTATGTGAAAAAAGTAAGCTCCCATGTCAACAATTAATATGGAGATAAACCTGTCTTTTTTTATTCCCAGGTCAAAGTCGTATATATCTCCGTGGGTAATCCTTCCCTCTATGCCGAAATATAAAAGGATTTCCTTCAATAAAAAAATCATTTCCTGGCAGTGAAGCCCGAAGCCTTTTTCCAGCACCTCCAAGGTTTCCTCCGGGGCGTAGAAAATACGCTTGTTGAAGAAATTCTTGGTTCCGTCAAAGAAGACTTTTCCCCGGTACAGGTCAAAAATATACTTTATCTTGTCATCCACACTTTCAAAGCCATTGACTTCCTGCTGGGATATACCGAAGAATTCAATTATTTTATCAGTAACCATTGCTGTTATCATCTCACTTTGCTATTATTTGAACCTTATGCATACAAACCTGGTGTCGGGAACTTTGCCGGCAAGTATATAATTTTTATTTCTGTGTGGCTCATATATGCGCATTTCCTCCAGCTCCAGCACAGAATCCTCCATTGCACACACTCCCGGCGTCGAAGCAATGATATAGTCATAATCTCCGCCGCTGAATTCCATGGAACACAGATCCTCATAGGTATATGTGTCATATACGAACACATTGTTCTCATAGGTTTGCCTGTATATGCCGGGGGCTACTGCACAAGATACCAGTTCTTCTGTTTTTATGCCCTCCTGGCCGGACGCAGGATTGCCCTGACAAAAATATTTTATGTCCAGAGTTGTTATGGTAAACTTGTGAGGGCTGTATGCGGAGTGAGGTACGCAGCCTCCTATATCATAAATGATGTCTTTGTTTACCCGGATTCCTTCATTGTTGATGTAGAAGGTAAAATCATTTTCAAAGCTTGTCCCGAACTGGCATGCCTCATGGTCATGGTTGTTGAGTTTTGCCAGGGGCGGCAGCAGGGAAATGATTATTTCGTGCTTGTCATGCAATATGTACATTTGAACAATGGAGTCAATTTCTCTCTTCGCTAACTCTAATAATTTCATAAGTTATTTCCTTTTGCCAAATTTTTAAATACAACCCACGACATTTCCACCCTATACATTTCTGTTACATTTGACAGGTCGTATTTGCCTGCACACAGCTCGTTGGTCACCGCCATATCACACAAGCCTGCGGCCACGTGCTTTGCTGCGCTGTCTGTAGACGGAACCTGGATAATTTGCATTTTCTCCGTATCCAGGCCCGGAAGCAGTATGTCTATCAGCTTATACACTGCCGGACAGGCTGCTATTTTCAGACTGTCATTTTGTACTGCCTCAGAAGCTGACCCGTACTTTCCGGGAAGGGAGTACACCGAATACATGGGAGTGTCATAAATAAAATACAACACCGGTATCAGGGCATTGTCCCAGTAAAAATCCGTAACACGCTCATAGGCATTGGGAACCAGAGCATACTCCACTTCCCTGTTCAGCAGGTTCTGTTGAACTACCTGAAAGGTGTCATAATATACAATATCAATTGACGTATTATTGGCATCCAGAACCGACCGCATGTACTCGGCGGCCATGCTGCTTGTAGTGCCTTTTGCCCCCAGGGTTCCCAGCCTTATGGAGGTATTCCTGGTGCTTGAAAGAAATTCTTCCGTTTTGCTTCTGAATGCTCCTGTCAAGGACTCCATATAATCAAGCTTATTCATACTTATATCATCCTTTTTTTACCCATCTCAATAGCCAGTAGTTTCTCTGCGTCCATAACAATCCGTTTATCCTGAACTCTGGCTGCCTTCCATCCAATGTTGGCCCCCAGGGTAGTTTCACTGCCCAATTGGCTGACAGCTATTTCACTGTCCACCCCCACATATTCCTTTATGTTCCTGAGTATCTTATTTTCGGCCTCCCTGCTTAGAATCCCTGAATCCTCCAGATCAAGTTCTATTCTGAGAAAATCCCTGTCCTCCACCGTGTCAATGGTAAGGCTGTAGCCGAAGCAGCTTTCCAGTTCTTTAACTATGAGCTCCTCGATTTCGAAAGCAGTTACTTCCTTATTATTAAGAGTCAATATGTCCTTCACCCTTCCGAGAGGTTCCACCACATATGAAGGGAAGGTGCAGTCATCATTTTTTTCAACTCTTACATAATCACCTGTTTTAAATCTGATGAGAGGTTTGGCCCCCTTTTCCAGCATGGTTATGACAAGTTCCCCCATACCGGTTTCGCCTATGTATTCTCCTGTCTTGCAGTCCACCACCTCATATATGTAATCCAGGGGCAGCAGGTGCAGATGGTCATTCTTGCAGGCCGTGGATATGGAAAATAGTTCTTGAGAGCCATAGGGATGGTTTATTGCTTTAGCTCCCCATATCCTGCTGATATTCCTGGCCATTTCATTTGAACACAGCTCGCCGGTGAGAAATATCCTTTCCAGCGAAAAATCCTTCTTGATGTCGAAACCATAAGTCTTGCAGGCTTTTGCAAGCATCATGCACACAGTGGGAGTACCGCAGAAAATGGTCATCCTCAAATCCCTCATTACTTCAAGGGCCTTATTGAAATTCAGCCTGTGGGCAAAGGGATTTATTTTAGCTACACAATGGCCAAGATTGTTGAATACATCTGAAAAGGTGTCAACTACTCCATAGAGTTCGGTGGGCCCTGAGATACCCACCACATGTTTTTTTTCAGTTCCCAGGATATATCTCCAGCCGTAGGTCCAGTTGAGATTTACAAAAATCTTGTCTATGGGGCTTCTTGGACAGGGTACTGCCTTACCGGTGGTGCCGGAGGTTTCACAGTACACAAATGCATCCTTATAATCTATACAGAGCATGTTTTCCAATTGCTCCTGCAGGTGCTTTTTTTCCGTGAAGGGCAGCTTCTGCAGATCGGATAGCCGGACCTCCACGTTTTTGTAATCAGCCAGGGTCTGGGAATAGTATTTTGAATTCCCTATCACATACTGCAGTACCTCGTTGAGCTTTTCTTGCTGTATCTGGCGTATCTCTTCATAACTGAGCCACACCTTGAAAAAATCACTTACTTCCCGGTTTTTTTTCTCAAAATATTCGCCGTATTTTTCCTTGTTCATTGTCAGCCACATATCCCTGTCACCTCTCAAACTTTATATTTTATATTTAACTGTTTTTTGTCAAAGGCAGGTAATTCTGCAAAATGGAATTGAGTTCCTCGTCGGTATAGTGCCTTATATCTATTGTAATGGCATCTACCTTGTTTACATCCTTTTCTGTCGCTTCATAATTTGTTTTTGAATATATGACATTTCCATAGGAATGCATGACACTTATCCTGTCATAGGTCACGTCCTTGATTTTTTCCAGTTGCTTTTCCTGGAATATCCACCTGTGGGAATAGCGGAGCTTGGTTATCTTGTCACATACTCCGAAGCAGTCCTTTCCAACTTCCTTCCCATAGTATCTTGCACCGTGGCATGCCCTTCCATAGGTAAACGGAATCATGTCCACCATGGCATTTACATTAAAGCCATGTTCCCAGAAACCATAGAAGGAGGATACCGCAAAGGGCATCATACAGGTCTCTACCTCACCTATTCCGAATTCCTCTATTACGCTTAAATTACCCGGAGTGTCAAAGACCGTTATTTCTTCTGAATTTTTCAGGAAATCGCCCTCGGCCTCCAGCAGATAATCAAACCAGGGACATTCTTCATATATATAGGAAAGCACATGTCCCAGGGCAACATTCTTCATATTGTAGCCGGAGTTTTTCAGATGATTCAGTATTCCATAGTCATTTATAACCAATTTAAGGTCGGGATACTTTTTAATCACCGTGTTTACATATTCCAAAACCATATCCCAATGCTTCTGAAATACCACGGGAGTTACAAGCTTCAGCTCCTTTCCCGCTTTCTTCACCGTATTACAGACAGTATCCAAATCCTCCAGGGCAGGCAGGCAATACGGGCAGGAATCGCTTCCGAGACTGATTACCGAACAATTGGTGTCCAGCACCTTATCCAGAAAACTGATATTTGGAATCCTTACTTCAATCTTTGTATCCTTATTTGCATGTTCATACCATACTTTTGCTTCCGCTATGATTTGAGAATGCATATCTCCTGAAGGCCCGGCTTCAATAATACCCTTGAGAACCACTGCCGCTTCCCGCTTCTGTCCGGTCTTAAACAAAGCCTTTGCCAGCTCCAGGGCGTATACGGGTTCCTCGCTGCTCTCCACCACCATTTTCAGCAATTCCGCACCTTTATTCCTGTCTATTTCTCCATGGGCAATCTTATGTATATCACGATGCCACAAGCCATGAACGAACAACACATTGTTAGTCATTCCAAACTTGCCTGTCATGTATTTTATGTGCCCGATTGCCTTTTCAGCAGGAACTTTACCGTCAAGGCCCCCCATATCGTCGGCATTTTTTATCAGTGCAAGCACATACAAAGTGGAAAGGTATTCGCTTTCTTTTATGGTTTCCAGCAAGCCTTCCAGCTTTTCCACCTGCTTATCCAATTTATTGAGGGAGCTGCACATACCGTTCAATTCCAGAAGAAATTCATATATGCCCATTTGCTTTTCACTTAAAAAGATTTCAGATAATTCCTTATCAGATATAACTGGTAACATTTCAACACCACATCCTTTATCTATTTTTATATGTACGACCTGGTTATCAGGGTCTCATTAAATCTGCACCTGTCTCTGTCACAGAAGGTAGGCTTCCAGTAGCCCTCCCACATTGCCTTGTTCTTTTCTCTGAAGCTTTCCCTGGCATCCTCCACCGACCTGTTTTCGTTAACTGCATCTATTACCGTCCTGTAAAATTCAACTATCTTTGACAGGCCCATGGGGTTGTTGCTCTCACGGCCGGTAATCTTTACGGCGGTAACTCCCATTTCCATAAGCCTGTCTATGTGGCACACGCTGCAATCGGCAGCGGCATCCAGATACGCACAGGCGCCATTGTAGCTGTCGTCATAGCCGGTAACCTCAAAGCCTCCTCTGCACCCCGATGACAGGTCTATTTCCAGAGGATCATGGTTCATGGTGCATCTTCCGCATATATTACCTCCGCCGATATGGCAGAATATTTCGATTTCTATATCCTTCTGCTTGCAAAACTCTTCTATTTCAGGCAGCATGATATTTTGCGGCAGAACGACTCTTTTGACGTTGTATTTTCTGTATAAGTCCAGATGTCCCACATTGGGGGTTACGGTATTAACGCCTACAATGATGGGCAAGTCGCTGTAGGCCTCTCTCACAAGCTTCACCAGACCTATGTTTGAAACGATTACCCCATCAATTCCTGCTTCTATGCAGGTATCAATATATTTAAAGTATCCGTCCCGGAGTGTAGGTATCAGAATGTTTGCGTTTGCAGTCAGATACACCTTCACCCCACGCTCATGTGCATAGTCGATTATGGCCTTGAATTCCTCAACTGTCTGCACCTGGGTCTTAACTTCCCCGGTTGCTATACGCCACCTGGCATTATAGGTAAGCAAATTAAACTCCTTTGTATCATAGCCCAGATACAATTCATCAGCTCCGGCCGCAATTTGCAGCTTAGCGGTTTCCAGAGATACACACGGTATCATTATTTTCATATAAAAACCTCCCACTTGTTATTTCAACTTTTATAGTTTTTGTAGCAACCTTTTAAAATTAAATTTCATAGGGCTTGATCAAATTGAACAGCGATTGTTTTCCAACACCGAACAACAGCTTAAAAAGATTTCCCGAGATATCCGCCTTCCCTTTCCTGGCATCCAGGTACAAAGCCCGGATTCTGTCCTGTACCTCCTCTTCCAGCATGTACATGTCAATGTATGGCAGGGAATTTATAAAATTGCTGTTTCCCATCCTGCCGTTCAAGTAATTTATGCAATCTTCCGCATCATTTTCCGGCATGCCTATTTCCACAAGAAGATTTTTAACTTTCATATCATAAGCTTCCATATAAGTCCCCCCCTCTTTTTCTCACAAAATTGCTTACATATAATAAGGAAAGAATTAATCTTCATATTGCTGTGCAATATCATCTATCAGCTTGACCAGCTCGCTGGATTTCTCAAAAATGGGATCATGGCCGCAGCGGCTGATAACATGAAAGGACTGGGCCTTTATTATTGCTGAATACTCTTCAACAAAATTGCAGGGGATTATCATATCATTTTCACATGCTATAACGTGTACGGGACATGAGTACTTTTCCGCCTTGGAGCCTTCATTCTGATAGTAGACCGCAGGAGCATTCAGTATGGCCTTCAAGCCCTCGGGCTTATTGTCATAATTCCTGTGAAAGCCATTAACCAGAACATTGGTCACGCTGGGATTCTTTGATACATATTCCGGTGAAAAAATCCTCAAGCAAAGCATTTTGGCGAAGACCTCCATTCCGCTCCCCTCAAGTACCGCATTCCAATTCTTTATAAGCTCGATATAATAGTCCTTCAGCAAAACCGGGTTGATGCCGCCGATAATCAAGGCTTTAAACTTAACCTCCAGATCCAGGCACATGATTCTTATGATATTGGCTCCGTAAGAATAACCATACGCAAGCATGTCCCCGGTATCCTCACCCAATTCCTCCAGAAACTCCTTCAAAAATCGGGCGTAATGGGTAAGGCTGTTGAAATCGCTTCTTTCAGGTGAACTTCCCTGGTTTGGAAATTCAAAATATATAAGCCTGTAATACCTGGATAAATCCACGGTAATCTTTTCCCAGGTCTCAATGCGCTGGAAATGCATATTAACCAATACCAGGGTCTGTCCTTCACCGGTTATCTTGTATCTGACACTACTTAAATCCATACTCTTTCCACCTTATAATCAATTATCGTATTTTTGCAGGATGCCATGTAAAATGCTCATAAATTCAAAGTTGTTTTCTACGGTGAAGGCATGCCCCGCATCTATTTCATAGAAACCGGCATTGATGATTTCCGCGTAATGTTTTGCCAGGGAGTGGTCCACGTAATGATCCTGCGTCCCTGCAATTACATATGTATCACAGGGATACCTTTCCTCCAGGCCGTGCATATTGGGATAAAAGCTTTCCGAGGCCTTTATGAGTGCAATAAGGGCTTCCGGCCTGTGCTCATAATTTTCTCTGAGCTTTCTGGCGGATACTTCAATTATTCCATCCCTTTCACCGATGAAAGTATCCGAGAAAACAGAGGAATAGTATTCCCTGGCGAACTTTTCAATCCTTCTGCTTTCTATGAGGGAATATATCTCCCTGTATTCGGAATAAACACTGGCTGCCTTCCTGTATATGGGATTTACTCCGCCTATTATTATGGCCTTGAATTTTACCTTCATCTTTAACGACAGCATCCTGATAATGTTGGCACCAAAGGATAATCCGAAAACTATCAGTTGATCTGCCGGAATACCTATATAATCAATAAACTCCAAAAAGTATTTACAATAGTCCATCATGGATACATAGCTGCCGTATGTAGGAGATGAGCCCTGGTTTGGAAACTCCAGCGCTATCACCTTATACCATCTTTTCAAGTCCTCTATGATATCCTCCCAGGTGCTTATGGGCATAAACTGGCCATTCAGCAGAAATACCGGCTGGCCTTCACCCTCAATTATGTAGTTTGGCTTCTCCAGTACGACCATATCTTTATATCCTTTTCTATAAAACAAATGATGTTAAATGTCATATTTGGACACAATGTCCTCAATTATGCTTATAAGCTCAAAGGGATGCTCCATTGTCATAATGTGGCCGCCTTCAAGCTCATAGAGTTTGGAATTTTGCTGCTCGGCATATTCGCGGACATAATTTATGGGCATCATGGGATCGCTTTTTGCTCCAATAAAATACACATCATAAGGAAAGTTTTTGTCCGCATTTGCATCAATTTCATTGAGATAGTTGATGGTTGCCTGCAGCAGGCAGATCAGGGCCTCCTTTTTGTTCTCATAGCCTTCCTTCATCTGCTTTGCGGCAAAATCCAAAAATCCGGCACTCTTTGCAACAAAGGTAGGTGACAAAAGCTTAAGATTTATAACCTTTGACAGTATTTCAAGCTCTCCGGTTCTGATTATGTCTATCCAGAGCTTATAGTTTTCGACTATGTAATCCTTTATTTTGTATGAGGACACTCCTGCCAGTATGGCGGCCTTGAATTTCAGTCCCAGGTCAAAGGTCATGGACTTTATTATGTTTGCCCCGAAGGACAGTCCAAAACACACCGTCTCCTGAGGGTCAACATCAATAGCCTCCAGAAAATCCCTTGAATACTCAGAGTACAGCCTGAGGTTGTCGAACTCCAGATTTACTTCAGATTCTCCTTGATTTGGATATTCCAGAACAATTACCTTGTAAAATCTTTTCAGGTCCTCTATTGTGGGCTGCCAGCCCTTTATGGTCATAAACTGCCCGCCTATGAGATACAGCGGCAGACCGCTTCCCTCTATACGGTAATTTGCTTTGCTCAAATCGAACTTCATATTATCACTCCTTGTCTTTTCCATGAAAGCAGCGCTTCTGAGTTTTTATAGCATATTGCTTCAATTTCCGAAGGGTCAAAAACCAATTTCAATTTCTCCAGCTCTATCTGGGGATCATGTGTGGGGAATTCGCTCCCAAACAGAAGCTTGCTTACCAGGCCCCTTTTCTGGACTTCCTTAAATGCCAGCCGGCTGCCTATGGAGGTTTCCAGATAAACATTTTCATTTGTCCCGGCGGCGGTTATGGCTGCAAAGTCAGATGTGGAAAAGCCCATATGCCCTATAATGAAATTAAGCTTTTTAAATTTTCTGGCCAGGGCTACCATAGCTTCAATGCTGGATTGGGGATTCAGTGTAATATGTGTATATACGGGACAACCGGTATGCTCAATGGAAGTCAACAGGCTTATGAGATTTTTGTCGTAAAAATCCACCTTATGTACAATAGTATTTATTTTGACCCCCATAAATCCGTCTTCCAGCGCCTGCACCAGGTCTTCCTCAATATGGTAGTTGGGGTCGACGGTAAACAGGGCCAGGTATTCCTCGGGATATTCCCTGATGATGTCCAATAAATAATCATTATTGGGCATTTCACTGTTCAGTGGTATGGAGCCTCTGAGAAAATCCCCCAGTTGTCCCGGATTCAGCATGTTGCCCGAAACCAGCACTGCCTTTTCCATCGGGATGTCCGCTTTGATCTGCTTATACTCCAGAAACATTTCCGGTGAAGGTACATGTGCGTGAAAATCAATAATTGGGAACCTCATATTTTTCAACTCCTCTATGCAGTGTACAGCTTTTTGTTTTAGGTATATAGTTGTCCTCATTCCCAAACAGGTAATTGGATATGACAACATTGGGAAGCTCGGCTTTCAACTGGTCCAGAACTTTTTCCTCTATCAGCTCCATGCTTTTGACTATGAGGTGATACTTTCCGTCCTGGGTTATATCACCGAAAACATTGTGCTCATAGCCATACTCATACAGCCTCTCCGAAAAATCCAGAATGAAGAAATCCCGGGCAATTTCATCGGAATCCCGGCCTTTGACACATAATGCATGTCCGCCCTGAGAACAGGGGCAGTTTTCCACTATATGCCCCACATCTCTTGTGTTATATCTTATGACGCTCAGTTCCGGCCGGATTATGGTGAAATATATGCTGCTGTATATGCTGTTGTCTCTCTGCTCCAGATCCACTACAGTTTGACCGTTTGTTCTGAAGTGGTAGTTTCCGCACTCACAGGCAAACAATCCCGCATTAATTTCCGTGAGTCCGTATACTGACTTGATTTCAGCATTTGGAAAGTATTCACCCAGCATTTTGAGCCGCCTTTTTCCTATTACCTCCCCGGTCATCAAAATAGCCATTACCGAGCTCGTATCCAGATTCCACTTTTTTGCAAGCCTCCCGTATACCCCTACCTCCAGAGGTCTGGAGACCAGCATTTCAATTTCCTTTTTATGTACCAGGTTTACTACCTGTTGGGGTGTAAAATCAAGATTTCTGTTTCCGCCCGGATAGACATCCACACCCAGCTCCAGCAACGCAAACAGGTGCTTCAGTCCGAGAGGGCTGCCATCCATGGGAAAAGCCAGTATTGCAGATGCGATATTGTGATTGCTCACATTGAACAATTCCTCATACATCTGTCCCAGCCCAACGGCAAATTTTCCAAACAGGGTTTCCGGATTCATCTGGAAGAAGGTCTCCTGGCCGCTGGTGCCGCTGGTAAAAAAGCACAGGTTCCCTTTGCTGGATAGTTTAAGCTCCCTGTCAATCTTGCGGGTCGGAGGCTGCCTTCTCAACTGCTCTATCATTTCAGCTTTGGTCTTGATGTGGGTTGAGAAATGATTATTCCAGTTCTCTATAAAGGTTTCATTGATCTGATTTAATAAGTAATTATCCATTCGCCTTTCCTCTCATCATGAAATGACATTGTCTTGACCTTTTGAGTGGTCCTGTAGAAACCCTGATTGTAGATGTCCTCAAACAGCTCTCCGAATTTATAGGTTATTATAGATATGGGAATATTTGTTAAGCTCTTTATCCTATCCTCGATAATATCCAGCTCTTCTTTGGATTCGGTGGACTGCTGGATATGCAATTCCAGCAATATCTCCTCTTCACCCTTGGCAACCAGTTTATGTATGGGCGAGGTGTATTCAAGACCGGCAAGCAGGTCCTGGAAATCTGTGGGGAACAGCAATCTGTCATTATCCTTGATAACATCCTTAAGTCTTCCGAAAACCTCAATGCGTGGAGTACTCATTTCACAGCCGCATTCCTCAAAGTATATTCTTCCGGCATCACCGGTTCTGTATTTCAAAAATGGAGTTCCTTCAGATTTTAAATCCGTCAGGACCATTTCTCCGCCCAATGAGCTTTGGCTGTAATGCTCCTCGGTATTGTTGGGGTTAAGTATCTCAATAAAGAAGTCCGGATGAATGTGCACATGTCCCTTGGAGCATGGAACACCTATGGCACCGAATTCACTCATTCCATAAAACAGTCCCACCTTTTTGCCGGACCGTTCCTCTATCAGCTTGCGGCTCTTCTCTGAGAAAGCGGTTCCCACCATTAATATGTATTGTAATGAAGGAAGCTTGAACAAATCCTCCTTTTGCTCATAGAGAATGATATCTCTTAAAAGCAACGGGTTGGAACAGACAAGAACCTTTGCCTCCAGGGTCTTTAAAAGATCGTATACCCTTGTATAGCTGCTGAAGGAATGTCCCTGGTCCAGAGCCACAGGTACAATTCCCAGTTTGCTCAATGCATCATGGAAAGCCACACCTGAACTTGTCAATGCATATGGGAGGTGTATAACCGCAAAATCACCCTTTTCAACACCGGTCATCCATTCCGGAATCCTTCTTATGTAATCCCTTTCCAGGTCCTTTCCTGTTCTAAGGGAAGAGGTCTTGCTGCTTCCGATGGATTCATCGGTGGTGCCGCTGGATTCAAAATATCCCCGTATTTCGGATTTATCAGCTTTAAGCAATCCGAAGGGGTGATTCCTTTTCAAGTCATCCTTGGTGGTTCGGGGAATTTCGTTATAAAATGCAAAGTCAATTTGTTCTCCTGACTCTATTTTCTTCACAGTACGCCTCAACAGCCTTTTGTAAAATGCGGAGCCGTTTCCCAAATCAACGATTCTGCTGCTCAATACTTCCCTTTGTGTCTCAAAATAATCAATCATGTTTTTCATACGAATACCTCACGTCCTTTTTGTTTTGTGCCTTAATATGTAATCAGCCATTCATTTTTTTTGTTTTCTATAGTCTGAAGGCTTTTTACTGAATCCGAACCGCTATCCATTAAAAATTCCCTTCTGGACATACCTGTATTAACAGCCTCTATCTCCACATCAATTTCCAGTTCATTTTTTATCATTTTTTGGATTTCCTTTGATACCTCTTCCTTATTATCAGCGTCGGTATCAATTGCAAAGGTCAATTTGTCCTCCACAAATCTTGGCTTGTACATCCCTTTTACAGCTTCATGCCTGTAGAAGACATCTTCAAAATTATAAAGGGTGAACCGGCGGTTTATTTCCTTGAACTCCACCAGATCCTTGAAACGCCCCAGCACCTGCAGATAGGGAGTTTCACCGTTTCTGTACAGCCTGCCTATATCCCCGGTTTTATATCTTATCAAGGGAGAGCCTTGCCGGTTCAGGGATGTGATGACTATTTCCCCTCCTATACCATCCTCTTTAATCACTTCCATGGTCTTGGGATTTATAACCTCCACATAGAAATCGTCAAATATGCGGCCGGCCCCGTCGGTGGAAACTGTTGAAACAGCTCCGAATTCTACCATGTCATAAGTGTTGTAAACAGGAACACCATTAAATATCCGGGATATTTTTTTCATACCATTTGGAGAATGGGGCATACCTGATAATTGTATTGCTCTCAAATTTGTGAGTTTTTCTGTGGATTCCCCCATAATCTGGAGTATTGTTGAAATGATAAACGGATATGCTGTAATAATTACAGTTGGATTTATTCTTGTCAGAATATCTACTTGCTTTCTATAATTGCTGAGCTTGCTTTCATTGTCGGCGGAGACAACCATTGCACCCTGTCTCAAAGCCGCATTATGAAAACTCATGGCTGCACAGGAATAAGCATACGACAGGGAATTGAACACCACATCCCTGCTGTTGAAATCCATTGAACCCGATGCCCTTCTGATAAGGTCTCTTTCAAGGTCATCTCTTGTAAACAGGGAAGAACACCTGCTGCTTCTGTTTAAATCGGCCTTATCACCTGTTGTCTCATAATAGCCTGTGACCTGCTCAAGGCTGCAGCCCATAAATCCATAGGGATAAAATCTCTTTAAATCATTCTTTCCGGTAAAGGGCAGTTTCTCAAACTCTTCAATGGAATCAAACCCGGTGCTCTCCTGATTTTTATACACCTTCCTGTAAAACTCTGAGTTGTTTCTGCAGTAATCCACTGCTTGCCTCAGATTTTCTACAATGTTATACATATACCATCACCTCATTACTAATAATAGTCCTAGCTTAAAAGATATAATTGAAGCAGGTTTTGTAACAAATTTGATTATGCAGCGACCCAGGCTGTCAGGGTTTAGGTTATGTGATAAAAAGCAAATCATCACGAAAAATGATTAATCAGCTATAAATCAACCGTCTGAGGGCAACCGCTTATAAAGCAAAGCGGGTGACATAGGACAGCATAATTCATACCTGATACTTTTATCCATTTTGGCACATTATTGTCATATTTTTACCATTATTGATTTTTTTACAACTTTATCATTTGTTTACCATATTGTCAATAATAATTTGTCAATTATTTAATACAAATTTTACAAAATAATATTTTTTTCTCTATCTACAAAATTTTCATTTCTTATATTGAAATCTGTATTATAATTTTGAGAAACAATGTGGAAACCGCCTGAAAAGCCCGCATAACCACACATGCACCGCTTAAATTACATATTATGGTTTATTATATAATATATTGAATATATGTATATTTCTTGTTGACATTAATAATGTCCCTGTTATAAAATAGCTAATGCATTTAATATAGTGAAATTTCGTTTAGGTGTAACTATTTAAAGTTGTCATGACATCTAGCTTTAATCTATAAATTGAATAAAATTAGCTGTTATCTCAATTTCAGCCTAACTGTAAATGACAAGTGCAGCATTATCATGATGAAAAGGAGAATATCAATGGGAAAGACAGGAAACGATTTAACCACAGGCAGTGTCCCAAAGCGTCTAATAAATTTCGCTATTCCGACATTTATCGGCTACTTCCTTTACACAGGTTACAGTATCATTAATACCGTCTGGGTAGGTAACCTGCTTGGTGAGACTGCCGTAGGAGCCACAGCAGTAAGTTTTGTAATTACGTACATACTTATAGCGGTGGCTTTTGGTGCTACTATGGCATCAACAATACTCATAGCACAGAATTTCGGTGCCAAAAATTTCGATACCATCGAAAAGCTGGTTGGAGCCTCGTATGGGCTCGCTCTTGTAATGAATACTGTTTTAACAGCAATTACCTTTATTTTCAGCGACTATATCCTGAAGGCTATGAATACGCCGGAAGTAATTTTTGAAAGCGCGTCGTTTTACCTGAAAGTGTCGTTAATCGGCTGTTGGGTGCTGTATTTCTTCATTCTCAACATAGCCATTTTAAGAGGAGTGGGAGATACGGTAACACCAATGATCCTAATGGCTCTATCCGCAGTACTCAACGCCATTCTTGACCCGGTAATGATTATAGGCCTGGGGCCTGTACCTAAAATGGGACTTAACGGCGCCGCATTTGCATCGCTGATCTCCCAGGGCATAGCCTTGCTGGCAGGCCTGATATATGTCAAGGCCAAAAATCCTCTTGTGGCACCAAGCTTCAAGAAATTGAACCTGAATAAAGTACAGACCAAACTGCTCCTTAAAATAGGTTTTCCTGCTATCATGCAGCAGGCCCTCACTGCCATAGGCGGAAGCTTCATGTCCTCCTTCGTAAACGGCTTTGGAGCTGCCGCAGCCTCGGGTTACGGAGCAGTAATAAGGGTGGATGCCCTCATCAATATATTTGCCATGTCCATAGGAACTGCCTCTGCGGCATTTACCGGTCAGAATCTTGGAGCAAAGAAGCCGGAAAGAGTCAGGGAGGCCTTTAAATGGGGAATTATAATATCTCTGCTGTTATCGGTAGTCATAACCCTGCTGTGTCTCCTGATTCCAAAAATCCTTCTTTCGGCCTTTGTTCACGAGACCGATGTCCTGGATATCGGTGCCGTTTGCCTGAGATACCTGGGTATAGGCTATATATTCATGCTTATAATGTTTGCTGTCAACGGTATATTCAACGGCTCCGGAAAAACGCTGCTGTCAATGACCATAACGCTTACAACCCTTTGGATTATCAGAATACCGCTCTCCTATATCCTGCTGAATACCGGCATGGAGATACAGGGTATATGGCTTTCCATTGATATAAGCTATCTCATTGCGGCGGCGGCCGGAGTAATCATTTTCAGTGTGAAAAACCTTAAAACCTTGAAAATACCGTCAGGAGCTAACAAAGCGGTTTAACCGGCAACTAAGCCCGACCATATTTTTAAGAATAATAAGAATAAAAAAGAGAAGACACTCACAGGCTTGCCATGTGAGTGTCTTCTCTTTTTGTTCATATACCTTGCCAGGCTTTTGGAGGTTTATTGTCCGCAATGGGCGCAGGCAAAACCCCCGGCATTTGCACCTATCTGCCTGATCATTTCAAAAAGCAGCGTTTTAACCTTCTCATTGTTTTCATTGAAAACCTTAAAAACCTCCTGTTCTGAAACAGGCTTGATACGGGTATCTCCTTCAAGTCCGGCGTCAAAATCCGTTATAAGCGAAATATTTACATAGCATATACCCAGCTCTCTGGCCAAATAGCACTCAGGATACTGGGTCATGTTTATAACCTCCCAGCCCATTTTGCCATACCAGCGGCTCTCTGCCACCGTTGAAAACCTTGGGCCCTGTATTACCACAACAGTCCCTTTCTCATGAATAGTGACGCCCTGGCTTCTTCCGATTTCTGCTGCAAGCTTTCTCAGTTCCGGGCAGTATGGATAGGCGGAACTGATATGTCTTACCGCGGGCCCTTCAAAAAAGGTGTCCCTGCGGCCGCTTGTCCTGTCAACAAATTGATCGCATATTACAAAGTCTCCGGGTTTTATTTCTGCCTTCAGGCTTCCCGAAGCCGTGGGAGCAAGTATTTTTTTCACTCCCAATTGCTTCATGGCATAAATGTTGGCCCTATATGGAATCAAATGAGGGGGCAAATGATGCTCTTTTCCATGCCTTGGCAGGAACGCGACCTTAACCCCTCCGCAATTTCCGATAGAAACCGGTCCACTTGGTTTCCCATAAGGAGTATCCAGCTCCCTCTCCTCAAAATCCTCCGAAAAGGAATAAAGGCCAGACCCTCCGAAAATCCCTATATCGATATTTTCCATCATCCCACCTCCAGATTGCTCCAACTCCTGCGGTCATTCCGCTTGCAATTTTCACATATTGCTCATGTTTCCGGCATTAAGCAGTATGAACCCCAGAAAAATAACCGAGGTTGCCAGCCATACCTTCTTCCAGCCTATCTTGCTTACAGCCGCCACACCAAAGCCCATTACAGCATACTGCCATATGCCGAACAGATCAAAGCCCCGCAGGAATCCATATACAAACTTCCCTTTTAAATCAGGAACAAATATATCCACAATACCTGCAACCGAGCTGTCAAAGAAAAGGCTGTCTGTGAAAAAGGATACACAAAGGCTGATTGCAAGATATAGTGCATTTATTATGTATGAATAGCCTATAACCGACACATATTGCTTAAATGTCCCTTCCCCTTTGAATACCTTTATCAGCAGGAAAAACGCCAGAGTCGTTATGAGCCAGATCACCACGGAAGTAATACTTGTGCCTATCAGGCCTCCGGCTACTCCCACGGCTTGAACAAAGCCCTCCTGCCCTCCTGCCACCTGGGTTCCGGTGTCTTGCAGTTGAAGTTCAATACTCCTGTTGATCATTTCCTTATACAAGGGAAGCCTGACTGCATAAAATATAAGTGCCCCAAATGCAACGAGAAAAAAAGGAAACAGGGTGCGGGGATTACCGGCTATTTCCTCCATAGTCTTTTGAGGCGAGGTTATCACTCCCAGTATTCTTCCAAAAAACTTAGTGCGTTTTATAGCAGGTTCAGCAATATCCTTTGTTTTCATATGCTCCATGTTCCTACCATTCCTTCCATTGATTTTTATATAAACCCGGCCATACTATGCCGGATTCAGGTCTTCAATCTTTTTTCCGGCACTGTCAAATATCCTGGTCAGCAAGTCTATATATCCGTACAGGAATCTTTGCGCAGTATCCCTTTTAAATAATAGGGCGTTATACTGCAAAGCCAGAATTTTTCTGTCATGGTACTCGACTATTCTGAAATGCAGGTCATATGCCGTCTTGCTTACATCATGGTAGCTTATCCCGACATTCTTTCCATCCATCAGCAGATTGCCGCTGTTAAAATTGATATAGTCAAACATTGTATTGAACAGTTCATAGCAGTTTTCGCAATTTTCCCGGCTCAGGTCTTCCAGCAGTCTTTCCAGGGGATAATCCTGATACTTGTACATTTCAACAAAAAAGGCTTTTACTTCACTGACGTATTGTTGTATGGTTTTTCTTGCAGCAGGATATGTTCTGGCTGCCACAATATTGGTATACAACCCTATAAGATTTCTTAGCTGTGCACTTGTCCTGCCCGGTACAAAGGTTCCAACAGTTATATCCTCCAAAGCAGCCTGTTTTGCCAGAAATATGCTGAAGGCCGAAAATAGTATGACAAATTCTGTAGTATTCATTTTTAAGGCAGTCTTTTTTAACTGTTCAGACATAAAGGCATTCAGCGGAACCTCGACAATAGCTGCATTCAACTGCCCCGGAAAGGGATTGTTAAAATCCTTATGCAGCCTTACCTCAGTTGCTCCATCCTTAAAAATTCCAACCCAGTAATTCCTATGCTCCCTGAACCCGCTGGAATTTAATTTTTTCATCTGCCATTGGGAATAATCCTTGTATTGTACTTGAATTTCAGGCAGACTCCTGCCTTCATACAGGCTGATTAATTCCTGCAGCACAATAGTCAGGGAAAAAATATCAAAAATATAATGATGGATGTTAAAGAAAAGCCTTGTTTCTCCCTCAGAGTTTTCCATCAGTATAAATTTGAACAATGGCAGCTTTGTAATATCAAAAGGCTTTATATTTTCTCCCACGGCCTCTTCCCACGGCAGGGTGCCTATGTTTAAATACTCGACACCATAGTCCAGCTTGGGGTGTACCATCTGGACATACTTGCTTCCCCTTTTGTGAAAGGAGGTTCGCAAAACTTCGTGCCTTTTTATCAGCTCATTGACCGCAGCTTCAAATTTATCTGAAGCTATGGGATTTCCAAAATCAATTTCAAAAGGCATGCTCATGATTGTTTGGTCCCGGAAGGCCTCCATACCCCTTATGAGATTTGCCTGTACAAATGAAACATTGTATATACCGCCCTGCTTTTGACTGCTTTCTATTTCCGGGTCTTTTGCCGAATCCTCTCCGCCTTGCCTGATATAGCAGGCAATTTCCTTTAGGCTTTTAAAGCTAAAGGCCTGGGAGTGTCCTATATCCACTCCAAAATGCCTGTACAGCTCAGTAATCAGCAGGAGTATTCCCAAAGAATCTCCACCCATTTCAAAAAAGTTGTCAGTTATTTTTACTCCCGTTATTCCAAGCAGTTGACTGCATATATTTACTACTGCCCTGTCAATATCATCCTCCGGCATTTCGTCATAGCTTTCATCTCTCATGAATTCCGTAGTAAAATCAGGAAGTTTCTTGGAATCTATCTTTCCGTTCAATGTAAGCGGTATTTTTCCCACTTTTACAAAAAACGCAGGCACCATGTAGCCGGGAAGCTTTGCCGCCAGATACTCCCGTAGCTCCTTCAGGACCAGCTTTCCCTCCAGAACCACATATGCACATAATACACTTTTATCCGCACCGTTTTTTTCAATATTGACAAATGCATTTTTAATGCCCGGGAACCGCACAATTTGGTTTTCTATTTCTCCCGGTTCTATCCTGTAACCTCTGATTTTAATCTGGCGGTCAGCTCTTCCTATAAAATCAATATCCCCCTCCGGCAGCCATCTGGCAAGGTCGCCGGTGCGGTACATACGCCCGCCTTCTTCAAAAGGATTGTTTACAAACTTCTCAGCATTTAGGGCTTCCCTGTTCAGATAGCCCCTGGCCAGCCCATCCCCGCTGATGCACAATTCTCCCTGTACTCCCACAGGAACAAGTTTATCGTTTCTGTCAACTACATAAATCCTGGTGTTTGCCAAAGGCTTTCCTATGCTGATATCCGCTTCCGACCGGATTTCCTTGAAGGTGCACCATACTGTAGTCTCAGTGGGCCCATAGACATTTATCACCCTTGCCCCGGACTTAAGGCGTATTTGGTTTAGCAGTGCCTGGGGGAAGATCTCGCCTCCCAGCAAAATATCCTTTACATATTTCAGGCTCCCTGCACTGCTTTCACTGCTCATAAGCAATTTAAGCCTTGAGGGCGTCATCTGGATAAGGTCTATACCGTGCTTCCTTATCAAATCACCAAGAAGCTTTGCATTTACCTGCTGGCGCTCATCGGCAATTACTGCTTTCATGCCGCAGCCAAGGGGCAGATATATCTCAAGTGCAAAAATATCAAAGCACATGGTGGTAACTGCAAGTATTGACCTGGAATTGCTGCAATCAAGTTTTTGAGCCATACCCAATATAAAATTGCTCAGGGACATGTGGCTTATCATTACCCCCTTTGGCTTTCCTGTGGACCCTGAGGTGTATATTATGTAAGCCAGGTCTTCCGGCTGGTTTACCAGCTCCAGGTTTTCATCCGATGTGTGGCTGTAATCAACCTGGTCCAGCAAAAGGGTCCTCCCCTGGAAGGACAGTTTGCTTAACAGGCCGGAAGCCGTCAGCAATACTTGCATATTGCTGTCTTCAACCATAAAGCCTATTCTGTCCCTGGGATATTCCGGATCAATGGGCAGATAAGCCCCTCCCGCCTTAAGAATGGCCAGAATGCCGATTATCATATCAAAGGAGCGGTTGACCATTATACCAACTATGGAATCCCTCTCCACCCCTGCTTCTCTAAGCTGCCTTGCCAAATGATCCGCTCTGGTATTTAACTGCCGGTATGTAAGTTCTCCATCCCCAAATACAAGCGCGGTATTATCAGGTGTCCTGGCTGCCTGTTCCTGGATAAGCCGGCAAATATTCGTTTCTCCGGGATATGCAGAATATGTGCTGTTAAACTCATAAAGCAACTGCTCCTTCTCCTCTTGAAGCAGGTAGTCCATTTGCAATATTTTTTCCCGAGGACACTTCAAGGCATATTTCAATATGCTGCAAAAATGGACGGCCATTTTATCAATATAGCTTTTTTCATATAAACTGCCATTGTAATGAAATATGAACTCAACTCCATTATCCCGGTGTATAGCCTCAAAAGCCAGGTCGAATCCCAGTTGCCCATATTCCGGACGGAATAAATCCTGTGCATTATCCGGGACTTCACTGCCTGAAACAAACAATACACTTAAGCAATAATCCTTCAGCAGGACGGAATCATAAAACTCTCTGTTCTGCCGCACCTTATCCCGGTGATTTTTGACGGAGCCCAGCAGTTGGATAAAACTCTCTTCCTCTCCCATATGAAGTAGTATGGGCAATGGTTTTTCCATTTGTGAAGCAGTCCCAGCCTGTACTTTTGCATTTGCGGTTCCAATAACCAGATCCTGCTGTGAGGTGTACCTGGCCAGAAGTATAAAATATGCGGACAGCAGAATAGTATCGGCAGCAATACCGTGTTCTTCTGCGAAACTGTACAGATCTTTTACCAACTTGTGCTCTGCCGTAAGGGAACAGTACCGGTAGCTGTTTGTTTTCCTGCTGCCGCCTTTATTTTCAAATGGAAGCTTTAAAACCGGAAGCTCACCTGACAGCATGCTGCTCCAAAACTCCGCTTTATCCCTGGTACCATTAGAAATCATATCTGCGGTTTCCATATATCCTTCCTTTCATATAAAGTTTCCGGCAAGCCCGGTCCGGCTCACTGAAGCCATACCTGCAATTCCTCCATATCTTCCGGTATATTGAGATTTACATATTTTTTTGCAAGTTCAAAAAACTTTACCCTGTTGCCGTCACGTATAGCGGTCAGAATCAAATCTGTGAGATCCTTCTCCTGCCGTATGGGATTAACAGGCGTTTTGGAGATATAGTCCAGAATTCCCGCTCTGAACATGATATTTCCGGTGCCCATTAAATTGTTGTATACCTGGGCAGGCTTTTCTATCAGGTTACAGACTTCTTCCTCCTGATTATGAGAAAAAGTATAGGTTTTCTTTATAAGTGAGGTATTATTTACCCTTACAGTGCCTATCAACGAATAGCAAGCCTCATGGTAAAACCTTTTCAGCATTCCGGCATAATCCGGTGCTTCAAAAAATTCATCCCCCAGATGCAGTATAAAGTCCTCCCCTCCAAGGCTGTCTCCTGCACATTCCATTGCATTGACCAGCCCCTTGAGTTCCTCCTGAAACACATATGTTATCTTCCTGCCATTATGCTCGTAACCGCAATAATCAATTACTGTTCCGGCCTTATAGCCCACCACGATAACAAAACTCTCAATTTCCTTCACTTCTCCAAGCTTGTCAAGGGCATGTCCGATTATTGGTTTGTCCCCGGCCATGGTCAGGCACTTGTTTTTGCCGTTAAGTACCCCATTAATACGGGTTCCTCTGCCGGCAGCCAATATTAATGCTTTCATCTTCTACCACCACTTATAAAACATATTTTTATAAAATATTAACTGCTTTTTTGAAATCAAATATTTTCTCCACAGACCTTCCATACCCTCCTGCCGACTCAAATCCGGCTTTCAGCAGCTTGACATTTTCCCTGTATTCCTGGGTTTTTAAGATTTTTTCAATTGCATTTTCCAGTTCCGCACAGCAGAAGGGTTTGCTTTTCAGCCATATGCCCGCCCCGGCTTGTGCTATCTGTCGGGAAGCAATATATTGGTCTGTGGTTTCTGGGTACAGCAGCATGGGAACACCGTTGAAAATAGCTTCTCTTACACCGGTTAACCCTCCGTGGGTTATAAAAATGTCCGCCTCCTTCAAGAGCTGCTTTTGATTTACAAAATCAAACACCTTTATATTTGAAGGCAAATCTTTAAACTGTGTACCTGCAGTACAGCCACCCGTTGAAATTATTACCCTGCAGTCCATTCCTCCCAAAACGGAGATACATTTATTAAAAACCTCCATTGCTTCACTTCCATGAATTGTTCCCCTGCTGATGAATATAAGCGGAGTGCGGTTTTCCTCCCTCTTGTTCTGCAAATCCGTACCGGTATTGTAATCCATACCTACAAGAGCAAATTTATCGCCGATGCAATGAGACATGGGCTGCATTTCTTTAACCAGGTAAACAATGTTCAGGTAGTCAGAATAAAAATAACCTGAAAAACTGAAATCCCTGATTGCCAATTTTCTTTGAATCCTTCTGCTGTAGTAATCCATACAGTCGGCAGCCAGCTTTTTTTCGGCCGGAGTTACTGAATCCAAGGACTTATTTTTTATCAGATACACAATAAAATACTCAATATGGGCATTAAATATTTCCTCCGTCATTACAAACAGGCTTTCGCAGCAAACCGCCGGAATCCCCAGCTTATCAGAAAAAATTTTTCCCCAGACAGCGAAGGAATCATATATGAAATAGTCAGCACCATACTCAAGGATTTCCTTGCAGTGTTTCAGGTATATGTCTCTTCCCACACCAAACAGAGCCTCTATATCTTCAAAGGCCTTTTGGATGTTGAATCTTATATCCTCATTTTCCTGGGCTGGGATATCAGTGCCGTACTCACCCTTTTTAAAGAAAAAAGCTTCCAGGTCAACCCGGTATTCTCTCCACCTGGCACCGGCTGCTTCCACAATGCCTTTATATTTGGCGGAGGAATAGCAGAGAACAGCTTCTCCTCTTCTGACCAATTCTTCCAATAAGCCTATGTTGGGATTAATATGCCCATGGTGAGGAAGAGTAAAAAAAACAGCTTTTGCCATTTGGTTCCCCCCATCCTTAAAACGGCTTAATCAATTTGCCTGGTAATACATGAACTTTTCTATATCCTCCGGAATATTGCCTATATCCGTAACTTCACCGTTAACCACTATGCTGGCTATTTCCTCAAAGGGGCACCATATACTCATTTCATACTGAGGATTGGTTCTAAGCAGCAGTCCCTTTCCCTCTATGAGATTATTTTCTATAATTTGTCCGGCAAAGCTTAAATTTGATGTGGTTCTAAGAATTATTCTTTTCATAAAATTATTCCAACCCCTCTTTAATGATTATCCTTATTAATTTTTCCAAACCCTTCCATACCAAAGTTATACTTATTCAAATACGGTAAGATTCTATAATAATATTCATATTGATCCTTAATGGAAAAATTGTCGGTTTCAACAATTGGCTTGTAACAGGCAAAATCTTCATACTTGCCTGAAACAAGCCTCATACCCAGCTTGTCTATATGCGTATACTGCCAGGTGCCCGGGTATGGAGTGTTATAATTTATACTTATATCCGCTCTGTACTCCTCAGCCATCCTCTTCACAAAATCAATGGTGTCCTGCATATATTCCTGGGTATCGCAGTAATGTCCGAGCATCAGATACAGACATACCAATATTCCTGCTTCATACGCAAGCTTGATTGCATTTTCTGCCTGAGACAGTGTTATATTCTTGTGTATCTTCTCCAAAACATAATCACTGCCGCTTTCTATCCCGTAATGTACGGCAATACAGCCCCCCTCAGACATTTTGTGAAGTATCTCTTTTGAAATCACATCAACTCTTGACTCACATCTCCACATAAGGTTCAGGTTGTATTTCCTGTTCAGGTGGCAAAACAGCTCAACTCTTTCCTTAAGAACCGTAAAAGTATCGTCAATAAAATATATGAGCTTGAACTTTTCCTTCAACATATGCTTAATATCCATAATCTCCAGAAAGACATTATCTATGTCCCTGGTCCTGTATCTGGCACCTGCCAGCACAGGGCATGCACAGTATATGCAGTTGTTGGGGCAGCCTCTGCTGGTAATGATATAAACCATATAGCCGAACTTTTCCGTACCGACCAGTTCACGCTTTACCAGGGGCATTAAATCCAGGTCTTCAATGGGCTTGCGAACATTATTCTTAAAAACCTTTTCGTCTCTTCTGAAGAAAAGACCGGGTATATCCTCAAACCTTATTGTCTCCTCATTTGATACTATCGCCTCACAGACCTCCATGAAGGTTGATTCTCCCTCTTTCACAGCTATAAAATCAATAAACCTGTGCCGTGCAATATACTCAGGCTGGACTGTCGCATGAGGCCCGCCGAACAGTATCTTTATACCCTTGAAGGCAGCCTTGATGTTTCTGGCCAGCAAAAGCGCCTTGTCAACATTGATGGTAAACGCACAAAAGCCTATCAGTATGGGTTTCTTCTCCTTAATAATCTCCTTGATGCTGCTAAAGGTCAGATTGTCACATCTCAGGTCGATTAATACAGGGTTATAGCCGTGCAGTTCAATATGGGCAGCTATTGACAGAAGTCCGAAGGGAGGGTTGTATTCAATTCGTTCGCTGGCTTTTGCCTCCTTATTCTCGTACCCAGATAAGTTTATCAGCAAAATATTATCCATATCGCTCTACCATTTCATCAAATATACTGAATATGTCCTTTATGGAATCCCCCTCCACAACTCTTCCATCGGGAAGGATAATGCACTTTACTTCTTTTACGGGACACCAGATTTTAAACTCGGACTTCGGACTTGGCTTCAGCACTATTCCATCCTTTACAAACCGGCCATGGCAGAATTCTCCCGCATAACTCAAATCAGATATTGTTTTCAATACAGCTTTGTTATTCATAACTCCTCCTTGTATTTACCGTATGAAATCATTCAGGGTTGTACCTTAGAATATCCAAGCCCTCTCTGGTGTTCCTGAATGTATAGATATAATTCTCATAATATATTGCTCTCTGATCCTCCAGTGTGAAATTATCGGTTTCCACCACAGGGTCCGTAAGGGTAAAATCGGAATGATCGTTAACACATATCCTCAGCCCCAGCTTATCTCTGTGAGTATACTGCCAGGTTCCCGGAAACGGAGTATTATAAGAAAGAAAAATCTCAATACTCCTGTCATACTTCTCATAAAGCTCCCTTATCATATCCACGGTTTCCCGCATGGTCTCCCTGGTATCGCAGAAATGGCCCAGCATGAAGCTGGTACATATGGTAATTCCGCTTTTATAGGTCATGTCTATGATTTCTCTGGCTTTCAGAAGATCAATGTTTTTCCTGATGCCGTCAAGTACTTTTTGACTCCCGCTTTCAATGCCGTATTGTATGTTAATGCACCCCGAGGCTGCCATACGCTTGAGCATTTCCTGGTTTATCACATCAATTCTTGATTCGCATCTCCATATAAACTTATATTTATATTTTTCTATCAGCCCGGTAAACCTGTCTACTCTTGAAGCTATTGCGGTGAAGGTATCATCAATGATGTACATTTCATACTGCTCCTGCTTGACGGAGTTATTTATCAGCAATATCTCCAGATACACGTTGTCAATATCCCTGGTTCTATAGCTGGCTCCTGACAACGCCGTGGCCGCACAATATATGCACTTTGCCGGACACCCCCTGCTGGTATACAGATTTATGATCCTTTTCTTGTAAACCTCAAAACCTATGTATTCTCTTTTTATTAATGGCAGCAAATCAAGGTCGGCTATGGGAGGCCTGACATTTGACTTGGCCAAGGCCTTATCTTCCTTGTACATTATCCCGTTTATATCTTTGTATTTAATAACCGACTGATTTGAGGACACTGCCTCAAGAAGTTCTACAAAGGTGGATTCGCCTTCTTTTATAACGACAAAATCAACAAATTTGCTCATGCAGTATTTTGGATCCAGACTTGCATGAGGACCGCCCACAGCAATCTTAATGTCCGGAAATTTGGTTTTTATGTACTTTGCCGATTTCAGCACCAGGTCTATGTTTTCGGTGTGGGCGCAAATACCGATGAGTACAGGCTTTTCTGTTCCTATACTCTCAATCACCTTTGACATCGAATTCTGCCTGAGTGTCATATCGACTACTGTGGTTTCATACCCGTTAAGCTCTGCGAAAACTGCTATGGACAGCAGGCCTAACGGTCCGAAATAATTAACCTTCTTGTCATTGTACTTTGAAACTTTAAAGGAATGGGCAATCAGCATAAAATCCTTCATAGTACTTATACCTCGATTCTATGTATTAAAATTCATTTTGACGGTTCTATTCTTCAGTATCAATTCCAAAATCGTTGCTTAAGATATACGGCGTTGCCTTCATATACATGTCAACCTGATCCATTCTTGTAAAATTGGCCGTTTCAACACTTGGTGTAAGGACGGTGAAGTCGCAGTAATTTTCAGATATCAGGTTCAGTCCAAGTCTGTCCCTGTGCTGATACTGCCAGGTACCGGGAAATGGAGTATTGTACGTCAGCATTGCATCCATCCTGTGCTTTTCGAACATCCTCTTTATAAACTCCAGCGTCATTTCCATGGTTTCCCGTGTATCGCAGTAGTGCCCCAGCATAAAGTTCAGGCATACATGTATTCCTGTCTTGCAGGATTCATCTATTATCTCCTCGGCAGAAACCAGGTTGATGTTCTTTCTTATTGTATCCAATACCTGCTGGCTTCCGCTCTCAATACCGTAAACAACTCCTATGCACTGGTTTTGTGCCATGTTCCTTATCAGCTCACCCGTCATGACATCCACCCGCGATTCGCATCTCCACCTGAAGTCCAGGTCATACCTCTTCTTTAAGGCGATAAAATCTGCAACTCTCGAGGGTATCCCGGTGAAGGTGTCATCAATAAAATAAACTACCTTCCTGGTATTTTTAAAGGTATTCAATATCAAAATTACTTCCAGCAAGGTATTTACTGTGTCTCTCACACGGTATTTAGCCCCTGACAGCGCGGTTGCCGCACAATATATACAGTTGCCGGGACAGCCCCTGCTGGTTATTATGTTAATTATCCTGCCATACGAACTGATTTCCATCAGTTCCCTTTTAACTATGGGCAGCAGGTCCAAATCGGTAATATCCTTCCTGTACCCGTTTTTTACCACCTTGTCCGGCTGTTTGTAAATAATTCCGGGTATATCCTCAAATCTGATTATTTCCTGGTTTGACTCTATAGCCTGTACCAATTCAATAAAGGTTGCCTCTCCCTCTTTCATGACTATGAAATCAACATATCTGGAACGGATTCCATATTCCGGTTCAAGACTTGAGTGAGGTCCTCCAAAGACTATCTTTATGTCCTTGAACTTGGTTTTAATGGCCTTTGCTATATTTACAGCACTGTCAATATTTTCAGTATAGGTTGATATGGCAACCAGCAGCGGTTTGTCCTCAGAAATGGTCTTAAAAACAGCGGACAAGTTTGCTATGTTGGCACATAAATCCATTATGACGGGTTTATAGCCGTTCAGCTCAAGAACAGTGCCGATATACAGAAGGCCCAGCGGCGGATTATATGTTTGGGCTAATGTATTGCTGGATTGTTTTCTGGCAGAAAACACAGGTAAATTAAGTAGCAGTATCTTATTCAATTCATTGCAACCCCCGTTATACAGTGTGCTATACGGCAGTATAGCCGCCATCTACAAGCAGATTATGTCCTGTAATCATGCTTGATAATTCACTTGACAAAAACAGAACTGCATTTGCAATATCCTGAGGTGTGGCATAGCGTCTTAGAGGTATCCTTTGCAATGCTTTTCTCATAAAATCATTACTGTTCAGCAGGTCACCGTTTACTTCTGTCAACACATATGTAGGAGAGACGGCATTGACTCTGATTCCATGTCTGGCCCATTCATAAGACAGCGCTTTTGTAAGGTTCACGATGCCGGCTTTGCTTGAACAATATGCCGCCCGCAGTTCATTGCCCACAACCCCGTGCTGGGATGCAATGCTTACGATTGTCCCGCTTTTCCTTTGAATCATTCTCTTTGCCACTTCCTGTGTTAAAAAAAAGGTGCCTTTTAAATTGATATCAAGTACCTGATCCCATTGCTCCCTGGTTATTGTCAGCGAAGGAGTCAATAGATTTATTCCGGCATTATTGACAAGTATGTCTATTTGATCAAATTCCTGGATTCCCAACTGTACGACATTATTTACAGCCTCCTGGCTTCGGATATCCAGAACGGCGGGAATTACCCTGACTCCAAAATTATTTTCTATTTCCAGAGAACTCTTTTTCAAGTCGTCGAACCTGTCCTCCAGCTCTGTAACAATCAATGAAGCCCCTGCCCTTGCAAGCATTTCTGCAATCTTTAAGCCTATACCCCTGCCTGCCCCGGTTACAATAGCATTCTTGTTCTGTAAACTTATTTCCACCTTGTTAGCCATTTGCAGTATCTCCTTATTTTAGCCAAGCTGCCTGAAAAACAAATATCCAATGCCCTTTTCACTTATTGGTCGTTTTTCACCAACAGGACAAGGTCCTTCAGCTTTGGCATATTGCCGTAAAGCAGTACTCCAACCTTGTATATCCTGGCTGCAAGCCATCCGAATATACCGATAGAAGCAATCAGCACGAATATTGACAGCAATATCTGGTACAATGGCACATCAGTTGTCAATATTCTTGTGAACATTGTGATGGGTGAAGAAAAAGGTACTATGGAAAAAATCACGGCAATGCTCCCATCGGGGCTTGTCATGGTATACATTGTTATAAAGAAGCATATGAGCAGCACCATGGCCAACGGCATTGTTACCACAGGAAGATCTTCATTCTTGCTCACAATCGAACCAAAACCCGCATAAATGGTGGCATAAAAGAAATATCCCAACAGGAAGAATATCACCAGATAAACCAGAATGAGTCCGTTAATGTTGGATATGTTGAAGGTCAAATCCCCAAGTGTGGCATTCTTTGGCTTAAACAGCATATAAAATCCGCATCCGGCAATTATGTATGAGAAAAACTGTGTCAGGCCTGCCAGACCCAAACCGATGGTTTTTCCCAGCAAAAGCTGTGTAGGCTTGACTGAAGTTATCAATATCTCCATTACCCTGTTGCTTTTCTCATAACCGACACCGCCTGCAACTGATGAACCATACATAAGTATACTCATAAACAATATCATCATCAGAATATATGACAGAAGGTAGGTATCCTCAAAGCTTTTCCCAAGCTGCTCCACCTTAAAGCCCGCCCGGCTGGTGAGAAGATTTTTTTGCTCGTCACTGAGCTGTAATTTATTCAGGACTGCACTGCTCCACCGCACTTGCAGATAATCGTGCAAAGCTTTTATATGCTTATCATCCGTTACCCTTTTTGTGATGAATTCCGCTTCCGGCAGACCGTCCTTACCGCCTGTTACTGCAAGTATCCCATAAATGCTGTCATCATGTATCCTGCCTATCAACCGGTCCATATCATCTTTTGAGGCCACATTCCAATTGAAGCTTTCGGCAAATTCATTTTTCAATCCATCCAGGTTGTCAGACAATATGCCCGTTTCATCCACCAGGCAGATATCCTGTTTGTCATTTGCTGATAAGTTTTCAATTACTGAAGGCAGAAACATCATGCCCACAATAATGAGGATAAATATCAATGTAGTTATGATAAAGGATTTTGAGGTTGTCTGGGACTTATATGTATATTTTAACACCTTCATGAAACCATTCATCCTAATCACCAGCCTTCTCAATAAAAATTTCATGCAGTGTGGGTTCTGTCAATTCATACCTGAGTATACTGACGTCATCTGCAACCAACTGCTGCAGGAGGCCCTGAGCTTCCTGCTCATCTTTCACCTTGGCAGTATACTGGTTTTCCAGAGCCTCCGATACAAATATACCCTTCTTGTCCAGAACAGCTCTTATATCCTCACCGGTTCTTATAATCAAATTTTTTCTGTTATAATCGCCTTTTATTTTGGAAAGCTTGCCGGATACGATGGTTTCTCCATTTTTCAGCAGCAGCACGTCCTCACAGTATTTTTCAACAAAATCCATAAGATGGCTGGACAAAACTATGCACTTTCCATTTACTTTAAGCTCATTTATGACCTCTTTAAGAATTTCCATATTTACGGGGTCAAGACCGCTGAAAGGTTCATCAAACAGGACAATCTCAGGATCATGCAGAATAGACACAATCAATTGTATCTTTTGCTGGTTTCCCTTGGACAGGGTTTCAACCTTCCGATCATAGTATTCTTCAATGTTGAATTTCTTCAGCCAGTACTGCACCGCACTTTTGGCCTTCTTTTGAGAGAGTCCCTTAAGCGTTGCAAAATATATCAATTGTTCCGACACTTTTTCCTTTATATAGATTCCTCTTTCTTCAGGCAGGTAACCAATTCTTTCAAACTGGCGGGAAAGCTTTTCGCCGTTCCACGCAACCTCTCCGCTATCCCGCTTGATTATTCCCATAATCATTCTCAGCGTGGTGGTTTTTCCCGACCCGTTCCTGCCCAGCAGCCCGAATACCTTTCCCTCTTCACAGCTAAAGGAAAGATTCTTCACTACCACATTTCCATTAAAGCTCTTGCTCAGTCCATTTACAACCAATCCCACTTGATCAACTCCTTAAAAAAAGTGAAAAAATCTATGTAACGGGCTTAAGGCATAGTATTTGCCGTACCGCTAATTACATCTTTAAATCTTTTTATTGCATCCTTAAAAATGGTAAACAATATATACACAGCTATAAAAATTATAAGATATATTGTTTTTTGTCCCAACACCATACTGAGATATCTATTTATGATGTAAAGGGAGTATGCCCAGAAGGCAGGCTTGACAGCACATACGCAAAGTCCGTAAAGCACCATGACAAACTTCCTGGTATTATTGATTTCCAATGCGGCAAACTCTTTAGGAGAAACAATTAATTTCAGCAGAAGATTTATGGATTTATCCATAAAATTGGTAATATTTGCGAACCCTGATAATATCCAATAGCCATCCAGTTTTACAAACGGAATCAGGTTGAATATGCCAAGGCCTATGTTCACAAAATAATATATGGCTAATACTGCCGAGTTAATACCATGGAAATAATTTAATAATGCATAAATAATCAAGGCGATATTGGCTGCCACAAAATTGACCAGTACACCTGCAAACGATACCAGCATCTTCTTTTTTCTGGATTTGAATGTGTAAATCTCGCTGATGTCACAATACATGGCAGGCAATAGAAAAAATAGTTTTATTCCCATTTTTCTTACCTTGCCTCCATAATATTTGCAAGTGATGGCATGCCCCAGTTCATGAAAGCCTATGGTGATTACTTGCATTATATAAATAATAATAGCGTTCCTTATGGATATCCCTTTAAAGGCAACATCATTCATAAGGTAATAATTCATTGACAGCGCCTTCCAGCCTAATAAAAAAAGCAGGAAATATATTATCATGGCCACCGGGCTCAATAGTGCCTTAATAACCGGCATGCATTTGTCCAGAAACATATCGGGATTTAATGAAGCCACGGTTATATTGGTCAAGTCATTGTTTTTTACAAAATTTTTAAATCTTTTGCCTGGGGAACCGGCCTTTGAGTCCTGGTCATTTCCATCGGAAAGGAACCCCCACTCCAGAAACTTGCCGTTCAGGTAATTACGTTCTTCCTCGTTTAATCCGGTCTCTGCTGCTTCAATGTCCAGATTCCCCTTGTCTCCGATTAAATGAGTCAGATATTTAGTTTCTCTTGTTCCCAGTTTCACATATTTGGATGTATGGATGTTTTTCACAAGATACATGTTATTGCCAAGGTCATCGATTTCAATATTGCCGTATGAACTCATTTATTCCACCTCTGAACAAAATAGAATACTGTAGTCAAGGCCGTAAAGCAATGTTTGCCTACAGCCTTGACACACAGATGGTTTATTATGTAGCTCCGGCCGCTACAACTGCAGCATAACTTCCTGCAACAGCTCCGGCTGCTCCTGCTCCGATACCTACACCAACCCAAAAGTCGTTCCAGTTCCAGGCAGCATCAACTTTTTCAAGTTCCTCAATTGCCAGACTCATCTTCATTGTTTCCATTGCTTTCACCTCCCGTATTTTAAGATAATTTCCTTTGCTTTGTACCGGGAATCAAGTTGAAACGGCACAAACTCCTCCGTAAACCAAACCGCCAACGATAACTACACCGACGATGGCTCCGACGGTTGTTTCTCCGCCGCCCAAAGCTTCACAGGTTTCAAGTTCTTCCATCTTTAGATTCAATCCTGAAATATTCATATGTATCACCTCCTCCCCAGTCTTACTTTAAAAAGGACAAAAATATCCTGATTAAAATCTGAAACGCTTGATCTCTGTACAAAATATATTTGCCATCTTCAATATATCTTGTTCGGTTGAAATGAATGAAGGAAAAAAGCTAAAACCTGATATTTTAGGATATATATAAAACGGATATACTATAAGCCCCTTGCTCCGTATCTTTTTATAAAGTTCGGATATCTGTCCGGAGGTGAGACAATTGCTGCCCGGACCTTTCAGTTGCACTCCTGCCATCAGTCCTGCGCCTCTGATACCCAGAACATTTGAATTTCCGTCAAGGCTATCCTCCAATGTTTTAACAAGAAGCTTTCCCAGAGCCTTTACTTTATCCTGAAGCAGGCTGCTGTCCACCTGTTCCAGCGTTGCAAGCCCGGCCGCGCAGGCCAGGGGATTGCCGTTTTGTGTGGAAAAGTGTTCAATATAGCTGTTATTGTTTGAATAGACCTCATTTATATAACCGGATATAATTACCGCACCCATTGGAATATATCCGCTGTTTATACCCTTGGACAAACATAAGATATCCGGAGTGACCCCCAACTGCTGGAAGGAATACAAGCTTCCGGTTCTTCCGAACCCCGTTGCCACCTCATCGAAAATTATTAAAACGCCGTATTGGGAACAGAGCTCTCTTACCTTCCGTATATACCAGTCAGGCAAAGGAATTATCCCGCCTGAGCCAATTACCGGCTCAAGAATGATGCCGGCCAACCGGTCTCCCCTTGTTCTGAACAGATTCTCTACCGACTCAAGCGCCTCCCGCCTGCATTGCCCAGCCATGTCATTCCCGCCGCAGCAAAGACAAAACGGTGTTGACAGTAAATTGAAGCCTTCTACCCAGGGCCCGTAATCCTCAATACAGGAATTATCCATTCCGCTTGCCGACATGGCACCATAAGTTGTCCCATGATAAGACAGGTCTAAAACTGCAAATTCCTTCTTTTGGCTCTTGCCCAATAATTTATGGAATTTGCGTGCAATTTTGATTGCAACTTCAACAGACTCGGAACCGCTGCAGGTATATATGACTTTGCTCAGTTCCCGTGGAACCGTTTGTATGAGTCTTTTGGCGAACTCAAGTGTAGTGGGGTTTCCGCTTGCATATAGATTGACAAAGGAAATATTCTCCAATTGTGCTATGATAGCCTTATTTATGTCTTTATTGTTATAGCCCAGCGATACATTCCATAATCCGCTGATGGCATCTATGTACCTCTTGCCGTTGGTATCGGTGACATAAATGCCGTCACCTGCTGCAATATCCACAAACTCCGGCTTATAACTGAACAAGCGCAAAGGGTGTATTATCGGATAATCCTCAATGTTGTAACTGTTATCCATATGTATGTCCACCTATTTTTCCAGTATATAGAACTTCATTGTCTCATCCGGTGATAGCCTGATAACCTTGGTTTTGGCGATTGAGAACCTTGTTTCTTTAACTGCCGCCTCCACATCCTCTTCGGTAATAAGCCTTTTTATGGTACATCCAAGCTTCCTGGCAGTTTTATCGCCCTCTGCTATCTCTCCGTAAAAGTTTACTACTGCTTTTGCTTCCAATGTATAAAAACACTCCTGCATCATTACAAATACTTTCTTATTGCCGGTTTCCCACGTATATCCCATCATATTTGCCTGACCGGCTGCAGTTTGTGGATTGTCAAAGACCCTGATATCAAAAACGAACCTGCCCCTGTCACAAAGGTGCTCATATACGTTATTCAGCATCGTAACAACATCTTCATTGTTTTCCAAAAGGCATATGGATGTTACCGGCAGAATCGCCAGGTTAAACCTCTTGTCCGTGCGGAAGGTCCGCATATCTGAATTCAAGACTTCCACCCTTTGACGAATACGGCTGGACTTGCCCCTTAGCTTGCCGTCCAGAATATTCAGCATATCCCCGGACAAATCCACACCGGTTATTGAATACCCTGCTTCCGCCAGCGGAACCGTCAGCCTGCCTGACCCACAGGCCAGTTCCAGTATATTTCTTCCGGTAACCGCAGCCTGTGCCTTGTACAAATCCAAATCATAAAATATACCTTCCATGATCTTGTCATAGAAATCGGCATAAAAGGCTTCGTACAGGTCATTTTCTTCACAAAAGGGCAGCTTCAGCTCACTTATTTGCTGGAATATCCCAAAGTACCTCATATGACAGCCCTTTTCAAGCTTCCGGTATTGGCGAATAATTCTACTGCGGCGTTGAAATCCTTTATTATCTGATCATCGCCCAATTTATACATATCTCTGAGATGTCCCTTAATCTCATCTACAGACAGGCCCTTAAACATAAGTTCCATGATAACAGCCAGATGCTCGGTCAATTTATATACCTTGCCGGTCAGGGGCATGTAGAAAACAGGAGTTCCATTTATTATGAACAGATTGACAAACTGGTGGAAATATTCCGTTTCTCCTATATGATCAACATGACCGGTATAATAGGAGACGTATTTCGAAGAAACCATGACATCATTTATTCTTATATCCCGGAAGGTGCCTGTACTCCTTTTCAGGAATTTCAAAAGATTAACAATGTTTATATAATAAGATATATATGGCCTTTGCTTACGAATTTCACAGTATCTTTCACTGCTTAAAAACTCAGGCAGCATGGCACATTTTGAGCAATAGTCGGCAGCAGTGCAGGAATCACAGTCCCTCTTCAACTGCTCTTCTTCCGTCAAAACATAGGTCTGCTGAATTACATCAAATTGCATATCATCAATGCTTCCCACACTTTTATTACAGTCAAGGCATGGTAATATCTGATTATCATCAGCAAGTCTGAAACGGGGCAGCTTTGTCAGAGAACAATTGTCCAGCCAGCGGCAGGAATCCACCAAAAAGCTGGGTATCAGGTAAGACTTGTTGAATCTTCCCGTTGAAATAAAGTAATCCACCTCTTCAAGAAAGCTTTCCAGATCACTTTCGTTTTCAATCCTTATAAAATCCAGCGGAGCATCCGAATTCATTTTTGCTTCACTGTATTTCTTCACCTCAAGCCTTAAGGGTTCGGCCCGGTAATAGTCGTCTATCTTCAATTCATAATGCCTGTTTTTGTCTTCAATGGTGAGCAGATGCTCCAGGCAATAATTTGCTTGTTTTGCAGCCTGGACATTTTTATCAAAAACAGGGTTTTCCTGCCTTATTATGCTGCTTCCTTCCGAATATATGGGAGCACCCTCAGAAGCAGCCGGGGTATTAACATATACGGCACTATTGATTGACATATATTCCTTGAGTTTCTCGTACTGGTCGACATCCAGCTCTTCCTTTTCTACAGATACATGCTTTGTAAAGCCGTTTAAATTACTCTGGCCGTATATTCCCGTCATATATGAATCAAACCCGTTTATTAATGGATTTTCATGAAAAAGTACTTTTCTTTTAAAATTTTTGCCATAGTAATGTGCAATATAATCTCTTAAGCCTTTTCCCGATATGCAGGACCGCTTCGGCAGGCCTTTGGGTGAATCCGATTTATCGCCTGTGGAGATGGTGGTATTCTCAATACCTGTGATGCCTTCCGTCAAAATAAACTTAAGATTATTTAACATTGCTTCTTCATCCAGCCCGCCGCACTCAAACAGGAATCTGAATTCAACCTTGCCTGAAACAGCCAGTTCCTTCATTTTTCCGGAGCACTCTTCTATTTTCCCAAGGGCGGCGGCGTCCGCAACGGCAAGATTTAACCGCCTGATACCTGATTTTACAAGCTGCTCCAGCATTCTGACCGTGAGACAGCCCAGACTTACATCTGCCTCATATGCAAACTGGTAGGCCTTGCTTTCCAGCATCTGCAGCAGTCCGTCGTATTCCGGGTGCCTGCTCAAATCCCTGGCTGTTAATTTTAAAGGAACTTCCTGTCCCTTCTTATTTCTGCCGTTCAAAAATTCCAAATCACTGCTGATTCTTTCAATACTGAAAAAAGCTTCCCGGTCCGGTCCTCTGCCTATCATAACCCCTGCTGCTCCGGCCTTGTCAACCGGAATCAGCTTTGTCTGGTACGGGGAAGGTATAAAATCCAAGCTGGAACAAGCTTTAGCCTGACAGACATTTGCCGTTTGAAAGGTGCCCGTCAAAACCTCATCTATGGAATCCCACTGGGTCCTGTCGGTTTTAAAAAGATTTATTATGCCTGTCTCATATTCAAAAGATATGTATGCGTCTGTTTTTGCATCTACAAGGCTGTCAATGTTTAACTCCTCTTTTAAAGGACCAAACCATACGATATTTATATCCTCTTCACTTTCCTTGATGTGGCGTGTAAGAGTTTTTGAAAGGAGGTAGTTATCTTTATTTACATAAAATACAATGAAACTATTCCCCAAAGATATTATTTCTTCAGCAAGTTCTGTCAGATTCGGCAGCTTATCCTGAACATACTGTACGGTTTCAATTCCGTTTTCTTTCAGGTAAGCCCTGGCATTGCCGCAATCTATCTGATGTTCGGCAATGAAAAACTGTTCCGGAGTCTTTTTGAAATTAACAAATGAAATACAAGATTCAGACCACAAAGTAGACATTTTAGTCCCCTTCCTTAAATGTGATTATTTCTTCAATATCTGGCCTATGCTGACAGCAGCGATAAAAGCTCCTGCAAGTGACAGAACAATTGATACGGCCAATGCTACATAGTTTGGTTTTCTAATTGCCCAGATAAGTAAAATGGACCCTAATATCAATACAATAATAGAAATGTTAGCCTTCAGAATTGGTGACATATAAAAACCCCCTATTTATATTTTTTGATTGTCATAAAAAGCTATTACACTATTAACCATAATATTATGTAATACAAGAAGTGAAAAAGATTATTAATGGTTTCTTATTGGTAATATACAACAAATTAGCAAATATTTCAATATTTACATATAATTTATATATTATGAAATTATTTTACAATTTATTGCCTTAAATGAGCATTACATATACGGCTGTCTGCCGTAACTTTTATTTTTCTGTGTTTTCCTCAGATTCATCCGAATTATCAACTGCGACATGAAAACATACGCAGCATTGGGAATTGCCAGCTTTGCCCGGCTCCCGAGTTCAGGGTTTAAGACTTCCTCGCCTTTTGCAATGGCCTCGGCTATCAAGTCCAAGGATTTTACCAGTTTCCCGGATAAGAATCCCACTTCTTTTACTGCTTTGGCATCAATCAGAGGTCCGCCTCCTACCACAAGGCTTCCGTACCACTTGAAGCCGCACTTGTCAGCAAACACTCTGGTGCTCTTAAGAACATTGTCGCTTTGCCGGACCTCGGGATAGCCGGTATTTACAATACATAAAAATCGTGGCTTTGCCGGGCCGGCTACCGTTTTCCTCTGTGCTGCAACATACTCCATAATATCTATTATTCCTGCCGGAAAGGAGTCAATGTAAAGGGGATAGGCAAAGGTTATAAAATCGCTGCTATTTACCGCAGCCATGAGCTCAGGCAGCTTGCTGCCATCCTCCAGGTAATCGTACAGACATCTTACCTCCTGCTCATAGCCTTTCTCTGCCAGTCGGCCGCCCAAATACGAGCCAAGTGAATAGGAGGTGCTGTGAGTTTTTCTCGGGCTGCCCACTAAAAGCAATACTTTTCTTGAAGACATATTAAACCCTCACTTTCTTCATGGCTTTTTGAATAACGTCATTAATGGCCTCGTAGGAATCACTTTCCGATATTACCTCCGAATACCACGAGTCTGCATGAAGGTTGATAGAGTTCCTCTCTGTCAGCTCCCGAAAAATTCCGGTTTCTTTTTCATTTTTATTTTCCATGACCCCGATGGTAATGAGGTTGGGGTTTTTAGGATATCTCTTTCTATGATTATATTCGCCTTTTGTTTTTTCAAATAAGGGCAGCAGCAGGCAAATGAACTTGTCAATTACTCTTTTGACCTTGGCCTCATAACCGCCGAATACCACCCTGGTCAATACCACCGCTACGTCCGAACTGATATAGTTTCTTGCGATTTCCTCAAAGGAATCATTAAATACGCACTTTCCGTTATTTACAAACCAGCAGCCAAAGCAGCCTTTGCAGTACTGAATCTGTACTGCATCCAGAGCCAGGTTTTCAATATGGCTGGCGTCATCATCACCCAACTGGCCTTTTATACTGTTAAAAACGTCTTCCGATATGGCACTTGACTTATCGAAGCCGTTCAATATACAGACCTTCACAATAATTCCCCCTTGTAACTTAACTGAATGAACATATTCGCTGCTCAGTCCTGTTAATTCTATATTTTACACACATTATATATTATTCCAATTATGGTTACAATTAATAAATTATTAATTTATTGTATATTTTGAGCATTAATTGCAAATTTTTTGTTAAGTTTAAAAAATACCCCGAAACAACGCCATTGAGCCGTTACTTTTTTCCATATTATTCTATTTTTAGTTGAATATTGAAAATATTATGCTATAATGGAATTATATGGAAAATACATGCTGAAAGGATGCTGATTATGAAACTTAACCTATACTACGCACCATGTCCTGTACAAAAGTTTGAAGAAAAACTTGATTATCTATCCACCCAGAGAAGTAAAAATCCTAAAAGTGCCTTAACCACCCTGGCTTCCGGAATCCGGTTGTTTTCTGAGCAATTCGGGCTCAATTGCCATATAGAGATAATAGACATGCAATTGGGAACTGAGGAAATGTTTTATAAAAAGTTTAAATATGGTCCGAAGGAATTATTGTGCTATGGTCTGGGTTATCCCTTCGAAAAGTATGAGGCTAAATACAGGGAAACTCCAATTCACGGGATTTCCTCCAATTTTACAAATGGAGCACAGCTCGTTGCCGATCTGGCAAAGTACATAAAAAAGGTGAACCCCGGCTCGCTGGTTATTATAGGCGGAACTGATGCCACCTTCCGTCCCGGTTTTTACCTGGAAAACGGAGCCGACATTGTCATAAAGGGAGAGGGTGAATACACCTTTACCAGAGTATTGGATGCATATGCCAATAAAAAGGATTTCTCTGCAATACCGAATGTTTGTGTCAAAAACGGCAGCTATACTGACAAAATAGACAAATCCGGACTGTTGGATATGAACATCCTGAGACCTATGGCGCTTGACCTGATTTACGATTTGTATGAATACGGAGATACGGGGGAAGGCCAGCCTCCTGCCTGTATTGAAAAGCCCTATGTGTGCTTCGAGACCTCAAGAGGCTGCTATAATAACTGCTCCTTCTGCACCACTCCCGCAAAGGGCAAATACAGGTATATGACAGTTGATTCTGTTAAAAAGCATTTCGATTACTTCAAATCCAAAGGCATCAGAACCCTATTATTTCAAGAAGATAATATCTTGTCCAGAATCCAGAGAAACTCCAAAGGGGAATATATATACCCCGGGGGCAGAGAGGATATCATAGAAATTTTCAGGATGGCCAGGGAATACCGCTTTTCCTGGGAGTTTGCAAATGGCCTTGAGTTTGGAAAGTTGTTTTACAACGACACCTACGACTACGATTTATGTGAGGCCTTATTGTGGAATGATCGGAATTCCGCAAGGCATGCCGGCTGTTACCGCGTACAGATACCCATTGAAAATCTCAGTGACGATGCGGATAAAAAGTTCCCTAAACTGAAATCCTTTTCTCAGCAGCTTGAAATTCTGAAAACCATTGTGCAGTACGGAATAACCTATCACAACTACAATGTGATAATCGGTTATCCGGAGGATTCCACGGAATCAATCAACAATTACATCTCGAAATGTTTTACCATAAAAAATGAGCTTCATAGAGCCTGCCCGGATTACAATCCATATTTCAATATATTCGCTTTGGCCTTGTTGCCGGGAACAGTTGACTACAAAAACTTCAATTCCAGATTGAAATTTGATATTGACAGGCATCCGGAGGTGGTCAGCATGTACATACCCTCCATGGATACAAACACGCTGAGCTACTATGAGGTCTTTCTCAAAAGAGCATATATGAGCCATGAATTAAATGGCAGACTTATTGAAAAATACGATGGAAATTTAATCTATATTTAAAAGTGTCTGTTGAGATATTTTATAAGCTTTTTATAAAAAACCTTGCATTGGAGAAACTATAAATGTCACAGAACGAAAAGCATCTGAAAGGGGAGCGGATATCCGAGGCTACCTTGCTGGTTATAACAATAATATGGGGTTCCAGCTTCATGGTGACTCATTTTGCATTTGCCGCAGGTCTGTCTCCCTTATTCATACTCATGTGCCGGTTTTCAATTGCAGCAGTATTCATGGGCATCTTTTATTTCAAGAGAATTATTAAAGCCCTGCGGGTGGCTCATATCAAATACGGCATTCTTCTGGGGAGCATATTCTTTCTGGCCTTTTACACAAGCCTGGTGGGTCTGAAATACTCCAGCCCGTCCAATAATGCAATAATAACCTGCACCAATGTAGTCATTGTCCCGCTTATATGGTGGTTAAAAACCAGAATCCGGCCCAGAAGCAGTGTATTTTTTTCATGTGCCATCAGCCTTGTAGGCCTTCTGGTCATTTCCTTGGATTTTTCACAAGGCTTTACCTTGCATATGGGAGACATTTTTTCTTTTCTGTCGGCAATCCTGTTTGCGGCACAAATAGTTTCCATCGGTGAAATGTCGCAGCACATAGACCACTGCGAGCTGGTATTTATGGAGTTTTTAACCGCAGCTTTCCTGTCCGTGGCCTTCTACCTGCTTACAGAACGCGGGGCCTACTATTTTACCGACCTGAGCAGCGTGCTCTCGATATTATATCTTGGAATAGTCTGTACATGCATATGCTTCCTGCTTCAGGCCTGGGCCATGCGAAGCGTGAACTCCACAAGAGGGGCTGTAATAATGTCTACGGAAGCCCTGTTTGGTTCCATAATATCAATTCTGGCAGGTTCTGATGTTTTATCCTGGCGGATTATCATCGGCGGCCTGCTTATAACCTCGGCGGTAATTCTACCCGAACTGAAGCCAAAACAAAGCAGCGGCGCGGTAAGCCGGATAAACGGATAACCGTTCAAAAGGCTTACAGGCTATTCCAGCAATAGAATCTGCGGCACGGAATTGTTCCGGTATCTCCTCAAAAGAATATACCCATACCCCGAGATTCCTTTCAGCAGGGACATAGATTTGTTCCATGTCTTAGCCTCGGCATTTACGGCAGGTTCAATGATTTCTTTGACCAAAGTAATAAATGTATTGTTGCATCTCTCCTTCAGCCCGGTGTCTCTTAAAAGCTCCGCCGCATAATCCACAATTTCCAGGTTTCCTATATCTCCGTTGCAGTAGAAAGGGCTGCAGCCAAACCCATGATTTATAGTACGGCTCACTGCCCGGCTTATTTCCTCATCCAGCAATGCATCTTCAAAACCTGATTTTTTAAGAATAAGCCGGCTCAAAAGTATGCCGGAATATCCATTTCTCCAGCCGGCTTTCTCTTGAAGTCTTTCGCCGGTTATAACCAACCTTTCCATTTTCAGCAGCTCTTCTATGGTAATCTTCACAACGGAGTTCCCCGTCATATTTAAAAGCCTCATCAATACGGCAATTATTCCACTGCTGCCGTCACCAAAGCCGGAGGCGGCATCCGCCAAACCTATATTAGCCGCTATCTTCCTGTAGGCCAGATCGGCGCTGGATAATACCTCCGCCCGAATATCCCTGAAGGCCTCATTTTCACATATGGACAACAGCACTGCCAGAATTCCCGACAGGCCGTCAAAAAAACCCAGCCTGTTTTGCTTGTCTATTTCTGTACCTATATAATTCAGGCCTTTCCTTATAGCAGTCTTAATGCTGTCATCCCTGGTTACGGAATATATTTTGGAAAGTGCATAAAGCTCACCGCTGATACCCCTGAACGCTCCGATTATTAAAGTATTTCCGTCCAGTCTGTCAATATGTGAAACAGGCTCACGCATTGCCTCTATTGCGGTGTTTATAAAATACTCCTTTTTTGTCAGTTCACCCAGATACAGAAAGAATAGCGCGATACCGCTGTTGCCCTCGTAAAGATTATAGCACTTGGGTGACACAATGAGCCTTTTGCCATATCTTACAGTGTTTATCCATGTCCTGCTGGTTGAAAAATTGTTGAAGCCTATTATGCTTTTTTGAATCATATAATCTCCCAGACGCACGGCAATATCCAGCAAATGCTCCCTGTCCGTCTCCTGCACCGCGCTGTTTCCGGAGAAGACAACACGGGTCCTGTTCAGTCTTCCCGCATCAAACCGCACATCAAGAAAATGCAGTTGTCTCCTCAGGTCTCCTTCATTAAGGCCGTATATTTTTGTAATTATGGTTGGCAGATATGAAGAAGAGTCCTTTTCAAACTGCGAATTCAACAGCTCTATAAACTCCCTCTTGCTGTGGACTATTATATTATACATATAGCGAAAACCGGCCTTGATAGATGCAATGTGGAGTTTTGCCGAGGCCTTGCTCTGTTTTGGTATAAATTCGATATTGTACACGGAAGAATCTATAATATCCTGTGCTATGCTTTTTGAAGATATATTCAAATCCGATTTTTTTTTGTGCGCAAGAAATATTCCGTCCAGATTCATCAGCACCGGATACATTGCCAGGGTGACAATCCTTTTACATTTAAAATTGCTGCAGTTTAATATATACAGCAAAGCCAAAAGCTCTCCCGTATTGAAAAACCTTTTCGCCAGCTCCTCCTCCCCGCATTGTGAAGATTGTATATATTCCAGAAAACCATGGCTGCCGCAGCATATGAGTTTCCGAGTGTACAGGCTGTATTCGCTGCCCACCCTGGTATTGAGCCAGCCAATGATATTGTTGAAAATAATATCATTGGCTACCATGGTATCCTTATATATAATTCTGCTATTATTTGTAAAAGTGATTACAGCACTTTTTTTCAATAAATTGCAGCGGATTTCAGATATTTTTATACTGTCTTTGGTGCTCAGTACCGAGGCTTTGATTTCCGGAAGACTGGCGGCAGCAGAATTTATGACTTCCATGACAAAGCCCAGATAGTCCTCCGGACTTACATCCCCCGCCGGTTTCCTGAAATACCCTTCAATCAGGCCTGTGGCGAAGGCTTCTTTATCCTGAACCATATCCGGCAGGTTTATGGTAAATTCGTTTATTTTGTCAGCCATTTGGGAATCCGGGCAGCCATTCAGCCGGATCTTATTATTCCTTAAGTCCGTTTCACCGCCAGAGGACACATCATACGATGCCATAAATTACCCCCTTAATTATTTAAAGCCAATATTCCTTACAAAGACTATAGCATAGATGCACCTGTAAATTTTAAGTGTATAATAATCGTTAAAATTCATGTAATAAACATAATACAACAGCTCTTCCGCCCTTTTAGATATGCGGAAAAACAGGTAACAAAAAATACTCCCTGCCGGCTAAATTTTCAGAGTTTAACCAAGGAGTATTCTGGTCTTAAGCATATAAAATTTAACATTACCATCAGTTTTATTTAGTTTCCCATTCCTTGACAAGGCCCTTCATCATCCTTGTGGATATCAGGCATTCCTGCCCGTTTACCATATGTATGCACCTGTTGCTCAGATCTATTTCCCTTATATTATCCCTGTTGACAATAAATGATTTGTGACATCTGTAAAACCTGTTATCCAGCTTTTCCTCAATGTCCTTCATTTTTGAGTAGAATTCTATCTGCCTGTCAAAGGTATGAATAATTACCTTGTGTATTGTAGGAGAGGTTTCGAAAAACAGAATCTTTCCGAACTCGATATTTATAATCTTGTCTCCCACCTTCATACTGAACACTTTCTGGATTTGAGACGCCTTGGAAGAATATTTTTTATTTGCATCCATAATGCATTGATGTATTCTCTCTCTGATGTTTGCGTAATTGTCCTTTATAATGTAGTCCATGGCCTCAACTTTATATATGAAAGTGAGATAGCTCATTTCCGAATGGGTGGTGATGAATACGACAAATCCCCTGGGGTCGTGGTGCCTTATTTTAGAAGCCAGTTCAATACCGTTTATTGACGCCTTCAAGTCTATGTCCAGAAAATATAGCCCTGAAACGTCATTTTCACTTAAGTATGTCAAAATGTCATCAGGGGAGGCGGTAGACAGGGTAAGCTCCATGTCCAGGTTCTCAATCATAATGACGTCCTGAATGATTTTAGTAAACCTCTCTCTTTGTTCTTTGTTATCTTCACATACAAATATACTCAGCATTCCAAAATCCTTTCTAATTGTCAGCTATTTCAATAAGCTGCCTGAATTCTCCGTCTTCAACGGAAGTATCAATCCACACATCTTTGTATTTTCCGGTTATCTGCTTCAGGTTATACAGTCCCAGGCCCCTGTTCGCGCCTTTTGTGGAATATCCCTTCTGGTATATCCTATGTATGGCCACCTCTTCACATATGCTGTTAATAACAACTAGCAGTACGGAATTGTCCTTTTTTATAATTGCCACCTTCACGTAAGGCCTCCCGCATTTTATTGCTGCTTCAATAGCATTGTCCAGGAGGATTCCCACCACCCTGCATAAATCTATAATATCAAAATTGAATTTTTCTATGGGCTCGGCAACCTCCAGAAGTACATCTACGTTCATCTCCTGCGCCCTGATGAGCTTTGAGGATATTACTCCCTTTATCTCCATATTGTTTATATTCTTCAAATTTGCCAGCTTATAGTTGTTGGATTCCATTCCTGCACCCAAGGGCAGTATTTTTTCATTAAAATATTTTTTCAGCCTGTCAATATCGTTGCTCTCTATATATCCAATCATGGAAGACAGTATGTTGATATAGTCATGCCTGAAAGACCGCATATCCGTATACAGCTTTTCCAGACTGCCGGTATATTCCTGCAGGCTGTCAAATTGCACCTGCTTGTTTTTCAGATCCATTTCCCTTGTAATGCTTGCTATGAGCGCATACATTATGATAATCAGCAGTACCAGATAGGCAAAGAACAAAATGCCTTTGAGCAGCATGGCATTGCTGTCTGAGCTTTGATTCGGCTCATAAATGATATTTGTATAAAAAACAATACCTGTGAGAACCAGGCTGGCCACTATAAGTATGGCAAACTTGCCCTTAAGCTCGAACATGGAGAGCTTGAACTTTTTATTGATGGCAATGCCAAGAAATCTTGTGATTGCAAATATGAAGGGAAAATCTATGGCTATAATGGTGTAGTACAGCCGGATATCCTGCCGTACCTGGCTTAAAGGGATATCAAGTACTGATATGCAGATATTGCTGATAATATTGTCGGATAATAATATTATGATTACTGATATAATCGGTATTGAAACAGCCCTGACTACATTTTTGCTGCCTCTGTATATAAAAACCGCAGGTATGATTATTATAGGCAAAATTGCCATGAATTCGCTTATGTAAAGCAACACTGACCCGCAAGCCAGGGTTGAAACAATCATAATTGCAATATCTCTCAATTTAAACCTGTATGAATTTAAATTAAGTATTGAAGTATAAATAAGAAAAATTGTCCCCAACAGCATTAAATACTCAATCATGTTATTTACTTCCTGCAATGTTATTTTCCGGTTAATTATACCATGATTGTACAATAATTTCCAATAAAATTACAAAAGGGCCATAACTCTTGTCACGACCCTTTATGTATTATTGTTCATCATTTTTCATTAACAGCTCCATGGGGAATTTGGGTTCATAATCAAATACAAGTAAACACAGCCCTCTGGATTGCTCTCCTATCCTGGTTGCAGTATTGCCTATACTGCTGATCAATTTGTCTTCTACTTTTTCCCTCATACTAGCAAATTGCCCTATGATATTTTTCATAATTCCTATACCCCCTGTTAAATATTTTATATGTTATTGGTAATATCTTAATAGTTCCAAACCCCACGGCAAGAGTCATCATTGACTTAATAAGCTGGCTTGGGACTAAAAGTGCCAGAATCATTAAAAATATTCCCGTAGCCACCGTCCGTTTCCTGAGTTTTTCTCTTAGCTGCCTTTGAGGCAAAGGGTGGTTTTCGGTATCGGCGGGTGCATATATGTAAAGCAGGATATTCATTACAAGGAACGCGGCAAACACCATACAGTTGTTCAGCTTTATACTGTGGCTTATGTACCCTCCCCCCACAAACATGGAAAATGTACTTACCGTGCATACCAGGCTGCTTTTTGCATGAAGTCCGAAGGCAGTTTTCCTTATACTTCCAAATACCAGGCAAATAAACAGTGCTTCCCTGAAAAGGTTAAGACCGGCTGCCGCGCTGAACACCACAATGAATTTAGTAATATTAATCAGCAGTATTTCCATTCCAAGCCTCATCTTCACCAGCTCCAGCCCCTCTTTCTTAAAATGGCTGTTCAGCCTGGTCACAAGAAAATCCGTCAGCTTTTCTACCAGATTCATTTGCTTTGATAATTTGTTTAGCATTTTTATCACCCAAGAACATTATATAGCAATTTGCATTTTCAAACCCATCCCTATATAAATCACATTTATTTTGGTATTATATGCTTGACTCGGGAATTTTCCATGTAATAACCGCGCATTATCCGGTAATAATTGCTTTGGATGTTAAAGACCGCTATACTGCAAGGCTCTTTTCCCTGCTCATGTAAAGGCTGGCATACAGGCCTCCTCTTTGCAGCAGCTCTTCATGTGTGCCTGTTTCCGCTATTCTGCCTTTGTCCAGAACTACTATGCAATCTGCATCTATAATGGTAGACAGCCTGTGAGCTATAATTATTCTGGTACAGCCTGCCTGTTCAAAATAATTGGATACCTTTTTCTCATTTATGTAATCAAGAGCGCTTGTGGCCTCGTCCATGATCATCAGCTCAGGCTTGTTCAGCAAGGCCCTGGCCAGAATGATTCTTTGCCTCTGTCCTCCTGACAAATTCATTCCCATATCGGATACCAGAGTTTGATACTTCATGGGCATCTGCTGTATTTCTTCGTCTATCTGGGCTATGCGGGCCACCTCCATTACCTCCCTGTTGCTCACCTTTTTATTGATGCATATATTGTCATAGATAGTCTTGTTAAACAGGGACATATCCTGGGGTACGACACCTATCTGCCGCCTCAGCATTCCCTTGTCCAGATTCCTTATGTCAACGCCATCAAACAGTATCTCTCCGCTTTTCGGTTCATAGAGGCCCAGAATAATCTTCACCAGGGTACTTTTCCCTGAAGCAGACGCTCCCACTATTGCCACCTTCTGGCATCTTTTAACATCCAGGTTGATGTCCTCCAGCACATTTTCAGAATTATTGGTGTAGGCAAAACACACATTCTTCAATTGCAGGTTTCCTGCTATCCTCAGTTCCACCGGGCTGTCCGGCACCGTTTCCTCTTTTGCATCTATAATGTCCGTTATTCTCTCCAGATATGATGTTGCAAGTACAAAGGAATTGTAAATATTGAACACCGACATGCCTGTGGAGAAAAGGTTGCTTGCCAGAGTGTAGATTGCTATTACCTCCCCCATGGTAACAACTCCGTCCATATACTGGAATATGCCCAGCGCCAGTATAACCAGAGGGGCGGTCATTTGCAGGGCTGACAGCACGGTGTCATTTATATTCTTGACCATGTTTTTCTTCTTGTAGGCAGTCAAGGTTTTTTCATACCGTTTGGTCCAGCTATCCAGTATTTCATCCTCCATGCCTGCAATCTTAATGCCGAAGGCAGAATAGACAGCTTCAACCTGGACTCCTTGAAGTCTTGTATCTTCAACTATTTCATTCTGGTTGGCCTCCATCAGGGTGGGCTTCATTTTTACTATAAAGGAAATGTTTATTATTAAGAACAGCACTGCCACAATTGTCATTATTGCAGATTTTGAAAGCATATAGCCTAAAATGCATATCATTATACCCACTTGCAGAATGCCCTGTATTATCTGCTCGGAAACCAGGTCCCGTATAACCGCCAGGCAGTTAAGCCTGAACAGCAGATCCCCGTTGGAACGGCTTTCAAAGAATTTGAAAGGCAGACTGAGCATTTTTTTGAAGGTTCCTTTGGTCAAATGGCTGTCAAGATTCAACTGCAGCTCTATAATCTTCATCCCCCGCAGAAAGGTAAAGCCTGCCAGCACCAACGCAATCACTATGGCATAGTAGTAATAGTTCCATGCCATGCCGTCCTCCTTCATGGCCCCTATACTGTCCGTCAGGCGCTGGACAAGAACAGGTATCAGCATCTGGGTAATATAAATCATTGCAGATACCAGAATAAGCTTCGCGTAAAGCCTCTTCCTGATATTTATATTTTTGAAGGCATTAATCCATAGATTTCTTTTTTCCTTGAAGGGTGCGAATTTTCCGGTTGGCTTTGCGGTTAAGATAATTTCGGAATAGTTTTCCCGGAACTCCGAAAGCTTTATTTTTCTTCTGCCGTATGCAGGGTCGACTATTATTGCATATTTTTCATCTATTTTTTCCAGGACCACAAAATGTTCATCATGCCAGAATATTATCGCCGGAAGTTCCAACTGTGCAAGGGCATCTGCATTAGCCCTGTATACTTTGGTATCAAGCCCCCGGCCTTTCATATATTTTGACAAAAGCGAGATTTTCAGGCCGTCTCTTCCCACCTCAAGATTTTCACGGATTCTGAGGATTCCGTCATAGCTTTTATAGTACTGCATTATCATAGCCACACAGCACAGACCGCACTCTGTCTGCCGCATCTGTTGAATGTACGGAACCCTTTTCATATGAGCCACTCTCATGATTTCGTACCTCCCTATTTCATATGCAATTTGGACAAAATTGCTCTTGTTTCGTTGACACGGCTGCTGTAGCACTCCTTCAAGTAGTCAATATTGGAATTGTAGAAACCTGTTGCAACAATTCCGTCTACCTCGGCATCGGACAATTCTTCAATAACCGACTTTAACTCCTTGTCATTTTTCTTCTTCTTCTTAAACATAAAAATCCCTCCTAAGCCATCTGCACCACATTATTTTCCTTGCTATTATACAGATCTGCATAAATACCCTTTTCTCCGAGCAATTCCTCATGTGTACCAAACTCTGCCAGGTGACCGTCGTCAAGTACCAGAATCTTGTCTGCGTCAATGATGGTCGACATCCTGTGAGCCACTACTATACGGGTACTTCCGTTCTTTTTGAAATATTGCGATACCTTGCGTTCATTTATATTATCCAGGGAGCTGGTAGCCTCGTCCAGAAGCACAAGTTTAGGATTGTTGACAACCGCTCTTGCCAGAACGATTCTCTGTCTTTGTCCCCCGGAGAGGTTCATCCCCATGTCCGACACCAAGGTATTGTACTTCATGGGCATATCCTCAATCTCACCACTGATGCAGGCTATGCCGGCAGCAGTTTTTATAAGCTCCATATCAACATTCTCGCTGTTCAGAACAATATTATCCAGAATGGTCTTGTTAAACAGCGACATGTCCTGGGGTACGACACCTATCTGCTTTCTGAGCAGGGTCTTGTCTATGTGAGAAAGCTTCACGCCATCATAGTATATTTCTCCCTTTGTAGGCTGGTACAAGCCCAGCAGCAGCTTAATCAGCGTGCTCTTTCCCGAACCCGAGGTCCCCACGATTGCAGCTTTTTTCCCTTTTTCTATTTTAAAGCTTAAATCCTTAATGACATAATCAGAGGTATTTGTATATGCAAAGTATACGTTTTTAAACTCTATATCTCCTGTAATGGTTATGTTTATCGGATTTTCAGGCTTTTCTTCCTCTTTGGCCTCTGTTATGTCATTAATCCTTTCCAGATAGAAGGTTGCCAGGTTGAAATTGTTCCACAGGTTAAACAGTGAAACACTTGTCGCAATAAATATACCGGCCAGTGAATAGCTGGCGATAACGCCTCCTATTGTCATTTTCCCTTCAATACATAATTTCAGACCCAGCAGCAGGACAAAAAACGGACCTATGGTCTGGAAAACCGAAATAATGGTTTGATATACGTTCAGTATAATATTCTTTTTTCTGTACGCCCTCATACTTCTTTGATACTTGTCATTCCAGTTGCATTCCACATCGGCTTCCATGCCTGAAGCCTTGACGCCGAATATGGAATATATGGTTTCTGTCTGAATGGCTTGAAGTTTGGTATTCTCTATGATCTGATTCTGATTGGCCTCCAGTATCCTGGGCCGCATTACGAGGATAAACAAGCCGTTTGCCGCAAATATGGATATTGTAGTCACGGTTAATATAACCGACTTGTCCAGCAAATAGCCTATTATTACAATTGCATATCCCAACTGGATTACTCCGGTAATTATGTGCTGGGAAATCAGGTCCCTGATAATGTTCAGGCTGTTCAGCCGGAAGAGCAGGTCTCCGTTCGCCCTGCTTTCAAAATATTTGTAGGGCAGCTTCATGAGTTTTGTAAAGGTTCCTTTTGTGAGGTGCCTATCCACCTCCATCTGCAAATCTATTACACTTTTCTGCCTGATAAATGACATTACTCCGAAAAACAAAACCGTTCCCAGGACAAAATATACACAGTATTTCACCTGCATTTGATTGTTTTTTTGTGAGGTCAGGTCAATCATGCTTTCAATCAAAATGGGTAAAATAAGCTGAAGTCCAAAGGTAATAACTGAGATTACAGCAGTTCTTAAAAAAACCTCTTTCCGCTGTCCCACCCTTTTAAGCAGGCTGCCCCAGATCCAATGCTTTTTCCTGACCGGTGCAAATTTTTCAGTTGGAGTTACAGTCATTACCACATTTAAATACTCTTCCCTGAACTCCTCAAAGGTCTTTTTGATTTTTCCATATGCCGGATCGACTATTACCGCCTGCTGCCTGTTTATGGACTCCAGGACCACGTATTGCTCCTTGTCCCATAGGATTATTGCAGGCAATTTGACCTGCAGCAGTTCCTCACTGTCCATTTCCAATATATTTGTTTCAATGCCCTTCAGTAAAAAAAACCTCTCCATATGAGCCAGCTTCAATCCGTCTCTTCCCACCTCCAGCTCATCTCTGATATTCCCCAGGGACTCATTGCTTTTATAGTACTTGAGAATCATTGCGATGCAGCACAAGCCGCATTCGGTTTGCTGCATCTGCTCTATGTACGGTACTTTCCTTAAATGCTTCATGAACTCACCTCTTTTATATGCAACTCAATACATCTCCATTCCACAGCTCCCGCAGCCCTTCCCGGGCGGGGAACCTGCCAGACCCCGGAACTGCGTCCAAGCGGGCCGGAAGGCCCGGACCTTGAACGCAGCCCACATTGGCAATAGCCGTATGGCTATATATCACATACCTGTGACATATTAGTTCCCCTTTCTCTTCAGCCTGGAAAATACTATGGCAACTATTGCTATTACAACCACAACTCCAACTGCAGGAATCCATATCTCCCTGATGCTTTGAAATACATTATCCCAATTAGCAGTCATCTGCAACACTCCCTTCCTATAGAATCAAACGGTTTATTAATCATTATCCGGCTCAACCTTACCGGTTATCATATCCCGGCAGCTAAAATAAGTTACCAGAAAATACCCTCCATAGACCACCAGCAGCAGAATAACCGCCAGCCCCACATTGGCACCGATATTCAGTCCAAGGGAGACACTGATTTTGGAAATGATGCCGGGTATGGCAACAATGGAATACAAGCTTGCCAATACCAGCGGTGCCCCGAAATAGATTGCAATTTGCCTCAGGATGGTGTGATGGCAGACGCTCTTTTCCACCCCCAGCTTTTGCAGCAAATTATACCGGTACACATTGTCAAAGGTTTCCGTCAATTGCTGCAGGGATAATATGGCCACACAGATAATCAGAAATACAATACCGATGTAGCAGCAGACAAAGGCTGCCATGGCAAAGATACCGTAATATGCCTCCACAACAAGCGTCCTTGTCATTAATTTATAAGGGCTGTGAGGATCTCCCATGAAGCTGACGAATATATTGTCAAATTTTTGTGTATCACTATCTTCTTTGAATCTGCCGTTAAAAATAATCATTGTCTTTTTCAGTTTTGATGTGAGGCTGTCGGGTACGATTATTGTTCCGTGGTCGTTATTTCCCACACTGGATAAGTGATACACCTCCCGGCTTATTTTATCCCGTCCCGGGGTAAGTGTGGTGTCTGCAAGCCTTACCGGGCTGTTTTTTTCCAGAAAAGACTGAAGTAACTCACTGGTTCCTTTGTATTTGCAGTTTATAAGATAGCTTCCCTCTGCCAGATCAAGCTTTTCCTTGCCCTGGCTTTCCAGTACCTTGTTGAAATCCGAAACAGACATTATCTGAACCGGCTCCTGAGGAAGGTTCTTATCCACCTTGAAAAGCTTATCCCTGTCCTCAAGGATATTACCGTAGACAAGGTCCTTGTCTTCAAACAGGCTGATTTCAATCTTCTCCTTGAGATACAGGCTTAAATCCAACTTGTTTTTGGAAAAATAGTCTTCTATGGTTTCTTTTTCGTCTGCCTTTCCATTTTCCAGTTCCTTTATAACCAGAACATCATATGGGGTTTCATCGCCGGCATTGCTGTTCAAGGTGAGAGCTATTCCCATACCGGTGGATACGATGCTTATGGTAGCAGCCAGCAGCAGACATACTATGGTGATGGTCAAAAAATTCGTTTGAATCTTGGCGCTTATCTGCCGTATCAGAAACACATTTACATCTTTAAAATACCACTTTACATTTTTTTGGAGTATATGGAAGAGCACCCCGAAAAACGAGTACACAATGCATGCGGTTCCTGCAATTCCGAGGAAAAAGCTTATTGTAAATACAGAGGAGTCCGATAATGCCCCGTTCTCCCTGTGAAAGAGCAGAGCCACTATGACAAGCATTATAAAGCCTGAGAGCAGGATACCCGTCAAGGTCCTTTTGCTCTTCATTGAAAAGCTTTCATTTTTTCTCCCGGCATTGAGCAAATCAATCAATTTTACTTTTGCTACCGTTCTCACATTAAAAAGAATGACTACGAAAAAAATAATGGAAAAGCAAATCAGGGTATTTATCAGGGAAGGTACAGAAAATGCGAAGCGGTATCGTGAAAGGTCTATTGCGAACATTTTCAGTGCGACGGCAGATATGCCCTGTGATAAAAGTGAGCCTGCCCCAATGCCGGTTACAAAAGAAATTATTCCTATTAAAATTGTCTCACCCACAAAAATGGCTGATATCCTGCCATTCTCCATGCCTAGAAGCATATAGACGCCCAATTCCTTCTTTCTTCTTTTCAGAAGGTAATTGTTTGCGTATATAATTAAAAAGGCCAGAATGAAAGCAATAAATTTCGACAGAATAGACAGCACCGTAATCAGTTGTCCGGACAGATTGCTGGTTGCATCACTGGTGGCTGTTTTGAAGGCGCTTTGTGATTCAAGGGAGTTGAAGGCATAAAACAAGGCCACCGCAATCATCAGTGTCAAAAAATATATACTGTAATCCTTGATATTTTTCCTTACGTTACTAAACACAATTTTGAAATACACCTGCTATTCACCTCCAATTGCAGAAACCAGATCCATGATTTTATCAAAAAATCCTTTTCTGTCATGGCCTTCCCGCAGCAGTTCCTTGTGTATCCTGCCATCCTTTATGAATAATATCCTTTTGCAGTAGCTGGCTGTATTGGAGTCATGGGTTACCATCAAAATAGTTGCCTTCATTTCCTCATTCATGATTTCCAGGTTATTGAGCAGCAGCCTGGCAGAGCGTGAGTCCAGTGCACCGGTCGGCTCGTCTGCCAGCACCAAAGACGGCTTACCCACAATGGCTCTTGCAGCCGAAACTCTTTGCTGCTGCCCTCCTGACATCTGATAGGGGTATTTTTGCAATACTGCTTCTATATCCAGGGTTTTGGCAACCATCAATATCCTTCCCTCCATTTCTGCTGCGGGGCATTTCATAATTGACAGGGCCAGAGCAATATTTTCATAAGCGGTCAAGGTATCCAGCAGATTGAAGTGCTGGAAGATAAAGCCCAGGTTTTCCCTCCGGAAGGCTGCAACCTCCCTGTTTTTCAATTTTGTAATATCCTTGTCATTTATTTTTATCTGCCCTGAAGATATGGTGTCAATTGTAGAAATGCAATTTAACAGGGTTGACTTCCCTGAGCCTGACGGTCCCATGATTCCCACAAATTCCCCGGCTTCAACCTCAAAGGATATGTCATTTATCGCCTGGGTACGGTTCTCCTTCGTTCCGTATTCCTTATAAATGTTGCTTACCTGCAATATTCTACTCATGGTTTTCCTCTTTCCGGTTACAAATTTTATATTCAAAATACAGCCTGCACTGAAATCATCTTAAGCTCAACAGCTCTGCCGTCAGATTATTTTGATTGAACACATCCAGCAGCCCCATTCCTATTCCTGCCTTCCCCACCATAAGTCCCCAGTCTTCAATTGTATACATACTGTCGGCCTGGGCCAGCATCTGGTTCCTTATGTAATTGTCCAGCGCATATGTACACTGCTTCAGCAGCCGGCTTTGTCCTGTAAGTTCCGCAGCATATCTGAGTATGCAGATACTGCCCATATCTCCATGACAAATACTGTAATCGGTGCCAAAGCCGTATAGTTTTAACTGCTCCATAAGCCGGTTGATCTCCTCCAATAATTTTTCATCCCTTGCAGGGGACTGATACAGCAGCAGCTTTGACAGCAGCAGCCCGGCTATTCCATTGCACCAGGAAAAATAATGGGTTTTCTCTCTCACCAGCCACCTTTTGGCACTTTTATCGAACCTGATATTTCTTTCATAATTAAGGCACTTTTCTATCAAGCTCAATATCTCCCGGTCAGGTATGATTTCATAGCACCTGGCCAAATGGCACATAATACCCGCATTTCCATGTGCATATCCAATATCTCCGTTTTGGGTCCAGGTGATTTCTTCAGGTGATATGTAAACGGCAGCTTTTTTCAGCCTGGCAATAATTTTACTGATTAATTCCTTCACCGTACCCTGCTGCGTTTGGCTTACCGAAGGGTATATGGAAGCCAGAACTCCTGCTATACCGCATACGCCGCCAAGCACTTCCACTTTCTCCTGCTCCTGGATTTTTTCATTTGTATACCGGATTATCCGGTATATGCGTTCCCAGGCGGCTTCTGCCTCCTCCTTGCCGAAGACCCCGGCCCGAAGGAACCTGTACAGGGCATATGCATATGAAAATATCCCGGTAAACACACCATAGCCCATGGTTTCAATGTCCCTGCAATTATTGAGGTTTATCATCCTGTCCACCGAATTCAAGGTATCCTTTGCATACTGGATATAGCTTTCTTCCTTCAGTGTTTTTCCAAGATACATAAAATAGACAGCTATCCCGCAATTACCTTTATATAAATCCCATCCCACGGGGTTTATGGAGTAGTAATCGTCTCCAAAGCCCGCATAGCAAATCCAACTGTGTTCTCTTTTCCCATTTACCCAGGTGGAAAAACCTCTTTTGATGATTTTTTCTCCAATACTGTCCGCCAGCTTCAAATAGTCATAATTATCACCGGAATTACCCGATTTTGAAAATAAGGTTTTTGTTCCCCGGGGCAGGTCGGTTTCCATTTTACAGCCCATATAGCTCATGTATATAAGTGCGACCTGTCTTTCCAGATCAATTTTGCTTAACCTGTTGATTTTGTCTTCCAGGGTTTCAATTATACTTTTCTTGTATTTGTCATAGACAACTTCATTCTTGTGGTTTGTGGCCCGGAGGCTGTCGGCTGTGATTTTGAACGAAGGTACATCCCCGTTGAGCATGGCTTCAATTTCCGTTCTGTAGAGCTTTTGCTCATGGAAGTTTTCAATGTCAGGAATCAATATTCCGATTCTGTGGAAGTATACCAGACGGTCCATCCTGTTATGCAGCAAATCCGGATGATAGCTTGTTGCTATAAGCTGGTTATAGTCGTTTGTGGCTTTATATATGACCCTGCATTCCACTTTGCCGAACAAATCCTTTATTTTTGCCGTATACTCCGCCTTGTTTTCCAAAATCCATTCATACGTATTGACAAACCCTTGTCTCACAAAGCCGATGTAACCGTTGCCGCCTATCTTTTCACCCTTGTACAGCGGATAATTTGCTGAATCTGCAATATCCTTATACTCCTCTTCCACAGTTATGTCATCACTGTCAAAGTTTTTAATCTTCTGGGTTTTAAATGGAGACTTTTTTGGTTTTCCCGACCCTATTGCCCCTATCTCCATTACTTCACCGTTATTGAAGTTCTGAAGCAGTGAAGGAAGAATCATGACGCTGTCCACAGAATTTTGAATATAGTTGCCGATATATTCCTCTATTGAAGCAAACTCCTGGTGCTTGTCATATTCATCCGTGTGAAGCACCGTTTCCAGGTCAATAAGAATTGGCTGCTTTCCGCAGGCAATTATATTTTCACAATGGCAGTCCTTTGAGTTCAAAGTATAAAACAGGCACAACAGCTCTCCCATTTTAAGGTAAAACTCTTCTACCTCCTCCATTGTCTTACATTCACTGTGCTGTATAAATTCCATCCATCCGGCATCTCCCATACCATAGGTTTTGCAGGCGCTCAATGGGCTGAAGCCCGGTATTCTTCCGTTGACCCAGCTCAGAAATTCCTCATAGGCTTTTTCCATGGTAAAGCTTCTGGGCTTGTATATCAGCATTTTGCTGACAAAACTTAGTGTAGCCACAGTTTTTCCGTTATTATGGGTATCTCCGTTTCCAAGCTTTATATTTTTCAGCCTGCCCAGGGAATTGCCGCCATTAAATATTTTCTCCAATTCCTTCAGGTTTTCTTTCGTGTTAAGAATAATTTCCCTGTAATACATGGTTATATATAAAGCAGTCCTTTTCATGGCTTCATATAGTTCCGGATATACAAGGTAAATCTCCTTGAGGTAATTCATGTCCCTCAACAGGTGCTGAGTGTAATATTTTCCGCGTTCTTCGCTGGTTTCTCCCTCCAGCCTCTGATCCAGCCTGGCAATATTTGTTTCGACGATAATAGTCCTGTAGCTTAATACCGTTAATTTTTCAATAATACTATCTATCACACTGTCCAAAAAGGAGTCCTTATCTTCTATAATATCCAAGCCGGCAAGCTCTGTGATATTATCCATGTATAACAGCAATACGGGCTTGAAAAAGAACGCCCACATATTTTTTTTGGCCTGGCTCGATAATATTTCCTCCAGCAGCTCCAGGTGCCTGTTTTCCTCCATGTGGGAAAATACCTGCTCTATTTCTTCTGAAACCTCATTGCTGTCATAATTCTCCAAGAAAAAATCAAGCTTTTTTCCTGAGATTTTTTCCAAAAAATCTTCAAAATTATATTGCCTGCTTTTCATGGGGAACAGGCTTTTCCAGCAGCTTATGATTTCATCCCTGCGGGTTGTTGTTATTAAACCTTGCTTATAGACTGTGCTGTTACTCATGGTACTTTCCTCCACCTGGTCATTACTTTTATTAATTCTAAATTACAAGGCCAGATTATTTTAAAGCAAATAGTCCGGCCCTGTAATTTATACTCCTGCTCATTAGCCGCAAGATACGTTATTGGAAGTGCATTCATAGGATATTGTAGGCATCCTTCCGCACTTGCCTGCCAGAGTCAACTGGACTGCGGTAATTATACCTGCGCCTGACTTCTCATCCAGGTCCTGGCCCTTGATTTCTTCGGCTACTCCGTTGATGGGGCCTTTTTCATCTTTTAATTGATTTCTCTGCTCTTTGCTCATTTTTTCTTCCTCCTTTAAATTGTTCTATCATATCTTAACTGGCATTAACCACAAGATACATTGTTGGATGTACACTCATAGGATATTGTGGGCATTCTTCCGCACTTGCCTGCCAGAGTCAACTGGACTGCGGTGATTATGCCTGCGCCTGACTTCTCATCCAGGTCCTGGCCCTTGATTTCTTCGGCTACTCCGTTGATGGGGCCTTTTTCATCTTTTAATTGATTTCTCTGCTCTTTGCTCATTTTTTCTTCCTCCTTTAAATTGTTCTATCATATCTTAACTGGCATTAACCACAAGATACATTGTTGGATGTACACTCATAGGATATTGTGGGCATTCTTCCGCACTTGCCTGCTATAGTAAGCTGTACTGCAGTGATTATGCCTGCTCCTGACTTCTCATCCAGGTCCTGACCCTTGATTTCTTCGGCCACCCCATTGACAGGTCCTTTTTCACTTAGCTGCTTCCTCAGTTCCTTACTCATTTTCTCCCCCCCTTTGCTTAAGTATTTTTGTTTACAAGGAGATTATATCAGAGGAATAATATGAAAAATTAAAACCCCGATAAACGTAAAAAAACGCAGCATAAATGCATACCTCCCCGATTGGAGAGGTATTATACGCAGCATATTATGGAATAAACGTGAAAAAGTTTTGAATTGGAATGATATGTTGGTTTGTAAAATCAGAGTGGAAAAATGCCTGTAAAGCTCTGAATAGTGGGCATAAGCATATCCCTATGAAGGCTTCTCAAAGCTTTCTGCTTCCGGAACAGGACTTTTGAAACCGCTGTTTTTAATAAATGACTTTAGATATGTATTAAACCAGGATTCCCAGAAATAGCACAGTCTCCTTTGCAGCAGGCTCCTTATAAGCAATGCAAACAGCCATATGAAGAAAAGCATCTGGAACAGGATATATAATAATGAGCAGCCCTTAACCACACCGGTTATTGTAAAAACGGTATGCAGCCACAAGCCGGCAAAGCAATTGTGCAGCATTGCTCTGGAGGTTCTTGCATATTGACCTTCTTTATCTATCAGATAAAGGTTCAAAAAAAACATTCCCACAGTCTGCCTGCGCCTGGTCACAAGTGGAACCAGCAGGAAGACAACAGCTTCTGCCGCCAGGAAAATAGCCGTATCCCAATCCCTGTGCCGTACATTCCAGTATATCCCCACCCGGCTCAGCTCAAACAGCAGGTTGATAGCAACAGAATCCACCAGCAGGAATAGCGCCCGTCTCATAAGACCGGCTTCTTCGGTTGCTTTCCTGTCATCCTTGGAGGGATCGGGCAGGAGGCTGTCAAGGCAGCCGGCAAAGAAATAGCCTATTACTGCTCCCAGGGTGTTGACCATTAAATCATCCACATCTGCAAAACGGTAGGCTTTCGGATAAATTCCGAATAATCCCGTGTACTGGGTCATCTCATAAAACAGGCTCAGGAAAAGGCCTGAAACCGCCACCCATGGCAGACGAAGCCTGAAATATTTCCTCAGATAAACTCCAAAGGGAATGGTGAGCACAATATTAAAAGCAACAGTGAAGAAGCTGGAACTGCCCATAGCGGCAAACCAGGTTCCGGGCCTTGTCAAAACAAAGCCTGAGCTTTTTAAAAAGGTAGCTGCAAAAAGAAAGGGCCTGATATTAGGCTGTATGGGCTTCATGGCCCGGACCTCTTCCATGGAAGGCAGGGGCAGAATCGTCATAAACCATGCAGTAATCATATATATGATAAAGGAGGCTATGACAATATTGCTCCGCAGCTTAAGAGTTCCATAGTTGCGGTACTGATGAACCAGCGTTGGAATAAAGGCCAGATATATGATTAAAAATGATACCATAATACCAATAGTAATTGGATTCAGATAGACTTTCACGACGTTCCTCCCGCCAGCGGTTTTATAATAAAGCTTTGCCAGTCATGAACCGTATGACCTTGACAATTTTTTATTGAACAGTATACCATTTTTTCAATGTACTGGCAATATATAGCAATAATGCGGAACCGTGATTTCCCGCCTGTTCCCGTCAGGCAATTCTAGTACAACATTCGATAAATAGGGTGCATAAATTTGGAGGAGATTTTCGGGAAATACAAGACCTCAAGTCACCGGGACTCAAGGCCTCTTTGGAAAAATACTATCTGGCGGCTTTTTTGCTATCTGCTCAATCGTAACAGCAGCAAAGCCATATTTGCGTATGAGATAGTACCGAGAATACCACCATGTGAACTGAATCTCAACCTGCATTCAAGGTAATTTTCAAGCCTTTAAGCCGGTTTCAGCAGGCGGAGCATATGCTGTTACTTTACTGACACATATTTATTGCCTTCTATATAAAATCTCCACAGATAGTCCTTTGCTTCCCCGGCATAGTCGATACCTACCCTTTTTGCTGCTGTTATGTTGAATTTCTCATTATCTCCCTCTTCCAAATACAGCCTGTCTCCACATAAATCTTCCCTGTTAAGATTCCTGTCAATCAAAAATGCCTTGCACAATTTGCCCGGACCGTTGGTGAGCCCTTTTATCTGATTTCCGTTCAGCCGGTCAAAGGGCTTTTTATACCTGTTAAAAGCCATAAAATCCTGCTCTCCCAAAGGTTCTACTGCTCTTATCAAAACAGCCTGGGGAATACCCTTTTCCCTTGTGACTATATTAAAGCAGTAATACATGCCATAAATCATATATACATAGGAATACCCCGGCCCTCCATACATGATTTCCACCCTTGGAGTTCTTTTTCCTCCGTAGGAATGGGCCGCCCTGTCTTCAATTCCCATGTATGCCTCTGCTTCAACAATTCGGGCAGAGAGCTTCCGTCCGTCTGTTTCGTGGACAAGCAGCTTTCCCAACAGCTCTCTTGCAACTATCAGTGAGTCCCTGTTATAAAAATCTCTTCCTAATTTTTCCATTTGCCAACACCTCAAACTCAGGATTAACAGTGCTTGGACTTTCAATAAAAAGTTATAAAAATTCCCATACGCTAAAAAATGCCAGCCAAGGCCGTGTAGGCTCAGCAGCAGGCATTTTTCCAAAAGGTCTGCACGTAAAATCCTGTTTGTCCAGCTTCACTGTCATACTGTATTTTCCGTACTTTTTACAAGCTTATTCCTTATCAATGCTTAACATTTTTATGAAAGCCTCATAACGGTTCCGCAGTATCTTCTCATGGTTTTCTTCATCTATTTTCAACTGTTCAAAAAACTTCCTGACTTTGGGGTCCTCAGACTTATCAGCCAGCATTTGATAATGCTTCTGAGCCTTGATTTCATCCTCAATAGCTTCCAATATTCCGTCCAGAATCTGTTGCATGCAAGTTACCTCCTAACACTTATATACGCCGGCTCTGTCATACCTCAGCAGACCTGGTCGCCGGTACGATTCCCAGCCCTGGCTGTCCACTGCTTCATGCTCATATGGATGATAATTTTGCCACCACCAGGGTTATATCATCTTTTATTTTCTCATAGTTTATAAAATCTGTAAAATCCTCATGAATCCTCCGGACAATATGACTGGGTTCCATGCTGTAGACTTCTGCAGCCAGCTTCTTCAATCTGTTTTCATAAAACTCGCTTTTGGACCTTTGTTCGGGTAAGCCATCCGACATAATAAACAATGTGGCAGAAGGGGATAACCGCAAAACAGTATCCTCATATTTCAGCAAATCCGCATCTATGGCCGCAGAAATGGGCAGGCCTGCACTGTCCAACTCTATTATATTGCCTTCATCCCTTATAAGCAGGGGGCAGGTATGTATACCCGCATTGCAATAGGTGAGTTCTTTGTTTTTAATGTCAATCACAGATATATAAAGGCAGACCAGATATTCGTCAGGATAACCCTCCTTAATATATTGCTCAATAAAAAAATGCATTACCTCTTTGGGAGACAACAGTTGCCCCGGCACATGCTTAAGTCTGAAATAGCTTCTTATGGTATCTTTTACGAAAATAGCCAGCATGGCACTATCCAGGCCATGGCCCGAAACATCGGCTATAAAGCAGACATACTGTTCAAAATAATCATTCAGCAGTCCGTTGTCTACCTTGAACACATCGAATAAATCTCCCCCCAGTTCCTCGGCAGGAATATACAGGGAGGCAAAGGCTATATTTTCAGCATCAGGAAGGGCTTCAGGCAGGAAACGCCTATGAATCTTGACAGCGTTTGAGATTTCAACCTCCAGCTTTTTTCTGATTCTTTCATATTCCACATATTTTTCATTTCCATAAATATATATAAACTTATCCTTTTTAAAAATCTTCAGATGCAGCTTAAGTGTCTCCTGCCTGCCTGCAAAAAGGAATTCCGCCCGGTCGGAGGGCTCTTCCCGCGCTCCTGTGAAAAAGGCTTTAGCCTTATTTGCATGAAGGTCTGAAATAACATCCGAAAAGCACTTTTCACTTAATTCCAGAGCAGTTAAACCCAAATATGACTGCATGGCCCTATTGGAGAAAACGATACGGCCCTCCATATCACAAACCAGAATATGATCCTCAATCATACCGGTTATTGTCTCATTTACCTGTGCTGCATCAAAGTCCTCCAACTGCGCTTCCTCCAATTTTACCCGGCTTTTACGTATAGTTATTTTGTCTTTGTCTATATTATAACATGAATTTTCAAAAATTCATGTTATAATTGACTGAACTTTATAAACACACAATGGGCCGATGGAGGTCTGTCTCACTCCCTCAGCAGCGGCAGCACACAGCAGCCAAGCCCTCCGCTACACTTTATGAATTCACTGTAATCCAGATATATGGCATTATATCCATTGTCCTGCAATATGCTGCAAAAATTCCTGCTGCTGCACAAGTGCTTGTTATTCCCAAGCTGTACTATGTTTGGAGCAAGCTCGCCTAAATTTTCATCGGGAATTCGTATGACTTTTTTAAAGTGCCCTGAGACTGTTTCAGGATTTTTCACACTGCTGGAAATAATGCAGGTGTCCCGGTCCATTATGTTGAAGGTGCAATCCAGGTGTATCCTCGATACGTCATAGCTGACCCTCTCGATTTCATAGGGCTTGTCATGCCTTTTAAGGATGTATTCTATCTCCCCGGCAGACATTTCATCAGTGCGGTTGCCCTGGCCCACAAAAACCGTATTTTTGTTGACCATTATATCCCCTCCCTCGGCCTTGCACTCCATATAATGTGTCTTTAACCCATACCTGCCTGCCAATTCTTTAAGAGAGTTTATTTCCGTCTGCCTTACCGGGTCGGTCATGTTTGATATAAAAAGCAAATCTTCAACAATAAAGCCCGCATCTCTTGTAAAAACCTGGTCGGGACTGCCAACAAAGCCGGCGAACCATATCCTTGAGCCCGCTTCCGTCAGTTTCCGGCAAAGGTTATTATATTGGATAACTGCCAGGTTTTTATCCACCTGCTGTTGCGGGGCATTGCCTTTTGCGGCCTGCAGGTTGCACGGGTAGCAAAGGAAGCAGTCCAGAAGAGTACCGTACTCATTATTGTTAAATATCCTCATAAATCCCTCCGAAGTTGGTTTTAAATAGATTATTTCCAGCAGACTGAAATTTTACTCGGCCGGACCGGCTCCCATGACCTGGTGGTCTGTGACATCTAATCTTATATTTTTCCTTGCATTTCATCCTGAAATAATGTACCTGGATACTATTTTTCCGCATTCTGTCCAAATTTCGACTCCAGTATTGCCTGAGGGTGTATAGTGACTATAGGATAGCTATTCCAAATTAATCCAAAGAAAAACTACAATATAGGAGGACTTGAAAATGGTTAAAGGTTTTGAAAGTAAAACGCAATTTGATTATTTGTATGACGCACTGGCACAAAAATATCCCGGTCTGGTTGCAAAAAACAGCGACTCTTCCGTATTTCAATTTTCCCAGATGCCCATTGCTGCGAACTGGGTTACAGGCAACGACCCGACAGCCTATGATATTGCCAACGGTGTGCCTCTGAATCTGGACGGCTTCTATGTAAAAGGCGACCAACTGGATACATCCTATTCAACTTTGATAAGGTCCCTTAAGCCCAAATTGGGTGATGATAATCTTGCCTACCAAGGCTTAAAGAAAGATTCCGACGACTTGACCAATGAATTTCAGGCTATAGCAGACAATGCCAATAAAGCCTATTATATCTGGGCTGCAAATAACACCAATCCAAACGGTACTGTGTCCTCCAAGTCGGAGTGGCTCAATGACCCGCTTGGAGGCAAGAGCTGGGGAGACAAGCTTAACAACATTCAAAAACAGGTTGACGAGGTCAGCAATGAGATGTCCGAAATCCTTAAATCCATGGACGCTGCCCTAAGTGATACACTTGCCAACCTGGGCACCGACACGATGCCCATCAGCCGCGGCGGCACCGCAATAAAAGTGCCTTCGGTTACCCTTGGAGGAAACCTTTCGGGAGATAAGCTCCGCTGGGACAGCTATCCAAAGGGGCAGTATGATTTTGACGTTGTGATAAATGCAGACAGTGTAATAGAAAGCCCCTGGAAAACCGTCTATTCCACCAAGGTGGTGCAGAAGTGCTGGAGCACCTCCGTTGAAACAAAGGTAGACACCTTCAGGATAATAACAGACAACCACTACAATCTGAAGGTCCAGGCTGTGGGAATCCAGGGCTATCAGATAACGAGAGGACGCTGGTACAACCCGGCCTTTGTCACTCCTGACGCACAAATCGTCCAGGGTGCCACAAGCCTGACAAACGACAGCTTTTTTGGACTCAATGGCTGTCTGCATATGATTCCGGAATCCATACTCGTAATGTATAAGCCAACCATAACTCTTACTATATCCTCTCAGACCTACAAGCAGCAGTTTGAGGCCAATGCAAACCTGGATATAAACTGGATTGAAATGATAGGCTTCAGATTCAGCTTCAACGGGCTTGCCTCCCTGCAGCCGGTTGACAACGGGGACAACACGGTGACTCTCACCTTCAGAAGTCCTGATAATGCCGTGCCTCAGATACTTGGCGTCACCTCGAAGGTGGAATTCAACGGGAACAAATAGTGCTTTTACAAGGAGGGGTGGTCATGCCGGTTGTACGCGGTGAAAAGGGAAGAGACATGGGTACTACAAATTCCAGGCTGAATAGGGAAATTGAAAATGATATCCTTGGAGAGATGGTAAATATAAATGATTACATGGTCAGACAAAACAGCATATTGCTGTCGGATACCTTTCATCTGGATGCAATGCCTTCAGGAGACAGTGTGTACAAGGTGGACATACAGTATCGGACTGGTCTCGGAAAGACTGTGGCAGTGGTATTGTTAAACACTGATGCGGAAAATATCGAGGATCTTAAAGAAGGCTTGCGCAAAAGCCTGAAGGACGGCTACATATACATCGTGAGATAGCATTGATTGCTGAAACCAAGCTTTTCTCCGTGAAAACCCATGGTATGAATAACCTACTTTCACGGAGAAAGTTTGTTTTATGTATCTTTAAAATATGAGTTAAATACTTGTCATCAGATGGGCAGAATAGGCATTGCCTGGTTTGGCTTCTTATTCTCGGCATCCGCGGAAAGCTTTACTTCCTCCAGCGCCTGGCGAAGCTCCTCCAGGGTGAAACCCTTGAATTTTTCCGCCAGCTCGGGATTTTTGCCCACATAATCAAGGAATTCCCTGGCATTTTGCAAGGACATCCAAATCACCTCCTCATGTAATATATGCTGTTAAAGGTCCAGCAGGTTTTTAAACTGTTTCATATAGCTCCTGCTCACTGGTATTTCCTCCTTCAGGTTTTTAAGCCTCAGTAAATATATGCTGTTCACATCCGGAACGATTTCCTCCACTTTATCAATATTTACAATGAAGCTTCTATGACACCTGAAAAACTTATATGCTTTCAGCTTTTCCTCCAATGTTCCCAGAGGATATTTGCTTTTGTAGACCAAATCCTGCCTTGTAATCACATTGACTTCCTTGTCCTGTGCGAAGCAGTACAGGATGTCTGCGGGATTAATAAGAAAAATGCGTTCGTCTTTCCACACCGTGACCTTTTTCAAACCTTTCTTGAGTGTAGAAAGCCCCGCCTCCTGAACGGTTTTATGAATTTTGTCCCACTGTATACCGCTGCTTTTGATGCGGTTCACAGTGGATGAAAGCCTTTCCCTTGAAATTGGCTTTAGAACATAATCTATTGCATTGATTTCAAAAGCTTTGATGGCATATTCATTGTAGGCCGTAACAAATACTATCCTGGTGTCGGGAAGCATATGCGCCATTTCTTCCGCTACTGTAAAACCGTCAAATACCGGCATTTCAATATCAAGAAACACTACATCCGGTTTTTTGCCGGAAACCTCCTCCAGGAATTTTTTCGGTGAACTATATTTTTCCAGAATTTCTATGCCGTCAAAGCTGTCCAGAATATCAGACAGCGCATCCAATGCAATGCTTTCATCGTCAACCAGTATTACACGCACATAGAACACCTACCTTTACTAAAATATACAGCGGCAGTCAAATTTATGCCCATACATGCAATTATTGTACCCATATGGTTTAAATGGTATAATTACCATATTCTTTTATAAATGTAACATTTTTAGACATGGGCTGCAAGAATATTTTAACAGACTTAAAATGTAAAAAACTATAACAAAAACAGTATAAAGGATTAGCTATGATAGGAATAAAACAGGATTACAAGCTGCTTGCAAACACTTTAAAAACCGGGGATATCATTTTGTTTGGCGGCGGCAGCAAAATAAGCAAGGTTATTGAAACGCTTGAAAATACCATATGGTCCCACGTGGGCATGATAATTTTGCCGGAGGATATGAGGCCCCCGATGGAATGTGAGGCAAAACCGCTCCTCTGGCAATCCTCTCCGGAACTGGATATCAAGGAAGTACAAAACAAGCCTGGAAATTGCGGCCCTGAACTTGTATACCTGGATGAGCTGCTGGACCTGCTGAAGAATTATAATTACACCGTAGCAGTGAGAAGGCTTGACGCCCCCAGGACCGAAACCATGCTTGTGAAGCTCAACAGCTTTATAAACAAGGTGCATATGGACGGCTTTCCTTCCATACGCGAGCTTGCAGTAGAGTTTATCAAAGGGACCATAAAAGAAAAAATAATACATGCCATAATTAAAATTGTACATTTCTTAAAAAAACTGGCGGGCTTATTCAAAAAAGAGCAGGCAGAGTTTCTCGCCTGTAAGGTAGATACATATTTTTGCAGTGAGCTGATTGCACAAAGCTATATTGAAATGGGGCTTCTCCCCAGGTATGAAGTTGCCGGTAGTTACAGCCCCAAGACCTTTTCAGCCAAGGGAGACATCAATCTTATGAACAATGCAAAGCTGGAAGACGAGATATTCATAGTCTTCTAGCCGCCGCACTGCAGCGCTTGAGGCATTGGCACAACAGGTTAATTTAACTTGTTCTGCCAGTTAATAAAATTTTAAACAGATAAATTTGCAAGTCACGCGAGGGCGACTTTAAAGAAATGCGCAGTATGATTAAAAGCTTTTCGCTGAAATTGTAGGCTTACAGCATGCTGATTTGGCAGTTAAATTGACAAGGATGTCAATTTAAGCAGCACCCGAGACCTGGATGGTCGAGTTGCTGCGACGGCTAAAAAAGCATGCTGTAAGGTGTACTATTTCGCCAAAAGCGTTATATACAAGCATTTATTTGAAGCTCGTCCGGGAGTGGGCAACATCAAAGCAGCTTTCTGCCTGTTACTTAACTGGCACAGCAGGTTAATTTAACATGATTATTGTACAAGGGATTGATTTTTTTGAAAAACATATTGTCAGAAAATAAGTCCATAGCATTTGTAAAAAGAAGTCTGTCTAATCCGGTAATAATCAGCGTGCTCCTTGTAATAATGCTCCTTGCCCTGTTTGAGCTGCCTTTTAAAAGCCCTTCCCTGGAAGTGGAAAACGGCAGGTTGGAGCTGGGCAGTTGGAATTTTGAAAGAGATGGGCTGCTGGCTCTGGACGGAAACTGGGAATTTTATTGGAACCGGCTTCTTTCACCCGCAGACTTTAAGGACAGGACTGAGGACTCAAGGTCTTTTATCCGTGTTCCCGGCTACTGGAATGCCGCGGCTTCTAAAGCCGGCATTGCAGGCGGCGTCAGCGGCAATGGCTATTCCACCTACCGCTTGCTTGTCCGCTCACAGGAAAAAATGCCTGATTTGGCCATAAAGGTTGACGCAATCTTTTCGGCCTACAAGCTGTGGATTGGAGAAAAGCTGGTACTGTCCTGCGGAAAAGTCGGAAATTCCGGAGATAATTCAAAAGCCGGCATGGAAGCCCTGATTGGATTTTATCAGTTTCCGGAAGCCGGAGGCAAAGAGTTTCCCATTACCATACAGGCATCAAATTTTATAGGCGGCAACGGAGGAATCATAAGGAACATCTATGTTGGAACTCCAAAGCAGATTCAAAATTTCCGCGATAGAAAGCTTATGAAGGAGAATTTTCAGACTGCAATTACTCTATATATGGGGTTGTTCTTCATACTGCTCTTCGTTATGGGGAAAAGAGAAGCCTACAGCCTGTACCTGGGCATCCTGTGCATCCTTGTTGCACTCAGAGGACTGTTTCTTGGAGAACTGGCAATTTATACGGTCTTCTCAGGACATGAGCCCCAAGTATTCTATAAAATATCGTTTGTTATCCTCTGCCTTTCTCTCCTGGCATTTGTAATGTATTATCACAAGGTTTTTCCCTATGAAATAAACCCCTTGCTGATCAGGGCTGTATTGATTGGCGGCATGATTTTCAATATTCTGGCGCTGATATTTTCCTACAGCCTTCTGTACCCGCTGGTCTTTGTTTTTGAGGTATTTGCCCTGCTTACCTTCATAATGCTTGCAGCAGCTACTGTAAAGGTTGTAAAAAAGAGGCTCACCGGATATGCCGTAATAGTGGCAGGCTCTTTAATCGTGTTCCTTTCCTCCGTCAACGATGTGCTGAGGGATTTCCATATATTTAAAGGCTGGCTGACCATCACCAACGGTATTTTCATATTCCTTATTTTGCTCACGGTCATACTGGCAAAAAGGTTCGCAGGCACCTTAAAAATGCAGGAACTCTTTTACAGGGCGGAAATTGCTTCACTTCAGGCCCAGATAAAACCGCATTTCATATTTAATGTTATAAATACAATTTCCTACTATACGGGAAAAGACGATGCCAGGGCCCAGTCACTGCTTCAGGACCTGGCCGGACACCTTCGAAGCAGCTTCAGCTTTAAGAACAGCGATGAACTTGTAGCATTAAGTGAAGAAATTTCAAATCTCACCTCCTATCTGAATCTTGAAAGAGCCAGGTTTGGCGGAAGATTGAAAGTCATATTTGACATTCCAGCCGGCCTTTCTGCCAGAATCCCTCCCTTCCTGCTGCAGCCCCTTGTTGAAAATGCCCTGAAGCATGGGATACTTCCAAAGGAGGAAGGCGGCTGTGTCAGGATTTCAGCTTCAATAAAAAACAGGTGTCTGAGCATAAGAATTGAGGATGACGGGGTGGGAATGCCGCGGGAACGCCTGAAAGGTCTCTTTGATGAAGCCTTGTCCGGGTATGGAGTAGGTGTGAGAAATGTAAACAAGAGACTTAAGCATCAGTTTGGAAAAACGCTCAAGGCAGAAAGCACCGAAGGCAAAGGTACTGTTTTCACTCTGGAAATCCCGCAGTAAATTCCGCTTTCAGCGGTTAAAAAGGAGTCGGTATGCACATTTCGATTATGCTAAGCAACAAATGCAATTATTACTGCAGCCATTGTATTGAAAACTCGGACCCCCATCAGTCGGAAAGACTTGCCCCAGAAAAAATAACAGGGCTTATTGATGCTGCCGGACGGTTATCAGAAGCCGGGGATGAGAATTTGCGAATAAGCTTTACAGGCGGAGAGCCCTTCCTGCACTTTGAGGATTTACTGTTATGTGCCGCAGCCGCCAAAAGAAACAATGCCGGAAGAATTGATTGCGTCACAAACTGCTTCTGGGCAGGAGAGGCCCTTGACGCGGCAAGGGTGTTGAAGAAAGCAAGCAATGCGGGCATCGACCACCTTTCCTTCAGCTACGACCCCTATCACGGCAAATTTGTAGATGTGGTACATCTGAAAAATGCATTTATTGCTGCCGTAGAGAACGGAATCCGGGTCAAATTCAAAATAGTTCTGTTTAAGGACTCGGAAAGGGCTTATGACTTCTTGAAGAATATCTCGGACATAACCCCGGGGAAAAGTTTTTCTATTGACGAGATTCCGGGACTGCCCCTGGGAAGGGCGGAAAAGCTTGATAAGTCTGTATTCCTGTACGGTGCCGGAATACCGCCGGGCAAATGCCAGGGCATTGGAAATCTGCTGATTACAAATACCGGAGATGTGTATCCCTGCTGCTGCCCGGCTTTTTCAGAAGTGCTCCGCCTGGGAAACGTCCATTCAGATTCACTGGAGGACATTTATAAAAACCTGAAGGAGGCTTTGCACCTTAAAATACTTCTGTCCCATGGACCGGGTTATTTTATACCCTTTCTTAAGGAGCAGGGAGTGGATTTGTCAAATGAGCCCTATGTGGACACCTGCCATTTGTGCAGCGCTGTCTTTAAAAGCTGCGCTTCCTGTAACAGTGCTCACAATAATGCAATTGACAGAGCCATAGCCGCATGGCGTCAGGACATTCAAAGGGCTAAAGAAATTGCGGAAATCTTTTCCGGTTTTCTGGGGGACGGCTAATATCCTATGGACGGAGCTGCGGGATGAACCCGTATATTCAAGAGACCGGCTGCTTTGCCGTATGCCTTGTTGAGATACCTTGCGCAGCAGTTCAGCCGGCATATTCAAAGGAAGCTTCTGCTTCACCGCCCAAACAGAATTCCTGATCCACATACTTGCTGGCCTGCAGATTGAACATCTGGGCATACTTGCCGCCGGTTTGCATCAGCTCGTCATGGGTGCCCTCTTCGGTAATCCTGCCATTTTCAAAAAAGAATATTCTGTCCGCCGTTTTAGTTGTGGACAGCCTGTGTGAAATAAATATGACTGTTTTGTTATCAGCCAGCTCCATGACATTTTTGTACAGGTTATGTTCAGATATAGGGTCCAGCGCACTGGAAGGCTCATCAAGTATGATTATGCCGGAATCCTTTGCAAATACCCGTGCCAGTGCCAGTTTTTGGATTTCGCCGCCGGACAGCATTATGCCTTCCTCGTCAAATTCCTTTGAAAGCATTGTATGTATGCCATTTTTCAGCAAGGAAACCTTGTCCATCAGACCGCTTTTTTCAAGAGCCTCCAGAACGGTTTTTTCGTCTTCCGGTCCTCTCACTTTATGCAGCAATACATTTTCAGCTATGCTGGCCGCGTAGTATTGGAAGTCCTGAAATATCAGTCCGAAATTTGCCCTCAGGGAATTGACCTCCAGTGCCTCAAAATTTTCTCCGCCAAACAGCATTGCTCCTGCCGTGGGGTCGTACAGCCGGACCAGCAGCTTCACCAGAGTGGATTTCCCCGCACCGTTGCGGCCGACAAATGCTACCTTTTGCCCGCTTCTTATCTCTATGTTGATTCCTCTCAGGGCATAATCAGCCTGGCCGGCATATTTGAATTCAACATCCTTTACATGAATATCCTTCTTTACATGGATATCCTTCAATTTTCCGGCTTCCGCAGCCTTCCCGGCAGGTTCCCTTTTTTCTATAACCTGCCTGTAGTCCAGAACCTCTCTTAAATTGTTGATGTACATGCTGTGATCATAGAACTGGGCGAACCCGCTTAAAAGGCTTTGAAGCTGTGCACTGAACTGCATGGTGGCAATAAAAAGCGCAAAAAAGTCTCCCGGGCTCAATATACCGTTGTATATTTTCCATATGAGATATAGGGATACTCCTATAATCAATATTCCTACCCTGATGAATTCAGCCAGAAATTCCAGAAGGGCCAGCACTCTTCCCTGCTTTTTCAGCAGGCCCTGCACCTTGCTCACATTTTCCCTGAAATCCTCCAGCAGCATATTTCCTATATTAAAAAGGCGCAGTTCCTTGGCATATTGAACCTCGTAAAAAACACGCTTTATATAACCATCCCTGCGTTCAAAAGCAGTCTGTTTCAGACTGTAATCGTACCTGCGCCTGCTTTTCACCGTGTCAAATACAAGCATTAAAATCATACACGCCACCGCAGCTATGAACAGGGTTGAGTCCAGAGTAAAAATCAATGCAAAAAGGGAGCTCATATAAAATAAATTGTAGAGAATGTTCCTTATGGTATTTACCACATCCAGGGCACACCTGTCGGCCTCCTTTACAGCACGTGTATATTTATCGTAAAAATCCGGATTTTCATAGCATATTATATCCAGAGAAGCTACCTTGTCCATAAGTTCCAGATTCATTCCGCCCTTTATGGAATTCTCCGCCTTTGGACGCACCACATTGTCATACCACGGGTATATAACAGTTTTTGTAAGCTCCACAAGGGCAATTCCCCCCACCACAAAAAGCAGCCAGGCAAACGGCTGCCTTTGGGCAAGAAAGTCTACAATCAGCTTTGGAGCCAAGGTGTCTGTAAACGGGCTTATCAATGCAGTGGACGCATACAGCACCGTTATGGGTATGTAAAATTTGCTGTATTTCCTGATATATTTCAATACCAGCAAATTATTATATGCAATTTCTTTAATCAGTTTAAAAACCTTCATATTATCATCCCCGCCGGTTATATACAATTTAGGACTTTTTTGGGGAAATACAGGGGCAGCATGTCAACGGTAGTATTCCGGGAAAAGGAATAAATATAATTCCATTTCAGAATTTCAACTGTTTCCGCCCATATATCCTCCGGTGCAATGGATTCCATGATTTCCTCATAATACTCAAAATCAACCCTATAGCTGTCAAAAAGGAAATTCATCCTTGCCAAAAACTGATTTGCATATTTAAGCTCATCCAGCTTCATCAAGACAGAGTCCATATACTCCTGCTTGATTTTTGCAATATTTTCCCGGTGGGAGTCCCGGTCTCGGAGTGCAGACTCAAGCATTGCCGCCGCATCGGCCAGCAGCATTTCACTACCAAAAGCATATCTGAATACTACATAATTTGCATTTTGCCGGTATGAGCAGCCTATATTCTGAAATTCTATGTTCCTGTACCGGCTGTCACTTCTCAGAAGGCTGTTGTAGCTATTTTTAAAAATACTCGCTATAAGCAGAAAGCATATATCCTGTGTGAAGAATTCTTTTATGCCGGCTGCGGGTCCGGTTTTAAAGCCGAACCACAGTTCGCATTTTCCGTCGCAGGCTGTACCGGCGCCTAAGATTCTGTCGCCCTTTGAGGCCGCTGCTTTGCTTTCATGCATTTTAACGTCCTCCCGCTTGTTTCCGTGTGCAGTCGCAGGCTTGAAATCCAGCTTCAACCTTCCTGAATCCATGAGTTCTGCTTCCTTTACATCGCCCAGAAAGGTTACCAGGGAATTTGTTTCTACATAATAATCCTTAAGGTATTTCTCTACCTCTGAGATATTTATCTCCCTTATGATTTTTTCAGCCTCCGGTTCAAATTCCAAATCATTTATAAATGCGTCAAACCTCCTGCACTTGCTGCTGAAAGAATCCAAGGTGACGGGAGGATACTCCAGCAATACATTTTTTACTTCCTCATTGAAAATATCTTCCTCCACCCTGCGTGTCTCAAGTATGCTGCTGAATATATCCGGCACGTACGGATATCCCTTTCTCAGGGAATTTATGGAAAAAGCCGTGTAATCGTAGCTGGTCCTCCCGGAAAAGTACTCTATGACATGTGTACAGGGATGGTCTTTTATATGCCTGCGTATATACTGCACTATGGCGCAGTGCTCGGCAATATGTGCAATGCTTAAGGCCTTGAAATCATCCGCTTGAAACCCGTTCCTGAATATGAGGGAACTGGAAATCAGACTTCTGTCGGGTGTGTTTTTAAACATTGCCGGAATTCCGCAGACTGATGCATTAAAATTCATAATTGAAGCTCCTTCTTGTAAGTAAAAACCACGGCCTCTTATTTTCAGATTATTCTTGTGTTTCTAAGTAATTTAAGACCAGGCTGCTTAGCGCTGCTGTTTTGTGTTTCCACCGCTTGATGCGGCACAGCATGAACTGCATATTGCTACTGATAATACATTATCCAGGTCGCTTAACTCTACATTGTTGCTTTCCAGCATTGACTTTATTTCGTTCAACTCCATCATTGTTTTTCTCCTTTCTATAAGAGGCCATGGTTTTACAAGCTTGAAATATTATAAGCAAACATATCCGAATTCCAAACGCCGCTGATAGAATCCCTTAAAGCATTGCCGCACACTCTCCCGTCACAGGACATCAACTGCCCGTCAGGTCTGACGGCGATTCTTTTGATTTTGTTCATGCAGCCGTCACATATTCCATCGCTGCAGTTATCCTGATTGAAGGTATAAAGTATTTTTAAAGCCCCCCGGCATTGCTCCCTTGCCTTTGAAAGACACCTGTATATTTCCACCTTCTGCTCAGCGGAGATGGCCAGTTTACCGCTGCAGCGGCCCTGGGGCCTCACGGCGATGAAATGGATATGATTCATATTGTTTTGCAGGCAGAATTCTATAAGCCGGGGGATTTCACGGAAGTTGGCAGAGGTGAGAATGGAAGTCACTGAAAGCTCGGTATCATAGCCTTTGGCAATTTCAATGCAGCTCATTATTTCATCATATGCCGTTTTGCTTCCCACCATGTCATTAACTATGGCCCTGTCTGTGGAATCCAGGCTGAAGCTTATCTCATGGGCTCCGGCCTCCAATACCTCTTCAAGGACTTCATACCTGCCTGTCCCCTTTGTGGAAATGTTTATGCGGACATTTTTTTCCCTGAGCTTTTTCACAATGAAAGGAAGCCTGGGATGGAGCAAGGGCTCTCCTCCAAGCACGGAAACAATTCTGGGCCGGAGCTCTTCACTGAATTCATGGATTATTTTAAGAATATTTTCCTCCGAGTCGAAAAAGTTGTTCTCCTCAAGGTCTCCGGACAAGCTGTATTCTGCCGAAACCTCGCAATATATGCATCTTCTGAAGCATTTATTTGTCACGTTAAAGATGATTTCCTCCGGGAATGAAGGTTTGAGATTTTGCACCTCCAGGCTTTTAGCCTTGAGAACATCTTTTATTTCAAGCTCTATTCTGCCCGTGGAAAATTGCTTTTCCTCGTAAACAACATAGCCTTTTAATTCAGCAGCAGCCGTTTCAATTATTTTTTCAGAAACAGTTCTGTCGCAGTTGGAAACATAACTCAGCCGGGAAGCCAGCTCATCCACTCTGATGCACTCCTTCATAAGGCACAATACAATTCCCAGCTTGGGAGCCACGTACCTGCACGACTCGGTAAGATAGTTCTCCAAGGTTATTAATCCCCCATGCATATATGCGCTGCATAATGGAGACAGGCCAATATAATTATCCATCCGACCACCCCTCATATAAAACTTTTATTCCCAAAACCTGTATTTTCAGGTCGTACTGTAGTTGATTTCACTAAGATGGCACATTGGGTCCATTTCATATAAGCTGTTGAAGTGAATTATGGTTCTGACATAACAGCGCTTAAGATTGCAGGCTTCAAAATCAGCACAGTTGCCGCACCGGGTTCCGGCATACAGCTTTCTGTCCGGATTGATAAAGCTTTTAAGCTCCTGGCAGTTCCAGCTCTCTGCAAGGCTCATTTCACGGAAATTGCCAAACCGCAGCAGTCTGTGGGAGGAATGCCCGCAATAGCCATAGCTGCCGTCGCTGTATATGACCACAGAGCTTTTTCCTGCCAGGCAATCCATACGGGTTACCTTGCGGAACTTTTCCGAGCCTCTTACATACTCGGGATCAAAGCCCTCAATAATATTTATGCCTTTATGCCTGTCCCTTAACTGATTGACACCTTCCAAAAGGCGCTCATAGTCTTCTATTTCGGGATAAAGCGCTGCATCATGCCTGTGGCCTTTAAAATAGGCCTGGAGCTCAAAGCTTTCACAGCCTGCTGAAAACAGGTATTCAATAACTTCCGGCACCTCTTTTATATTGAGAGAAGTGACTGTGGTTTTTATCTTGCAGGATATTCCCTGCTCTATAATATATTTTATGCTTTTCAAGGTGTTATCAAGATTTTTGGAGGGTATTCCTACAAGCCTCTCATAGGTTTGTGGCTTGAGGGTATCCAGGCTGATTTGCAGCTCGGTGAGGCCGGCTGCTTTTAATTTTTGTGCAAACGCCTCCTCGAAGGGCTTTTTGGTTGATATGCTTACCTTAAAGCCCTCTTTTATAAATATTTCAATGATTTCGAGGATATTCCGGTGCAAAAACGGTTCTCCTCCGGTGAGCTGAACCTGGCGTATTCCAAAATCCCTTGCCTGGGAAGCGATTTTGCATATTTCCGGTAAGGTGAGAACTTTGCCGCTATCCTTGAAAGCATCCGCTGCCTGTGAATCCATATAGCAGTAAATGCATCTTGAAGAGCAATCATCTGTCAGAAACAATATCAATTCCTGTGGTTTTCTCTCGATTTCCAGGCTCTCTTGCCTGGGCAGCCGTATGTTGGAATTGCTGATTATAGCCTTGATTAAATTTAAATTGTTTTTGGGAATACCTCCGTTCAGAGGTGCAAGCAGTGAGCCGAACAGCTCAAGGGTTTTGACAATGGTATACTCACCCTTCTCCTGGTCGGTATTGAACAGGCGGGCTACCTTTTCACATATTTCACCCACGCTGGATGTGCCGTCAAATAACAATAGAATTACCGCCTGGGGCTTTGAGATAAAGACCAGCGTATCCTCATTACCATAAATCGGAGTTGCTTTAATCTTAATCAAATTATCTTCAACCTCGATTTTAATGTCATCACGTAAAATCAGATAATCATTCATACATATGCCGGTAACCATGTTGTCTGTCCTCCTCTTGCTTTAATGGGTGCGTAGGAGTATTCTCTTCTTGTATATGAACATCCGACCTATTTCATAATTTTGGTAAATATGTAATTTTATGAAATTGATACTATATATAATAATAGCACTTATATAACCATTTTCAAGTGGTTTTTTGGAAAATATTTGTAAATTTTGTGTTGAATTTGTGATTTACTTTGATTCAATAAATGTCAGGTTTTTTTATATCAAGATATATATCCACTTTACCGTTTCCACTGTAAAATGGATATATGGTAAATAATTTATTGATGTATTAATTTCGTATTGGAACCAATATTTTAAACTCTGCGAAATAGTTACACTGGATTATAATTGTCCTGCCGGGAAGTATATGTCTATGACGTGAGCAGCAAGAAGGCGGCCTCTTTTGTGACAGAGGATGGAAAATACATAATTTCCGGGTCAAGGGGTGAGGCATTTTGTCGGAATACGGGCAATACGCAGTATCCTATCCTTCTTTCGCTCATTTTTGCCTCTCCAGTTCTCTGAGTACTGCCCTTATTCTCTCTTCAACACTCTGAGTCCCTTCAAGCCGGATTACCCCGCAGTTCAACCTTTTCAGCCACTCATTATGCAAGGCCAGGCTTCTCATTTCCAGGCCGGCGGTATCATATGCTGCCGCCCACTCAATAAATGCCTTATGACTCTCATACAGGTCTCCTCCATGTGAAATGCGCTCTATGGAATACCTCTCAATCTCCCGCTGGATCAGTCGTTTAATACGTATCTCCGGAGGTACATACAGGAAAACCACCAGATCATAGCTGCTTATAAGAAAATCTCCCCATCCGCAGTTGGAACCGGACAGAATCCAGCTATCCACCCCTTTCAAATCCTTCTCAAGAAGTTGGATTCTGTCTGAAACAGGTCTCTTTTCAGTGAAGGGAGGTATGGTAGGAAGCCAGAAGTAGTCATCCGAATCAAAGTGCTCATAACCGAGCAGCTTGCTCAATTCTCCGGCAAGTGTGGTAGTTCCTGAGCCGGATGCACCTAAAATGTGAATGTGCCTGTTCAATATTTTCAGCTCCTCGTTTTGGAAAATAAAAGCTTGATGCTTTGAATTATATAATATTTGCCCCGGGCTTTACAACCGAATTCCCACAAGGAGTATCAGTGGGAATAAACCTGCAGCCTTTTTGCTTCCGGAGAAATCAAAAAATCGCTTTAAAAAAGCCTTTGCAACCAAGTTATCTGAACGGCTGCAAAGGCTTAAGCACCTCTTTATTTAATATAACATAAACCCAATATATTCAGTATGTATCCTAAAGAAATCCGGGGGTAAGCTCAGGCTTCCTTCAATTTTTCCACCCATTCCTTCAGAATGTCGTATTGCCTGACCAGACTATTTACATCAGAGTTGAGAGGAGACTTGAAAAATACTGCAAACTGATTTTGGATGCCATAAAATCCCTTTTTTGAAGCCAGATGTATTAACCTGACCAGGTCTACAACCAAAGGAGCGGCCAGAAAGGAATCAATTCCTTGCCAGGTAAATGTCATGGTCATTTTCGCACCTCCAAAACCACTGAATAGTATATAGTCCCAAGCCACCTTGTTATCTCCCATAGGTTTCATGTAGTCAATCCTTACTTCACTTGCCGGTTCATACCCAAGGCAACCCTTCAGTACACTTTTCTTGGATTCGATTTTTGAAGACTTATTATTACTGTTATCAAGAATTTTACCATCAAGATTACCAAGTATATTTGTCCCGTACCACATGTCAACATTCAAGTTCCTTATTGAAAACATGTCGCATAATACAGTCTTGACAAGTGTCTCTCCGGTTTTTCCATCCTTGCCTGCCTGTGGAATCTTTTTTAAATTTGATAATTCAACCAAAGCCGGAATATCTGCGCAGGTTGAAGGTGTAAAGTTCACATATGGAATTCCTTCTTTTATTGCTGAGTAAGCATAAATCTGACCTGGAGTTATGTCAGAAGCGTTATTGTCAAGAGCTTTTTCAAAACCTTCAAGGCTCAAATGACTTTCACTGGGAACAAATCTTTCTTCCGTAGATGAAAGATTCACCACCACGCAATCGTCCTTCCCACGAAAATCATTAAGATCAGAGCATACCTGGCTGACCGCCTCACGGAGATTGCTATGGTTATGGGTGAACCCATTTTGTGCTATATTCGATATGGCATTGCCACAGTTTAAAGTCACTCCTTTGTATATGGGTATGGAATTAAGCCATTCCTTGATTTCAGGTTCGGTATCCAGTCTTAATACGTTGAACTGATCATTTTGAAGCGCAGATTCATACAAATCTATCTGACGGATATCAAAGCCACCAAATTCAAAAGTATCAACATCAGGCAGGGAGCATTGGGAAAATAATGGCGTATCCGTGAGCAAGCCTCCGGCAGGAACACCTCTTTTAATACTTCTAAACAATCCTGACATCAAAACTGTAGATATTCCTCCTTTAATACCAATTACGCAAATTTTCAGCTTTTTCATCGTTATCTTCCTTTCATTTAATTTAAGGCACAAGATTGCCTTCTTCTAACCCTTGAACCAAATTACTTTTTTACATTCACCATATAGCAGGGATTTGTTGCATTTTATACCACAATCTCGGTTTCCCCGCCTTTTTTGTCCAATATGAAGCTATATTTCTTGCCATGGCAGTTAAGTTCATACTCTCCACGAAAGCCTGAAAACTCAATTAAGCCTGTTTCATCAGATATTGCAGCTTCCGGGCCAGTCCACCATTTACCTTTTATAAGCTTATGTAACTCTTCATAAGCAGGCTTGACCCTGTTTTCACAAGTCAGAAGGCCCGATGGTGCACCAAGCCATTGTCCGTCTGCAAATTCCCACCAGGTTATGGATTCTACTGCAGGATGTGCGAAGAGGGTCTTGTAATGCAGGATTGTCTCTCTAGCCTGTTGCTCCTCACCCTCCGGGGTGGATAGCCATTTTTCAGGCACATAATCATTGAAATCATCTGTCTCCTGGGGCATGTGATGACCTGAAAGTACCGTACTCTCTGTGAAATGAACAGGCAGATTGAAGGTTGAGAACCGCTCAAGGATTTTCAGCGTCTTTTCAACGCCCCAGTATCCTTTATGCATATGTGATTGGATTCCAATCGCACCGATAGGAATTCCTGCTTCCAGACAGGCTTCAATTAATACATCATAGGAATCGGTAGTTGTATTAAAAAAATCATTTATCAAAAACACAGCATCCGGATTAGCTTCCTTTGCCGCCGCAAATACTTCACGCACCAGGCGTATACGTCCCACATCCTTGCAAATACGTGTTATTCCGTTATCATACCTATCATATATGGGCATGATTACAACTTCATTTATCAGGTCCCATATATCAATTAATCCGGCAAAATCACGCGACTCCCGCCTTATACGTTGGAGCTGGGCTGAAAGGATTTGAGAGTTGCTCATATCCAGCAGCCATGGTGCAGAATAGCTATGCCAGCATAGACAATGTCCCTTTACAGCACATCCTCTGGAAATCAACCATTGGGCTGTTTTTTTCAGCCTTTGGGTGTGGGGCCGGCCCTTTATATTTTCAAAATCACCCCAATAAAATGGCAATGTAACAAAGTTAAACAAATCAAATAATTTTTTATACTTATCTTCTGCTTTCAGTCTGCCATTTTCATCAAGCTCATTGTTAGCATAGGCTATGGAATTGAACTCCCCACATCCGAAAAGAAATTCATGTTTTTTCTGTTTGATGACCACTTCCGTATTCCCCAGCGGATTACCATCAGTCCCCACCAGTTTTAACCTTTTGGTCCCCAATCGGTGTTTGTACACTGCATCGCAACTATGACTCATCCTTTTCTCCTCTTTAAAAAACCTTAAATAGTTAATTACGACATATCAGCATTAAGTTATATTAATTATTAAGTTCTTCAATAAAACTTCATATTTACACAGGCTGGATTCTATCAAATAATGGGAACAGGTTTTCATACAACTTGCATTCCAGCTCATATAATCTGCCAAGCTTTGAAACAAACTTTTTCTTTTCAGAAACCCCTTTAAATTCATTCATATACATTAAGGCTTCAATGGCCACCCAGCTCTCAATTATATCCTTAAAAAGCTGCCCGCAGTTATGATCTTCTCCCAATATGCTGTTAATTTTATACTGATTTGACAAAGATGCGACTTTATTACTGAAAGCGGTGGGTTTGGGTATATCAAATTCTCCTATATTCTCTGAAAGCGTGAGAATATTTTGCAATCCTGCTAGTATTTGGGGTTTGTGTGATTTCATGTTGTCTATCATTAAACCCTTAAAAGAATATGGATCGTCACTTATTATATTCCGGGAACTATCCCTTGATAATTTCATCAAGGTCGGCCCACCCGGTACATGGTTAATGATTCCCTCATGACCCAGGACCATATCCTGAAAACTCATTTCATACCTATAGCAGCAATTACTTGTATTCCATTCAAGTCCATTGACCTCAACAGTATTAAAAATTTTTCTTTCGGTATCGAACCCATATACCAGTATGTGGTATGCGTGATGTTCTTTTTGATAGAATAAATCGTGATAAGCATGTTTATAGTAAAACCCGTCAACAGTCAGTATGATAATATATCCTTTTAAGATTGAGTCAATTACCCTATCAACGATATCGTTGTAGTAGCCCTTCCAGTATTCAATTTCCATACCGTTATTCTTTGTTATTTCTTCAAACGATTGAATCTGCAGGTTATCCAGACTCAGAGACAAGCCATTTGCAGTTTTCCCCAGATTATATACCAGATAATCATTAGCCATGTAACTGAAAACACTGCTGTTGAAATAACTTACTGCAGTAAAGAAAGACAGGCAGATACAATCTATATAATATACCTTGTTGTAAGGAACAATATTCTGTAATTCATATTTCACCATTTATATCTACTCCCCCGGAACTCAAGTCACTTTAAACTATCAATATGGTTATTCTGAATTTCACTCATATAATCAAACTGAACCAATTTTAAATCTTCAAAAAAGCTGCATAAGTAAAAAACCTACGCCATTAATGCTTAGCACAAATGGGGTAAGGTTCACATCTCATTCCTGCATATAAGCTTTGTACCAATGAAAATATAAATGTCCGGACATTATTGTACTCTTTTCGCCATATAACCCATATCTGCTCATATTTTCAGATTCTAGCCATGTATATTTCATCAATATATGGCATCTATACACAAATTCTAACTTTTTTTCTTTAAAATGTCAACTTTATCCATCAGTTTTTTGTAAACAAATTTCTTGTGCACTGTACAGATAAATATTTAAAATCAGTTAAGAACAGGAATTACCCCTGACCATATACAAACTTTTCATATTCCTTGGAAAGCATATCAGTTATTTTTCCTTTAGAACCTTTTCCGATTACAACCTCATCAATTTTGACCAAGGGCATGATCTCCATTATAGAGTTTGTTAAAAAGGCTTCTTCGGCATCAAACAAATGGCTCGGTTCATACTCTCCCTCACATAGCTCCATCCCCATTCGAGGAATGATGTTTTTAACCAGGCAGTCCCTTACAATACCTGGGAGTAACCCGCACTGAAGCTTCGGGGTATATATCTTAAGGTCTCGTATAAAAAAGAGGTTGCTGACGCTCCCCTCACTTAAAAACCCCTTGGAATTCAGGAATATAGCCTCATCATAGCCTCTTTCCCTTGCCTCTTGCTTCGCCATTATGTTCTCCATATAGTTGAGGGTTTTCATGTATACCAGTGGTGAAGATTCGTTTCGTCTTATGTCAGTTGTTTTTGCGGAAAATCCTTTTACATAATCTTTTTCTGAGTACCCTATTTCACGGCAAGTAAAAAATATGTTGGGAGTATGGTTAACTCCCTTTGTGATTGCTACTTTCAATACAAATGTATTGCTGTTCATAGCTTCAAGGAATTTATAAACATTTCCGGTCAAGTCAGCCTTGCTTATGCTGTTCTCAATTTTGAGCCGGGACGCCGAAGCAAAAATTCTCCGGAGATGCTCTTCCAACATGATTGGTATACCTTTATTGACCTTGATTGTTTCAAAAAGCCCCCATCCATATTGAACGGACTGATCCAGTATGGGAATAACCGCATCCGCAGCAGATATAATCTGATTATTAAAAAAAGCAATATTCAACTTTTCCATTTATATTTCCACCTTTCCAATATACTCTTAACTTAGGTAATCCCTCCTGTAACAGAAGAAAATTATATTTTACTTTAAAAAGCTAAAAAATTCTTAAGTAATTCCTTTCCATAATCCGACAGAATTGATTCAGGATGAAATTGCAGACCGTAAAGGGGATACTCCTTATGTTTAAGGGCCATGATGGTTCCGTCATCTGTATAACCATGTATTTCCAAAGAGTCCGGAAAATCGTCCTTCATGACGGCAAGCGAGTGGTATCTGACTGCCTGGAAGGGTGAGGGTATGTTCTTGAATAAGCCTTCCCCCTCATGATAAATATTGGATTGTTTACCATGAACAATACTGTTTGCAGAATCTACAGTTCCTCCCATAGCAAGGCCGATTGCCTGATGGCCAAGACATATTCCCAATATTGGAATCCTATGGGCAAATTCAAGTATAAGTTCCACTGTAATTCCAGCCTGACTGGGATGTCCGGGGCCAGGAGATAAAATAATACGATCAGGAGATATTCTTTCAATTTCTTCTATTGTAATTTCATCGTTGCGCCTGACAACTATATCAGGATCAAATTCCCCGATATATTGATACAGATTATATGTAAATGAATCATAATTGTCAATTAAACAAATCACGGCTTTCCCTCCATAATTTCAAATTTGCTTCCCAGAACTGACATACTCTCTTCAATATTTAAGCGCTCTTTCCAAAGCAGCTCCCTTATCCATCGTTTCCAAATACTCCTTTTCAGGTGTGGAATCCCATACAATCCCCCCTCCCACTTGATAGCAGGCATTATGTTTGTTTATGAGTATGGTACGTATTACTATGTTGAGGTCCATATTTCCATCAAAGCCTATATAACCTATAGAGCCGGTGTATACGTTTCTGCAAGTGGGCTCCAGTTCATCAATGATTTCCATGGCTCTGATCTTGGGAGCTCCTGTTATGGAGCCGCCCGGGAAAGTAGCCTTAATACAGTCTACAGCATCACAATCCTCTTTTACTTCTCCCACTATATTGGATACCATCTGGAATACAGTTGAATATTTTTCAATATGAAAAAGTTCTGTAACCTTAACGCTGCCAAACTTACACACCTTTCCAATATCATTTCTCATGAGATCTACTATCATCAGATTTTCAGCTTTATCCTTGATGCTGCTCTTTAAAAGGTTCATATTAGCAGCATCCTCCTCTGTTACTTTTCCCCTTGGCATAGTTCCTTTTATAGGTCTGGTTTCAATAGCGCCATTATTCAATCTGATAAATCTCTCCGGAGAACTGCTCAGTATCTTCATATCTCCATAATTCATATATGCAGCAAAAGGAGCCGGATTTATAGTTCTCAAATACGTATATATGTTAATAGGATGCCGTTTTATACAGGTAGAGAACCTTTGGGTCATGTTCATCTGATAGATATCACCCTTTTGAATATACCCACGAGCCTTCTCTATGGATTGACAGTATTGATCATATGTAAAATTTGAAACTAGTTCTACAGTATTATTTGCATAGGGCAAATCAAGGTCATTGGTATCAGCAGTCCTGCCTTGTTCGATATAAGCTTTGAACTGCATGGCCGTATTTTTTGAATCCATATCATGTATACCTGGAAAATTTGCATAGGCCAGATATGCTTTATTGCTGAAATGCTCAAATATAAGCACAGTATCGTAAAATCCTATGATCATATCTGGAAGGTTAATGTCATCTATAGCCGTCCGAGGTAATTTTTCTATATAATGGCATAAATCATATGAAAAAAAACCGACTGCTCCGCCTACAAAGGGTAATCCGGTATCATTCTCTATCCTGTAGGCGGAAATAAGCTCTTTAAGTACCTCAAAGGGATTTCCAGAAATGGTCTCTTGTCCTTCCGGCTTGTTTATGACTATTTGATTATGCTTGCAGGTAACTGTCATAAATGGTTCCATTCCCACAAAGGAGTATTTTCCAAGATTCCGGTGATCCATTCCACTGTCAAGAATAAAGCTTCCTTCCTTATGATGCAGCATTTTATAAACATCAAACGCTGATAAGGAGGTCTTAATTTCCTCAATAACTATAGTCCCCAAGTTATTACACCCTTTCTATTTAAAATGTATAATGTTACAATAATTGGCTTTCATACTCTATCGGACAAAATACGAACACGAAAAAAGGACGGTATTCCAATATACCGCCTCCTTGTAAAAACGAGATGCATTAACCAGCAAAGACTATAGCAGATCCTCACAATTGAGAATATTGTAATTATCCACAAGCTCCTTAACCATGTTGTTCCAGTCCTGTTCATTTCCGAAAAGGGAGTACTGCCACACCGGCAGCAGCAGCATGGCAGCTACCTGCATACGGTAATCCCTGTAGCATTCCTCCAGAGGATAATTTGTTACTCCTCTTTCTACCAGCGTTTTGTGGTAGTGCTCTACTAGCGGCCTGTGCAGGCTCTTCTTATAAGTATCAGGAAAAGAGCTCCTGGTTAAATGTGCAAGGTCAGCTACTCCTTTACCTGTATTCCAGAATTGAAAGTCCACTAATGCAGCTTCACCCGTCTTATTCCTGGGCAGCATGAAGTTATAGACATGGGAGTCTCCATTAGTCAGCGTCATGTTATTGCAGTCAAGTAGCTGGCGGCGGGCTGCATTACTTATTTTCAGGGCATTATTGAATATACTCCGGGTCTTTTCGTCAAAACAACCGCCCGCATGTGACATGAATTGCTGCAACTGCCAGTCGTTCGAAACCATATCATTTTCGATTTGACTACTTGTAATAAGGGGCAGGCCGTATAATCCCTTTTCATGATAATTCCAGAAGACGGCATGGAAGCCCGCAAGGCATTCGGCGCATAAAAACCAGGTATTTTTATCTTCTAATTGCTTTTCGGAAGGTTTGGCATGGGTTTGGGAAATGTCCTCCAAAGCAATGAGAAATTCATTTTTTTCTTCTGATACAAATACATCATAGCAAACCGGGACAGGAGGCTGGAAACTGTTGTTTTGGCGAAGCAGGCTGTAGAAGCCTGCTTCCCTGACTGACAATGCGTTATATACATCTCCAGGCATATGGCCCTTTACAGTTTTAATAAATAAGTGCCTTTTTTCCGCGTTGTTCCCACCGTCAGCCATAACTTCAATATACAGGTTCAGTGCTGTATTTGACTGTTCCACCTTTATTACATCAACGCCGGTTACTGACTGATCATAGCCCAACTGCATAATATATGCGAGGTAATCAAAATCAAAAACCGGGTCGGGACTCATCATGTCCTTATAAATCTGATATATCTGGCTATTCATGTTTCACCTCGTAAATAAATTTATCAAGCTTTGTATTATATTGCTTTTCCAGCTCAAAAGCACATTTTAAGCTTTCCGTCAAATTTTTGTGGAAGCCCTTTTTAAGGCTGAACTTAAAATCCAGCTTTCTCAGAACATTGCTTATATTGCTGTAATATCCAATTAACTCCTCAAGTATACTGCATAGCTCAAGGTTGGCAAACAACTGAGAAATTTTGTATTTTTCCATTCTTTTAGCGGACAAGATATCATTAAAAATAAAGCTGAGATTCTTGATATTTAATTTTAAGCTGTTCTCATCCAATAGTATGGCGCAGAATTCATCATAAATCAAATCTGTATTTTCAATGCTTTTCCGTCTCAGGTCAAAGGTATTTTTTATATTGGCTATTGCTGATTGACTGATATCCTCCCTTGTACTTTTTCCCGGCAAGTATCTTTCAAAAGAGATGGCGAATATGCTCGTTTGCTTTCTATTAGTGTTAAAATAAGTACTATAAGAATCAAAGGCCTTAACTATCTTATCATAGGATATAGTCATTTCATGGTAATCCAAGCTGAACACATCCACATTATCCACTATGCTGAACTCCCTCCTACCGGCATCAAATCCGTATACAAGCAAGGTATGCATCCAATGTGTTTTTTGGAAGGCATCTTTTTTGCCCTCCAACCAATAACAGTCTACATTTATTATGGGCAAGTAGCCTTCAGAGATGAATTTCACAATATCCTCGCATATTGTATCACTGTGGCACCTTTTTTTGTATGAAATATTAAGGGACTCCAGCAATTCATCATCATTCAAAGCATCCAGATACCGGTTTGAGAAATTTATATCTTTTCTCTCCAAATCTGCTTCAAAGACAGAAACGCTATTTGCAAACAGTATCAGAGGATCTATATCCTTATGTCCAAAAGCGGAAATCAAGGCATGATAGAAGCAATCCTTAAAAAATACAGCATTAAAGGGCTTGATTCCGCTGAATATAAAGCCCGTCTTTTCAGTGCCTGTTGCTTTCATCGTATAATCCATCAAATCATACAGGTAAGCCTCATAATTTTTCAACATCGCCCGTATTGTCTCTTCCTGATAGCAGTAATTATTATATACCACATCCAGGTGAAACTCCCGGTTCAGAATATAGCACGATATATTAAGGGACTCCTGGACATGGTTTTCTGCATCTGTTGAGTTTCCGCAAGATATATCTGATATGCTGAAAACATCAGTATCCACATCACTGTCAAAATGTCCGATATAATTAAATATAACATCATTTCTGGATTTTTCATACATGTACAAATCTTCTGCAAAATCAGACATGTACTTTAAAACACCGTAGCTCATCCTGTGACGGGATGCACTTTCAAGACTTCTGCCCACCTGTGCTATATTATCCTCGTAATCCTCCAGATTTCCCACATCCAGATTGAAGGGATACATGATGGTAAACCAGCCTACGGTTCGATACAGTTCCAGATTCAGTAAAGCTTCCTCCCGTCCATGTCCTTCCAGCGTTATCCTGAATCTGCTTCCACCGGTCCACATTTTTAATGCTGCACCCAGACAAGTTAACAATATTTCGAATAAATTTGTATCCAGAAGCCTGCACACCTGGCTGACAAGCAACTCTACTTTTTCCCGTGATATGGACAGACTTATCTTGTTGAAATCCCTGGCAAATTTTTGCGGACAGTCACTCACCTTGGGCAATACGCAAAATTCCTTCCCAAGCTCTTTTTTCCAATACTCTGCCTCGCCGGGAAGGTTACCGCCGGACGTGAAGCTATTGAGCGCATCCATATAATCAAATATGGAATTTGTCTTATCCTTGGGCTTTACATCAGTACCACCAAGTTTCTGTCCGTACATTTCAGCAAAACTCTCGAATAATATCCGCCATGATACCGCATCAATGACAAGATGATGTATCACAACTGCCAAATAATCCCCCGGCTTTGTTTTGAACAGCATTGCCTTAATTAAAGGACCTTCAAAAATGTTAAGGCCTCTTTGCAGATTTTCAGCCTTTTCGGTGATTTTGGCAATGTGGTCTTCGAGAGGATTTATTTCTACAGTTTCAATAGTAAAGCCGTTATTGCCGCTGTCTGATATAAATTGCCTGAAGGTTCCGTTTTCTTTTCTGAAAGTAGACCGAAGCGCATCATGGTGCTCTATTAATTTTTCCCAGACACTTCTGAGAATACCGGCATCAAAACCCTCCTGCCTATACAGCATAAAAGCTTGATTCCAATGGTGCGGATTTTGGAACTCATTTTCAAAGAACCATGCCTGTATGGGATTCAACCTGCTGCTGCCAGCAATCATCTTTTGCTCGATTGAGTCAACTTTATTTCTTATGGAACTGCTAAGCTTATCAATTGTCCTGTAAATAAACAAGTCATTTACCTTTAAGTCAAAGCCAAGCCCGTTAAGCTTTGCTACAGCCTGCATGGCTTTTATGGAATCCCCGCCCATATCAAAAAAGTCATCTGCTATGCCCATAACCTCGGTCCTGAGTACTTGTTTCCAGACCTCCAACAATACTTCCTGCTTGCTGTTTTGCGGCAGGATTGTAACGGCTGTGGCCGGCTTTACCTCTATTGTCATTTTGGACAATGCCCTATAATCAATTTTACCATTGGGAGTCAACGGCACAGACTCAATTTTTGTAAAACGGGAAGGAATCATATATTGCGGCAGGCAGGTCAAAAGAAAATCCTTCAGAGCAATAATATTTATTACCTTTTCTGCCTGGTAAAATGCTTCTATCTCATCCTTTGAGTTTTTATCAACAACAGCTTTTTTTATACCGGTAAACTCAAGCATCCTGCTTTCAATTTCAGAGAGCTCTATTCTATACCCCCTGATTTTTACCTGGCGGTCGTTTCTTCCAAGATATTCGATGTTTCCGTCCTTCAAAATGCGGGCTAAATCTCCTGTTCTGTACATCCTTATACCCTTGAAGATGTCTGTACGGAAACTTTTATCCGTCAGCTCTTCATTATACATATAACCACGTGCCAGGCCATCTCCTGCAATGCACAATTCCCCTTCAGCACCCCAGGGCTGTAAATTGGTGTTCCTATCCACAATAATCAATTGAGTATTATATACGGCTTTTCCTATGGGGATATTGTCATAGGGTTTATCAACAACCATTGCCGTGGATATGACAGTTGTTTCTGTGGGGCCATAATTGTTTGCAAGGCGGTAATTCCTTTTTTTATATTTTCTTAATTTATCTCCTGCCGTCAGCAGATATCTTAACGAATCATTTTCCAACTCCATAAACTGTTCACACACTGGAGTGGGTAAATATGCAATTGTTATCCTGTGCTGCTCCAGATATTTATTCAACTGCTCCAATTCCAGCAACAGCTCTTTTTTAAGAATATGCAGCTCAGCACCACAAATGAGATAAGGGAAAACTTCCCACACTGATACATCAAACCCGAAATTGGCATATTTCGTTGCACGGTCCTCTGCAGTTACTGCGTATTCATCTATATGCCAGAGGCAGAGATTCACCAGCGAACGGTGTTCCACCATGACTCCCTTCGGATTTCCGGTAGTTCCCGAGGTATATATTATATATGCCAGGTCTCTTCCTGTATTGATATTTTCCACAGGAAGACAGGATTTTTCATCATAAAGGCTGCTATCCTCCAACAAAATACATGGTATCGGATAAGACGCGTTCTTCACATATTTTCCCTGAGTCAGCATTAACCCTGCCTTGCTGTTTTTGATAACATAGTTGACCCTATCCTCAGGTGTACCTGGTTCAATGGGCAAAAATGCACAACCTGCTTTCAGTATTGCCAGTAATCCTATTATCATATCACACGCCCGGCCGGTCATAATCGCAATAGCCGTATTGACTTCCCCGCCTCTTCTTCTGATCAGGCATGCAATACTATCTGCCTTTTGGTTCAGTTCTGAGTATGTAAGGCATTGATTTCCACAGACAACTGCAATTTTATTGGGAGTCCTTGAAACCTGCTCTTCAAAAAACAGATGAATTGGTTTGTTCCTGGGGTATTCCCTGAAACTGTCCTTAAAGTCCCACATTATCTTATCCAGTTCATCCTGCGGCATAACCTTGTCCTTCCGAGCCGGTTCAGAGGCTTCGGTTATGAAAAGTTCCAGTATTTTTTTGTAATAGCCAAGCATTGCGAGAATATGTTTTTCATCCACAAGACTGCTGAATGCCATATCCACCAAAATACTCCCGCTTGTAAGGTCAACGGTAAAATCCAGCATAGTGTTGGTATAGGCGATGTCCTTTATCCCAAATCCGTTTTTGATATGGGTATCCCGCAGAGCATCAAAATTGACAAAATTGAAGGTTGTATCAAATAAGGGGTTCTGCTCCTCGCTCTCCCCTATGGAATTTACTATCTTTGTAAGAGATAGCTGGTCATAGGGTTTGAGTGCCCTTATTTTTCTGCTGGTATTCAGGATGATATCTTCCCAGGTATTGTTTTTGTCTATTACAGCCCTGAACGGAATTGTATTCAGGAAGCAGCCCAGTATTTTTTCACCGTCCTGGCATAAGGGCCTGTTATTATTTACAAGACCCACGATAAAGTCGTTTTCATATGAATACATATTGAGCATGTAAATATACGCCGCAAAGCAAATACTTCTCATATCGGTTTGATATTTCAGAGAAGCCTCTGTCAGTCCATATTGGATACTATTCTCAAGAACAACGGAAACAGAAGATTTTCCACTCCTTTGTTCAGTGGGTGCAAGCGGCAACTGCAGCCTTTTGTAGTCGTATAATTCATCCCTCCAGAACTGCCGTACTTCCTTTTTGCTTTCCACGCACTTCTGTTCAACAATATACTTCCTGTAGCTGTTTTTTAAAGGAGACAAATCACCACTATCTCCTGCAGCCAATCGGAAAAACGTATTAATAAGCTCGGTGCGCAGGGATGCTACACTCCAGCCGTCCAAAATGGCATGGTGCGTCACCAGTAATATTAATACACTGCTGCCGGATACACGGAAGAACACTATTCTCCAAAAAGGCTGCCGGAAATCAAAGGGTTTTGCCCGGTCAGCTTCCATATGGCGCAGGATCAGCTCCCTTTGCTCTACATCATCATACTGCCTCAGGTCAATCCATCCAGGCTGGATATGATTCCCCCTGAGCACTATATGTACAGGAATCTCATGGTCTTCAATATTGAAGATGGACCTTAAAATCGGGTGCCTGAAAACAACCTTCCCAAGTGCCCGGTCCAGGAATTCGTTCTCTTCCGGATTGCATGGCACCTGGAATATAAACTGGTCATGATATGGCCGTTCGTTATTATTTTTCACATAATGATATATCATTCCCAGTTCTATATCACTCATGGGATATACATCTTCAAAGTCAAGCGTGTCTATTCCCTTATGAGAGCAAGCTTCTAAAATACTGCTCCTCAGAGCGGAGAGCTCCTCTTCAACCCTTTGTCCAAGACTCTCGTCAACTATTTCTCCACTACTCTCAATATAATCGCAAAGCTCCCTTACGATACTTTTTTTATACAAATCTCCAATCTGCAGATTCAGCTTCAGCCGGGAATTAATTAGGTATAACAGCTTTATGGCCTTGATTGAGTCCCCTCCTAAGTGAAAAAAGTTATCGTGCATACTGATTTTTTCACCTTGGATATTAAGCACTTCAGACCATATTTCTGTCATCTGCTTTTCCAGACCGGTAGCAGGGGGGGCTGCCGGCACATCCTTTTCCTGGAGCATTTGCGGGTCAGGTAACGCTGTCATATCCAGTTTCCCGTTCTTTGTAAAAACGAAGCCCTCAAGCTGTATAATATAAGCCGGTATCATATATTGCGGCAAAAACTGTTCCAGGTGGGTTCGTATGGAATTAACGGGGACCTTTTTATCAGACGTGAAATAAGCGGCTATATTTGCGTTATTCTCTTTGTCCTTATATGTTGTCACAACGGCTTCCCTGATGAGTTCATAATCGATCAGGACACTTTCAACCTCCTGGAGTTCTATCCTGTAGCCGCGGATTTTTAACTGGCGGTCAGTCCTCCCACAGTATGCCATATCCCCGCCATGTAATAGCTTTGCAAGGTCACCCGACCTGTATAATTTCTCTCCCGGTAAAAAGGGGTCCTCTATAAATCTTTCGCCGGTAAGTTCCGGCCTATTGAGATACCCTCTTCCCACACCTGCCCCACCAACATAAATCTCTCCGGCTACCCCCACCGGACATAAATTCATGTCATTATCCAATATATAGGTATAGACCTTGGGCAGCGGCTGACCTACATTGCTGCTGCCGTCGTTCATATCCTCCCTGGTAATTTCCTTATATGTGACATGCACTGTGGTTTCGGTAATACCATACATGTTTATAAGCCGGACATTGGGGAATCTCTGATTCCACTCCTTCAGCTTATGTGGATTAAGGGCTTCTCCTCCGAAGATTACATACCTTAACCTGATACTCTCGCCCTGGCAGCTATCCAGCATTTCATTTGACAATGTGTAGAAAGCTGTCGGAGTCTGATTTAACACCGTAACCTTATTGTTCTTAAGGACATTACAGAACTCTTTGGGATCACGGGCAAGTTCATTGGGAATAAGGATCAATTTCCCTCCCGAAAGCAATGCTCCATATATCTCCCATACTGAAAAATCAAAGCAGATTGAATGGTACATTGTCCAGACATCTTGCGCATTGAACATAAACGGAGTACGGCTGTTAAATATGAGGTTGACCACATTGCCATGTTCAATCATCACTCCTTTAGGCGCTCCGGTTGTGCCTGAGGTATATATTACATAGGCCAGGCTGTCTGAGGAGTTCACAGGCTCAGGATTATGTCCGGGAACATCGGCTCCCATATCTATTTCCTGTGTGCTGATTACTTTTCCGGTATATGCCCCGTCAGGTATGAAAGCTGTATTGGTTATCAGCAGCTTGACTCCGCTGTCTCTCAATATGTAGTTAATCCTCTCCCTTGGATAATTTACGTCTAAAGGAAGATAGGCGCCTCCTGCTTTCATTATAGCCAATACTGTTATAATCATTGTAAAGGAATAATCACAAAGCATGGCAACAATGTCGCCCGGCTTGATATATTGTCTTATGCCGCAGCATAGCTTGTTGGAAAGCCTGTTGAGCTCATCATATGTCAATGCCTCATTGTTAAGTACCAAAGCAATATTCTGTGGGGTGTTCCTTACCTGCTTCTCAAATATAGATACGATCGTGTCACTGTATTCACAGCGTCCGGCTTCTGCTCTGCATACGCGGATTATTTCCTCCCTCTCCTCATTACTCAGCAATTGTATGTCCTTGATTTTCATATCAGGAGCATATGAAATTTCAGTCAGAATGTTTACGAGGCAGCCGGTAAAGCGGGTAATTGTCTCTTCCTTGAACAGTTTTGGAGAGTATTCAAATTCTATATTGTAGGAACCCTCTGATTCATTGAGTTCAAGCATCAGATCAAATTTGGAGCTGTTGTTGTTAACCAGTTGAAATTCCGCGTCCATATCCATGAATTTCATACCGGGCATATCCAGACTCTGCATTGCAAACATGACATCAAACAGCGGATGGCGGCTTGGATCAGCCTTGACTTCAGATGCCTGAACTATATCTTCAAACTGCACTTCACCATTACCTATACCGTTCAGTACCTTGGCTTTCACCTCTGATAAGAAATCCAGAAATGACACCTCAGGATCAATAGTGCCCGCCAACGGAATTGTGTTTACAAACAATCCTACCATTTGCTTCAGTTCAGGCCGCTCTCTCACCGATATGGGACTGCCGACAATGATATTGCGCTGCCCGGTATACTTATACAGCAATATATAAAAAGCTGCCAAAAAATACATATAGAGAGTAACACCATTATGTTTCGCAGCTAAACCTATGGAAGACATCAAAGCCTCCTCCAGATGGAAGCGCAGCCTTTTACCCTCATAGGACCTGTACTCCGGTCTTATGAAGTCATAAGGCAGATTCAGCAAAGGAAGCTCTATGGAGGAAAGTTCTTTTTTCCAATAATTTAACTTTTCGGCATATTCTTCGGATTCTTTCCTGTGCTTTTGCCACAGTGCATAATCTTTATACTGTAAAGCAGGCTTGGCTAGAAATATACCGTTATACAGCATGCTTAAATCATTTAAAAGTATGGCCAGTGAATGCTCATCTATGGTAATATGATGAAAGTTCATTATGAGATAATGCTTTTCTTCGTTAAGTGTCAGCACCCTTGCCTTAAAAAGGACTTCACTTTCCAGTTCAACATTCTCCAGGCATCTCAAAACTTGTTCCTCGGAAATTGTCTCACCTTCAACAGTCTCATGCAATAAGCTGAATTCAAAATTTTCATTTACCTTTTGTATCGGCTCCACGCTGCCTAACACAACAGAGGTTCTTAGTATTTCATACCGCAGTATCAGCGCCCTTAAGGCCTTTTCCATGCGTCTGGCATCCAGTCGGCCTTGTATATGTATAACTACCGGAACATGGTAGCTTCCTCCTATTTCCTTATGAGAGCTGAGAAGCAGCATGCGTTTCTGCTCTGAGGATATGGGATAGCTTTCCTGTACCGATGCCTGTATTATCTTGTCAAAATTACTGCTGCCGGTATTGGCGATTATTTCTGCCAATTTCCTGATAGTATCTGTTTCAAGTACCTGGTTCAGTGGCAAATCCACATTGAATGTGGTCTGTATTTTCCACAGTAGTGAAGTGGCCTTCAAGGAATGTCCACCCAACCTGAAAAAGCTCTGGTTTACTCCCACTTCATTTATCTCAAGTAATTCCTTCCATATTTCAACTAAAGTCTCTTCAACAGCATTTTCCGGCTTCTCCCTGTCATCTGCTGAAAGCTGCATGCCAATGAGCTTGCGGACAGCCTTTGCGTCTGCCTTGCCGCTATCTGTCTTAGGTATATCTTCCAACGGAATTATTAAATTGGGTATCATATAATGTGGAAGCATGTTCTTTAAAAAGTCCTTTAAGTCTTCCATATCCATCTCATTATTAATTGAAACACAGGCACACAGATAAGTGTTTGCAGCTTCCCCCAAAGGCAGCACTACTGCTTCCTTGACATTTTCGTGTAATTGCAGGCAGGCTTTTATCTCCTCAGTTTCAATACGAAACCCTCTGATTTTTATCTGATTATCCTTCCGGCCTTTGAATTCAATCGTACCATCAGGCAGCCATCTTGCCAAATCACCGGTCTTATACAACCGTTCAGTGCTGCAAAATGGGTTCTCCATGAATTTCTCATTATTTTGGGAGCTGCTGCCTATATAGCCCCTGGACACTCCGGCACCGGAAATATACAGTTCACCAAAAATACCCTGGGGCAGCAGTTCAAGTTGAGAATCCAGTATGTAAATATTTACGTTTTGAATAGGTTTTCCAATATTGCTGATTGCTTCTTCAGTCATATGTCTGTTGAAGGATGTGACTACTGCGTTTTCAGTGGGCCCGTACTCATTGATCAAGATAATATCCTTATTTCTGATTTTGCTGAGTCTTATGGTTTTTATGTCGGTAATATCTCCGGCTAACGTAACTTTTTTAAGCGAGCGAAAATATTCCGGGGTTCCATGCTCAAGAATCGAATGGTATAAAGCCGGTACTGAAATGAAGTGCGTTATGGCGTGTCCTTTTATGCTTTCTGCTATAAATGCCGGATTCTTGGCAGCTTCATCTTTCAACAGTACAATTTTTGCTCCCGAAACAATGGGAGTAAAGAAACTCGTTATAAAGCCGTCAAAACAGTAGGAGAACAGTTGAAGAACTGCATCGTCAGTTCCCAGACGGTATTCTTCCATTCTCCAACTGATTGCATTGACAATATTCCCGTGCTCTATCATTACACCCTTTGGCAGACCTGTGGAACCGGATGTAAAAATAATATAGGCCAGGTCGTTTTTCTCCACAGGCAGTTCAAGATTGCCGTGGTTCATATCCTGGATATTTTCCCAGAACTCCCCAGAAGAAATATCAACCTGCTTCAAATCGTAACGGGGCTTATTCTCAGCCCCATTATCCATCAGCACTATTTTGGCATTTGTTTCACGTATTATATGGCCTATCCGCTCGTATGGATTTCCGGTATCAACCGGTACGAAAGCCGCACCGCATTTAAGGACACCCAGCAATGCAACAGCCATATGTATTCCCGGTGAAAATAGCAAAACAACCTTATCCCCACGTTCCACGCCTTCTCTGGCAAGTCTTCGGGCAAGCAAGTTGGCCTTTCTGTTCAAATCCACGTAGCTTATGGATTCCTCATCATAAATCAATGCAGTTGCATCGGGAGTTTTATGGGCTTGAGCTTCAAATAGCTGATGTAAACCTGCAAATTCAACCGGGACCTCATTTCCGCGAGATATGCTCAGGATTTCCCGGTATTCATCCGGTGTCAGCAACTTAAGCAGTGATAAATCCTGCCTGATGTTCTGACTGGCAGACTTTATAATATTTACAAATTGGTGTGACAGTTTCATTAATAAATTCTCATGGAACTTTTCGCTGGCAAATGATATTTTACCGGTAAGTCTGCCGTTTTGTCTCGAAAAGGCTATAACCAGGTCAAAGCTGCCGGTTGGTCCTGCCTTATGTATGTTTTCCAGTGAAAACAATATATTGTTTTCAAAGAACCTGTTAAGCTCCTGCTCTTCAAACATGTCATCAAGTATTTTTTCTATTGGAAAGTCTTGATTGGAATAGGCATCAGTCACCGTTTTCTTTGTTTCCAGAATAGTGCCCCTCAAGTCATTTGGAAGGGTCAGACCTCCCTGCAGAAGAACAAGTCCGCCGCCGGAGCCGTATTTGGGAGACAAAACCGACATCTGTGTTTCTCCGGTATATTTCCAGATAATACACTTAAACAAGGATAATAGCAAAATATACAGAGATAAATCTGAATTGCTGCATATTCTAAGTATTTCTGCAGTTGCCTCCTCAGGTATGCTGATATTGATATCTTTTATAGTTGAAGTCCTTTCAGGGCTCATTGAACTTTTGCGGTAAAGCTTTATAAATGGTCCTTCAAATGCTGCTGAGAAATCCTTACTCTCCCAAAAAAGCCTTTGCTTACTTAATTTATCTCTCATTTCATTAATAGTGGACATTGTTTTCCCCCTGCTTTAAAAAATCTCCGTTTACATTCTAAAAGTCAAACTCCGCATCCAGTCCGGACAGGCTGCCTGCAAAACTGTCATCGTCAGCCCCGTTGTCTTCAATGCTGCGAGAAGTCTTATATGAACCTTCAAATTTTTGTCTTACCAGTTCATTAAAGGACGTAATATATGCCTTTACTTCAGAGATGGGCCAACCTCTGCTTAAGAGGTTGAAAAGCCCAGGATAATCAAAATCATTTTGAGGCAGCCAGATTGAATTCCTTACATTGAGAAAAATATAGTCAATCCAATCTGCCGCCTCTTTTGCATTCATGGTAGAGTGGGTCCACTCGAACTGCGAATTCCTGAGCTTATATTTATCTTTCAGTTCATGTATGGGTGTCATCAGATCATAATACCACAACTGGGTTCTGTAAAAGTCAGGCTTAGCCGTTTCAATAAAATTAATAGTATCTTTCACAGTCTCATCTGTCTCACCGGGGAAGCCCACAATAAACGATGCATATGAAATTATGCCGTATTTCTTAAGCAGCTCGATACCCCTGTAATAGGCTTCAATTGAAGTCTTTTTATTCATATTTTCCAGAATCCTCTGACTCCCGGATTCTATACCCAGAAAAACGCCTTCGCAGCCGGCTTCCTTCATAAGTAAAATAGTCTCCTCGTCAGCATATTGGCATCTGAAATGACTATTCCATTTAAACTTATATTTTTTGTCTATGAATAATCTCAGGATTTCTTTAAATCTATTTACAGGTACATTAAATGTATCATCGATGAAATTCACACTGTTTATATGAGGCTGCATATCAATCAGATCAAGTTCACTGCAGATATATTCAGGAGCAATATAAGTATATTCTCCTGCATTATGGGGAAAACCGCAAAAAGCACAGGAAAAAGGGCAGGATATGGCTGTTCTTACTGAAACCATTCTCTTTCCCAGGTTTTTAAAAAGATTCCAGTCCACCAGGTTGCTCTTAAGGTCATTCTCCTCACGGCTGATTTTATTGGAAATATATGAATCAGCCTCCCTGTATATCACATTATCAATGTTATTGCAGGAGGTGTTGTTTTTTATTGCATAAAGCAGCTTTGTCAAAGCGAGCTCACCCTGAGAGCTGTTTATATAGAAATCCGCCCCTATCTGTTTCAGAAGATAATACGTGGAAGGCTGATCAAGCGATTTTATCTGATTGGCTATGAACGGACCTCCCAGGATAATTTTCACATGCGTATTCCTGGCTTTTATAAAATCCATTATCTCCAGGATTGGAAGTACGGAAACATAATATGTAGTAGTTATGGCAATGGCCATAACCTTTCTTTGTACAAGCATATCTGCCAAATATTCCTTTTCTTCCTGAAAAGAGTTTATAAAATCGAAAGATAAGCCCTTACGATGCAGAAATGTCCCCAGGTATCCGACAGTGGCGCTGAAAATATTGTTATAATTCAACAACCCATGCACATTGGCAGGAAATTGCCTGTTATATAAATCGCTTAATGAACAGGCTTTCCCGTCCGACTCTATAAAGCTTAAATTCAAGTCACGGTATGCACCTGATCCAACGCCCATTTTTTTAATATTATCCACGTATTCACTGAAAACCATCTGATTGTTCCCAATCAGGAGACAGTCGATTCTTTCACCGTTCAAAGTTACCACTCCTGTATCTATTCAAAGTTAAATTCTACATCCGCTGCTATAAAATCAGAATTGTTGCCTGTTGATATAAAATCCTGTACAGATGAAAATAGTTGATTTTTCATATATTCAAGTATTCCGGTAATTTCGTCCCTCAAATCCCCGGCATCGAAATAAAATTTATGCCGGTTATAGTTAATATTAATGGAACATGTTTCCTGCTTTTTTTTCACATCCAGATACAACTCATAATTTGCCAGTTCCCTGTAGTAAATATCCTTGATTACAAATGGAAAATCCTCATAAGGAGCAATCAGCTCCTCCGAATCTATATTGAAATTTATGACCATAAAGTTATCATTTGTCTTCAGATTGGCACAGGACATTATTTCTCCCAATGACAAATAGCTGAATTTGGACGACTTGAGAATGTCACCCTGTATTTTTTTCAGCAGTTCAATAAAGCTCAAATTGCCGGGAATAAGAACAGGCACAGTGTTTACGAACAAGCCGCAGATTTTTTCTACATTTTTGACATCAATCATTCTGCCCGATACTACACAGCCAATAACAGCATCACTTTTATAGTAGTTTTTAAGCACAAAAATTCCCCATGCCGCAAGTATAACCGTATTATAAGTCACCTTTCCGCATAAGGCTATATCCCTGATAATTCTATCCGGGTATTCAGATATATCAATATTGATAGAAGTAATTTCTGTCTTTTCAGACAATTGCTCCTGATAAATCGGAGCTGAAGCCTCTTTGAGATAGAGACTCCAGTACTCTCTTGCCTTTTCATAATCCTGTCTTGCTATCCATTCCAGGTATGAACTGTACTGGTAGTTGGTATTGTTATGTACAAGGTTTTTCATGCGGCTGTAATAAGTTGAAAAAAATAATTTTTCAAGTTGTTTTATAGACCAGGCATCCATAATGATGTGATGATAGGTACAAACCATTTTGTATCTGCTTTCACCCAGCTTCATAACCGCAATTCTGAAGGTTTCCCTTGTAAGATCTATATTTCTGTCTGCATCATTTTCTATAAATACATTAATCCGGTTCTTCTGGTCTTCCATGCCGGACAGGTCGATCATCTCCAGTTTGATAAGTCTTTTCCTTAAAAGAATCTGCCGCGGACTGTCAGGTTGAGAATAATCATATATTGTCCTCAATATTTCATTCTCTTCAATGAGCCTGTTAACAGTGTATTCCAGTATTTCAAGGTCAAGCTCTCCTTCCACCAGGCAGACAGCCTGTTCAAGATAGGCCCTGTCCTTGCGGAGCATATAGTGGTACAGCATGCCCTGCTGTACAGGTGAGAGGGGCAAAACAGCCTGAAACTCATCTGAGAACTCCATACCACTAGTATTATCATTTGAACCTGATCCGGCTGAATATACATTTTTATTTTCTGGTTTACACATATTTCACCACAAGCTTCTCATTCAAGTATAATTTTTATATTTTTTCTGCAATAACGGCAAACCCTCTGTTATCTATATAGGCAGTATCAATTTCAATGACCTTGAAACCGCAATGCTTGAGCATTAATTCCAATTCACTGTGATATACATACCTATATACGATATTTACCTTGAATTCTTCTATGGCTTTGCCTTTATTCATCTTTGCATAGACAAAATTACAGTACTGAATCTGAGGGTAAGGGTCAACTGTATAATTTGTAGTCATTAAATAAAGTTCACCGTTTTTTGTTCTGAATCTGGTACACTCACTAAGCTTTCTGTCATATATGATTTTTTCCATAGGCTGGAATATATCCAGATATAGCCTGCCGCCCTTATTCAGATTTCTGTTGCAGTTATGCAGCAGCGTCAATTGCTGTTCCTGGTCTGCTATGGCCAGAAAGAGACCATCCGGGATGGCGATCATATTGTATAATTCGCTATGCCTGTACTCCAAAGCATCCCCAAGAATAAGCGTTATGTTGTCAGAAACATGCTTTTCCTCTTTTTCAATCTTCTCTCGAACCACCTCGTGCATATATGGAGAAATATCAACGCTATGAACCTTATATCCCTCCCGGGCCAGTTGAATTGTCAGCATGCCGGTGGCAGTTCCGAATTCCAGCACCGGTCCCTCGCATAGCTTGGCGCCCTCCATATAAAATGCATTCATCCTTTCCAGGTTATTTATCTTTACTTTTCCAAAGGAAGGTGAATCATCATATATTCTTGCTAAAAATGAATCATAATCAATTTTTTTCATAGTAAACCCCCAGTTTTTTATAAATTACTGTTAACAAGTTTCTTTTCTATATCCGCAAGTCCGAATATTCCTTCCATGGTTAATTCGAAGAAGCTGCCCCTATCTGTTGCATATCCATCTCTAATTAGTCCTTCAAACAGCTCAAGCAGGATTTCGTATTTCTTACTTCCGTATTTATTCCTGTAGTAAAGCTTTTCAAGCTTTTTCCCTCTAAGGCTATATAGAAATTCCCTGACCAACTGCCCGGTTCCGTCAAGCTTTTCAATCAGTTTGGAGCAGGAGCCCCTTTCCGAACAGTTTTGTATGTATTCACCAATATTATCAACATTGGCTATTACATGATTTCTGTAATAGCTATATGCTCCTGCGCCTAATCCAATCCACTCTCCGCCGGATACCTGATTTGCGCTGTATTGGTACGCACGCTTTTTCTGACTGATGAAGTGGTACAGCATGTACTGCTCAAAGCCGCAATCCACAAGATACTTCTGGGCTTCCTCCAATATGTGCTTTTGATCAGCCGAATTCAAAAAATTATCCTGATACTTTATATAATTATCATAGAATACAGAATTGGGCTCTATTCTCAAAGGATAAAGTGAAACATGGTTAATACCCAATTCTTTCGTGATATCAATGTCCCTTATGGTTGTATCCAGATTTGACATGGGTAAATTGCAAATAAGATCAATGCCGATAGAATTAAACGGTTTTCCAGCCAAATTGTCAATCAAGTCGTAAACCTGCTTGAAATTGTATCCGCGGTTGATGGTTTTCAATACGTGGCTGTCAAATGTCTGTATGCCTATATTCAATGAGACATTACCCAACGACGAAAGCAAATTCAGCTTTTCAGGAGTTAATGACAACGGATTGGATTCAAATACAATCTCAATATCATTTATATCGTTTTTAAACCGGCTAAACGCCATTACTATTTCGAGGATTTGATGCGCCGAAAGCAGCGAAGGCGTTCCGCCGCCAAAATGGATACATTGGATATTGCAGAGTCTGAATAAATCCTCATAATATTCAATTTCCCTCTTCAGCGCCTGAATATAGGCTTCCATATCCATACCGGTAAAATGTAAATCTGTATCAATAGAACAGAAAAAGCACCTTTTTTCACAAAAGGGGATATGTATATATACATCTATATCATGTCGTATGATACTATCCACTTCAATATTGCTATCTCTCGGCTTTGAAAATGGCTGAAAAGACAAGACTGAATTGTTATCTTCCTGTGATGCATTATTAAACCGCATTTTCACCTACTCCTACGAACATATGTGTTCATATAAATATTTTACTTTGTCGAATTTTTTATAAGACAAGTCATCATCCGTAAATTCCATACCATACTCTTCTTCTATGTCAATAACGAGCTTGACAAATTTGTAGGAGTCAAACCCCAAATCCTCTAAACTGCTTTCCATAGTTACAGTCATACCCTCTTTGATATATTGACCGATTAATTCAATCAGTCTTTCCTCACTGATAATGTTCAAGTTATTACCTCCATTTTATGTATTTTTATAAAGTTCCCGGACTTTAACAACCACCGGTTTGGTGCATGAAAAAATACCTTGCTGTGAATTAAGCCGTTTTGGTATTTTCCGAAACCATGTTTATAATATCTTCTACAAACTGATATCTTGTAAAAATTAAATTCTCGTCTTCCAAATCGATATTAAACTCTTTTTCAATTTGTACCAGGATGTGTATCATGCTTATGGAATCAATTTTTGCATCCAGGAGACTGTCACCGGGCTTTACATTTTTTTTTAATACTTCATTTATGATTCCAATCGTTCTTTCGCTAATCTGCTCCATATTACTCCTCCTTTTCCCTAGATTTTTTTAAGTTTTGTATGGTTATCAACCCTGTTTACTAAACCACCCTGCCCACATCATGTCTTTTTACCTTTCCGGATTTTGTTTTGGGCAGTTCGTCTATTACGGTAACTTCTTTAGGTATCTTGTGCATTGGCAGCTTTGTATAACAAAATGACAATAAAGCCTGTTTGTCTATCGATGGCTCCGCAACAATAAACGCAACCGGCACTTCGCCGCGTTCTTCATCCTTTTTCCCAATTACAACAGCCTCCCGGATGCCCTGAAATTGGCATATGACACTTTCAATCTCCAAGGGGTTGATTTTTTTGCCGGATGTGTTGATCATATTTTGCCTTCTGCTTTTTATATATACAGAACCATCCTCTGTCATATATCCCAGGTCATTTGTATTGAACCAGCCGTCTTCCAGGCTTGTTCCGGTTATACCTTTTTTATTTGTATCGTAATAACCTGGAGAGATAGTGTTTGATTTTACATATATCTCAAACAGCGGATATTCGTCACCTTCATCGTTTATTTTCTCGCCTAATCTTACCTGCACGTTAGACAGAGGCGTTCCCACGCTGAATAGATTATCTTCGCTAATATTTTCATAAAGCGTGGTAATGCCGCCCAGTTCGGACATTCCATACATATTGTTGATTCTTATGCCCGTTTTGGCGTATATGTTTTTAACTATCTCACTGCTGATGGCCCCTCCGGCAGAAAAAGCAATTCTTAAGTTCAACTTGTCCTCACAGTTATCCATCAGTAATTTATAATGGATGGGCAATCCTACAAAAACCGTATATCCGTTATTATTCAATTCATTATGCAGCTTATTGATGGTGGTGAAGGGATTGATGAACTTAACTGTGGCACCACTTGCAAAATAAGGAATACTGCCGCTTCCAAATCCATACACATGCGAAAACGAGGCAGCACATAACACCTTATCTTCCGGGACAATACTGAAGGTTTCTATATTATTTATGGCATCTTTTAAAATATTGTCTTGTGTTCTGATAACCGCTTTAGGCATGTCTGTGGAACCCGATGAGAAAAATATGACCGCGCCTTTTAAATCCTTTTGATTGCACAGGCCTTTCCAGCTTCCATCCATGCTTTGATTCTTATAAATAAATATTGGAGCATCTTTGATGCCGGTTCCGTATTCTAGCCTGCTGTAAGATGCCGGCTTCCCATTAATATTGATGGCGGTATCTGTAATAAAGTAATCGGGAGAAAAAACTCCTAAATGTTTTTCCAACTCATACTCACTAAGGTTAGGGTCCATCATTAGCTGGATACTTCCCATTTCACTCAACGCACTAAAGGAAAAAAAACCAAGATAGCTTTTCTTCAACAGAACGGCTACACTGTTATCAGGCCCTAACCCGGATTGGCAAAAGCCTTTTTTCAGTATTTCTACAAGCTCCAGATATTCCCGAAAAGAGATTTTCTTATCTTCATACTCAATTATTGTTTTGTTTTCACTTCCGGCGAATGCATCTTTAATCAGTTCACAAACCATTAATTACACTTCCTTTCCAGTTGTAATTACTTTGAGAATGCCACAATCAACCTGTTTATAATCTCATATTCCAACGAGCAGATTTCCCCGATCAGGGTGTTAATCCCGTCTCTTTTTATTTGAAAGGTATCAGTTATAAATGTCTTTAAGACAGACATGGCAAATTTATCCCATAGCTCGCTTAACCTGTTTATATCACTGATCTCACCTTCCAGCCCGATTTTGTAATCAGCGTCAAATCTGGTCAGCATCCAGGCATACAATATTCTGTACCGGGAAAAACTTTTTAATTTACGTAATAAAATACTGGTGTAAAAATCAGCCATATCAATTTCTCTTTTGATATCCATGTTAAAGACATCCTCGGCAAACAGACGGCCTTCAGAAAGCAGGGCGGATGTGTCAATCCCCTTTAAATACCGTAAAAACAATTCCTTTATGTCCAAGAGACTTTTACTTTTATTACGAAGCTGTATGAACCTTAAGTTTAAGGCTTTATTGATAAGTTCTTCCTTACTCAGCACACATTTTTGTAATTGAAAATATGGATCCTTGCAAAAGTAGTGCTCCTCATCCTCCGACATAACCAGATAAGTATGTCCAATGTGATATTTGTGATAGTAATCCGTCCAGGGACAGTCGTATATATCACATGACACTATAACCGGCCTGGCTGCCTTCATTTCCCTGCTGATAAACTGCTTTATAACGGACAACTCCTCCCTGACAGGGGGTATATCCTCTATGTGGTAATCATACTGGCTGTTGATTGGCATTGTGTCATCTTTTATCCAGCGGATGGCAAGGTTCTCTCCAACGGTTGGATTCTTTCTTTCGTAACGATACGTAAAGAAATCGATGAATAGATAGTCATCATTCTTTTGTCCGTAATAATTGCTTAAATCGGTTATGCAACTGAAATAGCAATCGTACAGGTTTTTATTTATTTCATCCAATTTAGAATCTCCTTATATGGATTTGATATTTTCACGGTAATTTCGATTTAACATATTCCGAAATATCTCTTATTGTGGGAAAAGCTCTGGTTATCTGCTTATCTTCATCAAATTCAATATTGAACCTTGCCTCCAAATTTATAATCAATGTGACAAACATAATGGAATCAATGCCAATATCCGATATTGATGAATTCATGACAATTTCCGGCATAAGCTCTCTGTTCAGGAGCTTTTCCATTTGCAGCAGAAGGATTTTTTCTACAGGCGCCGGCTCTTTATTCTCATGTAATTCATGGGTTTTGGCGCAGTGTGAGGACAGGTAATTATTTATCATTCCCCTTCTGTCAATTTTCCCGCTGGATGTATATAAAAAGGTATCAGTTTCTACGAATTCATCAGGAATCATGTAATCAGGCAACTTTTTCAGCAAATGGGATTTTACCTCTGAGGGGTTCAATTGCTTTTTGCTTTTATAGAAAACCGTAAGATATATGCTACCATTGTTGTCAATCATACAGGCAATGGCCTGCAATACCGCTTCATGCTGCTGGAGGACGCATTCGATTTCTTCTAGTTCAACCCGGTTACCTCTGATTTTGACCTGATTATCTATTCGTCCGATATATTCAACCTGATTATTGCTCCACCTGCCCAAATCACCCGACCTGAACATTCTCTCACCGATGCAGAAGGGATTGTCCAGAAACCTTTCATCAGTGAGTTTTGGATTGTTTATGTATCCCCTGCCCACACCTTGTCCGGTAATATATATCTCCCCCGCATCACCCGGGCGGCAAAGGCGTTGGTTCTCATCAAGTATATATATGTCCGTGTTTGAAATAGGACGCCCTATTGGTATTATCTTTTTTTCACAGCTATAAGCGGTACAATCAAAATAGGTTACATCCACCGTGGCCTCAGTGGGTCCATACAGATTATGCAGTTCGGTGTGATTTGTACGGTATAGCACTTCCTCGAATTTTTCAACTACTGCAAAGCTCAGTGCCTCACCACTGGCATAAACCTTTTTCAAGCTTTTTAATCTGCTGCTGCAATTCTTATGGGCTGCATATTCCAAGAATACATTCAGCATTGACGGAACAAAATGACAGATTGTAATATTCCTTTCTTCAATTGTCTTTATCAGACACTCCACATCGCTTTCACGTCCATGCTGGTACAGAAACAAACGTGAACCGGCAAAAAACCATAAGAAAATTTCCCAAACCGATACATCAAATGTGAATGGAGTTTTTTGGAGCAAAATATCATGCTCCGATATTTTATACTGGTTTTGCATCCACACCAGCCTGTTTATCACGGAATGATGCTCAATCATAACACCTTTAGGCATACCAGTGGAGCCTGAGGTGTATATGACGTAAGCTAGGCTGGATGAGGGGAATCCCAAGTTCAGATTGGTATCCTCGCCTTCAAGCTCAATTGTACCGACATCAATGCAGCTCCCTTGCCAATCGGGCAAATCAACAGTCCCGGATACCAGGCTGACCTTTGTGCCGCTGTTTTCCAGCATATAGCCTATCCGTTCCCTGGGATAATCCTTATTTACAGGCAGATATGCCGCACCGGCTTTTATGACTGCGAGAATACTGATTATCATATTGATATTGCGTTCCATGATAACAGCCACAATATCTTCATTTTTGACACCCTCTTCCAGCAGTACCCTGGCCAATTGGTTGGATTTCTTATTAAGCTGGCTATATGTAAGGAATTGCTCGCAATCTTCCACAGCAATTCTGTCAGGGGTCTTTTTCACCTGCTCCTCAAAAAAGACATTAATTGTTTTTCCATTCATAAGACATCCTCGCAGCTCATAGTCGATAATTTCCAAGCTTTACAAACAAACATTCAAATGATACCATTCCGGCTCAATATCTTCTGCATGGCATTTGTAATGCTTATATCCAAGTCATAGATACTGTTGATAATCTGTTTCAGCTTATCCATATCCAGCCGGTTCTTTATCGTACTTTTTATAAGAAAGCCTTTTAAAAATTCAAATTTATCTGCCGATGCCAAAAGATCCGTGCATACATTATCGAGTCCTGAAAGCCCAAATTTTTTTTCAACATATTGAAGTCCTTGGATGAAAGCATTTTTATCTCCGGCTATTATTTTCAACTTCAATAATAACTTTGAGGTATCGGCATTACTTATATCCCCAATTTCAGAGGAAAGCTCAAACTTTTCCTCCAAAAGCTTCATAAACGACAATCGCTCGTCATTAATGGATTCCTCGTGGCCTATAAATAAAGTTTCATTCATAAAGCGGAATACCTCCCCTTTTGTCAACTCAGGAGGCGGCCCTGCTTCAAAGCTTACAAACCATTTACCCAGATCAAGCAATTCGTCAACGGGCATGCTTATAAGCCCTGTGCCGGGATAGTAAATATCTGCACAGGTACAATGTTTTCTTCTGCTGTCAATATCCAGTATAAGAAAATAATGATTGAAATGCGCTTTTTTATATAGCGGCGTCCAGCTACAGTAAAATGGGTCAGCGAATACTCCCACAGGGTACTTTTCCAGCTCGGAAATTAAAAAAGAATATATGTCTGATATATCCTTTTTCCCACGGTATTTGAGTTCGACACCTATCAGTTCACGCAAGACTTTTGCTGAAACAGTTTCATCACTTATTTTAAGTCTTTCGGCTAGTGGGCCTGAACCTGATATATATGAAGAATAATATTTTTTCAGCAAGTAGAGCTTACTTTCCAGGCCATAATGCTTCAATAGTGCCAGTATCATGCTATCAAAGCAAAAGTTCCCTTCCAGGTTATCAAGGTTTATATTCCACACTTTCTATCTCCCCTGTAATATTGTCATTACCTTTTTTGGCCGCCTCCGGCAAATTCCAGCATAATTATCTTTATGTGCCGTCTTTTATAAGCCGGGCCAACTTGTCCACTGTCAAATCATCAAATATGTGCTCGAGAGGCAGCTCCATATTGAATTCCGTATATATTCTGGAAACCAGCAGCATAATTTTCATTGAATCTCCTCCGCTCCCAATAAAAACATCATCTGTTCCGATAGTCTCAATCTCAAGTATTTCTCTCCAAAGCTCCAGCAATTTTTCCTCAAGTGAGCTGGGTTCTGAAACAGCTTCTTTTATAACGGTTTTTCTGGGATCGGGCAGCTTGCCGTAGTCGGTTTTCCCATTAGCTGTCAGCGGTATGGCATCCATTTGGCAGTAATAAGCTGGAACCATATATTCCGGAAGCAAAGCCTTCATATATTCCAGCATGGAATTTCTTGAAAGAACCTCGTCCGAAACATAATAAGCAGCCAGACACCCTTCACTTTCGGAAAAACTGCGCTCGAAAAAATGAACTACACAAATCCTTACTCCGGGGTATCTGGATAATGCTCCTTCTATTTCGTCAATCTCGACTCTGAAGCCACGAATTTTAACTTGCTTGTCAAGCCTTCCTACGAATTCAATATTATTATCCGGCGCCTGCCTGCCCAAATCGCCTGTTTTATAAATGACTGCTTCCGAATCGCTATCCGTCGGGGTTTTCAGAAATTTTTGCCGTGTTAATTCTTCATTTTTATAATAGCCTAAGGTCCCATATGGTGTACGTATATGGATTTCGCCGATTTCTCCATATTTACAGACCTGCATAGCTGGGTTCAGAATCAATGCTTCGGCCCCTTTCATAGCTTTTCCGACGGGTGTGTAATTTTTATCCAGGTCATCAGGAGTTATGAAATAAACCAGCTTTGCCAAGGTTGTCTCCGTTGGTCCATAAAGATTTACCAGTTGTATTCTGGTGCCGAACCTGGCATACCAGGCAGTTAAATCACCAGATAACAGCCTTTCACCCGCAAGCAAAACGTGCCTGAGCTCCTGCAGCCCGTTCCGGTCCAGATCACCCCTGCAAAGTATGCGGAATACTCCCGGTGTGCAGTGTATCATGTTGATCCTCGACTTATCCGCCCATCTGGTCAGTTCAAAGGGTGATAATATCACTTTCCTTCCCTCCGGAATACAAACTGTTCCTCCGGCCACAAGTGTGGTAAATACATCCCTCAGAAAGGGGTCATGGCAGGGAGGTGTCAACTGGCTTACCCGGGTATCCCCATCCATATGGAATGTTTCTATCTCCCAGTTGATAAAGTGCATCAGGCTTTTATTGCAACCGATTATAGCCTTTGGCTTATCAGTGGTTCCTGATGAAAAATAGATATATATGGGCTCTTCTCCGGTACAGTCAAGAGCTGGAATGAAGGTTTCAATTTCCTTTCCATGAAAAATTTTATCATCAAATTCCATATACCTTATTTTTCTCTCTTCCCTGTTGCCAGGCAGGTGAAAAGAATTTCCGCCACATACTATGTATTCGATATCTGCCGTCTCAGCCAGGAGCTGCAAGCGTCTTTGAGGATATTCGGGGTCCAGGGGTATGAATATGCCTGCCACCTTCCAGATTGCTATGGCGGTTGCTATCAAAACACTTCTGTCATATGTTAAAACACCAATATGGGAATTTTTGCATGCACCCGACTCCAGCAAACTTTTGGCAATTTCATCAGATGCCCTGTCAACTTGTGCATATGTATATTCTTGCTCTCCATACTCTATAGCTATTCTATTGCTCCCATTCCGGAAGCTTTCTTTCAGTGCACCTTGTATATTGGTATAAATCATATTCTATCTCCCTGGTAATTGGATAATCTGCTTATTTGAGTCCAGGCATTTTGAACTCATTAAGGAAAATGCCGAAGGTCAGCAATATTATCAGAAGGTCACTTTCAAAAGGTACATTCAAGCTGAAATCCTCTTTCATATATTGCTTCTTCAAAGCTTCCACGGTATCAGGATCAAAATAGCCCTGCCGCCTTACCGTGTTATAAGATAGGATATCTTCTACGAACTCTTTGTTTTGCTTTATAATGCTGGAACTTCCAGGAGCGACAAAAGAGAATTTAGGCCTTTTTATTATCTCCTGGGGTAATCCGTTAAGTTGTGCCACTTTTTTAAGTATGTACTTTTCACTCATGTTTTTAAGCTTTAAATGGGGTGGTATCCTGGTTGCAAAGCTTATAAGGTCTATGTCGAGGAAGGGATATCTGGCCTCAACAGAATTGGAATAGGACATCCTGTCACCGTGATCGGCAATGAGGTGGTTGGACAGCCTTAAATAGTAGTCTATAAATGAACGCTTATGTATGATATTTCTGGATTCAATTAAACTGTTATCTATCAACCTGTGATTTAAACATGAGATTACATTCTGCATCTGCCTGATATCTGGTGAATAAATTTTTCCCTTGCTTTTTTCAAATATCCCGTAATTCCTTTCGTACACAAAAGACTTATCCCCCCAGATAAGTCCTCTTAATTCCTGTTCCTCTGAATCGTCCTCTTGTTGATTTTTAGTTCTTAACTGGTCAAATTTATAACCTACATATCCTGCAAAAAGCTCATCGGCTCCTTCTCCTGTCAAGATTACCTTTATTCCATTTTCTCTGGCCATTTCAGACAACACCATTGAGGATGTATTATATGTCTCTTTTAAAGCGCTTTCGGAATAATAAACTGCTCTGGTGAGATATCTGCATATGTCTTCGGTTCCAAAAAGCCTGCTATGGTGAAGGGATTTCACATGCTGGACGGCAATTTCCTGAAATTTATTCTCTGATATACCCTTATGGGTAAAATCTATGGAAAAGGAATGCTTACTTTCTGATGGACAGAGGGCTGCAACCTTGGATGCTATGAGGGTGGAATCCAGACCACCGCTGACATAAAAACCCACAGGAACATCCGCCTGGAGCCGACGTTTTATTGCAGCCGTAAGTAAAGCATCAAGCTTTTCAACATAATAATTTTCATCGTTTGAATACTCTATCTCATCTTCTTTCGGGTATTCCAGTCTCCAAAAGGAGTTCTGTTCCAGTATCCTTCCCGGCTTTACCAGCAGGCTGCTGCCACATTGCAGACTATATATTCCGGCAAACATTGTTCGTGGGTTAGCTATGCCCGGAAAAGTCATCAGTTGGTCGAGAGCCTTTAAATCCACCTCTCTTCTCACACCCGGATATTCCAATATAGCTTTGATTTCTGAGGCAAACAAAAATACTCCCTCAGAAATTGTATAAAAAAAAGGGATTATTCCCGCATGATCCCTTGCACACAGCATTGACATATTCTTTAAGTCAAATATAATAAAAGCAAATTGTCCATTAAGTTTCAGCAGAAAATTATCCGGATACTCCTCATACAAATGCAAAATAACTTCCACGTCCGTATTGGTCTTAAATCGATGCCCTTTGCATATCAACTCCTCCCTCAACTCTTTGTAATTGAATATTTCTCCGTTACAAATAAGGACAAGGGACTCGTCTTCATTTAATAAGGGCTGCATACCTCCATCCAGATCAATTATGCTGAGGCGGGTAAACCCCAGTGCTATATCAGGACGAACAAAGCTGCACATGGCATCCGGGCCCCGATGGACTAACTTTGATGTCATTTTCTTAATAAGCTCCTGAGAAATGCCCCTATTTTGCATATCCGTGTCAAAAACCCCACAAATTCCACACATTTCAGATTTCTCCTAACTTGTACTCCATAAATCCTCCCGTACAATAACAAAACATCTCTTGCACATCTATTGAGGCTCTGCATCCGATCCTTTATCATACCAGGAGGACTGCGCCGTAAACATCTTATAGTAAAGACCCCCGCGCTTCATGAGTTCATCATGTGTGCCAATGTCGTCAATCCTGCCGTTATCCAAAACCACAACTCTGTCTGCAAGCTTTACCGAACCCATCCTGTGTGTCACTATGACAGCGGTTTTATCCCTGGCGATCTCCATAAACATATTGTATATGTTACACTCTTCCAAAGGGTCTATTGCCGCAGTGGGCTCATCCAGAACCACGAGCTTGTGATCCTTGTAAAATCCCCTTGCAAGAGCAATTCTCTGCCATTGCCCCCCGGAAAGGTCGATACCCCCAAATTCCTGTGACAGCATAGTGTTGATGCCGTCAGGATAAGCAGAGGAATTATTAATATCAATTCCGATTTTGGAGGTATATCCCTCTATGGGCTCTTCCTTATCAAAATGCGCTATTTTAACATTATCGTCCAATGTCATCTTATATTTCTGAAATTTCTGAAATACACCCGTCACAGATTCATAGATGCTTTTTGACAATATCCTGGCACTATCAAGGCCACCAATCTCCACCTTGCCCCTGACCGGCTTATAGATACCTGTTATGAGCCTGACAAGGGTAGTCTTGCCTGCCCCGTTTTGTCCGACGATAGCAAGAGTTTCTCCGGGGTTAATTTTCAGCGAGATATTAACCAGGGTCTCCTGGTCAGCCTTTGGATACCTGAATGAAACATTTTTCAATTCCACCTGCGGGTTTTCATCCATTTCCCCTTTTTCCCCGCCTATTTCCTGTAAGTTCATGAACCTGATATAATTCCGTATGGTTCCGTAATTTTTTGACATATTGCCGATATGCAGGGTCACGATTTCATTCATTATGCCGAACACCAGCCCCATATAGCTGTAAACGGCAGCAAAGGCACCGGCACTTATGCTGGAATTTACAAACAGATATAGTATGTAAAATATAACAACTCCGTAAGCTACCAATGAAACGCTGTTTAGTCCAAGGTTTATGTATTCCACCTTTCTTCTGGCAGAACTGTCTTTTTTATTGAACTTTTTGATTGCGTCCTTGAAATAGCCGTAGAAATAATTGAACAATCCATAAATGCGGGTTTCCTTCATATGTTCAATACCCACGATGGCATTGCTGAAATAATCCATTTTTCTTCTTATAGGGGCAGCTTCGTCTTCCAGCCTGCTCATGAATTTTGTATTGGTTATCATTGACAGCATAGACGGCATAAACGCAACAAAAACAGCCACCGGCAAAAATTGATTTACTTTATATAAATAAAAACTCATGTATATAAAGTAGGGTAAATAAAAAGTTAAAAGGGTAGTAATTGTCATACAGAAGGAAAAAATATCTCCGGCACCATTAAAAGCCTTATTTATATCATCAAGATTTTTTGGATCTTCGTACATTACAGGATCTATTTTAGACGACTTTTCATGAATTTTAACCGTTGTGTAGCCCTGTACTCTTCTTGCAACAACACCATACATGTAATTGTGCATTCCGTTCAGTATCTGGACAACAATTATAATGCCGCTGTATATAACAAACCAGATCAGTATATCCGATACGGTATATTCTCCATTAGCCACCTTTAAAACATTATCAAAAAAGATAGCCGTCACAGTTACTACAACGGCATGGGAAAGGCCATGCAGAGTGGATACCAGTTGCTGTATGGTAAAGTACACCGGGCAAACCCTGTATATTATGGGGAATGCAGTTTTTATCATTTTTATAAAACCAATTGAATCTTTCACTTTTTTGACCTTCGACCGGTTTAAATTCTTTCCCATCCTGCCTCACCACACTTTCATATCTGAATCTTCAGTTTTTTTGCCGGCCTCTTTATACCACTCAGCTTGTGACAGATACATTTGTGAATACATACCCTGCTGTCTCATCAGCTCTTCATGTGAACCCTGCTCCAGGATACTTCCGCTGCCTACAACCAATATGGTATCGGCAAGCTTTGTAGATCCCAGCCTGTGTGATATGAAAATGGTAGTATACCCCCTGCTTATCTTTTCAAATTCCGTGTAAATCTCACTCTCACTTATGGGGTCAAGTGCTGCGGTGGGCTCATCAAGAATCTTTAACTGAGCCGGCGAAATAACGGCCCTTGCCATAGCAACACGCTGCCACTCTCCTCCGGACAGATCCACACCTTCTTCTTCTATTTTTCCCAGTGCCGAATTATATTTTTGGGGAAGCTTGTCAATAACTTTGTTCAGACTGAATAATTCTACAGCCTCTCTAACCTTTTTTCCTGTTTCGGTCTTATCTATGTTATGGTTAAAATCCAGTATGTACTCTCCATCTGTTTTTCTGCCCCTTTTATTAATGTCTTTTTTGGGGAGCTTCATGGAAACACTGTCTTTTTCCAGCAGGCCGATATCTCCAATGGCAATATTTTCTCCAAGGGATATACTATACTTGGAAAAATCCTGAAAGACAACACTGCAAAGAGATTTTAGCTCTGCCAAACTGTATTCCTTAATATTTTTTTCATTAATAAGAATTTCACCTTCGTATTCATCATACAATCCGGTTATAAGTTTTGTCATTGTGGTTTTTCCGGAACCGTTGGCCCCCACAATTGCATAGTGTCTCCCCTTCTCCATCCGAAACGACATATTATGTAATACGAAATTGTCATTATTGGGATACCGGAACGACACATTTTTGAATTCCAGCGATTGGAATTCAATTTCAGGAATAGCAGGCAGATCAAGTGCAGAATCTGATTTTGAAAGGCTCATGAATTCTGTCAGGTCTTTAAGATATTCCATGCTTTCCTTTATACGGCTTATATTATTTGTCAGCGACCAGGACATCATCTGTGCAAAATTGTTGATGGCAGGAATAAATGAAATGAACAGTCCATAGGTTATTTGCTTGTTTGCCACGGCATATAAAAGAGGAATACACATAATTATCGTTGACAACAGTAGCAGGATACTACTTGCCTTCATCGCTATAAAATTGCGCTTTTCAACTTTCTGCCTGTGCTTTCTGCTTTTTTCATATGCATCGTAATACTTTTCGTTTATATGCCTTTCAAATCCAAAAACATACCTTTCATCTATGTTCTCACGGTTTGATAACATATTGCTGAAATTACTGGCTAATCTCTCAAGTATTGTTGTTTCTTTCTTAACGACATATTCCTTTTTTCCGGCCCTATAGCCAATATAAAAAAGTGGAATGCAAAAAACAACCAGTATTATGATCAGCCACCATATATATGCCACAAGTATTCCTACAATACTTACAACCCTGAGTATGATATTCAGTAAACCCATGAAGTTTTCAAACAAGCCTGCAAGCTTGCCTTCACAGCCATCACATACGCGGTTTACAAGATCCTGGGTCTCGGCGTTTTCCATATGTTTGTATTTTAGTCGTGCTCTTTGATAGAGCATTTCTTTTTTCGCCGTCAGCCTGAGCCTTTTGTCATATCCAATGCGGACCAGCCCTATAGAGGGACCGATCAGTTTTTCGTAACTCAATATGATTACAATAAGCGCAATATAAATACTTATATGACTGAAGTTTTTTTCGCCCTTTGGCATAAGAAGAACCTTGTCAATAAAACTCGCTGTTACCAATACTGAAAAAGTAGGTACCAGTGCACCGATAACAGTATTAAATAATAAAATGGCCGATTGTACCGGGGCACACTGGAATGACAGCCTTACAATGTCCAGTATGTTATATTTTCTATTTGTAAAAATCAAAATACCACCCACTTTTTTATTGTTGTTTATGCGCCTAAAAAGCTCAGCGGTCAGATACCTGATGACCTTGAAAAAGGCAGAACACTATTCTCTCTAAGATTGAAAGCAGAACTTGCTTTTTGAATATTTATGACAGTATGATTTTTTTGATTATAACTGATTATAGTTTATGGGATATGACTGTTGTCCTGTTGTTGATTGATATCAGATTAAAATAAAAAAATTATTTGATAATTGATTATTTAATAAAATTCACATAATGTCACTTGAATGCAAAGTACAAATAGTAAGGCACAGCCTCACCATTGTGCTGTTCATACACTTCTTCCACATGACACTTAGGGAATATCTTTTGCATATCACTCAGCAGTTGGTCATCACTGTTACAGGACCATATGACAAATACCCCTCCCTCATTCAGCACCTCCAGGATTCTGCTGAAAAACGGAGTGGCGTAAGCATCTTTGTTTCCTTCATTAACAATCAGCATTGGTCCGTTGTCAATATCCATGCATATGATGTCAAACTTTTCGCGGGTAAATCTTATGTATTTTATGAAATCGTCATTTAACAATTCTACTCTACTGTCGGATAGGAATCTTCCATTTAATTCATGCAATACTGACAAATTGCACTCTATGACATAAGGGTTAAATTCTACAACCTTTATTTTTTCAATTTTGTCACTGTGTTGGCAGCCTTGCTTGACTGAGTATCCCAGACCCAAGCCTCCAATCAGGAGACTGCCATTTCTGATATCTAATTTATCGACGGCATTTTTTACTAACAGCTCAGAGGATAAGGAATTGTATGTGGCCATAATGAATACTCCGTTTATCAGGAGTTCATACTCCTTCTTACCATTTATAAAATGTTCCCACAACAGTAATTTCCCGACATCATCTTCTCTTTCAAAGACTATTTTGCGCTCATCCGCCATTATAAAAAATATCCTTTCATTTTATCAATAATTGCTGACTGCCAAAAAAGCCTCGTCAGTTTTGCCTCCAATAATAAGAGGACATAGCTTCGCCATTTCACACAGAAATGTGCTACACCAGATAAATTATAACATCATCATATGCTAACGCGACCCGGCGACGATCAGCACATTCAGAATTTTTACATATAAAAAAGCCCACTCCCATCAGCATACAGATAATGGGGTAAGCTACATCATTCTAAAGATATTTATAAAGCTTCGTACAGATTAATAAATCAATAGTTCATCTGTACACTACCAGCCTTTAACAACCCCCAAATTATCAAAATACACGTATCTCATCTCTTTTTTATGTTTTTCTTTGAAATTTATCTATATTTCTACTTCTTGCATATTTGCTGTGAATTGGGAATGACATTTCAATTTTAACTAAACATCCCTTAATTGTCAAGCCTATCCACAATTACTTTTTTTACGTTTTTTTGCGATTAGATGGTATTTCGTTGTTATTCAAACTCCGGCATTCTCCAGCTTTTCTACCGCTCGCTCCATATTGTCCACAAAGAAAATATCCCTGCCTCTGTTGCTTTCATATATAAAATCATGCAAGGGCTTGCTTGTGTACCTGGAAAAGTCACCTATTACAGCAAGCTTCATATGATAATTTATAAATTTTTGAAGGACTTCTCCTGCCATTCCGCTGCTGAGTCTGAAGAACTCTTCACTTATTGCTGACTTGTCAAGCACAAGCCGGCTGCAGCCCGTCTCATATTTCACATTCATCATAAGGTCCAGAGCGGACTGGGCATCGGTTATCAGGATATCTGCGCTGTTGATATTCACAATAAGGTCGTTCTTTACCGTTAAGGTATAATTCATTATTTGATCCTCCTCTCAACTTTTTTAATTTTCCTTTATAGTCCCTCATTTTGCTTCCGGCTTAAGAACCACTTCTCCGCATCGGCTGTATCGGTAAATACTTTAACGATATTATGCTTTGCACTCTCGGAGATGGAAGCCATGAATTTACTGTCCAGGCCGTCGATACCTTTGACAACGATTGCAGACTTAATCCGGTACATGGCAAACTTCTGGAGCAATGCTCCGGCCAGGCCTTTTTTGAGTTCAAGAAAATCCCTTGAAAGTACTTCACTGTCAAACAGTGCAAACTGTATATCATTTTCAACCAGTGCACCGATTACGTCCAGAATATTTCTTTCAGTTTCCAGCTTTGTCTCCGGTTCATTAAAATGAACGTACCTTATTTCTTTATAGCTGTTAACGGTATATTTCATACTCTTATGGCCTTTTTCTCCATGGCTGGTTTCTGCCGCCGTATTCTCACCGGCTTTGTCAGCCTTGACGTCATTCTCATTGGGAATATGGGCTATGGCCTTTCGCAGGTCCTGAAGCCACCCCAGCTCATTTTCAAATGTTCTTCTTATATTATCGTTAATCAGACTCCATATTGCTGCTTCCAGCGCATTTCCCCCTGCCGTTATATCCTGTTTGCCTTTTTGTGCCATAAGCAACTGCATTTTAACCTGATTTTCATATCCATCAAGCATTATATTCATTTCACCGGTATTGAGCTGCCTGGAGCATGCAAGCTGCACAAGAAATGGCTTTTTAATTTCCATGGGCTCAGCTTCGGACAGCACCCATTCTTTTAAAGCAGCAAGTCCTCTATCGGTTATCATATATACCTTTTTCGTGGGAGCACTTTCCTGATGCCTGACTACATTGGTCACCATGCCCTTGGCCAGAAGCTCGGTAAGAGATTTATATATTTGATTGTTGTTCCCGGACCAGTGCATGAAAGAAGAGTCCTGAATTATCTTTTTCAAGTCATATCCTGTCAGTTCCCTGTAACTAAGCATTCCCAAAATAGCGTGATTGATTGACATAGCCGCACCTCATTTTTCGTTATCATATGTTAACAGTAACATATGATAACAAAAGTGTCAAATGTATTCGTCAAAAAAATGAGTGAGCAAGTATTTCCAGGCTATACTTTAAACAAATAGCTTGACTGCCATATTTAAATTGTATATAATTTAATTGTATAAAATATGTTTTAAAAATTTAAAGGCTAAGGAGAATGGTGAACAAAATGAAACTTTATGATTTGATGGTAAAAGACGCGAAGGGTAACGAGGTTAACATGTCCGAATACAAGGGCAAAGTGTTGCTGGTGGTCAACACGGCCACAGGCTGTGGATTTACGCCTCAATACAGCGGCTTGCAGGAATTGTATGATAAATATAAAAGCCAGGGCTTTGAAATTCTTGATTTTCCATGTAATCAGTTTGCCAACCAGGCCCCCGGTTCAAACGAGGAAATAGGAAGCTTTTGCACAGGTCGTTTTGGCATTACCTTCCGGCAGTTCGACAAAATCGAAGTGAACGGACAGAATGAAAGCCCCCTTTATTCCCTGCTCAAGTCTCAAAAAGGCGGAATTGGCGGCACCAATGTCAAATGGAATTTCACTAAATTTCTCATAAATAAAAAAGGTGAGGTAATCTCCCGCTTTGCACCGGTAAAAAGCCCCAAGTCAATTGAGAAGCATATCGTCAAGCTGCTGGCGGAGTGAGCCTGCAACGGAGCAGGTTCATTGTTTCCACGGGTTCTTCGATAAACTTTTATTTCGATATATAGAAAATTATGGTACTATTTCGTTAGTAGCTGCTTTCGAGCAATGGTATGAAGCTGCAATAGGAAAACACTAGGCTGCGTTCAGCTCATGTAAATTTTCTATGAGCTTCCTGAATTGCTTCCGGCTCTATTTGACAGCATCCAGAATGAACATAGCCGCATCCTGCCCCATAAACAGCTTGCTGCCGGTATAAAAAGTCTCAGTTTGAACATTGCGGTATCCTATTTCAGTCATGGTTTCACTTAGCTCTCTTTGATCAAAGCCGTTATGCACCATATCCGAGTCTATTTTCTCGTTTTTGTCGAAATCTACGATAAGCAGATGCCCTCCCTGGCTCAGAACCTCATATAATCTGGATAAAACCGGCTCAATATCTTTAATGTGAAGCAGAACCTGAGCCATAAAAATATAGTCGGCCTTTAAACCCGTAAGGCTGTCCCTTTCAAAATCAAAGCATAATGTTGCTGCGTTCTGTATATTATACGCAGAAATCTTTTGCTCTATCTGCTTAAGCATTTTTTGTGACGTATCCAGAAAAAGCATGGATTTAAAATCGTCCAGAAGCTCCATTCCCACCAAGCCTGTTCCGCACCCGAAGTCAATGGCTGTCTTGCCTTTGGCATCAGTAAGGCATTTACGAATGGCATTTGAAGCCACCTTGGCGATTTGAATCCTTTCAGAAGTGTCATATATATCAGCTATCATTTCAAACTTGTCCGTATTCCCCATTAATTTCTCCCTTCAAAAAAATTAAAAATCCGTTGCCGCCCGGCTTTCAGACTCCCACTATTACCCTGCCGGAACAAAAATTAAGCCGCCTGAGCCTGATGAAGCGCCAGCGGCATTAAACCAAATCTATTTTGCAGGCTCCCATTTGCAGCGAACCGGAGAAACGATGGAATTTTCCTTTTTCAATTCCTTAAATGCATTGTCAACCTCTTTGCGCTCCAGGCCTGATAATTTCTCAACCTCTCCGGCACTTAAAGGTTTCCCTGCCGACTTCATAACTTCCAACACCTGTTCCTTAGCACTCATGTTTTTTATCTCCTTTGCCAAAAGTCAATTACTATCGGCTGAAAGCCGATAGTTTGGGTTTGAGGATAAAGCCTCCTGAAGTACAGACTCCTTAAAACCCAAACCGTTGAAACCTTTAAATAAAATGCTTAAAAGCACATATTCGCCTGGAAGGCGAAGGTTTCAACCGTAATTGACTTTATAACTTTTCATATTTATATTACCCCTCAAGTAACATCTGAAAACAAAAAGTCAATTGAATTTCTGAACTTATTATTTATTGGCAGCCTTTAAAAATTCAGACCCTTAACAGGCCTCGGAACCCTCTGGCAGCATAGTAGGATTCAGCCCCATTGTGGTACACAAAGACCGTGTCATAGCGGCGGTCACAGAAGATGGCGCCTCCCAGCCTTCTGATATTATCAGGCGTTTTCACCCAACTTGAAGTTTTAATATCAAATTGTCCAAATTTCTGAAGCTCCCTGTACTGTTCCTCCGTCAAAAGCTCTATGCCCATGTGGGCAGCCATATCAACGGCATTGTCCTGCGGCTTGTGCTCTTTCCTGGACTCCAGTGCTTCATGGTCATAGCAGACACTTCTGCGGCCCTTTGGACTTTCTGCGGAACAATCAACAAAAATGCACCGGTCAGTATTTTTATCTTTATCATGGATAATATCAGGTTCCCCGCCGGTTCTCTCCATTTCATAAAGGGACCACAGTTTTTCCGGCTTTGCCTCCAGCTCTTTTTGCACCAGATCCCATTCAAGTCCTTTGTGGCGGTCCATATTCTTCTCAAAACGGCCCTTCAATATTCTGAGTATTTCTTCGCGTTGTTCCGGGAGCAGCTCCCTTTTATCATTATTCATAAATTAATTCTCCTGTATTACCATAACCGCTGCTTATCAGTCTGGATTCTCATATTTTCAAAGTATATATACCCTTTATCCTTTGCCAAACCGGCTGAATATATCCACTGGAAACATGTAAATTCCATGCCCCGCACCTGTGTCACATATATTTTTTTATCTTGCGCAGCCATGTATTCATTATTATCTTTTGAGGAAACAGTTTTGACAGGAAATGTTCATATTTGACATACAGTGTACAAACAGACATGTCTTTTCCTCTCCTGGCATCTTTCAGTGCCTTTGCTGCAACCTCTTCAGGTGTTACAATACCTGGAAAGTCAATGCTTTTGCCATTGACTTCCTTGATCAGCAGTTCTGTATCCACCCAGCTCGGACAGACAGCCGTGGACGTAATTCCTGTTCCTTTCAATTCCAGGTTTAATGCTCTGGAGTAATATCTTTCAAAAACTTTGGTCGCTGAGTATAGATTCAGGTAGGGCAACGGCTGGAAGGAAGCTGCAGATGAAATATTAAGTATTCTGCTCCCCCTTGTCATATACGGGATACATAGTGTGCACAAAACGGCCGGAGCAATGCAATTGATATTTGTTGTATCCATTATCTCTTCAGCGGTAAAATCCTTATAAGCCCCCATCCTTGCAAGACCTGCATTGTTAATTAAATATGCTATGACTGGTTTTTGCTTTTTTAACAGCTCTCCTATTGAAAGTAATTCATCTGATTTTGATAAATCTTTTGAGATAGCGATTATTTTATCTCCAAATTCAGCTTTCAGTTTTGTAAGCTTCTCCTGATTTCTGGCTATTGCCCATACCTCACTGACATCCTCCCGCAGCATCAGCCTGGTAAATTCCTTGCCTATTCCGCCGCTGGCTCCCGTAATAATTGCAATTTTCTTCTCCATATTCCCCACCCCTTTTATTAAAATCCTTTGATTCAAATTTACTTAATTAATTAAATCGTGAAGATAAACAATACACCCATAATTTATAAGAAATGTTCCTCCTTGTCAATCACTTGCCTTTACCGGTAAGATAATAAAGAAATGCAAGAATAGGCAGGCTGAATCCTATAATTGACGCTGCTGTCCAACCTCCACGGGCATACGCCCAGCCCCCTAGGCTGGCAGCCTTTATTACCAGTTCCAAGGGGCAGTAATCAAGAAATTAATTGCAGAAGGCCAATTTGCTGCAAACATTGCTGAGGAATGCCGTAAAAGATATTTCAATCCCCGTCGTCTCATTTCAAGACATATCCTTGAGTAGGAAATTCTAAGAAGCACGGAACCCGTATTTTACATTTTAAATACAGTAAAGGAGGCCGCACCGGCAAAACCCGTGCGGCCTCCTTTACGAACAGTTCCTTGTGAAATATCCTGCTGTAATCATAACATTATTGGTGAATTGCAAGAGCTGATTTTGCAGTTATCTGTTTTTTTCGCTTCTGGCAAAAAAGAAGGTTCCTACAGTGAGGCAAACGACAGTTAGCACAAGTATGACAGCCAGATTCAGAGCCGGATTATTAAGTACAACGCTTTCATACTGATCGGTACCGGCATATACCACCGAACGTGCAAGGTCAAGGCAATAGGTCATAGGCATCATTCTGCTGATAATGTACAATATGCCGTGGGAATTTCCAATTGGAATGATAGCGCCGCTGAGAAACATTTGCGGCATGGTGATTAAACTCACAGCAGTGTTTGCTGTCTTACTGTTTTTGATAACTCCAATAATAATTATAGCCAGTGACCCTGCCGACAGGCACATGAGAGGCGACAGCAATATCAAGAGCAGCAGTTGTCTGATATTCAGCGTAATTCCCATGCACAGCCCTACAATTATGGTTCCGAACATGCCAATAATCGCCCCGAAGGAGGAACCCAGTATCTTGCCAATGATAATGCTGTAACGGGAAACCGGCGAAATCATCATTTCTTGTGTAAAATCAGTGGTGCGGTCTTCCACAAGAGAGGAGATGCCCATGGTTGTGGTCATGAACAGCATGTTCACAATCATCCCCACCAGCATAAACTGATTGTAATTGAAGCCCAGCCCTCCCGACATGTTTTGCGACAGGCTCCCGCCCAGCATTCCCAGCATAACGACCGGCATGGCCAGGCTCATAATGATTGTCATGGGTGACTTGAAAAAAAGCGTGATATCCCTTGCCATAATAGTCATAACTGCGTTAATTTCACGAGCCGGCCCCGATTTTCTCCTGCCGGCTGCAACAAGTTCGCTCATGCCGCTTCACCTCCCAATTTCAGATATTCTATATAAGCATCTTCAAGTGACGGTTCCTCAATGCTGAGTACACTAAGACGTGTTTTCAGCTTTGCAATTACTTCCTGAGCCGTTATCTCCTGATAAGGCACAATGATGTGCTTCTCAGTCTTATGGAAAAGTCCCATGTCAGAAAGCTCCGTCACAAGCCCCTTCCTGTCCTCCGAATCTAAAACCAACTGTTGTTTCAGCAGGTTGCCCTTCATTTCGTCAGGGGAGCCTGAAATGGCAATTTTACCGTGATTGATAATGCAGACCTTGTCAACTTTTTCCGCTTCGTCAATATAATGGGTGGTCAAAAATACTGTAGTGCCGTATTGTTTCCTTACAGTATCGATATATTCCCACAGACTGCGGCGGCTGACAGCATCAAGCCCTTGTGTGGGTTCATCCAAAAAGAGCACCGACGGTGTATGGATAAGGCTGCGGATAATCTCCAGCTTGCGCTGCATGCCGCCTGAAAGTTTCTTAATGGGTTTGAACAGCGAATCCTGAATGCCAACGATTTCGGCCAGCTCCATTACACGCTTCCTGTATTCGGCAGGCATCAGCCTGAAGGATGGATGGTAGCTGTACATACCGTACAGGCACGCGTGAAACCGGATGTTTTCTTCCGCGGAAAGCTGGGGATCAAGGCTGGGCCGCTGAAAAATAATACCCACCTTCTCCCGTACATGCTTTGCTTCTGTTTCCACATCAAACCCGGCAATTTTAACCTGGCCTCCGGTTTTTGAAAGAGTGGTGGTCAAAATTGAGATGGTAGTGGTCTTGCCTGCGCCGTTTGGGCCCAGAAAGGCGAAAAAGTCCCCTTCCTTTACACAAAAATCAATGCCCTTGACTGCCGGTTCCTTCGCTTTATCATACTGCTTTACAAGCTCTCTTACTTCAATCATATTCATCATAAAACCTCCAAAAAAATAACCTTCATTTTTGTTTACAGACCTATTTTATGGCTGTAAATTAAACGGAGGTTAAATTGAAGTTAAACGCAATGTAAACTGAAGGCTTTATTTTGGCAGGGTGACAATAAACTTCGTCCCCTTATTTAGTTCGCTCTCGAAATTGATTTGACCGCCGTGGATTTCAACAATCTTTCTGCTGAGGGACAGGCCGAGGCCATTGCCTCCAAGGGAGCGGTCCCGGGCCTTGTCCACCTTAAAAAACCTCTCAAAGATATGTATCTGGTCCTCTTGAGAAATACCTGCCCCATTGTCGGTTATATGGCACACAATTTGACTGTCGTTCTGAAAAAGCCTGATCTTTACGCTGCCGTTTTCAGGGGTGAATTTTACCGCGTTGTGAATCAGATTGATCCACACCTGGCTCAGCAGGTCCTCGTCTGCGCTTATGCTGATTTTTTCCAAATCCGCATTCAAATCTATATTTTTCTTTATCCACTGGGGTTCAAGTATTAAAATGGCGTGCTCAAGCTGTTTATCCAGACGGAAATCCCGAAGTACCAGCGGAACATTTTCAGATTCCAGAGAAGACAGCTTCAGCAGATTGTCCGAGAGCTTGGATAAGCGTTTGCTTTCAGTTTCAATTATTTCAATGTAATGAAGCCGCTGCTCACTGCTCAGCAAATCTGATTTCAGCAGAGCCGCAAAGCCGCTTATTGAAGTCAGCGGAGACTGAATTTCATGGGATACGTTTGATATGAAGTCCTGACGCTGCACTTCCATGCCTGACAATTCCCGCGCCATTTTATTGACGCTTTCCGCCACCTGGGAGAACGGGTCATTCTCATTAATTGCTATGGATATGTTGAAATCACCCCGTGAAATTTTGTTCAGGGCTTCCAAAGTCATATCTAAAAACTGATGCCGTCTCAGGTTGTGTTCCTGTCCGTATTTAGTCCGGCTGAAAACTATTGTAAAAAGCCTTGCAACGCTGATGGAAAGCAGAAGTCCAATGATAACGGCTATCAGGTAGGAAAGCAGCTTCCCCGGGGTTCCAGTCAATTGAAACAAAAGTGAAGACAGCACATATCCCAATGTAATGCAGCCCAGGTATAAGAGTGCAAAAATCATAATGTTGAAACTCATGTGCCATCTATTCGGTTTGTTCATGCCACCACCTCCAGCCGGTACCCCAAGCCGCGGATGGTTGTAATTCTGAAGCCGCATTCATCGGCCGGAAAACGCTCTCGGAGCCGGTTTACATGGACATCCAGCGTGCGCTCGTTGCCGTCGAAATCATAGCCCCAGATTTCTTCAATCAGATAATCACGAGTCAGGGTTTTTCCTGCGCTGTTTCCCAGTCTGTATAAAAGCTCAAATTCTTTCATGGGTATATCATATTTGGCTCCGTCAACAGATACAATGTAGCTGGTTTTATTCAGCGTTACCCTGCCTATGGTTACTTCCTCTTCCCTGTCCATATGATACCGCTTTAATAAGGCTCTCACACGGACAATCAGCTCCGCGCCCTCAAAGGGTTTTGTCAGATAATCATCGCAGCCCAGGTCAAAGCCCTTTACCTTTTGGCTCAAATCGCTCTTTGCAGTTAACATTAAAACAGGCAAATCCTTATAATATTTCCGGGCCGTTTTGCAGAATTCAAAGCCATCCATATTGGGCATCATAATGTCCAGAACACATAAATCTACTTTGTCTTTTCCCAGCCTTTTAAGTGCTTCACGCCCGTCTGCTGCTTCCATGATGCCGTAGCCCTCGTTCCGAAGCAGTGTACACACAAGTTCCCTTATATATTCATCATCATCAACCACTAAAATCTGATTCAAAGGGCACACCACCAATTCTTTTTTAATACCATTGTACATTATAATTGTAAACGGAAGTTAAACTCATTTACAAGGCTGCTGAAGGGCTAGAATTTTTTATTTGAAGCCCGTCCGGGAGTATGCAGCATTTTCTGACTGTTACCACAATTTTAATCAGCACTGCAGGTTAAATTATAACTTCACCTGTACTGGAACAAAGCTGTTATTTATTGTTCCGTCTCCCAGTTGTCCATAAGAATTTACTCCCCAGGACCATACTGTTCCGTCTTCCTTCAAGGCGTATGCCGAGGTCTCCGAGCAAACTGCGGTCTTTACCATACTCAGCCCTTTTACCTGCACAGGTACAAAACTGTTTTTTATGGTTCCGTCGCCCAACTGTCCATAGGAGTTTACTCCCCAGGACCACACCGTCCCGTCTGCCTTTATGGCATATACCGTTATCTGAGTACAGCTTACAGCCTTTACTCCGCTTAGTCCTTTTACCTGTACCGGGACAAAGCTGTTATTTATTGTCCCATTCCCCAGTTGTCCATAGGAATTTACTCCCCAGGACCACACCGTTCCGTCTTCCTTCAAGGCATAGGCAGTTATCTGCGTACAGTTTATTGCTTTTACTCCGCTCAGTCCTTTTACCTGTACCGGAACAAAGCTGTTATTTATTGTTCCGTTTCCCAGTTGTCCATAGGAATTCACTCCCCAGGACCACACCGTCCCGTCTGCCTTCAGGGCATAGGCTGTTATCTGCGTACAGTTTATTGCTTTTACTCCGCTCAGGCCTTTTACCTGTACCGGAACAAAGCTGTTATTTATTGTTCCGTCTCCCAGTTGTCCATAATCATTTGCACCCCAGGACCATACTGTTCCGTCTTCCTTTAAGGCATAGACCGAGGTCTCCGAGCTGACAACGGTCTTTACCTTGCTCAGCCCTTTTACCTGCACAGGTACAAAGCTGTTCTTTATGGTTCCGTCTCCCAGTTGTCCATAGGAGTTTACTCCCCAGGACCACACTGTCCCGTCTTCTTTTACGGCATATACCGTTATCTGAGTACAGCTTATGGCCTTTACTCCGCTTAGTCCTTTTACCTGTACCGGAACAGAGCTGTTATTTATTGTTCCATTTCCCAATTGTCCATAGGAATTTACTCCCCAGGACCACACCGTTCCGTCTTCCTTCAAGGCATAGGCAGTTATCTGCGTGCAGTTTATTGCTTTTACGCCGCTTAGTCCTTTTACCTGTACCGGAACAAAGCTGTTATTTATTGTTCCATTTCCCAGTTGTCCATAAGAATTTACTCCCCAGGACCACACTGTCCCGTCTGCCTTCAAGGCATAGGCCGTTATTTGTGTGCAAACTACGTCCTTTATTGCTGTTGAAGCATTGGCAGACGAGATGTTAAAATTCAAAAAGAAAACCGTCAGAATACAAGACAACAATAACATTATGTACTTTTTTGAGTTCATATTAAAATCTCCTTGCTTTTAATTATTTTATCTGTAAATTAACCTGTTGTGCCGGTTAAAATGTGGTAAACAGGCAGAAAACCGCACAATTTCTTTAAAGTCGTCCTCCCGGGACTTGCAAAACTTATCTCTTAAAAACCTTATTAACTATCACAACAGGTTAAGTTACTGCCTGCATATTTATTATACATTAAAAATCCATATTTGTAATATAATTGAAATCCAGCAATACTCCAAATTGTCATATACTTCTGTATACCTTATTATTGCGTATCCTATGAAAATATCACTGTAAAAGAAAAGACGTGAAAGCATGCTTTCACGTCAAAAAAACTTTTACGCACTGTTTGATAAATAATGGGAATATGCTTTATTTTGCTGAAATTTCTTTTCCTCTTTTAAAATATCTGATGTCTGGGGATTGATATTGTTCCGTGGAAGTATGAAACTTAATGAACGCTCCATATTTATAATTCAATTTATTACCAGGTTCTGTATAGCATTTAAGCTTTTCGATATCAAAATCCACATTAACCGAACTGGTTGACTTCTTAACCTCTATGACAAGTAAATTCTCATCAGGGTTTCCTCTTTTATGGACAATGATATCTGGAAAAACCGTTTTTTCAACCAATATCCCACTAAGCATATCATCTTCAATTATCACTGAAGGATTATATAGTTCAACCCATTTGGCTACAAGCATTTTAATCTTTTTTATATCGCCACTATTCCGGTTATATTCACAATCAATGTCATAATCTCTCCCGAAAGTCTGTTCCATATATACGGCAAGCTTGTGGGCTATACTTCTTTCATTAACATCATTAATTAAAAGATAATTGTCATTTACCCGTAAAGTATCAATGGCAATATTTATTCTCCTTTTGATCTGGTATAAATTCATAAGCTTTACCCTTTCAGTTATTATTTTTAAAGTGTATGACTCTTAAATTTTCATTATAAACATAATGGAAATATTCAAAAAATATTTTTTATGAATGCTTAGCATCTACTGCTATATCTGACCATATGGTTTATCTTTTTCCCATAGTGATCGCGAAGCACTAAAAATATAGACCAGTTTACTGTCCCAACGTCTGTATATTTTTTTTAACCATTTGGGTATTTGGATGCTCAGAACCAAGTTTCCACTCATATATAGTCAAAGCCTTATTGTACCACTCCAATGCCTTGGGGTAATCCCCCTGGCGTGAATACACCCCTGCTATGTTGTTGTAGGTTGTGGCTGTATCGGGATGCTCTGCTCCCAGCACCTTTTCACGGATTGCCAAAGCCTTTTTGTCCCACTCCAATGCCTTGGGGTAATCTCCCTGGCTGTAATACACCACTGCTATGTTGTTGTAGGTGGCGGCTGTATCTGGATGCTCTGCTCCCAGCACCTTTTCACGGATTGCCAAAGCCTTTTTGTACCACTCCAATGCCTTGGGGTAATCTCCCTGCCTGTAATACACCACTGCTATGTTGTTGTAGATGTCGGCTGTAGCTGGATGCTCTGCTCCCAGCACTTTTTCACTGATTGCCAAAGCCTTATTGTACCACTCCAATGCCTTGGGGTAATCTCCCTGGCTATCATACACCACTGCTATGTTGTTGTAGATGGCGGCTGTATCTAGATGCTCTGCTCCCAGCACCTTTTCACGGATTGATAAAGCCTTTTTGTACCACTCCAATGCCTTGGGGTAATCTCCATGCCTGTAATACACCCCTGCTATGTTGTTGTAGGTGGCGGCTGTATCTAGATGCTCTGCTCCCAGCACCTCTTCACGGATTGCCAAAGCCTTATTGTACCACTCCGATGCCTTGGGGTAATCTCCCTGGCTATAATACACCACTGCTATGTTGTTGTAGGTGGTGGCTGTATCTGGATGCTCTGCTCCCAGCACCTTTTCACGGATTGCCAAAGCCTTTTTGTACAACTCCAATGCCTTGGGGTAATCTCCCTGGCTATAATACACCCTTGCTATGTTGTTGTAAGCGGTGGCTGTATATGGATGCTCTGCTCCCAACACCTTTTCACGGATTGACAAAGCCTTATTGTAAAACTGTACAGATTCTGTATACATAGCAAACTCACTAAAACTGTATGCTATATTATAACAGAGGGTATGAATATCATCTAGTTGCAAATCCAAGCCTTCAACGTTATTAAAAACAGACAATGCATGAGGCAGCAGCAGCCTTGCGGCATCACGACCTTCTTTATCCCCATAATTATTGCCTTTCATCAACTTATTGATATGATTAAAGCAACATTCAATATATTCTGTGCAATGCTTTGCATTATGCCTGACTGATTCTTGTAAAAGCCTGAGTATATTCAGATTCCTATCCGATATGCTAATCAAAGAGTAGAGCCTCAATTCATGAATAATGCCATTTAGTTCCAGTTCATCAGCAACAACATTCTTAAGTGGCTGCATAAGATATTCGTCACCCAAAATTAATGTGTCCAGATGGATTTTTTCGGGTGCATAGTATGAGCAAATGTACAGCAGCTGACGAGCAGCTTCAATGCCGATTTTATCTATGGACGCCTGCCATGTACTGGTTATACTTGCCTCATCTTTTGTCAAGCCTTGCTCTAAGAGCCTGATTTTGTATTTATTGAACATCTCAATGTATTTGGCAAAAGTAATTTCGTTTTCAGCTATGTATGCAGCTGCATGCTCCAGCGCAAGAGGCAATCCACCTAATATCTTATTCATGGCTTTAGCCTTTTCATCGTCATTTTCTATCCCGGTGCGATTATGAAGAAACTGTACGGCTTCTTCTTCGCTGTATATATCTACTTTAAAAGCTCTACTTCCAGTTTTATCCCAGAATTCATTTCTTGATGTGATTAATACATTCCCCTGCCCGGCATTATTTTTCGGTAAATATTTTACTATCATAGAATAATCTTCGGCATTGTCAAATATGAACAGCCAACCACTATTACCATCTGTCCAGGTCCATACTGCTTCTATGACACTATCCGGAGTAGCTTCTTCCAAATCAGCACCGCATCTATTCTCTGCGAATTTCAACAGATCACTAAACAGTGTTTCCTTGCTCTCAGCATTGATAAACCATATGCAATTATATTGTCCTGCATATCTGTATGCGTACTCAATGGCTATCTGTGTTTTCCCAATTCCGCCCAGGCCTGATATGGCTTGAGTAAGAAAAGCGCCTTTTTTTTGCTTAAAAGCAGATTCTATTGATTTTAACAGCTTTTCACGCCCGGTAAAATATATGTTACGATTGGGCAAATTATTAAACGGAAGCCCACCGGGAAAGCTAATCACAGCACCGGGAAAGCCCCTGGATTTTCTTTTAGCGGAGCCATTAACAACTTTTTCAAGCAGTATTTTTGCAGCCTCGGCAGCCTCTGTAATACCACATAAATCAATATATGTTCTAGCCTTTAATAAGCCTTCCGGTTTAACATCATCTATCCGAATTGGAATAATCAGAGTATTTTTGCCAATTGGGTCATCGACAAAAAAGTTCTGCCACTCTGCTATACAATAATCAGATTTCAAGTATTTTTCTGACAACACCAATATCACTTTTTTGCATATCTTTATTGCTTCATTCATATCATTTACAAAGCTTCCACCAACTTTAAAATCCCATGCCTGGATAATGGTTGAATAGTCATTATTTTCCAGGGTTTCTGCTATCCACACAGCTCATTTTTCATCTTTGCCAGTGTAACTTATGAAGAAATCTTTTTCTTTATCTATATTGGTTATCATAAATATCTACCTCTCTGCTCGTTAGCCAACTCCAATTATTGCCATAATTACACCTTGTTTGAAATACGCATTATTAGTCCTACCTAAAGTCCGATGCCCCACCCAGTGTAAACATAATGGAAAATTTAATATAGGCAGATTAATATTAATAATGGGAAAACATTATTGACTTTTCTTTAAATATGATATATTATTCGATAAAAATTCCCATTTTCCTCCATATCTTCATAAAATAATGTTTCAACTAGATTTATGCTGCTTAACACTTCTCAACGTACGCAGTACTCAACTTTTTTAAATATAAAAGACTTCCATGCACAACTTTTATAGTCTTATGCATGGAAGTCAAAGGTGTTTGCTGAATCGGATATCAAACCCTGGTTTACTCCTTATTGCTGAGCTATTTTTGCAAGGAATACTCCAAATGAACAATACTGCTGTTGTACTGTTTTCCATCCCACCGGGCATAGGCAAGGTCTTTTCCTGAAGGACTCCAGCAGGTAGCTGCATTCTCAATATCCACCGCTATTCTGGTAGACTTTCCGGTTAAAACGTCATAGACGTACAAATCGGCAACCGAAGTGCTGTTTCCGTCCTCCTTCATGCTATAGGCAAGCATCCGCTGGTCAGGAGACCATGCTACTCCGCCAAGCTCCACACCCCCGGCTATGGTTTTAACACTGCTCCCAGCACTGTCGCAGAGTATGAGAAGCTGCTGCGAGCCGTTTTGCTGCAAAACCAGCAGCTGATTTTCATCAGGAGCGGGATATACTCCCAGCACATTTGTCAGACCAAGCTTTACCGTTTCCTTTGTTGACAGGTTTAAAGCCATGAGGGTGCCGTCCTCGGTGGTATTGTAATATACGGTGTTTTTCAGCTTCTCAACTATAAATATATTTTTTTCCTCCAGTTCCTTTATAGCTGTAATCCTTCCGTCAATACCGGCAATATAGGCACCCTGCATATAGCCCGCTCCCACCACGGCAGCCTTATCCGCCCACTTTGCACTTCCGGCATTTCCAATAGGCTCACCTGAAATACCAAAGCTTTTCAGGTTCTCAAGATTGAGTACATAGTAAGATGGATCTCCCAGGCTGTTACCGTAGTATAACAGGTTTTTCCCGTCAGGTGACAGTTTTGCCCCGCCCAGATTAAGTTTTTGCTCTGCTTTTAACAGCTTGTATTCCCTGGTATTAAGATTATACAGATACAGGCTTCTTGGGTAAGTATCCGCCAATTCCTTCAGGCTCATTTTTCCCAAGGACTCATTTTCCTTTGAAACAATCACTGTTTCCGAATCCAGCCAATCGGAGATTTCCAGCTTCTCATAGTTATCAATACTGACTATGGAGACATCAGGCTTTCCTGCCTCATTACCCTTGTTGTCAATAATAGTTATGGAGCCTCCGGGTTTCTTAATGGTTTCCTTGTCTTTTTCACCTGCCGCACTGCAGCCGGTAATAGTTATTAATAAAGTCAGCGCACATATTACTTTTGTTATTTGTGTCTTCTTCATTTAGCACCACCTCCTTGACATAAATCTTATCAAGAGTTTGTTTCCGCACGATATACAATTATAGCTATACGGTAAACAATTGTATCTAAAATGTAAACATTTAATTCGGTATGGCCGGAAAGGTGATTCTGAAGCTGGTGCCTTCCGCTCCGGTACTCAGCAAGCTGACGGTGCCACCCATCAGTTCTGCATGCTTTCTGGCGATTGACAACCCTAATCCGGCTCCGCCGTTCTCTCTGGCCCTGTTTTTATCCACCGTGTAAAAGGGCTCAAACACCTTATGAATCACTTCCTTTGGAATACCAATACCCGTGTCGGATATTTCAATATGCGCCTTATGCGATGATATATAGGATTTAACAAAAATTGTTCCCTTGGGTTTATTGTATTTAATGGCGTTATCCAGCAGGTTTATCAGTACTATTGTCAAACTGTCCCTGTCACCTTCCATATGGGCTTCCTCCAGTTCGGCGGCAAGGCTTATGCCAAACTTGTCCATCCTGCCCTTCAAGCTGTTCAGCACAGATTCCAATACCTGCCTGACCGCCAGTTTTTCAAACTTCAGTTCAAAATCATACTTTTCCAGGGCAGCTAGCTGCAAGACCTTGTCCACCATTTCATATAAGCGCTCTGTTTCGCTTTTAATACTGACAATAGAGGTTTGCAGAAGCTTTTCATCGTCCGGATACATTTCCAGCAAGTCTATATATGCTTTTATTGAGGTCAATGGCGTTTTAAATTCGTGGGTTACGTTGCCAATGAACTGTTTCTGCTGTTTATCAAGCCGGGATAATTTGTCCACGGCAAGCTCCAGTTTATCCTGTTCGGCTTCCATCCCCTGTATGGTTCTCATTATCTGCCCGCTCATTGCATGAATTCCCTGACTTAATTTACCGATTTCATCCCTCCGTTTTAAGACGGTAGTTTCATAATGACCTTCACGTATCCTGTCCACCATCCTATCCAGTTTTATTATTCCGGCGGCAAAGGAATTAAAGTATAAATTGCCCAGAAAGAAGCTCAGAATAAACAAACCCGCCCCTATATAGATCAACAACTGCCGGATATGGTTATAAAAGGCCTGATGCTCCAACAGGGAATAATAAAATTGTACGACGCCCACCTGTTCATTTCCTATCAGCAGGGGGGACAGGTAGTACAGAGAATCTCCCTCCGTCAGATATGCTGTTTTATTGTTCAGCGCGTAGGCCAAGGTTTCCTTTATGTTGTCCGACTCAGTATCAGTCACCTTTTTACTGACCAGCTCTCCCTGCCTGTCGTATAAAACCAGAGGCAGTCCGCTGACTAATTCCAATTGCTCCGCAAACCTCCGGCCCTTTTCCTCCAGAAAGGTCTGGGGCATCTTGTTTTCTTCTGACAGGATACTCTGAATAAAATACGTATTTGCAGTCTTTGCCTGCCGGGCTAAATACTGTTCGTACTGCTTTTGCTGGTTGCTTTTTATTCCCTGTAATACCAGCAGGCTTAAAAAGAAAACGAACAGAAGCAGCAAGACAGCCAGGAAAAGGCTGAATTTTATTTTTATGCTAATTTTCACTTCCGCCTCCCAGTGCTTTATAGCCAATGCCGTAAACAGTCTGTATCACATCGTCAAATTCCCCGCCAAGCTTCTTCCTCACCCGCTGTACATGGATATCCACAGTGCGCGTACCTCCGATATAGTTCATCCCCCATATGAGATCCAGAAGCTGCTCCCTTGTATACACCCGTTCAGGATGCGACAATAACAGAGCCAGCAGGTCATATTCCTTTGGTGTCAGCTCCAGAGGCCTGTCTCCGGCAAAAGCTGTCCTTTTGCCTGTATGAAGTGCAATTCCTCCCAGAATAACCTCTGCGGACTCCTTATTTCCTTCCTCCTTCTGCAGCCTGCGGAGCAGGGATTTCAAACGGGCAAGCAATTCCCGCATATCAAAAGGCTTGGTTATATAGTCATCCGCCCCCAGCTCAAGTCCCAGTATCTTATTGACAATATCCTCCTTTGCCGTCACCATGATAACTCCTATCCGCCCTTTATCCTGAAGCTTCTTAAGAATTTCATAGCCGTCCAGACCAGGAAGCATGACATCCAAAATAACGGCATCGGGAAGAAATTCCGCCAGCTTTTGCATGGCGCCATCCCCGCGATAAACAGCCTCGGCAATATAGCCTTCCCTTCTCAGGGCGTATGTAATTGCGTCCGCTATATTTTTTTCATCCTCTATTACCAGAACTTTCTCCTTCATTGTATGGTCTCTCCTTCCCGTGGAAAAGAAACTTTATACATTCTTGCCAGGGAGTGGTGCTGCCAATCTCCTATACTGCCGAGCAACCTTAGTCTTCTGTAATATACTTAATATCCCCCAAGCGATATATCTCAATAATGCATTCTTTGATTTCTCCAGCTTTATATATGCCCGAAAAAATTTGATTGATTGCAGCCATCCATAAGCTTTTATTGAGTAAGATTTCCTTGTGCTTCTTCTACATATCTCTTTATCTTATGAGTAGTTGTTCTTATAAACTCACTTTCCCTTACGGAGAATTCCTTTATATGCTTATATAACGGCATTTTCCTATTTGCTGTTATTACAATGTCCTTTAAAATCTTCGTTAATTCATCTTTTGATATGCTTATTTCATTAAATTTTTGAACAATAGCTTCTATGTTAGGAAGAATTTGAGCACAAACAACTGTATCCCCGGAGCTTTCTTCATATTTACCCCAGACAAAGGAATCCTGAACCAAAGGGTTGGAATTAATATAGCTTTCAACCTCTTCAGGGAAAATCTTTTTTCCGTTTTTAGTAACAATGACATTTTTAAGCCTGCCTGTTATATACAAAAAGCCTTTTCTATCCGTGTATCCCAGGTCCCCTGTATAAAACCAACCATTGTTCAAGCTTTTTTGTGTTGCTTTTTCATTTTTGAAGTAGCCCAGCATTACATTTTTGCCTTTAACCAGGATTTCTCCCACTCCTTTTTTATCAGGGTTCAAAATTTTGATTTCAACCCCAGGTATCGGTCTTCCGCAGGATTTATCCATAAAGCTGTTATCTCTATTACCGGTTACTAATGGAGAACATTCTGTTAATCCATAGCCCTGCAGGACATGAATTCCAATTTTTCTGAAGAATTTTGATACTTTTGGATCCACAGAGGCTGCACCAACAATAATGAGCCTCATCTCTCCTCCGAACCCTTCATGTATTTCCTTGAATACTTTCCTGCGCAGGTCTATGCCAAACAATTGCGCTAAAAAATTGGTAAGATATACAGCAAGATAAAACTTAAGTTTACCCGCTCTTCTCTTTTTAAGTTTGCTCTGTACCTTTTTATATATATTTTCAAGCAGCAAGGGTACAGTAATCATTATGGTAGGTTTAACATTCTTTAAGTTTTTTGTTAGGTTCCTTAAGCTGTCATTAAAGGAAATGGCCGCTCCGCTGTATATAAAAGCCAGAAAGCCCAGTGTACATTCATATGTGTGATGCAACGGCAATATGGATAATGAACTGTCCTGGCTGTCAACGTAAACTGTAGAGCATACCGCCATTATATTCGAGCATATATTCCCATGAGAAAGCATAACCCCTTTTGCTATATCTGTAGTTCCTGAAGTAAAAATCAATATCCTTCCGGCGTCCGGATCAACTTCCGCAGAAGCAAAGCTGTTGTCACCGGCTTTCACAAGTTGTTTTCCCGTTTGTAATATTTGCTGAAATGAAAGAATACCATCCTCATTAATTTCCGAATCCATATCTATATAATACTTTACAGCAGGAATACCGCTCTTTAGCATTTTCACCTGATCCCGATGCTTACTTGAAAAAATTATGGCAGCAGCTTCTGATCTTTGGAGAAGATTTTTAATCTCTTCTTGAGGCAGTTCTTTATCTAAAGGTACAACTGTTCCTACACCATTAACCACTGATAGATATGAGAGACACCACTCATACCGGTTTTCTCCCAAAACAGCAATTGAACAACCGTTAAGACCGAGTTTCAGCAATGCAGTACCAAAGGCTTCAATATCTTCACCAAATTGTCCGTAGCTTATTGAATCATAATCATCATTTTTTCCTTTAATTAAAAATGCTGCTTTGTTCCTGTATAAGCTGCAGCTTTGTTCCATGAGATCTTTTAAATCAGTAACCTTACCGATACTGTATAATTTGTCCATATTTACCTTCCTCGGCTCTTTAGTTTTTTATTTTCTGTAAACTGTATCTTTAGTCATAATAAAAAATGATGTGACTTCTGATTAACACCAATTTCATCACACCTTTGGCATATATAATAATATCTTATCATCAATTCAATATATCTTATAGACATTTTTTCAGTTTCCAATAAATGTCTAAACTTCAAATTTATAAGGACAGCCAACTTTATTTAAAAGTTACGGCTGTCCTCATAGTATCTGACATCAAATTACAGTCTTTATTTTATATTTTAATTCTGCAAAAGCTTAAATCAATAAATTCATCTTGCAGCAGCCTGAGCAGGGTCATTGCCTACTTGCCGTTGATTTCTTCAAAAGCCGCCCTGACTTTAGCAAAATCAGGGATTGAAGGTATTGCACCTTTTTTCTCAGTACTCATTGCAGCAGCAATATTTGCCGTCAGCACAATTTCAGAAAGCCTTTCTTCTGAAATCCTGTCAAAATTTGCACCATTGCTTAAAAATCCGAATATAAGGGTTCCCCAAAAATTATCTCCTGCACCTGTTGTGTCCACAACAGCAGCCGGATACTCCGGAAAAGCACCCATATACTTATCCGTAGCGTATGCACAGCCTTGAGGCCCCATTGTTATGGCTGCAAAGCTCAGCTCATACTTAAGGAGTTCCTTCAAACAATCCTCAGGCCGTGTTTTGCCTGTAACCATTTGTGCTTCCTCCAGAGAAAGCTTGGCAATGTCAGCATACCTTAGCCCGGATTTCATTGCTGTTATTGCACTGTCCGCATCCCCCCATAGAGGTGCCCTGTAATTTGGGTCAAAGGATATTATTTTCCCACATGCCTTAGCATATTCAACAGCTTTTATTGTTGCGGAAAGTGAAGGCTCATGGGTCATTGATAATGTTCCGAAATGAAATATCCTGCAAGCCTTGATAAGTTCCAAATCAATTTCCTTTTCAAAAAGACACGTATCAGCACCATGATTTCTATAGAAACTAAAGCTTCTGTCCCCCTTGTCATCCAGGGTAACAAATGCCAGGGTGGTATTATGCTTTGGATCTGAAACAAGATTTCGGCAATCAATTGAAAGGTCTGAAAGCTGTTTCCTTAAAAATTCTCCAAACACATCGTTTCCCACCTTGCCAATAAAAGCACACTTTATTCCAAATTTAGACAACACGGCTAACACATTGGCCGGAGCCCCTCCGGGATTCTGTTCAAAGCGCTTGACCAAAGCATCGTTGGAACGAATCTGTGTAAAATCTATAAGAAGCTCGCCAAGAGCTACAACGTCAATCATGCTTCACCCGACCCTTCAATAATTAATATTTTTTAGTTAAACTAATACCCTTCAATTCCATTGGGGTAGAAGACCGTTTTAAGGCCTGAGTTGCCGGATACTATGTCCTCAAAAAGTTCAGGTGCCTCCTCCAATAACAGCTTCTTATCAACAAGGTCTATCAAATTGATCTTACCGCTTTTTGCAAGTGCAACTGCTTTTCCAAAGGTTTTTTTAAGTGCAAAGCTTCCACAAAGCTTCAGTTCACGCTTAAACACTTCATATGGATTTATTGTTATTGAACTGTTGTCAGGGCATACACCAAAGAAGAGTATCGTACCCGAGTCCTTTACATATTTTATTTCACCCTCTATGACTCTCGGTACACCGGTACAATCAATAACAACCTCAAAGGAATTAACCAGTCCAAGCTTTTCAAATTCTGCCGGTGTGTAGGTATGGTCTGCCCCGAGTTTTTTTGCCAGGGCGAGCTTATCCTCAAAAAGGTCCACGACAGTAACGCTTGCAGCTCCATTTATTCCTGCCAGTTGTACATGCATAAGGCCTATGGGTCCTGCACCGAATATAAGCACAGAAGCTCCTAAGGGTATACCTGCCTTTTCCTGTCCATAAACCACACAGGATAAAGGTTCCACCATGGAGGCCTCAGTGAAGGTCAGCCCCGAAACATCAAATACACAGCGCTCCGGTACAGTTAAATACTGGGCAAAGGCGCCATGTCTTTTGACACCGACAACATCCATGTCCAGGCAAAAATTCTGACGATTTTCCTTACAAGAATCACATGCTTCACAGAATATGTTCGGGTCTGCAGCAACCTGCTGTCCAACCTTGAACTTTGTGACCTTTTCCCCAATACCCGCTACGACACCGGAAAATTCATGACCTGGAATTCTGGGATAGCTTCCGAAATATTCACCCTTGTATATGTGCACGTCTGTACCGCAAACACCCGCGGCCTTTACCTCAAGAAGTATCTCATCCTCAGCCGGAACAGGTATTTCTGTATCTCTTACTATACCCTCTCGGGGTTTTTCAATAAAAAACGCTTTCATAATAAAATCACCTTTCTCCTTTTTATTCTCAAGCCTCCAGCTTAACCCCAAGATCAATAAGCCTGTCACGAACCAATGCCGGGGATAAGTCTCTTGGAGCAATATTGCTTTTTGCTGCCAACGCTGCTGCTATACCGGTTCCCTGCCCCATTGCCATGCATATTGTCATAACCCTGTAGGAGGCATGGGCTCTGTGCGTTCCGGATATGCATCTTCCTGCCAGTATTAAATTTTCTGTTTTAAGAGGTATAAAGCATCTATAAGGTATGTCGTAAGGTTTTACCTCTTCCGGCACTCCTTCTGCCTGGCCTTCGCCCTCAGGATTGTGAATGTCTGCGATAAAATTGGCATTATGCACAATTGCATCATCAAACTTTTTACCTGCAGCCAAATCCTCATCTTTAAGCACATATTCTCCAATAAATCTGCGTGTTTCACATACTCCAAGCGTTTCTGCCATCCTGCTTTCCTGTGTAGTATTAACACGTCTTTCTCTTGGAGTTACCGTACGATGCAAGCAAACCGATTGTGCCCCGGAGAAAAATGCCACATCCCCATCTCCCGTGGCATCAACCGTCACTTCCGCAGCAAGTGCATACATGCCCCGTTTGCCGGTGATAACAACTCCCCGTACTCTGTTGTCCTCCATAATTACATCCGATACAGGCGATTGAAGATAAACTTCAACACCTGCGTCATTTACGAAGTTTGTCAGCGCATGCCTTGCTCTTTCGGCATCATGAGCCAGTCCAACCACGCCAGGCATATGGTTATGGGGGACTCCCAGAAGCCCCATCAGTTCATCACGCATACCACCGGGAGCAACCTCGCCCAGAATGGGTCCCGCATGTCCCGCCGTCATATTTCCGCCCAATACACCATTTCTTTCAACCAATGCAACCGATACACCCTCACGAGCAGCGGCAACTGCCGCACATATACCGGCTGGCCCGCCGCCGGCCACAATTACATCATAATGTTTTATGGCCGTTAAGTTCTTTGAATATTTTATTACTGGCATGATACCCCCCTTTACCGCCATCGCTTCTTATTTTCCACTTTCTTTATCATACCATGCCTGAAAGGGATTTCATGTCCTGCTTTAAATTCTCATAAATAGAGCGATACAGGGTATAGTACTGATCATACTTCTTTTTATTCTCAGGGTTTGGCATGATTTCTTTGTCTAATACCTGCCACCTCTTAACATCCTCATGGGTCAGCAGTCCGGTTCCTATTCCTGCCAGCATGACATCTCCCATATTGGCCTCTACATCATGAATAGGACATACCACAGGATAACCGGTTACATCTGCAAATATTTGTTTCCATAATCCTGATTTTGCTACTCCACCTGCCAGCAGAATATATTCCCCCAGCTTTTCTCCGGTACATTCCATGGCATGTCTCAGGGAATATGCAACAGCCTCCAAAAAGGCTCTATAAATATGTGCTTTTGTATGAGTGAGGGAAAGGCCTACAATTGTTCCTTTTGCATCAGAATCCCATACAGGACTCCTTTCCCCCATAAAATATGGCAATACCACCAGTCCTTCGCTTCCCGCCGGCAGATTTTCTGCTTTCTCATCCAGTATTTTATATGCATTGTGGCCACCTGATAGCTCTGCCGCAAGTTCCAACTCAGCAAATGTATTGCGGAACCATTTAATAATTGCTCCGGCTGTTGCTGCGCCGCTAAAATAATAAGACAGCTTTTTAGCATTATATAAATAAGGCCAAACTATCAGCCCCACACTTTTAACGGGCCTGTCTGAAATTAACGCAGCACACATGGAGGTTCCTATGGCAGCGGCATATACTCCCGGTTCAAAAACACCTAAACCTATATTGGCTGCTCCGCAGTCAATACCTCCCGCACACACCGGCAAGCCTTCATTAAGCCCCAATTCCTCTGCGGCCGGCTTAGTCAGGCCTCCCACAATATCTGTTGATTCAACAATGTTTTGAGGCATCATGGAATATGGTATTCCCACCTCTTCCATTAACTCCTTTGACCAGGTATGAGTATTCATATCAAAAATACCACCAATATTCCCGGCTGAAGAATAATCAATAGCCACCTTGCCTGTCAGCTTATATATTGCATAATCCTTTGGAGGCAGGAATAACTTAATCTTTGCCCAGCTTTCAGGCTCATTGTTTTTGATCCATAAAATTTTGGTAAAGCCATAATAAGGGTCTGCTCCATTATGGGTAATGCGCTTCAGCTTTTTTTCTCCGATATTATCCAGAACCCATTTTGTTTCTTCTGATGCCCTTCGGTCCATCCAGATCAAACACGGTCTAACGGGCTTCATGCTCTCATCCAGCGGTATTCCCGAGCCCCCATATAAACCACTGATACAGATGCCTTTAACATCATCCTTGTTCACTCCTGACTTTTTAACTGCGTTTATGATGGATTTTTTTGCAGCCTCTATCCATACGTCAGGCCATTGCTCTGCCCATAAGGGCTTGGGTGTCAGAACATCATATTCCTGTAAATCCTGGGATATGAGATTGCCGGCAGTATCCGTCATAATTGTTTTGGTTCCGGACGTCCCGATGTCTGTACCTAATAGATAGTTCATACCAATTCTCCCTTTATCTGTTTTAAAGTTGTTTTGAAAAAGCAGCAAAACTGGATTTTAAAGGATTGCAGTGCTACTTGAAATAGCTGGATTATTTTTTATTCAAAGGTAATAGCGACTTTTAAATCACCATGTTTTCCAGAAGCGTATTCAAAGGCCCTTTCCCATTCTTCAATCTTAAAAGTTTTTGAAACCAGACCATTGGTTTTCAAATTGCCATTCTGTATATTTTCAATTACAAATGGGTAGCAGTATGGGCTTAAGTGGGAGCCAAGTATATCCAGCTCCTTTCTGTCACCAATAATTGACCAGTCTACGGTGGTTGGTTCCCCAAATACGCTGAATTCCACAAAACGTCCTAATTTCCTTATCATGCTGAGCCCTTGGACAACACTGGACGGATGTCCTGTGGCTTCGATATAGATATCACAGCCATAACCCTCGGTCAGCTTCATAATCTCATCCGCCACATTAACCTTTGAGGGATTCCAAACTATATCCGCACCAAATTCTTTTGCTTTTTCCAATCGTGCATCAACCATATCGAGTACTATCAGTTTTTTAGGATTCTGCATTCTTGCATATGTGATCATACCGAGCCCAAGGGTTCCTGCACCGGAAATAACCACCGCATCGTCATTACGGATTTGTGCTCTGTCTACCGCATGTTTGGAGCAGCCATAAGGTTCAATCAACAGCGCAGCTTCCAGAGGCATTTCTTCCGGAACTCTGGAAATCACAGCCGTTTTAGGGAATCTTACATATTCAGCCATACCGCCGTTGTTACCTTTTTGGAAGCCAAAAATCGCATGGGGCTGGCACATCCAATATCTGCCCGTCTTGCAGAATTTACACTCTCCGCATGGAACAATCTGATCTGCTATGATTCTTTCTCCTATATGAAAATCCTTTACATTTCCGCCTACTTCAACGATATGTCCTAAAAATTCATGTCCCGGAATAAATGGTGGTTCTACCCATGCCGGTTGGTTATCATCACCCCAAAACATGGATGCTCCATGCTGGCACTTCAAATCTCCCGCGCATACACCGCAGCCTTCTGTTTTTATGATGATATCCTCAGGTCCGCATTCCGGTGCAGGATAATTCGCTTCAAAACGGTAATCCCCTTTCCCGTAGGCTACTAAAGCTTTCATTGTTTTTGGTACATTTTTCATAGTGCATCCCCCTTCGCTTCAAGTTTAAAGACGTTTACTAAATTGTTAAATCCTACTGCACATTTCTTTAAAGCCGTCCTCTCGTGTCCCGCATACTTATCTGTTAAATTAACCGGCATAACGGGTTGATTTAAACAATGGCGCCCTGCTGGATTAACCTTTTGACCAGAAGGTCAGTGTCCATTGCGCACATAGAACAATTATTCTGCAAATAAATGGCTGCGGCCGTGCCTGCCGCCTGTCCCATTGCCATACAGGTAGCCATAACTCGAAGCGAACCGAAGGCAGAGTTATCTGAACATACACAGCGTCCGGCAGTAATCAGGTTCTCACTGTTTACAGGGACAAGTATGCCGTAAGGTATATTGTATTCTTGCTTTAAACTGATGCAGTCCTGTTCGATGCTGTCGGGCTTGTGAATATCTATTACGTGAGTTCCCTTGGCAATAGTGTCCTTGAATGGCTTTGGACGGAGTATATCGTCTGCTTTCATCTCATACATTCCGATGATACGGTATGTTTCGCGTACTCCGGCCTGTGTTCCCGATTTTAAAAGCCAGCAATTCCTGAAGGCTGGAAAATTCTCCCGCATAATGTTTATTACCTTGAACAGATTTTCACGCAAAGTGCATTCAGCCTTTGTAAATTGCTCCGGAGAGCTTGCATCAGCGCTTTCACGCAACAAATTTATGGTAACTATGCCATCTCGAAAATGCCTGCTTATCCAGGGTCCGCCAAATATCGGCATCTCGCCTTTTTGGTTAAGCTCGCTTAATCTTCCTCGTATTTCAGCACTGATTGGCATTTTTTCATCTACGGCATCAGCGAATAAATCCTTGAGGGCATCAGTATCCACACCGCCAAGCTGAAACCACAGAGACGCTGGCTGCAGCTTGGTTTCCTTGGTAGTTTTAAAGCCCGCTGCCCGGACCAGATCAGCATCACCTGTACAGTCAATGGCAGCCTTGCATTCATATGCGACCCTCCCTGCTTTGTTCTGTACGATTACATGGCTGACCTTTCCATCACTCATAACGCAATCTGAAAAATAAGTATGATACAGCAGCGTAACACCGCTTTCAAGGAGTAATTGCTGAGCTGCCAGTTTGAATACCTCATCGTCAACGGGAACATTTCCGCTGTCAAGTGAAATGTCAGCCCCATTCAAAGCATTGGCCCGCTTCATAAGCTCGAAAGGGATTCCATCAATAATAAGCTTTTTCTTTTTCCTGAATATACTGATAGGAGTTACCAGGGCACTTGAGGCCATCCCTCCTACAAAGCCATAGCGTTCAATCAACAGTGTCCTTGCACCGTTCCTGGCTGCAGCAACCGCTGCAATAATACCCGAAGGTCCGCCTCCACATACGATTACATCGTAGCCGGCTATGACCGGCACTTTATTGTCTCTTTCATTAATATACATAGTTGCCTCCTATTTAACCTGCATGGCCTTTACCGTGCATGCACCTGCCAGGTTCCCCCGCCCATCAGAGGGGGTATTTAAATCAATCAAAAAGCTCCACTCCCCGTTCAATTAAAACCTTCTGTACTTCATGGAAATCCACCTCACGGGGTACTGTTTCCTTCTGTGCCGCAAGTGCAGCAGTTATACCGGCCGCCTCACCAATGGCCATACAGATTGACATGACTCTGTACGACGCATGTGCACGGTGCGTACCTGAAATACATCTGCCGGCGAGCACCAGACCATCCAGGCTTTTGGGAATCAGGCTGCCCAAGGGGATATCATAAGGTATTACCTCCTCCGGCACTCCCTCTGCCTGTGCACTGCCTGCGGGGTTGTGAATATCCACTATAAAGCTTGCCTTGTGAACAACAACATCTTCAAACCTGCGTCCTGTGCGAAGATCTGAGTCTTCAAGCATATATTGTCCTATAAAACGGCGGGTTTCACGAACTCCAAGGGTATTTGCCGTACTTTTTACAATACAATTCTGATAACCATCAACATACTTCCGCAAAAAATCAGTTACTTCATCAATTTGTGTACGCAAGTCTATCTCCGCTTTTTCCAAATCATCACTTGACAGTGCAGAAATACCGTTTGACTGCGTTGTGTTGATGACGCGTTCACCGGGAACAGCAGTGCGAAAGGAACGTACCGATGCCGCATTAGGGGGCAGATGGCCTTCCCTGCAAAGTCTGGTGGTGTAGTCAAGAAATCTTTCACCCTTGTAAGTAACGTGGTCAAGTTCACCTATACAAGTCAGTGCATCCTCTTCAACACCCTGTAAACGGAACATCAAAGTAACAGGCTGCAACAGGGAATCCCCTTCACGCCCCATTTCAAATTCGGCACCTGCAAAATATGCGGCATCGCCGTCACCAGAAGCATCAATAAAGGCTTTTGCCCGGATTACCTTCATACCTGTCTTTTGAGAGATGACAATACCTGTAAGGCTTTTCCCCTCTGTTATTGTATCGACGACAGGGGTTTGCAGGTATATCTTAACACCTGCTTCATGTGCAAAATCCATAAGCACGCGCTTTGCTTTTTCAAAGTCGTGTGTTTGCTGAGTGACACCCGTTTCGTCACTGTCCGGAACGCCCAGCCGTACAATAAGCTCATCCCGCAAGGTTCCTCTTGAAACGCTTCCCAGGATTGGTGCAACTGCACCATTCGTCAAGTTGCCGCCAAGGGTGCCGTAGCGCTCAATTATTGCAGTTTCAGCTCCCATCCGTGCTGCCGAAACAGCCGCACAAATACCGGCAGGCCCGGAGCCTATGACAACCACATCGTATTGTGCCTCTACCTGTAAAGCTTTCTGATATGCTACCGCTTCAAAACTCATGCCTGTATCCTCCTATGTTTGCAGGCATCAATGCAGATTTAATTTTGTGAAGCTGCACTGATGCTGTATACGCTATGCTAATTAATCTCCTAAAAATGCGCCTTGCTCTTTCAAGGTTACGCGGAGCTTTTTTACATCCACGGCAGCAGGGAGCTTACCTTCCTTGACAGCTAATGCGGCGGCTGTTCCGGCCGCCTGACCGAATACAATACAGCAAGGTATCATACGGGTGGCTGAACCTGCTATGGCATCTGCTGAGATAGAACGTCCCGCTACAAGTAGATTGCTCACAGCCTTTGGTACAAGGCAGGTGTATGGTACGCCAAAGTAAGGACCTTTTTCCAGGGTATAATATGTTCCGCCCGGGTCGTTCTTATTGTGGGTATCCATATTTGTTGCCAGAACAGCAATAGAGTTTTCAGGCACGCGGCAATTTATGACATCGTCTGAAGTCAGCTTGTATAACCCTTCAATATGACGGGTTTCACGGATTCCTACCCTGGCAGCCGTACCCATAAACTTTGCATTCTCAAAGCCAACAGCGTATTTCTTCATGAAATCGAACACTTTATGAACCTGCTTCATGCCGATTAATTCGGCCTTGGTCAAATCCTCCGCATTGGTTCCGTCAATATCCAGGATACGGGTTACATTTAAACGATATTCACCGGGCTCAGGACTCTCAAAAAGGCACACCTCTGCACGAGGTACATTTCCCCACTCCTCCTGTTTATCCCTGATCAACCAACTGAACGGACCATAGAAAGGTCGGATTTCAGCCTCATGCTCCTTGATATGCGCCTTCAGCCGTTCCGAATCAACATTGCAAACCCTGAAAAACATAGTCGCCGGCTGCATGTTGCCATCATTGATGTTACCCAGCTCATATCTGACACCGGACCTGGCTGCCACATCCGCATCACCTGAACAATCTATTATGATTTTTGCTCGTATAACCGACATTCCCGACTTGTTGGCAATCACCACTCCCACAATCCTGTCCTCTTCCTTTAAGACATCTATAAACCGGGTATGCAGGAGGAGCTCTGCACCAGCCTCCAGAATCATGTCTGAAGCAACCATTTTTAAAGCCTCATGATCAAAGGGGCCTACATGGTCATGACCAATTTTATAGAAGCCTGCACGGGAGGTTTCGGATCTTACTTCACTGGGCTGAATGGCACCACCCATTTCAACCATGCGGTCTACTATTTCCTGAAAGATACCTTTTATTATCTGCTTTTCACTCTTTGCATCATATACAGTCATAAAAGGACCTACAAGACCGTTGGTGGCCTGTCCGCCAACGCAGCCGGAATCATCGATTACCATAGTTTTTGCGCTATTTCTTGCAGCACATACAGCCGCACCGATACCGGCAGGGCCTGCACCGACAACAAGAATATCTATGTCACGATAAACAGGAAGTTCTTTTTTATAATTTACTTTGCTCATGTCCTTCTCCTTATGATATATTTCGTTATTAGTTTTGTAGCAGCCCCAATGGGACTGCTACAAAAAATGCTTCAATAATTTTATTTACCGTAGAACTCGTCATACCAGGTTTTCATTTCTGTCCTTATCTTCTCGCCTCCGCCATTTGCCCAGTCTGACTGGAAGGTCTTGAGGCTGTCAATTTTCTTGGTGCCGCCAATAAGCTGGAGTATGAAGTCGCTGGTTGACTTGAACAAAGACTGATTGTACTTGGAGTAATTCTCCAACGAAGGCATAAATGCGAAAGTATTGTCTACAAAAATTCCCGGGTTTTCTTTGTTGGTTTTGTTGGTGACTGCATCGAAGGCAGCCCACATAGCATCACTCTTTCTTACACGTGAAGGCCACTGTTTTGCAAATTCTGCTTCGTCAGTACTGTTAAGATACCAGTACGAATTGCCGCGTTCTTCTGCAAATATGGGGTTAATCGGTTTGATGGAACCATCAGTATCATAAGTAAAGTGTGTACCCTCAACACCGATATTGAGGTAAAGCTGATTCTGCTGCTTTATGTTAATCCAGTTAACGGCATGCTCAGCATTCTTGGAGCTCTTCAGTATACAGGTCACCTGATTAATGGCCTCAGTCTTCATATACTTGCAAGAGCCGTCAGAGCCTGCCAGTGCACCAATGTAGCCAATATCTTCATTCTTGAGGCCCAGACCATCCTTACCTGTCATAATCGGTGTGGTAACGGCAACACCAACACGGTTTGATGCTGCAATGATTGCTTTGCCTGCGGATAGCTTCTCATTTACCGTGGTTGTGTTGTTAACTGCCCAATCACGATCTATAAGTCCCTCATTTGAAAGCTTCTGCATAAATTCAATCATTTTAGGGAAATTCTCATGCTCGGTCATGTAGTAGACTTTACCGTTTTCATCAACCATCCAGTCATTATATATGCCAAAGGCAGAAGTTATGTTCTGTGGTATATCCCAGTTGACCGAAGCTTCCGAAGCAGCACGGAAAGGGCCGGTGAATATGATATATTTATCTCCGTAGAACTTTTTAAGAGTAACAAGGGTATTGTAGAATTCGTCTATTGTAGTTGGTATCTCATTAATGCCGGCTGCCTTCATCAAGTCCATTCTTGCTACCATGAAGGTTACTACTTCAGTTGGGTATGGATATTTGTAAGGAATGCCATAGATTTTGCCGTCCGAACCGGAACAAGCCTTCCAGGAATCCGGAGTCACACCTTTGAGGACGTCCTGGCCATACTGGTTAAGTAAATCGGTCAAAGGCATCAATGCACCTTGGGAGAGCAGTGTCTGGAACTGGGAAACACCAACCTGGACAACATCGTAATCTGCACCGGATGCAACTTCCATAAGGAGCTTTTCATCTGCATTTTCAGCGGGAAGTACGTTGTAATTTACTTTGTAACCGGTTTTCTCCTGATAGACTGCTGCCAAGGGGTCAGTGTTGGGATCAAAGCTGACATTATAGCCGAGATACTTAAGCTCCGGCTTTTGACCATCAAGAGCTTTGGTGCTTCCAGATGCAGTTGAAGTGTCGCTTGGATTCGAAGTACCGCTCTGTCCACAACCTGCCAAACTGGAAACAATCATCAGAATTGCAAGAAACAATACAAAAATCTTCTTCATATTTTCCCATCCTCTTTTTTTTTATTTTTACCGGTTTCCCGATAAATTACAATGTGGAATGAAATAAATTTATCAACCCTTGACCGAGCCGATTGTAATACCCTGAACCATGTACCTCTGAACTAACGGGTATAATGCAACAATAGGAATCAGGGAAAGAACAACTACTGCTGCGATAATTCCATCAATGGAAACATTTGCGTAATTGCCTGCCACAAGTCGCTCGACAATTGTCTGTGTATTGCTGATAGTATTATAGGTAAATAGCTGCAAGGTCTGCATTGCAGTGCTATTGGTATACATAACAGCATGGAAGTAATTGTTCCAGTAGTTTACAGCGTACAGCATAGCCACCGTGGCCAATACGGGTGTTGACATGGGACATACAATGGATACCAGTATTCTTATATCACTGGCACCGTCAATTTTTGCCGATTCCTCAATACTTTCCGGCAAGCCCTCAAAATAATTTTTAACGATGAACATATTAAAGTGGACTATAAAAAACGGAAGTATCAGAGCAGCAAAGGTATCCATGATCCCAAGCGTACGAACCACCATGTATGCGGGAACTATTCCCCCGAAGAACACCATGCTGATAATGTATAGCATAATAAAGACCTTGCGCCCTTTAAAGGAGGGCTTGGATAATGGATACGCAGTTGTGATTGTTACCACCATACTGATGATTGTACCGAAAAAGGTAACAATTAAAGTATTTTTCAGTGCATGTAAAAATGTAGTCTCCCTGAGAACATATTTCATTGTTTCAAACTGTATATCCACCGGCCAGAACAGCACAGAACCCGATGTAACCGCAGACGCACTGCTGAAGGACTTGGACAGCACATGCAGAATGGGGAGTATCGCACACAGTGCAAGTATACTCATAATGATGTAGGAAATTACTATCATAACCTTCTCGCTTGCTTCCAGCGGAATGCCCGTTTCATTTTTCTTCATAAACATAGTTTTCACCTCTTACAAGATTTACTTTCATTTCAATTACCAGATACTCCTGTGAAGCAGCTTCTTGCAAACAGTATTTGCACCTACAATCAAGATAAATGCCACAACTGAATTAAATAAGCCAAGTGCGGTACCCAGTGCAAAATCCGACTGACCCAACCCCATACGGTAAACATAGGTCTGTATTACATCCGCCACATCGTAAACTGTCGCATTGTAGAATACAAGAATCTGTTCAAAGCCTGTATCCAGGATATATCCTACCTTTAAAATCAGCATCAGGACGATGGTTGAAGACATTCCTGTCAAGGTTATATGCCAGATTTGACGCAGTTTGGAAGCACCATCTACCCGGGCAGCTTCATAAAGGGAAATGTCAATGCCTGTGATAGCCGCCAAATAAATGACAGTATTCCAGCCGACTTCTTTCCAGCCCTCCGTGAAGACCAGCAGTCCACGGAATACGTTAGTGTCAGAAAAAAAGCTGATTCTTTCAAAACCCAGGGCAGATAAGCCTGTGTTTACGATTCCATAAGTACCCATCAAGGAATAGAAAATACCAAACGTGACGACCCAGGAAAAGAAATACGGAACATATATTGCAGTCTGTGCCAGCTTACGGTAAACCTTATTGCGGATTTCGTTCAATAAAATCGCACATATTATGGGAATCGGGAATAGGAACAAAATCTTATATGCATTAATAATCAAAGTATTTAAAAGGACTTTGATAAACGACGAGCTTGCAAATAAGCGCTCAAAATGCTGCAAGCCCACCCATTCGCTTTTTGCTATTGCATCCAGCGGATTATTGCCTGCAAAAATACTGTAATCCTTAAACGCAATTGTAATGCCATACAGCGGTAAAAACTTATAGACTATCAGAAAGAACAGTCCGGGAATCAGCATTATATACATGAGGTAATGCTCTCTCATATATGCTCCCAATTGAGAATGCATTTGTATTTCGTTTTCTGCTTTTGATTTTAAAGCAAACATTTTCATATTATCTCCCATCTACGCGCATAGCGCGTAACAAATAGTAATGAAAGACGCGTAGTGGCTTTTGCTGCGTGAAATCCACTTTGACTTACCGCATGTATCTTTCACGCTATTCCTACGAAAATTAAGTCAGTAGAAGCTTTACATAACAGAACATTAAAAAATGTGCAGAACATAGACTTTTGAAAGCTTTCAAGATAAGTTTGTATTCAATCTATGTTTTTATATTAGCATACAAACCTTCCATGTTGAATGACTCAATCTTCTGATTTCTTATCCAAAACTGTTATATTTGCATAAAAATCTGCCGGATTTGCGTTGAAATTTATAGAAATAGCACTAAAAAGGTCGATTAATGACATAACTAGAGACTGTCAGAATAGGCCTGAAATACAGGCTTTCCAACAGTCTCTGTGTGCTTCCTTCATAAAGCCAATTACGGTTGAAACCCATAGTAATTGACTTTTAAATTAATCTGTAGTGCTAATTTAAAATGTGGTAACAGTCAGAAAACGCTACTCACTCCCGAACGAGCTTCAAATATGTTTACTCCTGCTGCATATATTTTATGGGTAATGAGAGAGTGACAGTGGTGCCTATATTCAGCTCCGAGCTTATCACCAGACCACAATCCTCCCCTCCGAACAGCTTGAGTCTTTCATCTACATTTCCAAGCCCATAGCCCTTTGTATTGCTGTTTTCCTGGCTTAATATCCTTTCTATCTGCTCCCGGCTCATTCCGTGACCATTATCCTTTATGATGATTACTAATTTGCCATTTTCCTCTTTTGCGGCAATAACAAGCCGGCCGTCCCGGTCTTCCTTGTGCAGGATCCCATGGTTGAGGGCATTTTCAACTAATGGCTGCAGAGATAATTTTGGAATAAGGCACTCCATAAGATTATCATCTATATCAAAATCTATGGTGGAAATATTACTGAATCTCTTTTGCATAATCCCAATATAGGCCTCAATCAGCTCCAATTCATCATGAAGAGTAACAACATCCCTTCCCTTGCTCAAACTCAGGCGGAAGTATTTGGAAAATGCGTTGATCATCCATATGCCGTCTTTCTTGTGATCCTCCAGTATCATCCACTTGATGGAATCTAAAGTATTGTATAGGAAATGAGGATTTATCTGTGCCTGTAAAGCTTTTAACTGATAATCCCGGGCCTTCAATTTGGCTTCATAAGATTCTTCCATCAGTCTTTTTATAGTAACAACCAGGTGGTTTGCATTGTTTTCCAGCAATGCAAGTGATCTATTATTTTTAACCTCCCGTGAAGCCATATTGTCAACCTGGTCTATGCCGTCGTTATTCAGCACCATGATAGCTGTATTGATTCGTTTTACGGTATTTTCAATAATACTGGAATATATCAATATCAATGAAATTACAAAAACTACCACAACAGCTATAATCAACAGAGCACGCATCACATCAAAAGAAAAAACATCCGAACCATAGACAGCAGATGCGGGTAATCTCATGACAAGGTACCAATCTGTCGCACTCAATTTGGAATATGCCACAAGATCGGCATTCTGACTCATACTTCCGCTCATATGTCCCGTTTTATTCATCAATACGGTGCTGAGTTCAGCATCAGAAAGTCCCCTTTTACCAATCAAGGTCGAATCCGGATGAGATATTATAACGCCGTCCGGGTCTACCAGGTAAATTTCCTCATCAATGCTGATACCAGCCGAAAATATCCTGCTGAGCTTTGTCTCTTCAATATCCAGTTGCAGTACACTTGCGATTTCATCATAATTGGTCTTGCTGGAAATTGTCATCCGGCAGGAAATGATATTTGTTAAACCCCTGCCCTCATAAATACGTGCCCCATAGGTTTTCAGCCAAAGGACGCCTCGTTTGTAAGTTTCATTGGTTTGCTCCGCAAGCTCCGGGAGGGAATAAAAGGTTTCCTGCTGATTTGCATAAATTTTGCCGGCAGGCACATACAAACGTATTTTACTGATCATATGTTTTCCTTCATAAGCTGAGACCAGAGATTTCAGTTCATCATATTCTTCCATTTGTGTTTGAACATCGGTGCTTCCGCTTCTGACGTAAGGATAAGCCGTACTGAGAATAGAAAGGGCATTCTCGGAAATTTGCTCAAAACGGTAATCCAGATTGTTTTTTATTTGACTGATGGCTAATTGCATATTGTTTGAGAGCTCATTTTCAATGATATTTGCCGAATGGACGGAATAAAAATATACGATGAGCGTAAGCGGTATAACCACACTAAAAGCAAAAAGAGCTATTGCTCTTTTTGATAAGCGCATATTGCCGCCATATAAAATCCCACTGGAAATTTTCTCGCGTAACTTAATTCGCTTCATAGACATTTCCTTTCCATACACCCATTTCTTATACAAAGGCTATTGCTCTGAAGATGCTATGGCAATATTCCTGTATTCGCTGGGCGAGATTCCTGTATATTTCTTGAACAGACGAGAAAAATAGCTGGGTGATAAATAGCCCACCTCATAGCATACATCGTACAGTTTGATGTAGGGATCCGACAGGAGCTTCTTTGCTTTCTCAAGCCGGGTCAGGGTCAGATAATCATTTATTGTAGTTCCGGTGACCTGTTTAAACAGCACGCACAAATACGTGGGTGTCAAATAGACATCCTTTGCCAATGTGCTTATTGATATCTGTTCCTTAAAGCGTTCTTCAATAGTTTTCCGTACCTGGTTGATGATAGTATGGGAATAGGTCTTGCTCATGCTGCTCATGAGGGCTGCCACCTCAAAATACAGCTTTTGAATCAGGATGCACTGTTCTTCAAAATCCCCGCAGCACAGGAATCTGTCCAAAATCCTGCGCTGGTTGGAATAATCACTTTTTTTATTTATTTTTATATCTGTTACGATTCGCGTAGGAAGAAGGAGTAAAAAAATCATCAAATTCTGCTCTTCATCATGCTGAAAATTTTCTCTTATTACAGTAAAAAGCTCTTCAAGTACCTTTGATACCTGTTCGGTGTTTCCGCTGCTCAAGCATTCCTGCAAGCTTTTTTCAGCGTTTTCCTTATATTCCTTCAGACTTTCGTCCATTTCATATTTATCAACGGAAATAGCCAGGGCATCGTCCAGCAGGTATCTTTTGCTTATGGCATTGGACGCATTCTCATAGGAGGTTTTTATATTTTCAAGCCCCTTAAACCTGCCACTGATACCAATGGATACCGGCAGCTCCATACCGCCCTTGAGACGCTTGTTCAGATTTTCAGAAACTTCCAGGAGAGTCTCCTCATATTCATCTTCTGATAGAGATAGAATCATCACATATTCACCTTGTTTATTTTCAAAGCAAATGGTATCACTATACTGTTTTCCTACTTCTGTACATTCGTTTTGTATCCGGAGAGACAGAAGCTGGCGCTCACGTTCCGACAAGACATGAAAAGTGCTGTAAACGCGCTGTATCTGCACCACCAGTACGCAGTAGTACATTTCATCATTCAGCGGAATATTCAAAAATGCTATACGTTCCTTCATTATAACGGGATTTTCGAAATCATCACGAATCATTGTGATAAAAAAACGCTCCTGCAAAAGTGGAAAGCTCTGATTCAAGAGATTTTCCATATCAGCCAGGTTCTTTTTACTCTGCTTCTCGCTATTCATAATATTGACAACCCGGCTAACCGTCTCGTCAAGCTCGTCCAGATCAATGGATTTGAGTATATAGTCCACAGCCTCGACTTTAAGCGCCTTTTTCAGGTAGATTACATCATCATGACCACTAATGAATATTATCTTTATATCGGGATAAAGCTCCCGTAAATTCTTTGCCAGTGTTATCCCGTCCATGTAAGGCATAAGGACATCAGTAAGCACCAGATCAATGTGATTATCCTTCACAAACTGAAATGCCTTCTGACCGTCAGAATGATCGGCAACTATCTCAATATCGTGAGCACTCCAGTCAAAGTGCTTTTTTAAGCCCTGGCGTACCAAATCTTCATCATCAACAATAATAGCTTTATACATAATTCTCCCCCGTCTGATATTATCTAATATTCGAAGTATCCGTCATTTATATATCGTAATGAGTTTTTTGTATTAATTTGCATATTCCTTATAAATTCTATGCCCTGAAACGGGATAGCTATCATAGAAACCATGCTTTGCTTAATGCATACATGCGATGATTTGAAATTATATGTCAAGTATACCACATAAAATTACTGCCCAACAATATTGTAAATTACGATATCTAGAACTTTGTTTAGCTTTAGGAGGTGCAAATTCCACATAATATAATATATCCTGGAATATATTCCATATTTTATGTAAATATATAATATGAAGCAATGTACTATTTGTTTGAAACCTATCACTATTCTTCACTCCTTTTTCTGTTCTGTTGACTTGAAAGTATTACATGCTATATTAAAAATAAATACTTCTCCTTTCATCAGTTGATTTGACTCGTTGTGACAGTGGTCTGTATGCCGCACGAGGACGACGTTAAAACATGCACTGTTATTTAATTTGTTAACATAAATAATCAGGTTTTCAGGAGGATAGCATGAGTGAAATTCAATACACAAAAACCGTCAAAACCGTAATAGAAACAGATGTCCTTGTGATAGGCGGCGGCACTGCGGGCTTCGGCGCAGCAGTTGCAGCAGCACGCAACGGAGCTGCCACACTTTTAATTGAGCGTTTAAGCATGCTTGGTGGTATGGCTACGGCAGGTCTGGTGGGCCCATTTATGACTTGCTACGATAATGATGCCGAGGAACAGTTGGTAAAGGGCATTTTTGATGAACTCTGCATTCGGACTGAGGCCCGCGGTGGTGCTATTCATCCTTCCAAGGTGGAAGGTATGACTTCTTATTCTTCATACTATATGGCAAGCCATAGACATGTTACTCCATATCAGTCGGAGGTGCTTGCGGTGGTAATGGAAGAGATGCTTCAGGAATCAGGGGCACAAATGCTCTTCAATGTACAGGTCACTGATTGTATTACCAAGGATGGAAAGCTGGATTATGTAATCGTCAATATGAAGGAAGGTATTGCGGCAATTCGTGCAAAGCTATTCATAGATTGCACCGGGGATGCTGATGCGGCTTATTTTGCAGGGGTTCCCACATGGCTTGGCAAAAAGGAAACCGGCGTTATGCAGCCTGTCACTCTTTTCTTTGAGGTTGGCAATATTGACCGTGATAAATATTTAAGTGAGCTTGAAGCCAATAAATCCAATTTGGACAGCCACACTGCCAATTGCTTTGCACATTATGTAGAAGAAGCCAGACGTAACGGTGACTGGACGCTTGACCGCAATGAGCTGGGTAACTATGAACAGAATATACCCGGAAGATGGAAGATTAATACCACTCGTATTGCATATATTGATGCTACAAAGACTTCAGATATAACTAAAGCTCTTATAGAAGGCAGACGTCAGGTGCAGGAAATCGTTGCATTTATGAAAAAATACCTTCCCGGCTGTGAGGAGGTTCAGCTAATTCAGGTGGCTACTGCACTGGGAGTTCGTGAAACAAGACATATTGTAGGAAAATACGAGCTTACAGCAGAGGATATACTCTCTCGCAAGCATTTTGACGATGCAATATGTACCTTCGGCTATGCCATTGATATACACAATTCAACGGGGGGTGGTGTTACATTTACCTGTGTTGACAGATACTACACCATACCCTACCGCTGCCTGCTTCCTGAGAACTGTGACAATATGCTTGTTGCAGGACGCAGTATATGTGGTTCCTCGGAGGCCGCAGCAAGCTATCGGGTCATGCCTGCATGCATAGCTATGGGGCAGGCGGCAGGCACAGCCGCCGCAATAGCACTTAAAAGCGGCGTTTGTCCCGAGAATGTGGATATTGTTAAGCTTCGGAATACTCTGATTGAGCAAGGTGCAGTTATCAAGGATTAATAAAACAAAAAACTATATAAATGAAGGAGAAAAACTATGAAAACCCTCCAAAAAAAATATGATGTGGTTGTCATTGGCGGCGGCCCGGGCGGCATCCCTGCAGCAATCGCAGCAAGCAGAAATGGTGCGAAGGTACTTCTGGTAGAGAAGAATGGATATCTTGGCGGCAATTTAACCATAGGTTTACCGTTGCTTGGATATCTGGACAAAGATGGTAAACCTGTGACTGCAGGTATTGCACAGGAGCTTGTTGATGAACTGGTAAAACGTAATGCCTGTACAGCTCATTATCCCTGCCCTATGCACAATTCAGTGACTCTTTACAATCATGAGATTTTTAAAGTCGTTGCATTTGAAATGTGTCTCAACGCAGGCGTAGAAATACTGCTGCATACCGAAATCATCCATACCAACGTAGATAATGGCAGGATTAAAACAGTCACGTTATTTGGAAAGGGTTATCATATTATTGTAGAAGCTGCTGTCTTTATAGATGCCAGCGGAGACGGCGACATGGGTTATATGGCCGGTGCTGCCTACAACATGGGTCAAAAGGGCACAGGTGCATTACAGCCGCCTACCCTTATGTTTACCTTGGGCAATGTTAATACCGACAAAACAATAGAATTCATCGCAAGTGATCCTGAACAGATGCGGTTATGCAGTACCATTGAGTGTGACTTTGACAAGTACAACGCTGAGTTTTTCCGTTCAAACCCACACCATGTCATGGTGGGTTTGCGCAAACTCTTCCTGGAACTTAAAGCAAAAGGCGAATTGCCGGTTGACCGGGATACCCTTATCTACATCAAAAGCCTGATTCCCGGAGAGGTACACATTAATTCTACCCGGCACCTGGGAGTAAACGGCAGTGATGTACTGGATTTGACGCGTTCAGAAATTGAGGGGCATTTACAGATTCCAAAGCTGGTGGAAACTCTCAAAAAGTATGTTCCCGGATTTGAAAACTGCTACATAACCCGGATATATCCTTCAATGGGTATCCGTGAAACGCGCCGTTTTGCAGGGCTCTGTGAATTGACAGAGGAAAAAATCATGGTTGGAGATGTTCCGGAAGATACGGTAGCTCTGGGTTCTTACATCATTGACATACATGAGGGCAACGGTGCAGGCACTATTGTCAAGCGCATAAGGCCGTACGGTATCCCATACGGCTGTACAGTAAGCAAGGATATTGACAATCTCATGTTCAGCGGCAGATGTGCTTCTCTGGATGCAGTAGTCATGAGCTCCGCAAGGGTTATGCCTACCTGCATGGCCATAGGAGAGGCCGCAGGTGTGGGTGCTGCACTGGCAGTCCGGCAGGATATCCACCCCGCTCAGGTGGATGTGAGCGAAGTTCGCAGCATCCTCCGCAATGCCAACGTAATACTTGAGCCTGCCGAATAAAACCTTTGCCTTTAAGGAGGAGCAACATGAAATACGGTATCTATTATGCATATTGGGAGCAAGAATGGGAAGCTGACTATAAATACTATATCGAAAAGGTTGCAAAACTTGGTTTTGATATCCTGGAAATAGCAGCTTCACCTATACCTTTTTATAGTGACAATCAGATTAATGAACTGAGAGCATGTGCCAGAGGCAATGGAATTACTCTTACAGTGGGGCATGGGCCCGGTGCAGGGCAAAACCTGTCTTCTGCCGATCCTGAAATTCGCAAAAATGCCCTGGCCTTTTATACCGATTTGCTCCAGCGTCTTTACAAGCTGGATGTGCCTTTGATAGGCGGGGCTTTATATTCCTATTGGCCGGTGGATTATACAAAAGCCATTGACAAAAAAGGAGATTGGGAACGCAGTGTTGAAGGTGTTCGTGAGGTAGCCAAAGTGGCTGAGGCTTGTGGAGTGAATTTCTGCCTTGAGGTTCTTAACAGATTTGAAAATTATTTGATTAACACTGCACAAGAGGGAGTAGATTTTGTAAAACAGGTTGGGCATGGCAATGTGAGGGTAATGCTTGATACCTTCCATATGAATATCGAGGAAGATAGCATGGGAGGCGCAATCAGGACTGCAGGCCCTTACCTGGGACATTTGCACACCGGCGAATGTAACCGGAAAGTTCCCGGCAGGGGAAGAGTCCCATGGAACGAAATTGGTGAGGCCCTGGCCGATATAGCTTATACCGGCAGCGTTGTTATGGAACCCTTCGTCAGAATGGGCGGAACTGTCGGATCGAATATTAAGGTCTGGCGTGATATCAGCAACGGTGCAGATGAGGGAAAGCTGGACAGGGAAGCACAGGCCGCACTTGACTTTTCCAGATATATGCTGGGGAACCGCCAGACATACTAATCCTGCAACTTTAAAATGTTTCTCGCATTCAGACTATAAATGTGCTCTTTTGCATTATCAGACAGCTTCAGACGTTCAAGCCTGTCAAGCTGTTCATCAATGCCCGCATAAGGCGTATCTGTACCAAAAACAATATGTTCATAGCCGAAAGCGTCAATTGCGTGCTTAATATCACTGCCCTGGATTCTTCCGGAGCTTGAAGTATCAAAATAGACGTTTTTCAGGTTTACGCCACTTTCACAGAAGAGGTCCGTACCGGTCAAATGCCCGATGATAAATACGGCGCTTTGGTTCTCCCTTATAAAGCGCAGCAGCTTCAGGACCTCCTTTTTGGAATATAAGTGAATGAAAACCGGCAATTTGTTTGAAGAGGCAATGTCCACCAGATTTTTAAATTCTCTGCCGTCTATCTTAAACGGATTCCATGCCTGATGTAGTTTTATTCCCTTTGGCCGATATGTACGAATACTGGTTTCCAGACTATTCATGTGTCCGGTATCCAGCGGGTTTACCCAAAGAAACTGGATAATCAGCCCGGGTAGCTGGTTCTTCAATTCACAGACAAATTGATTGCCATCTCCGTTACCTTTGAAAAAATGGTTATAAGCCAGCCGGTTCATCCTGTTCATCATATAAATGCTGTCGGGCTTCTGTTTAAAAGGCATGCCCGGCGGCGCCTTAAGCTTTTGCATATTCTTGGGGCTCGTACATAAAACGATTTTCTCAATATTGTACTTCCGGGACATAATTTTTATTGAATCTACTGTGCCGTAATTTCCTGCTGCATGGGCGTGAATATCAATCAGCATAAAAACCCTCCGCTCAAAATCTTATTTATCAGACTAAAAATAAGACAATCCCCACCCCCACCGCATTAGCCAGAAAATGTGAGCTCCAGCAGGCATAGACACTTTTTGTCCTCTCAAATATAATACCGTACAATATGCTGTCTACAAAAATGAAAAACAAATCGTAGAGCACAATATTAATTGCACCGGAAGAATAATGGGCGATGGAAAAAAAGAATGAGGTGACGGCAATGGCATAAGCCGGCTTTATCCTGGTACTCATCTGGGCTTGAAGGAAGCCACGGAAAACCACTTCTTCCGCAAATGCTAAAATAAGCAGTTGTATAATCAACACAGGAAGCTTATCAAAAACCAGTATGGGTTTGGTGCGCTCTAAAACATGTATGTAAAAATCAGGCATGATGAGCTTTGAAAGAAGCACTGCCGTCACTCCGCTCACCACAGGCAATAAGATCAGCCAGCCTGCTTTTTTGAAACCCTCCAGAATACTTTGAGGTGCAATTTCTATATTCTCCTGCTTCTTACGGCTTTTTCTTTTTTCAACAATCCAGAATGGAATCGCTATAATCATGGCTATGGCGGGAACCCGGATCAGACAGGACAAACATATTATAATAACCGCACTTAATCGGATGATATTTTTCTTATTATCCATTTCCTCTTGCCTCCCTTATTTGTCTTAAGAACCCGGTAAATGCATTGCGGAGCATTTGTTCCGTCTCTTTTTCCTGAAAAGCGCAGCTATTTGTCACCAGCATAGAAGCGATACCATGGGTGAATAACCAGGTCTCTGCATAGAGCAGCCTGGCATCCTCTATCCCTATGTTGTTTGCTGCCGCAATTCCTGCAGCAATCATGGCATTCTCATCCCCATCCGTCATTTCTATAAAGTTATTGACCTTAAAATGATTATTCATGAAAATCATCCTGAACAGGTTAGGTTCCTCTTTGGCAAAGCTTATGTAGGCCATACCAATGCTTAAAAAAATATTGTCCGGATTAATCCGGCCTTGGATATACTCGTTATAGAAGCCTTCGGCATAAGAGAATAAATCCCTTTTCAATTCTGCCATATCCTTGTAAACACGGAATATGGGCTGGGTAGAACAGGCGAGTTGAAGAGCCAGACTGCGGGCATTTATATATTCCCAACCTCTTTCCCTGGTCAAGGTAAATGCTGCCTCTATTATGTTTTCTTTAAAAATTTTTATTTTGGGCGGCATAGTGAAACTTCTCCTTAAAATAACATACGTTATATAACATATGTTATTTTAATTTGTTTTTTTTACTTTGTCAAGGAAGAAACAACTGCGTCTTACCCTAGATTATAAAAATCATGTCGGTAAACCCAAAAGGTGGCCAGCAGCGAATACACTGCCGGCCACCTTTTTTGACAAAAATCAGCGGGAATTTTATGTTTCAGCTTTTATTAACTTTATCACACACCGACAGGTAACTTGGGTATAATTCCAAGCAGATATTGCTTCATGATGGCAAAGTCCAAAGCATCTACTGTTCCGCTGGCATTAAGATCTGCGGCTGCCATACCGTTTTCAGCCGGGAATTTGGTTATTGACCCCAGCAGGTATTGCTTCATGAGTGAATAATCTACAGCATCCACACTGCCGCTGCCGTCAACGTCACCATATACTATTGTGGGGGTTGAAGAGCCCAAAGCGGCCTGCATTGCATAATAAGACGGTTTAGGATTATAGTTGGAGTCAAACAGCAAAGCCGCACCTCTGCCGGGGAACGTATTGGGCACCCAGGAATATTTGTCGGTGAAGCCCCATACCTGGATGGCCTTCACTGCCGGCTGTGCCATACACTTCTCGATGATATTCTTGTAGTAGCCGGCTTGAGTTTGCAGTTCCGCCGCTGTGGGATTGCTGGATACACGTACATCCATCTCGGTTATATATATTTCAAGTCCTAAATCTGCAAAACGCTGTAAATTCCTGGCAAAGTCATTATAGTCAATTGAGTATTGTATATCCAGGTGCATCTGAAAGCCGATTCCGTCCACAGGTATATTGCGGCTTTTAAAATCTTTGAGCATATTATAGGCAGCGTTGGACTTATTGCCGGTATACTCAAGATTGTAGTCGTTGTATATCAGCTTTACACTGGGGTCGGCAGCACGAGCCCGGATAAATGCATTTTCAATATAGCTTTTACCCAGGGTTCTGTACCAGAAGGAATTCCTGTAGTTTCCATCGTCCTCAAAGGCTTCGTTAACTACGTCCCAGATTGGAATCTTGCCTTTATAGTGGGCCATTACCTTGTCGATATGATTGTACATGGCAGACTGCATAGCGCTGGCACTGAGATTCTGTACCCAGCCTGGAGTCTGATTGTGCCAGACCAGCGTATGTCCGTGAACCGTATAATTATTGGTTTGAGCCCAATTAACAAGCTTATCTCCTTCAGCAAAGTTAAAATTATTTTGGGAGGACTCTGTTGCATCCCATTTCATACAATTTTCAGCAGTTACCAGATTAAACTCTGGAGTGGCAGTGCTGAGAAATGCGGAAGAATCAGACATTGTGGTAAAACCACTGGGGAATTCGGTTCCTATCAGAACTCTGCTTTGAATATCCTTTAACCTTTTACCCGTTGGAGTAGCGGCATTAACCGTTGCCGAGCAAATCACAAGCGCTGTCATAAAGACAACAAGCGCCGCCGATAAGGCTTTAAAACTTTTCTTTCTCATAAATCAACTCTCCTTTTTTAATATAGTTGCTGTGCAGATACCGTATCTGCGCCGGCTAACAGGTGCTTGATTCCTTATCCTGTATCCCTTCTCCATCTGTAGCTGAATTACACATCAGCAGGGAAAATCACTTATCTTCCCAGGCAAATATTGCTTCATAACTGCAAAATCAGTTGCATCTATTGTTTCATCAGTGAATAGGTCAATTAAATCTAGCTGAAGCTGCCATCAAGGTCACATTATACTGTCAAGGTTGGAATTTCCAATATAGCTGTGCCTGTCCGTTATCGTCTATGAATACGATAGGGTCATCTCTGCGCTCCGTTATAAATAGAAAGACGGTTAAGTTAAGTACCTTTCATACATCCACCTCCATTCCAGTTAATTTTTCTTTATATTCAAAGCTGAGATTACGCAAAGGACTTGGGAAACCGGCAATATCCCAATCTTTTGCTTCTCATTTTTGAAACACAGGTCACGCTGCCGGATTTATTACAGCTTTATGTTTATGTGCGGCAGCTTCATAAATCTATTTTTTCTGCTTGATTATTAACGGTTTCGTTTTTATTGCATGTATGAAAAGTCAATTGCTATCGGCTGGAAACCGCTGGTTTGGGCTTGAGGCCAAAGCCTCCTGAAGTACAGGCTCTTTAAAACCCAAACCGTTGAAACCGTGAAATAAAATGCTTAAAAGCACATATTGGTCTGGAAAGCAAAGGTTTCAACCGTAATTGACTTTATGAATTGTCGTTTTATTTAACGATAAAAAGAGAGTGTGAAAGTTTTGTTTTTATTGGTTCAAAGCAAATATACTTACAATTACTTATTTAATTATACTATATTTGTCATTAATTTTAAAATTATCCATTAAAAATTTTCTCGTGAATTAAGCTTTTATGAAAAATATAATACTTTGTCAGGGGACAAACCTAAAGTATTCCGCAGAACGTGGATATTCGTCAGAAAAGCCCATAGCTACGGGAGCTATGGGCTTTTCTGACTACATTGCCTTATCTTTTTTATTTAATCTCCATACATTCTTTGATTTGCAAAAAAGCAAATACCCTTTACTACTTCCTGTAATTCTTCCTGATGAACGGTTCTTCAATGGTTTCTGAAACTATCAGGCTGTATTTCCGGGGATGGCGGTATGCGTTTCCGTGCACTTCCAGCCTTCTGTACGCTCTGATTTCATCAATAGGAAAGTCGGCTATATAAACTCCCTCTCTCTCCCCGGCTTCAATAATAAGGGTGTCTCTGGAGCCAGGTTCCGAAGGTCTGTACGCAATCCCGTCAAACGCTGCAGAATGGCCGTTGCAGTCAGGCTGACCCATGGGATAATTGACTGTAGCAATACCAACCATATTTTCAAAGGCTCTGGCCCGCAACTGCGAAATGCGGTTTATTTCCAAAGGGCAGGCGTTGGGCACCAAAATAAGCTCGGCGCCTTTCAACATGAGAATCCTCGCACTTTCCGGAAATTCCCGGTCATAGCAAATCATTGCGCCAATTTTTATGTCTCCCCGGGCAGTATTTAAATCGGCAACATAAAAATCCTCGCCTGCTGTCAGCCGGCACTCATCACTGAAATCGCAGGTATGTACCTTTGCATATGTAAGCACCTTGTTTCCGAAGCGGTCAAACAAACAGAGGGTATTTCTGGGCAACGGTTCATACTTTTCAAGAAAAGTTATGCCTATGGCCATATCAAGGGTCTTCGCCAGCCTGCCGAAGGAACTGACGAATTCACCGTCCGCAGATACAGCGCTTGCATGCAATTCCTCAAAGCTTTCGGGTATATTGTAACCGACGCTCCACATTTCAGGAAACAATGCAAGGTCTGCGCCCATTTCTTTGGCCTTTGTGCAAAAATCCCAGCCTTTTTTCAGATTCCTGTCCAAGGCAGCTTCAGGTAAAAGCTGTAATAAAGCAACTTTTAAATTTTTCATATTCATCGACTCCTAAAAATACTGCAGCAGCCCGCTATGGCAGGTTTGGCACGGAAAGTAATTTATTCCATGGAAACCATCCTTATTTAAACTCTAAGCTATTATTTTTCTCGAAGTATCTTATCCATAGCTTTTCCTTTAGCCAATTCATCAATCAGCTTATCCAAATAACGAATTTCCTGCATGGTGGGCTCTTTTATATCTTCTACCCTGACACCGCAAATAACTCCTTTTATCAGAGTTCTTGAGGGGTTTGGGAGGGGAGCATACTTAAAGAAGGTCTCAAAGTCTGTTTGTCTTTTTAATTGTTCCTCCAGCTCCTCCTGGGTATATCCGGTCAGCCAGCATATGATTTCATCAACTTCCGACTTGGTCCGTCCTTTTTTCTCCGCCTTTGAAATATAAAGAGGATACACACTTGCAAGGCTCATTGTATAGATTCTATGGTTTGACAATACTTTCCCTCCCGGTATTAAAATTAATTTCCACACACGCAGCAAATAACACAAGTAATTAACTTCTTGCAGTTCCCGGAGATTACAAGACCGGGTAAAAACTTTTTCGCTTTCTGTAATTATCAAGTAATTCTTTGATAATATTTAGTGCTGTTTCCAGTTCTTCCAGAGTATTTGGCGCACTGACAGCCAGACGAATCGTTGGTTTTTCAGGTTTAGATCCCACATAAAATCGATTGGCAGATAAAATTTGAACTCCTTTTTCTAATGCCAGGTATTCCAACTCAACATCATCATAGCTGCCTGGCAGCTGAATGAATCGATAGCATGAAGTTGGTGCCGGTAATACATGGTATCCTGTCATAATCTCATCGAAACGCTTATTGCGTACTTTAAGTATTTGTATTTTTACTTCTTCTATGCGTTCATACAACCCGGTTGATTGAAGAAGTGATACAATTTCTGAAGTGTATGGCGATGCCATCCAGATAATGTTATTAAGTCCATGTGACAACTTTTCAACCAGAGATGACGGAGCAGCAATATACGATATGCGAAAAGCAGGACTTATGGCTTTTGACGTACCCATTATAAACAAACTCTGTTGGGGGACATATGCGCTTATTGGCTTTATTTTCTTTTCCAGGCTAAAGCTGAACGTAGCGTCTTCCATAAGCAGTAAATTATTGTCTTCAATAACTTTCGCCAGTGCTTTTCTTCTTTCAACACTCAAAGTTACTGTGGTGGGATTCTGATAATCTGACATTATATATATGCCTTTAGGTTGTTCCCGTTTACAGGTGGACTTTAATTCTTCAATATCCATACCCTCTTCATCCCCAAAAACAGGAACCAGAATAACCTTCATATATGCTGCTAAGCTTATCAAGCCCGTATATGTGTATTCATCAACAACAATTCTATCTCCTTTTTCAAAAAGTGTCATAAGAATAATAGACAATGCATTTTGTGTTCCCGAGGTAATGATAATGTTTTCGGCCTCAACCTTCATTTTATACTTTATCAGCCAATTAGCTGCAACATAGCGATGTTTAATATGTCCTTCCGGCGGACAATAAGTCATGGTTAATCCATAATCCATGGAATCCAGGACTTGTTTAATGAGTGTTTCAATAAAAGGATTGCATTCATAAAGAGGAATTGCCATGCCTAAACTAATCAAATCAGTATCTTTATGATCCGTTAACAATGATATGGGTAGACCCGGGCTTGCAGCTATAAATGTCCCTTTGCCGACAATACCTTTAACCAAACCTTTTTCTTCACAAATTTTATACGCTCTTGTAACCGTACCATGATTAATGCCAAGTTGGTTAGCAAGTACACGTTGTGGCGGCATTTTATAGCCTCGCATCAGTATCCCTTTATTAATATCATCTTGTATCGCTTGCACAAGAGCTTGATATAAGGGTATATCCCCACTTGTACCTATTTCGGGTATCCAGCCTATTTCGTTACCATATTGATCCAGCTTCATTGTATTACCTTCTTTTATCTTATATTTCCAACAATTGTATCTAGTACAATTCGCAAACTTGTAACTAATACAATATATGAATTGTATTAGTCGGCACAGATAAGTTATAATCAATTGTATCACCAGTCAGGAGGTAAGACAATGCTGCAAATGATAATTTATTCAATCACCATTATGTATACACCTGGTCCTGTAACTATTACCGCTGCTAATATTGGTTTAAACCGAAAGTTCAAAGATGGATTACCCTTTTATGCAGGTGTCAGTTTAGCTATTTTTGCCCTTTACATATTGATTGGCTACTTTGGCAACCTGCTGCTGACCTCCTATGACTTATGGCCTATCAGCTTGATTGGCGGTATATATATGCTATATTTAGCTTATAAGATATTCATGTCTGAGGTTGACTTAAACAAAGCTGCTTTTACGAAGATAGGATTACGTGAAGGCTTCCTTATGCAGTTTTTCAATCCGAAGGCTATAATTGCTGTAATACCTGCTGTAACAATTTATTTTCCTCAATTGAATATCACCGGCATTAAAATTTTTTATATGGCTATATTTTTTACCATGCTTGTTTTTGGTGCACCAGCTTTATATGCCCTTATAGGCCAGTTTTTCTCCAATATTTTTCATAACAAAAGGGGGCTTTCATTCTTCAATAAGCTAATGTCTTTAATCCTGGTTTATATTGCATTATCTACCATGTATAAATACATATATTTGCGTTTTTTCCAATCATTATAAAAAAATATTTTTTAAGCTGAAATTGAAATAAACTTGTCTGGCAGCTCCGGAGTTTATTCATTATGAGTTATTTCTGTGAGGCTAAGAAATCATCAACCTGCTTCCGGGCATCGGCGCAAACCTTGACGATACCTTCGTTCAGCGGATTACCCATGTTTTTACCAACAGTCGCCAAAGTAGCAATTTCAGTTTTTACAGTTTCCGGATTATAGACCCAACCTAAAAGCTTTTCAGCTTTTGCAGATTCATTAAATTTCTTCATCTTGATCCATTTATCCTGACTCTCATTTGCCCACAGGTAATCAAGGAACAGTAAACATTAAAAGTGCTTGGAATTTCAATAAAACCTTATAACTTCCCATACTCTAAAAAGAGTATATTTAAAAGCTATAATACTTTATAAGTACTATAGCCTAAATGACATATAAAAAAGTAAAAACAGGCCAAAAAGTATATTCTGAGGCCTATTTCTTTGAGGTATACGCGCTTGTTCTCAAATTATAAATCATTTTACTTACTTTTATTCTGATTATTTGGAAACCATCCCTTTTTGACACGTTCCTCCTGTTCAAAAAGTTCATGTATGCTCCATAGTGAAGCAAATCCAGTAATACCTGTTATTGAAGAAATTGTAGCATTATTAATGAACACCGATGATGCTATCAGTATTATTCCCACAATCAAAAAAACCGGCCAAACTTTTTTACCTATATAGTATTCAGATTTTATAACGATTGGATGGAACAGTCCTATAATTAAAAATGCGACTATTCCTATTATCAATCCCTGAAAATTCATTTCTGCTCCTTCCTTACTAAAACGGAAAGCTGACAGCAATAAATGCTTTCTGCAGCTTTCAACCAGGAAAAGGAGTGGTTGGAAGCAGAGGGATAATACCAATTACCCCTCTGCTTCTTATTCCTCTTCCTTGTCCCTATGGTCCATTTTATGTAATATCGAAACGATCTGCGTTCATCACCTTGCTCCAGGCAGACACAAAGTCCTGCAAGAACTTTTCCTTGGAGTCGTCGCAGGCATAGACTTCCGCGATGGCTCGGAGCTGGGAATTTGAACCGAAGATGAGATCGACGCGGGTACCGGTCCACTTGAGTTCACCTGTATTGCGGTTACGACCCTCGTATACGTTATTGTCTTCGGAAGTTGCCTTCCACGTTGTGCTCATGTCGAGCAAATTCACGAAGAAGTCATTTGTGAGCGCTTCCGGCCTATTGGTGAATACGCCATGCTTAGACTGACCAAAATTGATATTCAAAACGCGCAGGCCTCCAAGCAGAACCGTCATTTCAGGAGCGGTCAATGTCAGTAGTTGTGCACGATCAACCAATAGTTCTTCTGCTGATATGGAAAGTTTGGTTTTCAGATAGTTTCGGAATCCGTCTGCAACCGGTTCCAGCACCGAGAAGGACTTCACATCGGTCTGTTCCTGGGATGCGTCCGTGCGTCCAGGTATAAAAGGCACCACTAAATTGTGTCCGGCATTCCTTGCGGCTTGCTCTATACCCGCACATCCACCCAGGACAATTAAATCGGCGAGTGAAATCCTCTTTTGGCCTGACTGAATATTATTGAACTCCGTCCGAAGCTTTTCAAGGACCTGAAGCACAGTATTCAGCCGAGCCGGTTGATTGACGTCCCAATCCTTTTGGGGTGAAAGACGGATACGTGCTCCGTTCGCCCCGCCGCGCTTGTCGGAACCTCTGAATGTAGACGCCGAAGCCCATGCTGTAGAAACCAGTTGTGGGACAGAAAGGCCGGATGCCAGGATTTTGCCTTTGATATCCGCAATATCCTGTTCATCTATCAATTCATAATCTATTGCAGGCACAGGGTCCTGCCAGATCAGTTCCTCCTCAGGAACCTCCGGACCGAGATATCGTGAGCGAGGGCCCATGTCGCGATGGGTCAGCTTGAACCATGCACGTGCAAAGGCATCTGCGAACTCCCCCGGATTTTCATGGAACCGCTTTGCAATCGGTTTATAGATGGAGTCCATCCTCAGTGCAAGATCCGCAGTAGTCATCATAGGCGCATGCCTTTTGGAAGGATCTTGAGCATCCGGCACAGTACCTGCTGCACTTGCATCCGTGGGAACCCACTGCCAGGCCCCTGCTGGACTCTTGACCAGATCCCAGTCGTATCCAAACAGGGTATCGAAATAGCCGTTATCCCACTTTATGGGGTTTGGAGTCCAGGCTCCTTCGATTCCGCTGGTAATCGTATCAGAGCCTTTACCGCTGCGAAAACTGTTCTTCCAGCCCAGTCCCTGCTCCTCGATACTGGCGCCCTCAGGCTCCGGCCCTACATGGGATGCATTACCGGCACCATGGCATTTGCCGAAGGTATGTCCGCCTGCAACAAGTGCCACAGTCTCTTCGTCGTTCATACCCATACGTCCGAAGGTTTCTCGAATGTCTCTCCCGGAAGCGACCGCACTTGGTTGTCCGTTGGGGCCTTCCGGATTCACGTAAATCAGGCCCATCTGTACGGCGGCCAGAGGATTTTCGAGATCACGCTCACCTGAGTAGCGCTTGTCGCCAAGCCACTCCTTCTCGGCTCCCCAATAAATGTCTTCTTCCGGCTCCCATATGTCCTCGCGGCCGCCGCCGAAACCAAAGGTCTTGAATCCCATCGACTCGAGAGCACAGTTGCCGGCAAGAATCATAAGGTCAGCCCAGGAAATCTTCTTGCCGTATTTCTTCTTTATCGGCCAAAGCAAGCGGCGAGCCTTGTCAAGATTGGCATTGTCCGGCCAACTGTTGAGAGGAGCAAAACGCTGGGACCCGGAGCCCCCGCCGCCGCGGCCATCGCCGGTGCGGTACGTACCTGCACTGTGCCACGCCATCCGTATGAAGAGAGGACCGTAGTGGCCATAATCGGCAGGCCACCATTCCTGAGAATCGGTCATCAACTCATATAAATCCTTCTTCAAGGCTTCCAGGTCAAGTTTCTTGAATTCTTCCGCGTAATTGAAGTCAGCGCCAGTCGGATTACTCTTGTCTGTGTTCTGATGAAGAACTTTGAGGTTCAACTGGTTCGGCCACCACTCTCTGTTCGAAGTGCCACTATCAGAAATGGCTTTTCTTGTTTTGCCTGTAACCGGGCATTTCATTTCTTCCATAATTAAGCCCCCTTCATTTAATTTTATTTATATTTGAAAGACACCTTGGACAGATACCCTTAAAATATACATTTTTATCATTAATTCTGAAGCTTTTCAGATCTGCTGAAGTCAACAAATCAATATCAATACTAAAATTATAAATCGTTCCGCAGGATTCACATTTAAAATGTCCATGGTTTTCAACTATAATATCATATCTGGTTTCATTGTCTTCGATATTAATTACCCTTACCAAACCTGCTTCTACCAGTATTTTCAATGTATTGTAAATCGTTGTTTTGGATAGTGTCGGTATATCTTTTTGCAAGTCTGTGAATATCTTATCTGCAGTTGGGTGACATTGATTTTGGGTAAGATATTCCAGGACCTTCAATCTCTGATATGAAAACTGAATATTTTTCATCCTTAATTCTTTCTTTAAATCTTCAAATGAAGGCTTCATTAAAATCACATCCTGTTACACAAAATAGAAAGCTGTGCATTTGTAATCATTACAAAGTTGTTATTATTACAATTACATTATATATATTGGAAATCTTTTAGTCAATTATCGTCTTTGCCTGCTGAATCCGGACGGCTCCTGCCTGGGAACCTCTCTGGCTGCCCCTGTCATCTCCATAAAAAAAACCGCAAGGCCCAAACGGCCTTGTGGTTTTTTGATGCCCTGGCATGGGTCCATGCCGACAGAGCTTATTCCGTAACAAGCGCATAGGCGGAAATCTTGCGAATCCTCCAGGTAATCAGAAGAGACAACAGGTAGGAAAATATTATGGTTGCCGCGCCGAAAGCGACCACCCAATAGGGGTTCACAATAAATCCGGCTCTCATAACCCCCATGCCTTTCATGGATACAGACATAAGTGTATTGGTATAAAATGCGCCTAAAAGGCTGCCGATAACCGCTCCAAGGATGATTGGAACCGTAAACCCGATTGCAAGCTGGTTCATCAATTGAAACGTGGTAAAACCGATTGCTTTCTGAATCCCCAATTCCCGCTTTTTGCGAATCACGGAGGAACTGATTACAAAATATAAGACCAATACAACCACAAGCAGGGTAATCACCAGCATTGCAAGCCCCATGGCGGCAACTATGTTCTGATAGGAAGCCATACCGTCAGCCATTTCTTTATCAAAATTTACAGCTCCCAGCAACAGCTTCTTATCAAACCGGCCTTCTAATTTTTTAATGAACCCGCCGGCATCGGTTCCCTTGTCCAGGTAAATATATAAGGCTTGCTGCTTAAAGTCCGGGTTTAGCCGTTTAAAGTCTTCCGCCAGGATAGAAGTATTCAGCCCGCCCATGGAGGAGCCGTTTGACAAGCCAACTACCTTAAAGACATCTTCCTGATTGCCAAAGCTTACGGTGACGGTGTCATCAATTGTTTTGTGCAGCCTTTCCGCCAGTATGCCGGCCAGGGTAATTTCATTGCGGGATCTGGGATAACGGCCCTCATACACCAGCATGGATTCTTTTTTTGAGTAATCCTCCATCACATAAGCGGAAGCCTCACTTCCCTCAACCTTTATTTTCACTTCATCCAGATATTGCACTTTCCGGACCGTCTCCATGCTTTCGATGGTTTTCACTGCCTGAGTTTGATCTTGTTCCGGGTTGAGCACGGCGATTGCATTGCAGATTTCCATACCCGGAACTTCTGCGAAAGCTTTGGTATCGATGGTGGTGTTATAAAACATAATCACGCCGAAAGTCCCGGCAAATGTGACCGCAATAAGAATAATCCCAATCATTATGTTTTGCTTCATGCTTTGCAAAACAGACTTAAAAGCCAATACAGCGGTTAACCGGCCCTTTGCCTTTTCCAGAGGCAAGTGGTTTCTCTTATATTTACGCGCAGTGGTTTCGCCACGCAGCGCATTGATGGGACTCAGCCTGCTCAGGTTACGGGCGGCCATCCAGGCAACCAGGACAACAATCAGCAATAACGTAAAAAGGGCGGATGAACTGATTGCCCCGTCAAAGGCCTGTTCCCATTTCAGTCCGGATTGTTGTTCAAATACAGCGGCCACTGCGGGGAGAGCGGGGTACGAGAGTGCGATTCCGGCAAGGCTACCCATACCTGCCAGCAGTAAAAACTGCAAAATAACCGAAAGAATAATCTGCCGGCTGGTATAACCGATTGCTTTTAACGAGCCGATTTTCATGATGTCTTCTTCAATGCTGTTTACGATTCTGAAACGTACCACCAGCAGGCATACAATCACAATAATCATTGAAAAAACAACCATCATGACCGAAATCATTGTGGCCATCATACAGCGGGCCATTTCCACCAGTTCCAGATCAATCACCACAAACAGGGACGACACATCTGCCGCCAGCAGCGAAGCGGAATTCAAATGCAGAATTTCACGGATTCCGCTTTCCACTGTCTTTGCGTTATCCACAGCATCCAGATTCGCAAACACCACATGCATGTTATACTCGGGATTATTTATAATGTCCGCTACCTTTTTATAGGTATCCGATGTCAGGTAAAATCCCATGAACCCGGTGTCGCTGGAGCTGAAAAAGATGTCTTCCGTATAGCCTTTTACCGTAAATGACAGGGTTTTTTCGGCGGCTGTTTTTTTATCGGCAAATTTAAGCTGGATTTTATCGTTCAGTTGATACCCGCTGACAGCTTTGAAAATATCCGGGACATAAACAGACATTTCCTCTGCCGGCAAATGTTCTCCGACGAATTTCCATTTGGATATTTCTCTTTGCTCATCCATGTTGTTAAATAAGATATTAAAGGACTGTTCCTTTCCTTTGGAAATAATTTTTGAGTCCAGGAGCAGCATGTCATTTTCCTGCATTTCGGGGATATGTTCATTTCCGTCAAGATAGGCTTTTACTTCATCTGTGTAAAGAGCATCCGGCAGCATGTAGTAAACATCCGCAGGCAAAAGTTCTTCCTTCAGGGTGTTAAAAAAGCCTCCGTAATTGATAACAACCAAGAGCCCCGCATTCAGCAGAAAGGCCGCAATAATAAACATTCCCACAAGCGTCGCGGAAACTGATTTTGTTTTCCGTATATTCGCACTGGCCAGCATCCATAATTTATACACGTTACCACCCCATTTCCAGAAGGAAATCCTGAAGCTTCTGATGGCGCTGTCTATCACCGCTCACATATTTGCCCAGGCTGCATTCACCGCCGATGACACCGTCTTTTATGTACAAAATCCGATTTCCTCTCCTGGCCGAATGCAGGTCATGCGTTACCATGATGATGCTTTGACCGCTGTTGTTTACATCTGTCAGGACATCCAACACCGCTTTTCCCGCCGCAGAATTCAGAGAACCGGTGGGTTCATCGGCAAAAACCACCTTCGGCTGGTTGATCAATGCCCGGACGATTGCGGCACGTTGATTTTCACCGCCCGAAAGCTGTGTGGGAAACTTTCTCCAAATGGTTTCCGTTAAGCCGACCTTCGTGAGCAGTTCTTTCGCATAAGCTACAATCGCCTTCCTGTCCTTACCTATGAGCAGACCGCTGGCTAAAATATTATCCAGGATGCTCATGTTGTCCAGTAAAAACATTTGCTGAAATACAAAACCGCAGTTCTGTCTGCGGAATACTGCCAGCTTGTCGCTGTTCAGGCTTGCAATTTCTGCGTCAAAAAATCTGATGGTTCCGCTTGTCGCCCTGTCCATTCCGGACAAAGCGTAAAGCAGGGTGGATTTGCCAGCTCCGGACGAACCCATGATGACGGTGAAATCTTGTTCATAGATATCAATATCCAGATTTTTTAATACCCGCTGCTCCTGCGTTCCGCTTTTAAAGCTTTTGCATAGTTGGTTGGTTTTTAATATTACATTGTTCATATTTTTTCTCCTGTCACAATATGTTTTAGTTCTTGATTTATTTTGCATAATCTTGGTTTATTTTGCATAATCACCTATGATACGTTTTCTTCCACACTTTTGTTTGATATGTGGTATTTTATGGAATTTAAAACTCTGGTCGCTATTGCCTCCTCACATAAACTGCCGGTTTTCCAAACGCCGTGTTTATTCCGTTTGACCGGTACATAACTTTTCAGCACTGAAAAAGGGCATAAAAAAAGCGGGGTATCTTCGTAAGAAAATACTACCCGCTGAATTTAATTATGCTTATGCTCCTTGATACAATACGTAGTTGAAAAGAATATAATTTAACGTAATTAAAATTTATAAGTGACCACCCTGGAAATTAGCAGTCCTAATATTACAATGCATATTGTTCCAATCAAGGCTGATATATTGAGAACTTTGTTTGTTTTCTCTTTAAATATTTCAGAAAACACAATATAAAATCCTATTCCTGCGACACCTCCAAGTGTATTGCTAATAAAATCCGTTATATCAGTACCTCCGATTTCAAACAGGAATTGTAACAGTTCAAGTAACAGGCTGACACCTGCGATTGAGACGGTTTTTTTCCAAAATGACCAGTTAAGCTTTATCATGCTCAAATACAATCCAAAGGGTATAAACACTATCATATTCAGAATTATCTCATTATAATCCAGTTGATTATTTTTAATAACAGAACCGGCAAAAGGTATCAAATTCAATCCTCTGAAATGTGGTAAAGTATTAAAAGAAATTTGCATCTTAAATAAAATAATCCAGATTAAAACCAGGAAATACACTACAAATAACCCTAATGACAGTTTCACTTGATTGTTTTTGTTTTTTTCCATGTCTGCTCCTCCATAACAAAAGTATATTATATAAATAATCAGCAGTTCAAACCCCGTCCGGCAAATTCTTGCTTGTCTCAGTTTCATGTTATGCTCATACGTTTTCTTCAAGCCATGTACAAACTGTCTCTATATCCTGTTTTTGCATAAAAGGATGTTCACTGCTTTGAGATATTGTCAACTTGCAGTCATGTGCTTTCACAAATTTTTGAATAACTTCTGCTGATTGCAGAGTGTCTTTTCCTCCATACAGTATTGAGGTTGGAATGTTCCATTTTTTAATTGGATGTTTTTTAACATACTGATAATAGTCCCAACGCAATAGATCAACGGGAGTAGGGATTTCTTTTTCCATGCATAACTTTTCCTCTGTTACATTAAACCAACAAAACATCTGTTGAATAAGGTATTCCATGTCTAATACAGGCGATTGAAAAAGACAGTTCATAAAATTTCTGTCTGTATAAGTATTTAAACTGAAGTATGCTCCAAGGCTGCAAGCAAACAATGAAACACCGCTCCACATTGAAAAAACGTAATTACCAATCACAGTAAGGTCGTGCATGCCATTCCAGATGTCACAACGATAATCACTCCCTTTTCTTTCACCATGTTCCGGCAAATCAAAGCTAAGTGTTTGATAGCCTTTTTTCTCTGCTATTTCAGCGAAATTCTCTGCATGTTCTTTACAAGACATTTTTCCATGAACATGAATATATGACTTGTCTGATTTTTCGCCCCAAATGATGGCAGGGATATTGTTAATTTTAATGTTTTGAACTTTCATTTTTACCTCCAACTATTGAGGTCTTACCCTCCATAGCTTTCTTATCATTAAGTTATCTGACCTTTATAATCCTCCCTTCTCGACTGATTACATTAAAAGAATTAAGTCAAAATACAAATAATCCTCAGATGAAAACTGACTGACAAATTCATGTTCGTCTTTAAAACCAGGGTCAAAAAAGATGCCGTTTGAGCCTGGCAGGGCCCTGGAAGTTGACAGTGGAGCTGAAAACACCGTAAAATCGCAACTTCAAGATTATGTAAAAGTTGTTGACGTGTAATTCCTTACAGTTTATTATGTATATAATCTCAATAATCATTTGGTGTAAGAGGTTAATTTAGTTGATTTATATAATATCCATTATGAGCGTATCAACACCCCAACCTGCAAATACTTGCAAATATTGTCGGGTATTTGTTCTTAACCTATATTATACTTAACGTGAAAGGAGAAGTATATGGATACACTGGAAAACATGAAACAAGCGATTGATTATATCGAAAGCAATCTTGACCGCGAAATTGAATATGCAAGGATTGCACAAATCGCCTTATGCTCTCAATATCACTTTCAGCGCATGTTTGGTTTCCTTATCGGCGTACCTCTATCAGAGTATATAAGGCGGCGGCGATTAACCCTTGCGGCCTTTGACTTGCAGAATGGTAATGAAAAGATAATTGATATTGCTTTGAAGTATGGCTATAATTCGCCTGATTCGTTTTCTCGTGCATTTATAGCAATGCATGGAATCATACCGTCAAAAGCAAGAGAAAAAGGCATATCCTTAAAGGCGTATCCTCGTATAACATTCTCTTTATCACTAAAAGGAGTTGTTGAGATGAACTACAGAATTGAGCAAAAAGATGCCTTCGCCGTTGTAGGTATTAAGCGGAGATTTTCTCATGTTGAGGGCTTGGGTGAAAACATAGGGAAGATGTGGAGTGAGACACCGGCTGCAACAATCGGGCAAATCGCCGGGCTCGGGGATGGGCTGGTGGGTGTATACAGCGGAATGTATGAAGACAGCACGACTGATTACTATATTGCCTCCATAACGGAAAAAGATTGTCCCAAAACCATGAGCAGGCTTGAAATACCAAGTCTTACCTGGGCCATATTTGAAATAACCGGCCCCATGCCTACAGCAATGGCAGATATATGGGGACGGATTTTTTCCGAATGGTTTCCCACCTCCGGTTATGAACACGCAGAAGCGCCAGAAGTGGAGTGGTACTCAAACGGTGATCTGAGCTCGTCTGATTACAAAAGCGAAATATGGATCCCAGTTATTAAGAAATAAGGTTCTTCACCAAATAAGCAAACTGCCATTTACATTGCACTTTGACTACTTCGAGAAAATATAAATCCTGGACGGTTAATATAAAAAATGGGGATACCCCCATTTTTTGTTATTTTATTGGTATATAGATTCCTACGTGTGATATCTTTTGGTCACCATCATATAATATCTTTTGGTCACCATCCCATATTTTTTCTTCATCTTCTGATTTTACCACCAAGAGCAAATAAAGGCCAACATTATCAGGGTGATCTGTATCAACTGGATAATCTCGTAATAAAAAGAAGTATTTTTGCTTATCGGTATTTACATAGTAGTATGAACTGACTTCTTTCTTTACATGTCCATAATCATTTGTCTCGGACACTTTTGGACCACTTGGTTTTTCCCACGAATCAACTTTACCTTGGAAAAAATCAAAAAAGTCATTCATGCTACTATCAAAGTCAACAGCTTCCTCCAAAGCCTTTTTTGAAAACAGAGATTTTAAAGCATCTTTGTCTTTACTTTTAATGGCTTCAATCACTTGCTCCAATCGTGCATTTGCTTTTGTCTCATCGCTATCTCTGTTAAGCATTTCTGTTCTTAAACCTCCCAAGGAACAAGAACTCAAAAACAACATACCAAGTATAAGTGTTGAGATAATTGTTAGCTTACGCATAGGCTATTTATTCCCCCCTACTTAAATGTAAATGTTAGTTTATATTTATTATCTTTCGATATCGACCACTGGTCAATACTGTCCAAGTAGTCTTTTGATTTAATAAAATACTTATACAAATCTTGTTTGCCAGAAAAGTCGACTGTGTAAGTAGCTTTTAGCTGACTGGCTTTTACGTCTTGATAATCCGGATTAAAGCCCGTCACCCACCATTTATCAGTGTTTTTGCGTAGTGGATCAAATATTTTGGGATCAACTTTCTTGGGATCATAAGATATTATTTGTTTTCCATTATAGTACAATGTTAATGTCATCGGCATAGCAAGACTTTGGTCTACAAGCCAGTGTTCCGTCTTAGTGCCGTTAACTACCATTCTTTTATATATACCCATTTCTGCTCCTGCGCCTAAGTTCAGATAATCCCCTTTCCATGCCCACAAAATATAATCGTTGCCATCAGCGTCACTAAATTGGAATTTTTCTTTCGCCATACTTGTAGCGTAATGAAAAACAGTATCATAAAAATCATTGTACCCTGAATACTCAAAGCTCTGGAGTGACCATTCCTGTCTGGCATGGTAAACGCCATCATCATCCATGACAAATCCTCCTGCATAAAACAGGTCTAATACAGGCACTCCTGTAAGGAATTGTGTAAGGTATGGATGTTGAGTTGCAAATACATTGACCGGGTTTGCTATTAACCATTCAGCAATTTCCCTTGTTACATCTTCAGGTTTAAGTTTAGATAAATCTTTAGTATCAGTTTTTCCCTTCCCCTTATTTCCATTCTCAACTTTCTTTGGAGGGGTACTGTAATTTGCAGTTACCCTTTTACTTTTTTCTTTCTGTAATGCAGCATATGTACGCTGATCCAATTTCCCTGTCGGTTCAATGCCCTGGAAGTGTTCCACCGGCTTAAGGTTCCCAACGGTTCCATTTTTCTTTACACCTTCAAATGCTGCTTTACAGCCTCTTTGAAAACCCAGCAGGGCTTCATGAGTCTCCCCGCTA
>NZ_MZGX01000004.1 GCF_002051585.1 Ruminiclostridium hungatei | reverse complement strand
CCTTTGCGGACAAGCTGTTTGACAAGATAGCAGGCTCAGGTCCCGTACAGAGCATAATGAAGCCTTTGGAAGGCCCGGTAAATTCAGTGGGAGGAATGATAGAGCAGGTAACCGACCAGGCTACGGGCGTGGTTGATAATGCGGAGCAGTCAGCAATGTCCAGTATGGGTAACGGCTCCAAGCTGCTGTCCGGCTTTGCGGGAAGCAGCGGCAGCCAGAATAGGGATGCCGGAAAGGCAGGAGAAAGCAAGGGACAGGAAAAGAACTCCGGAAAGAGCGGCCAGGAAGGCGGCAAGAGCCAGGGCGGAGGAGATTTCCTGGGCCTGTTGAAGAGCGGCGTACATACCAGACTTATGACCTTCGGGCTTATGAATATAAAAAAGCTGGGTGCAAAGGTTATTGCGGCGGGAGCGGCCAAGGTAACAGGAGTCATAAAGAAGATGCTGACGCCAAAGGTCAAATTCAGGCTGGGTGCCGAGGAGCATGAGCTGTGGGTGGAAAAGGGCAAGAACGGAAATGTGGTAATGATGGCAAGTAAAAAGCCTGGTCCAATAAAAAGAAAAATTGAAGAAGGAGAAATACCAGATAATGGAGAAATAAGTAATAAGCGCAGAAAAGTAGAGGCTGAAAAAGATGAACAGCAGGTTGTACAGCAAAATGAGGCGATGGCAAGTACAATACAGGCTGTTACTGCGGGGGTAGGTGAGGCAGGCAAGAAGGAACCTTGGGAAGCGATTGACCGTTTTAGGAAAAGTAACGGACTAGAACCTCTTGGAGATAGGATTCCGGTTCGAGGAGATGGACTAGAGACTGTTGCTCTTATGGAGGTAAGTGGTAATAAGGTTTTTGGAGTAAACTCTTCTCTGTTGAGTGATGAATTAAAAAATTTGGGGCGTGACTTTTTCAAAGTTATAAAGGAAAAGGGTCTTTTGGGTAATGCAAAACACTATGGTAGCGGAGAGGCACAAGTTTTAACTCATGCTGAAGCACATGCTTTAATGAAGGCGCGGAAAGAGGCTGGGGGCCATTTAGGGGATTCGGTTGTATTATATGTAGATAGGTTAACTTGTCCAAATTGCCAAAAATATTTACCTGAGGTTAGGGCAGCTATGGGCATTAAAACATTAAAAGTAATTACTAAAGGTGGAATAGAGTTAATATTATAAAAAATGAGGGGATGGTTATGAATGCATAAAGTAGTTTATCAATCGCCAAACGGTTTGACCACTGATAATATAGGCATTAACAAGTTAAAAGAATACATATTAGACCAATTTCCAGAATACTGGTATCAAGGAAATGGTGGGGCCTCACTAGACTTTTATGATGGAGAAATTAATAATAAATCACTTCTTATTTTACCAAATGAAGAATATGGGATATACCTTAAATATCTGGTTTTGGAAAATGGAAAGGTGAAGGAAACATGGCTTTCTTTAGAAGACCGTTTAAACTTAAATGAGACAGTGGAATGTTCTGAGGAGTGGTATGCATCAATTGGATTGTTTTTACCAAAGGAGAAGGCATGGTTAGCAATCAAAGAGTTTTATTTATCGGGAGAAAGAACGAATAGAATTGAATGGTTAGACTCAAATGAAATCCCTGAGGATGGGAATTATTAATTGATATCTAATAAGCATTGTAATAGGTATATGTGGTTGAAATATGGGGCAGATGTAACAGCTAAAATTTAAATGAGGTTGACTGTCACGCGAGGATGATTTCAACAAAAGTGTTATATACAAGCATTTCTTTTATCATCTGCGGAGGAAGAAATCGTCAGAAAATTTAGTAGTAAAAAGGTAATGGAGATAATAAAAACAAGAGACGTAATTGATTTAAAAAGAGATTTGCTAGTCTAAGGCTTTATCAAATATTAATTAAAATTTGTATCATATTTTTTCTAAATATTATTCTCTGGGAATTGTGAATTGGGAATTTGAGTCCTAATAAAGATAACTCTTTGTTAGGATTTTTTTAATGCATGAAAGCCCTATCCAGTTAACCAATATAATGAAGCCTCTGGAAGGCCCGGTAAATTCGGTGGGAGGAATGATAGAGCAGGTAACCGGCCAGGGAAGCAGGCAATGCAAGCATTGCCGTAGAAAGCAAGAGAAAGGAAAAGAACTCCGGCCTATTAAAGGAAAATATAGACTTTGTTTACAGATTAATATAATATAATACAGTAAAATACATATGTTGTTGGAGATAAAAAGTTGAGGGGAGTGACTTCTCTATGGCATCTATTCTGTCCAGGAAAAAAAGAATTACCCGAAAGCCAATCGCTTACCTGTCTACAGGGATATTTCTAATAGTTGCAGGATACATAACGTTTAATTATTCATACTCAATTGCAGATACCGTTAAAACAGCTTTCAGCCGTATGATTACAGCCTTAAAGGAATTTTTCAGCCCGCTCAGTGAGATTGACATTTCGTTAAATGCAGCTACACTGCTCACTGTGATTTTATTTGTATTAAGCTTATGGTTTATAACAAAAGGAGTGGCAAGCATAATGAATACATATAAAGATTCAGATGTTACCAGACTTTTGTCCAAGCTTCCCGACGATTACTATCTATTAAATGATATCAATTTTGAAAACAACCTGATCGACCATATTGTTGTCTGCCCTAAAGGCATATTTACCATAGATACAAAGAGTTGGAAGGATTCAGCTCAAAAGAATCTGAAGCATAATAAAAAATATAATAATCAGTATAATATGATTAAGCAAGGAATATTGAACTCTAAACTTTTAAATGATTTTTTACAGAAGAATAATGTAGGAAATTATTTTGTAAATACAATTATTGTATTTGCTGACTGGGATGAGAAGCTGAAAGAGCATTTCTCAGATATACCTGTTTTACAGCCGGAACTGTTGACGCAGCATATAAGCAGTTTCCCAGACAAGTATTCCGCTGATGAGTGCAAGAAAATTGCAGATGCATTAAAAATAAATCTGTCCGCTCAGGCAGGTCATATTTGGGAAAATGTAAAGGGTAGTGGAGATATTTCCAAGAAGAAATCTGCTCGAAAGTTATAAACGCTACCCAGTGCTTCCGTTTGGTGGAGGCCATCCGTCCTGCCACTCCATTAATCTGGCGGTCAACTGATATGTCTTTATAGAGTAAACATAGTCTGATAAATACCTTGCAATCCAAAAAGTAATAGCAGCTAAAATAGCTGCTATTACTTTTTTTTGGTTGTTAAAGGAGTTGGAAAATTACCATATAAGGTGAGGAAGCACACAGACCTTAATAAATATTCAAAAGGGGAGAACAGTATGGAACAGTTCAAATCGGTAATCGACATGCTTAAGAAGATCAATGTCAGGAATAGTTCGGTTTTGGATTCCTGCAAGGAAGAAAAACTCAGGCAGGATATTGACTATGAAAATCTTTTCCAGGAGTATTGGGCCTCTGATCTCAGGCTGAAAAATGCCATCGCGCTGCTTGAAGCCGTTGAAAAAGAACTTGCTGCGGTGAAAGTCTGAAGCATGAAATCGGGGGTATGAAAAAGAGGGTATGAAACCTTGACTCTTAACCCTTGAGACCTGGCCTTGCACCTGGTGCAAGGGCGTAATGTGCAGGGCAGATGCCCGGCTTGCAAATTTTAGAAATTATTTAAAAAACAAGTTGTAAATAGCATAAAAAAATTACCATATATAGTGAAAGGTTAAACCACAACATATTGATTTGTTATTTACGGTCAATCAAGATGTATTGCCAATTTGACTTAAAAAAGAAATATCAGACCGGTATGGTGGGGAAAACCGAAGGATAGGGTTGAATGAATATAACAGAGTACGACTTACATGGAACAACTGAAAAGGTTACAGGCAGGAAGGCACAGGAAGAAATAAGGCCATTCTTATCAAGCCTCGAGTATATTGAGGAGGAATTGAAGCGTCTGGATCTGAAACTGATGCTGTACCTGCAGCAATGTCTGGAAAAGGGAACAATAAACTCAAACACCCTGGCTGTTTCATCAGCGGAGAATATATTTGCTCTATTGAACAGTTTTCAGGTTGACAGCCACAACAGGCAGCAGATGGAGCAGCTTTTGAAGAGCCTGGACAGTAATATTGAAAACAGGTTGGCAGTGAGCGCACAAAAAGGCATGCATATTTCCCTGCAGCATATATCAAATTTGTTTGGATTGGGGCCTTTCGAGCAGGAATGTGCAATTGCCTGCCTGGCGCCGGAAATCAATCAAAAATATCAGCACATTTATGGATTTTTGCAGAATGATCTTACCGAAATAAAGCCCAATATTGATATGCTGGCTAAAATATTCCTGCCGGCCGGTCAGGAGGCAAGCCTTATACGCAGTGTATTCGATGCACAGGCACCTTTGGTGGAATACCTGCTGGAGCGCCGGTATGATCTAAGTGACAATTGGACGCCTCTCATAGCACGTCATATAAAACTGGACGACTGGATTGTAAACTATTTGCTTGATATTAAGGTATTGGATTCTCAACTGGTGCCTGTAGCAGAATTTATTCCTCCGGAGGAAAAATTTAATGAAGGCGCGCATTCAGACCTGGCAGAGAGAATTATGAATTTTGTGGGCTACTATCACAACACAGGCAGAAGCAAACTTAACAAGCTGTTTTACTTTTACGGGCCGGATGGTGTGGGCAAGACCGGACAGGTTTTTAAAATTTGCAATGAAATGAACTTGCCGCTGTTAATGGCAGATGTGGAGAAAATGCTTTTTGGAGAAGCTTTTGAAGAAACCTTAAGGCGTCTCGGGCGCCAGGCCAGGCTGTGCAATGCGGCTCTGTGCCTGAAAAATGCCCACCTCCTGGTCATGGAAGCAAGTTTTCAAAGTAAGCTGAATGCTTTGCTTGAAATGCTTCAAAGTCATGTGCCGCTTACGTTCATGCTGGGGCATTTCCAATGGAAGCCTGCAAAAATAAATAACAAATTCACATATATGGATGTTGGCTTTCCCCACCCTACGGCCACTGAACGGAGAACCCATTGGGAGCATCTGGGCATGCAGTATAGACTGGCGGAGGATGTGAATCTGGACAAGGTCTCTGAAAATTTCAGATTTACCCGGGGACAGATTGAAACTGCTCTCAGGCTGAGTGAGGGCAGCTCTGTCTGGAAGGGGGCCGGCAATGGACAAATAGCGGCTGAAGACCTGTATAACTCCTGCTATGCACAATCCAACAGAAAGTTAGGCACCCTGGCTTCAAAAATAAAGCCTATCTATACCATGCAAATGCTTGTGCTTCCGGAGGAGCAAATGCAGCAGATGCAGGAAATCTGCAACCAGGTAAAATACCGCTCGCTGGTATATGAAAAATGGGGCTTCGAGAAAAGGCTGTCCCTTGGAAAGGGACTCAATATTCTTTTCTCAGGACCTCCGGGCAGCGGAAAAACTATGGCGGCAGAGGTTATTTCAAGTGAAATAGGCCTTGAAATCTATAAGATCGATGTATCTCAAGTAGTCAGCAAATACATAGGGGAAACGGAAAAAAATCTGGAACATATATTCTCAGAAGCTGAAACCTCAAATGCAATTCTCTTTTTTGATGAAGCCGACGCGCTGTTTGGAAAGCGCTCAGAGGTAAAGGATGCCCATGACAGGTATGCAAATGTGGAAATAGGTTACCTGCTGCAGAGAATGGAAGAGTATACCGGAATCGTAATCCTGGCAACCAATCTTAACCAGAATATTGATGAGGCCTTCCTCAGACGATTGCATTTCAATGTGCCCTTTCCGTTTCCGGACAAGGAGCAGCGAAAAAAGATATGGCAGGGAATATTCCCGGCAGGGGCTCCTGTTGATGCAGCCCTGGATTATGATTTCCTTGCCGAGAAGTTTGTCCTGGCAGGAGGAAATATTAAAAACATTGCGGTTAATGCAGCTTTCTACGCAGCACATGCCATATGTCCCATCAGTATCAAAGAAATAATGCTGGCTGCCAAACGAGAATACAAAAAACTGGGCAAGACATTTCTGATGTCGGATTATGCCCCATATTACCAATTGATTGAGGTGAAGAAATAATGGCTGTGGAATCCCGTACAGTAATAAGAGATGTGAGCGCGAGCTTGAAAGCCTTGATCAAGGCAAACGTACCTGAACTCAATGATGACAGTTACATAAGCTTCGGTTCTCCAAGTGACATAGATTCGACAAACATCAATCTTTCAATGTGCCTGTATTATCTCACTGAGAGCCCAAGCATGAGGAACAGTGAGAAGGAAGCTCTGGCGGGCACCGAACAATTTTACAATCCGCCGGCATACCTGGATTTATTCTACCTGATGACCCCATATGCAAAGGACAGGGACACCGAGCTGCTCATACTGGGCAAATTGTTTGAGTTGTTTCATGAACATGCGGTTCTCAGCGGAGACGATTTAAAAGGCAATTTGATAGCCTGCGGAAATGAAAAAATAAGAATTTCCTACAATAATTTATCATTGCAGGACATAAAGCAATTATGGGAGGTTTTTCCGGGCAAGCCTGCAAAGCTCAGCCTGTCCTATCTGGTCTCTCCGGTAAGGATACCTTCGGAAAAGATATTCACAATACCCAGAGTTCTTGAAAAAGATCTCAATGTTCACAGAATATAGTTCTGTGTCCGCAGTACCGTTGTATAAGGGCTGTATAAGGACACAGGCAGAACATGGATATGATTTCGCAAATTAATAAAAATTGCGAGGCATATAGAGCCTGTATTAATACAGGAGTTTAAAAATCAGTTAAAACAAGGAGGACTTGAAATGCCAAATTATTTATCACCAGGGGTTTATGTAGAGGAAGTTTCCAGCGGAGTAAAACCAATAGCCGGTGTAGGCACTGCTGTAGGCGCATTTATTGGACTTGCAGAGAAGGGTGTCATAGGGAAAGCGGTTTTGGTTACAAACTGGAGCCAGTATGTTAATGAATTCGGAGGATTCATACCAAATGCTTACCTCGCCTACGCGGTATACAATTTCTTCGCAGAAGGCGGTACATCCTGCTATGTGGTAAGAGCCGCTTCCACAGATGTAAAGAATGCGGTCTCAATAGCACCTGACACCGAAGGGGAAAATCTGCTCGAGATAAGCGCCCGTTCGGAAGGAGACTGGGGCAACCGTGTCTCCTACAAAATCGAACCTTCATCAAACGGACAGCCTGCCGGCTTTAAACTGACTATCAAGTACACTGAACTCAGTTCCTTCAATGATGAATATGTAGGGGAAGAGGAAGAAGGCCAGATAGTGGAGATCTTCGACAACCTGCTCATATTCAACTGCGCGGAAAAAATCAACGATATTTCATCATTTGTAAAGGTTGAAACGCTTGTTGATTTTGATATTGTTGAAAACCAGGAAAAGAAGCCCGCTGATACTGACGATTTTGTAGCTTTGCTGGACGGAAAAAACGGTATCTCCTCAGTTGAATACCTGGACAAGAAAAACCAGGTAATCGGTATTCATGCATTTGATGTGGTAGACGAGATCAATATTCTGGCTGCCCCGGATATTGCAGATATGACCGGAAGCCGTGACATTATCCTGGAAATGCTCAACTACTGCAGATTGAGAAAGGATTGCTTCTTTGTAGCCGATCCTCCTCATGGACTTACTCCACAGGAGGTAAAAAACTTCAAAGAAGGTGCAACTGAAAAATATGCAGGAAATGCCTTCAACAGTTCATTTGGTGCCCTGTATTATCCATGGGTGTACATCAATGATCCCCTTACCGGTAAGAAAAAGCTTATTCCCCCGTCAGGTTCGGTTGTGGGAACCTATGCATATGTAGATTCTCTGCGCGGTGTTCACAAGGCGCCTGCAGGAACCACCGACGGCTTCCTGGATACGGTTGTGGGAGTTGAAAAAATAGTTACAAAGGGAGAACAGGAACTCCTGAACCCAATTGGTATAAACGTAATACGCTCACTGCCTGAAGGCATTTGCATCTGGGGAGCCAGAACTCTTTCCTCCGATGCCGAATGGAGATACATAAACATCAGACGTTTAATGATGTATATTGAAGAGTCGGTTGACAAGGGAAGCCAATGGGTAGTATTCGAGCCAAATGAGCCATCTTTGTGGGGAAAGGTAAAGAGAAATCTTTCAGCCTTCCTGACAAGGGTATGGAGAGATGGAGCCCTATATGGATCTACACCAGAAGAGGCATTCTTTGTAAAGGTTGACGAGGAAAACAATCCTCCTGCCACAAGAGATGCAGGCCAACTGGTAATTGAAGTCGGTGTGGCACCAGTGAAACCGGCAGAATTTGTAATAATCAAGGTAAGCCAAAAGACGCTTGCTAAATAATAACCGGAGAGGAGATTCAAACCATGGCTACAGGTAAGAGAAATGATCCATACAGAAATTTTAGATTCAGAGTTGTATTAGACGGAATTCAGATTGCGGCATTTTCTGATGCAACCATTCCTGACGTGTCGACAGAAGCTGTTGAATACAGAGAGGGAACCGATGCACCGCATTCCAGAAAATTGTCCGGCCTTACAAAATTCGGTAATGTGACACTCAAAAGAGGTCTTACCGATTCAATGGAATTATATAACTGGCGTAAGACTATTGTGCAAAAAGGCGCACTCAATAACAGAAAAAGCTTGTCCATCATCCTTGTGGATGAGGAAGGCAATGAAAAGGCTCAGTGGGATATCGTGGAGGCATGGCCTATCAAATACGACGTAAGTGCATTGAGTGCAAAAGGCAACGAGGTCAGCGTTGAATCAATAGAACTTGCTCATGAGGGCGTTACAAGAGTTAAATAGTGACGGACTGCTCGTGTCCTGGTGCAGTATGCTGATATGATAATATACTTTCAAAAATCCGATCAATCAAAGTATTCAGATTATGTCCGGCATCCGTTCCAGATAGTTTTTACCCCTAAAATGGAAGGCTTGTTTCAAATTGTTTTGCGGACCCTCCACGTCAACCCATGGAGGGCTCTGCAAGATAACTTTTAAAATTGTCACATAGCAAATGAATAAGTTTATAAATAAAGTGAGGTTTCACATAATGGATATTTTACAGACCGAGTTTAACTTTACTCTGCCTAAAGGATTCGTAGATGAGACAGGTACGGTGCATAAGCAGGGAATAATGAGATTGGCAACTGCTGCGGATGAAATAATGCCGCTTCGTGATGCAAGAGTGCAGCAAAACCCCGCATATTTATCGGTAATATTGCTGTCCAGGGTTGTTACCAGCCTGGGTACGCTTAAGATGATAACTCCAAGAATAATTGAAGAATTATATACCTCGGACTTTTCATACCTGCAGGAACTGTATAACAGAATTAACCAGAACGGTTCAAATATAATAAAAACCAAGTGTCCCAAATGTGATTACAGCTTTGAAGCTGAGGCTGAGAATCTGGGGGAATAACCGGCTACCCTCTCGACCGCCTCTACGAGGAGGTAGCCTTTTTGTCCTATTACCTGCACTGGGATTACAAAACAGTAATGGGTCTTGAGCACTTTGAGAGGGGACGCTGGTGCAGGGAAGTCAGTGAGATTAATAAAAGCCTCAATGGAGACGAAAATAATAAAGATTTTTTTGAGGTTTAGGAGGATACCATGGATCAAAAGATAGTTAACCTAGCAGCAAAAAGAACTTGGGTACCGGGACACAGGAAGGATCCATACCTTGCCTTTAACTTTGTTGTTGAAATAGAGGGGGTGGCCGTAGGAGGGTTTACCGACGTTTCAGGCTTAAGCATAGAAACCCAGGTGGAAAGAAAAACCTTCGGCGGCGAAAACTATAAGGAGTACGCATTCCTCACCCAGACCAAATACAGCGATATTACCCTCAAACACGGAGTTACCAATGATGAGTACCTTTGGGACTGGTATCAGAAGGTGATTAACGGAGTAATAACAAGAAGGAACGGCTCCATATGTTTGTTGGACCATTCAGGAAATCCAAAGATTTGGTGGAATTTCCTGGAGGCATGCCCCATAAAATGGGAAGGCCCTGCCTTCAGTTCAAGCAGCAGTGCAGTGGCGGCTGAAAGCATAGTATTGACTCATAACGGTTTACAAATGCACAAATAAGCCGAAGCCAAATAAATATTCACAAGATATCTTGTTTTACAGCCATAAGATGGGAGTTGAATACGCTCTTCAAGCGTATTTGAAGCTATAAGGGTTTAAAATTATGAAGATAAGCAAATTGAAGCCTGTAAAAATCATATCGTCAATAGTTAAATTTCAACTGAATGGGGAATTTACGCAAAATATTGTCGGGAAGTATGCCATGAGCAGATTTTGGGGTCAAAGGGGAAAACTGATCTTCAGAATAAATTCCCGCAATCCAAAAGCAGCAGGCATTTCTGCCGGGTCAAACTACCTGGAGGTAATAAATAATAATTTTCTGCACTTTAGTGAATACAGGCCTGCCATTGGCATTCTCACCAGGGAAAAAGCGCCGGTGTACCATACAAGAGAAGTTCAGAGGCCGGTGCCCTTTTACATATATAAAGCTGGTTCAGAGGGAAAAACCCGGACGGCGTTAAGCAGCAGTTTTATTAAAGGCAGTACCCTTTTAAATACAACAACCCGGAATATCAGCCGGGATAAACTGATAATGCCAAACGGCATGGAAAAGCAGTGGAGCAAGCTGAACGGAACAGTTGATACAAGACCTGTCCCCTCGGGAATTCACCTGTTTCAACAAAACAGGACTGAAGCTGAAAATGTCACTCAGCACAAAAAGCGCGGGGAGGCAGGAGAAAACAGGGGCAAGGTATACCGGGACCATGATAAAGAGCCGGTATTTGAAAAAGCACCACACAGCAGCGCCCACAGTGACATAAGAACCTATGCCGCTGACTCAAAGCAGGAATTGAAATATTTCAAGGCTAAAAGCATGGCATCTGATATCCTTGCAGAATTCCAGCTTATACGGGAAAAGCATGAACAAATAAATGAGGGCGAAACCTCCGGCCGGGTGGAAAAGCCGGCAGAGACTGCCGCACCGCCGGAACAGGTCTACGGCCCACAACGGACTGAAACTACATATGCCACATATGCTGCACATGCGCCCACGGAGCATCTGAGGCCGAAAAGCCTGAACAGGCCGGCAGGATCGGATTATCCCAGCACAATAAATTTAAAAGAGCTGCTGTGGACCGGAGAGCTGCACCAAAAAGTGACTGAGAAAACAAATAAACTGCTGGAGCATACATATATTCAAAAAGTTAATGCTCAGAAGAGCTTTAATTATATAACAGTTCCCCAATTGACCGAAGTCCGGGAAGTGCGGCACCAGGGTGAAGAAAAATTTCCGGCTGCTGTGCAGGCGGATAAAGAGATACTCGGATATTTGCAGAAAAGCAGGCATTCCGGGTTGATACTATATAAGCCCAAACAGGAAAAGCCCCATACTCAAGAGGCAGTGCAGGAGGAAAGCATTATTCCGGCCAGGAGTGAGGTAAAGGAAAAGGCTTTTGCTTCACCCAAAGCTGTAAAGGTGTCAATCGTTGACAGTCCCGAGGAGGTAAACCTTATTGCCGAAAAAGTATTCGGAATACTGGAGAAAAGATTGGGAATTCAAAAAGATCGGAGGGGTCTTAGATAATGGCAAAAAAAGCGCAAATAATACCACTGGATCTGGCCGGTGTGGGACCGATTTCGGTGATGTTCAATCCCAATGAGTATACTGTTTCCTTTGAAGGGAAGTATACGGGAGAAAATGACAAAAAGCAGTTCCAAAGGTCTGAAACACCGGAGTTCAAGGTGTCCCTGTTCTATGATACTTATGAAAAGCGAAAGGATGTCAGGCGCGAGACCGGTAAACTCACTTCCCTTCTGGACCCTAAGGTCAGCGGGAAAAATACAAAGAAGCCGCCGGTATGCCTGTTCATCTGGGGAGGCTTTACCTACAGGGGTGTCCTTAGCAGGATTGAGCAGAAATTTACCATGTTCATGGAGGATGGAACTCCCGTAAGATCACAGATGGATGTAACCTTTATGTCCGATGAGCCTGAAAAGAAAGTCCAGATTGCCGAAGGCAGGGAGGCCTGCAGGAAACTGTGGATTGTCAAGAGCGGCGACAGGCTGGACCTGATTGCAAACGAGGCTCTGAAGGACCCCATGAAATGGCGGATAATAGCCGAGGCCAATAAAATACTCAACCCATTCGGATTCCCGGTTAAAAACGATTTCGGAAGGACTCTGGTTATACCGGACTAAGGTGATGAGATTATGGGAAGTGTTGCAAATTATAAAATCAAGCTCAACGGTACTGATTTTTCAAGTGATTTGATAGGTGCGGTTGAAGGAGTCACGGTAGAAGATGAAATAAACCTGCCTGCCATGTTTTCCATCAAGCTTAACATGGTTGACAGTAAAAATGGCAAGTGGAGGGGGATTGATCTTAAGTCCTTCAAGCCGGGAGACAAAATAGACTTATCAATGGGCCTGGACAAGGTCGAACCAATGCTGAGCGGAGAGATTACCTCGCTGGAACTGAATCTTGCCAGCCATTCAATATTGGAAATACGGGGCTACGACCTTCTGCACAAGCTCAGGATGGGCACCCGGAACAAGGTTTTCACCAAAAAAAAGGACAGTGAGATAGCAAGTGAGATTGCAAAGGAGCACGGTCTGACGGTTCAGGCTGATGATACCAAGACCATTTACCCATATGTATTTCAAAACAATGTAAGCAATTATGAGTTTTTGCTGAAACGGGCGGCTTACCTGGATTATGAAGTTTATGTGGAAGATAAGAAGCTGTTCTTTGTAAAATCACGGTCGGCAAAGGCTGCGGCACTTCCTGACTTTACCTACCGAAAGGATTTTGAGGAACTGACTCTTGAATTGAGGACTCTTACACGGGGCAGCACGGTTGTGATCCGGGGGTGGGATGTCAAGGAAAAAAAGGAAGTCGAGGCCACCGCAAAAAAGGGTGACGAAGTCACGAAGATGGATGGAAAGGAATCAGGCTTCGATGTTTCTTCAAAGGCTTTTCAGGAATCTCCGGTGGCAGCCTGGGTAGAAAACCTCATTGATCTGAGCGAGGCGCAGAATGCGGCAAAGGCTGCTTACAACAGCCTTCTCAAAGAATTTATAACCGGTCAGGGCAAGTGTTATGGAAATCCACTGGTAAGGGCGGGAAAGTCGGTAAAGCTTTTAGGTATGGATGAGCGCTTCAGTGGAAGCTACTATATAGTATCAACCATACATAATGTGGATAAATCGGGATATATGACAATATTCAGAGTAAAGAGGACTGGAATATGAGTGAAGGTATTAGTATTTCAAATTTTACTGACTATATTAAAAACGAAGAGCGGATTTTCGGCGTAATGGTAGGAGTAGTTGTCAGGAATGATTCTGCCAATGATTCAGAAAAGCCGGGTCCGGGCCGCGTGAAGGTAAAAATACCACTGCTGGGCATGGAGGAGTCAAATTGGGCCAGAATAGTTTCGTTCATGGCAGGGAAAGAGCGAGGAGCCTTTTTTCTTCCGGAGGTGGATGACGAAGTTCTTGTGGCATTTGAAAACGGAGATGTGAACCGGCCGTTCATAATGGGTGCATTGTGGAATGGAAAGGATGCCCCTCCTGATACCAACAGTGACGGGAAAAACAATACCAGGGTGATCAAATCCCGAAGCGGTCACATACTGCAATTTTCGGACAAGGAAAAAGAAGAGAAGATAACACTTAAGTCCAGCAAGGGGCACATACTTGAACTGGATGATAAAAACGGGGAAGAGAGTATCAAAGTTACTGATAAGTCGGGGAAGAACAAAATAATTATCAGTACAAAAGATAATAAAGTAACTGTAAGCTCCGACAAGGATATAGAATTTTCCGCTCCAAAGGGAAAGTTCACGGTCAATGCACAGGACATTGAAATGAAGTCCTCTGCGGCCACAAAGATAGAAGCATCCTCATCCATGGATGTCAAGTCATCTGCAAATATGACTATCAAGGGTGCTACCGTAAATATAAACTAGTACAACATTTATTTAAATACTCTTGTTTGGAGTTGAAGGGAGATACGAATATGGGACAACCGGCAGCTAAGAAGGACGATCAGGTGATAGCCACAGACATACATATTGTAATGATTCCGGTAGGGTCAGGCAAAGTACCTGTACCGCTGCCGCACCCTTTCACAGGTGTTATTGACGGGGGTCTCAGCAGTGATGTGAACATTATGGGAAAGCCTGCCGCGACGGTGGATTCAACGGCCACCAACACACCGTCCCATGTTCCTAACGGGGACAGCTTTCAAGCTTCTCCCAGCAATAAGGGAACCATCAAATTGGGGAGTGCTACTGTCAAAATCAATGGGAAGATGGCCGCGAGAAACGGCGATATGGCAATGACCTGCAATGACCCGGCGGATCTTCCTGTGGGAAAGGTCGTCGCAGTAGGCACGGTATTCATTGGAGGCTAGCTGTAGCATGCTTCTTTGCCGCCTTTTAGTCGGGGCTTCAGGTTTAACTGCCGGAAGATATAAAGAATATTAATATTGTGGGCCATGTGGCCGGAGGCCGTAACATGGCGGGAGGTTTGTATGGAAGTAATAGATTTCTTGGGCAAGGGACTCAAATATCCTGTATCGGTAAAAAAGGCAAAAATGAGAACATCAGTGGGAGAAGAATCTATAAAAGAGTCTATTATACTTATTCTGGGGACAGCCAGGGGCGAAAGGGTGATGCGGCCGGATTTCGGCTGCAGGCTAAATGAAATGGTGTTTGCTTCAAATGATTTAAACACCGCAACCTTGATTCAGAATTATGTTGATGAGGCGCTGCTCAATTGGGAACCCAGAATAGAGGTGGAAGCTGTAACAGCAAACATGAGAATGGAAGAGCCCGTTATAGAAATAAATATTGAGTATATTATCAAATCCAGCAATAGTAAGGACAATCTTGTTTATCCATTTTATCTTGAAAGTGTGGGAAAATAATGACGAAAATCTTACCTAAAATCGACCAGCGAAGCCAGGAAGACCTGGTGAGCGAAATAAGACGGCTGCTGCTGTATCATTGTCCCGAATTTGAGGATATTAGTGAAATCAAATCGGACAAACAGGCAGATGCTCTTGTGAATATTTTTGCAAATATGATGGAACGTGTGCTGGGAGCCTTAAACAAGGCACCTGACAAAAATTTTACGGCCTTTTTGAATTTGATAGGTGTAAGCCCCACTGCTCCCAAGGTGGCAAAGGCGGCTGTGATGTTCAAGCTTAAGGAGGATTGGAGTAAAGACGGCTTCATACCTGCCGGGACAAAACTGTCTGCACAGCCTGAAAATCAGGAAGAGGTGGTTTTTGAAACTGAAAATGACCTGACGGTAATCCGGCCGGGTCTGGTCAGGGTGGCGTGCATAGAACCTGCCGAAGACAAATGGAGTGATTTTGATTTTCTTTTGTCGGTTGAAGCTGACGGCAGGGAAGCCGAGCTTTTCAGAGGAGATAATCCTATTCTGCACCGGGTTTATATAGGACATAAAGATATACTGTCCCTTAAGGAGGCTGCAATCAATCTGAACATGCAGCTTGCACAGAATGGCTCTATAAATGCTTCCGCCGACATAAACTGGTTTTATTTTGATGATAAGGGAGAGGCTGTGCCATTGCTGGTTCAGGCAGGACTCAGACAATCGGCCTTTTCTCAAAGCGGGCAGATTTCCTTTTCAAAGGCAGGGGAAATAGCACCTAAAACCATATGTGGATTTGATAAAAACAATGAATATCAGAGCTGGACAAATTACTGGATATTTGCCGAATTGAAATCACCGCTCCTGAATGCCGATCTGATGCCCGAGGTTGAAGCCATGAAGCTGGGAGTGAGGATTACTGAAGCTGCGCTGAGGCCAAAGTCGGCAGTATTCAACTATGCACCCTTGGATTTGACAAAGGATTTTTACCTTTTTGGTGAAAGACCGGCGTTTAATGACAGCTTCTATGTATCCTGCGGGGAAGCATTCTCAAAGGAGACTGCGGACATATCCCTGGAAGTATGGCTTTCAGAAGGAAGGGAAGCCAGTCAGAGCACAAATGCCGTTATTGCCCTGGAGTGCTGGAACGGTGTCAAGTGGAATGAGTTTGGACGGCTTGGAGATGCAAAAAACAAAGGCAATGTCATCTCGGACGACACAGGGGTGTTTACCAGAGATGGGATACTTTTGTTCAAGTGTCCTGCAATTAATTTATACAACCTGAACGGTGAGGAAGACTATTGGATCAGATTCAGAATACTCAGCGGCAACTATGGAAGCGACAGTACAATCGCGTATGACACAAAGACGGTGACAATCCAGGAGGAGGAAGTGCCTCTTTCCCAGGTTGTGTACACTGCGGCCAGCTTTCTTCCTCCATCGGTAAAAGAAATACTCATAAGTTATGAATACAATTCCAAACAGGTATATCCTGAAACTGTAATTACCGAAAACAATTTTCTTTTTGTGGACAGGACGGCGGAATGTTCCTCTCAGGGCAAGACCTTCAAGCTGTTTTCAACCTGTGCCGATTCAAATCCAGCCTTATATTTCGGCTTTGACGGAGATATAAGCAGTTTACCCCTGTCCATGTTCTTTCCGCTTAAGGGAGACCAGGTGGGGGACAAGCCGGTGGTAGCCTGGGAGTATTGGAACGGAAGAAAGTGGCTTACCTTAAGTGTGAATGATGCAATAAGGGATTTTACAAGACGGGAGATACAGCAGTTGTCAATCCCTTTGGATATCAAAAAGGCCGCTCTTTTTGGAACGGCTCAATACTGGATTCGTGCAAGGCTGGAAGAGGGAGACTTTGACATTTTCCCCAAGCTTGATGCCGTATATTCAAATACGGTATGGGCCGCCAATGCGGTTACTCTGAAAGATGAGATACTGGGTTCCAGCAACGGAGAGCCAAGCCAGGTGTTCCAATTCACACGTACACCTGTTCTTCCCAATCAGGTGATAAAGGTGAAGGAAATTCTTGGACAGGTAGCTCCGGTACTATGGGAGGAAGTACAGACCTTCTCACTCTCAGGCCCCGAAAGCAGGCATTATATGCTGGATGCGGACACCGGAAAGCTGACCTTCGGGGATGGGAAAAGCGGAATGATTCCTCCTGCGGGGAAAGAAAATATTATTTCCGATTACAGATATGGAGGAGGTTCACGGGGGAATGTGGAGGCGGACACAATTAAAAAGACCTGGGTTAATTTTGCAGAAATCGATTCGGTTACCAATCCTGTGGGAGCCGATGGGGGATTTAACCAGGAGGAGGCAGAGGAAGCACGAATTCGCGGACCGCATACTTTGAAAAGCTGGGATCGGGGTATTACCTGTGAGGATGTGGAATGGCTGGTACGTGAAGCAGCTCCACAGATAGCAATTGTCAAATGCTTTCCCACAATGGACAGGGAACTGGATTTCACTCCGGGCAAGGCGACTGTCATAGTGGTTCCGGAATACAGCAACCCAAAACCATCTCCCAGCCAGGAGATGTTGAACGAAATTGACAGGTATCTGGCCACCAGGATTGCAGCGGTACTAAACACCTCCCAATTTCCAAGGCTGGATGTTATAGGCCCGGAATATATACGTATCGGAGTTGAAGCAGCGGTAAAATATACAACTCCTGAGTCTGGAAAAATAATTGAAGGACAGATAATGGACAATCTCAGGGAATTTCTGAACCCGCTGCGCGGCGGCCAGGAAAAGACGGGCTGGTCCCTGGGCAAGAACCTGTACATATCGGAAGTGTGCTCTGTGATAAAGAATACTCCCGGTGTTGATTATATTTCCGACATTACGGTCAAGTCCTCCGTCCAGTGCTACACACTGAATATTGAGCAGCTAAAGGACGGACCCTATAAGCCCGGTGTCACATATCCTGCGTACAGTGCCGTAAAAAGCAGGGACAACAGGATTGTATTCGCACTTGCTCAAAAGCTGGAACAGGATAAAGGTGTAAAAACCTTGCTGGTTAAAGGTTTCAGGGAAGGTCATCAGATAGAGCTGACCTACAGAAATCTTCCTCCTGAAAAACTGATTATCAAGGCCGTGGACGGAGATGTTCTTGAATGCAGTACCTATGACGGTGATCCACTGTCCGCGGACTATCCAGTGGGAAGTGACATCCAGTTTGCAGTGACTCCAGATCTTACTTTGCGGTCCTTCATATTGAATGAAATAAAAGGCGGACAGGAGACCTTCTTTATTAAAATGGCCATACTTGAGCCAAGGGATGTGGTCTATTTGAGCCGGAATGACGAGTATACAAATACTGCTCCTTTAAAAATAACCGAGGTGCTGTCAGGGGATGTATTCCTGGAAGAGGATGAACTGGTATACAGCGGTGACCACCTGATAAACAAAAAGCCTGAGCTGCGGTTCCCATACCTTTTGAACAGGGACACGCAAATAATACATGATGCAGGCTATACAGGAGATAACTGCCGTATAACAGATATTCTGAAGGAAGACAGAAGATATCTGGAAAAGGTTGCCGAAGTGCCCGGAGCAGAATTGTGTGACGATTGTATGACTTAAAAAAGGAAAGGAGGTGGAAAAATGTCGCTGCCATTACAAAGTCTGGACGAAATTACCTTTGAAGAACTGATAAAGGAGGCAAAATCCCTAATCCCGGTGTATGCTCCGGAATGGACAAACCACAATCCTTCAGACCCCGGAATAACTCTGGTGGAGTTGTTTGCCTGGCTGTGTGAGATGATTATTTACCGTATTGATCAGATACCGGAGCAAAACTATCTGCGTTTTCTCAATCTGCTTGGAATACAACTGGAGGAAGGGGAGGGACTTGCCTCGGGAATACGCAGGGGAGTACAACAGCTTTCGGAGTGTACCAGAGCTGTTACTGTGGAAGATTATGAGCTGCTGGCTTACAGGGCCCTTATGGAAAAGCCCGGGATAAGGGAGGTTTTTCCCGACATCACCGCGCGAACCATATGTCTGTCCAACAGAGACATGGAAAACAACAAATCGGAGGATTCGGAACAATTCGGACATGTTTCTGTGATTCTCATAGTGTCAACACAAAATCAGCTTGATTTGATGAAGGAAACCTATGATATCAAACAGTATGTCAGGCAATATCTTTCGGAAAGAAAAGTGCTCACAAACCGTGTGCATGTGGTAGACCCTGACTATCAGGATATCAGCATCAACCTGCAGGTGTCGGCCAGGGACGGCAAAATCGCCGATACTGTAAGAAATGTCATAGCGCAGCATATTGATCCTATTGTTGGCGGTGAGGACAAAAAAGGCTGGCCTCTTGGAAGAAACCTGTATAAATCCGATCTGTATTATCTGGTGGAAGGGATTGCGGGAATAGATCACGTCAGGCATATAGAACTTGATGCACCGTCCCTCAAGCCCTATCAGCTTATTAAACTAAAAGAATTAAATATCGAGGTGGAAGCATGAGTTATCCTGAATACAGCAAATATACCCAATACCTCCCTCGAATATTTCAGAAGGGAAATACCGAGGACAGCGAAGACTATTTTCTCGGCCGTTTCCTTAAGGCCTTTGAGCAGATTCTGTCGGGAGGTACAGAACTGCAGGAAACGGTGGGAATTGAAAAACTTTTGAACGAATTTGACCTGTATCTGGATCCTGACAGGACCCCTCCGCAGTTTCTGGAGTGGCTTGCCGGATGGGTGGCACTTGAACTGGAGGATACAGCCGACTTTTTCGGCACTGAAGACAAGGAGCTGAAGAATTCCCTTCAAAATCAGGTCCTGCCGCTGGAACAGCCGCGCAAAACAATAAACAGGCAAATGATCGGCGCCATTGTACAGCTATACAAAAAGCGCGGAACCTGTAACGGATTGTTGGAATACCTGCAGCTTTATGCAGGTGATGAGACTACCATATCAATCAATGAGTTTCAGGAGACTGCAAGAATAGGAAATAAAAGAGAAGTCGGTCAGAACACCATGGTTGGCAGCTCGTCCCCCTGCTTCTTTTCAGTAAACGCTATAATCCCGGCGCACAGCAGAAGCATGCTGAACAACAAGGTTGCACTGATGCGCAGGGTTATTGAAAACGAAAAACCTTTTTATACCAATTACAAGCTTAATGTTGAGATACCTGCATTGAGAATCGGAGTCTATTCAAAAGTGGGAAGAGAGACTCTGGTTGGCGGAATGATTGAGGATTAAGCATAACTTTGACTAAAACATTATGAAATCCGGAGGAAGTGGCAATGGGTAAAGAATTAAAAAGAATGCGCTATTTTGACGGACTCCTGTTGGATGCGGAAGACTATAAGCTTGATCAGAATTATCAAAAAAGGCTTCAGCAGCTTCACAACCGTTACCTGCATACCTGGGGTATCGTAGCAGGACTGGAGGTTGAACCGTCAGTACAATATCTGAAGGTCGCAGTAAAGGAAGGGATTGCAATAAACCAGGTGCAGGACAGCAACGGTGAGAGTACCAGCCAGTACATATATATTACCGACAAGCATCCTGACAGTATTATAGATCTGTCTCCCTTCAGTGCGGGAGATGACATCTACATTTTTGTCAGCTATGAAGAAGAGCTTATGGACAAGGACGACCTGGAAAAGGGCAAAGGACAGGAAATCCACATATATGAACGGGGACGCATAAAATATGCTATGGTCAAGCCCAAGGATGACAAGGCAAATGTAATTCTGGCAAGAGTACAGATGAAGTTGGTGGATAATAAGAAGTACCTGGGGAAGGACTGTATATTTGAAACCCAGCCGGACGGAACTCAGTTGAGGAGGTATGCGGGACCTGCGGGACGTGTACTCGCCATTGAAAAAATTATTTTCAAATTAACCGAGGATATAAAGGGGATGCCCTTCATCAAGGCTGTGGACCGGGGTAATGCCGGCACGGGACTGGAGGTTAATGCTTTAAAAGCCAATTTTTCCGGTTCTGTTAATGTTGCCGGAGATCTTATAGTTAACGGAAAACTGCAAAATGATGATGCAAAGGCAAATGAACTCCTGATCTCAAACTGCTTTGTCCAGGTTAACAGCAGGCCGGAAGAGGGTGAATGGAAACCGCAGGATGGAGGTCTGGAGGTATATAGGGGTGATTCCACGGATTCTCCCGATGCAAGACTTGTCTGGTCGGAAACGGATAAAAAGTGGAAGATCGGTCTGGGCAGCAACCTCTGGGATATAGCCTATGGCCCTGTGTGGGAAAGACTTATAAAAAGTGATATAGCCGATGAACTGCATAAACATTCCGTTCTGAGCTATCCGGGAGGCAATGCCCTTGAAGCTGACGCCTCGGGAAACCTGGCAGTAAAGGGAAACCTGTGTCTGGGAGACAAGACAATGTTGTTGAGAACCTCCGACAATACAGCCCACGGACTGGGATGGTTCGGCAGCGACAAGCTTTTTGCCGGAATAAATGTGGACGGTCCGGTCCTGTACGGCCTTAAAGGGGGAATCATGGGGACTACCGACGGTGGGCAGAGACCCATAATATCCTGGAACAGTCTGGGAAATGTGGGTATTGATACTCCGAGCCCCAAGGATGACAAACTGGAAGTCACAGGGAGCCTCCGTATATTAAGCCAATCCAACCCTGTCAGATTTACTTCCATGTGGAGCGGCTTTCCTGACGGAAATAAGAATTGTGCTGAAATAAGCAATGATACCAGTTATCATAAGGCTCTTATGATTGTTGGTAATCAATCTGCCGGACAGGGCAGGAAGGTAGCCATTTGGGACAGGCTGGACGTGAACGGCTTCCTGTATGTAAACGGCAATATGCAGCTTACTCAGGCTCTCACCCCAAGTGCCGGCAGCGGCAGGAACGGAATAATATTTCCCAGCGATCCCGGAGGAGGCTCAGGGGATTCTGCATGGCTGAAGTACTATGCGCGGAGCGGAGAAGCCTGTACCTTTGAAATAGGAACCTCAAATGACGCCAATGACCACATCTCATTAATGGCATCCGGCAACCTGGGAGTGGGAACACTAAATCCAAACGACAAGCTGGATGTCAGTGGATGGATGAGGGTACTCAGCGGTTCAAATCCCTTGCGCTTTACATCCTCCTGGAGCGGGTTTCCCGATCAGGCTGGAAATCAGGCGGAGATATGCAATGATACCACTAACTATAAATCGTTGATGATTGTGGGCAACAAATCCAGTGGCAGCAGAAAGGTTTCTATCTGGGACAGGCTTGATGTAAACGGAACCACACAGGTCAACGGCGATATTCAAACCGTATGTGCAATCGTACCCAGTGTGGGGAGCGGAGACAACAATGGAATAACCTTCCCCAAAAACTACTACGGCGGCACTGGTGATGCTGCCTGGATAAAATACTACTCTGATCTGAACCGTGGCGGCGGAGAGAACATGACTCTTGAAATCGGCATATCCAATGACGTGGGTACGGGGGGATACTATGGCGGAGGAGACCGTATCAGGCTCTACGCCACAGGAGGAGTTTATGTGGACGGATATTTTTACTACAGCTCTTCTCGTGAATTGAAGGAAAACATTAATTCACTTTCCACCAAAAAGGCAAAAGAAATCCTGGAAGGAATGAATCCTGTCAGCTTTAATTTCAAGGGTGACAGCGAAAAGACCACCCTGGGCTTCATTGCGGAAGATATGCCGGATGCGGTTGCGGCTAACGATCAGAAGGCCATAAGCCCAATGGAGATTATTGCCGTACTCACAAGTGTGGTAAAGGATCAAAGAAAGTCAATAAATAAAATGCAGCAGGATCTGGACAAGATGGCTGCTGGCAGGAACTAATCAATACTGACTGAGTAACCGCACTAAAAGCGGAATGGAGGACAAAATGAAAGAACAAGTGGAGTCAAGAATAAATGAGCTCAGAGTTGAGCTTGAAGCCGGACAGAAGGCAATGGAAGAATTGGATATTCAACGCTCAAATATCACATATGCACTGCTTCGCATCAACGGAGCCATACAGGTACTTGAGGAACTGTTAAATAAAGATGAAGCCTCTGTTTCGTAATGAACTTATTTATTAATGCCAGAGTTCTGGCAGTATTTTGAGTATCCGGAGGAAGAGGCAAATGGGAAAAGAATTAAAAAGAATGAACTATTTTGACGGACTCCTTTTAAAAGCAGAAGACTACAGCCATGACAAGGATTACATCAGAAGACTACAGGGAATCCATAACCGCTATCTCCATACCTGGGGAATAGTGGGCGGCCTCGAGGTCAATCCTGTAATTGACGGTAATATGGAAGTGGTCGTTACTGAAGGAGCGGCGCTGGATTCGGTAGATGGAGAATACGGGCCGGATGTAAAAGAGAGTACCAGCAGGCTGATTTTGATATATGAGGGACATCCTGAAAATCCTCTGGATCTTTCCGAATATCCTGCAGGCGCAAACATCTACATAACCGTCAGCTACTGTGAAACCGGAGCTGACAGGGATAATGAAAAGGGGCAGGGCCAGGAAATACATGTTTGGGAATGTGCAAAACTGAGTCACAGCAGTGAAAAACCCAAGGACGTAAAGAAGGATGTTATCCTGGCACGGATTGTACCAAAAGTCGTAGAGCGGGAATTTATCAATAATGATGGTGAAAGGGACACCTACCAGGAAGTTATTATTGACAGTACCTGCATATTTGACGCGGATACGGACGGAACCCCCTTAAGGGTATATGCAGGTCCCTATGCACGTGTGCTTGAACTGCAAAGGTTCATATTCAAATTGGGTGAAGAAATTGAAGAGATGCCCTACCTCACCGAGACGTTAGATGTGAAGACAAGGGAACACCATTTGGATATAAACTCAGAATCCGTCAAATTCAGCGGAGAGGTTGAGATTGCCAAGGACCTTTGGTTTCGGGGACAATTGATTTCCAAAAAAGATGGAAAGATCACTCATGAGTTTGAAACCGAGGAAAATATCTTTCAGGTGAACAGTATAAATGTGATCAATCCGGAATTGTGGAAAAAAAGGGACGGAGGACTTGAAGTCTTCAGAGGAGGAAACGCTTCCGACCCGGATGCCCGCATTGTATGGTCCGAGCAGGAGGCAAGGTGGCTTGCCGGAATAGGCCTTGATTTAGGTCCCATAGCAAGTGGTGCGGGCTGGGATAAGATGATAAACAAATCCTTTGTGGATTCTCATGGCCACAGCAGGCTGTTTTCCTCAAAGGGAACTGTTCTGGAGGTGGATAATTCAGGAACTGTTTCCGGCAGGACAGGCTTGTCTGTGCCCGAAAGAATACTGATGTCCCCCGGTAATTCCGTAACAGGCCTGGCCTGGTATGGAGAAGGACGGCCATATGGTTCCCAGCCCGTTGAAGGGCCGGCGCTGACCGGCTTGAAGGGGGGCATGCTGGGTACCACCGAGAATGGTCAGAGGCCGGCTCTATCCTGGAATTCAAGCGGAAATGTGGGTATAGGCCCGGTTAATGCTACATCCGACAAGCTTGAGGTATCCGGCAGTATAAGACTGCTGAGCAAATCAAATCCCATAAGACTTACATCGGAGTGGACCGCCTTTCCGGACCTTACTACCAACCAGGCAGAAATATGCAACGATACCGTATACCATAAGGCCTTGATGATAGTGGGCAACCAATCGGCAGGACAGGGCAGGAAGGTTTCCATATGGGACAGGCTGGACGTGAACGGGCTTCTCCAGGTAAACGGCAGCATGCAGCTCTCCCAGGCTCTCAATGTAACTGCAGGTTCGGGAAACAACGGTATTGTTTTTCCAAATGATCCGGGAGGAGGCCTGTGGGATGGAGCATGGGTCAAATACTACCCGAGAAGCGGTGAAGCGTGTACCCTTGAAATCGGAACGTCAAACGACGGGGATGACAATATATGCCTTATGGCCTCAGGAGGTACCGGGGTAGGAACCGCAGAACCCAAGGACAGTTTTGATGCGGTTGGCATGACTCGAATCATGAGCAGTACAAATCCCATAAGGTTTACATCAGCCTGGAGCGGTTTTACCGAGGCGTCTTCAAGGAATTCGGAAATATCCAATGACATTTCGGGCTACAAAACGCTGATGCTTGTTGGAAACAGGTCGGCGGGCCAGGAAAGAAAGGTATCCATCTGGGATAATCTGGATGTGCATGGAACCATGAGAGTGACAGGAAATCTCATTGCAAAGGGTGCTATCGTACCGGGAGTGGGAAACTGTGACGTCAAGGGTATCATGTGGGAAAGAGACAAGTATGGAGGCAGCGGGGATGCGGCCTGGATAAGGTATTATTCCGACCCGCAGCGAGGCGGCGGGGAAAACATGACGCTTGAAATAGGAATAGCGAATGACTCCAATCTGCAGTCATATTCCTACAGCGAATTTGTCAGAACATGCCCCTATAGCTGGGTCAGCAATCCCTGCGGCTATTACAGGACTGTCAGTTATTCCTTTTATGGCAACGGGGGTGACAGGCTGCGCCTCTATGCAAGCGGAGGAACCTATGTGGACGGAAATCTGTATTATTCCTCAACCAGAGAATATAAGCAAAATATTTCAGACCTTGAAAAGTCATCGGCCCAGGCGGCGTTCGAAAAGCTGGAACCGGTGGAATTCAATTTCAAGGGGGATATGAAAAGAAGAACCCTGGGCTTCATAGCGGAAGAGGTTCCCGAGATGTTCTCGGCAAATGATAAAAAGGCAATCAGCCCCATGGAGATAATTGCGGTTCTGGTAAGCGAAGTCAAGGAGCAGGAAAAGCTTATTGCCAAATTAAAGAAAAGAATTACCGCCCTTAAGGCTAAATAAATGAAAATACTGACGGATTGGAGGGAGAAGAGTGAAAGAACTGCTGGAGAAAAGAGTTAATGAACTGAAAAATGAGTTCGAGAACGGACAAAAAATACTTGAGGAATTGGACGCAAAACGTACAAATCTTACACAGACACTTTTGAGGATCAGCGGAGCCATACAGGCATTGGAAGGGTTGCTTCCAAAAGAGGGAGAGAGCAATTAACTGAAACATAAAGATTAGGTTTCATAAATTTGAGAATTCGGAGGAACGAAAAATGTCAAACGAAATCAAGCGTATGAAGTATTTTAACGGTCTGTTGCTGAAGGAAGAGGACCTTGCACTTGAGCAGGAATACCATATGAAACTTCAGCGCCTTCATAACAGGTTTTTTCATGACTGGGGAGTTGTAGACGGATTGACCGTTACCCCAGTGGGAGGCTATCCTCAGGTTACAGTTTCCCAGGGCCTTGCACTTAATAGAATAGCAGTTGAGGAAACAAATGAAAAGTTCAGCCAGGAGATCTGGATTTGTGATAACCATCCCGACAATCCTGTTGATTTATCAGGGTATGATGCAAATAAAGACATATATATTACTGTCGTATATGAAGAGGCCGCCGCCGACAAGGACAACAAAAAAGGCGGTGACAAGGAAATACACATCTGGGAACGCGGAAGAATCAAACATAGAAGTGATATGCCCGAAGATCCCAGCAAGGAAGTGGTACTTGCCAGAGTAAGGCTCAGTTCCACTGAAGCCGGAGGGAAGACTGTCTCGGAAGTAGCTGAAAAAGAGGCAGACGGTATAACACAAATCCGTACATATGCTGTGACCCAGGGGACGGCTCAGGAATTTGCAAAGATATCCATAGGAGAAAAGGACAAGCTGAACCTGCCGTATTTAACAGGGTTCATTGACAGAACACTGAGCCAGAATGACGGGCTGGAAGTACATTCTCCATATACCAAATTTTCAGGCAAGGTAATAAGCGGGGAGCTCAAAGCAAATGGCAATATGAATGTCAATGGAGTACTGACAGTCAATGCCAATAATGCGGAGGCTTTCAAGGTGGATTCAAGCGGAGGTGTCAATATTTCAAAAAATGCCGCTGTTGCAGGAACTCTTTCGGCAGCGGGAGGCATACAGGTAAGCGGGGAGAATACAACCCTTAATACCACGAATGTTATTATGACCGGCAATATGCTTACCGTCAGCAAATACACTCCGAAGACCGGCGAAATAGATCCAAGGATACAGAGCAGCGGTGTGGAGGTGTTCAGAGGCGGAGAAAGGCCAAATGCAAAACTGGTTTGGGATGAAGTGAGCAAGAGCTGGAAGGCTGGTACTGACATAAAGGAGGGTGACGGCGGAAGCGGATTGTACAATTTGGCTTACGGTCCTGACTGGGAAAAGATACATAACGGGTCAAATGCTGATGAGCTCCACAAACACAGTACGGTTTTCGGAACTGACGGAAGAGCGGCTCTCACTGCTGATGACAAGGGAAATATCAATATCGATAAGAAGATAACTGTCACAGGCAGTATTGTTGCCAAAGGTGGAATTGAAGTTCCAAGTCAGGAATCCAGTGCCAGGCTGGTGTGGAATGAAGAAGATCAGCGCTGGCAAATAGGCCTTGGAACTGAAATGTATAATATACCCTATGGAAAGTCCTGGCAGGATTTGACCACCGGAACCAATGCCGACTTATACCACAGCCACAGCGAATTCTACAACGGGGATGGCAATCTTGTAATGAGCGGAACTCCCTCCGGCGATGTGAAGGTCTATTCTGATCTGGCCGTTGCCAAGAACCTGACGGTTGATGGAAATCTCACGGTAAAGAATAAGACCGAATTCACCGAAGTTCAGCAGGTGATTACAGAGAGTGTGGTTTTGGTCAATAAACCGAATAACGGGCAGCAGCCAATCTCGGAAGGCGGCCTGGAGGTTTACCGGGGTGAGGGGCTGCCCAATGCCAGATTGATCTGGGACGAGGGCAGTGACAAATGGAAGATTGGAACCGGTCCAAGTCTGATTGAAATACCCAGCGGCATAGAATGGGAATATCTCACCCACGGACAGGTGGCGGATGGGCTTCACAGCCACGGTGCCCTTACAGATGAAGAGGGCACGCCGATTGTAGATATTGATGTGGATGGAAATGTGCAAATGCTGGGCGATTTGAATATAGACGGCGATGTGGCTGTTGAAAAAAATGCGTCGGTAAAGGGTGACATGGGTGTGGACGGCTCGGTTACCATAAAAGGCGATCTTACAATAAAGGGCAAGCAATCTGTGCTGAATACCACGACAATAAATGTTGACAACAATACCATAGTTGTCAACAGGTATACCGGTACCAGCGTACCCATCAAAAATGAAGGCGGCCTGGAGGTTTACCGGGGCGGAAGTGCGCCTAACGCGAAGATAATCTGGAATGAAGCTGAAGGAACATGGAAAATCGGCACGGGAAACAATATGAAAGAGCTTCCCTATGGAGATAAGTGGGACACTCTTACACAAAAGCTGTCAGCAGATAAACTCCACAATCACAGCATGCTTTGTGACAAAAACGGAACCTCTGCCATAGGCTTCAATACCAACGGAGATATCGGCATCGGTAAAAATACCAAAATAAACGGAACTCTCGGGGTTGAAGGCTCAGTGACCGTAAAAGGCGATTTGGATGTAATAGGGACAGTTACGTCTGTTAACAATATAGTAAACAAAATCGAGAGTCAGGTGGAAGACAGTGTTCTCCTGCTTAATAAATTTGAAGGAAGCACTCCGCCGCTTAACGAGAGCGGTATAGAAATCTTCCGGGGTGATGCGAAACCTAAAGCCAGAATGATATGGGATGAAGCCGCCCAGGTCTGGAAAATGGGCTTGGGTGATGAACTTAAGGAAATAGCCTCCGGGAAGGTATGGGACAAGCTCACGACCCAGAAAAATGCCGATTCGCTGCATAAGCACGGACAGCTTTATAATGAGAAAGGTGATATCCTTTCCCTGAGCACCCGGGCTTCGGGAAGTGTGGATGTGGCACATGACCTCACAGTGGGGCAGGACCTGACAATTCTGGGGAATCTGGATGTCAGGGGAGGTCTCACCAGGATAAACAGCTCGAACATTGAAGTAGTAGGCAATTCCATAACTCTCAACCGGTTTGATTCCGGTGAGTTGAAAAAGATAGACAGCGGTATTTCCATCTTCAGGGGAAATACTCAAAACAGTGCCATACTGGCCTGGGATGAGGCCAAAAGCAATTGGAAAGTGGGTATGTCCAACGGCACCCAGCATTTAAGGATAAATCAGGACGGAAGTATTCAGACCCCTTCCGCGGCAGTTGAGGGTGATTTCACAGCAGGCAGTGCATATATCAAAAACAGCCTGATATTAAAGGACGGTATCCAGATAGACAGGGATGAGGAGCCAAAGCCGGTAATCAAGTGGGTAAAGGATTTGAACCAGTGGATAATCGGAGTAGGGCAGGTTGGATTTATAACCGCAGACAGCAAGGGAAATGTGGGAATAGGTAATTCCACACCCCGGCAAAGATTGGATGTGGCAGGAAGCGCTGTTGTCAGCGGGGATATGAATATAGCCGGAGCTTCAACCATTGCCGGGAAACTGATTGCGGGAAGTACTGAAGTAAACGGAAATCTGAAGGTGGCAGGAGATTTCTCTCTGAAAAAGGGCATTGAAGTTGAAAGAGAGGGTAATAACGGCACAAAGCTTGATCCCGCAAAAATCATATGGAAGGAAGCCGATATGAAATGGTATCTGGGGTATGGCGACAACCTTGATCCCATTATTCTCGACAGCCAGCATACACACTGGAAGCTGTATTCTCCGGATGAAAAAACCGTTGCTGTGACTGCGGATGAAAGCGGCAATATTGGAATAGGTACAACAGCGCCTGAGGCCAAGCTTGATGTGGCCGGAGATGCCATTGTAAACGGGAAGCTGCAGGTAAAAGACACCCTGGAGGTAACGGGCAGTGCTTTTGTCAATGGAAAGGTGACCGCCATGGACTCCTTCGAATTATACAGGGAGGGTGCAGACGCTGCAATACTGTACTGGAATGCGGGAAGTGATTCCTGGCAGGCCGGCACCGGAAGCAATCTCAAAAACATTTCACTTTCCGGGCATAAGCACAACAGTTTGTATTCAGGTGACTCCGCCACAGTATTGGTGGACGGCAGCGGAAATGTGGCAATCGGAAAGACGGCGCCTGAAGCCAAGCTTGATGTTTCAGGAAATATCAGGGCCAACGGAGCCATAATATCCGGGAACATTTCAGCAGTGGGCAGCATTAAGGGCTCCGATGCCGATATAAGCGGATTGCTGAAAACGGCAAATGCCACGGTTACCCAAAATTTAACCGTGGAAGGAAATCTTACTGTAAATGGTGATGTTGTAACTGTAAACACTAAAACTCTTGAGGTGGAAGATAATATAATTACAATCAACAGGTACAGCACCGCGCCTTCACCTGCTAACACAAGTGCAGGTATCGAGGTTTACAGAGGAGGAACGGCTGCAAATGCCCAGTTGCTGTGGAACGAGGCGGCCGGCGGAATATGGCAGGCCGGCACCACAGATGGCCTGAAAACCTTGTGCTTCGATGACCACAAGCATGTGGAGCTTACTGCAATTACAGGTATTATCACTGCAAAGGACGGGAAAGTCGGAATAGGCACCGCTTCACCTTCAGAAAAACTGGATGTGGAAGGAAATGCGGATATCAGCGGGAAAATTTCTGCCGGAGAGGCCGGTATTTCAGGCAGGCTCACTGCAGCCAGCGCTGCTGTCAGCGGCACTCTTGATGCAGATATAATAGCAGCCGGGAATATCAGTGTGAGCGGAGCTCTCAATGCAGGCAGCGGCGTGGAATTTACCCGTTCAGGAGATCCAAAGAAAGCCAGGCTTCTCTGGAGTGAAGCCGACAAGATGTGGCAGGCCGGAATAGAGGGAGACCTGAAGAACATCTCCTTGAATGGCCATACACATGCTGAAATAACCAACATAACCGGAGTATTGACTGTAAAATCGGGCAATGTGGGAATAGGCAACACAAATCCGGCTAAAAAGCTTGATATTACCGGGGATGCAGGCATCAGCGGCAAATTGTCGGCTGCCAGCGTTGGAGTGACAGGTGGTTTGACAGCCAAGGATATTACGGCAGAAACTATCTCAACAGGCGTCGTTTCGACGGAAAGCCTGACAGCGGGCAGCATATCAGCAGATGGAAGCAAGCTTACCGCAGCCGCGGCAGACATCTCAGGTGTGCTCACTCTGAGTGAGGGGATTAAAGCAGCCGGTGCCAAAGAAGGCAGGATCATTTGGGACGAGGAAAAAGGCCATTGGCTGGCAGGAACCGAGGACAGCCTTGAAGCTATTGGCTTTGCAGAACACAGACACACTAACCTTTTCACCGAGGCCGGAGAGGAAATATTAAGTGTCAATTCCGCAGGGAACATCGGTATTGGCAAAGAGCCGTCAGAAGGTGTGAAGCTTGATATCGACGGAATAGTAAAAGCAACCAACATCACCCAGACATCTTCAGCCTCATATAAGGAAAATATAGAAGAGCTCCCCGTAAAAACAGCCCTGGAGCTGTTGAAAGGCTTAAATCCGGTATCCTTTGACTACAAGGGGAACTACTTCAAGAAGCACAATATAGGCTTCATAGCAGAGGAAGTGCCGGAAATATTCACAACCTCCGACAGCAAATCCATTTCCATAATGGACATAGTTGCAGTACTGACCTCTGTAGTTAAAAAGCAGCAGTCGGAAAGTGCTGCTATGAGAAAACAGCTCAATGCACTGCAAAAGCAGGTGGCTGAACTCATCGGTGCCTGATATTGGAATACAGGCAGGAAGCCCGTGCTGTACAGCACGGGCTTCCTGGATTTAAAGGGGAAAATCTTACACGAATATATGATTGAACTATTGAATCAATAGAGGATTTTACTATTTGGCTTCAGTAAAGGTTATATTCATGGAAACCTCGGTGCCGGCTCTGGAAACTACGGCTTTAACCGTATCTCCAGCCTTATGCTTTTTCTTGACAGCGTCAAGGTCGGACATGGTTTTGATTTTTGTGCCGTCAAGGCTCAGCAGTACATCGCCCTTTTTCATACCGGCAGTCTGAGCGGCTCCGCCGGGAGTGACCTCTGAAATGTATACTCCTACCGGAAGGCCATACATTCTGGAAATATCCTCGGTTACCTCTTGAGCAGATATGCCTATCAAGGGTTTACCCTTGACATAGCCATAATCCTTAAGCTGATCCACTATGGGCTTGGCCGTATTCATGGGGATTGCAAACCCAAGGCCTTCAACACCTGCGACCGATATCTTTGCGGAATTTATTCCGATTACCTGACCTTTTGAATTAACCAGCGCACCTCCGCTGTTGCCGGGATTGATTGCCGCATCTGTCTGTATAAGGCTCATGCTGTTGTCTCCCGTATCCAACTGCCTGTTAAGGGCACTTATTACTCCATAGGTCACCGAACCTGCAAACTCCATTCCCAGAGGATTGCCTATGGCCACAGCGGGATCGCCTACTTCAACCTCGGAGGAGTCTCCCAGTTCGGCAGCCGGCAGATCGGAAAGGTTGATTTTAATAACTGCAAGGTCATTTTCACTGTCTCCGCCTACAAAGGTTGCCTTTGCTTCTCTCTTGTCAGGCAAATATACTGTCAGGGTGGTGCTGGCAGCGCCGTTTTTAGGATCGGCATACTGTACTACATGATAATTTGTTATTATATATCCGTCCTGCGTAAATATGATGCCGGAACCTTCTGAATCGGAAGTGGATGATCTGCTGCCGTAAAATGCCGACTGCCTTGTTGACTGTACCGACATTTTAATTCCTACTATAGACGGGCCCACCTTTTTTGCTATCTGTGCTACAGAAAGGTTACCCGTGCTTTCGTTAAAAAGATTCGTTACCTTTAACTGGTCTGTGGTGGCTATGGACAGCTTTGTGGACGATACGCCGTCATTCAGGGCCGTATTTAAGGCCGAGGTTTGCTTAAGTGCACTTACCTGGGTGTCCAACTGCCTGGAAAAACTTGAGTACATTGCTCCGCCCACGGCAAAGCTTGTGACAAGTGAAGTTACCAAAACCAGTGAAAGATAAGTAATAAGCTTTCCGCCTCTTTTTTTACGGGGTACTGTAATTATTTCATTATTACTGTATGTGTGATTATCATAGTTATAGTCATGCTGGCCCTGATAATTCCAATCTTCATTGTTATAACCGTTATTGTTCATATTTTACTCCTCCAATCCTTAATTTCATTAAATTTATCCTATGCTTATATAATAGACGCTAATTATGTATTTTTTAAGGAGAAAAAATTAATAATCTGTTATAAAATTTAGAACAAATTGTTAACAACTTTAAAAACACCTTATAAAATAACCAAGGCAGGTAAAATATTACCTGCCTTCTGCTTCTTTTTTGGTTTCGCCGTTTTCAGGCACATATCTTTCATTTACAAAAGTGAAATCACAAGGTATTTCTTCACTGAAAATTTCAAATAACGACTTGCTTGCGTTTCCATCAACATCAACCAGCACGTGTTCCTCCAGTACCGCAATAACCTTTCCGTAGCCTATAAACTTGTCATCGCGGGTTATTGCTATCGTGTCGTCCTGTAGAATAAATTCCTTTCTCTCACATTGGATTATCATAAATTCACCTGACAGATATATACTCACTTTCTGAATAGTATGAAAATTTTGCTATAAATTGGATGCTTCTAAGTACGAAAGTGGCATTATTATTTATACCCTTTGAAGGGCAGCTTTATACCTGCGGGAAGAGGGATTTGGAGCACAAAAAAACATATATCCTTTATAGGCTGTGTAGATATATAATAAAATATTAGTAATAATAGTGGTATGCAACATCTGAAGCCATAGCCGGGCAATATAAGTTTCAGATGTCACAGACCACTGGAATTATAGAAAAACTACCTGTTGCAGTTATTTGCAAAAAAAATTGCCTGTGATGAGAGATGGAGGTTTATATGGGGTTTGTGGAATTCAGAAATGTGTATAAGCGCTATAAAATGGGAGAAGTGATTATTAACGCTGCCAATGGCATTAATTTTGAAATAGACAGGGGCGAATTCGTGGTAATAGTGGGGCCCAGCGGAGCGGGAAAAACAACCGTTCTTAATATACTGGGGGGAATGGATACCTGTGATGAGGGAGAAATAATTGTTGACGGTCAGAAAATCAATGAGTACAAAGCCCGGCAGTTGATAACCTACAGAAGATTTGACATAGGTTTTGTCTTCCAGTTTTATAACCTTATACAAAATCTCACTGCCAGGGAAAATGTAGAGCTGGCTTCCCAAATATGCAAGGACCCCATGGATGCGGAGGAAATTCTCAGGGAAGTAGGTCTGGGAGAAAGAATGGGGAATTTTCCCGCTCAGCTTTCAGGGGGGGAACAGCAGAGGGTAGCCATTGCCAGGGCCCTTGCCAAGAAGCCTAAACTGCTTTTGTGTGACGAGCCTACGGGAGCTCTGGATTATGCAACCGGCAAAAGTATACTCAAGCTTTTGCAGGATACTTGCAGGCAGAACGGTATGACTGTTATTGTAATAACCCATAATATGGCCATTACACCTATGGCGGACAGAGTCATCAAAATCAAAAACAGCAAAGTTGAAAACATGGGGCGAAACCACAGTCCTGCAGATGTAGAAACTATAGAATGGTAGAGGGGAGGCGGAGACTGTATGAAGAACGCTCATTTAAAAGATACCTTCAGAGAACTGTGGCGTACCAGGAGCAGGTTCATAGCGATCTTTGCAATTATAGCCCTTGGCACCGGCTTTTTTGCAGGAGTAAAGGTTACTTGTCCGGATATGCAATTGACCGCCGACAGGTATTTTGACGATTATAAACTTATGGATCTCAGGCTGGTTTCCACTTACGGCTTTAACCGGGAGGATGCGGAGGCTGTCAGGGGCAGCGAGGCTGTGAGGGAAATAATGCCTGCATATACCCTTGATGCAATAGTAAAAACAAAAAATGAAGACAAGGTAGCAAAGATACATTCCATTCCTGTGGGCGGGACCGGCGGCAGCAATACCGGATACCTTAACCGGTACAGGGTAATTGAAGGCCGGCTGCCGCAAAAGCAGGGTGAGTGTGCCATTGAAAAAGGAAAGCTGGGCGGCATAAGCATAGAGCTGGGGGAAAAGATAACCCTGGACAGCGGTAAGGAAGGCGAGGCTATTACCCACCGGCTCAAAAGGTCAACCTATGAGGTTGTGGGCTATATTGAAACACCTTATTATCTTACTTTTGAAAAAGGAACCTCCAGCCTTGGAAATGGGACGGTGACCTTATATGCGGCTATACCGGAAGAGGATTTCAATATGGAGGTCTACACCGATATATATCTTACCCTTAAGAGCACGCAGGACCTTTCTGCCTTCAGCAGCAAGTATGAGTCTTCAATAACTGCCGGCAAGGAAAAATTTGAGGCAATAGCAGATGTCAGAGAGGAACAGCGCTTCAGCGAAACTTATAAGACTGCGGAAGAAAAGCTTGAGGATTCAAAAAAACAACTGGCAGACGGTGAGAAGGAACAAAAGGAGAAGCTGGCGGAAGCTCTTGAAAAGCTGGAGAAGGGCGAAGCGGGTATCCAAAGCGGAAGGCGGGAGCTGGCCAGGCAAAAAAGTGAGTATAACAGTAAGACCGCAATGGCAGCAAAGGAAATAAACAAGGCGAAAGAGCAGCTTGAAAGCGGGGAAAAGCAATATTTCCAACAGCTCTCCCTTTTCGAGAAAAACAAGGAACTCCTGCCTCCGGAGCAGGCAGCCTTAAACGAAGCTGCCCTGAAAGAGGCCCGGAAAAAACTTGATGCAGGTGCCGCGGAGCTGGAAAAACAGAAGGCTGTTTATGAAAAATCAAGGGAAGAGGGTGCGCAAAGGCTTCTGAAAGCTGGGCAGGATATTGACGCTCACGAGAAGGAATTGATTGATGGCCGCAATGAATATGAAGAGCAGAAAAAGGCTTCCCACAAGAAACTGCAGGATGCCAAAAAGGAGATAGCAGAGGCTGAAGGGAAGCTGGAGGACATTGAGAAGCCACAGTGGTATATAACCGGCAGAAATAACAATCCCGGATATTCTTCCTATTCTGAGGACACCAAAAGAGTTGATGCCGTAGCACGTATATTCCCGGTATTTTTCTTCATAGTGGCCGCATTCGTATGCCTTACCACAATGACCAGGATGGTGGAGGAACAAAGAACTCAGATAGGCACTCTCAAGGCGTTGGGCTACGGGAATTTTACCATAGCAGCAAAATACCTTGTTTATGCGGCCACAGCCAGCATTGCAGGCAGCATGGCCGGACTGGCCGTGGGGCTTAAGCTGTTTCCGTATGTTATTACAAATGCGTATGGCATGCTGTACAGACTGCCTCCCACAATTATGCCTTTCAGGGCTGACTATGTTTTCTGGATCACTTTGGGAGCCCTGGCCTGTACCTCTCTTGCGGTATATCTGGCCTGCTACAAGGAGCTGACCGAGCAGCCGTCTGCACTGATGAGGCCCAAGGCTCCCAAGATGGGAAAAAGGGTGCTGCTGGAAAGGGTTCCCTTCATTTGGTCCAGATTGAATTTTTTCAGTAAGGTAACCGTAAGAAATCTTTTCAGATACAAGAAAAGGCTTTTTATGACACTGCTGGGAGTGGCGGGCTGCACAGCGCTAATGCTGGCAGGCTTCGGGCTGAGAGACGCAATTTCCAGCATTGTTCCAAAGCAATATGGTGACGTTTTCAAGTTTAATGCGATGATAATTCTCGATGAAAATGCGAAGGAGCAGGAACGGACAGAGGCTCTTGAGATTTTAAGCCGGGACGGCAATATACAAAGCACTCTCGATGTTCGTATCAAAAATTATGAAGCAGGCTATAACGGCGATTGGCAAAAGGTCAATCTTATAGTGCCCGGCGACAGGGATAAATTACAGGAATTCATATCCATCCATAAGATGAAGGGTAAAAAGCCCATAGAGCTTTCCCATAATGGAGTTGTAATAGGAGAGAAGCTTGCAAAGACCCTTGACCTTCATGCAGGAGATAAAATGACAATAAAGGATGGGGATTTTAAAAGTGTAGAGGTTACAATCGATGGGATAAATGAAAACTATGCACTGCATTATGTATATATGACAGCAGAGCTGTACCGGGAGAAATTCGGAGAAGAACCTGTTCTCAACGGAGTGCTGGTTACCATGAAAGAGGTTTCACAGGAATCGGAGGATCAAATAAGCTCAAAACTGGTAAATAAAAAGGCGGTGCTGCAAATGAATTTCAACAGGACCAACCAGCAGAACTTTTCGGATATGGTGGGGAATCTCAACAGCATAGTATTTGTAATGATTATTTCGGCTGGAGCACTTGCCTTTGTGGTGCTGTATAACCTCACAAACATAAATATAACCGAAAGAATCAGAGAAATAGCAAGTATCAAGGTTCTGGGGTTTTATGACCTGGAGGTGTCGGAATATGTATTCAGGGAAAATATTATTCTCACCTTGATAAATGTGTTCATAGGACTTCTGGGAGGGATTGTGCTGAACAGGTTTGTGCTTGAAACCTCTGAGATTGACGTTGTAATGTTCGGCAGGGAAATTTACTGGTACAGCTACGTTATGTCGGCTTTGCTCACGGTTGCCTTTGCAGTGCTGGTCAATATAGTCATGCACTTCAGGCTGAAGAAGATAAGCATGATAGAATCATTAAAATCTGTTGAGTAAGCCAACGGCTTGGACGGCTGCCCGAGATATATGCAATCAGCCCGGGCCCGGGAGCAGATATTTCCAGGACCTGTACTCCCGGGCAGCAAGCCGGGTTATTCAATTGAAAGAACTTTATAGGAGCCGGGCCGCAGGAATATCTTATAATATGTCATTCCTTTTCCGGTCCGTTTCTCCAGGGTGGCGCCCATTCTGTGCCTGTTGGTGGCAAGCTGTCTGAGGACGGCATCCTCCCTGTGAACGGCAATGGTCACTTCTGCATTGGTTTCCCTGAAGGAATGGACTATAAAGGTATTATTGTCATAAAGGAACAGGGAGATTTGAGAGGGTGCCTCCATATGAAGGGGCAGTTCCTTTGAGGCCTCTTCCCTGAGCACATTCAGGATTCCTGCGGGGTAGCTGTACAAATCTCCGGGGTTATCGGGGATGGTAAGTACATATAGCCTTCCACTGCTGTATTTGTTTTCAAGCAGAACGGGATGGTTATTGTGGTTGTCGATGCCCACGGCTCTTTGCCAGGTATCGTTGGTTTTAAAAGCGATATGCGGTATCAGGATATCCCTGTCCGACTGTTGATAATCCTTGAAGGAACAGGTCTCCATAGTGGCTGCAAAGGTCTTTACCAAGGCCTTCCTGTCGGTGCAATATATCTCTGCAATGTCGGACAGCTCGCTGTTCAGTGCTTTTAACAGGCCTGAGGTGATAATGACTTGCCCTCCAGCCTTAAGACTGGCTTTTATCTTGTCGGCAATGGCGGTATCCTTTTTTGCACTTTCAGTCAAAAGCAGCAGCTTGCTGTGGACAGGGTATTCAGGAGTTGGCTGCAGGGGCAGGCCCAGCATTCCCAGGTAACCGTGGAGGAAATCCTCTCCGTCTGATTTAAACGGCTTGTAACAGGGGATGCCCATGGGTTCTCCAAGCTTTCCCGCCAGCCTGTCCAGCTCTTTTAACACATGTCCCGCTATTGGAACACATATACTGTAATCAGATGCCAGCAAGCCTGCACAAAAAAGGGTTATTTCCTTTGCCTTGGCAAAAGCCGTCAGGTTCAACTGTTCCACATAGGCGTTCAATGAACAGTCAAAGGTGTCAAACCAGCCGCCCAGGTTTTTTCCGGGCTTGATACTCTCAAAGTATCTCATGATAAAATAGCCCAAATACCTTTGAAGTACCTGCTGGGTGTACTGTGAGTCCCTTGTCTCGGTTCCCGTATAGAAGGAGTCGAAAATCCCGGCCTGATCGCCTGGAGTATATCCTGTGAATTGATGGTGGTCATACCAGTTCGGGTACTTTATTATCATGTTTATGTCAGGCTTCAACTGCTTTGCAGTCTTAACTATCTCCTGGGATACCTCAGCCATCTGTGCCGTCCTGAAATCCGGCCAGCTCCTTGTGCCTTTAGTCTCAATACAACGATCGCATTTGCAGTTGGTAAAATAAAAGTCATCCAGGATGATTTCATCAAAAATACCTGCTGTATAAGCCACAATTTCATTCAACTGCTTTCTCTGCTCCGGGTCGCTATAGCAGAAAGAACGGAAATCCCAGATGATATCACACTTCTGTGTTGTGGTTATGGCACCGGATACCTTGATCCCCTTTTTGTTGAAGAATTCCTTGCAGGCCAGCATATCCTCCTTGGACAAATATGTACTGCCTCGGTAGGTTTCAAGGTAGACCTTGGAAATTTCAATGTGTTTGGAGAAAAAGTCATAGGTTTCTTCAAAGATATTTTCTCTTTTAAGCACTTCCAGATCATATGCATTGTAAAAAATTGCTGTGGAAAAGTTTTTGTAGGACATAAACAACCTCCAATACCCCAATGGATTTTATGTCATAATTATAAGAAAGATAGCTTTTAATTTCTCGCCAAAGCTTGCTGGATACTACTCAAATATTGCTTTTTTAAACTCTGACGGAGAGCAGCCCTTAATTTGCTTAAAAACCCTGTTGAAGGTTTTGATGCTGTTAAAGCCTGAATTGAAGGCGATTTCAGAAATTGTGTCAGAAGTGTTTATCAGGTAATTTGCAGCTTTTGATACCTTATAATTGTTTAGATATTGCCAAAAAGTCATACCGGTGGTGTCTTTAAAAAATCTTGTGAAGTGGTACATGCTGAAATTAACATATTTTGATACCTCCTCAAGAGTTATTTCACCGTATAGGTTTCTGTCAACATAGTCGGCTACTTGCTCCAACAGTTGGAGCTTTTTCATCTGTTTATTCATCTCGGCCGGGCAAAGCTTTTCGTTGGGTATATACCTGATTATTCCTGCTGCAAGATCATACAGACGGCCGCCCAGAAAAAATTCAAAGCCCTTCTCTCTGCGGTGTATTTCCAGATGTATGTCCAGTATAATCCGCTCAAAATATTCGTGCAGGGAAAAGACCTCCGGAGCATTTTCAGGACAAAAGGGAATCAGCGGATTCAGCAGCCTCCGGCCGGATATGCTGTTGGCAAGACTTCCGAACAGGGACAATTCGAAATGGACAATAATCCTGTCACACTTCTGGGGCTGCATCAGAAAATAATGCACCTCGCCCATTCCCACAATCAGGATATCTCTTTTGTGAAGGGTATAAACACAATTATTCAGGCCTATTTTAAGTTCGTCTCCCAAAACATATACAATCTCTATCCTCTCATGCCAGTGGGGAGGAAAAACCTGAACATCGGTATTAAAGACATTTACCGGAAAATGTCCTGTATTTATATTTATACTTTTTTGATGATGAGCTTCCATAAGCCACTCCTGAAAATAAATGGTTTTAAGCCTATTATAAAACATTATATAATATAATTCCATTCACCAATACCTTCTCAAACCATATTATATATTGAACGGAGCAATGCCGGAAAATTGATGCGGTGCGGACCTTGACGGTCGGGCACGCAGAGGGGGGTCCCATATGTACTACAGTGAAAGATTTGATCAGCTTGGCAGCGATTCCAACATAATTACGGGAGCATATGGTGATGTCAATGGAGATAACATAAGGGACTATGTATACCTTACAGGCACCAGGACACCAAACAGCGGCTATATACAGAATATAACCCTGGTGATAAGAGACGGGAGAACGGGAATCAAACAAAAAGCCAGGCTCCAGTCCGACTCCGGATATTCTCCCACAGTAACCCTTCAGGATTTTACAGGAGATAAGATAAAGGACATTATGGTGGGTATCGCCTCCGGAGGCAGCGGAGGAATAATGTTTTACTATATATTTTCAGATGTGAATAACCGGCTTTTTCAGATGTTCGATTATGAGGAGTACAATGGCAGATATAATTATGAGGTCAAATATGAAGACCATTATAAAGTTACCGTAAAAAACAGGGAGAGGGAGGTCTCTTTTATTATAGATATTTCCAACAGGGGCAGAGAATACTTGGACGAAATATATACTCCCCAGGGAATTCTGAAGCAGCCCATAGAAGGCTGGGTAGACCCTTTGGGGGGACTGTACCCTGTGGATTTTGACGGCAACGGGATATATGAACTGCTGGGATACCAGGGTATCTCAGGCCGGTATCATGCAGATTCCCTGGGCTATGTTCAGAGTGTGCTGAAATGGAATGGCAAAAAGTTTTACCTTACCGAGCAATATGTTGCCGTGTTTGGTGGGGAATCGGGTTAGAGGGACTAGTTGTGTATTTTTTGAATTTGAGATTTAATTGCAGGATTATTTCCATGTCCCACATTTAGCACAAAACTCTATGAAAGTCACGGCATGGAATCGGTGCCACATTTTTATTTGGTTCAAAATTTCTGTTAACCTTGATGCCTTCTTAGTTAGTCTTCTAGTTAAAACCTACATTCATGTCAAGACATAATACTAATATTGAAAGAAATAGGATTTTATGGTATTGTTTTTTCATAAGCGGCACTTCAGAAGGGAGACTACGCTTTATGAAAAAAAAAATATTATGGGTTGTCATTCCCCTGCTCTTGATAGCAGCCATTTCCGTGCTGTTATTTTTTCAGATTAAGTACCCAAAAAAGACCTTCAGTGAGCTTCTGGGAACGGATGAGGCAAATATAACAAAGGTTTTGATGCGGAAAGGATTTGATATGAGTTCCGTAGAAACTACTGATAAAGCCAAAATCAAGGAACTCATTAATATGTTGAACGACAGATACTACAAAAAGTCTTTCAATCAGGATCCTAGGACAGGATATATCTATGGATATATTTTTTATTCCGGAAATAATAAGGCTTTAACAATGGTTTGCAGCGGAAATAATATATATATAGATAATAAAGAAAAGACTGGTGCTGTTTATTATAACGCAGTCAAAGAAATATCTATTGATTGGAGTGATAACTGGTTTAATTCTCTATCTGATAAAAAATAATATAATATATAAAATGCCCGTTGAAATTAATCTAGCGGGCATTTTCATACTATTCTAATAGAAAATGAGTTTACTCCTTACAAAATACTATCACTCAATTGATACTGAAATTTATTGAATTAATTGAGCTGTAATTTTGCCCATAGGATATATATACTGATGCTCCCGGTGTAACAGCATTATTGTCATATACCTCCATATACTGGTGACCTTCCGTTACGTATAAACTCTATATATCCAACTCCTGTGACTGAGTGGTTAAGATAGAATGTATGACTGAAAAAAGAGATAAGAGATGGACCATAACTCAGGTCAGACTTTACCGTGGACCATGAAGCATTTGTATGTAAAGTTGCAGTAGCCCCATAATATTTTCTTCCTCTGGCAGCCATTTGAATACCTGATGCCTGATTATAAATAGAAGTATCGCCAGTGTCATTTGTTTGCATACAGTTTCTTAATAAAAGCATTGTCTGGTCTTTATCAATATTTCCATTGCTGTCCTTCATGAGCAGATTTGATTTGCCTCTTGAAAAGTGCCAATAATAAAAGATATTATATGCGGATGTGGGAGCACACCCGGAAGGACCCGTCCATAATGAAGAATTCCATTGGTTTTCATCAGTAACCCCATTATGATATATTGAATTTATACTGTTATACGGGTTATTGTACTCAAACATTATGCTGTCCGTTACCCCGTCGGTATCAGTACCTATTTGCTTGAGTGTAATAGCCGATGCCAGCTGCTCAATTTCAGCCCAAGTCTGCTGACTCTCGGTGTTTACAGTTTTTTCAGCTTTGGGCAGCAAAGTGTTTTCTGATGAAGGAATACTCTCCAGCTTATTTTCAGCTATCAAATCCGCTGAACCGTCAGTATAATCAACCTTCGCTCCAAATTTTCCAGGTGCAAGCCACACTACCTTTTTTGTCTTGACTTTTTTGAAGGAATCCAACGAATCTATTGAAGCCATACCAACTTTGCTATCAGCGATATTCAGATCCTCCATAGCTTCTTCTTCAAATTCTGTGTTGTTTACAGTGTATGAATAGCTCGATATCGGAAAATCATTCTTGTTATTACCGATTTCAACATAGCCTGCCGGCTCTTCACCAATCTGCAAATTAACAATATAACTATGTAATTCATTAGACGCATCAAAAACCTCTATAGGTTCTAATGCAGTAACATTTTTGTCCTTCCAGGCTGATTGTTGATTCACGGTTTGGTCTAGCTTAACATGATACAGTGCTGCCGCTATTGCCTCGGTTTTAGAAACCTCCGAGCTGCTGTTTGCATTGACTACTGGTGATGCAGATACAGGTGCCAGCAGAGACAAGCTGATACACAAGCATAAATATATCTTTTTTAGTGACATAAAATACCTCCGTTATTAATCAGATTTTAGTTTCGTTGCTTTTAGAACTTTTACAGTATAGTATACGTTACTTGAAAAAATTGTAATATTTTGAATTATAAGATAAATTCAGCACTCCTGCCAATTAAAACTCAAATCTAATTTAAACGGTATATTTTTCTACTTCTATTCAAAAATAGATTGCGATTTACTCATTCGACCCAAGGTTTTATACATATTTTTCATTAAAATACTGTCAATAGGCTATTTGTTGTAAATCCCCCTTTTATACTCCGCCCCACCTTCTTCTCCCTCATCTTCAGAAAGCTTTTATTTCATTTATAGGGTGGGTGAGCATTGACGGTCAAAAATGTACAATAAAATTATTACAAACAATATAAATTTTAAATATTTTTAACATATACATATATGCCGTATTCATATAAAATTTGGATAGTGAAAATAATTTATTCTGGCTGGTGGATTTATTCCACCGGCCGGTCTTAAAATATATTCCTCCTAAAAAAATGTGAGTCCTTGTGTTTATTTGAACATGAGGATTTTTGTTTTGTAATGAAACTGACAGCCTGTCAATTTTGGACTTTGTCAGGAGTTATATAAAAAGTTTTGAAGAGGAGGTAACAGGCAGTCTGGACAGAATTTTACAGCCATAAAATGCCATCAAATCCGCCCGAAAAAAATAAAAAAATTCTATTGACATACCAGATACTTGTTATGTATAATGTAAAAGCACGTTGGAAAACGGGCAATATAAATGGCGGCGTAGCTCAGTTGGCCAGAGCATCCGGTTCATACCCGGCAGGTCGTAGGTTCAAATCCCACCGCCGCTACCAGCTTAAGCGATAGTAACTATCGCTTATTTTATGGCCCATTGGTCAAGTGGTTAAGACACCGCCCTTTCACGGCGATAACAGGGGTTCGAGTCCCCTATGGGTCACCATTTATTTAAATTTTATAGACTTTCCTAGAATCATTTTCTGATGATGTGGGATTCGAACCCGAGAGGGCGCGAGCGTGGCGGAATGGCCTGAACGGCCATGAAGCAGTGAGCGTAGGAGTCCGGCACCGTAAGCGAAGCGAGCGGTGGACGACGTCAATAGCATGCAGTGCATGCGGCGAGTCCCCTATGGGTCACCAAATTGGGAGCTTAGCTCAGCTGGGAGAGCATCTGCCTTACAAGCAGAGGGTCATAGGTTCGAGCCCTATAGTTCCCACCAATCAAAACACTTTCGTATAAACGGAAGTGTTTTTTTGTAGGCTGAGGGGCTGGCGAAAATTGTTAAAGAGAATTTTCCACGCCGGCAATGTTTTAGATGTTGCAGAACACTAGAGCAACTTGACGGGAAAACTGCGTATTATGACTACTACAACTATTATAGAAAGAACATATGCCAGCACCGGTTTTTTGTTATGCACCATCCATATAAAAAACATCATAACATTCCACAAGACCGAGCAAAGGAAGCACCAGCCATAATTGTATTTGATAAGTCCATATGTGAAAAAGATGTATTCCAGTACTGAATAAACAACAGTGTATTTGACCAATTTCAGAAATTTTCCGAAAACTCCTTCCGGAAGATTTGACAAAAGCATAATGGCTGTCAGCGGCAAGATTATAAACGTATAAATAAGCTCTATGCACGTATGACTTCGAAACAGACCTGGTTTTACTTCCCAAAGGTAGTGGTGGTAATAGATGGTATTATACAGGAGATTTCCAAGGGAAGATAAAAGCATTGTTGCATGATAGCTCTGCCAGTTTTTCCAGTCTCCCCACTTCCAGGCAGAAAAAACAACTATTAGTAATACTGCGGCATTCAAAACAGGTATGACCTCCCTTGCCAGGTTACATGGTGTCAAAAGATATTATGCCCGTTCTGAATTTACTATTATGCAAATACTGAAAGTTTTGGTGTTAACTATCGATATTTCTGAAGCCCTTTCCTATGATTTCAGAAGTATTGCTGATGGTAATAAAGGCGGAGGAATCTATGCTCCTTATAAAAGAGCGCAATTTTATAGCCTGCCGCCTGCTCACAACAGTAGAAATTACATTCTCCTGACTGTGGGTAAAAGCACCTTCCGCCTTATAGATGGTTGCCCCCCTATTAAGCCGGTTTACAATATAGTCTCTGATATCCTTGTCCCTTGCGCTGATTATGACCATTTGCTTACTGACATTCAAGCCTTCGATAACCGAGTCTATGGTGAATGCTTTTAAAATCAGTCCCAGAACTGAATAAAGTCCTATTTTGACCCCGAATACCGCTCCCGCCCCAAGGGCTATCAACAAATCTGTAAGCAAAAGAGTTTTTCCAATATTCAGATTGGTGTACTTGCTGAGAATCTTTGCGACAATATCAGTCCCTCCGGTGGAGGCATTGCAGTTAAATACAATTGCAGAACCTACCGCAGGAAATATAATAGAATAAATGAGCTCCAAAAGCATATCATTGGTAAGCGGCTGACTTAAAGGGAGTACCTTTTGGATGATCCATACAATACCGGATAAGGCAAAGCTGGAATAAACAGTCTTGGAGCCGAAGTCGGAGCCCAGAAAGAAATAGCCTATGCCCAGCAGCAGGATATTTATTATCATCATCATGGGACCGACATCAATCCTGACAAAAAAGCTGCTGGAAATTATAGCCAGACCGCTTACTCCTCCGGTTGCAAAATGATTTGGTATCTTGAACAGGGCTATTCCAATTCCAACCAGCAGTAATCCCAGATTTATAAGCAGAAACTCGGTAATTCTTTTTCTCATATGTGGCCCCCAAAATTATTATTTCCCAGCATTATCTCTGTTGCGCTGCAAAATGCCCATAATAAATGCTGTGAGAAAGGACAGGAAAAATACTATGCACGCTATAAGCGCCAGAATGACAAAGCCAATGTCCTCAAAGCCGGTAGCAAAGAATCTTGCTTTTATATAGGAGGCTATGCCGGCCAGGACTGCCAGCAGTGACGGAATATATCTTACCAGGGGCTTGTCCTTGAACTGCCTGCCAAGAAAAAATGTCGCCAGCATGGCTAAAATGCCGGCTATTGAAACAATCATATAAAATCCTGTCATGGCTGAAGTATCCTCTCTTTTCATATTAGGCAAACGGTAATTCAGGTATAATAATATAATATCTTAAAAAGCTAAAGATATTCAGCCTCAAGACCGGATTTTTATAATGCAGAGCTTATATAACGCCCAGGCTGCGTGCAGCGTTTATAAGGAAGTCCTGCACATTGGTCACTATACTGTTGACACTCAGGCTTCCTCTGTCATGAAGCTTTCCAACTGCAAACTCTGAAATATCAACAGTGTAAAAATATACCGGGCGGAGCCGGCCATCGGCGCACTTCTGCCAGGAAGGAGTCATATTCCCGGCAGCGATGGTATGGAGCTGGGTAGCCAGTGCTATCACTGTTGTTGCCTTCATAATATGCTGCCGCATGGCATCCTGTGCATCATAAACATTTCCAATAACACCTGGCAGCGGCCCGTCATCCCGTATTGAACCCGCAAGGACAAAAGGAACCTTTTTCTTTACACAGGAGGAAATGATGCCGTCAGCCATACCGTTTTGCACTACGAAATCTTCTATTGAGCCCGCACCTCTCACCCTGTTGATAGTCTCAAGGTGGTGATAGTGACCGTTGTAATACAGCTCCTTGGTATATATGTCCTGCCCCAGACCTGTATTGAAAAGGCCCGCCTCCAGATCGTGGGTGGCCAGTGCATTTCCCGCAAACAGTGCATCTACGTAGCCGTGCTCGATGAGACCCGACATGGAGCGGCGGGCATCAAAGTCAAAAGCTACCGCCGGCCCGAGTACCCACACGATAGAGCCGTGCTCCCGGTCATGCCTTAAGATATCGTATAGCTGGTCATAATCTCTTGAATAGGAAGATTCCCTGGACTTACCGGTACGGAAGGCAAAGTGCTGCACCTTTCCCGAACTGCTTTCCTTAAAGGCGTCATAATGAATAAATACCCCGTTGGAAAGGTCTTCTTTGCGTCCGATTACAACAGCCTCGCCCTTTCTGACTCTTCTTGCTTCAACTGCAAAGGGCATTCCGGACCGGATTACGACGGCACAGTCCATTCTTGGCGCATTTATCAATTGCCAGGTATTTTCTATCTTAAAGTACTCAGGATAAATAGTTGTAGCATAAAAATTATCCGGCAGGAGGCCGTCGCCTGGTGCAGGCGAGGTGAGAACAGACGGAGCTGCTTCAAATCCGGATTCGTTAAAATCAGGTGCTGTGTATTGGGGAAGAGTGAACAAAACTGTCATCCTTTCTGAACTGGTATTTTATAGCCGGGATTTATACGGCTATAACCATTGTATCAGTACAATTTTCAATTTTAAAGCCTCTTTTTTATATATAGCTGAAAATATGAAAAACCCGGGCCGTGGGCCAATATCATTAAGTTAAGACACAATCCGTGATGAAAAAACACCCCTGCCTATTTTTGAAAAATGAGTAGGGGGCTTTTTCCGGTATCCGTTTGTTTGAGCGCAATTAATATGGAATTACTTGTGTGAAATTTGTTATAATGTTTATGGGAATGACAAACAGGAATTTGTCACGAAGATAATGAGCATTTGCTCTTGCAGGCGCATTGAAACAGAACTGCAGAAAATTTATATTATACGAGTATTATACCAGGAGAAAGAGAATGAGAGAGTTTAATATCGGCTCAATCGTGCCATTTGGCGGTTATCATTGGCGCATTCTTGATATACAAGGGGCAATGCGGCCTTGATTATAACTGAATACATGATAGAACAACACCCCTATAATAATTGCGCTGGTGATGTGACATGGGCTGACTGCTCGCTAAGAAAATATCTTAACGGTGAGTTTTATAACAAATTCACCGCGGCCGAACGGTCAAGAATCATTCCGGTATTGAACAAAAACCACGACAATCAGTGGTACGGTTCAAGAGGCGGAGAAGATACCCGGGATTACATATTTCTTCTAAGCATTGAAGAAGCAGTGTGCAAATATTTCGGTGACAGCAGTAAAAACCTTGAAAACCGCAGCGCCAAACAACGATACTGGTTTCAAAGGAAAGACGAAAACAACAACAAGCGAAGATCGACATTCGATGGGTATGCATGGTGGTGGTGGCTTCGGTCGTCCGGGCGTGACAATAGAAGAGCCGTATATATCCACGGCGACGGCAATATAGGCATTCAGGGAAACGGCACCTTCCGCTACAGCAGCAACACGATTCATACTTCAACAGGCGATAACAGCGGCGGAGTTCGTCCCGCTCTGTGGCTGAGCTTGGAATTATAACGAGGCAATAAAATGAGCCCCCGCCCCACCTCTTACTAGGTGGCGGGTACCGCTTCGGTTTTCAGGCGGCGAGCATATCCCAAGTATCCGCTTCGCGGATACCTCGTTGAAACGCCGCTGAGGTAAGTAAATTTTTCTACAGCCGAAAAATTTACTTTTGAACCGAGGCGTTATAAATCTTGGGGTACTTTTCAAGTGGTTCGATTATCATTACAACATAAATGTCATCAATGTAAAGGAGAAAATTAAAAATGGGCAAGTACGAAAACGCAATGAAACTGATGGAGGAGCGGTGCGGAAATGGCAAGGAAGAAGTGATTGCCCTTGCGACAATATCACTATCTCCGAGCGCTGCCGGAAATCCCCGACCTGCTGTCCGTATGGTCTGCGCCTATTATGACGGCGGCGTATTTTATGTTTCTACGGATGCAAAGAAAAATAAAATGCTGCAAATTGAGAAGAACGCCGAGGTTTCCGTCGGCGGGTTAGGCTGGTATGCGTTCCAAGGCACGGCCGAAAATCTCGGTTGGGTGAAAGACGAGAAGAATGCGGAAATCAGAGCGAAATTCAAGAGCATCTTCGATTGGTTCGATGAAGTTGGCGACGAAAACAATCCGACCTCAATCGTTCTGCGTATCACCCTTACGGAGGGTACTATTACTGACAATGAAAGAAAATACGGTGAGCGGCAGTATGAAGTTGATTTTATCAATCATACGGCAAAATAAATAAATCCGTATAGTATGAGTGTTCGCTCCTGTAGTCGAAGTAAAACAAAGCTATAGGAAATTCATTTAACAAACCGGCAAATTCCAATTTGTCGTACTCCATAATTTGTGATAGTGAATTTTGTAATGAAAAAGAATAGGTGTTTCAACGTAAAACAAGTGGTGCGGTGGTTGTAATACCGTGCCCCTGTTTTTGTATCTCAGAAAAACACAACCAGTAATCGGCATTATATAGAAAAGCTCGCTGATTGCAGAATCTGCGTATAATTAAATGATTGAGCCATATTCTGAAACTAGAAGTTTGATAACGGTTTCCATCGGGAGCTTGCGTTGGCGCGTGAAACTGGCCGGGGTATTGATGTATTCGCCGCGGCACGCGATAGCCTGTGCGATAGCCGCGTCCAGTCCGGTTTTTACGATATTGGGATACGTCATTAACAACATCTCCCATCCGTCCACAAAGTACATAGGCTGGTTCCTGAATTTTGGATTGTCGAATATCGCATTGCTCAATTCTTTTTTCATTTCAGCCCTGATGTTACTTACCGTTCTTTCAATCGCTTTTTCAGGGGTTTCAGACAGCCCTATAATCAGTTTGTCAGAAACGCCACAAATACAACCGTTACAAGTGAGGCCAATGCTGATGCTGTCCGGCAGTTTCCCCATTATTTCGTTTTCTGCTTGTAGATTCTCTCTGGCTTCATTCGCAACCTGGCGGGTAAAACCGGCAAAATATAAATTGTTTCCATGTTTAAGCGTCTCCTTTTATTTATTGACGGACTGCGACATACAAATAAACAAACAGAGCAATAGCAACAGCTCCCACCGGCATGGGAGGCTTTTGCTTCGCTCTGTTTTCAGTTTTTCAGAGGCTGCTGATAATGGAATTAAACAGCAGTCATTCTCAACCTGTAATTAAGCACAGACTCGGAACTATAGCTGAATACTTTTATATAATAGGTTCCGGGTGACAAGGTAACGGTGCAGTCGCCAATACCTCCATCGGAGCAGACATAGCCTCCTGTGCTGTTGTACACACTGAAATGGTAGCTTAAATCCACAGCCGGATTGTAAAGTACGATATGCTCGGTAGTTGTGCTGCTTACAGAAAATCTGTAATAGTCCACATCTCCAAGAGGATGGATATTGGCTTCCAGGTACAGACTTCCCGAGCCCATGTTTGAGGCCAGCTCACGGGTATCGTTGAATTCGTAAGCATCCCCGCCGTGAACAGGAGGTGTAGTGGGGGTTGTAGAGCCGGAACCGGATACGGTCAGTGTGTAATTGCTGCTGGACGTACCCGAGTATCCTTTTACATTGATATAATACAGCCCGGCGCTTAAGGTCCGGGTAATTTTTTCACTGGTATTTCCAAAAGCGGTTGATGAGCCTATGATGCTTCCGTTTGCATCATAGAGTATTAAATCGTAATCGCAGCCGCCAGGAATGTTGCTCAGCGAAAAGGTTGTGCTTGTGCCGGCCGTCAGACGCAGCTTGTAATAATCATTGTCTTTGTCAAATGAAATCTTCCCATATACCGTATCTCCGGCAGATATGGTATTTGCAGTGCCTGTGGAGTCATTGCTCTCGGTTTCGTATACTGTAGCGGCAAATGCCGTACCGGAAAAAGTTATGGAAAACAAAAGTGCGGCACAAATTATCAAAGAAAAGAGTTTCTTCATTAAATTACCTCCGTAAATTATATTTTTGATTTTTGCCCGTTTAAGCAGGGCATTGAACAGTAAAAAGGAATAATATTTTTCCTTCAGGCCTGATTTTCAAGAAATGCATTTCCGATAAAGATATTCCGGTTCGAACCGTTAATCATGAGCTCTGTAATTATTATATCCCATTTGCCCCTTTTTTCCAAACCCCGTATGGGGGTGAACCTGTCCCAAGGATTGGTATCAATGCCTTTGGGGGTTTTGAGAATCGCAGCTATTCTATGAAAAACCGAGCTAATCTGCTCTGATTGACTGCGGAAAAATCTTTCGACAACAGCTTTCATAATACTCGTAGACTTACTTAGTGCTTAGTATTTAAGCAAGCTTTAAACAGTTAAATTGATGTTCTACTTATACGACTTTTTGCTGATAAGTGTCTAAAGAATATTGGCAGTGGTTACCATAAATTGACAAAAAATATTCAGGGGCTGAATTATAATCATTCTGCATGCTAAAGACACTGCAGTGTAATAAACAAGCTGAACACAGGGGGACACATAAGATGAAAACTGGAATGCTTTCATACAAAAATCTTGGAGGATATGGTTCGGTAGTGCAGCAAAAGGGTAAAGGCGGAAAAGCCAATGCAATACTGGACTATCTGAATAAAACAAGTCTGATCATATTGCCGGCAGCCTTTCTGCTGGGCAGAATCTCATTGCTGGGAGGGCTGATGCCCTTCGGAATAGCTCTATATGCGGCCACATTAGGGCTGAATATCAACAGGATAATGATATCAGTTGCAATATTTGCAGGAATGCTTACAACAGGAGCGACAATTCAGTTGTATACAGCAATTGTTGCCATGCTGCTGTTCAATGCAATCAATATTCCATTTAAAAAAAGCCTTGGCTCACCGCTGAGAATAGGAATAATAGCATTTGCCGGGGTCCTTGTACCGGAGATGGTACTTACCTATCTCCAGGGCTTCTTAATGTACGATGTTATAAAGTCATTCATTAACGGATTTATAATTTTTGCACTTGTATTTGTGTTCAAGAATGTTCTGGAGGTTCTGGGAAACCCCTCAAGGAGATACTCGCTTACAAATGAAGAGATTCTCAGCATTGCCATAGCTTGTGCCCTGGCGGTAGGCGGGCTGGGAAGCTGGAGCATTCTTGGAGTGAGTATCAGAAATATTTTATGTATAATTATTATCCTGGTCTTCAGCTTTAAAACAGGTTCCGGAAATGGAGCGGCTATCGGGGTGATAGTGGGAACTGTCATAAGCATTTCCTCAAATTCCTCCCCGCTGATTATTGCTTCCTATGCATTTTGTGGACTGCTTTCAGGAATTTTAAGAAATATGGGGAAAATCGGATCGTGTGTGGGCGTTTTAATGGGCAATGCACTGCTGACCTTTTATACAAACGGCTCAACAGAAGTACTGGTGTTTTTATATGAAATCATAGTTTCAATAGTAATATTTATGCTGATTCCTGAAAAAGCCATGGATTCGGTGGTGGCCAAATTTGATAAAAGCCTGGCGGCAAGAGGGGATAAAAAGGGCTACAGCCTGCGGATAAAGGAAATTACAGTTGAAAAGCTGAACAAATTTTCACAGGCCTTCGGTGAGATGGCAAGAACCTTCGAGGAAATATCAGAAACAAAGGCAATTACGGAGAAGCATGATATCACAGCCATTTTCGACAGGGTGGCAGACCGGGTATGCAAAGACTGCAGCCTGTGTGCACACTGCTGGGAGCAGAACTTCTGCAATACCTATCAGGTAATGTTCAAAATAGTTGAGAAGCTTGACGGCAAGGGCTGGATAGAGCAAAAGGATATCCCGCAATATTTTCTTGAAAGATGTGAGAGGGTGGACGAATTTGTAAAGGCTGTAAACAATGTTTTTGAGCTTTTCAAGGTGGATATGGTGTGGAGAAGCAAGATTGGAGAAAGCCGAGGTCTGGTTTCCCAACAGTTAAAGAGCATGTCTACCATCATATCCAACCTTGCAAATGAGTTGAATACCGATATCAGCTTTAAGGATGAGCTGGAAAATCAAATAGTGCTTGAACTTACGAAGGCGGGTATAAAAAATGCCGATGCGGTAGTATATGAGAACAAGTACGGCAAATATGAAATGACTCTTACCTACAGGGGCTGCGGCGGTAAGAGAAGCTGTATAAGCAGCGTTGAAAAGATAATCTCGGACATAGTAGGGCGGAAGATGGTCAAGGAAGGGAGCGAATGCGGGCTTAATTCCAAAACCAATACCTGTACAATAAGACTGGCCGAAGAAGAGATATTTAAAGTCATTACCGGTGTGGCGAGAATGGCCAAGGAGGAGAAGCATGTTTCAGGAGACAATTATACTTTTTTAAACACCGGAGACGGCAAGTATATAGGGGCCTTGAGCGATGGCATGGGAACGGGGCACAAGGCCTGCATGCAGAGCAAGGCCACGGTAAACCTTATTGAGCAATTTATGGAATCCGGTTTTGACAAGGACACCACAGTCAGGCTGATTAATTCCATACTTGTTTTAAGGTCCACTGACGACTCCTTTGCGACTATTGATATATCGGTAGTTGATCTGTACGAAGGGGAGGTTGAATTCTGCAAGGTAGGAGCTGCACCCACTTATATAAAAAGAGAGGAATATGTTGAAATAATCAAGGCTGCCTCACTGCCAGCAGGAATTTTGAGTGATGTGGAAGTGGAACTCATTCATAAAAAGGTTGGCAGCGGAGACTTTGTCATAATGCTTTCGGACGGGATAATTGATGCCTTTAAGGACTGCCAGGATGGTGTGAAGGAGGTTCAGAACCTTTTACAGGCCATGGATTCCAAGAATCCTCAGAAAATAGCTGATGACCTGCTGGATGCAGCTTTAAGCCACTGCCCCCGCAAGGAGCCGGTGGATGATATGATGGTGCTGGTATCAAAAATATGGAGGCCGAAATAAGCAGCCGGCAAACTGTGAATTTCCTTTTCGGCCATAAAGCCTTCGGAAAATAATCTGGTATTATATCAAAGCAATGCATAAAAATGTAAAAATTCCACAAACTACCCATAATCAGAGTTCTTTGGAGGGTACTATGTTTTATGGAAAATCTAAAAAAGTTATAATTATTAAGGACATACACTCAAATTTATTTGAAGAGGCTATTTTGGTTCTGAAGGAGGATACCGAGCAGGGAAAGGAGGATAGGGGAGTTCTGACTGCCCCGAAGAAAATAAATATTAAAAGTGATTTCATACTGAAGGAGGCAGAAACGGTAATAAACAATTACATTAAGGATAACAAGGGCAATTTTCATTCTCCAAAAAAGAAGGAGCTGTTTAAGGTCAACCCGAAATTTATGAAAAACCTGCTGATAAATTCCGCACTTTTCGGAAGTATAGCGGCAGTGATTTTTCTCTTGCTGAAGCTATTTTTATAATATTTGCTCTATTGATTTTCGTCTGTTAAATAGTTATAGTAGTATAAGTAAACGCAATTGGACAAGGAGCAAATAATGAAACTCAAAACATCAAGGGTTATAGATTTTTTTCTGCTGCAAAAAGATTTTTATTCAAAATTAAACGATAAGAATATGTGGCTATACATAGGCATTGTTCTGGTGGGAATACGTGATGTGGGACTGGGTGTCCTGGGGCTTAGCCTGGCTTCCGCGGATAAGCCTGCCATTGTCTTTAACCTTAAAACAGGCGCTGTTCTTGTGGCGGCTGCCATCCTTATAGGGCTGATAGATGTAGTGTGCTTCTCATATCCGGTTTTTGACATAATAAATCATTTCAAAAAGCGGAGCGGCAATAATTCAATGCCTGTGGGAACTTCCTACACAAGTATTCTGACAAAGGTCATGAAGGTATACATAGTGGTTAATATAATATTAACACCCTTGAACCTGTTGGGCTATTATACCTTGTATCTCAGCAACAGCATGAATTGGCTGACGATGATGTACATTACGGCAGTACTGGATATTATAGCGTACTTCTGGTTTAATGGAGCCATCACCCGAGGCTTGTGCGTGCTGTTCAAGCTTCCGTCAGGCGCCCGCAGCCTGGTGTTCATGCTGGTGTTTTTATGGAATGCACTTCTGAGCGAGGCTCTGGCCCTTTTATTTTCAATGGTTATACACAGATTGTGACCGCGGAGATTTTTTTATATGAAAGTGCTTACTTAATGTTTGCCATGTGGCAAATTTCTGCTATAATAATAAGGCGATGTCTCGGTAGTCTAATGGATAGGACGGTGGATTCCGGTTCCACTGATACGGGTTCGATTCCTGTCCGGGACGCCAAAAACAGCCTCTGGCATAAGCCAGGGGCTGTTTTATTATGCTTTGGAATCGGACCCTCAAATATCTCTACGCCCTCCCAAAGGCTTCCGATACTGAAATCTCAAGCTTTTTGCCCCTGGCGGCTGCAGCTTCGGGAAATACCGGCAAAATCAAATTTATATTGTTTACAGGCATAAATATGGGAGTATTACCCTCCGGGTCGGACAGGACAAGCAATCCATACTCGTTTTTATATATTGCTCCTGAAGCGGTAATGTTGGAACCTGCATATATGGTAACTGCTGTCTCCAGCAGCAGGTATTCATAATAAGCCGTAATGAGATCTGTGTCAAAGCCGGGAGTAAACTGCTGCGGAGGAGTCAGGTACGTGATGGAAGGATTGTACACCGAGCCGGCACCGGTATAAATTGCGGTAATAGCCTGGAGCGGAATAGGCTCCTGCTGCCCTGAATCCATAAGGATGAATATAGCCCCGAAAGTACCGGCAGAGGACTTGTAAAGCTCATAGGGAATTCCCGTTATTGAAGAGGCAGCCAGACCTCTTGTGAAGACTGTGATTACATTTGCAGGATAAAAAGTTATAAGCTGCCGGATAAGGTGGGCTAATTGGGCATAGCTGAAATTAGTCCCGGTATTTAGTATGGGGGATTCCGTATAGGTCAGGATCAGGCTGGGAAAGTAAGGCTCATGCACTATATTGTTTGTGGCAAACTGCACTCCCGATAGCTGGTCGGCGGTTGTAAGGGCAATGCCGAAATTTTCCGCCGTCCCGTTTATCCAGTCAATTACAAGTTCTGTTACATCAATCTGTATATTAGTATACAAATCCTCCGTTGTTACAATATACTGGCTTTCAGTGGCAACATAAGCCGGCTGGGTGGAATAGGTCACTGCAGATGTATCGAAGTCTGCCGTTATCCTGTTTACAATTACAGTACTTGGAGCGGCACCGTTTTTTACTATTACAGCCAGGCTGAGTATCGCACTGTCCACAGATGCCAGGGGAAGCTGGGGCAGATTGATTTTCAGCAGTCCGGTGCAATCGAGATAAGTTGAGTCAGTGCCGACAAACATGAGCGGAAAGGTCGAAAAATTGTCATCGGGTGCACCGGAGGCCACAAAGGTAGTTTGCGGTATGTTTACTGTTACTGTGGGCATTGGTTGTACCTTCTTTCATATTGAAAATGATAAAATTGAAAATGATAAAAATCCTGTATATTAACATAATATGTGCACGGACCAATTATGTTGCAGCCATATAATTCCGTGGAGTGGTTCTTTACTAGATTTCAGAATATCTGTTACAATAAGTATTGTTTATTGTTTAAGGAGGCACATGTTTTGAAAATAGGAAATGTTGAACTGTCGAACAGAGTTTTTCTGGCGCCTATGGCCGGAGTCACCGACATGCCCTTCAGGGTGCTGTGCAAGGAGCAGGGGTGCGGGCTGGTCTATACTGAAATGGTAAGTGCAAAGGGCATGCATTATCAGGATGAGAAAAGCACAAAGCTTACCTTGCTGGATGAGAGAGAGAAGCCCGGCGCCGTTCAGATATTCGGTTCGGAGCCGGATATTATGGCGGGCGTTGCTGAAAAACTCAATGCATCGGATGCAGGCATAATTGATATAAATATGGGCTGTCCGGCTCCAAAAATAACTAAAAACGGAGAGGGCAGCGCCTTGATGAAAAGGCCGGAACTGGTGGAGAGAATAGTCAAGGCGGTAGTGAGAGTATCTCAAAAACCTGTAACTGTGAAAATACGTAAGGGCTGGGATGAATGCAGCATAAACGCCGTTGAAATAGCTAAGATAGCTGAAGCCTGCGGAGCAAGTGCGGTAGCCGTTCATGGACGGACAAGGGAACAGTATTACAGCGGTAAAGCCGACTGGAATATCATCAGACAGGTAAAGCAGGCCATCTCTATTCCTGTTGTGGGCAATGGAGATGTAACCGGTCCAAGGGAGGCCAAACGCCTTTTTGAAGAAACAGGCTGTGATGCCATAATGATTGGCAGAGGAGCTCAGGGGAATCCATGGATTTTCAGCCGCATACTCACATATCTGCAAACAGGTGAGCTGGCAGGGGAACCCACTGCCGAGGTGAAAATAAACACCATCATAAGACATATGAATATGTTGATAGAGCACAAGGGAGAGAGAACAGGAATACTTGAGATGAGGTCTCATATAGCCTGGTACATCAAAGGTCTTAGGGATGCCGCCCATACAAAGCAAAAAATTTTCAATATGAACGACAAGGAGGAAATAATCAATCTCCTTCAGGGCTTTCTTCTCCGGCAGCAGTGCCGGGAGCAAGAATGAAATCCTTAAGAATTTCTTCAATACCTGAAACTATCCGCTGTGCGCATTTTTGCTGGAAATCGCCGTCGGTCATCAGTTTCAGGTCTTTTTTATTTGAGATAAATCCGATTTCAAGCAACAGGGCGGGCATTTCTGTATGACGAAGCACATACAGGTTGGGGCGGGGCATTATATCCCTGTTCCTCATGCCTATATCGCTTAATTTGGACTGCATTACTTGAGCAATGTCCCTGCCTGTTGGCGAATTGGGATTATAGGCAGTCAGAATGCCGCTTTGAGCTGAGTCGGTAAAAGAGTTGTTATGGATGCTGATAAACAGTCTGCCCTTTTTCTCATTTGCAATTTTAGCCCTGTCTTCCAGGCTGACATAGGTATCATCCGTTCTTATCATTAAATACTCAATACCCTTCTGGGCCAGCAATTTTTCTATTTCCAGAGATATGTCCAGGACTACATCCTTTTCGTTAATCTGACCGTTCCCCGCCCCCGGCTCCCAACCTCCATGTCCGGCATCTATAACTACCATAGGGGGAGTTTCCAAAGGCTCAACTGTTGAGGACGACGCCTGGGGAACAGCCGGAGCACCGGATTTTCTTAGATATCCGCCAATGACAGCAATTATGGCAATGGACAGTAAAATTATCAGAACTATCAGCATATTGTGACTTAACTTTTTATTGGTTTTTTCAAAAAATTTGTTGAAATCCATAAATAGCCGTTATACCTCCGGAAAGTATGCCCTTGTTTCATCCAATGTCAAATATGTACATTAATTTTATCATAATAATTAAAAAAAGTGCCGCGAAATTAAAAATTAATATATGTTAAAAAGAGAATTTAACCTGTAGTGCTAAGTAAAAATGTGGTAACAGTCAGAAAATGCCGCTCACTCCCGGCCGAGCTTCAAATAAAAGCTTTTAATCATACTGCGCATTTCTTTAAAGCCGTCCTCGCGTGGCTTGCAAACTTGTCTCTTAAAGACTTTATTAACTGGCACTACAGGTTAATTTATACACATATCAATTTCAAAAAAGTCAATTACTACCGGTTTTCAGCCGATAGTAATTGACTTTTTCCGTGCACTGTCCTTCATTTATCAGAATACTCGCTTTGCGCCTATATACCTGCTTGAATAATAGGTGCTGTCAAGACTGGAAATAGTCACTCCCTTTGAGGAACTTGCGTGGATGAACTTGCCTCCGCCCATATAAAAGCCCACATGAGACGGTCCCGGCTTGTACGTTGTAAAGAAAACCAGGTCGCCGGCTCTCAGGCTGCTTTTGGATACAGAGGTACCCGTGCCGAACTGGTCAGACGTAACCCTTGGTATAGTGATACCGTTTTTATTTAAAACATACTGGGTAAAGCCCGAGCAGTCGAAGCCGCTTGGAGTAACACCGCCCCATACATAGGGTATGCCGATATAGCTTTTTGCAGTGGCAATTACGGCACTTGCCTTTGAACTGGCGGCTGACGCGGTACCTGTAGAGGTAGCTCGGACTGTTGAAGCTGAGGAGCCTCCTCTTGAAACAGAGGTCCGGGCTTTAGAGGCAGTCTTGGTATTACTTGTGCTTGAAGATTTTTTGAGGGCTGTGCCTGTGTTTTTTGAAGCTGTTGCTGATTTTTTGACTGCCGGAGCAGAAGCTTTAGCCGCAGCGGCAGTGCTTTTTGCTGCGGGTGCAGTAGAAGCAGCTTTGACTGCCGTCTCCGCAATGGGTGCATTCATGGATTTTGTAGCTATATCTTCTGCTTTCATTGTTTCGGATTCCCATATTATCAAATCCTCAGCCTGTGTGCCGGTTTGCTGCTGAATTTTAGCCGGCTCAAGAATTTCCCTGTTGTAGGACAAATTCTTATAGACCGGAGCTATTGCTGTTAAACAAAGCGCCAGTGCCATACCACTTGCCATAAGTTTTTTATTCATATTGACCTCCCTGAAATGAAAGCCCCCGATTTTTATTTTAGATTCCAACAAAATGTTGTCTGGGGGATTATTTTAGCGCTTGTTAAAGCTGCGCTTTTTAAAATTTAGTAATGTGACTAATCTTAGTGACATGCTGTGACAAACGGCAAAGCCGTTTTATGGAATCTTTATTCCATTTTAAGGCCTATGGCCCATGCAGCAAATATTTAGTATAGCTGCCACTGTATAAATGGATTGTGTAAAGCAACTGATGGGCTTATTATAAGTGCCCCCAGCCAGGGTATCAACCTGTAATTTATGGTAAACTGCTGGAAACCTAGAGTCATAAAAGGTTACGCAGCTCAATAAAATTTATCAAGGTACTTAAATTCTGGAGGTGCGCAGGATGAAAAAAACATTTATAACCGGGGCCATAATTTTAATAGCGGCGGGGTTTGTAACCAGAATTATCGGGTTTATATATAGAATTTACCTGTCAAATCTCATAGGTGCAGAAGGAATGGGAGTATATCAGTTGATAGTGCCGGTTTATACACTGGTTATTCTCACCTTGACCTCGGGAGTTTCAATAGCGGTTTCCAAGATGATTGCCGAACAGGCAGCCCTGGGCAATCATATAAATATAAGGAGGATTTCCAAGGTCGGTCTGGCGGGAGTTACGGCAGCCAGTGCGATTGTCTCGGTATTCCTTTACATAAATATTGATTTCATAGTCAATGTTATTTTAAAAGATACTAGAACCTATATGTCAGTCTTGATAATGATTCCATGTATACCCGTCATTGCAGCAGCTTCTGCCTATAAAGGCTATTTTTACGGGATACAGGAGGTTACACCTACGGCATTTTCTCAAATCGCAGAGCAACTGGTCAAGATAGGAATAACGCTGGCACTGGCGGCCCGGTTTCTGGAAGCGGGGCTGGAATATGCCTGTGCACTTGCAACAGTGGGTATGGCAGTAGGAGAAATGTCAAATCTTCTGGTGCTGGCGGCGTATTACAGGTTTAAAAAATATCCTCATATAACTCCTGCTTCAAGCAAGGGCAGAATACAAAAGCGCAAGCTGGTGACATCCATAGTAGGCTGTGCGGCACCCATATCCTTCAACAGGTTTATAATATCGGTCATGTATGCGGCAGAGGTGATTCTGATCCCTCAGAGGCTGCTGGCGGGAGGGCTTGACTATGTCAGGTGCATGGAGGAATACGGTAAGCTCATGGGAATGGCTATGCCCCTTATTATGTTTCCCGCACTGGTTACCACATCTCTGGCCACAACCCTGGTGCCTGCCATTTCAGAATCCATATCCCTCAACAACTATGGAAGAGCTAATTACAGGATATCAAAATCTATTCAGATTACCATGGTTCTCGGCTTCGTGTTTACGGCGCTTTTTTTCTGCTATCCCCACAAGATAGCAGATATGATTTATCCGGGGCAGAATGTGGGACACACCTTGCTGCTTTTATCCTTTACCTGCATATTCATGTACCTTCAGCAGATTTTGATGGGAATAATGAACGGCCTGGGGAAACAAGGCCTTTTACTTGTAAATTCCATAGTGGGCTCGGTTATCAGAATACTGTGCGTATTTTATTTGATTCCACAGTATGGTATACCTTCGTACATTGCAGGAGTGATATTCAGTACTCTTATAGTTTGCGTGCTGAACTTTATAACCATAGTCCGCAGTACAGGAATGGCGCTGGATTTCAGGCACTGGTTAATAAGACCGGGCTTGGTAATGGTGGTACTGCTTTTTACAGGCAATTACATATTCAGTTTCTTTAATTTCTTAAAACTTCCGGTAGCTTTACATACACTATTGGCAGTGGGGGCATATATTGTAATAGCACTTTTTCTTATGGCTTTGGTGGGAGCTGTCGACTGGCGTGAACTGTTGCAACTGCTAGGCATTAAAAGTAAAAAAGTCAGAAAATACAAGAAAGAATAAGCTATATCAAGATAAAGTAAGATAAACCGCCATTAGTTGAACAAAAAGATCAAAGAAAGTCAAAATCAATTTTGAAAAATGAATAGTAGTGTTTTAAAATATAATCACAAGGTCAAAGAAAGTCAAAATCAAAAATAAATATTAATTTTTGGAGGTGTATTATATGTTTGGAATAGTTCCATTCAGAAACAACAAGATTAATCAAAGGGGCGGCTGGCTGGATATGGACAGCATTTTCAGCGATTTCTTCAATGATGCGTCGCTTGGCTTTTCAGGTGCTGGGGCCATTAAAGCCGATATAAAGGAGAACGACAGGGAATATGTAGTGGAAGCGGAAGTACCGGGTGCCAGGAAGGAAGATATAAAGCTGGAGCTGAAAGATGACAGGCTTACTATTTCAGTTGAAAGGTCGGAAGAGACAGAGGAGGAAAGAAGCAACTACATCAGAAGGGAAAGAAGATATGGGTCCGCCAGCAGAAGCTTCTTCATAGAGAACGTGAAGCAGGAGGACGTTACCGCAAAATATGAAAACGGTATTCTGTCAATCGTCCTTCCCAAGAGTGAAACCAGGAAAACCAACAGCAGGATTGAAATCCAATAATAATTGTTCCATAATATCTACCCCCTGAAGACATAACTGAAAGGGAAGCTGCAAAGGATGAAATATCCTTATGCAGCTTCCCTTTCAGGTTTTATTTGAGTGGCAGCAATTTAACAGACTGCCCGCTTTAAGCCTTTTCAGGATTTTGTTCTGGCTGTTCCAGCCACCAGTTTATAATTTTTCTGGCTATGCTCACTTCTGACGGCAAACCGGGAAGACTGCCTGTAGTATACCAGTTTGCGTCGGTTATTTCCAGTCCGTCCACAGCTATCTCACCATGGGCATACTCTGCGGTAAAACCGAGCATCATGGAATTGGGAAATGGCCAGGGCTGGCTTCCCAGATACCGGATATTTTTGACGCTGAGACCCACTTCCTCCATTATTTCCCTCCGGACAGCCTCCTCCAGTGTTTCTCCTGCCTCAACAAAGCCTGCAATCAGGGAGTACATGCCTTCCTTAAAGTGCCGGGCATGGGCCAGCAGCAGCTTATCCCCCTTTGTGACGGCAGTAATTACGGCAGGGCATATTCTGGGATAGCTGATGAAATTACATCTGGGACATACCTTTGCCCTCTCTCCGGCAAGGTCCTCAGTTGGTGAGCCGCATTTGCCGCAATACTGGTGTGCCTGATCCCAGCAAATTATCTGATAGGCCTTTCCTGCCAGAAGGAACAAGTCCTCATCAACAAGTTCATAAAGGGCTCTGAGTTCCACAAAGGCCATTCCCTCGGGTAGCGGCTCCTCCGAGGCGATTTCAGCCGAATAGCAGGGCTGCCCTTGCAGCAGGCCCAGGTATTGTGTCCTGACAACGGGAATGTTGAGTTGTTCAAAACCCTTTATATACGGAATATGGCATACATCGCCCTGAAAACCCACCAATATCTTATTTGTGTAAAAGCCGAGCCAGTATGCTTTTTCCGGGAGCTCCGGCGGAGCTGTGACTGCGGGCTCATATCTCTTATATATGCTGTCTCTTTTTATGATTTCATACTGCATAATAATCCTCCAAGTAGTTAAATCAATACCTATAGCTCCATTTAGAATAACACAGTTAAGCAGTAAAAAGCAAAGCCGGCAATGAAAATGTCCGCAATAAAAATTAAAGGAGCCGCACAGTTATTTTTTAATAGCTACTGTGACAACCCCTTTTGAAAAGTTTTCATATATCAATTACAGGTTGGTATATCAATTATCGGACCGGTAATCAATTACCGGTTTTATCGGTCAGAACATTGTTGGGGCCCTTTTTAACATATCCAAGGAATATGCACACGGCGGCAATAGTCCAGAAATAGGTTGTGACAGAAGGGGCATCAAAGTTGTTGAGCACCACATTGGTAACAAGTATTCCAACCATGGCACCAAAACCGCTCTGTATAAGCCCTTTGGAAACCTTGTCCTCAACCTTGTAGGAGGCTCTCAGGGACCATACGGTCCCGTTGTATAAAGCCGCTAAAAAGGTGACCAGTCCGAAAATTCCCATTTCAACGGCAGCCTTTATATAATAGTTATCTACGTAAAAAGCACCTCTGACCTTGTTGATGGTGGCGACCGAACCGCCAAACCTGCCGAAGCCTTCTCCAAAGAGCAGATTATTAAAAAACATCTCAAGGGCTTTAGGCCATCTGGCAAATCTTCCGCCTCTGAAGCTGCTGGCAATATAGGCGGGGTCCAGCATATAGTCGATTCTGTCGCGAACCTGGGAGACCAGGCTGTATGCCAGTAATGCGACAACCGCAAGTCCTATGATAAGATAATATTTCCTGCTTAAGATAGAATATATAATCAGTGCACAGCCCACAGCTATCCAGGAGGAGCGGGAGCCGGTAAGCAGAATGCAGATGCCCATCAGTCCACTTGCAACAGCGTAAAGGGTTTTCTGAATAAAATGTCTTTCAGTAAACATTAATGCCACCGCAAGGGGTATCAGCATTGCCAGAAGGCAGCCGAGAACATTGGGGCTCTGCACTATGGAAAATACTCTTGGGCCGGAGGAGGATTCCACCTTGTCGGTCCAATATGCAGGTGTATCAACCTTGGCGATATACTGGTATATGCCGTGGATGGACATGATAACGCCCGTTGAAATCATGAGCTTGATAAGGTTCTTTGCACCCTGCTCCGATCTGAGCAGCTTAACCACTATAAAGAAAAAGAACATATACTCTATAACGGCTCTTAGTCCGTCAAAGCCAAGCCCGTCAAAGCCAAGCTGATTAAAGGAAGTGATAACAAACAGAATTATGCAGACTATAAAAAATATTATCAGAGAAAAGTCCACAGGTGTCCATGCAAAGTTAAAGTCCTTCCTGTCAACCATCCATCTGTAAAACCATATTCCCATACAGAAAACAATCAGCAATTCGTCCCAGGTGGAAGCCAGGGACCCTATATCCAGTTTGCCGGCCAGGAAATAAAGTATGGGATAAAGGCCTACAAGATAAGCGGCTCTTTCAAAATTTCTGAGAATGAGTACTGCCGCCAATATGGCTGCCATTGCCACAACGGCAAGCTTTGGCAGTACAAATGCCGAAGCAGTGAATACTGCTGCCAGTATGATAAAGTTAGCTATGTGGCTCCATTTGCCAAAGACTTTCCTGCCAAGAGCCAGCAGACCTTTATAAGCCTTGCCCAGAAAACTGTGCCTGTAAGCCTTGGTATATAATAAATGTATATAACCCATGAGCCTGTCAAGCCTTTTACCCATAAAGGCCAAAAACCTGTATGTAATTGAAAAGGAGTACTTCGGTGGCGACATAATGAAGTTTTGCTTTGTCCGGTGAAGAAAACTATGACTGTTCCATCGGGACAAAGTGTCAGCACACTTCTTCACAAGGCTGTTTTTATATGCATTGCCCACCAGTTCGTAAATAAATATCAGGAACCTGTAAAGCAGGCTGTTCGAGACATATTTCCACACAATATGACCTCCTTATTTGAATTCAATAGCTTCTATAGTTCCATTATTCTCAAAGGTCCTGGTCTTCAGAATAAATTGCTTTCCTACTGCAACCTCCTGGGATTCAAGCTTTATTATTCCACCGCCTTTGCTGGCCTTCATGGTGAATTTTACGGTGATAGCCTGTTTTTTGGGATCAACGGAATACACCTGTCTGCCGTCCGCAGTACTTATGGGAGTTTCATAGGGTGAATAGGTTACCGAAGTGATATAGGCATCTACAGGCTTGAGCAGAGAAATGAGCTGATCTTTTTCTTTTAGTGCCTTAGGCTGCTCGTCACCGCGGACAGAACTCTTAAAAGTCACTGTGATTTCCTGAAGGCTCTCTTCACTTGTAATAGGGCCCACATCCTTACCCATGGTTTTCAGAAACAGCACCGATCCGATTAAAAGAATCAGAACAACAATACTTAAATCAACAATGTTAATTAAACCGAATAATTTTCCCTTTTCATTAACAATCTTCATTTTTACGCTCTCCTTAGTCATTTTTTTTGAATGACCGGGGGTTAACCGGCTGGCCATTCCTATTTAAAATTCTCCTGAATATTTTTACCGCAAGGTACATTCAAAAGAATATTAAACCATAAGCTACAGCTTGCTTTTATAGCCGTACCTGTACAGGATTAACAATTTCTTGATCCATAGCTTCAGTCCTGTTGAGGAAAAGCTGGGCCTGTATTGGGATACCAAACGGGGAGGAACCTTCGACAGAAAGTCCTGCCCGGTGCCTTCACCTGATATCAGCAACTGGTACGTGCAAAATACGGCTATGGAAGGTATCTTGTACCGCTGCACCGCCTGATGGATTTTCTTTTTGCTGCAGCCGGCCTGTTCAGGAAACGAGTCCAGCCAGGCCATAAATTCCTTCCATAAAACTATTTCAGGTGTTCTGTCCGGCAATACTGACAAGGAATCCGGCCTTTGCCTGTAAAGAGCCAGTGTCTCCCGAACACAGCAGAAATTGCATATGTACATCAGCTTGCAGAAAAATTCCATATCCTCACTCCAGTTGAGGCCTGGGCGGAAGGTTAGGTTATTATTTGTAACAATGGATTTTTTTATAACTATGGTGCTTGTCCACACCGAAACTTTTTCCATAATTACCTGGGGCAGTATTTTGCCTTCATAATACCGTTCGGGAAAGGCCCTGCCCATTTCATCCCCGCAGAACATCCTGTAGCCGCAGTAACAGGCTTCCATACCCGTGGTTTGAATTCTCCGGATTTGCTTTTCAAGCTTGTGGGGCTCCCACAGGTCATCGCTGTCCAAAAATGCCAGGTATTCTCCCGAGGCATTCTCCATAGCAGTGTTTCTGGCGGTTGAGACACCCTGGTTATTCTGATGTATATATTTTACCCTGGGGTCGGCCTCCTGCAAAAGGGCAACGAGCTTTGCGCCGTCATCGGTGCTGCCGTCATCCACTATAACTACTTCAAGTTTGCCGTATGTCTGGGTTAATACGCTTTTAACCGTTCGTTCAATAAAGCCTGCGGTATTATACATGGGTATAATAACCGATATCAAGGGTGAATTGTCCATCAAACCGACTCCCTGTAATATTTTTGATGTTAGTTTAGCATCTCATTTTTGAGATGTCAATTTTCCGGCAGGATTCAGAGGAAAAATTAAGATTTTCTTAATATTATTTTTGCCATTCTGCGGGGTATTCCAATACACCTTCTCCACAAAAGCCGCACCTTTGAAGGAGCCCTCAAAAATTTGGCTTCAAGAGCGGCAAAGTCTGACCTGGCCATCTGGCTGAAAAATTCTCCTCTGCGCCTGTGAGGGCTTGAAGGGCCAGTGAGGCTGGGGTTTTCTCTTGCAGCGGCAGGCAGGTCGGCTTTGTGGATTGTCAGCTCATCCCCGCAGGCTTCCAGCAGCTCCAGACCTGCCGGTGAATTTACCAGTATCAAGGAGGTCCCCTTATCGTCATCCAGTCCGGGGTCAAACCTGGCCACACCCCAGAAATCAGCAAGTGTAATGTCTGACTGCCTTTGCACCGATGCATACCTGCAGCCGTGACAGGAGGGCCTCAGGTACATATTCCCGGTAAAACCCCTCATGTAAGGATCGGCCTTAAAATCAGTCCGGTGTTGTCTCCCGTTTTTAAAGTCTACTTTAATATTATAGTTTTTCCAACCGGCGGATTTGTTACGAAAGTTAAAACTTTGTATTTCAGAAGCATATATTTTTTCCAGGTGTGACTTATAAAGCTCGAAAACAAGGGGGGACGGAACCCCGTGGCACACGCAGTCACAGGTGTAAAGAAGCTTATGGTCTTTCCCGAGGTAGGAGTAAAGTCCGCCTGTCTGGCAGGGAGTTCCCGAGTACAGGACGGTTTTTCCAGCCTGCAGAAGGGCTTTTACTTCTTTAAAAGTATCTCCTGTCACACTCTGGGCATACTTGGAGCCCTGCAGCCGCCATAGCTGCTCCTGGTCATAAACCCCTGTGTGAGCCACCCGCAGGTTTTCATCAAAGGCCGCACCGAAAACAACACCGCCTTTTGAAAGAACATGCTTTGCCAAAACGGTAAAAACTCCCCCCGAGGTGCTGGTGCTGCGGATATTCTCATCTTTGCTCCACATTGCATATACCTGTGGAAAGGAAGCGGCCTGGGACTTGATATCCTTGAAAATCGGACAGGACTTTCTACACAGGCCGCAGTCGGTACACCTGCCTGCATCAATTTCAGGATACCTGAACCCCTCGGAGTCCTGGGGAAAAGCTATGGCACCCGACGGACACACCTGCACGCAGGCTGCACAGCCAAAACAATCATTCTTATTGTCAAATACTGAATTCATCGAACCCTCCGATTTGCCATGGCACTTTAACGTCAGCGGCTATTTCCTTATTTGCCTTAGTATTCCCACAACCGGCCCGCTGAATAAGTTTTTTTCATATGTATTCATGCCCGTGGTCCAGGTTGCTGCGGCATAAACCAGTGTAAACAGGATACCCTTTACCAGCAGCCCTGCCCAACCCCACACGGGGATATAGAGAATAGCGAAGCCCGCTGCAAGGCTGATAAGCATGGCAGGCAGCAGACCGCCAAGCACCTCTTTGAAGAACCTGGGTATGTCCAGTCCTACCTTCCTTTTATAGTAAATATTAATTATTATTATATTGCCTAAAATCAGAGAAATGGAGGTACCTACCACCGCTCCCATAATTCCGATTTCCTTTGTAAGCAGTATGCTTATACCAAGGTTTACTACTGAGATTATCAGATACATTACAGATCTGAAGGCGTGGAGGTTTTTAGCCTGTAATATGGATATGCCCACATTCTGTATCAGAGGTATTGTCAGAGGAATCATTGCCATGAGTGCTATATAATACACCTGACCGTAGTCCGGACCGGCCCAGAGAAGCACAAAGGGCTTTCCCAGCAGGATAAAGCCTGAAAGTATATAGCCTATGACTATAAACTGAATACGGCCGGTCTTTATAAACAGGTTATCCAGCTCCTGCATGGGAGCATTGTCAACGCACATCTGGGTTGCCCTTGGCAGGAATACTCCTGATATGGCGTTTGAAAAGTTCATGTAATAACCGGGAAATTGCATTCCCAGCCCGAAGATTGCAACCGGCACAGCCCCGTAATAAATGCCTACCACCAACTGGCCCAATCTCCAATACACCTGGTCTACAATCATATTGATAAAGACAAAGACTGAAAACAGAAGGATTTCCTTGACAAAAGGCCAGTTGTGAGGATGATACCTTACCTTTATCTTCATTACATGAAATACAAAAAACATATTTACCAGCAGCAACAGGATATTCAGAACAGTATCCACCACTACGATGGAAAAGGCTTTATGGCCCATGAGCAGCAGTATGATAATTGTCAGAGGCCGCGCTATGACCCTGACTATGGTTACAGCTCTTGGAAATACGAATTTTTCATAGCCCGACATTATTGAAGTAAAGGCATTTAAAAATAAGGTCAGTCCTATATTTATTATCAATACCTCGAACATCCTGCGGGCAGTATCCAGCTCGGAGGAGGTAAGGGATTTGCCGAAGATGGCGGGAAGAGCAGGCAGCATGGCCATACCCGCACATATTGCAACTACGGTTAAAACTGCATATATGATAAATGCAAGGGACAGAAAGCCCTGTTCACCCTGCTTGTCATTTTGCGCCCTGTATTTGGCCACATATCTGGTAATTGTATTTCCAAGTCCGAAATCCAAAACAGCCATGTAACCTACGAAGGCTCCGATCAAGGTATACAGGCCGTATTCGGATTTGCCCAGGTTTAAGAGCAGGAAGGGTGTAAACGCCAGATTTATCACATTGGACAGCAATATGTTGGTATATGAAAGGGCGGCACCCCATTTTAATTCATTAATCTTCATCTTTATCTCCCTGTCCGCTCTGCGGACATAAATTCAAAGGGTTGAAAGTGGTTTTATTTCAACCTTTTACCTTTGTTATCCCTTAAATTTATTCTATTTGAAACTACTGACGGGTTATCAGGTTTCCCACATGCCGGCCTGCCGAACAGGCACTTTCAATGTAGCCCGGCATAAATTGAGCCAGATGCTTGCGTATATCCTCCTGTGCATGGTCAAGCTCCTGATAGGCCGAAATCAACTGCTCGGACTGTTCCAGTTTCTGGACGGGCAGAATATGACCGGCCTCACTTCCGAAAATGTCTTTTGCTATACCTCTGGCCTTTACGGAATAGCCTATAACCAGTGTTGGAACACCTGTGGAATAGGCAGCTATGGTTGCATGGGTACGTGCGCCGATAAACAGTTTGCAGCGGGATATGAAGCCCTTAAGCTCCATACAGTTGTAGCTGCCGTCCAGCAGCACAACTCTGCCTGTGGTTTTGAACAGGCCGTATAGCTCGGACAGGGGGACCATGTCATTGTCATGCTCCCAGAGAACGTGGGGAACAAGTGCAATCTGGCTGTCGGTAGTATCTATTATGTGCTGCATAAGCTTCACATAGCTCTTGAATACAATCCCCCCGCTGGTTTCGTTTCTCATGACAAGAGGACTGACATTCAAGCCTATGGTATTTCCTTCGGCGAAACCCTTCGGCAGGGGAAGGATTTTAGCATCCAGCGTGAAAGCCGGATCAGGCAAAAGAATGGTGTTGGTCAGGCCCTTGTCCAGAAATGCCTGATAGGTGATGCTTTCTCTTGCTATAATGAGGCTGTATTTTCTCAAATCTGCAAGCATTTCGTCATTAATGGCTTCAGGCTCCACAGAACAACCCCAGAAAACAGTTTTGCTGCCTTTTTGGGCGGCAAGGTTGTTTGTGTGGTATATCCACCTGGGAATGCCATAGCAGTAATTATCTCCGCCGATTGACAGACACAGGGTATTTTCATCCAGGTTTTCCTTTATAGCCTTCTGAGAGAAGGAGAAGAGAAAGTCCTGCTTAAGCTTTAGCTTTCTGAGGCCGGCATCCATGAGCCTTATGGGATGCATGCCTTCATAACGCTTATATGGTATAAAATTCAAATTAAAATCTGAGGCAAGAAAGTCAATGTCTTCCTGCAACCTGAAGGTTGCCAGATATACTTCCGTATTACCGGGCTTCAAAATTTTCATGGTGGACCTTACAATTGCCTCGCAACCATGATTTTTACTGCCGGCATGTGCATATAGCAATAAACGCTTCATATATAACCTGTCCTTTTGTACTTTAATGTTGCCATACATTTGCTGCCTTCTGACACGGGGACTGACGCCCGATAATTTATTATACCCTCGGGTATTGAGCTTTACAAGTTTTCGTCTCAAAAGAAAAAGAACTATTTGGCAACTTAATCATTATATTTAAGCAATTTTCTACCGATATACATTATTAGGTAAAATAAATGAAATGGTATGTTATTATAGATGAAAACAGTTTTTTCTGTCAAAAACTATGGAGGGGCAAATGTGGAAGTTATTTAGCAAAAAAAAGCCGGAGCCTCAGTTGGATATGAAGGTGCTTTTTAAAAATGACATAACCCTGCTGACTTTGGATGAAAGATGGAACAGTTTGTTTAAGAACATAGTGAAAACCGAAGAAATATCTCAATGTGAGAATAGCATTAAGGAGCTCCTCAAGGAACAGTCCAGAGTCATTTCCGAGTCCAAGGAGATTGCTGCCAGGAAAAAGGAGTGCATGGACAACATAATAAGACTGACCACGGAGGTTTTTGACAACAACAATCAGGATGCCCAGACTGAGATGCAGGAATGTGAAAAGCAGATAATAGGTATTAATACCAGACTGACCGAAATTGAAGAAAGACTGGCCGATATACCCAAGGAAATCAGGCAGGTAAACCTTGAGCTTCTGGAAAATACCGTTAAACTGGTGTATTTTTCAATAAGAGAGAATCAGCAGAGAGTTACCCAACTGGACAAGGAAATAGCCGAGACAAAGGAGAAGCTTATAAAACTGGTGGATGAAAGGGAACTAAGGGCCCAGGATGATACCGATACATATTCATATTTTCATGATTTGCTGGGAGGAGATCAACTGCAAAAGCTGGATGAAGTTTATTTCAGCAGCAGAGAATAGCCTTTTTTGGCTAAGCATGAATTGTAATTGAGAGGAGTGCGGTTGTGAAAGCAGTTACAGGTGCCCAGATGGGTGAAATTGATAAATATTCCATAGAGAAGCTGGGGATCCCAGGCATTGTATTGATGGAAAATGCAGCCTTGAAAATTGTTAAACATATAAATATGTTTTTGGGTGAGAGCAAGGTTTTGACAAAGAAGGTGGTTATTGTTGCGGGAAAAGGCAATAATGCCGGGGATGCGTATGCAGTGTCAAGACACCTGCTGATAGCTGGCTATGACGTGATTACTTACAGCCTCTTTGACAGTGCCTTTCTTATGGGAGACGCAAAGCTCAATTACGATATGGCAAAAAGGCTTGGGGCTGATATCAGAAAACTGGCGGATGCCGCGGATATTGCCGGATTTGCTGCAGAGCTCAAAAATGCAACCATGGTTATAGACGGGATTTTCGGTACAGGCTTCAGAGGCCGTGTCAAAGGCTTTATAGCAGAAGTAATGGACACAGTTAACGTCAACTCAAATTTTACGCTTTCCATAGATATTGCCTCCGGAACAGAATCTGCCACCGGAAAGGTTTCGGACACCTGTATAAAGGCGCATAAAACAGTTGCTTTTGAGCTGCCAAAGATAGGTCAGTTGATATACCCGGGGGCGGAATATGCCGGAGAACTGGTGGTGGAAAGTATAGCCATGCCTCAAGAGTCCATGGACAGCGTGGAAATAAACACTTTTCTCACCGACCGGCAGACTGTAAGAGGTTTTATGCCTGTGCGGGCTGCCGATGCAAACAAGGGCAGTTGCGGAAAAATTGCCGTGGTAACAGGTTCCCAGGGCATGGCCGGTTCGGGCTGTCTGGCGTCAAAAGCCTGCCTCAGAACAGGCTCAGGCCTGGTATACGTGGCAGCACCCCGGAGCATGCTGAATATATACCAGTGTGTGGTGCCGGAGGCTGTTGGGGTTGGACTGTCAGAGTACAACGGAGTTCTTGGACCGGACAGCGTTGACGGCATAACAGGCCTGATAAAAAAATGCAATGCGGCGGTGATTGGACCGGGCCTCTCTTCCAACGAATGCATATATCCTGTGATAAAGTCTCTTTCTGAAAAGCTGGCTGTGCCGGTGGTGCTTGACGCCGACGCATTAAATGCCCTGGCGGTTGATACAGGCCTTCTGGGCAGTTTTAAGAAAGAGGTTGTAATAACTCCCCATCCGGGAGAGCTGTCAAGGCTGACGGGGCTGGACACAAGCTATATCCAGGAGAACAGGCTTGAAGTTGCACGAAAGTTTTCCAGGCTGTGGGGAGTGACACTTGTGCTCAAGGGGGCAAAAACCATAATAGCGGACAGCAGGGGGACAGCATATATCAATCCCACAGGTAATGCAGGCATGGCCACGGCAGGCAGCGGAGATTCCCTGTCCGGAATCATTGCATCTCTTATGGGACAGGGGACTGGAGCTTTTGAAGCCGCTGTGGCGGGAGTATACCTTCATGGACTGGCAGGGGATATTTCCTCAGGAGAAAAGGGGGAGTACGGGCTTACCGCCATGGATATTGTGGAAAACATACCAGATGCAATAAAAAGAACAATATAACCTGTTGTCCTGATTCAGGAGATAAGCTTTACCAGTCGGGAACAGTTATGCTCAGCCGGTACTTCCATACTAAATTCAATCAATGTTTGCACCAAAAGCAACCGCTTGAAATTGTACTGCTCCTTCCAAATTATTTTCCCGTCGCTCAAACTCGACTTCCTGTCTCGTGTTGAGCCTCAAAGCAACGTCCTGTCGCTTTGCCGGTAAAACAATTTGTCTTTCGCCAACAATTCCAGCAATTGCTTTTAATCGTGCCGCTCATTGCCTGAATTTGTATTCGCTTACCGTTGAGCTGAATTTTCTTATCTGTGCTAATCAACCAGCACAATGCATTTATTTAATATAAAAACAAGGCCTGGTTATGAAAAAGCAAAACTATTGCTTCTAATGGGTGGCATTTGGAGCAGATAAACATATTAATATAATATAGCTGTTTGAACAGTTGAAAATATAGTGATAGTATTTTTACTGAGGAATGTTTTTAAAGTAAACAGAATTTGGTTATACTAGAGAGAGAAACAAGTGCTGTATTTAATCCTGTCTTATGCCGGCGAAGATTCAAGGGGTCCGGCAGTGGATCGGCACGGGTACACACGGAGGTTAAAATGGAATATAAACTAAATAGGGCGTGGGCTGAGATCAACCTTGACAATATCGCCCATAATATTCGTGAGATCAGAAGAATAACAAACAAGAACGCTGAGATTATGGGGGTAGTCAAGGCGGATGCATACGGACATGGAGTAATGGAGGTGGCAAGGACACTCCTGGAAAACGGTGTGACAAGGCTGGCGGTATCAATGCTGGATGAGGCCATTCAGCTTCGGAAGCAGGGAATAAATGTACCAATACTTATTTTAGGCTATACCGACCCTATAAGGGCAAATGAAATCATTGAAAATGATGTGACTCAATCGGTATTCAGTCATGAATTGGCTCAGGCACTTTCAGATGAAGCGGTTAAGCAGGGACGAAAGGTCAAAATCCACATAAAAATTGACACGGGGATGTCCAGAATCGGATTTTTACCCGGATATAGTGCAGTTAAAAATGTTATAGAGATAAGCCGTTTGCCAAACATAATTATTGAAGGATTATTTACTCACTTTGCAACAGCAGATGAAAAAAACAGGGAATTTACAATATCTCAGTTTGAGCGTTTTATGAGTATATGCTATGAGCTTCAGAGAATAGGAATACATATCCCAGTCAAGCATTGTGCCAACAGTGCAGGAATTATAGAATATCCCGAGATGCATCTGGATATGGTCCGTCCGGGTATTATTCAATTTGGAATGTACCCATCTGAAGAAGTAGACAAATCAAAAATCCTCCTGAAACCGGCTATGACGTTAAAGGCAAATGTAATACTTGTCAAAGAGGTGGAAAAAGATACATCCATAAGTTACGGAAGAATATATACAACTTCCAGGACATCCCGTATTGCAACCATACCCATAGGATACGCAGACGGATACATGCGGATGCTTAGCAATAAGGGAAAGGTGCTTATCCATGGACAATATGCCCCCGTAGTAGGGAGGATATGCATGGACCAATGCATGGTGGATGTTACCGAACTGACTGAAACGGTGGAGGTTGGTGATGAAGTTGTCCTTGTGGGGGAACAGGGCGGAAATGAAATAACGGCTGAGGCTGTTGCCTGCTCTATTGGCATGATAAATTATGAGCTGGTCTGTATTGTGGGTAAAAGAATACCAAGGGCTTTTATAAAAGATGGAAGGATTTCAAAAATTCTCAATTACTTGATATGAGCGGGTTCTAGCATGGTAGTAACATAAACTTAATTTGACCGGGTATTTGATGGGGGATTATAATATTCCTATACATGTGCATTGAAATTCCACTGGATTGTTAATGAACAGGCATTTGGAATATTATAGATATAGAGAAAAGCTTATTAAGAAACGATTGAATGATGAAGATGAGGTCGTTATTTGTCGTTCTGAGAAGTGGGGGTAAATAAGTTGGCTCAATATAAAAAGATATTAATTAGCGTGCCGGACAACTTACTTGAAGAATTGGATATCATTGTATCAAATGAAAAAACAAACAGAAGTATGCTTGTCAGGGAAGCGATGAGTCTTTATATTAGAGAAAAACGCAGGGTTGAATTGAGGGATAAAATGAAAAGAGGTTACGAAGAGATGGCTGAAATAAATCTAAGGCTTGCTGAGGGTTGCCTTGGAGCTGACAACGATCAGCAGCGTATATATGAGGAAAGGCTTGGGGAGATGGAGGAAACGTGGTAATAAAAAGAGGAGACATATATTATGCAGATCTGAGTCCTGTCATAGGCTCGGAGCAGGGCGGTGTCAGACCTGTACTGATTGTACAGAATGACATCGGTAACAAATATAGTCCAACTGTAATTGCAGCAGCAATTACTTCTCAGATAAATAAAGCAAAGCTGCCTACTCATATAGAAATAGGTGCTTTGGAATACGGTCTTGCAAAGGATTCGGTTATTTTGCTGGAGCAGATAAGAACTATTGACAAGAAGCGACTGAGGGAGAAAATCGGGCATCTTGATGAAGAACTCATGGATAAAGTAAACAATGCTCTTGAAGTCAGTTTTGGACTTTCAGAGATATAAAGAGATATAATAGAACTAAACCTTTAATAAAGTTCGGCTAAAGCCATAAAAATCTGAAAACACAATGGAGGTTGGGATGAAAAAACTAAAGAGTGTGATAAAAAAGAAACACATTATTATTTTATCTGCCTTTGCATGCAGCTTTGTCTTGCTTCAGCTTGCACCGGCAGTAAGGGCCGAGACAGGCAGCGGTCAGGTTATATATGATTCCACATACATAGACAAATTGGAGTCCGGCTTGAAAAGTCTGATTCAAAGCACCAGGGAGGATTTGCAGAAGCAGATGACAGCATCAGCTTCGCAGGCTGATCTGGAAAAAAAGCTCAGTGATACCGAAAAGGAACTGGCGGCATTGAAGGAAAGCATGGTATTCAAGGTTGTTAAGCTACCGGTGGGCAAAATCCTCCTGGGCGGCAACAGCACCGAAATCATATTGAGAACCAAAAACGGGGCTACTGCGTACATAGAGAAAACTGCAAGCGGCGGATTGTCAAACCTTATATCGGGTAAGGACCATAAAAACGGAGAGGTCATACCCGACAACCAGTTGCTGCTTGTTCCGAATGGTGACGGAAGAGGAATTAAGGCTTCCAAGGAATCCTACATAATGGTTAAGGGTGCATATACAATAAAATAGATTTTTTCATATCAGGGTATTGACCTATCCTGATATATTATTTAGCAATATTAAATAAAAGGGAGCCTGATGACGATATATCATTAAGCTTCTTTTTTGCATGCAGGACCTTTGCATATAAGATGCCCCGGTGCAATATATATCTGATATGTACCATGCCCTGCCTGAAAAGGCAGAACAATTTTGTGAAAAGGAAAAAATCTGATGGACAATATGAATCAGAAAAAAACAGTTCAGCAAAAAAGAACGGACATACTTATAAGGCTGGCTTTAATTCTCATAGTAGTTATGATTTTGTTTTTTTTCGTGGTCAAGCCCATGCTCAAAAAAGATTATTATTTTGAGGCCGGAGATGATTACAAATTTGATAATCTTGGTGCTGACAGCCATAAGGACAGCTTTGACGTGGCAGTGGCAGGTGAGGGGATAGATGCGGTCAGCAGTGCGCTTGGAGCTGCCGGGGTTGGTGCGAAAACTCTGCTGATATGGCAGGCACCGGATTTTGGAAGTGCATTTAAAGGTGCACTGGATGTCAACTGGGCGGCCGACTACACTCCCACCGGCAACAGCGTCAGCTCGGACCTGTTTAAGGAATTGCGCTATAAGTCCGGTGACGGCTCCAACCTTGAAAATTATATCAGTGAAATTGAAAAGCTGGTTTCGGAGGAAAAGAAACTGACGGTACTGTTTGATGCCGAAATCAGCACTGTAAGCCTGAGTGGCGGAAAGCTGACCGGACTGGAGGTTAAAACCCCGTCAGAGACCAGGAATATAGTGGCAGGCAGGTATATTGATGCAAGCCGGTTGGGTGAGATACTGATTAAGTGCGGAACCGCATATAACCGGGGATACGAAGATATTGGCATCAAAGGCCTGTACCCGCCTGTCCAGCTTAATTTCACAGTTTCAGGGGTTGATTACCCCAAAATTCAGGAACTGCTCCGGAAACAAAGTTTTCTCATAAGCTATTATATTAAGGAATATAATACCGGAAACAGGAATATTCGTATTTCAGGACTGAATGCGGCTGATCAGGGTGACGGCAAGGTTGTTATACAAGCTGTAAATGTGGATAACCTTGACCTGTCCGACGAACAAAAGGTCAAAGCCGCCTATGACAAGGCAAAAAAGGAATGCCGGAATTTTTATATTTATCTTAAGGCCAACCTGGAAGAATTTAAGAATTCGTCCCAGATGACTGTGGCGGAGGAATTTGTCATGCCGTCGCCCTATCATTTCAAGGGCAGGTACACCATGACGTTAAGTGATGTTCTTACCGGCAAAAGGTATACCGACAGGATAAGCACCGCCTCAAAGCCTGTCACCTTTACCATGGATGACGGCAACAAGTATGTGCTGTGCAATCCCAAAACCTTCTATATACCGCTGGGCTCCCTTATACCGGAAGGACTGGACAATGTGCTGATGACGGGGGACAAGATATCGGCCTCCTCCCTGGTCCAGCCCGCTATCGGATCAAATTCCAGCAAAGCCGGCAACGGCTATGCCGCAGGTATTATTGCAGCATACAGCATTTCAAGAGACATGGAAATACCAAGGCTGATTGAAGACAGGAACCTGGATACACAGCAGGACATAGAAAAAATACTGAGAAAAATGGGCATATACATGTCCGACATAAAAGAAGACGTGGAAAGTATTACAGGAAACTGGAGCTATCCATTTGCTGAAAAGCTTATAAACCTGGGCTTGCTCAGCGGCGGCATAACCAACGACTACAAATATGAAAAGGAAGCCAGGGAAAAGGATCTGGCCTACATAATTTTAAACGGCGTCCCAAGAGTTGATGAGACGGCCTATAATTATACCTTTGACGCTGCCGTCAGGAAATATATAAAGGATGAACCTCTCAGCAGGGAGAAGTTCGGACGGATTTTGCTGGAACTCACCGGCAAAACAGGGACCGGGAGTAAGAATTACTATGAAGAAGCCTGTAAATCGGGACTTATAGATGATACCCTGCAAAAGAACCTGAAAAACGCAAGCGTGCTTAAGCTGTCGGATGTATACTACGGGTCGGTGAAGCTGCTTGAAAAGCTGACAGGAAAGGCTGTAAAATAATATCCGGAATAATAAACCGGATATTGCGAGGTTTAACTATTTCACCAGTCCCACCCTTATTCCCAGAACGTGAAGTATAAACTTGGGCAGTCTTAACATCCTTTTAAAACGCCAGGGCTCCTTATATAGCCTGTATAGCCACTCAAGCCCGTGATTCCTGAAGAAATCCGGTGCAAGCTTTACATTTCCGGCCAGTACATCCATGGTGCCGCCCACTCCAAGGGAAGCCTTAACCTTTAAACGGTGCTTGTTTGCGGTAATCCACAGCTCCTGCTTCGGAGCGCCGAGGCAGACCAGAAGCACCTCTGCACCGGAACTGTTTATATCTTCTATTATTGAAGCCTCGTCGTCACTTGTAAAATATCCGCTCCGCGTGCCTACTACCTCCGCACCTGGATAGTCGCATATGATATTGGCATTAGCTTTCTCTGCTATACCGGGTTTGCCCCCGAAAAGATAGAACTTCACAGGCCTCTGGGAAGCTGCTTTCAAAAGGTTCTTTACAAGATCAAAGCCCGAAACCTTTTCGGTGACTTCCCTGCCCAGAAGCTTTGATGCAAGCACTACGCCCGCACCATCGGCAACAAGCATATCTGCACCGTTAAGCAGGGCTTTCATATTTTTATCTGTTATCCCTTCCATCATGATTTCTGCATTGGGAGTAAAGACAGAATGGTTTTCAGCAGAGGAGATAAATTCATATATTCTTTCTACAGCCTGCTCCATTGAAATATCGTCAAGATTTATACCTGCTATTTCAACAATCTTTCTCATAGACTCCATATCCTCCAAGCTCCTGTGAATCAGAGCCTTATGGCAGCTCTGACCATATAAAACATTCCTCTACAGTTTAAAATATACAATTTTATTTGTCAATGAATATGGCAAATGTAATAAAGCTGTATAAAATGCTGGAAAATGTATCCAATAGGGCATGTGAATACCCGGCGGGAAATTAAAGTACTATAATATTGTGGATATTGTTGAGGCAGATTTATCCTGCTATAATTGAAGCAGGTACACGGCGAACCTGAACGGTGGTGCCGAAAATTAAGGAGGACTGATCATGGGTTTTGATTATGTAAGTGAATCCAATTTTATTGTGAGAAAGTCTGGAAGGGAAAGCGACAGCTATTACATCGACTACCTGGGGGTGTACAAAGTTACCGAGATCGCCAAGCTGGTTCGGCTGGAAGCTCCTTTGCTCAAAGAAAAGTATTTGAAATACGGCGCAGTATACTTTGATGAACTGGATGTATACTACTTCAGCCGGGCGGAAGATGCAAAAAGTGCCATAGAGGAAATACTGAAGAAGCTTAAATCAAGCCAGAAAGGCCGGATAATACAGCTTACGGAGGCCGAGATAGAATATATAAGGCAGGCTCTTATAAACGAAGGGGTAAACAACATCAGGGTGAGTTCCAAAGTAAAGGACAATATATTTAAAAAGCTGAATTCCTAGCACGGGCAAGAGGTCTTCAGCACAAAATATTGTGCGGTGTTTGGAAAAAACTTCATATAAATATTCAATCTGCAAGTCAGACATACAAAACCTGCAAAACTCCTTGTAAAATTACGTTTTTTAATGTATTATAATTGCATATTGAATAAATATACATAAATAAAAAAAGGGGTGTAGGGATTAATGAACAAGATGAAAAGAATTTTAATTTGTCTATCGGCATTGCTTATTATAGCATTTGCAGCAACAGCATGTGGTGTTTCCACCGGCAGTGGAAATGCAGATGATACTCAAAAGGTTCTTAAGGTAGGAGTTGACGATACTTATCCTCCAATGGAGTTTAAAGATGAATCAAACGCTACTGTGGGATTCGATATTGATGTGGCAACCGAGCTTGCCAAAAAAATGGGAATGAAAGCGGAATTCATCTCCAATGATTGGGCGGGAATATTCCTTGCGCTGGAGTCCGGCAAATTTGATGTAATAGTATCCTCTGTAAGCCGTAATGAGGAAAGAATGGAGAAATATTCCATGACGACTCCTTACATTGCAAATGCCCAGGTTATTGTTGTACCTGCAGAGGACACCTCCATAAAGGAACCCAAGGATCTTGCGGGAAAAAATGTCGGTGTACAGATTGGTACTACTGCTGACGAATCCTGTGCAGAATACCTGAAAACTACAAAATTCACACTCAAGCAATACGACCAGGTAATCCAGCCCTTTTCAGATATGAAGGCCGGAAGACTGGATGCCATAGTAGTTGACGAGGTTGTTGCCAGATACTATGTAAAGAAGGATCCAAAGAGCTACAAGGTATCAAGTGCAAGATTGACCAATGAGCCTATTGGTGTATGCTTTGCAAAAAACAGTACAGAATTGAGAGACCAGGCGCAAAAGGCGCTGGATGAGCTTTTTGCCGACGGCACCATGAAAAAACTGTCTGAAAAGTGGTTCGGAGAAGATCTTACCGGTAATGTAAAAGATATTAAATAATATTTCAGAAGCAAACCTGATATAGACAAGAGATTGTTTTTCCTCTTGTCTATATTTAGGAATAGAAATATAAAAAGGTATAATAGGGAGTTGTTTATTTTGGATTTAATAATAAGTAAGATACCACAGTTGCTTGAAGGAGCGGTTGTTACCATGCAACTGACAGTAGTAGCTGTTGTCTTTGGTATGATTCTGGGATTGTTCCTGGCCTTGGGCAGGCTTTCCAAAAATGCAGTAGTTGATAAGATTTGCTGGTTTTACATTTGGATATTCAGAGGAACTCCTTTGCTTATGCAGATATTCTTTTTCTATTATGCACTGCCTCTTGCATTGGGAAAGACTTTTTCCTTCGGTGCTATGACGGCGGCATTTATAGCCTTGTCCCTTAACTCGGGAGCATATCTGGCAGAGATAATAAGGGCGGCCATCCAGTCCATAGACAAGGGACAGATGGAGGCTTCAAAGGCACTGGGAATGAGCTATGGACAAGCCATGAGGAGGATAATCGTACCTCAGTCCTATAGAAGGCTTATTCCGCCTGTAGGTAATGAAGTAATCGCTTTGCTTAAGGATTCCGCACTTGTTTCATCAATCGGGATGTCTGAGCTTATGAGAACCACGACTCAGATTTCAAATGCTACAGCCAGTGCAGTCATTTATCTGCCTTCTGCTGCATTGTATCTTATAATGACTTCACTATTTACTTTTGTTTTTGAAAGACTGGAAAAGAAATATTCCGTATATGAATAAGGGGGAGAGACGGCATGGGAAGAATGATTTCAGTAGAAAAAGTATATAAGTCGTTTGGAACCCTTGAGGTGCTTAAAGACATTAATCTAGAAGTCCAGCAAGGAGAGGTGCTCTGCATAATAGGCCCCAGCGGCTCTGGAAAAAGCACTCTGCTGAGGTGCCTCAATCATCTTGAAGTAATCACCAGCGGCAAGATAATGATTGAAGATGACCTGCTTGCAGAAAAACTTGACGGCAAGAATCAGTTTAAAATTGCCCATAAGAAGATTTCCGAAATATGCACCGAATTGGGAATGGTTTTTCAGAGGTTCAATTTATTCCCGCATATGACAGTTTTGCAAAACATAATTGAAGCTCCCGTATCAGTAAAGAAGCTTTCAAAGGCCGAAGCAGTGGCCTATGCCATGGAGCTTCTGAAAATGGTGGGGCTGGAGGACAAGAAGGATGAATACCCCGCCCGTCTTTCGGGTGGACAGCAGCAAAGGGTTGCCATTGCCAGAGCTCTTGCCATGAAACCTAAAATAATGCTGTTTGATGAACCCACATCGGCACTTGATCCGGAACTGGTGGGTGAAGTGCTTGAGGTTATGAAGAAGTTGGCCAGGGGTGGTATGACAATGGTGGTGGTTACTCATGAAATGGGTTTTGCAAAGGAAGTGGGCTCAAGAGTGATATTTATGGACAAGGGAGAAATCAGCGAGGAAGGCACGCCTGAAGCTATTTTTTCCAATCCTAAAAATGAAAGGACAAGGGCCTTTTTGCAGAAGGTGCTGTAATAGCCTGTCAATTTTTAAAAAACATCAGAGTAATGTTTATATAAGCCAAAAAAACATATATTAGATATATATGTTTTTTTTGTTGCAAAGGAAGACAGCATATATTTATAATAAAAACCTGTAAATATTAATATTCAAAGGGCTGTAGCTGGATTGCAGCCCACTGGGTCATGGAGGAAAAATGCAATTAAAAAAAGTATTGGGCTTTTTTAAGATTTACCTGATAATTACATTTGGAGCAGCAATCACCGCACTGGCCATCAATATCTTTCTGGTACCCTACAAGATTGCGCCAGGAGGCTTGAGCGGACTTGCTACAGTTATATTCTATCTTAGCGGAGGGAAGCTGCCTGTAGGAACAACGATGCTGGTAATAAACATACCGCTTTTTTTTATGGGGTATAAATTTATTGGCAGGCATTTCTTCGTGAGAACCTTGTATGGCACCATTGTACTTTCCGTAATTATCGATCTGACAGAAAATTATATGGCGGAGCTGGCTAAAAAGCTGCTGGTCAATGAGGCGGGCAGTGCTACAACCCCGGACATACTGTTGTACAGCATAATAGGCGGGTTTTTAAGCGGAATAGGGCTGGGGCTGGTTTTAAAGATGGAGGCTACCACAGGCGGGACGGAACTGGCTGCAAAGCTTTTGAACAGGCCCATCAGAAATCTGACCATCGGACAGATACTGCTGGGTATTGATGCATTAATCATCGCTTTTGCCATTGTTGCTTTCAATAGCGTTCTCATAGGGTTGTATTCACTTGTGAGCCTGTTTATAACAACAAAGGTAATCGATGCCATGGTGGAAGGTGTGGATTATGCAAGGGCTGTCCTCATAATATCTGAGAGGCAGGAGGAAATATCCAGGAGGATTATGAGAGAAATGGACAGAGGAGTGACCGAGCTCAAGGGCAGAGGCGTATATTCCGGCAAAGATAAGAATGTTCTTCTGTGTGTACTCTCAAGAAGCGAGATACCGCACCTTAAAGAAATAGTCCATTCGTTGGACATAAATGCATTCATGCTGCTGGCTGATGTAAGGGAGGTTTTGGGAGAGGGTTTTAACGGAGTTCCCAAAAAATGAACCTCAATAGCCGGCAAAATATCCCTGAGATTTAAAGAGAAAATATTGTTTCAACAATAGAGAATGGTGGCATTTATATATCAGGTCTCTATAGGACGAGTATGAAACAATTCCAAAATAATTTATGTTTGTGATTTTGGCAGGAATTTGGGGGATATATGAAAATAAGGATAGGATTAAAAATTTTTGTAAGTTTCTTTGTGATAACCTTTTTGATTATTCTGGTCAGCATAATAGGACTTACGGGAATGGATTCCATACGTGACTCCTATGGAGTAATAGTAAATGAAAGCCTTCCGGTGGAAACGCTTATAAAGGAAGCAAGGGCCATAAACCTGGAGCAGGTGGCTGCGGTTCGTGGATTCATGATATACAGGGACGAGCAGTATCCGAAACTGTATAATGATTTGTCAAAAGAACTTGAGGATGTATATGCGAAAATAGCTGAAATGGCCAAGACAACTGAATCCCAGGAGTATCTGAACAGGTTGAAAGCCGCCGATAAGGCATATAGTGACGGAGTTCAGGTGGTATTCGATTATGTCAGAAAAGGTCAGCTGGATGAGGCGGTTGCATATGGCGAGAAGGTTAAGGTAAAGGTTACCGAAATCAAGGAGATAACTAAGGCATGGAGTACATATGTGGGCAGTCTGGATATTGAAAGAATCAATCAGACTGACAAACAAATAAACGCGCGAATAACCTTCTTGTTTGTGCTGGTAGCTATTGCAGTGCTGAGCGCCCTGGGGGCAGGGTTTATACTTACCAGGAATATTGCAGGCCCCATCAAGGCATTGACAGGTGTGGCAGGCAAGATTTCAGAGGGTGATCTTACTCAGGAGATTCCGAAAATAAAAACCAGGGATGAAGTGAGGGAGTTGGGCAGCGCTTTTGCGGCTATGGTTGCAAATCTCAGGGGACTGATTATAAATGTAAATGATGCCTCACAGGAGCTGGTCGCATCCAGTGAGGAGCTTGCAGCTTCGTCGGAAGAGGTGTCCAAGGTGTCGGAGCAGATAGCCGACGCAGTTTCCGAACTTGCTGAAGGGGCGTCTGAACAGGCCCATTCATCTGAAAAGGGAAATGCCAGAATTCTGCAAACCGTTGAGGGCTTGTCTCAAATAGCGGAGGATATGGCCCAATCTGAAAAAATGGCGGAAAAGGCAAAGGAAGTTGTGGAGAAAGGGGAGGCATCTGTAAAATACCAGGAGCAAAAGGTTGTTGAAAACAATCAGACCTCTTCTGAAGTTGCTGCCGCAATCTCGGAATTATCAGTAAAGTCTGCAGAAATAGGGCAGATATTGGAGGTTATTAAAAGTATTGCGGAGCAGACAAACCTGCTGGCACTGAATGCGGCCATTGAGGCGGCGAGGGCAGGTGAGGCGGGAAAGGGTTTCTCAGTTGTCGCCGACGAGATACGCAAGCTGGCAGAACAATCAGGATACTCGGTAAAACAGATTGATAAGATTATAAAAGAGGTTCAGGAGGGTGTCAATTCAGCCGTAGCCAAAATGGACAAATCCAGGCTGGTAGTCCGGGAACAGGCTGAATCACTGGAAAATACCGTGGCAGCTTTTAGGGATGTGGCGGAGGTTGTGGGCATTATCAGGAGCAAAATCATACTGTCGGCGGAAGCCTCGTCTGCCTTGAGCAAAAATGCCGTGCAGGCCGGTGAAGATATTACCGCCATAGCATGTGTGTCACAGCAGACAGCCGCAAGTACCCAGGAGGTTGCGGCATCAACACAGGAACAGGCCTCTACCGTACACCAGATAACCGACTCTGCCGAAGGACTGTCCAGGCTTGCCGTCCAGCTTCAGGAGGGTATAGGAAGGTTTAAACTTTAGAAATGAAAAGTGAAACGGCACAGCAGGTGCCGGATCTTTTAATAGACGCAAATGGGCAGTTGCAACCGCCCATTTGCGTTATTGTGTTTATACGGTCCGGGACTTCAGCAAAGCTGTCAGTTCAAACCAAGCTCCTTACGTTTTTTCTCGATATGATCCACATATATCTGTATGGTTTTCTCAGCATCAAGCTCCACCACAACCTTTCCCAGGCCCAAAGTTTCAGTTGTCTCGGTGAGGGTTTTGACCACCACATCACTTCCCGTTATGGAGGGAACAGGCGCCACATGTACGAGCCAGCCCAGGGCAACGGCAGTACAGGCATCGGCCACAGCTTTCTGTTCAAGATACTCCGGTGCTCCTATTACAAGCGGCAGCAGGTTTGTATCTATTTTCAGGGCGTCTGCAAGTTCCTTGGCGGTCTGAGTCATCTTGCCAATATCGACACATGCTCCGTAGGTAAGTACGGGAGGGATGCCCAACTGCCTGCATACAGCCTTCAGGCCTTCTCCACATTCCTCGGCAGCCTCAGGATTTGTAAGTCCGGTGTACTCCATGACGGAAGAGGTACAGCCACCGGAAAGCACCAGGATATTTTTCTCTATAAGACCCTTGGTAATTCTGAATATATTGCTGCCGCCCTGTCCGTACCTGGCGGTTGTGCAGCCTACTATGGTGGCAATTCCGCGAATATTTCCATTTGCAATCTGCTGGATAAGCGGGTCAAAGCTTCCTCCAAGAGCCTTCCTTATGGATTCGGTGCTGAAACCTACCATACAGTCGGAGGTGTGTGGCGGTATATAGGTTTTTCTGCTTTCGGCTTTCCTTTGCTTGAAGGAGTCTATTGCCATGTCCAGAGCTTTTTCCGCCTGCTCTTTCATTTTTTCAGGTATAAAGTCCAGGGACTCGGTTCCCTGGAGGCGTATGACGGGATGGGTGCCTAAAAGCTTGGTGCCGAACCTTTTGGCATACAGGGGCATGGTCGGAACAGTACAGTTGTAGTCAAACATAAACATGTCCACAACTCCGGTTGCCAGCAGGTATTCCTGGGACAGCCATTCTCCCTCCTGACCGCCGTAAGCCGTCTGATTATGTGTGCCCTCATAGTTTATAAGCTGCTGGCCTTCGCAGACATGTCCCAGGATCTGGATACCGTCAGCACCCGCGGCCTTTGCCCTTTGCTGCCATTCTTCAGTAGAGGCCAGGTCGATGGCGACATGTGCCAGCAGTGGCATGTGTCCATTTGTGACTATGTTTATCATGCCTTCCTTCAGAAGCCCCATATTCTGCTTTTTGACAGCGATTTCCTGGGTGCCCATCAGTATTTCCTGTATGATATCCAGAAGGAACAGCCCCTGATATTCATTGGCGACCCCCAATCTCACACTGTTAAGCAGGAATTCCACCGGATCGGATGTGAAGTTTGTCATGCAGCGGGTCTGAGCATAGGCCACTTCGCTGTAACCGCCGCCTGGGAATAGTCCGAGCGTTCTCCACAGCTCTTTCCGCTTTGTGGGGGCGAAGGCTTCAACGGTTTTTGACTCAATATGATAAGGAGAATGTATATCATCCATAACCCATTGGGCAAAGTCTACAGCCAGTTTTTCAAGAGGTTGTCTTACATCCAGTCCTGCCATCTCCGCATATTTTTTAAGCTTCTCAGGGTCTCTTAGCCTGAGCCCGCTTTGGGGATGTTCACCGGCAGCCTTCAGGGTTCTGGCGGCCTGATGGCAGTGAAATATGTTGGCCGAGGTTCCAATTGTAACATGCCGGTACATAAAGTTTCTGGCCACCATGGTATGTGCATCCACGCCGCAGGTACCTCTCGGGACTTTATCGTTTATCCTGCAGGGGCCGTTTGCGCATAGCTGGCAGGACAGACCCTCAATGCAGAATTTACACTGGATGGGCTGCTGCTGGCTGAACCGGTCAAAAACATTGGTCATCCCTGCATCATGTATTACCTGGTACATCTCTCGCATGGCCGGATCAATAATAACATTCATGGGATAACCGTCCTTTGTCTGGTCATCCTTCTTGATATGCTCCCTTTGCCACTTGTGGACTTCCTCCATTGAAGGGGACTTCCGGATTTTATCATAATCTACATTTATGCGGTTATGGATATCAGTGTGGGTAACCGGGTCATTTGAATGTTCATTTGTAAGCTTTGTACCGAAGGTGGTATTGTCACCTCGCATGGTACCAGCACTTTTTTCATAGGATTTTTTAATATCATTGTCGGACATTGACAGCCTCCTCTAAAACAGTATTTGCTTTATAGTCTCTCATTTTCAGAATTTTTATATTCTTCACAATTTCCAGACTCTGAAAAGATATCAAAATATAAGTAAATTTTGTATAAACCTGTTTCTTATAGAACTAATCTGGGAATAAAATAATCAATCCGATACTTGAATATGTTGTGTTATACTTTATAATAATTAAAGATATCAAGAGGAGGGAGCGGTTCACCTTTGTGCATTAAAAATAAAAGCTGTCTGACTAAAGCCTTTATATTTATCGCTGCCATTATCTTATTCGCAGCAGTTTCGGGATTGAATATCAATGCGAAAGCTTTGAACAAAAAGCATGTATTGATTATAAACTCCTATTCCGAGGGCTTATCCTGGACTGCGGAGGAAAACGAAGGCATACTGGAGAAACTTGAAAAAACTGAAGCAATGCTTGATATATCCATTGAGTATATGGATTGGAAAGCTTATCCTACTCCTGAGAATTTGCAATACCTGCATGATTACATGAAATACAAATATAAGCAAAAAACCATAGACCTTATATTGACCACGGATGATGCTGCTCTCAGCTTTGCTCTGGAAAACAGAGAGGAGCTGTTTAACGGTGCGCCTGTGGTTTTTTGCGGTGTAAACAAGGAGGGAGTAGAAGACTTAACAACGGGCAGGCAGAATGTAACCGGCATAGTTGAGCAGATAGACCTTGAGGGCACAATACGAGCTGCCATGGAAATAAATCCGGATTTGCGGGAAATGTACGTAGTATTTGACAACTCTGAGAGTGCGGTTTCAACCTGGGAGCTTGCCAGAAAATCCGCCGGGAAGGTTTCTGAAGATATAAGTCTTATACCCTTGAACAGGGGAAACTATGAAGGCATCCTTGAAAAAGTCGGACAGGCTGAAGCTGGCAGCGCCATACTGTTGGCCTCCTTTTATAGTGATGAAGAAGGAAATGTATTGGGCTTTGAGGATTTCACCCAATTAATCGCCCAGTCCAGCAAGGTTCCCGTGTATCATCTGTATGAATTCGGACTGGGGCATGGTGTTATCGGAGGAAGCATGCTGGGTGGCAGGGTTCAGGGGCAACTTGCCGGAGATATGGCATTAAGGATTCTCAATGGCATGAATATTGCCGCAATACCGATTTATTATGCTGGTACAACCCGTCTTATTTTTGATTATGAAATGCTGAAAAGCTACAATATCAATCCTGGCAGAATACCTGAGCAGAGCCTGGTTATAAACAGGCCCATGTCCATATTCAGGGAATACAGCAGCTACGTTGCTTCGGCTGCAATCATAATAGCATTGCTGATTCTCTTCATTATTGTGCTGCTTTTTTATCTGAACAAAATAAGCAGGATAAAGCAGGAGCTTTACGGCAGAAATGTGGAATTATCACGCCTGTATGAAGACTTGACTGCTTCAGGTGAGGAGCTTAGGACAAAATACGACGAACTGGAGCTGGTCCAGAAAAGCCTTTTTGAAAGTGAGACCCGTTACAAGCAGTTGTATGAAAAGATGCTGAACGGATATGTAGTGTTTGAGCCTGTTGTGGATCAGGATGGCATAATCAGGGATATACGCTTCATTGAATACAATGACAGCTATATATACCAGATGAATATCAATGTCACAATAACTCCCGGACAGACCTGGACAGAGATTTTCGGCTTTATTAACAGAAATCAGTCAATATACCAGAGGGTGCTGGCTACCGGTGAGACGGAGCACTTTGAAACCAGCCATCCTGACGGCAGTGCATTTTTTCTGGTAAATGCCTTCAAAATAAATGACCGGCAGGTAGGTGTGGTATTTGAAAATATAACAAATTACAAACTGGCCATAAAGGAAGTGCGCAAGCTCAATGAAGACCTGGAGGAAAGAGTAAGGGCGAGAACCCACGAGCTGCAGACTGCGGTCAGCCAGTTGGAGTCTTTTGCCTATACGGTTTCACATGATCTGAAATCACCTCTCAGAGCTGTAAACAGTTACATAAAGATAATAATGGAGGATTACGGAAAGTCCTTAAACAAAGATACTGCCGAAATGCTTATAAGCGTTTGGAATATATCCAGGAATATGGTTGAAATGATAAACAAGCTGCTGGTCTTCTCAACGGCATCCAGAGCAGAGCTGAATCTTGAGGAAGTCAACATTGAAGAGAAGCTTCTGAGCTGCTTTAATGAATTAAAGGCGGCATATCCTGAAAGGACTGTAGAGCTGGTCATAGAAACGGGACTGCCTGTGGTAATGGCGGATAAGGTGCTTATTGTACAGGTTATCAACAATATACTGTCAAATGCATTCAAGTTTACAAAGGTTTGTGAGCATGCCAGGATCAAGGTCGGGAGTACGCTTACTGAAAATGAATATATTTTTTATGTCAAGGATAATGGAGTGGGTTTTGACATGAAGTATTCCGGCCGGCTTTACGGTATATTCCAAAGGCTTCATACCAGTGATGAGTTTGAGGGCTCGGGTATAGGTCTGGTCACTGTGAAGAGAATTATCGAAAAGCATGGGGGAAGGACCTGGATAAAGGGAGAGCCGGGAACAGGGACCACTATATATTTTACAATCCCGTATATCTCGGGCTAGGGAGGTGATGACTTGCTGAAGGTAATGCTGGTAGACGATGTGGAAATAGTAAGAATCGAAATGAAACGTATGCCTGTGTGGGGAGAGAAGTCCGGCTTTGAAGTGGTATGTGAAGCTAAAAACGGTGAGGAGGCTCTTGAAAAACTGGAAAAGCAGGAAGTGGATATGGTTATCACTGATATAAGGATGCCAAAGCTGGACGGAATGGAGCTCTTAAACGAAATCGTGGCTAACAGGCTTTGCTCCTGCGTGGTCCTTTTGAGTGATATCAGTGAATTCAGCTATGCAAGGCAGGGAATGATACTGGGAGCCTTTGACTATATACCCAAGCCGGCTGATGAAGAGGAACTGCTTAAGCTGCTGAAAAGGGCCTATGAACATATAATAGATGAAAAGAAGGAAAATGAGCGTGTTAAAAAGCTGGAAGAGGTATTTGAAGAGAAAATCGGGGAGTTTTTTCAGGGAGTGGATATAAAGGAAATTGCCGCCTTGATTCAAAGCAGGGATGAAAAGGCAATCGACAAAATACGACATACTGTAAAAAGAATAGGGGCAAACCTGGACTATAATCTGTTGAAAGCCGAAGGGGCCATGAAAAAAGGAATACCGCTGGTAATCAGTTCGCTGCTCTTGGAAAACCCCTGGCTGGAGAAATATATAAACACATCTGTTTTAAACAACCTGACCACCCGCCAATTTAGCGGGTTTGACGAACTTCTGGACTATATAATGCGGGATGTGACCTACATCTTCAATATTTTTCAGGCCCTGCAACTGGGATATCATGAGAAAGGCATAGTCTGGGAGATGTGCAACTATATCCTTCAGAATATAGATGAGGGTCTGTCCCTTCAAACCGTTGCAGAAAGGCTGTATATGAACAGGACATATATCAGCGAGGTCTTCAAACAAAAAACAGGCATCTCATTTACTGAATATCTGACCCGGGTTAAGATGGAAAGAGCGAAGAAGCTGCTTGAGGCTGAGGAGGTAAAAGTCTATGAGGTGGCTGAAGTCCTGGGATATAAGGACTCTGAATACTTTGGGAAGATTTTTAAAAAATATGCTGGTAAATCAATAACGGAATTTAAACAGGTAAACAGACAATAATTCGCTAATACCCGACATTTTTCGGGGTAAGTTCTTGAATATTTCCATTTTTGTTTTAAGGATAAACTTGTATTATTGGAATATAAATACAGGTTTATCCTTTATTGTTTAGTTGAGAAAAATCTAACATTCATTATAAAAATATCAACTTTTGAAATAGGCAAGTCCTGGCAGTGGACATTGGATGGGGGGGAAGAAAATGTTTAACTTTAAGCCTGATAGAATTACTCTTAAAATTACGGCTATTTATCTTCTGATTGGAATCCTTTGGATTCTATTATCTGACAAGGTACTTAACTTTTTGGCAAATGATAAAGAAATGGTAACCATTTTCAGTTTAATTAAAGGGTGTATGTATGTTACCATAACAGGTGTAATTCTGTATTTTCTTATTAACAATTCAGTAAATCAATTAAAAGAAACCGAGCTGGAATTGAAGCGAAGCTGTAAGGCTTTCTCAGATGCGAACATGCAGCTTGAACTGACAAACAGGGAACTTGAGGACTCACGGTCTGAACTTGAAGGTCAGTATAATCAGACATTAATCAATCAGAAAAAGATCCAGGAAAGTGAAGCGCATTACAGGTTAATATCCGAAGCTACAAATGATGCAATATGGAAGGAAGTTAACGGAGTAAGAAGTTTTTCCGACAGATGGTATCAGATCACAGGCTATAGTGCTGCTGACCTTGAAGCTGTGGAAGGCGGCTGGGAAAGCTTCGTCCACCCTGATGACCTGCTTGCGGCAAAGGAAAAGATGCTTGCCCATATCAGGGACAAGACTCCATATTATTTTTGCGAATACCGTATGAAGAGGAAAGACGGAAAATATATGTGGATCTATGCCAGGGGGAAAGCCTGCTTCAATGAAAACGGAGAGTTATTCCAACTGGCAGGCTCCCATACCGACATCACAGAACTGAAGGAATATGAACACAAATTGAAATACCTGGCCTATCATGACCAGCTCACAGGGCTTGAAAACAGATTTGCCCTGAATGAAAGGCTGAATTATCTGATTTCTCAAAACAGTAATGAAAAATATGCTTTGCTCTACATTGATATTGATGATTTCAAATATGTAAATGACAGTATGGGGCATAAATTTGGAGATATGCTGCTGGTAAAAATATGCGAAAGGCTTTTGGAAAGCAGGCTGTTGAACTCCACTATATATAGGATCGGCGGTGATGAATTCATTGTGCTGGTTGAAAACTACGCAAAGCAGGAAAACATTGAAAGGTTTGCAATAAGTATACTGAAGAGCTTCAAGCCGCGCTTCCAGGTAAACGGAATAAATATTTATACCACTGCCAGCATAGGTGTTTCAACCTATCCCGACCACGGAAACGGTATTGACGAACTGCTGAAAAATGCTGATATTGCAGTATATAAGGCAAAGGAAACAGGAAAGAACAGAATTGTTTTTTATAACACTCCCATGAATGCTGAGATTATCGAAAGGGCAATTATTGAAAAACATCTGAGGAATGCGCTGGATAATAAGGAGTTTGAATTGCATTACCAGCCGCAGTTGGACATAAAGAGCGGAAAGATATCGGGCTTTGAAGCGCTTTTGCGCTGGAACAATCCTGAACTCGGCCCGGTATCTCCGCTAAAGTTTATTGGGATTGCGGAGGCAACCCATATGATAGTGCCAATAGGTGAATGGGTGTTGAGACAGTCCTGTAAATTTCTCAGGGATATAGAAAAAATGGGCTTCCAGGGTTTGAGCATAGCTGTGAACATATCAATGATTCAGTTGCTTAATGAGGATTTTGCACATATGGTTATTGACATCATTGAGGAAGCCGGCCTCAATCCAAGACAGGTGGAGCTTGAAATAACAGAGTCCATACTTATGGAATCCTATGAAGTCATAGCAGGAAAGCTTAAATTGCTGAGGGCAAGAGGGGTGAAAATCGCACTGGACGATTTCGGAAAGGGGTATTCCTCTCTCAATTACCTTAAAAGCCTGCCCATAACGACCTTGAAAATCGACAAGTCATTTATTGATACTATTTCCAATGGCAACAAGGACAAATCCCTTACGGATTTGATTGTTAAAATAGGGCGTTCCATGGACTTGTGTGTTGTAGCCGAGGGTGTGGAAACACAGGAGCAGATGGACTACCTGGTCAAGCATAAATGCCACAGGATACAGGGATATCTTTTCAGCAGGCCCGTGCAGCAGTCTGAAATTGTAAGAAAGCTTAATGAACAATATTATAATCAAAACACTTTTCAGGAGGAATTAGCACTATGAAATTAAGGGTCAAATTATCCATTGCAATGATTTCAATGATGTTTGTAGCTATTGCAATAATGGGGGCCGTCACTTTGTTAAAGTCTACAGATACCATCAACAAGATGACGGGTTCGGCCATGACGGAAATAAACAAGGAAAATTCAACAATCATCCGTTCCATGATTGAAAAGGAAAAGAGAAATATTCAATTAGTCGCACAACAAAAAGAGGTAGAAGAAATCCTGCAAAAATCCAAAAACGGAGAAGCCGTGTCGGATATCCAGGGCGAATTGAATAAAAAGCTGCTGACTATGGTAAAGGAAGCCGGAAATATTGAACACATATTTATTGTGAATTCTCAGGGAGCGATTTGTGCGGATAGTGATACAAAGCTGCTTGGGACTGATTTGAAGGACAGGAACTATGCAAAAAACGCGCTGGCTTCAGGTGAACTCACCATCAGCGAAACCTTGCAGTCCAAATCAACCGGAGCATACATTGTAGTCTTTGCATACCCGGTAAAAGTAAACGGGGAGCTTCTGGGTTTTGCGGCAGCGGCGGTAAATGCGGACAGCATTGTAAAGTACCTGGCTGAAACAAAAATCCTGGATACGTCTTCCAGCTATGCTTATCTTGTGGACGAGACGGGAATCGTGCTTTACCACCCTGATATTAAAAAAATCGGACAGCCTGTAGAAAATGAACAGATTAAAGGCGTTGTCGAGAGAATAAAAAAAGGCGAAGAGGTGGCACCTGAAATAGTTCAATATGAGTTTCAGGGAAAGCTCAAGCAAGCTTCCTACAGCGTTCTGCCTGAAACAAAATGGACTCTTATAGTGGCAGGCGATATGGGAGATATAATGGCTCCTGTATATGGAATGATTCAATATATACTGATTATCGGCGGAGTACTGATATTGCTGGCCCTCCTTGCCGGTTTGTTCATTGCCGCAAGGATAGCGTCGCCCATTATCAAACTGACCGAGCTTATAAATAAAACCGCAGAACTGGATATGAAGTATGATGAAAAATATGAGTACCTTATAAACAATAAGGATGAAACCGGTGTCATAGCCAAAGCTACGTTCTCCACCCGGCAAGTTTTGCGGGAGATGGCGGAAAAGCTTCAAAAGGTATCGCAGTCCATCTTGCAGAACGCCGGGTATATGGAAAGGCTGTCCGGAAACATTCAGGAAAATGCCCATGACAGCTCGGCTACTACACAGCAGTTATCTGCCGGCATGGAGGAAACAGCCGCTTCTTCTCAGGAAATTACGGCTACAACGGAGGAAATCGATGCAAGTGTAAGCGCAATTGCTCAGAGAGTAAAGGACGGAGCCGAGAAATCCGGACAAATAACAGTGAGGGCAAATAATCTGAAAATAGACTCCATGGAAGCTGCAAAGCAGGCAAAGGATATTTATGAGGATGTAAAAATAAAAATGGAAAATGCCATAGAGGAATCAAATACGATCACTCAAATAAGCCTCCTGGCAGATACGATACTTTCTATTACCAGCCAGACAAACCTGCTGGCATTGAATGCAGCAATAGAGGCCGCCCGGGCAGGAGAGGCAGGAAGGGGCTTTGCGGTGGTGGCAGATGAAATAAGGAAGCTTGCGGAGCAGTCAACTTCCACAGCATCCGGTATTCAGGAAATTGTGAGAAATGTATATTCCTCGGTGGGGCATATGAAGGAAAATTCGGAGGCCATACTGACCTTTGTGGACAAAAATGTGCTGGCAGACTATGAAAAGCTTATAAAGGTAAGTGAGCAGTACAACAGTGATGCTGAATATATAAACAACCTTATGGCGGAATTCGAGCTGGCAGCCGGCCACCTTGATGAAGCTGTTTCAAGCATATCAACGGCAATGAATGAAGTGGCTGCAACAATAAACGAAAGTGCCAAGGGTGTACAGGATATTGCGGAAAAGTCCGCGGATATAGTTGAAAAGACAGTTCAGGAAACAAAGCTTGCGGATCAGAACTCGCAAGGTGCCAGAGAACTGCAGACGCTTGTGGGAAGATTTAAGATATAGGAGCTGAGGATTATGGTTATGGAAATAGAAAAATTACGTCAAAAACTTAATGACATGGTTGAAGCCTGTGACTGCGGCTGCAGTGAAGTTCTGGAGCTGAGCAGGGAAATGGACAAGCTGATTGCGAATTATCTTCAGGAAAGAAGCAAGTAATAGAATTGACATAAAATTCTTATACTTTTATAATTAAGTTTAAATCATACGTGATTGACTTGCGTTAGTGGCTTAAAACACGAAAGTTTTGTTATCCGATTATGTAGCGCAATCCGGACCTGAAGGCACGTCATATTTTGCTGTTTGGTATGACGTGAACCAGGGTCCGGATAAATTTAAGGTTGATTTTTTAAATGACACACGGAGGTGGAAAACTTGAAAAAAGTACTTATAGTTGACGATGCATCGTTTATGAGGCTGTCGCTGAGAACGATGTTTGAGAACAGTGGTTTCGAAGTGGCAGGAGAAGCCGGAAACGGCCTTGAAGCAATAAAGCTGTATGCAAAACTGAGACCTGATGTTGTTACCATGGACATAACCATGCCGGAACTGGATGGAATACAGGCATTGAAATCTATCCTCGATATAGATAAAAATGCAAAGGTTGTTATCCTGTCGGCAATGGGCCAGGAAGAAAGGGTAAAGGAAGCAATTCTGGCGGGAGCCAAAACATTTATAGTAAAGCCTTTCAAAGAAGAGCATTTAATCCAAACACTAAATAAAATAGCCAATAATTAATTTGGCAGGTTGGAAGGAGGCGGTCCCTTGTCAGGTCAATTTTCCGGTGAACCCATGCTCGATATGTACATATTTGAAACAAATCAAAACATTGAGCAATTGGAAAAATGCATTCTGGATTCGGAGAGGTCAAGCTGCTATACTCAGGCAGCAATAAACGAGATTTTCAGAATCATGCATACAATCAAGGGTTCATCAGCAATGATGCTTTTTAGCAATATATCCGTACTTGCACATTCCATAGAGGATCTCTTCTACTTTTTAAGGGAACAGAAACCGGACAACATTGATTGTTCAGCTCTATCGGATTACATCCTTGCAGGGATTGATTTTATCAAGCTTGAACTCCGAAAAATCGAGGATGGAGAAAAAGCTGATGGTATACCCGATAATATTATTGAAGATATAAAATCTTTTTTAAGACAAATCAAATCAGAAAATCCTGATAATTCTTCAGTTCAGGAAGACAAGCGAGCCTCAGCCGAGCAGCCCCGCTATTATATAACCCCAAATAAAATTAATAAATCCATAGCAGCTAATACCTTCAAGGCGGTCATTTTCTTTGAAGACGGTTGCGAGATGGAAAATATAAGAGCTTTTACAATAATTCATAATATCAGGGAATTTACTGAAGAGGTTTTTTATTTTCCTGAAGACATCATTGACAACGATGACAGCATCAATGTCATACGTGAACAGGGTTTTAAAATATACCTTAAGACCCGGAAAAGCCATAAGGAATTAAGCGTTTTTTTCAACCAGACAGTATTCTTAAGATATCTGGAGCTTGAAGAGCTCAAGGATGATTCGGAGTTTTACGGTCTCAAGGACAAGACCGGCAGTGACAATGCCGGGGCCGGTTCTGCAGTCATAGCTCATATGGATACCGTACATAGGGAAAACCAGGATAGGGAGGTAGCTGTAAATTCAGGTCAGAGCATAATCAGTGTCAATATTTCCAAACTGGACAAGCTTATGGACCTGGTAGGCGAAATGGTTATCTCGGAGGCAATGGTAACACAAAATCCTGACCTGGGAGGGCTGCAACTGGAGAACTTCCAGAAAGCTGCAAGACAATTGCATAAGATTACCAGCGATATCCAGGATATGGTCATGTCCATAAGAATGGTTCCTCTGGCCATTACCTTTCAAAAGATGCAACGGATAGTCAGAGATATGGGTAAAAAGCTTGAAAAGGAAGTTGAACTGGAACTTATAGGAGAAGAGACGGAAGTAGATAAAAATATAATTGAACATATATCCGACCCTTTGATGCACCTGGTGAGGAATTCCATAGACCACGGTATAGAGACAAAAGCGGTCCGAGAGGCTCTGGGTAAACCTTCAGCAGGCAAAATCACCCTGGAGGCAAAAAATTCCGGAAGCGATGTGGTTATCCTTGTGAAGGACGACGGCAAAGGCCTGAATAAAGAGAGTATTCTCGAAAAAGCCGGAAGGAATGGTCTCTTGACTAAACCCGCCGAGGAAATGACGGATAAGGAAGTATATAACCTTATTTTCCTGCCGGGTTTTTCCACAAAAGAGAAAGTTACTGAATTCAGCGGCAGAGGTGTGGGTATGGATGTGGTTGTGAAAAACATTGAATCTGTGGGTGGCTCTGTGGCGGTTGACAGTTGGGAAGGGACGGGTTCCGTCATAACTTTGAAAATTCCGCTTACTCTGGCCATAATAGACGGTATGAACGTGCTGGTGGGAAATTCCCGCTATACCATACCTACCAAGGCAATAAAGGAATCCTTCAGGCCTGGCTCAAAGGAGCTGATAAAGGACCCTGACGGAAATGAAATGATTATGGTCAGAGGAAACTGTTACCCTGTCCTGCGGCTGCATGAATTTTTCAGGGTTAAAACCCAGGTCACCGGATTTACCGAGGGTATTCTTATAATGGTAGAACACGAGAACCGGACAGTATGTCTGTTTGCCGATGAACTGCTGGGGCAGCAGCAGGTGGTGGTAAAAGCACTGCCCCAATACATAAAAGCCAGGCGCAAGGTTAAGGGGCTGACCGGTTGCACTCTGCTGGGAGACGGCAGTATAAGTCTGATCCTGGACATAGGAAGCCTGGTAAGTATCTAATATTTTGAAAGGAGATGCACAAATGGAGGAAGCTACAGAGCGGAAATTACCTGAAAAACAACTGCAGGACGGTGAGGAAGACACCCAGAAGGGCAGATTCCTTACTTTCAACCTGGACAGGGAATCCTACGGAATTGAAATAACACATGTTACAGAAATTATCGGTATACAGCCCATAACTGAGATTCCTGAACTTCCGGATTACATCAGAGGTATCATAAATCTCAGGGGCAAGATCATACCCGTAATGGATGTCAGGCTCAGATTCAGGAAGACATTCAGGGAGTACAATGACCGTACCTGTGTTATTGTTGTGGATATTGCGGATATTTCCATAGGCCTGATAGTTGACAGCGTATCGGAGGTAATCTCTATCCCTGACACCGAAATTGTAGCGCCGCCTGAAGTAGGCAAGGGCGGTAACAAATACGTCAAGGGCATTGGAAAGGTTCACGGAGAAGTAAAGCTTCTGCTGGACTGCAATAAACTCTTGAATGAAGACGATTCTGAGTATTTAATAAACATATAAAGGGAGGAACTTTTATGAAATGGTTCGGTAATTTGAAGCTGAGGACCAAGCTTATAGTCTGTTTTGTTATACTGGCGGTATTTACGGGTGTTGTGGGCTTTATGGGCATAAGCAACATGGGTACCATAAACAGCAGGGGGGACGATATGTATTATAATAATTTCGTTCCGGCAACCAGCCTGGCCAAAATTCAAAGAGCAATGCTCATTATCAGATCCGACTATCTTTTGATGGTATATGAAAGGGATGCGGCCAAATTTCAGGAGAGATATGATGAAATAAACAGTTTCTCAGAGGAAACAAATAATATAATGCAGGAATATGAAAAAACCATTGGGACGGATAAGACCAACAGGGACCTGTTTGAAGTCTTTAAGACCAACCTTGCCACATACAGGACCATACGCGCAGCGCATCTGGAAATAGTAAAAGCCGGCGGATATGAGGAAGCCATAAAAAAGCTGCCCGAATTCACAAATGCCAGAATTGAAGTGGAAAATTCAATAGATGCTCTTGTCAAATATAATACTGAAAACGCTCTTGACAAAGCCAATGAAAATTCAAAAGACTACCGGAGCCAGTCAATAATAATGATTGCCATAATTGCTGCAGGCATAGTGCTGTCAATCGGATTAGGATTGATAATTGCGGGAATAATCAGCAGACCTCTGAATAAGCTGGTTGTCTCGGCAGATCACATTGCTGACGGAAACCTTGATGTCAGCATAGATGCTGCAACTGACGATGAGGTGGGAATACTGGCAAAGGCCTTCAGAAAAATGACCGACAACCTCAATGATGTAATGACTAATATCAATGTTGCTGCTGAACAGGTTGCATCCGGTTCAAGGCAGGTGTCGGATTCAAGTATGGCCCTGTCACAGGGAGCCACAGAGCAGGCCAGCTCTGTAGAAGAACTCACGGCTTCCCTTGAGGAAATTGCATCCCAGACCAGGCTCAATGCCGACAATGCCAGCCAGGCAAATACCCTGGCAGTAACCGCAAAGGGCAATGCGGTCCAGGGCAATGAACAGATGAAGGAAATGCTCAATGCAATGGAGGAAATAAATGAGTCCTCCGGCAGCATATCCAAAATAATCAAGGTTATAGACGATATTGCCTTCCAGACAAATATTCTTGCTCTGAACGCAGCAGTGGAAGCGGCAAGGGCGGGACAGCACGGGAAGGGCTTTGCAGTGGTGGCGGAAGAGGTGAGAAATCTTGCAGCCAGGTCTGCCAATGCTGCAAAAGAGACAACAGATATGATTGAAGGCTCCATTAAAAAAGTGGAGGGCGGCACAAAGATTGCAAATCAGACAGCCGAAGCCCTCAATAAAATAGTTGAAGACGTGACAAAGGTGGCAAGCCTTGTAAACAATATCGCTGTCGCATCCAGTGAGCAGGCTTCCGGTATAGCGCAGGTAAACCAGGGAATAATGCAGGTTTCTGAAGTTGTCCAGACAAACTCTGCCACTTCGGAGGAAAGTGCGGCTGCAAGTGAAGAGCTGTCCAGCCAGGCAGAACTCCTGAAGGAACAGGTTTCGCGATTCAGACTGAGAAAGTCGGGTACCGCTGTTCACGGTTACAAGGCTATTGATGATGACCTGAACCCTGAAATACTCAGACTTTTGGACCGGATGAACTCCAGAAAGGCACCGGCAGGCAGCAATGAGACTCATAATGAGGGCTCTCCTGCTGCCGGCTCCAGAAAGATTGTCCTGAGCGACAGAGAGTTCGGGAAATATTAGGAGCTTTAGGCTGTGAATAATTTGGACAAGCAGGTGATAGCTTGGTAGAAATAACAAAAAAGGAGTTTCAACAGTTATCCGACTACATTAAGGCCAATTACGGAATCAGACTCAAGGAAGAAAAGATGACCCTTGTTACGGGGAGACTGCATAATGTTTTGCAGCAGGCCGGTTTTTCCAACTTTACGGAGTATTATGACCATCTTGTCTCCGATAGAACCGGAGGAGCGGTGGCTACACTTGTTGACAGGATTACCACAAACCACACCTATTTTATGAGGGAGCCCAGTCATTTTTATTATTTCAGGGACAAGGTACTGCCGTACTTGTCCGAGACCGTTAAGGAAAAGGATCTGCGCATATGGTGTGCGGCGTGCTCCACAGGTGAAGAGGCCTATACACTTGCTATGCTTATGGATGAATTTTTCGGCAGGACAAAAATGTGGTGGGATACGAAAATACTGGCTACCGACATAGCTGAACAGGTTTTGGATACGGCCAAAAGGGGAATTTACAGCAGGGAAAGAATTGAACCTCTGCCTCTCACGTGGAAGACAAGCTATTTTAAAGCCTACGATACTGAAAATTCGGTTTTGATCGACAGGATCAGAAATGAAGTAATATACAGGAAGCTGAATCTGATGGATAGTTTATTTCCTTTCAAAAAAAAGCTGCACACTATCTTCTGTCGAAATGTTATGATATATTTTGACAATGAAACCAAATGCAGGCTGGTTGAGAAGTTTTATGAGCATCTGGAATACGGAGGTTACCTGTTTATCGGGCATTCCGAATCTTTAAACAGGGAAGCCACCAGATTTAAATACATATTGCCGTCTGTATACAGGAAGGAATAAAGAGGAGTGGTTATATGACCGGCAGGAAGATAAAGGTATTGGTGGTTGACGATAGTCTGCTATTCAGAGAAGTAATAGCAAGGGGTATAGAAACAGACCCTGCCATTGAAGTTGTTGCCAGAGCAACAGACCCCTTTGATGCCAGAGATAAAATAATCCGGTATGAACCTGATGTAATGACTTGTGATGTGGAAATGCCCAAAATGAATGGTATAGAATTTATAAAAAGACTGATACCTCAATATCCTTTGCCCGTCATAGTCATCAGCACGGTCAGCGAAGCCGTTTTTGATGCTCTGAATGCAGGAGCTGTTGATTTTGTAACCAAACCCGATATTCAATCAGCCATAAGTGTAGAAAATTTTATTAAGGATATTATCCAGAAAATAAAAATAGCTGCAAACGCAAAAATATCAAGTGCAAAAGGCATGAGCGCCGTAAGTACCTCAGGCGGAAGAATAAACACGAAAAAAATAGTGGCCATAGGAGCATCCACAGGAGGAACCGAGGCCATATTCAGCCTGCTTAAAAATTTGCCTGCCGAGATGCCGGGGATACTTATAGTCCAGCATATCCCCCCCGTGTTTTCGGCCATGTTTGCCCAGCGGCTGGACAATCAGACCAGGCTGAATGTGAAGGAAGCCAGGACAGGAGACTTTCTGGAGCCTGGTATGGTATTTATTGCTCCGGGAAACATGCACATGAAAATTAAAAGTGCCGGAGATAGATTCAGGATTGAAACCTTTGCAGGTGACAAGGTAAACGGTCATTGTCCTTCGGTGGATGTTTTGTTTGAATCGGTTGCAAAGGAGGCAGGAAGCTCCTCAATAGGCATCATGCTTACGGGGATGGGCTATGACGGTGCCAGGGGCCTTCTGGCAATGAGGAGAAAGGGAGCCGGAACCATCGGCCAGGATGAACAATCCTGTGTAGTGTACGGCATGCCAAAGGTAGCCTATGATATAGGGGCGGTTGAAAAACAGGCATCTTTGCAAAACATACCGCAGGTGCTGATGGCAATGCTGAAGTAGGTGATTTGAATGAACTCGGTAAAATCAGTAATAGGAATTGGGGAATATGCCTTATCAGACAGCAGGGTTAACGCATTGAAGACATATGCTCTGGCATCCTGTGTGGCAGTTACTGCATACAGTCCGGCCAAACGGATAGGTGCAATGATACATGTGGCACTGCCCAAGCCCGGAAACCTGGAGGACGGTTTTTTCAGGCCGGGCTATTATGCCACAACCGGAATACCCATAATGATAGATAAGCTTGTAAGGGAGTGCGGCTGTACAAAAGAGGAGCTGCAAATCCGGATTTACGGAGGTGCCGAATCTATCAGCGACAAGGACATATTTCATATAGGCAGAAGGAATGTGGAGGCTGTATTGGAGACGCTGACCAATATGCACCTCAGAATAGTAAATGCAGATGTGGGAGGCCGGATAAGCAGGACGATTGAATTGGATGCGACAACGGGAATGGTGGAGATACACACTCAGCCTATGACCATATAAGGAGGTGGGTAGACTGGAAAACGACAGAATAGCTGCTGTCCTGGACAATATAGGGGATGGGGTTATTGCAACGGACAAAGAGGGCAGGATAGAGTACATGAACAATACTGCGGCCACAATGACGGGATGGACGGCAGAAGAGGCTGTGCGCCGGGAATTCAGCTCGGTATTTTCCCTTATAAACATTAAGAGCGGTGAAAGTCTGGACAGTCCCTTAAAAGAGGTAATGAAACTTAAAGCTGTTGTGGGGCTTAAGAATAACTCAGCCCTTTTGTCCAGAAATGGGAAAGCCTACATTGTGTCGGCCAGTTGCTCACCAATCAGGGATAAAGACAATAATTTCAGCGGGGTGGTAGTTGTATTCCGGGATATCAGCAGAATCAAGAGAATGGAAGAACATCTGATTGAAGAGAGAAACAATCTTGAAATGACCTTTAACCATTCTCCCCTTGGTATGCTTATTATGGATTTCGACAGGGTGGTCAGGCAGGTTAATAATGCATTTCTGGAGATGCTGGGAATTTCAGATAACGAGGTGCTGGGGCTGGGTTACGGAGACGGCATAAGGTGTGTATTCAGCCGGGAAAAAGGCTGCGGAAACAGCAGTGACTGCGGATTGTGCGAGATACGAAAAAGGATATCGGCAGTTTTAAAAACGGGTATACCCAGCAAGGACCTTGTAATTCAGCAGACTACGCTGAGAGGCGGAGTTCGGAAAAGACCCTGGTATAATATACTGTTTATGCCGGTTCATCATTCAGGAGAAAGAAGTGTGCTGCTTGTAATAACAGATGTGACAGAGAGCATGGAGCGAGAGCAAAAGCTTATAGAGGCTAATAACTTCAGTTTGAAGATGATGGAGAATTTTCCCGCCTTGATATGGAAGACTGACAACAACGGCAGGAATGTTTACGCAAATCATAATTTTCTGACCTTTGTGGGAAAAACAGAGCAGGAGGTTATAAGGGACGGATGGCTGGACTGCGTTCATCCTGCCGACAGAGAAAGGCTTGAAATAAGGCTTGAGAAGCAGATAGATGAAAAGTGGATGCATAATACGGAATTAAGGCTTAAGCATTGCGGCGGAGACTATATCTGGCTGAACACAGTTATTAAGCCCTTTTATGATATGACCGGAAAACAGGACGGGTATATAGGAATGGGCCTTGATATTAATGATAAGAAAAATACTGAAATGGAATTACAGAGGGCCAAGGAGGATGCCGAAAAGGCAAACAAGGCAAAAAGTGAATTCCTTGCAAATATGAGCCATGAGATAAGAACTCCCATAAACGGAATAGTGGGCATGATAGACCTGACCCTGCTTACCCTGCTGGACTCGGAACAGCAGGATAATCTCAGGACAGCTAAAAGCTGTGCCAACACCTTATTGAAAATTATAAACGACATACTGGATTTCTCAAAAATGGAGGCAGGAAAACTGATAATAGACAATGTGAATTTTGATATCAGGCTGCTCATTGAAGAGATTTTTAAGGCACAGTCCACGCTGGCGGACAGAAAGGGTCTGGAATTCAACTATTCATTTTATTCCGGAATACCTCAATATCTCATTGGTGATCCTGGCAGGCTGCAGCAGATACTTAACAATCTGATCAGCAATGCCATAAAATTTACCGAAAAGGGCGAAGTAAACATAGTTGTCAGAAAAGAACTTGTTGAAGCCGACAAAGTAGAACTAAAGTTTTCGGTATCGGATACCGGCATCGGAATAAGTGATGAGGAAAAGGAAAAGCTCTTTAAAACCTTCAGCCAGGTGGACAGTTCCATAACAAGAAAGTATGGCGGAAATGGCCTGGGCCTTGTGATTTCAAGACAGTTGGTGGAAATGATGGGCGGGCGGATGTGGATTGAAAGTGAGAAAGGAACTGGCAGTACCTTTAACTTTACAGTTAAATTCAGAAAGGGAAGTGCAGCCGCCCCGGGACAGGACAGCGAACAGGTGCCGGCAAGGACGGTGCATAAGCTGAACATACTGCTGGCGGAGGATGACAATGTAAACAAGGCCGTCATAACCAGAATGCTGAAGGAACGGGGGCATGAGGTGGATGTAGCCGCCACAGGCATAGAAGCTGTGCATATGCATAATGAAAAAGGCAATTATGATCTCATACTTATGGACATTCATATGCCTCAGATGGACGGTCTTGAAGCAACTAAAATCATCCGGGAAAAGGAGGGCGGGACAAGACACACTCCTGTTATTGCCATTACAGCCCATGCCTTGCAGGGTGACAGGGAAAGGTTTATGGAATTGGGAATGGACGAATACATTCCCAAGCCTGTAGCCATGAAGGAATTGTACAGGATTATAGAGTCTGCTGCTTTCAACATACAGCCGGAGAGGGATATCAAGGGCATAAAAATAGACGGCGACGGAAATATCGTACCGATACCGGAGCCGGAGCATACCGGCAAAGCAGCGGCAACTGCTCCGGGGCTTATTGAAAAAATTGAGGAGGTGGCATCCAGCCTTGCTGCTTCTCTTGAAGGAAGGGATATGGAGCTGGCCGGAAAATTTGCTCACGACATAAAGAATATCTGCAACGAATCGGGTGAGGACGAACTTAAAAGTCTGGCTTTTCAAATCGAACTGGCTGTGCGCCGCAACAACTTAAAAGATGTTCTTTATAATTATCTTACTTTTGATAAAGAGTTCAAGACCTTAAAAAGATTGTACAGTCGGGGAAAGGAGCAGTAGAATATGAGGATTTTAATTGTTGAGGATGATATGGTCAGCAGAAGGTTCCTGCAGAAATTTTTAAAGCAGTATGGGGAGTGTGATGTTGTAGTTGACGGAATCGAAGCCCTGGATGCCTTTCTGTTCTCCTTGAAGGCCAATGATCCATACAGTTTGATATGCCTGGATATCATGATGCCAAAGGTGGACGGCATAAAAGTGCTTAAGTCCATAAGGGAGCTGGAGGCCCAAAAGGGCATTGAACCTGAAAAAAGGACAAAGGTTATAATGACAACTGCACTGAACAGCGCAGACCTGGTGCAGAAAGCATTTGAACTGGGCTGCGAAGGCTTCGCTTCGAAACCCCTGGATACGGTCAAATTTGTTGAGGTTATGAAAAAGCTGCGGCTTATATAGATACTATGCTTATAAAAGGGCTATGGCATAAAAGGCGGTAATTTTCCCGCTTTATGCCACGGACAACTGAATATTCACCGGCATCAACTCTGGTACTCCTTTACCAGCAAGGCTCTTATATAGCCTCTGTCGGTGCTGGTGGAATCAATATAGAACCCGCGGCCGTAATAAAACCTTATGAGATCACGGTACTTTGAAGCGGTATGAAGGCTTACCTTTTTTACTCCCTGAGATATAAGAATCTTGTCTGCCAGGTTCATCAGGGATTTTCCTATTCCAATATTGTGATAACCCAGCATAACACCGAACCTGCTTATGTACGCGGTGTTGTCCGGCTGAAGCTTTATTCTGATGGTGCCCACCGGATTGCCGTCAATTAAAGCGATATATACCTCCTTTTCCAGTATATCCGCCTCAATATTCTGAAGGCTCTCGGTCAGGGCATCCAAAGTACCTGATAAACCGGTATCCAGCATATATTTTCTGAAGGCCTCCTGCATTATAATGGAAATAGAAGTTGCATCTTCCAGGGTGGCCTTTCTGATAATAAACGAATAATTCATGTATTGCTCCTTTCCAAACAAAAATAAAATGATTTCCTCATTAATTAATAATGAAAGAAATCATTTTAAAGCAAAATAGGATTACTTGCCCAAAAGTGTTGCCAGGACCGCCTTCTGTGCATGCAGTCTGTTTTCGGCCTCGTCAAAAATTACTGATTGGGGCCCGTCAATGATTTCCTCTGTAACCTCATATCCCCTGTAGGCAGGCAGACAATGCAGGAATATTGCATCTTCCTTTGCCTTTGAGAACAATCCGGTGTTAATCTGATAGGGCATGAATATTTTAAGCTTCTCTTCTTTCTGTTCCTCCTGGCCCATGCTGATCCAGGTATCTGCGTAAACCACGTCTGCATTGGCAATTGCTTCGGCGGGGTCACGGGTTATCAGGATTTCTGAGCCTGTGGATTTAGCTGCTGCCCTGGCCTCAGCAACATAGCTTTCTGTGCACTCGTAGCCTTCAGGTGTGGCAATTGCAACATCCATACCGGTTTTCGCACAGCCGTGCAGCAGGGAATGTGCCACGTTGTTGCCGTCTCCTATGTAGGCAAGCTTAAGACCCTCAAGCTGCCCCTTGTGCTCATACACAGTCAGCAAATCGGCTAATATCTGACAGGGATGCATTTCGTCAGTCAGACCATTGATTACAGGGATGGTGCCGAATCTTGCCAGGTCCTCCACATCACTTTGCTTAAAGGTTCTTATCATGATTCCGTCAATATATCTTGACAGTACGTTTGCAGTATCGTAAATGCTTTCTCCTCTGCCCAGTTGGATATCGTTTGAGCTCAGAAACAGGGAATACCCTCCCAACTGGTACATTCCGACTTCAAAGGACACCCTGGTTCTTGTCGAGGATTTGGAGAAGATCATGCCCAGTGTCCTGCCCTTTAAAATATGATGCTGTACACCTTCCTTGGTCTGTCTTTTAAGCTTTTGAGCAAGTTTCAGCAAATCCTGAATTTCTTCCGTACTTAAATCGTTCAGACTTAATAAGTGATTCATAGATACCTCCATATTAAAAAAATAGGTAAATTCAATATTGAAAGCATTTTATAGTACTTACGTACAAGCTTTTATCATGGATTGCTTCCAAGATATTTACAAGAATTAGCACTGGTTCATCACAGACAATTTTACTGCCGCTCACATTCGCCATCCCTGGCTCAGGTTTCGCTAAAACCTGCCTAGTACAACATTCGGTAAATCCTGGCACATAATTTGGGTATATTTTTTCGAACTACATCGTTGTCATCAATTGGAATAAAGCAATTATTCCGCACTCCTCCGCCTTGTACTTCAAAAAAATCTCCTCCAACTTATGCACCCTATTTGCCGAATGTTGTACTAGTACGGGTTTTTCAGTAAAATAATCCATGCTTCACCAACAAATTCATGTAAATACCTTTAACCAAGCCATCCATTGATACAAGCTGTACTCGCATACTATAAACGGATACTCATATATTGAATTTATATGTTTTTATTTCATTTCCGGCATTTCAGCCTCTGTATATGGAATACTCATCCAGTGAATATACCTCGGCCCTGTTGTCTGCAATGAGGCGTTCCAATATGCTCAGTACCGCATTGGTGGTGTCCAGGGAGGTTATGCAGGGGATGTTGTACTCCATGGCAGTTCTTCTGAGGATAAAGCCTTTTCTCTCGGGTATCTTGCCTCGTGTGGGTGTATTGATGACAAGGGTGATTTTGTCTTCCTTGATGAAGTCCAATACCTCGCTTTCATCAATCAAATCAACCGGCAGGGCGGCAGCGCCTAATACCCGGCAGGTGCCCGCTGTGGCAGAAAGCTTGAAACCCAGAGACAGCAATTTATTTGCTATGGCAATGCTTTCTTCCTTGTCCCGGTCTGCAACCGAAAGCAGGACATTTCCGCCGGAAGGTATTTTCATGCCGGAAGCTGCGATGGCCTTGTACAATGCGTTGTAATAGTCCTTGTCAACTCCCATGACCTCACCTGTGGACTTCATTTCAGGCCCAAGGAAAGTATCTACCGTGGTGAGCTTTGCAAAAGAGAATACAGGGGCTTTGACCGCATAGAATTCGGTTTCTCTGGCAAGACCGTTTTTATAGCCCAGCTCCGCCAGGGTTTTTCCCATTATAAGCTTTGTAGCCACGCCTACCATGGGTATCCCGGTAATCTTGCTCATAATGGGAACTGTTCTGCTGGCGCGGGGATTAACTTCAATCACGTAAACCTTTTCGTCGTTGTCCATAACAAACTGAATATTGAACAGGCCCACAACTTTCAGAGCCTTGGACAGGCGTATGGTATAATCCTCGATGGTAGCCTTCACCTTCTGTGACAGGTTTCTGGGAGGATATACGGCTATTGAATCCCCGGAGTGAACTCCTGCCCGCTCAATATGTTCCATGATGCCCGGAATAAGGACTTCATTGCCGTCGCATATGCCGTCGACTTCCATTTCCCTTCCTGTCACATACTTATCAATGAGTATGGGGTGGGCTGTGGAAATATCTGAAGCCATCTGTATATATTCCTGAAGGGTTTTATCGTTATAAACAATTTCCATTGCTCTTCCGCCCAATACGTAGGACGGCCTTACAAGGACAGGATAGCCGATTTCATTGGCTATGTGCCGTGCCTGCTCAAAAGAAAAGGCTGTTTTTCCTTCCGGAATGGGAATATCCAGTTCTTCCAGAAGCTTCAGGAACTTATCCCTGTCCTCTGCAATATCTATGCTCTGAACAGAGGTTCCAAGAATTTTTACGCCCTCGGAATGCAAGGTTTCTGCAAGGTTGATTGCTGTCTGCCCTCCAAACTGGACGATGACTCCCAGCGGCTTCTCCTTTTCGATGATATCCAGGACACATTCCTTGGTCAGCGGCTCGAAGTAAAGCTTGTCGGAGGTGTCAAAATCCGTGCTGACGGTTTCCGGGTTATTGTTTATGATAATAGATTCAATTCCCAGCTCCTTCAGGGTTTCAACCGAATGAACGCTGCAGTAGTCAAATTCTATACCCTGGCCGATTCTTATAGGGCCGGAGCCTATTACCAGCACCTTGTCGCCTTCGGTTACCTCTACATCGTCCTTTTCCTCATAGGTGGAGTAATAGTAGGGAGTCACTGCCTCAAACTCGCCTGCACAGGTATCAACTATCTTATATACAGGATTTATAGGGTATTTTTCCCTGAGCTCCAGTATTTTTTCCAGGGGTACATTGCACAGGTTGGCGATGTAAGAATCTCCAAAGCCTATTTTTTTTGCTCTGGAATAGAGATCGTAATCCAGCCAGGCAATGCCCGCATTTGTTATCTCTTCACCCAGCTTGACTATTTTTTTCAGCTTTCTTATAAAGAAATCGTCTATCTTTGTTATACGTACGATTTCACCTGCCGAAACCCCTTTCTGAAGCGCCTTGCATATGGCAAACATACGCTGGTCACTGGGGTGCTTGACGTATTCAACCAGCTCCTCGCGGCTCTTATTGTCAAAGAGGCTCAGTCCCAGTTGGTAGTTGAATTTAATATCCAGAGAATCTATTGCTTTGAGCAAGGATTCCTCAAAGGTACGGCCGATGGCCATAACCTCGCCGGTAGCCTTCATTTGTGTTCCGAGGCTTCTGTCCGCATTGGCAAATTTATCGAAGGGCCAGCGGGGAACCTTTGTGACCACATAGTCCAGGGAAGGCTCAAAGCAAGCACTGGTGTTTTTGGTAACAGAGTTTTTTATTTCGTCCAGAGTCATTCCTATGGCTATCTTGGCCGTAACCCTGGCAATGGGATAGCCGGTGGCCTTGGAAGCCAGCGCACTGGAACGGCTGACTCTGGGATTGACCTCTATTACAACATATTCAAAGCTGTCGGGATTCAAGGCAAACTGTATATTGCAACCGCCCTTTATATCAAGGGCTCTGATTATTTTTATGGAAGCAGTTCTCAGCATCTGGTACTCCAGGTCGGAGAGAGTCTGGCTGGGAGCCACGACAATACTGTCTCCCGTATGTACTCCCACCGGGTCAAAGTTTTCCATGTTACAGATAATTATGCAGTTGTCGTTGCTGTCCCGCATGACCTCATACTCAATTTCCTTCCAGCCCGCAACACTCTGTTCCAGAAGCACCTGGCTGATCATGCTGAGCTTGAGGCCTTTGCCGCAAATGTACCTGAATTCCTCCATATTGTTGGCAATACCGCCGCCGGAGCCTCCCAAAGTATAGGCCGGCCTTATGATAATGGGGAAGCCTATTTCATGGGCAAAGGCCACTGCATCCTGCATTGTGGTGACAATTTTGCTGTGGGCGACTTTTTCGTTGATTTCCTGCATGGTCTCCTTGAAAAGCTCTCTGTCCTCGGCTTTTTTTATAGAGGAGAGGGAGGTGCCAAGAAGCTGTATGTTCATCTCGTCAAGAATACCGTCTTCCGCAAGCTGGACGGCCATGTTCAGACCTGTCTGACCGCCCAGGGAGGCAAGTATCCCATCGGGCTTTTCCTTATATATAATCTTTTTTACAAATTCAAGGGTTATAGGTTCAATATAGACCTTATCCGCCGATTGGGTATCAGTCATAATAGTGGCAGGATTGCTGTTTATGAGAACGACCTCGATACCTTCCTCTCTCAGGGACTTGCAGGCCTGTGTGCCTGAGTAGTCAAACTCCGCGGCCTGACCTATTATAATGGGCCCTGAACCAATAACCAGCACTTTTTTTATATTTAAATTTTGGGGCATGATATTCTCCTGTCTGTGCGCACCGCATGCACGCTAAAGTTATAAAACCTTCAATAGCACGTAGTTCTTTTTTTAATTCAGGCCATCATTCTGACAAAATCGTCGAATATATATGCGGAGTCCTGAGGCCCCGGGGCTGCTTCCGGGTGGTACTGAACGCTTATGAGCGGAAGCTGCTTGTGTCTGAAACCTTCGATGGTGTTATCGTTTACATTGACATGTGTTATAACGATGTCGTTATTGGTACTGTTATCTATGGCATAGTTATGGTTCTGTGAAGTGATATAGCACCTTCCGGTGATATAGTCCTTAACAGGATGGTTTCCTCCGTGATGGCCGAATTTCAGTTTGGTAACACTGCAGTCCAGTGACAAGCCCAAAAGCTGGTGTCCCAGGCATATTCCCAATATGGGCCTGACTCCAAGCAGCTTCTGTATGGTCTTTTTTGCTGCCGCAAGATCTCTGGGGTCTCCAGGCCCGTTTGACAAAAGTATGCCGTCAGGGTTGCAGGACAGGATTTCCTCATAGGAACTGAAGGCAGGAAGAATGTGTATGTCGCATCCTCTGCTTTCGAGAGAGCGGACAATATTGCTTTTCACTCCAAAGTCCAGCAGCGCCACTCTTTTCCCCGGGCCCGGAACGTGCACCGGAGTTTTGGAGGTGACCTCCATCACAAGGTTTCTGGGCATGGCTTTGTAAGCCTGAAGGTTCTTGCCCAGTATATCCAGATTTCCGCACTCGGTGGATATTATTCCAAACATGCTGCCATGCTTTCTGATATGCTGGGTGAGGGCTCTTGTATCAATGCTTTTGATGCCTACAATATTATGTCGTGCAAAGTATTGCTCCGGGTCAAGGGTATATCTCCAGTTACTTGGGGTGGAGCAGAGCTCTTTTACAATGAAGCCCTGAACATGCGGTTTATAGGACTCGTTATCCAGGGTGTTGAAACCATAGTTCCCAATCAGCGGATAGGTCATGGTTACAATCTGGCCGTTATAGGAGGGATCGGTGGTGATTTCCTGATAACCGGTCATACATGTATTAAAAACAATTTCTCCGGCTGTCTCACCGCTTTTTCCGAAACCTTCTCCGGAGAAATATGTGCCGTCTTCCAACAATAATACTGCTTTCATATATAGTCTCCAATCAGCTGCCTGATGCAGCGACATCAATAATAAGTACGAAGTATAATCATTCACCCAGTGCGCAACTCAGGGCTGCAAGGAATTCGTCCGCATCCTGCGTGGTTATGATCAAGGGAGGAAGTATTCTCAGCATATTCTCGCCGATGTTGGCCAGCAGATATTTTTTCTCAAACATTTTATTTTTCACCTGGGGAGCTATAGGCGCATTGAGCTCGATGGCAATCATCAGTCCGGAGGCTCTGACTTCCGATATGACCGGACAGGATTCTGCTGCCAGCGCCTGAAGCTTTTCCTTGATATATTCTCCCACCCTTTGAGCATTTTCAGGCAGTTTTTCTTCCTCCATGATCTTCATTACTGCAAGCCCGGCGGTACAAGCCAGCGGGTTGCCTCCAAAGGTAGAACCGTGTTCTCCCGGGGCAAAAGCTTGTGCAACCTGGTCCTTAGCACATACTGCTCCTATTGGAATGCCTCCGCCCAGTGCTTTTGCCAGAGTGAATATATCAGGCTCTATGTCATATTTCTGGTAGCCGAAGAGCTTGCCGGTCCTGCCCATACCTGTCTGTACTTCGTCAAATATAAGCAGCAGCTTCTTTTCGTCGCAGAGTTCTCTGACCTTTTTCAGATATTGGGCATCGCACGGATATACGCCGCTTTCACCCTGGACAGGCTCCAGCATAATGGCGCAGGTGTTTTCGGTGACTGCTGCGCTGAGTGCCTCAAAATCATTCAAAGGCACCTTTTTAAAGCCCTGGGTCAATGGTTCGAAGGGCTTTGCATATTTGTCCTGGCCCGTGGCACTGAGAGTAGTGATGGTTCTGCCGTGGAAGGACTTTTGAAGTGTGATTATCTCGTACTTTTCAGGCATTCCCAGCTTTCTGAAGTATAGTCTTGCAAGCTTGATGGCGCCTTCGTTTGCCTCAGCACCGCTGTTGGAGAAGAATACCTTGTCTGCGCATGAATTCCGGCACAGCTCCCTTGCCAGCAAGGCCTGTGATTCTATGTAATATAAATTTGAACAGTGTACAAGCTTCGTCAATTGTTCGGTGACCATTCTTACAAAGGTCGGATGTGCGTAGCCGATGGAGTTGACTGCTATACCCGAGAAAAAATCCGTATATTTTTCACCGTCGGTACTCCAAAGGTTTATGCCCTGTCCTTTTTCAAAGGCGACGGGCGTTCTTTTCCCAAATGTATTCATAAAAAATTGGCTGTCGTATTCCTGAATATCCTTTACCAACATATTAGCCTCCAATCCACGTGGATTCACGCAGTAAAATAATGATGAAACATACTGGCGGCAAAAATGCAGCCATATAAAAACAATGTATAATTAATAATTATACATTGCTGTGTATAAAAATGCAATATAATAATGCTACTTTGTATTGTGAAGATACTTGTTTCTTAAACCGGCATATGAATTTTCAAGGGATATAAGGTAGGAATAAAGCCTGTTGCTGTTTTCCTCCTCCATAAAGGTGAACATCATGCAGTATTTATAAAGTGCATTTTCTGTGGATGCTGTGACTATCTGACCTTTTGCATATATGGAAGAATTGTCATCAAGAAGTATGTTTATTTCACAGGGGGAATTTTCAGGGATTTCCTGATCTATAAGAAAAGCGGTGCCTCCAAGTGAAAGGTTTGACACGTTGCAGTAGTAACTGCTGCTGCTGGTTGACAGGGCGGCAGGCAAATATACATCCAGCCGTGGGAAAATCCTGTGGTTCTGGCTTTCACATATATTATGGACTTTCACTCTTATGTAAGGGAAGCGGGATAACTCTATCTTAACTACCGAACAATTCAGAATATATTCATAATATTGATTGTTAAATTTGATGTCCACGGGAGTGCCGGAAAAAAGACAGGCCCTCAGCAGATCGTTTGTAAAAGGCAGACATATGGTGTCTTCAATACATTCGGTGATTATATTAAGGGACCAGGCGGATTGGTTCAGTTTCCTGAAGCTCACCAAAGACCCTGGGACAATTAATTTGGAAATACATGCACTGTTCAAAGATGTTTTCCTCCTGTAACTATGCAATCCCACCAACAGGATAGTAATTTTTTATGGAATAAAAACACTCCTTACTTTATTATAAAGTAAGAAGTGCTGTCCTACAATGTCAATACCAAAATTTTTGGAAAAAATTCGGTGGAAGCAAGGCATCAATATAATGCTTCATTTTCATGGTACAGCTTTTTATCCTTCATAATCATAGTTCCGATACCCTTGTAGGTAAATATCTCAAGCAGTATGCAGTGGGGTATCCTGCCGTCGATTATGTGTGTCCTTCCCACTCCTTTTTCGAGAGCGTCCACGCAGCCCAGTACCTTTGGTATCATTCCTCCTGCTATGATCTTTTTGCCGATCAGGTCATGCACTTCGTCAATGGTAAGGGCAGGGATGATACTTTCGCTGTCTTTGGAGGGTTTCACACCTTCCACGTCAGTAAGCAGCATGAGTTTTTCTGCTTTAAGGGCGGCTGCGATTTCGCCTGCTACCGTATCGGCATTTATGTTATAGCTTTGTCCGTTTGGGCCCACACCGATTGGGGCTACCACTGGTATATATTCATCCTTGGATATAAGTTCAAGAACCTTGGAATTTATTTTGGTAATAGAACCGACAAAGCCGATGTCTTTCATTTCACCGTCTATCTCGGTTTTATACTGCTCACACTCTATAAGCTTTCCATCAATGCCGCAGAGACCTATGGCCTTTGCGCCCTTGCTGTTCAGCAGTGAAACTATCTCCTTGTTGGTTTTACCCACAAGCACCATCTGAGCCACCTCGATGGTTTGAGCATCTGTGACTCTCAAGCCGTTTACAAATTCGCTTTTAACATCAAATTTCTGAAGAGCCCTGTTTATATCAGGTCCCCCTCCGTGCACCAGGACGGGATTCATGCCTATGTATTTTAAAAGAGTGATATCTTCTATGACGGAGTTTTTCAACTCGTCATTTATCATTGCATTACCGCCGTATTTGATAACTACTGTCTTTCCATAGAGCTTTTGTATATATGGCAGTGCTTCTATCAATATTTCGGCCTTTTTAATCAAACCATCATAATTCATAAATAAACATCCCCCTATAATATAACTTCCTGAATATAACTTCCTGAAATCTCAGATATAAATCAGCTAACTTAGCCTGTAGTGCTGATTAAAAATGTGGTAAACAGTCAGAAATTGCTGCTCACTCCCGTACGGACTTCGTCCTACAGCCCGGTTGCCTCATCCAGTCCCAGCATTATATTCATATTCTGAATCGCTGCTCCCGAGGAACCCTTGCCCAGATTGTCAAGTACGGCTATGAGCAGGATTCGTTCAGTGTTGCCTGTGACGTAAATCTCCAGGTTATTGGTATTGTTTACCCTGGTTGCCCCAATGAAGCTGTTTATGTACTCTTTTTCCGAATCCGGAGGCATCACTCTTATGAACCTCTCCTGTCCATAGTATTCGGACAGGAAGGCATGGATATCTTCTTTGGCCGCAGGCTTGGGCAATAGTTTCGGAAAAAGCGGAATGCATACGGACATACCTTTATAATACGGGCATACTATGGGAGAAAATATGGGAGCCTGCTCCAAACCGCTGATTGCAGTCATTTCGGGAATATGCTTGTGGGACAGTCCCAGTGCGTAAAGCTGAGGACTTTCAAAAGGATTTCCCCGGGGGTCTTCGAATTGGGCTATAAGTTTTTTGCCGCCGCCGCTATAGCCGGAAATGGCGTGGGATGTAACGGGATAATCCTTTTGCACAATACCTTTTGAAATCAAAGGATACATCAGGCTGATAAATCCGGTGGCATAACAGCCGGGTACGGATACTCTTGCTGAGGCCTGTATTCCGGCGCGGTGTTCCCGGCTTAACTCCGGCAGCCCATAAACCCATTGCGGGTTTGTTCGATGGGCGGTACTGGCGTCGATAACCCTGGTCGAAGGGTTATCTATCAGAGCCACAGCCTCAACGGCAGCAGTGTCGGGCAGGCACAGAAAAACAATATCCGCGCTGTTCAGGCACTTTTTTCTTTCATTTATATCTTTTCTTTTTTCGGCATCTATTTTAATAATGTCAAGATCATTTCTCAAGTCCAGTCTTTCGTTAAGCTGAAGTCCTGTGGTGCCCTCGCTTCCATCCACAAAAACCCTATACTTCATAATTATCCTCCATCTGCTGCTGGGCAGCCGTACAATTAATGATTTAATAATTATACAGTATTATGCATAAAAATTCAATATTACGCAAATATATTTTATCTTCGGGTTGAATTGTCAACCCGGAGCACGACCTTCCATTACTATATGAAATTCCTGAGATAAACAAAAACCGGTGCGGGAAATAAACCCAAAAGGTATTATAAATGGCCTGTATACATTTAAATTGGCATTATACAAAAGTACTAAAAGCAAAAAATTAATTTTGTTAAAAAGCAATATGGTTTGTACCAGGCTTGCAGTGTATCATATTAGTATAGAATTTCTTAATACGATTTAGATATAAAACAAATAGCGAGTTTTGGGAGGTATAAGAATGGCTAGTTTAAAGCTGAAAAATATTTATAAGAGATATGCAGGTGGAGTAACTGCGGTTAATGACTTCAATCTTGATATTGAACACAACGAATTCCTCGTACTGGTTGGACCTTCAGGTTGTGGTAAGACTACTACACTCAGAATGATTGCCGGTTTGGAAGAAATATCAGAGGGTGAATTATACATTGGAGATAAATTAGTAAATGATGTTGCTCCTAAGGACAGAGATATAGCAATGGTTTTCCAGAACTACGCATTGTATCCTCATATGACAGTATTTGATAACATGGCTTTCGGTTTGAAACTCAGGAAGACTCCTAAGGATGAAATCAAGAAGCGTGTTAATGAAGCAGCTAAGATTCTTGATATAGAACATTTGCTTGATAGAAAGCCAAAGGCTTTGTCCGGCGGTCAGAGACAGAGAGTTGCGCTGGGTCGTGCCATAGTGCGTGAACCAAAAGTATTCTTAATGGATGAACCTCTCTCAAACCTGGATGCAAAACTCAGAGTACAGATGAGAACAGAGATCGGAAGACTTCACAACAGATTGAACACAACATTTATATATGTAACACATGACCAGACAGAAGCTATGACAATGGGTACAAGAATCGTTGTTATGAAGGACGGATATATCCAGCAGGTTGACTCACCTACTTCATTATATGACAGACCTTGCAACCAGTTCGTTGCCACATTTATCGGCAGCCCGCAAATGAACCTTATAAGTGCGGTGCTTACTCAGCGCGGAAGTGACTTGCACCTGGTATTCGGCAAGAGCGATGTAAAAATACCTGAAGGCAAGGCCAAGAAGCTTGAAGGAACCGATTATATCGGCAAGGAAGTTTTTGTTGGTATCAGACCTGAAAACATACATGACGAAGCCATGTATCTGGAATCAATGCCAGACAGTATTGTTGAGGCTCATGTTGACCTGGTTGAAATGCTGGGTGCAGAAACCTTCCTTTACATGATAATTGAAGGAGCAGTTTCAACTGTAACTGCAAGAGTAAATGCAAGATCCAAGACCAAGACAGGAGATGTTATCAAGGTTGCATTTGATGCAAATAAGATTCACCTGTTTGACAAGGAAACCGAACGTACAATTATTAACTGATAATTATTATTTAAAAAAAGGAAAGCTCAGGCTTTCCTTTTTTTGTTTGGGTATGTATGCAGCAAGAGAGGAAGAATATTGTACAGGTCTTGAATCAAGCTATTCAAAATAAATTTACAATATGGGTTGTAGTAAAAAAAACTGTTTTAGTGTATAATTTTAATGTATTGTGAATTGAATAGTAAAATATTCACGTATTTTAAAAGCGGGAGGTTAGCAATGTCTGTAAAACTATTTCAGACGCTATCTGACAAATATAGCGAGATTATAAACAAAGAAGTTGGTGTAACCGACGACAACGGTGTTATTATAGCTCATTCCGATTTTCAGGCTATAGGACAGCAGGACCCCAATATAGCGGCATTTTTACAGGAAAAGCAACTTCAGGGCACTATGGAGGGAAGAATATATAATAAAGTTATCGTTAAAAACAAAGTTGAGTTTGTTACCTTTATACAGTCTGTTGAACCTCAGGATATCACATATCTTGAGCTGTTTACCTTAAATATTCTCAACCTTAAAAGCTACTATGATGAAAAGTATGATAAAAACACCTTTATCAAGAATATAATCGTAGAAAATATTCTGCCGGGTGATATACTGGTGAGATCAAAGGAACTGCACATCGATTATAATGCTTTGAGAGTAGTGTTTCTTATAAATGCCACCAGCGAAAGAGACATACATGTTCATGAAGTGATAGAAAGCTTGTTTCCAAACAAGAGCAAGGACTTTGTCATTGTCATTGACAACGATAATGTTGTCCTGGTCAAGGAAGTCAAAAACAAGGATGACTATAAGGAAGTATACAAAATAGCGCGTATTATTGTGGACACCCTGAATGCCGAATTAATGGTCAAGGCCTCCATAGGGATAGGAACTATTATTGCAAATCTGAAAGACATTACCAAATCCTACAAGGAAGCTCAGATGTCCATGATCATCGGAAATATTTTCGGCGGGGACAATAACATATACGATTATAACAACCTTGGAATCGGCCGGCTGGTATATCATATACCAACTTCATTATGCCAACTGTTTCTGGATGAGGTATTCAAGGATAACTCTGCGGATTCGCTGGACAATGAAACAATGCTTACAATTCAAAAATTCTTTGAAAACAATCTGAATGTGAGTGAGACTGCAAGACAGCTTTATATTCACAGAAATACGCTTGTCTACCGGCTTGAAAAGATCAAGAGGCTCACAGGACTGGAACTGACCAGCTTTGACGACGCTGTTATCTTCAAGCTGGCCATATTGGTCAAAAAGTATCTTGCAAATTTAAATGAATAAAAGATAGGGGTAATCCAATTGGTTGAATTTATAGATGTGATGAAAAAGTATCCCAACGGTACTGTTGCCTTAAAGGGTATAAACCTTAAAATCAATAAGGGTGACTTTGCATTTATAGTTGGGACAAGCGGTTCAGGGAAGTCAACACTTTTAAAACTTTTGATGAAGGAAGAAACCGCCACTGAAGGGGAAGTCATAGTTAACGGGTACCGTTTGTCGTCATTGCAGCCCAAGCAGGTTCCATACCTGCGCCGTGGAATGGGTATGGTTTTCCAGGATTTCAGACTCCTGCCCAACAAAACTGTTTATGAAAATGTGGCTTTTGCTATGGAAATAACAGAATGTCTTCCCAGAGAGATCCGGAGGCAGGTGCCCATGTCACTTGCCCTTGTGGGCTTAAGCCGTAAGGCAAACGCCTATCCTCATCAGTTGTCAGGCGGTGAGCAGCAGCGTGTTGCAATAGCCAGATCGCTGGTAAACAATCCTGCTTTGCTGATTGCAGACGAGCCTACAGGAAATCTGGACCCCGAGAACTCATGGGAAATTGTAAAACTCCTTTCAGAGGTCAATCAGAGAGGTACTACTGTAATTGTCGCCACACATGAAAAAAGTATAGTTGATGCTATGAAAAAGAGAGTTATCGCCATCGACAAGGGAAGGATAATGAGGGATCAACAGAAAGGGCTGTACGGGGATGAAGATACGGAGTTTAAGATATATTCTTAAGGAAAGTTTTGTAAATGCATATAGAAACAGATTGATGTCCCTGGCATCGATTAGTATTATCAGTGCGGCATTGATACTGTTCGGAGTATTTTATCTGATTCTGATAAATTTGAATCATAATCTGGATTTATTGTATGATAAGCCTCAAATGCAGGTTTACTGCCTCCCTGAGCTGACGGATGAACAGGTTGAAGCTGTTAAGACAGAGATTGCCAACAATGAAGATATAGAGAGCTATAAGGAAATAAGCAAGAAAGAAGCCTTTGACCAGTTGAAAGAGTATCTGGAGGATGAAAAAAAGGATCTGGGTGGGGCAAACATACTGGAAGGTTACGACGAGAGCATGATGTTTGTTTCATTCACAGTAAAGGTCAAGGACCCTCAGAACAGCAACAAGGTTGCAAAGACACTTGAGGCTCTTGCGGGTGTAGATAATGTGAAATACTCTCAGCAGACAATCGATATGATACTGAAAGTATCCAACTGGGTTAAAATTGTAAGTTTTGTTTTAATAGGCCTGCTGCTGGTGATATCCCTGTTCATTATTGCAAACACTATCAAGCTGACTGTATTTGCAAGACGAAAAGAAATAAACATAATGAAATACATAGGGGCCACAGACTGGTTTATAAGATGGCCGTTTGTTTTTGAAGGAATACTTATAGGTTTGCTTGGAGCGACGATTGCTTTTGTGCTGGTTGCGTACATATATAGCTTTGCACAGCCCAGATTGGCGGAGGAGTTTTCAGGAGGACTGGAAATGGTTCAGTTTGGAAGCGAGTGGGGCACTCTTGTGCTCATATATCTGGGAATAAGTGCGGTAATAGGTGCTTCAGGCAGCATAATGTCCATACGTAAGCATTTACATGTTTAGGAATTACTTTGATTTTTAAAATTATTGTTGTATAATGGTTAAAGAGGGTTGTTTTTATAAATATAAAGACAATAAAAACATATGATAAATGTGGGGGGATAAAATGAAGAGACTATCTATGATAGCCTTGGTTGCTATTTACATATTTTCATGCGTTATTATGCCTGCCAGCGCAGCATCCACAATTGATAAGACAAAGCAGCAGCAACAGAGTGTAAACAGTGAGATTAAAAAGATTGCAGGGCAGAAGGATGCGGCGTCAAAGCAGATAAAGCAAAGTACTCAGGAAAAAGAGTTTTATGAATCACAGGCACAGAAGACTCAGCAAAATGCAAATCAAAAGAGTAAAGAGGTATCTTCCGTTCAGACGGATATTGAAAATATAAGCAAGGAAATAGACGAGATACAGACCAATTATGAGAAGAAGACCGAGCTTTTTAAAACAAGGATGAGGGTAATGTATCAGAATATGAATCAGTCTTCTCTGGAATTGTTTGTTGAATCAAAAAGCTTTGGCGAATTTTTTTCAAAAATGCAGTTATTGTCGGTAGTTAAAAAAAGCGATGAAAAATTGATACAGGAAATAGCACTCAGCAAGGAAAATACCGAGCTGCAGAAGCAAAATAAATATCTTGAGCTTGAAAAGAAAGAGACCGAGCTGAAAAAGTTGAATGTGAAGGTTTCTGAACTGAAAACCTCCAGGTCAAATGCCGAATCTGAGATAGAGGCTTCGAAAAAACAATTGAAGCTGGCTGAGAAGAGAGAGGATGAACTGATTGCCCTGTCCAAGCAGTTGGAAAAGCAGCTTGCCCAGCTTATGGACAGCAAGGCCAAGTATGCCGGCGGTGTTATGAAGTGGCCCACGCCCGGTTATACCAGAGTGTCATCCCCCTATGGAATGAGAATTCACCCTATATATAAGGTTAAAAAAATGCATACGGGTATTGATATCGATGCTCCGGCCGGCGCATCAATAATTGCCGCAAATTCAGGAAAGGTAATAATGGCCGGTTGGAACGGAGGCTATGGAAACTGCGTTATAGTTGACCATGGCGGAGGGCTTGCAACCCTGTATGCCCATCAGAGCAAAATACTGGTTTCGGTTGGAGAAAAGGTGGAAAGGGGTCAGACAATAGGCAAGGTTGGAAGCACCGGTTTATCCACAGGCCCGCATTTGCACTTTGAGGTCAGAAAGAACGGCTCCACGGTCAATCCTAAAGATTATGTGTAAGCAATAATATTTGTCATAATAAACAAGCTAAAAACCCGCATGTAAAAATGCGGGTTTAATATTATGTTTTAAAGCATATCAATATATATAGTCAGCAATATATGCTGTATAAGAATTGCCGGAAATGGTTTGATTCAATTTTAAAGAAGATTAGGGGTGTATCGATTTGACAGGCGACAGAAAGGATTCCAGACAACTCACAGCAGTAATAGCAATGACAGCAATCATTTGTTTTAGCATATCAGTTGTATTTTTCATGGCATGGACCTACGTTAACGGAAAGTATTCGCTTTTATTTGAAAAGAGCAATGTTTCCAGGACCTCGGTACAGAAGTTTAATGAAGCCAGAAGTATTCTCCAGAAATCCTTTTATGAAAAGATAGATACCGACAAGCTGCTGGAGGGTGCAATTGCAGGTATGGCTGACTCTCTTAAGGACCCCTATACCGTTTACTATAATAAGGACCAGATGAAGGCCTTTACCAATATGCAGAGGAATACCGAGGATGAGTATGTTGGCGTAGGCCTTCCCATAATACTTGATAAAAACGGAATAATAACGGTTCTGGAACCTTTTGATGATTCGCCGGCAAAGGCGGCGGGCATAAAGCAGGGAGACAAAATCCTGAAGATAGACGGGAAGGATATCACAGGTATCAGAGATGAAACTCTGGTGGCAAACATGATAAAGGGACAGGAAAATACGGAGACTGTGCTTACCATACTCAGACAATCAGAGAACAGTACCTTCGATGTGAGAGTGGTAAGAAAGAAAATAAAGGCAAAGCTGAATATCCGCAGTGAGATGCTGGAAAACAAAATCGGATATATTAAAATTAAAATGTTTGATGAGAATATCAGCAAGAACTTTATAAGCCAGCTTAACGCACTGGTGGCCCAGGGAGCTGCAGCCATAATAATTGATGTGAGGGATAACCCCGGGGGGCTGTACAATGAAGTTGTTTCACTGGCTGACAGGCTCCTTCCCAAAGGAACGATAGTTTACACAGAAGACAGACAGGGCAAAAAAACATACCAGAAATCCGATGCCACTGAACTGAATCTTCCTGTTGCAGTATTGACCAACGGAAATAGCGCCAGTGCGTCAGAGATACTTGCAGGTGCTGTCAAGGATTTTAAAAAAGGCATATTAATAGGCACTAAAACCTTCGGAAAAGGTTTGGTGCAATCAACCTACAGCTTTGACGACGGCACCGGAATAAAAGTTACAATAGCGAGATATTTTACACCCTCCGGAGTATGTATCCATGGGCAGGGCATCAAGCCCGATATTGAGATAAATCTGCCGGACAAATACAAAGACACCCCTGTGTCTGCAATTCCAAGAGAGGATGATTTACAGCTTCAAAAAGCCATACAGATATTACAGGGCAAATAGCCAATAAATTTTACCGTATAATGGTGATTTGTTAAATATATGGTGCCGGAGGTATAAAAAGGCTGGAAAATCCGCATAATACCTGTAGGAGGTGTTTAGCGGTGGATGAAAATGAAAAATTGAAATATGAGATTGCTCAGGAGCTGGGCCTGATTGAAAAGGTTATGAAGTATGGGTGGAAAAGCCTGAGTCCCAAGGAGACCGGGAGAATAGGCGGACTTGTGAACAAGAGAAAAAAGACACAGCTACAGGAAAGTCAGCAGATATGATTTGCTGGCTTTTTTAGCGCATGGAATATATAACTTTTTATTGAAGGGTCCGAGCAATACCGGAAATAAAATAAGAGCGGCCTGCCATAGCATGTGAATTATGTGATAAAATACATACTGATATTACAACTTTAAGGAGTGGTTCCTATTTACAATAACTTTGCATATATATACGACAAGCTTACACTTGATATTGAATATCACAAGTGGACTGACTATGTGGAAAAACTGATAAAAAAAAATAAAATCAGTGGGACGATGGTTTTGGAACTGGGCTGCGGAACAGGCAGCTTTGGAATAGAAATGGCAAAAAGGGGCTATGAAATGATATGCCTTGACCTGTCTGGCGACATGCTGGACCGTGCTTCTAAAAAGGCGGCGGAAGAAGGTGCGGATATACTTTTCCTGAATCAGGATATGAGCAACTTTGAATTGTACGGTACGGTAGATGTCATTGTATGCCTGCTGGACAGCTTTAACTATCTGACAAGGTCTGTACAGGTGCAGAGGATGCTGAAGCTTGTACATAACTATCTGAATCCCAATGGGTTGTTTATATTTGATGTTAATACCAAATATAAATTTGAAAATATTTTGTCTGATAATTTTTTTTACGAAATCGGAGAAGATATAACCTATATATGGGAGAACGAGTATAACCCGAAGTCTGGAAAAGCGAGATTTGACCTGACTTTTTTCGTAAGGGAGGGACAGCTTTTCAGAAGGTTTGAGGAGACCCACTTTGAACGGGCATATACCCATGAGGAGCTGCTGGGATATATTGGAGAAGCGGGCCTGGAGCTTGTTTCCGTGTATGAGGGCCTTACCTTTAAAAAGCCCCGTAATGAAAGCCCGCGGAATTTTTATATTTGTAAAAAGGGCAAATAATTGCTTGCTTATAGGAATAATTGTAATCCTATGTGGCAAAATAATTTTACACTGACAACAAGGAATAAACATGGTTTAGCAATTGGTTGATTAAATATGATTTGACAGGTTAAACTATATATGTTAAACTTCTATATGTTGTTATAAATCAGCGACTTAGGTCGTAGAACAGTTTAGTTATATTCAGGAGGAATTAATCAATGGAAAAGGGAAGAGTTAAATGGTTTAATGCAGAAAAAGGTTTTGGTTTCATCGAGAGAGATGGCGGAAATGACGTATTTGTTCATTTTTCAGCAATCACTATGGATGGATACAAGACACTTGAGGAAGGCTCAGAAGTTGTATTTGAAGTTGTTGAAGGAGCTAAGGGTCCTCAGGCTGCAAACGTTCAAAGGGCATAATATTTGCTTTTAAATATATACTCAAGTAGCCATTACCACCCCGATATATTTTTAATATATCGGGGTTTTCAATATTCAAGGATAAACCGTTTATGGGAAATTGGAGGAAACCATGAAGGACTATATTATACGTGCAACGGCCGCGGAAGGAACGGTCAGAGCATTTGCAGCAGTTACTACCGGGCTTGTAAATAAGGCTTCCAATATACACGACCTGTCACCCATAGCTGCGGCGGCACTGGGCAGGACACTGACTGCTGTGGGTATGATGGCCCGCATGCTGAAAAATGAAAAGGATAAGCTGACCATCCAGATCAAAGGTGACGGACCACTGGGGGGTATTGTGGTGGTATCTGATTTCCAGGCCAATGTAAGAGGATATGTCCATAATCCCAATGTAGACCTGCCGCTAAATGAGCGTGGAAAGCTGGACATCAGGACGGCTGTCGGCTTCGGCTACATCAACGTAATAAAGGATATGGGTCTTAAGGAACCCTACATCGGATTTGCAGAGCTGGTTTCGGGAGAGATAGCAGATGACCTTACCTACTATTTTGCAACTTCAGAACAGATTCCCTCAACTGTGGCATTGGGCGTGCTTGTGGACAGGGAAGGTGTTACCGGTGCAGGCGGCTTTATTATTCAGTTGATGCCGGGTGCAGAGGAAGAGACAGTTGAAAGGCTTGAAAAGAGGCTTATAGGCTTTCCCTCCATATCAAAGCTGCTGGCTGAAGGGACTACACCTGAACAGGTTCTGGAAATGCTTTTGGAAGATATGAACCCGAAAATTATAGAGAAGGTTCCCACAAGCTTTACCTGCAACTGTTCCCGTGAAAGGATGGAGAGAAATCTCATAAGTATAGGAAAGGAAGATTTGCTGGAAATTCTTGAGGATGGAAAAGGTGCGGAACTTCAATGTCACTTTTGCAATGAGAAATATAATTTCGGACATGAGGATATCCAGAATCTCATAAAAGAAAACGCATAAAGGTGCAAAAAGTTAATAATACAGCGATTTTTAGAGCATTTCCGAGTATATTAACGCCTGCTAAAAATAATTTTGAAAAAAAAGAAAAAATATTATTGACTTTATACAATAAGTTTTGTATACTATCAATTGTCGCTCACGGAAATAACCTTGGGAGCTTAGCTCAGCTGGGAGAGCATCTGCCTTACAAGCAGAGGGTCATAGGTTCGAGCCCTATAGTTCCCACCACTTATTTCCGTGTAGACACAAATTGGCCCGGTAGTTCAGTTGGTTAGAATGCCAGCCTGTCACGCTGGAGGTCGACGGTTCGAGCCCGTTCCGGGTCGCCAATTTGCCCAGATAGCTCAGTCGGTAGAGCAGGGGACTGAAAATCCCCGTGTCGCTGGTTCGATTCCGGCTCTGGGCACCATAAATTGTAAAATCTAACGAAGTAATCCGATGGTTTTATAATGTTTAAATTGGAAAAAGCGAGGAGTACAAGGAAGACGAGTGTCGAGCACCGCAGCTTATGTGATAAGTGAGGAGCGCAGAACAGGAAGTCTGACAAAGTAATCCGACGATTTTTACAATTTAAGATGCGGGTTTAACTCAGCGGTAGAGTGTCACCTTGCCAAGGTGAAAGTCGAGAGTTCGAATCTCTTAACCCGCTCCAAACAAATGAGGCAGATTGCATATGTGGTCTGTCTCAATATTCATGGCGCCATAGCCAAGTGGTAAGGCAGAGGTCTGCAAAACCTTTATCCCCAGTTCAAATCTGGGTGGCGCCTCCAAGATGAGAACTCAGTCGAAAGACTGAGTTTTTTGTTATGTTGATAAGCTGGATTTGAACTTGTTAAGTCCTGGAAATTTTTTTGAAATACCTTGACTATTGGCTGATTAAATGCTAAATTCATAATAATTGAATAGATAACAGTGTATAACGAACACTTCAGGGTTAGGTGAAATTCCTTACCGGCGGTAGGCATTAATTGTGAGCCCGCGAGCGAAAGCAGATCCGGTCAGATTCCGGAGCCGACAGTACAGTCTGGATGGAAGATAGTGTGTTTTATTTTAATTTTTTATGTCCCTGGGGTAGGTTTACTTCCAGGGACTTTGTGTTTTTATTACGGGCATACGCAGGAGATTGATTATGGAAAAGAATGAATATTATATGAAAAGAGCATTGGAGCTTGCAGCAGGCGGTTGGGGCAGAACCAACCCCAACCCTCTGGTAGGTGCCCTTATTGTTAAAAACGGGGAAATAATTGCTGAGGGCTGTCATGAAAAATTGGGAGGTGCACATGCCGAGGTGGCGGCTCTTAAAAATGCAAGGCAGGACGTCAAGGGGGGCACGCTTTATGTGAATCTGGAGCCGTGTTCACACTATGGGAGGACGCCTCCCTGTGCGGAGGCTGTTATAAAAGCCGGTATCAGCAAGGTTGTAATAGCCATGGAGGACCCCAACCCCAAGGTCTGCGGCAAGGGTGTGGAAATGCTGAAAAATGCAGGAATTGAAACTGTGACAGGCGTTCTTGAGGGTGAGGCCAGAAGGCTTAATGAAATATTTATAAAATATGTGACACGAAAGCAACCATTCGTAATTTTAAAGGCCGCAATGACACTTGACGGGAAAATAGCAACTGCCGGCGGAGACTCCAAATGGATATCAGGCGAGGGCTCAAGACAGCAGGTGCACCTGCTGCGTGACAGGGTATCCGCCATTATGGTCGGCGTTGACACAGTACTGGCCGACGATCCCGCCTTGACTGCGCGGCCGGGAGGAGAAACGGGAAATGATCCTGTAAGGATAATTGTTGACAGTAAAGGCAAAATACCCATAGACAGCCGTGTAATCAATAATGAAGCTGCAGCAGGAACCATTCTTGCAACAACATCTGCAATTGAGGCTGGAAAGGAGAAGCTGCTCCTGGAAAAAGGTGTAAGGCTTCTGAAGCTGGATGGTCCGGACGGACATGTGGACCTTGAAGGGCTGCTGGAGCAATTGTACGGACTGGAGCTTGACAGTGTGCTGCTTGAAGGCGGAGGAGGGCTGAACGCCGCAGCTCTGGCCGCAGGGATTGTTGACAAGGCTATGATTTTTATAGCACCGAAAATTATTGGAGGAAGAGATGCAAAAACTCCTGTGGAAGGTGATGGAATAGGACTTATGCGGGATGCGCTCAGACTGGGGGAATTGAGTATTGTCAGGTTTGAGGAAGACATTCTTATAGAGGGATATATCAGGTACAAATAAGTGAGGTAATAATAAAGTATTATGAAAGGAGCGCCATGTTTACAGGGATAATAGAGGAAGTAGGTGAAGTCAGGTCCATTGCGAGAGGGAGCATGTCCATACAACTGGAAATAGGATGTTCAAGAATCATGGATGACGTGAAGACCGGAGACAGCATAGCTGTAAACGGGATTTGTCTTACAGTTACACGAATGGGAACAAATTGGTTTGCCGCGGATGTAATGCCGGAAACCATGAGGAGAACCGGCCTGTGGAATTTAAGGACTTCGGACAGGGTCAACCTTGAAAGGGCCATGAGGCTCTCTGACAGGTTGGGAGGCCATATTGTAACCGGGCATATAGACGGCACGGCAGTACTTGCAAAAAGAGTTGAAGAGGATAACGCCGTGTGGCTTAACTTTGAAGCCTCAAGTGACTTACTTAAATACATTGTCATGAAAGGTTCCGTGGCATTGGACGGCACAAGTCTGACGGTAGCACAGGTGGACCATAAGTCCTTTAGGGTTTCGCTGATACCGCTTACTGCGGGCATTACAACCCTGGGACTCAGAAAAGCCGGAGATATTGTAAATGTGGAATGCGATATTATGGGGAAATATGTTGAAAAGCTGATGGAGGCAGGGCCCTCAGCTTCAAGGTATGGTGAACGGCAACACGGGTCGGCTTTAACTATAAATTTTCTCAAGGAAAACGGCTATGCGTGAAAATTCAGATAAGAGGGAGGATGAGCAAATGAGATTTAATTCCATTGAGGAAGCAATAGAGGATATCAGGCAGGGAAAAATGATTGTGGTCATAGATGATGAGGACAGGGAGAATGAAGGAGACCTTCTGATGGCCGCCGAAAAGGTTACTCCCGAAAGCATTAATTTTATGGCTGCACAGGGCAGAGGAATGATATGTGCACCTTTGACGGAGGAACGCGCCAGAACTCTGGAGCTGAATCTGATGGTGGAGAGAAATACCGAAAGTATGAAAACCGCCTTTACCGTTACGGTAGATTATAAAAGCTCCACCACCGGAATATCAGCTTATGAAAGAGCCAATACAATTAAGATGCTGGCTGATCCCAATGCCGCAGGCAATGACTTCTTGAGACCAGGGCATATATTTCCCCTTATAGCCAGGGATGGAGGGGTTTTAAAGAGGTCAGGCCATACCGAAGCGGCAGTGGATATTGCCAGGCTGGCAGGACTTAGTCCAGCAGGTGCCATCTGCGAGATTATGAATGAGGATGGGACTATGGCCAGAGTACCGCAGTTGATGAACTTTGCACAAAAGCACAGCCTGAAGATAATAACGGTTGCGGAATTGATCAGATACAGGAGGAGCCGGGAAAAGCTGGTAAGGGCAGCCGCTCGTGCCAAGATGCCGACAGAATATGGAGAATATACAATTGCTGCCTATGAGAATATTGTGAACAATGAGCATCATGTTGCCTTGATTCTGGGCGAAATTGAATGTGCGGAGCAGCCTGTACTGGTGAGGGTACACTCCGAGTGTCTGACAGGAGATGCTTTTCACTCCAGAAGATGTGACTGCGGAGAACAGTTGGATGCTGCTCTGAGACAGATCAGCAGAGAAGGGAGGGGGATATTGCTCTATATGCGTCAGGAAGGACGGGGAATCGGACTGGTAAATAAAATCCGGGCCTATGAGCTGCAGGACAAAGGGAAGGATACTGTGGAAGCCAACGAATTATTGGGCTTTGCTCCGGATCTGAGGGAATATGGAATAGGAGCACAGATACTATATGACCTGGGAGTCAGAAAAATAAGGCTTCTGACCAATAATCCCAAAAAGGTGGTGGGACTGGAAGGCTATGGACTTGAAGTAGTGGAAAGAGTACCGATTCTGGTTGAAGCAAATGAAGCAAATGAATTTTACATGAGGACAAAGAAAGACAAAATGGGGCATATTTTTAATGATGCCAGCAATAATTTAAATACATTTAAGCATCAGGAGGGTGTGAAATCATGAAAGTAAAAACACATGAAGGGAATTTGATTGCCAAGGGGCTTCGTTTTGGTATTGTTGCAGGCAGGTTTAATGAATTTATCAGCAGCAAGCTGTTGGGAGGGGCAATCGACGCCCTGGCAAGGCATGGAGGGGATACTGGAGATATTGAAGTGGCCTGGGTGCCCGGTGCCTTTGAAATTCCTCTGGCTGCTCAAAAGCTGGCTGTTTCGCAAAGGTTTGACGCAGTTATCTGCCTCGGAGCAGTCATCAGAGGGTCCACTCCGCATTTTGACTATGTTGCCGCCGAAGTATCCAAGGGAATAGCGAAGGTTTCCCTGGATGCAGGTATTCCGGTGGTTTTTGGAGTATTAACCACGGATACCATTGAGCAGGCAATAGAAAGATCAGGAACAAAAGCGGGAAACAAGGGCTATGATGCCGCAGTTACCGCCATTGAAATGGCAAACCTTCTCAAACTCTTTTGATTAAAATAATGTATAAGCTAAATTTGACAACTATAAAATCTTTCATTTTTCAAAAAATATATTTAGAAAGTGTAGCAGATACCTTGAAACATTTAAAATGATAGAGTACCATAATTAATACAGATATGGGTTGAAAAAATGTAAGCAACATAATTGGTTAATGTAATCATTGTTCATATTTGCAAAACTTCGACATCAGGTTATTTAATCAAATTATAGGGAGGTTTTTAATATGAAAGGTTGGAATCCGTTTGGGAAGGTTGACATGGAGATAGGAAGTTTTATTAAGGCATCGCCATTTAATAAAGAGTATGGCTGGGGAAAATCAGATGAATCTGATAGAACTGAAAGGACTGATAAAAAAGGCAAATAAGCATAGCCTGGCAGGTTAAACCTGCCAGGTTTTTTATTGTCTGGTAACCTTTGCTCTTTGTTTTACGGGTATAAAAGCCTGTTAAAATATAGGTGCATGCAAAGCTGCCCCAGCTATGTAATGCATTTTTAACATATTCGAGGATTGTAATATGATAAAATAATAAGATAATAATGCTGAAATTCTACGGAGTTGAGCAGAATTGTCAGTGGGAAGGTTTTATTTTAAATCGTATTATTTTAAAAACAGGAGCAAGGAAATGACTCGAAAAATTTTAATATTTCTTTTATTGATTTGTCTTATAATATCCGGTTTTGTTCCCGCAGCAAGTGCTGCCCAGGGCATACCCGAAAAGAAACTTGAACTTCATGCCTTTTACCCGGCACAGATGACTTTTTCAGAGAGTTCAAAAAAATATATTGATGCACTGGACTCTGTAAGCTTTGCATGGGGCAGGATGTACCGGGATTTGCAGAACGGTGTCGTCACCCGGCTGGGAGAAAACGGGAATACCATGTTTTATTACCCGGCAGATTACATAGACGTTTTGAAATATGCCAAAAGTAAAAACAAGACCATTCAGCTCAACATATTCTCAGACAGTACCAATGCCGTTGAAATTCTTCCATACAAGGAACAGAGGGATAGGGCCGTGGACGCCATTGAAGAGCTGCTGAAAAGCGATGTTGGCAACGGGAGCGAAATCTATTTTGACGGTGTGGTAATTGATTTTGAAGGTCTTCAAAACAAGGATGCAAACGGAAAGGTAACTGTCATTAACGGCAGGGATATGAAGAGCTGGTACAATCAATTTCTGACCCAGCTAAGCAGCAGACTGAAAGCCATAAATAAGACATTATACGTTGCGGTAAATCCTCTTTTGAATTATTCCGGCTATGATTATAAAGCAATTGCGGCCATTGCCGACAGGATGATTATAATGGCTCACGATTATGAACCGGTGACCAGATTGAATAAGTCCCAGGTAGTCCAGTACTCAGGCTATAACAGCTTGAGTCCCATTGATGGCCTGGCCCCCATAAAAAAGCTGAGGCTGGCCTTGGAGGATGTGAAAAATACCGTAGATAAAGTAAATCAGGCAAAGGTAATGCTTCAGATAAATTTTGATGCGGCGCAGTGGAGGTATTCCATGGCTGCGGCAAACTCCTGGAATAAGGCTCCCGGCAGTACAATGAGCATTGAAACCAGGAACACTCCCACCTATCAGATGCTTTATGACCGTATTCATAATATCAAAGGGAAGTCCACAGGCATGACCTACGGATATAATAATGAGCTGCAGAGCCCGGTTCTGCAATTTTATGATGAGGTTGATCACACCTATAATATTGCCATATATGAGGATAGCAGAAGTGTTAAGGCAAAAATAGACCTGGTCAGGGAATATGGACTTGGAGGAATTTCCCTGTGGAGCCTGGCTAATGTTCCGGATTTTAATGACAAGACCTCCAAGGTATATGGCCTTGATGTCTGGGACAATATAATTGCGGCCCTTCCGTTTAAGGCACCTGCTGCGGTGGGCACAAAGGCCGCTTTTACCGACAAGGTTGTGGAGACTGCTGTCAGAAAGCAGTTGATGAGGACTTCAGGTACCATTTACAGCAATGAACTGTTAAAAGTATACAGGCTGGCAATTCCTGCGGGAGTAAAATCCCTCGCTGACCTGAAAAAGCTGCCCAATCTTGAATATCTGGATGTGAGCAATGCAAAGATTTCAAACATATCCAATGTGAGCAATCTTAAAAATCTCAGGGTGCTGTACCTGCAAAGAAATACAATAGCTGATATAACGCCGTTGAAGGGACTGACTAAACTGGAGGTGCTTTCACTCAACGGAAACAGGATATCCGGCATAGGCACTCTGGCAGGTCTCACATCCCTGACTGAATTGTACATAAGAGACAACCTGGTATCAGATTATTCACCGCTGGCAAACTTAAAAAAGCTCAATATATTGTACTTAAAGGGTAATAAATCAACAAATTATACAAAGCTTAACAATGTTAAAAAAGGCTTGCTGGAAAAAGATTTTTAACCCCGGGAAAATTCGTTAAAGTAATGTACCTATTTCATGGAGTATGCTATAATTCCTTATAGCTTTATAATTTGAAATCGGATTGAATACTGAGATACCGTTTAAACTGTCTGTAATGCAGGTGGATGGAGGTTTGCATGAAAAGATACATGTCAGGCGGCTGGGCTGTGCTGAAAAATTATATGTTTGCGATGATTTTCTTTTATATTTTTTTTATCGGATTTTATTCAAGAGCCTGGCTTTTTTCCATAGCCATTTTTATTGTAATGCTGTTTTTGATTTATTATGAGTTGACTCATCAGGCAGGCGTGGATAAAAGACGCTATGGAGGCATAAATCCCACTGACGGGATTGTTTATGGCTTGCTTGCAATAGCTCCCATGGTGCTTATGCAGATAATAGTCTCATTTATAAGCTTTGAATCAACCCAGGTGTTCAGTTTTGAAAGGCTGCAAATAAACCTGTTAAAGGGCCTTGTGGCGCCAATGCTGTTTATTGCCAAGCTGGGAGGCTACAAGCTGCCCGGCTACATCATGTCCTGGTCCACAATTGTAATTATTTCAGCTCTGGGCTATTATTCCGGCTACAAAAATTTTGACCTGAGTGCCTATACAAGACAGCTCTTTGGTCTCCAACCAAGAAGGAAATCCACAACTCCCAGGAAAAGAAGGTTTTGGTAAAATGGCGAAAAACGCAGTATTGGCGCAAAGCTACAATGAAGCAATAGAAGACGGTTTTAACAAATATCTTGAACAACATGCCACAACTGAAAACAGTGAGATAAAAGTCGATGAAGAAAAGCTGATTGCAGACATAGAAAACAGGTGGCTGGATACTCCGCTGGAACAGCTCCATATGCAAACACCTTCGGATTATATAAATTCCATTGCTACCTTGGACCTGTTGCTGGATTTATTTATCGAGGTGGCATCAATTTCTGATGTGGGTGTACCGGATATTTTGATAGAAAAGCTTAAACAATACGGGAAGCAGGCAGCAGACCGGCTTTTTGACTTTGTCAGGGACTGGCTCAAAAACAGGGAGCAGGAAACGGTAGCGGCTGTTTCACAGGCTGTCTATGCCATAGGCTGTCTTAAATATCAGGAGTATGGACCCAAACTTGTTGAGCTGCTGCTGGAATGTTTTACAGACGATTTGGTGACCGAAGCAATCTGTGCAGCTATTGTTGAATATCAGGGGGACATCCTGGAGGAGCTGATGAAGACCTTCCATGCAACCCGGCAGGCAGAGGTGCAGGAGCATATACTGGTATGTGTTGCTGAGATTTCAAGAGAAAAGCAGTCAGATGAAATATTCTATTTTCTGAAGCATGCTTTCAGGGTAATTTCAAATCTCAAGCTTGCGGTGGAGATTCTGGGGGATTATGGTGACGGCAGAGCCATCCCTCTTTTAAGAGGTTATGTCCTCAAGAATATAAAGGCTATGGACAGATCAGCCTTGAACCACATGCGGGCTGTAATAAAAAAGCTGGGCGGAGATATTGATGATCTGGTTTTAAATAGTTAATAAATATAGTTTTTTAAACATATTGAACGGTTTGAGAAAGGTGTTGCCAAAACCTGTTAATGGATTAACCGTCATAAGTACATACCTTATATGTACTTATGAATTCCAATCAATGGAGGTTGATTTTTATTAATTAAGGTTTTGCCGCAGGCCTTTTTTATTTTTCAACAAATCCTTTTTCTATGCATATCGGGGATAGTTATGAATATCCATAATAGTAAGATACTCAAATAGACAAGGATGGTTGGCATGATAGTAGTAATTAGTAAAAAAAATATATTATTTGTATGTCTTTTACTTTTATTTTCACTTACGGTTTTCAGCATCGGATTTGCAGTGGATTATTCCAGGCCTGTAACGGGAGAAAACCAGCAGAACGTACCTGGGGAACAGAGCGGAGATCCGTCGGGGCAGCAGGTGCCCGCTCAGAAGACTGTAATTCTGGATGCGGGACACGGCGGTGAGGACCCCGGAGCAGTCAGCGATTACAGTGCGCTTCGTGAAAAGGATGTAAACCTGAATATAGTAATGCTTTTGAAGAATATTCTGGAGAGGGAAAATTACAAGGTGATTTTAACCAGAGAAACAGATCAACTGGTGTACAGTGACGCGGCAAAAAGCATTCTGCAAAAGAGGAAGGAAGACCTGACCAGGAGAAAGAAAATAATGGATGAGTCCGGGGCAGATATTGCTTTAAGCATACATTTGAATAAATTCCCCCAGACAAAATATCATGGGGCTCAGGTATTCTTCCCCCCAAATTCACCTGACAGTCAGAAGCTGGCCAATGAAGTGCAGAATTCCATCAAGCTTAATGTGGACAATACAAATGACAGGGCCGCCCTTGTGAAGAAAGAACAGATAATGATATTGAAGAACCTGAAAACCACAACAGTCGTTGTGGAGTGCGGATTTTTGTCAAACTCGGAGGAAGAAAGGCTGCTGGGTACAGAAGAATATCAAAACAAGCTGGCAGCCGCCATTAAAAAGGGTATAGACAATTATTACAAGGTTAAGGAAAAGGCTGAAACAAAAGGAAAATAGCATCCATAGATTTTTACCTGAATGGGAAGCTGCGGATATTGTGCGGCTTCCCGTTAATGTTTTGGTTATAATAGATATGCTGCAGGTGCTTCGTTTACACATAGGCTCTGCCTTTTTTTGAAATGCTGCAGAACTTATTTAAAAAACGGTAGCTACATTAATAGGAATTTTGCTATAATTATTCTGCATGTTGTATTTATCCGGGGAGGCGGAGCCCACCCGGCAAAAAAAAATTATGGAGAAATAACGGTGATAGTACTAAATTGTAATAATATTGGTTTTGCATATGGAACCGAAACAATAATAAAAAACATCTCCTTCAACCTGCAGGAGAATGACAAGGCTGGACTGGTGGGTGTCAATGGGGCCGGAAAGTCAACCTTGTTTAAAATCATAACAGGAGAACTGCACCAGGAGGACGGAGAACTGTTTATATCAAAGGAGCTTGTTTTAGGTTATCTGAAACAAAATGCCACCTTGAACTCTGAAAATACTCTTTGGGAAGAGCTCCTGGAGGTTTTTAGCAGCCTGGTAGCCATGGAGGAAGATATTAAAAGGCTGGAGAAGGAAATAAGTGCAGCCCTAAACCAGGAAAAGCTGGACTCACTTATGAAGGAGTATGGCAGGGTTACCGACAGGTTTTCATATCTGGGCGGTTTTGAATATAACAGCCGTATCAGGGGTGTTTTAAGGGGACTGGGTTTTCTGGACAGCGAGTTTGAAAGCAAGATAAGTATTTTAAGCGGGGGGCAGAAAACAAGACTTGCCCTGGCAAAGGTACTTCTTGAGGAACCGGATATTCTGCTGCTGGATGAGCCTACCAACCATCTGGATATTGCTGCGGTGGAATGGCTGGAGGAATACCTCAAAAGCTATAAGAAGTGTCTGCTCATAATATCCCATGACAGGTACTTTCTTGATTCTGTAACAAATAAGACAATCGAGATTGAAAACAAAACCTGCACCTTCTATACCACAAATTATTCCGGCTATGTCAGGCAGAAGGCCGTCAACCGTGAGATTCAGGAAAAGCATTACCAGCTTCAGCAGAAGGAAATTGCAAGACAGGAGGCAATAATCGAGCAGCAGAGAAGGTTCAACAGGGAGAAGAACATTATTGCCGCTGAAAGCCGTCAAAAGGTCCTTGACAGGATGATAAAGCTGGACAAGCCTGAGGCGGCACCACACCAGATCAGAATGAAGTTTAACCAGGCTGTAACCAGCGGGAATGAGGTTCTGGAGCTTGACTCGATTTCAAAGGCCTATGGTGATAAAAAGCTTTTTGAAGATGTGAGTTTTAAGGTTAGAAAGTCGGAAAGGGTATTTTTGTTGGGGCCAAACGGCTGCGGAAAGTCAACGCTTCTGAAGATTCTTTCAGGAAGGCTGGAAGCCTCTTCAGGCAGGTTCGATTTTGGCGCCAAGGTGAAAATGGGTTATTATGACCAGGAGATGGCTGACCTGAATGAAGACAATACAATCCTGGACGAGGTCTGGAGCGTAGATCAGAAGCTGGTTCAAACCGAGGTCAGAAGTGCACTGGCAGCCTTCCTGTTTACCGGAGAGGACGTTTATAAAAAGATTTCTGTCCTCAGCGGGGGAGAAAAAAGCAGGGTATCCATGCTCAAGCTGATTTTTTCAGAAGCCAATTTTATTATTCTGGATGAACCGACAAACCATCTGGACATAAACTCGAGGGAGATACTTGAGGCAGCTTTGCAGGACTATGATGGTACTTTGCTCATAGTCTCACATGACCGGTATTTTATTGACAAGCTGGCAACAAGGATAATAGATATGGGAGTTAAGCCTCCGGTGGATTGTATGGGAAATTACACGTATTTTGCCTCACACTTCAAAAGGAATACAGCTTCTCAGAACACCTCCGGCGAGGCTGGTACCATAACTGAGGCCAAGCAAAGCCATATTTCCACCAAAGAGGAGAGAAGCAGGATAAGGAGGCTGGAGAAACAGCTTTCCGACGCAGAGAGGGAGATAGCCGAAATTGAAGAGCAGCTTGGTCATATTGAAGGTGAAATGCTTGAAGCTGCCACAGATCATTTGAGACTTATTGAGCTAAGTGACCAGAAGGTAAACAAGGAAAAGAGGCTTGAGGAAGTGTACGCTGTTTGGACGGATGTAAGTGAGCAGTTGGAAAAGCAATAGTGCTCGCTTAAATTAGCATCCTGTCAATTTAACTGCCAAATCAGCATGCTATAAGCCTACAATTTCAGCGAAAAGCTTTTAATTATACTGCGCATTTCTTTAAAGTCGTCCTCGTGTGAGCAAACTTGTCTCTTAAAGACTTTATTAATTAGCACTACAGGTTAATTTAAATGCGACACAATTATGTAAAAATATGGTATAATATTGCTGAACCGTGTCCATCAAAGTAAGCTGGAGTAAGATACGGAGGATTTGAATGGAAGGAGCAATAATACCATGGACAAATACGATATAGAAAATCAAGAGGAATATGTAAAGAAGGGTTTTGTGGATAAAGTAAAGGAAACTGCCGCGAAAGTGCCCTTTGTAGCTGATGCGGTTTCCCTGTATTTTTGCGCTTTGGATGAAAAGACACCGCTATTGGCCAGAATTACGGCATTTGGAGCATTAGCATATTTTATTCTTCCAATAGATGCTATTCCGGATTTGGTGCCCATCGCAGGATATACCGATGATGCGGGAGCAATCGCGGCAGCTTTGATAGCTTTAACTCCCTATATTAGCGACGAGCACAGACAAAAAGCCAAGGACTGGCTTAATGGCATAAAGAGCTGAAAACAGGGTTCCTGAATAGGCACCCTGTTTTATTATCCCTTATCACGAAATCAATTCAATTGCCAGACGGGAATTTTCATCTGCCTTTGCCACAAGGATATCCACAGACTTTTCAAGCTCCTTTTTAACCTCTTCCCGGTTGAGCAGCAATTGATCAATCTTGGTTCTTAAGGCCTCGAAGGTTATATCTTTAACGTGTCCCGCCGAAGGCTGGCCGATATACTCAAGAAAGCCTTCCACCTTTGGCTGGTAACTTATTCCTATGAGCGGCACATTCATGTAGGCGGCAAAAATCAGAGCGTGAAGACGCATACCTATCATAATGTCCATCTTCTTAATAATTCCAAAGGTCTCCGATACGGAATGATTGTTTGTCACAACATAGCCATTGGTCTTCATTTTTGAGACAATATTCTGTATTGTAAATATGTCTGCCTGGTATTCCATTGGAATAAAAACAGGCAAAAGATTATAGTTGTTGTATATGTAGTCCGCCGCTTCCGCAATAACATGTTCATATGTTGCCTGCTGATGTTTGTCGCTGCCCGGACACTTTCTGACGGAAAATCCGGCATAGCCGGTATCCAAGGGTATTCCCTCATTTATAAAAATATCCTCGGGGGTTTTTCCGTTCTCCACATGGACTGCCAGTGCTGCATCAGCGGTGAGAACTATTTTAGGCCTGGTTATTCCCATTTTCTCAAGTTCGTTATAGGATATTTTTTCCCTGACGGTTATTACATCTGCCATATTCAATATTTTTCTGGAATATTCGGTATTTCTGTTCTTATTTATGGGACCTATGCCGTTGGCATAGAACATGACCTTAAGACCCAGCTTTTTTGCCAGCCAGGCCGCACCCAGATAGAACAGCAAGGAACGTGAACTGGTACTGTCCTGAATTATGTTTCCGCCGCCGTAAATGAAAAGCTTCGCTTTTTTCATTGCAGAATAGACTGCAAACATATTTTTTCTGTTAATTGCGTGTACGTTGTAATTTACAGAGGTCTCCAAAGGTTTCTTGGATAGGACCAGTATGGAGATATCGGGTTTTTTGCATTTCAGGTTGTCGACAATGGATCTTAGCATGGCATCGTCTCCGATATTTCTGAAACCATAATAGCCTGAAATTATTACATCATATTTTGTATTTCCGGAGGCTCTGCCTGGGAAAGCTTTTCTCAGGGAGATATCCCGGATGTCTTCATATATGCTTACCTGGGTTGCACGCATGGCATTGAGCGAAAAGTCCCTGTTTGCCTTTTCATAAAGCTTTTCTCCAAATTCCGTACGGCTCCTGCCATCTTGAGCCAGCTCCAGAATCTGCTTTGAAAGTGTCATATAGTCCTTGGGCTCAAAAAGGAAGCCGTTTATGGTGGATTCTATGAGGTCAGGTATTCCCCCGACCCTGCTGCATATGGTCGCCTTTGAATAACGTGCGCCTTCCAGCAGATAATACGGAAAACCCTCACTGATGGAGGTCATGACATTTATATCCAGGACACTTATCAGCTCATACGGGTTGTTCAGCCAACCGAGGAAAAAAACATTCTGATTAAGGCCAAGTTCAAGGGAACGGGCCTTTAATTCCTTACTTTGCTCACCTTCTCCTCCAATGAGAAATTTAACCTTGGGGTTTATTTTTACAACGTGCCTGGCGGCCTCCAAAAATGTTCCTATATCCTTCACAGGGTCAAGCCGTGCGGCAGTACCTACCAGGATATCCTCCGAATCAAGGGGTATATGGTATTTGTTTGAGAATTCCTCCTTGGAAAAATACTCTTCCGGCTTACTCATATTCATGCCGTTAAGAATGGTGAAAATCTTATTATTGCTGAAGCCTCTTTCAACCAGCATTTTTCTGAAGGCACTGGTAACCACAATATAATAGTCCAGTTTTCTGAGCACATGGGAGTTGACAACACCAATGGTCAGCCGTTTGAACAAACTCTGCAGGTAATCCAGCTTGTAATCGCTGTGAATGGTTGTAACAACAGGGGTTTTACAGGCTTTTTTAATCGCGTAGGCAAATATATTGGCTTTGGAGCCATGTGAATGGATTATATCAAATTTATTGTTCTTGACAAGTCTGATTGCTTTTTTTATGTCAGTGTAAATGTTAAAGGATTTAATAACTTCTACCTTTATCCCAATTGCACGGGCGTCATCTGCAAAGGCTCCGGGTCTAAGGCATAGCAGCGTTACGTCAATAGCCGAACCAAGTTCCTTCACAAGGTTGATTACATGCACTTTTGCGCCGCCAACATCTCCTCCGCCGATAATGTGCAAAACTTTCATTTTTATCCTCCGAATCACTTTTCTTTTGTGAACTACATGACTATTTTATCACGCATTTACATTTTTGACACTATTCAATTTCTTCAGCCTGTCCTGCCGGCAGCAGGTGGGAATAATTGTTTCTGCTATAAGTTGTCACTAATTCACAGCTATGATATAGTATAGACAGTGCATATGGTGTAATTTGTTATTTATTTACAATTTTAGCAGGCAATAAATGAGGAATTATTGACAATAAAATAACAAAGGTGATATAATACCAACACAAATAGAATAATGAGGTGAAAATTCCAATGGCTTCAAAGAAAATTTCTATGGCTGTAATAAAGAGACTTCCAAGGTATCACAGATATCTGAATTACTTATTAGAGCTTGGAATAAAAAGAGTATCCTCAAAAGAGCTGAGTACTCGAATGGGAATTACTGCTTCTCAAATCAGACAGGACTTGAATTGTTTCGGAGGCTTTGGACAGCAGGGCTATGGATACAATGTCGAGTCCCTGTATACTGAGATTGGAAATATTTTAGGCATAAACAAAACCTTCAATTGTATTATAATCGGTGCGGGAAATATGGGACAGGCCCTGGCCAATTATGGAAATTTTGAAAAAAGAGGCTTCAGTATTATTGCAGTGTTTGACGTTAATACCAGCATAATAGGTAAGAAGATAAAAGACCTTGAGATCAGAGACCTTAATGATATTGATGATTTTGTACTGGAAAACAAAGTTGACATTGCCATGCTGTGCGTCCCCTACAGGGAAACCGCCGGATTGGCCGACAGGGTGGCAAAGCTCGGAGTGAAGGGCCTCTGGAACTTTTCTCCCATGGATTTGAAAATACCTTATGACGTTATCGTAGAGAATGTTCACCTGAGTGACAGCCTTATGGTGCTGGGATATAAGTTGAATGACAAGTTCTCCAGGGAATAAAGCAATTGCGGGAGCTGCGGTACTGAGAAACCAGTGCCCGGCTCCTTTTCACTGCCGTATTGAAATGTATCAACGGCCTTAGGCGAAAAGGAGCGGCACAAACCACTAGTCCTTTTTAAATACCCGGTAGGAATTTTCAGTAAGTATATCATAAGCCTTGTCAGTGTTGAACTGATCCGAGAGGGTTATCCGCAGGCAGCCCTGCTCAAATTCTCTGCTGTTGGACACATTCATATTTTTTATGTTGATTCCGCTGGCGCCTAATAATGTTGCAATGCTGCCGATTATGCCAGGTTCGTCCAGGACATCTACCAGCAGTTCAAAGCTGAGAGGTATCAGGCCGGGAGTACCTGAGGCAAAACTGTCTCTGAACAGCTTGGCGCTGTTGAAGAAATCATGTATCGCCCTATTGTCGGACAGGCTTATCTGCTGGATAAATATTTCAATGATTTTAATATAGTCCTTCAACAGTGGGACCACGATATCACTGTTGCTCAAAACAATATTTTCCCACATTGTGGGGTTTGATGAGGCAATCCTTGTTATGTCCTTAAATCCGCCTGCCGCCAGAAGCTTTACCAGTCCTTCGCTGTTTTCCTTCTGGATTGCAAGCTTTACCAGAGCTGACGCTATGACATGGGGCACATGGCTTATACAGCCTGTCACCAGGTCATGCTGCCCGGCTGTAACTACAATGGGAATCGCACCTATGTCCTTCAATATGTCCTTCATAACCGCAAGTGCCCGGGTATCAGAGGTATTTGCAGGAGTTAAGACATAGTATGCGTTTTCAAACAAGTGTGCAAAAGAGTTTGAATAGCCGGATTTTTCAGTTCCTGCCATTGGATGTCCGCCTACGAAAACAGGCGGATTGCTGAGACCTTCCACGTATTGGCAGATTTCACTCTTTGTACTTGCCACATCCGTCAATATGCAAGTTTTCTTAATCTTTCCTGAGAGTCCTGATATATAATCTATGGCTTTTCTGACAGGTGTACATATAAATATGACATCCGAGTTGTAAATATCAGAGCAGCCTTCTGCGTATCCCCGGTCGATGACTCCTTCCTGCTCTGCAAGCCTGAGCGAGGAAGTGCTGCTATCAATGGCAAACAACTTTAATCCGGGACGCTTCTGACGAAGGGCCTTGGCCAGTGAACCGCCAATTAGACCAAGGCCTATTATGGATATACTCTCAACCATAGTAACAGAATTCTCTTTCCAATATAGGTGCAAGCTTGCTTATATCGCTGCACAAAGAATCAAAATCTTTCGGGCTTAATTGCTGTGCGGCATCGGACAATGCCATCATTGGATTTGGGTGAACCTCGACTATCAATCCGTCTGCACCGGCAGCAATGGCAGCCCTGGACAACGGAATGACAAATTTTGCTTTGCCTGCCGCATGACTTGGGTCCACAATTACAGGGAGATGGCTCATATTTTTTACAACAGGCACCGCGCTCAAATCCAGGGTGTTTCTGGTTGCGGTTTCAAAGGTTCGTATACCTCTTTCGCAAAGGACTACGTCGTAGTTTCCCTCACTCATAATATATTCAGCAGCATTCAGCCACTCGTCTATGGTCGTGGCCGAACCACGCTTCAAAAGCACGGGCTTCATGGATTTTCCCACTTCTCTCAAAAGCTGAAAATTCTGAACATTTCTTGCACCTATCTGAAACATGTCAACATAGGGAATAGAAAGTTCTACGGCTTTCTCACTGGTTACTTCCGTGATAATCTGCAAGCCTGTTTCATCCCTGGCAGCCTTGAGCAGCTTCAGGCCCTCTTCCTCAAGTCCCTGAAAAGCATAGGGCGAGGTTCGCGGCTTAAAGGCTCCCCCTCTTAAAAACTGAGCGCCGGATCTTTTGACAGCGCGGGCCGCCTCCATTATCTGGTCATAGCTTTCTACTGCGCAAGGCCCTGCCATTATGGCCAGCTCCTTGCCTCCGATTTTGACTCCGTTTACGTTTACGATGCTTGGTTCAGGTCTGAAGGTTTTGCCTGCCAGCTTGAAGGATTCAACAATGGGAACCAGCTTTTCAACACCCGGCATCAGCTCAAGGGGAATATCCCTAAGGACGCTTTTGTCCCCGATAATTCCGATGATGGTTCGCTCGGTGCCCTGTGAGATATGGACTCCCAAACCGGAGTTTTTAAGTACGTTGATAACGTCGTCGATCTGCATTTGATTCGACTTGGGATTCATTACAATAATCATGGTTTCTACTTCCTTTCTACCATTTTACATTGATTAAGATTTGAAAAAACATTTACCATAATACATTAACCGGCTCATATATATAAATAAATATATGTGACCCGGTTGCTACAAGAAATATTATATAGCAATTCTATAAATTAATAAACCTCAAAAGTTAGTGGCTTGGCGGGAAAAGCATAAAAAACCGGAATATATTGTTTATGCAATAAATATATTTTACATATTTGGTAATATTTTCATTAGTTAACAGTGCGAAATAATAATGAAATAAAATTTTTTATTTAAAAAAAAGGAAAATCGCATAAAAAATCGAATAGAATATACATTGATTTTTGTTAAACTTGCTGAAAATTAAATACTTTTATTAGTGTATCCAAAATTAAAACAGATATGGTAGCAGGTTGTTGTTTATGTTGGCTTAATCTACTCTGGTTTTTTATTTTACCTGTTTTCTCAAAATAGTGGGAATGGCAGAGGGAATGTTTCATGGAGAGTACAGTCCCTGGAAAAATTGCTTACAGCGGTTTTTAGGAAGGCTTAAAATAATACCTCTGATGAGGCAGTATTTTAAAAATTCCTTATATACAGTGTAAAATGATTAAAATTAATAAGGGGGAATGATTATGAAGGACTATGCCGTACAAAGACTACGGAATATTTGCCTCTTGGCTCACGGAAACGGAGGTAAAACCACCCTGGCAGAGGCAATGTTGTTCAACACGGGAGTTCTGGACAGATTCGGCAAGGTGATTGATGGAACAACTACCACAGACTACGATCCTGAGGAGACCAGAAGAAAGATATCCATTAGTACAGCCATGGCTCCGTGTGAGTGGAAGGATCATAAGATTAATGTGATTGACACTCCCGGTTATTTTGATTTTGTCGGAGAAGTAATGCAGGGCATACGTGTTGCAGAAGGTGCTGTTATTGTGGTATCTGCAAAGAGCGGAGTATCCGTGGGTACGGAAAAGTCATGGGTATATGCAAAAGAGCGCAACGCTGCAAGAATGTTCTTTATAAACAAAATGGATGAAGAAAATGCAAATTTCAATAATGCTCTGGACAAAATGACAAGTGCATTCGGAACCGGAGTCATTCCATTCCAGCTTCCTATCTATGAAGCGGACAAATATGTCGGTTATGTGGACATAATCAATATGACTGCGAAAAAATTCCAGAAGGATAAGCTTGTGGATACTGACATTCCTTCTGATTTAACTGATAGAATTTCAACTGTAAAAGACTCATTAAATGAACTCATAGCTGAAACCGATGATGCTTTGATGGAAAAATTCTTTGGGGGGGAGGAGTACTCCAGGGAAGAAATTCATAAAGGAATCATGGCAGGCGTTGCAGGCGGTACAATAGCTCCGGTATTCTGTGGCTCCGCACTCCAGAATCTCGGGGTGCAGGAATTAATGAATGCTGTAATTGAATATATGCCGTCTCCTGAAACCGCTGACAATATAGCCGTGAAGGCGGGCACAGAGCAAACCGCCGCAATAAAGGCGGAGCCCGGTGCACCTTTGGCTGCCCTTGTGTTTAAAACTATTGCAGACCCGTTTGTGGGCAAGATTTCAATGTTCAGAGTCTATGCGGGAACCTTGAAGTCTGATTCAACAGTATATAATTCCACAACCGAAAAGGTTGAAAAGATCGGTCAGATATTTGTAATGAGGGGTAAAAAACAGCTTCCCACCGATAGGCTCATTGCCGGTGATATAGGCGGAGTGGCAAAGCTGGCCTCTACAAATACCAATGACACCTTATGCGACCAGGCAAATAAAGTCGTTCTGAAAAAAATAGAATTTCCGGAGCCTGCGCTTTCCCTGGCCGTTGAACCAAAGGCAAAGGGCGATGAGGAAAAGATAAGCTCGGGCTTGCACAAGCTGCAGGATGAGGATCCTACCTTCAAGGTCTCAATAAATGCCGAAACCCATCAAACGCTCATATCAGGAGTGGGGGAACAGCATCTGGATGTAATTGTAAGCAAATTGAAGGCAAAGTTTGGTGTGGCGGTAAATCTCGTAGATCCTAAAGTACCTTACAGGGAAACCATAAAGAAAAAGGTAAAGATTGAGGGTAAGCACAAAAAGCAGTCGGGGGGACATGGGCAGTATGGGCATGTCTGGGTGGAGTTTGAGCATGGAGATAAGGAGGATCTGACTTTTGAAGAGAAAATCTTTGGAGGTTCGGTTCCCAAATCATACCACCCTGCCGTAGAAAAAGGGCTGAGAGAAGCTATGGTCAGGGGAGTGCTCGCAGGCTATCCCGTGGTTAACCTGAAGGCGACCCTGGTGGACGGCTCCTACCATGATGTGGACTCCTCGGAAATGGCTTTTAAAATTGCCGCAAGACTTGCATATAAGAAGGGGCTGCCCATGGCAGCACCTGTACTTTTGGAACCTATCGCACATATTGAAGTATACGTTCCCGAAAGCTACATGGGAGATATAATAGGTGACCTGAACAAGAGACGGGGCCGCATCCTGGGAATGAATCCCCAGGACAACGGACTTCAGCAGGTGGAAGCGGAAGTGCCCCAGTCCGAGATGTTCAAATATGCAACCGACCTGAGATCAATGACTCAGGGCCGGGGATATTTCAAGCTGTGGTTTGACAGATACGAGGAAGCGCCGGCTATTGTGGCAAATAAAATAATTGAAGAGGCCAAAAAGCATATGGTCGAGGAGGAAGAGGAATAGCAGCGGGCTTTATAAGGACTCAGGCAGCAGAGCTGCCGGATAAGTATACCATTGACAAGGGCTGTTCAAAACTGTAGTAACAGGATTGAAAAATCCGTTGGTTTTGAAACAGCCCTTTGTTTTTTCACATGAGGTAATAGCGGATATGGCGGGCCCGGATGAATATTTTGCGTATTGACTAAAATTAGCAAAGAATATAGAATTAAATTAAAGTATGATAGCGCTATCATCAATTTCGCGGTAAATAAAAACAAAGGTAAAGGAATAGACTTAATGGCAAATATGAAGGATGTAGCCCAGGCAGCCGGAGTTTCACTCATAACCGTTTCCAGAGTGATAAATTCTCCTGAAATTGTTTCTGAGGGCACCAGGCTCAAGGTTGAAAAGGCTATGGAAGAGCTGGATTTTATGCCGAATTTTGCAGCCAAGGCATTGGCACAGAACAATACGCGTACCATCTACCTGTATGTACCAAAGAATATCGGGATTTCAGACCCGTTTATCATGCACCTCATTTCAGGCGTGGCAGAAGAGCTTAGCAACGCAAATTATCTTTTCCTGGTAAAACGCGACTTGGAATTCAACCACAGATGTGACGGGGTTATTGTTATGGGACTGGATTTAAGTGAGGAAAATGTATTTACTTCAAAAATCAAGGTACCCTTTGTGCTTTTCGGAAAGAATGAGCTGGATATAGACTGTGTGGACGTTGACAATGAAGCCGGAGCGGTAAAGATGACCGATAATATCATTGCAAGCGGTCACAGAAGGATCGGCTTCATAATGCGCAATACAAGCCAGAGATATGCTCTCGAACGTCTGCAGGGCTATAAAAAGTCTCTGGAAAAGCATAGTATCCCCTTTGACGAGAGTCTTGTAAGATATGCTGAAAACTCCGAGCAGGAGGGCTATGCAAATGCATACGACCTGCTGGTAAAAGAAAAGCCCACTGCTATTTTCTGTTGCGTGGATTTATTGGCAATCGGTGCCTTCAGAGCAGCAGAAAAACTAAAGCTGAAAATACCCGGAGACGTATCCGTTGCCGGCTTTGACGGACTTATTTTTGATCTGATACCCAAGGTGCCCCTTACAACGGTAAGACAGCCTGTATATGAGACAGGAAGAGCACTTGCCCGGCGGCTTTTACAAAGGCTCAAAAATCCGGGACTGCCTTTTGAAAAGAAATACCTTGAGCCTGAACTCAAGTGGAGAGAATCGGTAGGGCGTCACAGGGAGTAATTTTTTTATAAAAAATGATAGCGCTAACATATGCAGCATGGATAAATAATTTGAAGGCTTGACATTACTACATATAAAAATATCAAATAATAATTGGATTTTAGAAGGAGGCAATTATGAGCACTGCTAAAATAATTCAAACTGCCAGAGATACGGGCGACAGGCTGACAGAAAAAGGAGCATTCAAGCTGGACAAAAATAAATGGGAGGGAACAGTACTTTCATTGGACCTGGAAAAGAGCTTTCAGAAAATAATCGGTTTCGGGGGAGCGTTCACAGAAGCCGCGGCGTATACCTATTTTAAAATGTCTCCTGAAAAGCGAGAAGAGATTATAAAAAGATATTTTGACCCGCAGCTTGGAATAGGATATTCAACTGGAAGGGTTCATATTCATAGCTGTGACTTTGCCCTTGGCAATTATACATATGTAAAAGAAAACGACAGGGAATTGAAAACCTTTGATATTTCACATGAGGACAAGTGGACGATTCCCATGATCAGAGATGCCATAAGTGCCAGGCAGGAGGGCATTCCCCTTCTGGCATCACCCTGGAGTCCTCCGTCCTGGATGAAAACAAATAACGACATGAATAACGGAGGACGGTTGAAGCTGGAGTACAGGGAAGCATGGGCCAATTATTATGTAAAATACATAAAGGCTTTCAGAGAAAAGGGGCTGGACATATGGGCTGTAACCGTCCAAAATGAACCGGCGGCAGTACAGGTCTGGGATTCCTGTATTTACTCATCGGAAGAGGAAGGTGCTTTTGTAAGGGATTATCTGGGCCCCATTCTTCATAAGTCAGAGCTTGAGGATGTAAAAATCTATATATGGGACCATAACAGGGACATTATGGTTGAACGGGCTACAGGAACCCTTGAAGACCCTGAAACTTCAAAGTATGTATATGGCATAGCAAACCACTGGTATGTTTCAGAGGCCTTTGAAAATCTGTCAAGGGTTCATGAACTCTATCCCCACAAGCATATCCTGTTTACGGAAGGCTGCCAGGAAGGAGGAGTCCATCTTGGCTCGTGGCTGACCGGAGAAAGATATGGGAGGAATATGATAGGGGATTTCAATAACTGGCAGGAAGGCTGGCTGGACTGGAACCTTGTCCTTGATGAGAAGGGCGGGCCAAACCATGTGGGAAATTTCTGCGATGCCCCCGTTATAGCCGATACCGTCACCCAGGAACTGCATTATAACAGCTCATATTATTATATCGGACAGTTCAGCAAGTATGTAAGGCCCGGGGCAGTGAGGATTCAGGTGACGGACCACAGTGAAACGGGGCTAAGGCACGTGGCTTTTAAAAATCCAAACGGGTCTGTAGTCCTGATAGTCATGAACGAATCGGACAATGTGCAAGGGTTTAATGCAAAGCTTGGAGAAGAGTACCTGTGGCATTCTCTTCCGGCCCATTCCATAGCAACTCTTGTCTTTGAGCCTTAAAGAGGAATATGCCGGTCTTCAACGGGTACCTACCCATACGGTGCTGCACAGGTTGGAGACAATTGCAGAGAAATGGAGGAAAGCACTATGAATTGCGGAAATGCAGATATATGCCTGAGCAACAGCAGGCTTTCACTTGAGATTGCTTATCCCGGTGAAAAATACAAAGGCTCACGCTTTGATTGGACCGGTTTTATTACACAGGTTACGCTGGATGGGATGCACACCTTTTGCGTGCCTGAATCCCTGACTCCGGGAGCAGGTTCGGGAGGCCGGGGCTTCTGCGGCGAATTCGGAATTGAAAATGCCCTTGGCTACGAGGAAGCCTGTGTGGGCAACTGTTTTACAAAAATTGGGGTAGGACAGCTTAGAAAGCCAGACAATCAGCCCTATGATTTTTTCAGAAACTATGAGGTCCTTCCTTCATCCAGCAGTGTTACAGCGGCGGCCCACAAAGTACTCTTCCGCACAAATTCTGCCAGGGTGGACGGCTACTCCTGCAAATATGAAAAAGAAATAGCGCTTGCGGGGGATGCTTTTCATATCAGCTACAGCCTTACAAACACCGGCAGCAAAAAAATTGATACTACCGAATATTGCCATAATTTTGTGGGAATTAATCAGAGACCGGTCTCAGGAGCTTATAAATTGAAAATACCCGGCAGGATAACTTTGGAAAAAACTACGGGAGACATACTGGAAAGCGAGGGTGAAGTATCTTGGCCGGAACAGCAGGAAAGACGGGAATTTTATTGCACTTTTAAGAACTACGATACTTCGGGTCATTATTCCTGGGAATTGTTCAACCGGGAATCCGGTGTGGGAGTCAGGGAAACAGATGATTTTCCGGTTTTTAAATTTGCATTATGGGGCAGTAAACATGTTATAAGCCCCGAGACCTTCATAAAGCTGGAAGTTGAACCTGATGCAACAGTGACCTGGAAACGCAGCTATGAATTTTTTTATAAATAATGAACAGGATGGTATAAAAATGTCTACAGGCTGGAATTTTACAGACCAAATGGGGACTTTCCGGATGGAAGCTCCCCACAGGAACAGTCATCTCTATTTTCCGCTTGCCAATGAGGCCGGAATGATGTCTGCCGTCACACCTGCCCTGCATGGAGATATAAAAACAGGACAGAATACTTTTTTCAGTACGCCGGTGTCGGCGGATGATTTACATAATACAAAGTCAAATCGTAATTTCTGGATATATATCGAAGGAAAGGGTGCCTGGTCGGCAGCCGGGGCATCCGCACTCCAGCATTCGGAGCTTTTTAATAAGGACACAGAGGAAAAGGTGACTCTGAGGGCCGGATTTCTATGGCACAAGGTAATACGGGAAAATGAAAGGCTTGGGGTGAAGGCCGAGATTACAAGCTTCGTTCCGGCAAACCAATACAGAGTGGAGCTGATGAAGGTTGCTGTTTCCAATACAGGCGCGGCAGAGATACGCGTTACCCCCACTGCCGCCATCCCGGTATATGCCCGTTCGGCGGAAAGCCTGAGGGATCACCGGAATGTTACAAGCCTGCTCCATAGGGTTTACGTTGTCAAGGAAGGCATAGAAGTGCAGCCTGCCATGACTTTTGACGAAAGGGGCCACAAGGTCAACAGGATTTCATACAATGTGTACGGGACGGATGACGCAGGAAAGCTGCCTCTGGGCGCGTTCCCCGTGGCGGAAGAATATATGGGTGAGGGCGGCAGCCTTGAGTGGCCGGAAACCATTGCTGCCAACAGAAGGGAATTCTGCCTTCCGGGCCAGGAAATAGAGGGCTATGAAGCCATAGGCGCATTGAGGTTTGACGACTGCCGCCTGCTGCCGGGTGAGAGCAAATCCTACATAATCGCAATGTCGGTAACTGAAGACAGGAATACAGACAAAAGCGGCATTCTGGGTTTTCTTAACATGGCGGGCTTTGAAGCGCTGCTTAAGAAAACTCAGGAGTATTGGGAAGAAAAGCTGGGAAGAATCAGCTTTAAAAGCAGTGATGATAAGTTTGACGGGTGGATGAAATGGGTATCTCTTCAGCCCATACTGAGGAGAATATACGGGTGTTCCTTTCTGCCCCACCATGATTACGGAAAGGGTGGCAGAGGCTGGAGAGATTTGTGGCAGGACTGTCTGGCGTTGCTGCTTATGGAAACGGACACGGTGAGAGCCCAACTCTGGAATAATTATGGCGGGGTCCGCCTTGACGGAACCAACGCTACCATAATTGGAAAAGAGCCGGGAGAATTTATTGCGGACAGGAACAATATCAGCAGAGTATGGTCCGACCATGGAGCCTGGCCTTTTTTCACAACCCTCCTCTATCTTAACCAGAGCGGGGATATGGATTTTTTGTTTGAAAAGCAGGCATATTTTAAAGACAGGCTGATAGCAAGGTCGACGGGTATTGATGAGGACTGGACCGCCGGATATGGGAACAGGCAAAAGTGTGACAATGGTGAGGTATATACCGGTACGATTCTTGAGCATATATTGCTTCAAAACCTGACGGCTTTCTTTAACGTGGGAGAGCATAATAATATCCGCATGGAAAATGCCGACTGGAACGATGCCCTGGACATGGCGGCACAAAAAGGCGAAACGGTGGCCTTTACGGCTTTTTATGCCGGGAATCTTCTGGAATTGGGCAAACTGCTGAAAAAGGTCAGGGAAGAAAGGGGCAGGGACCGGATTGAGGTGGCCGCCGAAATAGCAGTGCTCCTGGACACCTTGTCCCAAAGCATCAGCTATGACAGTCCAGCGGAAAAGCAGGAGCTTTTGAGCCGATATTATAAAACCTGCAGGCACAATATCAGCGGTCAAAAGGTATTGCTGGATACGGCGAGGGTTTCGGAGGATTTAAATACCAAGGGCCGATGGCTTTCACAGCACATAGCAGATAATGAGCTGGTGAAGACACCGGAGGGCTTGGAGTGGTTTAACGGCTATTATGACAACCGGGGACTTCAGGTAGAGGGAGTCCGGCCTGAGGGGGTGCGGATGACGCTCACCGGCCAGGTATTTCCCATAATGATGGGAATTGCCTCAAAGCATCAGACAGGCAGCACCATAAAGGCTGTGGACAGGTATTTGTTTGACAGGAAGCTGGGCAGCTACAGGCTTAACAACAACTTTAACGAGCTTAAGCTGGATCTTGGAAGATGCTTCGGCTTTGCTTTCGGGCATAAGGAAAATGGTGCGGTTTTCAGCCATATGACCATCATGTACGCCTTTGCACTGTATAGACAGGACTTTGTGCAGGAGGGTTATCAGGTGCTCAAATCCCTTTACAATATAAGCACCGACTTTGACAGGGCCAGGATTTATCCCGGGATTCCGGAATATATCAATGAACGGGGAAGGGGAATGTATCATTACCTGACCGGTTCGGCCAGTTGGCTTATGCTGCTGATGCTGACGGAGGTGTATGGTGTGGGCGGAAATGCAGGAAAGCTGTACATCCGGCCAAAGCTGAAAGCCGGTCAGTTTGACGGGACCGGTACAGCCTCCGTGAAAACAGTATTTGCAGACAGGACTGTCAGGCTTGTTTACAGGAACAGGCAGCATTTGGATTACGGCGAATATTCGGTGAAAAGTATCACCCTTGACGGACTGAGACTGGACCTTGACCTTGACCCATGTCAGGCGGAAATTGACAGGGCGGCTGTCTTAAAACTGGATAGGAATATGGAGCACTTGATAGAAGTTGAACTTGGAGCAAAAAAACCGTAGCAGTACTGCCCTGGGAGGAAATATGAAACCAAACTATTTATTTAATGAAAACAATGAGTTTGTTATTGAGAATTATGATAAAGCAAAAACCTTTGCAAGCTTTTTGCCGGGTATAGCCGGCATTGACGGAATTCCCATGTGGGCATTTTATGTTAATAGAGGGCAGGTTATGGGAAGCTTTGGTGTCAAGGACAGGGACGGTACGATTATGGAGTTTTTTCCTGCCCACACTATGTATCAGAATATTGAAAGGAAAGGTTTCCGGACATTTATAAAGCACAAGGGCAGGATTCATGAAATCTTTTCCTCAGTCTCTGCTGACAAATATGCCAGGAGCCTTGTTATTGAGAAAAACCGGGTAAGGGTGGTTGAAGAAAATCATACGCTGGGACTGCGTATAACTGTGGCATACTTTACAATGCCGGGAGAGAGCTATGCTGCAATGGTCAGAAAGGTAACCGTGGAAAGCCTTGACGGACAGGACAGGGAAATAGAAATTCTGGACGGTCTGCCCCAGCTTTTGCCTGTCGGAGCCACTAATGCCACCTATCAGGAGATGTCCAATCTTATGAAATCATGGTATGAGGTCTACAATGCTGAAAACAGGATAGCCTACTACAAAGTCAGGGCTTCAACTGCCGATACGGTAGAGGTAAGCGAGTTTGAAGAGGGCAATTTTTATCTCTCCTTTTCTACTGAAAGCAACGGGCTTCTGCCTGCCATATATGATATTGACCTGGTTTTCGGATATAATACGGCACTTTCAAGGCCGGACGGCTGGGACTGTTCCATAGAGGAGCTGACATTGAGGAAGCAGATTGCACAGAACAAGGTGTCGGGCGGCTTTACGGCGCTCAGGACTGTTGCAGGAAAAAAGCCCTTTACTCTCTGGTCCGTAATCGGACACATATCCGGCATACACAGGGCAAATGCCTTAAAAAAGGATTTCTGCCCGGAATTCATACTGAGGAAGGAAAGAGAAGCCACTGAGCTGGTAGAGGCCTTGGTGGCCGATACATATACAAAAACTGCTGTGGGCATGTTTGATAAATATATTGACCAGTGCTACCTCGACAATATTTTGAGAGGCGGATATCCGCTCATATTCGGGGCCGGAGAAAAAAGTCATGTGTACCATGTCTATTCTAGAAAACACGGTGATTTGGAGCGGGAGTACAATTTCTTTTCTCTGGAGCCTTCCCTGTATTCCCAGGGCAACGGCAACTTCAGGGATGTATGCCAGAACAGGAGAAATGATGTGCTGATAAAGCCGCAGGTGGGTGATTTCAATGTCAGGCACTTTATGAATCTGATACAGGCAGACGGCTATAATCCACTGTCTGTCAAGGGCTGCACCTTTACTTTGAAGAAGGAGGACTGGGGAGAGCTGGAGACACTCCTTGAAACACACAGGAGGGAGGTTTACAGGCTGGTTACGGGAAAATTTACTCCCGGCAGGCTCATAGGGTTTATTGTTGAAAATGGCACCACTCTGAATATATCTAAGGAAGCATTTCTGGAAAGGGTGCTGGAAAAGTCGGTACAGAATTTTGAGGCTGAATTCGGTGAGGGCTATTGGAGTGACCACTGGACCTATAATATGGATTTGGTTGAAACCTATCTGGCAATATACCCTGATAAGCGGGAGAGTTTTCTATTTGACGACAAGGGGTACTGCTTTTATAAAAGCCCGGCTTTCGTGCTGCCAAGGGCGGATAAGTATGTTGCTGCAGACGGGAAAGTCAGACAGTATGGTGCCGTTATGGCGGAAAAGTCCGGGCAGGGCTCTCAGGAGGCCTGCTGGTTGAGGACTAAACAGGGCAGGGGTGAAATATATTATACAAATCTATTTGTAAAATTGCTGTCCCTTGCCCTTGTGAAATTTGTCAGCCTGGACCCGGAAGGTATGGGGATTGAAATCGAAGCAGGAAAACCCGGCTGGAATGACGCCCTGAACGGATTGTCGGGATTATTCGGTTCCAGCCTTTGTGAGACGGCTGAGTTAATCAGAGCAATAGATTTTATCATAAAGAGCAGTGAAAAATACACCAAAAAGGTTTGCCTGCCTGAGGAAATAGGGGGTCTGCTGCGTACGGCAGAGGACCTTCTGACAAGAAATCTCTCCCGGGAGCTTTCCGATTTTGAATACTGGGACCTTGCAGCAACGGCCAGGGAGAAATACAGGGACGGTATACGTAACGGTATAAGCGGACAAGAACTTGTCTTCAGTACCGGAGAGGTGCTGGAAATATTCGGGAAATTCAGGAGGAAACTTCAGCGTGGACTTGAAAAAGCCCTTAGCTATGGAGCAGGAATATACCCCACCTACTTTACATATAATGCTGCAAAGTATGAAATTGCAGAAGGCAGAAAAAACCCTGTTAACGGCCATAGCAATGTAATAATCAGCAAATTTGAATGCCGGCCCCTTCCGCTGTTCCTGGAGGGCCCCGCGCGTATTATGAAAACCATGGAGGACAAGGAAGCTGCCCTTGAACTGTACAATTCCATCCGGTCCAGTGAGATTTTCGATTCGGGACTTGATATGTATAAAACCTCGGTCTCACTTGAGGACAGCAGCCCGGAAATAGGGCGCCTCAGAGCTTTTACACCTGGCTGGCTGGAGCGGGAGGCCATTTTCCTTCACATGGAATACAAGTATCTTTATGCAGTGCTGCAGGCAGGGCTTTATGAACAGTTTTTCAACGATGCGCGTACGATGCTGGTGCCCTTCATGAAGCCTGAGGTATACGGGAGAAGTACCCTGGAGAACTCTTCCTTTATTGCCAGCTCGGCAAATCCCGATGAAGCGGTGCATGGCCGGGGTTTTGTGGCAAGGATGAGCGGTTCCACGGCTGAAATGCTGAGTATGTGGTTTTTGATGATGGCCGGAAGGGATATCTTTACCTTTGAGGAGGGGGAACTGAGCTTTGAGTTAAAACCGGTTCTGCCGGACTGGATGTTTGACGGGCAGGGCAAAGTCAGCTTCAGATTTCTCGGAAATATTTCGGTGAACTACATAAATCCTCTGAAGAAAAATACTTACGGAGAGGATTGTGTAAGGCCTGCAAAATACGTTTTATACTATAAGGACGGCAGCACGAGGGAAACCGCCGGGAAGACCATCACAGGGCGCCTTGCCGGAGATATAAGGGATGGCAGGATAGCCGGACTTGATGTAAGCCTGCAGTAGCCATATACCGCTTGCAGTCTTGAAGGTACATGTGGACTGAAGTGCCTGAATGCCGCTTTCCGGGTGGTATGTATTGGTGTATTTGTGTTATGTTAACGGTTGAAATAGTAATGTTTTCTAGTATATAATGAAAATGGAATGCTGCTGATGAGAACTAACATTTTATTATCCTGGAGGGAATAGCATTGGCTAAAGCATTATTGGTTGATGATGAGAAATATATCAGAAATGGGATAAGAGCCATCATTTCAAGAACCGAGTCGATTTTTACGGAAATTGATGAATGTGTCAATGGGATTGAAGCTTTAAAGAAGCTGTCCGAAAACACATATGATCTGGTCATTACCGACCTGCTTATGCCTCAGATAGATGGTATAGAGCTTGTAGCAAGGATTGACAGCATGGAATACAAGCCCTATACGGTAGTATTAAGCGGATATGATGATTTCAAATACGCTCAGAAAGCAATCAAATACGGCGTTAAGGCATACCTCCTGAAACCTGTGGACAGAAACGAACTTCTGAATATTGTGAAAAAGGCCCAGGAAGAATATTATAAGAAGCAGCGAATGGACACCGGAATAGCCAGCAGCAGAAACTGGGAATTCTTTTCCAACCAGTTCAAGCTGATGCTCTTAAGTGAAAATACCACAAGGGACGAAGAGGAGAGACTGCTCCACACCTGTGGTATGGACCTGGAAAACCAGGACTACCGGGTTATATCTTTGAATTCTTCTGAAATCTATAACTGTGAGGATAAGCTTGAGAATAATCAGGCTCTGGTCTCAAATATTAAAAATTACTTATTTGAAACTGAAACCTTTGGCTACTGTTTTCTGGATAACAAGGACAATGCAGTATTGGTTATCAATGCCGCAACCGGCATTGATGAGCTGCTTGAGACTGTGGACAATTCATTCGGAACCAGATGCACTGCCGGCGTGGGCAGGGATTTCAGGTCTGTTTCCCTGATGCGCAGGTCTTATGCAGAGTCGGATTATGCCTTGAAATATAAACTTTTGCAGCCCGACAGTCCAATAATTTATTATTCGGCTATTGAAGAGCCTGACAACGGCTTTGTAATGCCTGTAAGACTGGTAAAAAATCTTGCAGGCATGCTGGATACCGAACGCAGGGAGGATCTGGGCAGAATGCTTGGCCAGCTATTTGATGAAAAGTTTCTCAGGAAGTATCACCTCCAGTATGGGGAAAAACTGGCTGCGCTTTTAAAGGCGGAGATAATCGGATACCTTTCAGAACATATTCCCCATAAGATGGAGTTTATTAAAGAGCAGGAGAACAGCTTCAAAAGTATTTTCGAATTTTACAGTATAAATGACTTTACAAGACATATAAAAAAGCTCGTATTAAATATAAATGAAGTGCTGCTGCAGTTCAAAAACATCTGCAATACAGACAAGTCCATTGAAACGGCGGTAAGGTATGTTCAGGACAACTTCCGCAGCGATTTGACAATGGCCAGGGTGGCAAACCATATCAGCTTGAATTATTCATACTTTTCAATTCTGTTCAAAGAGAAGACAGGCATGAATTTTGTGGATTATCTCAGGATGATACGTATCGAAAAGGCCAAGGAATTATTGCAGAACTCCATGTACAAAATTTACGAAGTAGCGGAAATGGTAGGTTATAGTAATACAAAGCACTTTACTACCACTTTTCGCGCACTTACAGGTATTTCTCCCAAGGAGTACAGAGAAAAGCTGTATATAAACTAGCGGTCAGGGTGGAGGCAGCCATGCGGATAAAGAAGCTGTTTGTTTCATTGATTGGATTCTTCAGTGGCCTGAGACTTGCTCACAAGCTCATGATAATATATTCCGTTGTCATTGGAATTACCATAATAGTATTTGCCAGCCAGCTTATAAACGAAGCAAATAAATCCACTGAACTGGATTTGATAAGCGATTCCAGGGAATTGATGAAGGAAACCAGATACAGCATAGAACGGGCAATAGATACAAGCTACAGAACCATAAATGCCATTTCCAGCGATTATGACACAATGGCCTATATTAAAGGCTGGGACAGGAGCGACCAGACCGGTGTTGTCGACTTTAGCATGGATTTGACAAAAAAGATACTGATGATACGCAATCTCAGCCCGGATATATACCAATTCCGGATATATGTAAGCGACCCTCAATTTCCTGAAATAGGATCAATCATATACAGCGACTCCCGTCTTAAGAACAGGCAGACAATCATAAGAGAAACCTCCGGCAATCCAAGAGGCTTCTGGCAGTTTGACCATGCTGAGGAAAACTACAATACCGGTACAGTTGAAAGAAAAAGTGTGGTATCTCTTTTTGTACCCTTGAGATATTCCAACTACAAGGAATTGGGCTTTATTGAGACAACCATGTATACCGATATATTTTTCCGGCACATGTTTTCCCAGTCGGAAAATCAGAATCTGATGGCGTTTGTAATAGATAACAGAGGAAATATTATCTACGACAGCAAAAGTGCTTTTGCTTCCAAGTTCCAACTGGACAAGGCAGGGGTCATAGCCCTTTATGAAGGTCATGATCTGAAAAGGGAGGGCTCGGAGCTTTATATAAAGCACGGTAATGTTCCCATGACACTTATCCACGATTATATTGAGCAGTTGGACTCCACCATATGCTATGTGGTCACAAATGAAAGCATAAGAAAGAACCTCAGCAATACCAGAAACCTGATTATTGCCGAAAGTATCCTGGCTATGGTGGTAATGAGCGTTATTATCTATTTCCTTACCAATATCCTCCTTATAAAAATGAAGCAGATTATAGCTTCCATGAGAAAGGTGGAAAATGGCAGGCTGGATGTGCGGGTGGATATTTCGGGACAGGATGAAATGAGTGAATTATCCTTCCACTTCAACAGAATGGTCTCTAAAATAGGTGATTTGATTTCAGAGGTTGTAACCAAGCAGGAGGCTAAGAAAAATGCAGAAATACATGCGCTTTTCACCCAGATCAACTCCCATTTTATAATCAATACCCTGCAGAATATAAGCATGATGGCGGAAATTGACCGCAATTATGGAGTTGCAGATGCAATAAACTCCCTGGGCAAACTGCTGAGGTACAGCATGAAATGGACAAAAGAGTATGTACGCCTGAAGGAGGAACTGGATTATATCGGCAATTATATAATTCTTATGAACATCCGGTATGACTATGAAATAAGGCTGAATATTCAAATTCCTCCCCGACTCATGGAGTATGAGGTGTTGAAGATGCTGCTGCAGCCTGCGGTGGAAAATGCAATATATTATGGAATTGAGCCCCTTGGACAAAATGGTGAGATAACCATTGCCGGTTATTCCGAGGAGGAATGCACCACCCTTGAAATAATGGATAATGGTGTGGGTATGGATGCGGAGGCAATAGAGAAGGTCATGGAGGCATTGGAAGCTGAGGCAGCCGTAGATACCAGACTGGAAAAGAAAGGCAACGGTATCGGACTGAAAAATGTCAATCAGAGGATCAAGCTGTCTTATGGTGATCAATATGGCATTACCATATCAAGCAGCAAGGGTGAATACACGAAATTAACAATAAAGCTGCCGCCTGCTTTATTTAAATAGGCGGCAAGCTTCTCCATTCGGAATAATTTATTTACATAATGCGTAATGTTTTGAAGCATGTGCTTATTTGGTTCATGTTTTTTAAATATCGAATATATATTAATTTTTATTTAGGCTCTTTTCGTAAACATTGTGGTTATATAGGACGAAAAATTGCCATTCAAAGCTACCAAGATTTTTGATGGTTAAAAAGCTAAATTCTTATATGTTTGATAATAATTATCTTTTCCCTGATAGAAACTGAAATATATAAAACCTCTTCAAATCCCAGAAATGTAGAAAATGTTTATGCGATTTGAAGCGGTTTATATAAATATTAAGACTTGCCACTTATGTTTATTACTACACCCAATCCACCAAGTATTGATAAAATTGCACCTGCAAATCTATAATTTGTAATATATTGTTCATAATACATTACATAATTATCAAGAACGCCCCCATTAAGCTTCATAGCATTTGACACTCCATTTTTACCTAATTGTATACTGTTCATTAGTATTATTAGCCCTATTACAAAGATTACAGCAAAAATAATTAATTTCAAAAGATTTTTTTTCATTCATTCTTCCCCCATTTTTGGTATATAAACATGTGCGTACTACTTTTGTTATCAATGTTATATTTTGTAAACTCATAAGTCAAGTAGATGTCTATAAAATCAAGTTAATTCATGTAAAATGCCAGATAGTTGTTCTATTTCAAGGGTTCACAAGGAATTTATAACCTTATGTCTCCGGTAAAAGGCTGTAGAAAGGCTAACTTTCACCTCTTTTACTATCTGGGTAGAGTTGTAGCGTTGTCTGCTTTGATATTTACCGTGTTTAATAATATGAGCTCCTTTACAGTAAGGGCAATAAGTCCCTTTTGCAAAACGGGCTTCACGAATTTCGGTAAGATAATCACTGACCCTGTTTGAACTATTATTCACTACTGAGTAAATTATATCGTAAACTCTCTTTTGTTCGTAATCATTTAACTTGTCAAACTCTCCGATAATTGCCGTTATACCCATAAAATATTACACCTCCGAAGGTAGGTTCTGTTTTGTTATAACATGCCCCCAGTAATAACCGCAATATTTATGAAAAGAGCCTTTATTTAAAAGTATACGGACAAAACTGCAGGTATGGCTTATATGGCAGTATAGACAAACAACCGGTGCGCCGGTTTATTTTTTTTGTACAAAACAACCAAAAAAAACGAACCAAATCTAAAACCACTTACCTGTTTATATTCTGCTTCCTGCCTTATAATTAAGTTACAAGCTGATCTCGGCCACACAATGAAATTCCCGTATCCGTGCTAATATTCTCTAAACTGAGGAAGGTGTGTGTTTATTTTGTCTAATTTGTCTATCCCGGAAAAAAGAAAAATTCCAGCAAAAAAATCCGGTATTCTTGGTGTGCTCTCCAGAATGTGGGCGCAGAAGGATTTGCAGGCCATGGCTATTCCTGGCGTCATATGGATGATAATTTTTAATTTTATACCCATGTATTTTATCATAATAGCATTCATGCGGTACAATGTTGCAAAAGGGGTGCTCAATTCCAAGTGGGTGGGTTTTGACAATTTCATTGAGTTTTTTACGGATGAGCGGTTCTGGCTGGTAATGAAGGATACTTTCGGATTAAATATCCTGAGGCTGCTGGTGGGTTTTCCAATACCCATAATATTTGCACTTCTCCTCAATGAGCTGCTGTCAACCAGATTCAAAAGGTTTGTCCAGACAGTTTCCTACCTTCCGCACTTTTTATCCTGGATTATTGTGGGAGGAATCATGTACAACTGGCTGTCCGATTCAGGACTTATAACTACCCTGCTGGTCAATATGGGGATATTGAAGGAGCCCATCCACCTGATAGGTACTCCCCAGTATTTCTGGGGGATTCTCATAACCTCGGAAACGTGGAAGGAAATAGGCTGGAATGCAATCATATACATAGCCGCAATATCCGGTATAGACCCAAGTCTTTTTGAAGCAGCAGTCATTGACGGTGCGGGCAGATTCAGGAGAGTGTGGAATGTAATCCTCCCTTCTATCAAAGGAACGGTAGCGGTATTGCTGGTGCTTAACATCGGAAACCTCCTGGGTTCAAATTTTGATCAACTGTTCGTATTCTATAAGCCCGTTCTGTATGACGTAATAGATGTAATAGACATATATGCCTATCGTCTGGGTATTGAAAACGGCAGACTGTCATATGCCACAGCCGTGGGCCTGTTCAGATCGGTCTTTGCATTCTTGCTTCTTTACACTGCAAATAGGGCTTCAAAGAAGCTTACAGACACATCACTGGTTTAATTGGAGGTTCAACAATGAAGATAAAATCATCCTTGGGGTCTAAATTATTCGATACGTTCAATGTGATATTTATGCTGCTCATATGCTTCTGCGCCCTGTATCCCATATGGTATGTGCTGATACATTCCCTCAACAACGGCTTTGACTCGGCACAGGGCGGGCTGTACTGGTGGCCGCGCAAATTCACATGGGACAATTACAAGGAAGTTTTCAGAAATAATGAAATTATCACTGCGTTCTTTATTACCATTGCAAGAACCCTCCTGGCAACAGCCGCACATGTGCTTTTTACTGCGATGGTTGCATACGCCTTCCTGAAAAAGGAGCTTGTGGGAAGAAAGGTTTATATGACTATGGGACTTATAACCATGTTCTTCTCAGGCGGACTGATACCCACCTTCATAGTTATAAAAACCCTGGGAATGTTTGATAACTTTCTGGTATATATATTCCCTGTCATGTTCAGTTTCTTTGATCTGATTATCTTCCAGGCTTTTTTCAGAACTATTCCCGAAGCTCTTGAGGAGTCTGCAAAAATTGACGGTGCAAATAACTTCACCATATTTGCAAGAATCATACTCCCGCTGTCAAAGGCCGTAATTGCAACTATCCTGCTGTTTAACGGAGTATTCAACTGGAACGATTATTTTATGGGGATTATCTATACCAACAATCAGGATCTCCATCCCATACAGACTTATCTGTATAAGATAATTATGACCTCTGATTCTGCAAAGACATCACTTATGGCGGGCTCGGTAAGTCAGACCAATTTTACCTCCACTTCACTGCAAATGGCCACAATGATTATTACAACCATACCTATCGTGTGCATATATCCTTTCCTGCAGAAGCACTTTGTAAAGGGTATGCTTATAGGCTCGGTAAAAGAGTAGGCAATGATAATTTGAAGGATTTCAAGGAATAATAATACTTCGGTATTATTGTTAAAAGCCCCGGTGTATAAATGCTTAAGCCCAGCTTAAGGATTATATAAAAAACACATATTTAACAGGAGGGAATTATATGAAAAGGATCAAAATTGCTAAGCTGCTGTGCCTGGTTCTGGCATTGACTATGGCGGTTACAGTACTTGCGGCCTGCGGCAGCGACAAGACCAGCGGCAGCAGTGATGCCACAAAGTCAAGTGACACGGCCTCGGTATCATCGTCGGCAGAGAGTACTGCAGCGGCTGACGAGCCCGGCTGGAAAACTGATAACTCACCAATGAAGCTGGACTGGTATATTAACGAGACCTGGTTCAGCAACCCTGAGGGAAATCTTGCCCATCAGATGATAAAAGAGCAGACAGGTATTGATGTCAACTTTATTGTACCTGTAGGAAATGCAGGACAGAAGTTGAATACCATGATAGCATCAAATTCGCTGCCGGACATGGTAACACTGGGCTGGTATGAACAACAGGTTCCGCAGTTGTCCACCGACACCTATACATATCCGCTGAACGAGCTTGCAGACAAGTATGATCCGTATTTCTGGAAGGTCGCAGCTCCGGATATCGTTAACTGGTATAAGGATAAGGACGGAAATCTTTTCGGATATCCCTGCAACGGAAATACACCAGATGACAATACAAAATATAATGTTATATCCAATAGATCCTTCCTTGTAAGAAAAGATATCTACGAGGCAATAGGAAAACCTGACATGAGAACTCCCGAAGGCTTCCTTAACGCATTAAAGGCAGCAAAGGAAAAGTTCCCCAAGGTTGACAACGGCCAGTCGCTGATACCGTTCAGCGGCACCTTCTTTACCTCCACCGGAAACAATACCTATGAGGACATCTTGCTTGAATACCTGGCAGTTCCAAGAGAGATAGACGGAAAATTCTATGACGTAAAGTGCGGAAATCCAAGCCCGGAATATATAAAATGGCTAAAGACCTTCAGATCCGCTCATGAAAAGGGTATGATGCCAACAGACGTTTTTGTTGACGACAGAACCAAGATTGAGGAAAAGATCCAGCAGGGAAGATACTTTGCATTGTTCTATCAGTGGAAGGATGCCATGATTCCGCTGGGACAACTGTATACCAACAAGCCGGAACAAATTTACATTTCCGTTGACGGACCTGCAAACAGCAACCTGGATGCTCCAATGCTCAGCACCACCGGTTATTCAGGCTGGGAACTCACAATGATAACTAAAAACTGCAAAAATCCTGAAAGGGCTATTAAATTGATGACCTGGGGTATGGGAGAAGAAGGTCAGAAGGCTCTTTACCTTGGAAAGGAAGGCGTAACCTATGACATGGTTGACAACAAGCCTGTTATAAAGCCTGAAATAAACAAGATGAAGAATTCTGACATGGCAACCTTCAAGCAGAAGTACAATACCTACGGAGAAATCTGGATGTTTAATTCTTCAATGATGAACCTGTGGGAACCAGACCCGGGCCAACCCTTCAACCAGTACCGCGAATGGGCTACGGGAAAGAGCTCCCATTACGGAGTATATGACAACAACAGACCTGTTGCAGACAGCGATGAAGGAGAAATTCTTGCCAAGGCTGAAAACAAGTGGGGAGAAATCCTTCCCAAGCTGCTGATGGCCAAGACGGAGAAAGATTTTGACAAAATTTGGAAGGACTATGAGGACTACAAAACTTCCATAGACTACCAGAAGGCTCTTGATTACCAGAGGACTAAAGTTGCCGAAAACAAGGCAAAGGTTGGAACGAAATAAGCCGTATTTTAAAGGGAGTATCAAAGCTGCTTGAAAAGTAGCTTTGATACTCTTTTGCTTTTTTTAAGAAGTTAATCTTTCCAAGCCGGAAGACATTATTTCCATCGTATATAAGTACTTTTATGAGGAATTATAATTATATATTTCTAATATAATTTTAATAAGCCTTGGGAGGTAATTTTATGAGATATTACAGAGTAAATAAAGCTAAGCCGGAAGTAAAGACAGTTATAAATATGGAAAATCCCGCAGAAATAAATACTCCATATCCTGAAGCCGTACCTTCCCTATGGGAATGGAAATTGCCCCAGGAGCAGGTGAAGATTGTCAATCGCCTGAATGATATTACGCGGCCTGAAAACAAAAATAAACAGGAATAAACATGTTTGGACAATGCTTGGAAATTGTAAAAAAAGCATTGCAAACAATCAATATTTGTAATATACTTTAGTTAAGGTCAAAGATAGTCAAAATCAGTTTTGGAAATGGGGGTGATACTGTGGCAAGCTTAAGCGATATTATTGAAACCTTTATAAAACAAATGATATCCGACACCAACGGAGCTGTTGAGATTCAAAGGAACGAGCTGGCAAACCAATTCAATTGCGTACCGTCGCAGATAAATTATGTAATATCCACAAGGTTTACTACAGACAGAGGCTATTACGTTGAAAGCAGAAGAGGCGGCGGCGGACATGTAAGAATAAAGCGCATTAATGTATCAAGACCGGGAAATTACCTGATGCATATAGTATCTTCCATGGGAAACAGTATTTCGCAGCAATCTGCGGAAGTGTTCATCAACAATTTCATTGATTACGATGTCATCAGTGAAAGGGAAGGATACATCATGAAGGCGGCCAGCAGTGACAGGGTGATTGGGCCGGTTCCCATGCCGGACAGGGATATGCTCAGGGCAACCCTTCTTAAAAATATGATTATGAGCTTATTAGTATAGAAGAGTGTCGAGGTGATTTTATGCTTTGCCAGAATTGTCAGCAGAATACTGCAAGTGTTCATTTTACACAGATAACAAATAATACAAAGGTGGATATATATCTTTGTGAGCAATGTGCGAAAGATATAAGCCATGGGGAGTTTATTTCGACCTTTGGCTTTAATGACCTTATAAATGGCTTGTTTGGAGCCCAGATAAAGCAGGAGCTGCCTGAGACACTTAAATGCAAAAAGTGCGGTCTGGAATACGAGGAATTCCTTAAAACCTCCAGAGTGGGATGCGCACAGTGCTACCATGCCTTCCAGGAAAAGCTGGACCCCATAATAAAGAGGCTCCACGGCAATGCCGAGCATCACGGCAAGGTTCCTGTCAGAGTCAGCAGCAAGGTAAGCATTCCTGACCAGATAGACAGATTGAAACAGCTTTTAAATGAATCCATTGAGAAAGAGGCTTATGAGGAAGCAGCCAAAATCCGTGACAGAATACGTGCATTGGAGGTGGAAGGATGAACGGGATACCTTTAGAAAAGGGGCCGGAGCTTGATATAGCCGTTTCCAGCAGGGTACGATTTGCAAGAAATTTTGCAGATATTCCTTTCCCGGTCAAGATGACCCCAAAACATCAGGCTGCTCTTGTAAAAAGAGTGCAGGCAATAATTTCAGAATACACTGCGCATGGAAAGCTGATGTACGCCGACATGACGGCAATGCATCCTCTGGACAGGATTTCACTGATGGAACGGCATCTCATAAGTCCTGACCTGGCTGAGTCCAAAGGCAACAGCGGAGCCTTCATAAATGAAAATGAAAATGTCAGCATAATGGTTAACGAAGAGGACCACATCAGAATCCAGTCCATATTTCAGGGTATCATGCTGGAAAAGGCGTACAGGGTATGTGATGAAATAGACTCGATTATTGCTGAGAAGGCCGACTACGCCTTTGATGACAAATACGGCTACCTTACAAGCTGCCCTACAAACCTTGGGTCCGGAATGAGGGCGTCGGTTATGCTCCACCTTCCCGCGCTGGTCATTACAGGATTTATGAAATCCATACTGGAAAGCTGTACAAAGCTGGGCGTGGCCGTCAGAGGCATTTACGGTGAAAACAGTGAAGCGGTGGGTGACATGTTCCAGGTTTCAAACCAGATAACACTGGGTAGAAAAGATGATGAAACCATAGCGGCCATAGATGGAATATGCCAGCAGATCATTGACAGGGAGAAGGCCTTGAGATACCAGCTATACAAACAGAACATCCATAAGTTTGAAGACAGGATATTCAGATCCTACGGCCTTCTGGAAAATGCCCGTTTGCTCAGTGCACAGGAAAGCTTTAAATTGCTTTCGGATGTTAGACTTGGAGTAAGTATGGGAATAATAAAGAATATAGGTATACTGACTTTAAATGAAATACTGGTGCTTTCTCAGCCTGCAACCCTGCAGAAAATTGCGGGAAAGCAGTTGAACCAGGAGGAAAGAGATATAAAAAGAGCAGAACTTGTTAGAATAAAGCTTCAGAAATGAAACTGATGAAGCGAAGATGGAGGTGTAAGTATGTATCAGAGATTTACTGAAAAAGCCGAGCGGGCAATTGAATTTTCACAGCAGAGTGCTGTGGAACTGGGACATAACTATGTAGGCACGGAACATATTCTGTTGGGCCTTGTAAAGGAAGGCACAGGAGTGGCCGCCAGAGTTCTTCAGGTGCAGGGAATAACTGAAGAAAAGATTTTAAAAGAGATAGATGAACTGATAGGCAGAGGTGAGACATCAGGAGAAACGCCTGTTGGTTTTACACCCAGAACAAAGCGTGTTTTGGAGCTGGCTTTTAAAGAGGCCAGAAGAATGGGCCAGGGGTATATCGGAACAGAGCACCTGCTGCTGGGGATTATGAAGGAAGGCGAAAGTGTGGCAGTCAGGATCATGATGGATCTTGGAGTGGACCCCCAGAAGCTGTTGAATGAGCTGGTGAAGATACTAAATGAAGAAACGCCGGGCTCAAACGGCTCTCCAAAGGGGAACAGCACAAATTCCAGCACTCCTACCCTTAACCAGTTTGGAAGGGATCTGACCGACATGGCCAGAGATGGAAAAGTTGACCCTGTAATAGGCAGGGATAAGGAAATTGAGAGAGTTATCCAGATACTCAGCAGAAGAACCAAGAACAACCCCTGCCTCATCGGAGAACCCGGAGTTGGTAAAACTGCCATAGCAGAAGGTCTTGCCCAGAAGATAGTTGAAGGAAACATACCTGAGATTTTGAGCGACAAAAGAGTAGTAACACTGGACTTGTCTTCAATGGTAGCTGGCGCCAAGTACAGGGGTGAGTTTGAAGACCGCCTGAAGAAGGCCATGGAGGAAATACGCAAGGCAGGAAATGTCATACTGTTTATAGATGAACTGCATACAATAGTGGGAGCAGGCGCCGCAGAAGGTGCCATAGATGCCTCCAACATACTCAAGCCTTCACTGGCAAGAGGCGAAATACAGGTTATCGGCGCCACCACACTCAATGAGTACAGAAAACACATTGAGAAGGATGCGGCCCTGGAAAGAAGATTCCAGCCAATAACGGTGGGAGAGCCTTCAAAAGAGGAAGCCGTAGAGATACTCAAGGGTGTCAGAGACAAGTATGAAGCTCATCACAGGGTAAAAATCACCGATGATGCGCTGGAAGCCGCCGTAAAACTCTCAGACAGATACATTACCGACAGGTTCCTGCCTGACAAGGCAATTGACCTGGTGGATGAAGCCGCTTCCAGAATACGGCTTAAGACCTTTACCGCTCCTCCTGATATAAAGGATATGGAGGAAAGAGTTGAAAGGCTCAGCAAGGAGAAGGAGGATGCCATCCGCTGCCAGGAGTTTGAAAAGGCTGCCAGGATCAGGGATGATGAGCAGAAGCTGAAAAACGAGCTGGACAAAGTAAAAGATCAGTGGCATCAGAAAAACCAGACCAAAACCGATACTGTAACAGCGGATGAAATCGCCGAAATAGTGGCAAGCTGGACTGGAATACCAGTGAAGAAGCTGGCGGAGGAAGAATCCGAGAGGCTGCTGAAAATGGAGGACACTCTCCATAACCGCGTAATCGGTCAGGATGAGGCTGTGAAATCCATATCAAAGGCAATCAGAAGAGGGAGAGTGGGGTTAAAGGACCCCAAGCGCCCTGTGGGTTCGTTTATATTCCTGGGACCTACCGGTGTAGGAAAGACCGAATTGTGCAAGGCTCTGGCCGAGGCAATGTTCGGAGATGAAAAGTCAATGATAAGGGTGGATATGTCGGAGTTTATGGAAAAGCACAGTGTTTCCAAACTGGTTGGTTCGCCTCCCGGCTATGTAGGCTATGATGAAGGAGGACAACTGACGGAGAGAGTGAGAAGAAGGCCATATTCGGTACTGCTTTTTGATGAAATTGAAAAGGCTCATCCCGATATTTTCAATATTCTGCTGCAGATACTGGAAGACGGAAGGCTGACCGATTCACAGGGAAGAGTGGTAGACTTCAGGAATACCATTATAATCATGACATCAAATGTGGGAGCCAGGTCCATCACAGAACCCAAGCGCCTTGGATTTTCTGCCGCCAAGGATGAAAGAGCCAAGAATTATGAGGACATGAAAAACAACGTCATGGGCGAGCTTAAGAGAATGTTCCGACCGGAGTTCCTTAACAGGATAGACGACATCATTGTATTCCATCCACTGTCCGAAGAAAATATCAGAGAAATTGTAAAGCTCATGACAGATATTCTTGTCAAGAGATTGAAGTCAAATGACATAGAACTTGAAGTGGGAGTGGAGGTACTTTCCCATCTGGCAAAGAAGGGCTATGACCCGCTGTTTGGAGCAAGGCCATTGAGAAGGGCCATCCAGAGCATGATAGAGGATAAACTGGCTGAAGAAATGCTGGAAGGAAAGGTAAAAGCCGGAGACAGCATTAAAATAGAAATGGATGGAGATAACCTCAAAGTCACCAAACAGGAGGACAGTTTGGTCAGGCATTAAAAATATATAAAATTAATTCAGCCTTGTACACTCCCGTACAAACTTACGCAAATGGGATGCTCTAAATATATTTGTTGAATTGGCAAAGGTTCTACACAGGTTATCATATCGTCGCTAACATTCAGCATCCATGCTTCAGTGTTACGCTAAAACCTACATCGTGTAGGTTTTACGATATCATAGCCTGTGTCTCACCTGCCAGATTCAGACAAATATAATTTAATCAAGCAACCCATTTGCGTAAGTTGTACTAGCGTGTAATAAAATTTGTAATTATCATTTTAACATACGCTTTTGATTTAAAAAGAATATAATATTTTTAACGCCATGACCAAACTGTTTTGCGCTAGTTTCCATTCTCCACGTCTCCTATGCTTAGCTGCCTGGTATGGGCAGTATGATTCCATTCCTTGTTGTCCCGTTCCAGAAAGCCCTGAAGTGCAATTGGGGCCCAGGTGAGGCAGTAGATCGGATAGATGGCAAAGCCCAGGAGCACCTTTAAGTTGAATTTCCTTTCGGCCAGGATTACCAGAGGGCCGTACAGCATTTCAGACAAAGCCATGACATACCATACCTGCACCGGAAAAACATACTGTACGGTAAACAGCGGGAATTCAGGATACACGGTCTGAATCCACATAAGTATGGTCATAAGGCCCACAAAAATCAATCTTATAGGTTGAAACAGATAAAGTGCGCAGTCCAATGCAATCAGATCCCCCTGCAAAAAGGCCTGTCTGAAAAGCGGGCGGAGATACCTTGCCGCACAGTCCGCATGACCCTGCATCCAGCGTTTCCTTTGCATCCAGGATTGCTTGAGGGTTATGGGCTTTTCATCGTAAACTATTGCATCATGTGCCCAGGCTATCTTAATACCGTTAAGGGCAAGCTTCATTGTGTATTCAAGATCTTCCGTCAAACAGGTGGCACCCCACTTCAATTCATTGAGCACAGAGGTATCAATGCAAAAACCTGTTCCGCATAAACCGCAGCTTAATTTCAAATAATACCTGGGAAGCTGAAATATTCTGTTGGACAGCCAGAAGGCAATTGAATAGGAGCAGGTTATCCAACTGTCAAAGGGATTTTTGCTGTCAATGAAGCCCTGAACAACCTTATGTCCCTTGCAAAGCTGAATGTTCATTTCCCAAAGGAAGTTGGGAGAAACAAGGTTGTCGGCATCAAAAACAGCTACGGCATCATATTTGTTATTCATCCGGAATATTCTCTCAAACATCCACTCCAGAGCATGACCCTTGCCGCGCTTTGTATTATCATCACGGATATGTACCATGGCACCATGGTCTTCTGCAATCCTGGCGGTCTTATCGGAACAGTTGTCGGCTATGACAAAAACATCAAATAATTCCCGTGGATAATGCTGTTTAAATAAACTGTCAATGATGTGGCTGATTACCAGTTCTTCGTTGTGGGCAGCGATGACTACGGCAAATTTTTTCCGGGGCTCAACCGCCTTTTCCCTGTCCTTTCTCTTTATCCAGCCAAACATGGATATCCCCAGAAAGTAGCAGCCTGCAATGAAAATCACCACCTGAATCAATTCACTGAAATAGAATATTGTATAATATAAAATGGTTTTCATCAAATTCTCCATTCTGCTGCAGCGCAGCGCGTAAATCCCCTACCAGAATAGTTTTAACAAAAATGAATAAAAATATTTACAGGGTTTTAAATTGGCAGAAACTTAATATGCTATAATAAAACTAGCCGGGGAGGTTTGTATCCGGTACACAATGTCTTTTTTTCCGGAGGGTTTATGCAAAAGTCCTACTACAATAATGCGGTTACAGGTAATTCTTCCATGCTGGCAGCCTTTAGCGACAGGGCTGAGTTACTCAGGCTCTTCTGGCCGAATATAGATTATATCCAGCAATTTGACAAGCTTTTGTGCGGGATTTACATAAAGAATACAAGCGGCAGCACGGTCTGGTTCAATGACCACAGATGTGAGCACCAGCAGGAGTACCTTCAGGACACTAACATAATCAAAAGTACAATAACCAACTATTTCGACGGCTACAGGGCTGTAATATACGATTTTGTCTGCTCGGATACGGATGTATTGATAAGAAGGTGTGAAATCGAGAATATTTCCGGTGAGGCAAAGGAGCTTGGCTTTGTGAGCTTTTCGGCTGCTTCAGCCGCTGATCCCGATGTGGCAGGCGTCTTGTTTGATTTTCACAATGAAGCCCTCGTGCATTACAAGGCAAATAATTACCTTTCTGTCTTTTCCGACAGTCCTGTCTGCGGTTTCCAACTGGGAAACAATGCTAATGATGCTGCAGTGAGCACATATTTGTTTGGCAAGGATGACATAGGCATGATGAAGGATGCTGCCGTTTCATGGGAACTGGGCAGTTTTGCAAAAAATGAGGTTAAGGGCTTTAATTTATACATATGTGCCGCCTCAACCTTAAAAGCCTGCAAGGCTTTAATAAGGGAATGCAAGATGCTCGGAGCCGCAAAACTTTTTGCAGGTACTCAAAAATACTGGAAGGAATATTTGAATAATTCAAGACAGCTCAAAACCGGCAATGGCTTGCTGGATAATCTATATAAAAGATCGCTGCTGGTTTTCAGGCTGATGTATGACAAAAAAAGCGGGGGCTTGATGGCTGCCCCCGAGATTGATGAATATTTTACAAAATGCGGGAGATACGCATACTGCTGGGGAAGGGATGCGGCCTTTATTACAGAAGCCCTTGACCGGGCAGGCCTTCATGAATGCGTGGACAATTTTTACCTGTGGGCGGTACGGGTACAGGAAGAGGACGGAAGCTGGCAGCAGAGATACCATATGGATGGAAACCTGGGGCCGTGCTGGGGGCTGCAGATTGATGAAACAGGAACTATTCTCTGGGGGATGCTCAAGCACTACAAGCACACCGGCCAAATCCGGTTCCTGCAACGGGTTTGGGACAGTGCCAAAGCAGGAGCCGCTTTTCTCAAAGGATTTATGGACAGTGACACCGGTCTGCCGGGGCCCAGCTTTGATTTGTGGGAGGAACGGCTGGGAGAGCATGCCTATTCATCTGCCGCCGTTTATTCAGGTCTGAAGGCGGCAGCACAAATAGCGGAGGTTCTTGGAAAAGGCGACAGGGAGACCAGGGGCTGGGCCGAGCTGGCTGAAACCGTAAAACAATCAATAACAGATTATTTTTGGAAGGATGACTCCAACAGATTTATAAGAAGCATCAGGGTCAAGCTCAATGGCTGGGGAGAGGAGGCCTCACCGGATAAGGTGCTGCTTTCGGTCAATCCCAAGGGCTACATAAGGGATTTTACCCTTGAAGACTGGATTGTGGATGTGAGCCTTATGGGACTTAGCATTCCCTTTGAGGTATTTGATGCAAATGATCCAAAAATGAAAAGCACGGTTGCGCTGATTGAAGAAACACTTACCTCTCAAGGTATCGGCGGAATAAAGCGCTATGAAAATGACAGCTATATCGGAGGCAATCCATGGATACTTACAACTTTGTGGGTGGCATTATATCATGTCAGGACAGGTAATTATACCAGGGCGAAGGAATATCTGTTTTGGGCTGCCAACGGCAGGACAAATCTGGGCTTGCTTCCTGAGCAGGTGAATAAGGAGACCGGAAAACCCGAATGGGTCATACCGCTCACATGGTCCCATGCCATGTATGTTCAGGTTCTTTCAGAGCTTGTCGATGCTGGAGTGCTTTGAATTAAGTATGGTGGATATGCTGATGCCATGGTTGACAATGAGATTTAAGTAAAATAATACTTTTTTCAGCCGTGAAACCATGATACTCTCCTATCCGCGCATATTGGCGCAACCTAAAAAACACCTTTGTTTTCCGGCGTGAACCATGAAATCTATTATTATCACGCTTTATATTAATATAATATGAAGATTCGCCAATGATGTGAGTTTTCGTTAACAGGAGTTGATTAAAATAAAAAGCAGAACCGTATATAAATGCAGCAACTGCGGGTATGAGGCACCTAAATGGGTGGGGCGCTGCCCCGACTGCCAGAATTGGAACACCCTGGAGGAAGTGGCCGCCGAGGTTAAAAAAAGCGGAAGGGTGTCACAGCCGCGGGCTATAAAGAAAATCGCAAGGCTGACAGAGATAAAAGCCGGAAACAGTGACAGGATTCTGACAGGCATCAATGAATTCAACCGTGTCATGGGAGGCGGAATAGTAAGGGATTCCATTACCATAATCACAGCAAAGCCGGGAGCGGGAAAGTCTACCTTGCTGCTGCAGGTTGCCGATGATGTGGCTTCCAGGGGGCTTAAGGTCTTATATGTATCGGGTGAAGAAAGCGAAAGCCAGATAAAAAACAGAGCTGACAGGCTGTTTGACAGTATAGAGACGGGAGTGTGGGTTTACTCGGATAACAGCATGGACAACGTGCTGGAGGCGGTGAACCGGCTTGACCCGGACCTGCTGATTGTAGACAGTATCCAGACCTTTGTTTTGGAAGGGTTCCCGGGCTCCAGAGCCGGTTCGCCCACTCAGACCATGGAATGTGCAAATGAACTGCTGAAGCTGGCAAAGGACCCTCAAAGGCCCAGAGCGGTATTCCTGGTGGGGCAGATGAATAAAAATGAGGAGATTGCAGGACTCAGGTCCCTTGAGCACCTTGTAGATGCGGTACTCATACTGGATGGAGACAACGAAGAGGAGCTGAGGGGACTGTCTGTTACCAAGAACAGGTTCGGAAGCACCTGGGAAAGAGGATATTTCTCCATGACAGAGAAGGGGTTAGTCTCCATTGACAATCCTTCCGAGTTTTTTATGACCGCCAGGGATAAAAATGAGGCTGTATCAGGCAGTGCACTTACTGTTGTAAAGGATGGCTCACGGCCCATAATAGTAGAGATAGAGAGCCTGGTATCAAAAACCTTTACACCCTTTCCCTCAAGAATAGGGGAATGTATAAGGCGTGAACAGCTCAGTACGCTTATTTCAATACTCGAGCAAAGAGGAAAGATATCTCTTTATGACAAGGATGTTGTCATTAAGACCACAGGGGGACTCAAATTCAAGGAGCCTGCTGTAAATCTGTCCATAATAATGAGCATTGTATCTTCGGTATATGACAGAGAGATACCCGGAAGCACTGTGTTTATTTCGGATGTGGGCCTTACCGGGGAATTGAAAAAAGTCCCTTCGCTGGAACTGAGGATAAGGGAATTGGACAGGAGGGGCTTTAAAAGGGTATACATAGCTAAGAACGGGCTTATACGGGCTCAGGATATCAAGCATCTTGAAATAGTAGAGTGCAAATCACTTCAGGATGTTATAAGGCATGTTTTCCAGAAATAGACCTTGAAATCACTGCTCCTCCAAGGGAAACATATTTTATTGACATTTATGGTAAATTATGAAAGAATAAATAAAATGTAAATTGCCAGCCTCGCCCATAGGTCGACTTTTGACTATTGCGCGGGGCTTTAAGTTAACCTTGAAACTGGAGGGAGTTATGAACAAAACAGCACTACTTATAATCGATGCTCAGATTGGCCTGTTTTCTCCTGAAAATCAGAAGCCGCACAACAGCCATGCAGTACTGAAAAACATAAAAGCCATGCAGGACAGAGCCAGAGCAAAAAAAGTCCCTGTGGTTTTCGTACAGCATACCAGAGCAGGCGTTTTTGACAAAGGCAGCAGGGCCTGGGAAATATGTCCGGAAGTTGCACCTGTGTCAGGAGAACCGGTGGTAAAAAAATCAGAATGGGATTCCTTTTATGGTACTAACCTGCAAGAAGTTCTCAGTGGCCTGGGGACTGAAAAGCTGATAATCACCGGCATGAAAACTGAATTTTGCGTTGATACCACCTGCAGAGCAGCTTATTCCAACGGGTATGGCCTCACACTTGTAACGGATGCTCATACCACCTTTGACAGCTACATATTATCTGCAGACCAAATCATTAATCACCATAACGGCATATTAAGAGGAATAGCGGCTTTGAAAACCACCGGACAGGTACTTGACGGACTTTAAAGCACATGGGCAATTTCAATGCTTGTCCAGGAACAGGAAATGTATGGCTTTCCCGCACAATAAAATAAGGCTGGCGTTCATGCCAGCCTGTTATCTCAGGTTATACTTACCGAGCATACGTATTCGGTCATTTTCTTTGAGTATGATATCGTATAAATTCAAATCCATTGCATTACACAAGGATGCAAGATAAAACATATTCCTTCCCATATCTCTTTCAATGGCATCTCTGCAATTTTCGCAAAGGGTTCCTTCCACATGGGTATCAGCCGAACTCTTCATTTCGTCAAAGCTGGCATCTTCGGGAATCTCCTGCTTATGGGCAGATATGGTCAAACAGCCGCACTGAGTAACTGACTTGATAATAGCTCTGTTTACTCTGGAGTTTGAATCCTGATATTTTGTTAACAGATCAAGAATGCTTTTATTTCTAACCAATAATTCCTGTGCGGTGTATTGAAAATCATCAATAAGAATATCTTTCATGCGGTTCACCTCAATATTTGGATGTCTATTTTTATTATACTTTCATTAGTGAGACACTGTCAAACAAAAACAAATATTTTACTTGGAAAATGGAAAAAATTTAAATTTATTCCCAATGGATTTTGACAAGGCCTATAGTTTGTAGTATACTTGTCCTATGACAAATTAATACCGGAAAAGGACAATCAAACGCACTCAAAGGATTATGGTGCGTTTTTAGTATTTTACCATCAAAAATGAACAAAACACGTGTTCTGCGATCTGAATAGCCTTGTATTCATATTGCACTTGGCTTAACACACCGGATTCTATCTGATTTTTTGTTAAGCCGGGATATACAAAAGACGAATATTATTGCATTGTTTATTTGGAGGTTACTATGTATAACGTAGGGGACAAAATTGTATATCCTATGCACGGTGCAGGAGTTATTGAGTCTATTGAAGAGCGGGAAATATTGGGAAAGAAATGCAGCTATTATGTTATGAAAATCCCTATCGGAGACCTGAAGGTCATGATACCTACAAATAATGTAAATGATATAGGAATTCGGGATGTAATAAGCATTTCTGACGCGGATAAGGTCTTCAGTATACTGGGAAGCGGACAGCATGAATTATCTGCAAACTGGAACAAACGCTACAGAGAGAACATGGTAAAAATAAAAAGCGGAGATATCTTTGAAGTGGCAGATGTGGTCAGGTCTCTGATGCAGCGTGAAAAAGAGAGAGGTCTTTCCACAGGGGAGAGAAAAATGCTAACCAGTGCAAAACAAATACTCATAAGCGAACTTGTTCTGGCAAAAGGTTTAAATCAGCATGAAGTTGAGAGCAAAATTCAGGAATATCTTTATGGCTGAGTAAAAATACCTTTTGAAGGAGAGCTATCGTGCTGAACAGGATTATAAAAATTTCTTTTTCTATTCTAGGTGCTGTTACCGGTTTCACAATATTACGTACAATTTTTATAAGCAATGATATAAATTTAAGCGAAAATTTTAAAGTAATAATTTTCGTTTTATTTTCGTTGGCATTTTGCGCCGTGTTTTACTTTATGGCTACCAAGATAATAGGATTTGTGGGAGGCTTTATTGATAAAGTTGAAAACGGAATTCAAAGCATTACCTTGTCCGAAATGCTGCTAGGTGCCCTGGGCCTCATAGTTGGTCTGATCGTTGCAAATCTCATAAGCATACCCATTATCAAAATTCAAATAATAGGAGTTCCATTTGCAGTTATAATAAACATTTTATTCAGTTTGACTGGCATAGGACTTTCTCTTAGAAAGAGAAACGAGAATTTCTTTGATTTGTTCAAGGAGAGCAAGGCTTCGCCGAATATCCCCAAAATAATTGATACCAGCACCATAATTGACGGCAGGATTCTGGATATATGCTCCGCCGGCTTTATAGACGGAGAACTGATTGTGCCGTCTTTTGTCCTGGAGGAGCTCAGACATATAGCCGACTCCGAAGACAGTCTTAGAAGGGCCAGGGGAAGAAGAGGCCTGGATATACTGAATCTGCTTCAGAAGGACAGCAGCCATACCGTAAAAATCGAAGAGTTTGATTACAGCAATATTGAAGCGGATGAGATGTTGATGAAAGCTTCCTTAAAGCTAAAGGGAAAGCTTGTTACAATTGACTATAATCTCAGCAAGGTGGCAGCATTAAAGGGTATAAAGGTTTTAAACATAAACGAGCTTGCCAATGCTGTAAAGCCTATAGCTCTGCCTGGAGAAGAAATGAGTGTGCAGGTGGTGAAGGACGGCAAGGAAGCGGGTCAGGGTGTGGCATTTCTGGAAGATGGCACCATGATTGTTATTGAGGGAGGAAAGAAATTTCTGGGCGAGACCATCCCTGTGATGGTTACAAGTGTCCTCCAGACATCTGCCGGCAGAATGGTTTTCGCAAAGCCTGCAAGATGAACGGAGAACCTGGTTTATATGAAAATTGATTTCTACTGATTTTTGCCTGCCGACGTGCTTTTGCAAATGCGGCAGGCAGTCATAATATTGGAGGCTTGGGTTTTGGAGATATACAAGGACGGATTTCCCGGAAAAGTGACCGCGGTCATCACAGCGGCAGGAAAGGGCACAAGGATGAATTCCAGCATAAACAAGCAGTATATCGAGCTGGGGGGCATTCCCGTACTTGCGCGGACTATTGGGGTTTTTCAGCAGTGCCGGGAGGTTGACGAAATAATTGTGGTCATAAATGAAGAGGACCTTAACTTTTGCAGGAAAGACATCGTGCAGAAGTACGGTTTGACAAAAGTCAAAGCCTTGGTGAGCGGCGGTGCGGAACGGCAGGATTCAGTATACAAGGGCCTTTGTGCCATAGAGGGCTGCTGCGGCATAGTGCTGATACATGATGGGGCCAGACCTTTTGTGACTTCTGAAAATATTGCAGACAGCATCAGCGCCGCCATAGAATTCGGTGCGTGTGGTGTCGGCGTGAAGGTGAAGGATACCGTAAAAATATCCGACATGGAGGGCTTCGTTTCCTCAACACCGGACAGAAGCCGTCTTTGGAGTATTCAGACACCCCAGAGCTTTGCCTACGACATAATTATGAAAGCCCATGAAGAGGCTATAAAAAACAACTATTTGGGAACAGATGACATGGTGCTGGTTGAAAAATTGGGTATTCCGGTTAAAATACTGGAGGGAAGCTACAGGAATATAAAAATGACAACACCTGAGGACCTGATAATTGGCCAGTCTATCCTGGACAGCATGTGAGAGGGCTGTCCGCAACTGCCTGAAAAAGTACCCGAGTCACTTCCCTAAAGGGCAGTAACTATGCAAAATGCCTGGACACCCTTACCTTGGCCGAATTGGGTCAAGCCTTCCCCGGAAGTTGCCGTTATTCCCACACTGTTTTCAGGAATGCCCAGCAGCCCTGAAATTACCTTTCTCATTTCGGGTATCTTAGGAGTGATCCTTGGATATGAGCATTCAATGGATATGGATACGTGTACGATTTTTACGTCCACAAGATATTTCAAAGCTTCCACAAGGTATTCGGAACTATCTGTAATACCTTTTTTCATGCACATCTCGTCAGCAATCCTGCCAAGTATATTTACGCAGGTCACGCCGGAAACCGCATTTGTAATGGCATGTAAGACCACATCGGCATCACTGTTTCCTGATAAGGGAGTCACGCCTTCAAAGGTCACTCCACCCAGAACAAATTTTTTGTTTTTATTTTCAAAGTCAAATCTATGACTGTCCTGACCGATACCTACTTTCATTTTGCAGCACTCCCTTTAAATAAAATTGATGTCCAGCCGTCAAAAACCAAGGTGCCAGGTAAAATATTGCAGGATACCTCCGGCTCGGCTTATGCACTCACATTATATTATACCCCGGATGTCTCTTCAAGTGTATTGACATTACCAGTTACATATATTATATAATATAAATTGGCACTTTTAATTGCAGCCAGGCGTAAAATGTTAAGATGTTCAAATATGCTATCAATATAAATAAAAATTGATTTGTGGCAAGGGCGCTGACTGATTGACTCAATAGCATGGGTTGATAAGATTTTTGCTTGTGCCGGAAATGGAGTTTGAGATGTCAAAGGATAAGAAATTGGTTGAGGCCATCACATCAATGAATGATGATTTCGCACAGTGGTATACCGATGTGATAAAGAAGGCGGAGCTTGTAGATTACTCAAGTGTCAGGGGTTGCATGATTATAAAGCCGTACGGCTATGCAATATGGGAAAACCTTCAGAAGGCATTGGATGCAAAATTTAAGGCTACAGGACATGAAAATGTTTATATGCCCATGTTCATACCTGAAAGCTTGCTGTTAAAGGAAAAGGAACATGTGGAGGGCTTTGCTCCCGAAGTTGCCTGGGTAACGCATGGGGGAGATGAAAAGCTGACTGAAAGGTTGTGCGTGAGACCTACTTCTGAAACCTTATTTTGCGAACACTATGCAAATATAGTCCATTCTTACAGGGACCTGCCAAAGCTGTATAACCAATGGTGCTCTGTTGTCAGATGGGAAAAGACCACCAGGCCTTTCTTAAGGACCCTTGAGTTCTTGTGGCAGGAGGGTCATACGGCGCATGCCACTGCGGAAGAGGCACAGGAAGAAACCATCAAAATGCTCAATGTGTATGCCGAGATATGTGAAAATGTTCTTGCCATACCTGTCATAAAGGGAAGGAAAACCGATAAGGAGAAGTTTGCAGGCGCCAAAGCCACATATACCATAGAAAGCCTCATGCATGACGGCAAGGCATTGCAATCAGGTACTTCCCATAATTTCGGAGACGGCTTTGCCAGAGCCTTTGAAATTCAGTATACTGATAAAAACAATCAGCTTCAATATGTGCATCAGACTTCCTGGGGTGTTACTACCCGGCTTATAGGTGCAATCATCATGGTACATGGAGATGACAGCGGACTGGTGCTGCCGCCTGCTGTTGCGCCCACTCAATTAGTAATAATTCCTGTTTCACAGCACAAGGAAGGCGTTCTGGAAAAGGCAAATGAATTGCTGGGCAGTCTGTCGTCCAGGTTCAGGGTGAAAATTGACGACAGTGATAAGATGCCGGGCTGGAAATTCTCCGAATATGAGATGAAGGGCGTTCCTTTGCGTCTTGAGGTAGGACCGAAGGATATAGAGAAAAACCAGGTAGTTCTTGTCAGAAGAGATACCGGAGAAAAGCTGTTTGTGTCAATGGACAGCCTTGAGGAAACAGTTGGAAAACTTCTTGCCGATATTCAAAAAGCGCTGCTTGAAAGGGCAAGGGACATGAGAGATAAGAAGACCTATACGGCAGCTTCCCTGGAGGAATTTGAAAATGTTATCAATACTACTCCGGGCTTTATAAAGGCCATGTGGTGCGGTGGACAGGAATGTGAAGACCAGATCAAGGAAAAGACCGGGGCGACAGCAAGATGTATGCCTTTTGAACAGGAAGAGCTGTCGGACAAGTGCGTGTGCTGCGGTAAGCCTGCAAAAACAATGGTTTACTGGGGAAAAGCGTATTGATTTATAAAGATGCCTTCCGGGGCAGTATGAAAGGCTTAAAAAGGGCATTTCCTGTGTATCGCAGGCAATGTCCTTAAATTTTTTAAGCCAGTGTAAAGTTAAAATGAGCAGCAAATAAATTTCTATAGCTCTGCTTGACAGTAAATTCAAACCATGGTAATATGAACCAGTTAGCGTACGCTAACTGGTTCATATTTTAAAACCTTTTTCAGAGGTTTTTTTGCACGCTTAAGTTAGCATACGCTAACTTAAGCCGGATGCTTTTATATGGGTTGCCGCCGCCGACATGGAGCAGCCGTAAAAAGTCGGTGCCGGTATTTGTTCAGGAATGCGCTGCGCGCATGGATTGGAGGTCTTATGTTATTTATTTTATCTTTATTTTTGGCTGTGGTTTTTGTTCTGGCCGGGCGGGGTTTTATAAAAAAACACCCGCATTTATGCTATTTTACGGCAATTGCTTTCGCTGGTGCCGTATTTGCAGGAATTGCCTCGGGTATGGTTTTTCATTTGCCGGCCTGGCTGCGTGAGTGGGCTGTTCCGCTTTTCTCCAGAGGCGCCTTTCCTACGGCACTGTTTGTAATTGTAATGTACACCGGAGCGCTGCCCAACAGTTCCAGGCTCATCAGGGTACTGATGCCTGTCAGGGCGGAGCTGTCAATCCTGGCAAGCCTTCTGACGCTGACGCATAACGCCGCATATGGAATTACATATTTCAAAAGGATGTTTCTCAGGCCTGAGCTGCTTCCGCCCTATCAACTTGCAGCCGGAATAATTACAATAATCCTGCTCTGCCTTATGCTTCCGCTTACGGTAACATCTTTTCCGTCAGTGAGAAGGCGTATGAATGGAAAACGCTGGAAGTCACTTCAGAGAAGTGCATATCTTTTTTATACATTGCTGTACCTTCATGTAATACTGCTGTCCGTTCCTCCCATGATGGCCGGCCGCAGCGGTTACAGTCTTACGGTACTGGCATACAGTGTGGTTTTTATCGGCTATGGGGCCATGAGAGTGCAAAAGGCATTGAAAGTCAGAAAGTTATCCCCTGTGGCTTCATTTGTGCCGGTTGCTTCCGGCCTTGTACTTTTGCTGCTGCTGGGAGTTTTTATTCTCAATATAAATTTGAATTCCGTTGAAACCGGTTCAAAGCTATTGGCGGCTGCAGACCAGAAGGAGCAGGCTGTGAAAGAGAAGCCGGTTTCGGGGCAGGTCGCTGACAGCCGGCTGCAGCAGGAACAGGAGAGTCCCGCAGGCAGGGAAGAGGTTGAAGAGCTGAGTGGGTCCCAGCCGGAAGAGGCCGGGGAAAGCCAACCTGCCGGAATATTTCCTGCGCCGGAAAAAAACGAACAGTCTGTTGACGGAGGGACTGCAGCTTCCTCTGAGAAGCCGGCGCAGGCCCAAGACAAGTCTGTGTCCGAAAACCGGGGCCCGGTGTCCAACGCGCAGACAGAAGCGAAAGCACCGGGCTCCTCAAATAAGATTTCCCGCTCGGGAAGGGCTGAGGAAGAGGATACAGGCTTAAAGTCTGAAAAAGAGCCAGCTCCGCAGGTCGCTGCGGAGGTAGCCGCTCCCTCTGAAAAAAAGTCCAGATACCGTGACGGCGCCTTCACCGGAACCGGCAAGGGGTATGTGGGGGATATCACGGTAAAGGTAACTGTCAAAGCTGATAAGATAACCCACATCACCATAACGGATTCCTCCGAGGATGAGCCTTATTTTTCGGCTGCAGCGGAAATAACCGGAGCTATGCTCTCTGCCCAGAGTGCTGCCGTAGACACTGTCAGCGGTGCTACTTACAGTTCTGAAGGCATAATACAAGCAGTCCGGGCCGCGTTAAAAAAGGCTGAAAATTAAGAAGCATCCGGAAGGGAACATGTGGATGATGAAAAAAATAATTTTATTATGCATAGTGCAGGCTATGCTGCTCACCGGCTGTAAGGCGGGAGCGGCAGCCTCCGGTCAAAGCCCTGAGCCGTCTGCTGCAACAATATTTTCCATGGACACCGTTATGGAGGTTACGGCTTACGGTGCGGGGGACGGGCTTATGAAAAAGGTCTCCTCCCGCATTAAAGAGCTTGATGCTGCACTTTCCACTACGGATAGGGCCAGTGAAGTATTCGCAATTAATGCATTGGGCAGCGGAAAGGTGTCGGACGACACCCTCCGGCTTGTAAAGTATGGCATAAGCTTCGGGGAAATGACGGGAGGACTGCTGGATGTGACTATTTATCCTCTGGTAAGGGAATGGGGCTTTACCACGGGCAATTATAAAGTACCTGATAAATCAGTTATTACAGAGCTTATAAAAAAAGTTGACTACAGAAATATTAGGTTTGACGAAGAGGCTTCCACCGTATCTATTCCAGAGGGGGCAATGATTGATTTCGGCAGTCTGGCCAAAGGCTATACCGGAGATGTGCTTCTCAAAATGCTTGAGGAAAACGGAATCAGCTCGGCAATGGTAAATCTGGGGGGGAATGTACAGACTCTCGGTACAAAACCTGATGGAACAGAGTGGAAGATAGGTATCGAAAGCCCCGGCAGGGATGGTTATATAGGGATCGTGCCCGTGGCAGACAAGGCGGTAATAACTTCCGGCGGCTATGAACGCTATTTTAAAGGTACTGACGGAAATATATACTGGCATATCTTTGATCCCAGAACGGGCTATCCCGCAAAAAACGGTCTGATTTCAGTTTCCATAGTCACAGATACAGGTATTTACGGCGAAGCCTTATCCACCTCTTTGTTTGTAATGGGGCTGGAAGCTGCGTCTGAATTCTGGAGAAGCCACAGGGATTTTGAAGCGGTGTTTATTATGGAGAGCGGAGAGATATTTATTACAGGGGGACTGGAGAATAGGTTCAAGGTTGCCGGAACCTCTGCGGGAGGCGGTTTGTCTGTTATCCGGCCATGAAAAGGACAAGGATATGGCTTCTGGTATTTATTTTAATAATGGCAGTTTCCTTTGGGGTCATTCTTTCCGGAAGGGCAAAGGAAGACCGGGGGAGCAAAATTGCCGGTATTTATCAGGAGGGTTCCGCCATATACTCCATAGCCCTGGACAGTGTAAAAAAGCCGTATTCCATAAAAATCAAGGGGGAAAAGGGCATTAACACTGTCACTGTGGAGCCCGGGCGGATATGTGTCTCAGAAGCAGATTGCCCTGATAAATCATGTGTAAATTGTAGGTGGATTTCAAAGCCTGGCCAGATGGTGGTCTGCCTGCCCAACAGGCTCATGATAAAAATTAAAAATGAGGCTGCCGGCGGTATAGACGGACTGTCTCGGTAAAGGAGCTGGGAAAGTGAAGACAAGAAGGCTCTCAAGGATGGCTTTGCTTACCTCGGTGGCGCTTATAATATTTTCCGTGGAGGCACAGCTTCCTCCGGTAATACCTGTCCCCGGTGTAAAGCTTGGACTGGCCAATATAATAACCATTTACGCAATTTTCTGTTTCGGAGCTTCTGATGCATTAATCATTCTGCTGTGCAGGATTTTTCTGGGAAGCATTTTCGGAGGCCAGCTAATGACACTTTTATACAGCCTGGGGGGTGGAATACTGTGCTTTCTGACAGTTTTCCTGCTTTACAGGCTGCTCACCCTGAAAGAGGTGTGGATTTCAAGTGCGGCAGGAGCAATTTCACATAATATGGGCCAGCTAATTGTGGCGGCTGCCGTGATGAAAACCACGGCTATATTCTGGTACCTGCCTGTACTGCTTATTTCAGGGATATTGTCAGGAACCTTTACAGGCCTTTGTGCACAGTTTCTGATAGGCCGCATGGATAAGCTGAGACTGTCCCGCTGGAAAGGGGGTGAGATCAAGCAGGCATATGTTTTGAAAAATCCTCGGGAGCGGGAACTGTCGAGGAAAGATAATTATAAAATAGCTGAGGGAAGGAAAGGAAGGGAAAGATGAAAATAAAAAAATTATTTGGCATGGCCATGGCTGTGGTTTATGCCGCAGGCATGCTGCTGCAGGCTTCTGCTGCGCATGGTTCGGGTAAAATTACCGATGTCAGCGGACATTGGGCTCAGAATGTTATGCTCCAGTGGCAGGAAGAAGGGCTGCTGAGTGCGGATGAAAAGGGAAAGCTGAATCCTGACAAGGAGATAACCCGTGGAGAGTACATGGGTTTTATAAATAAAATTCTGGACTTAAAAGATACCTCCGAAGCAGTTTCAAAATATTCCGACATCCAGCCGGGAGCATGGTATTACGCAGATGTTTCAAAGGCCTTGGCTGCGGGCTACATAAGTGGAACCGGCAGTTCCTCCGTTTCTCCGGAGGCGGGACTCAAGGTTCAGGAGGCGGCGGTGATGCTTGTACGTGCGGCTAAACTCCAAACCGGGGAGAAGGCTGAAAAGGTGCTGGAAAACATACCCGGTGCGGCAAAGGTATCTGCCTGGGCAAGAGAGGCTGTTTCAACGGCAATTGCCTGCGGCTACCTGACAGGGACGGAGGACAGGCTGAATCCGAAAAAAATTATGACGCGCGCTGAAGCTGTTACAATGCTGGACAGATTTCATGCTGACAAAAGGACACTTTATTTTCAGGGTGAGTATTCACTGGGGTCCGCAGCAGAGGTGGAAATTGCGGTAGGAGGAATTTCCCTCTCCAATACAGTTATAAAAGGCAATCTGATTACGGACTCTTCTGTGGGAAACGGCAGCGTTACCCTTAAAGGAGTTACCATAGAAGGCCTGCTGAAACAGAAGAGCCTGGATACCAGAGTACTTCTTACAGACGGAAGCAAGGCTGCAAAGACAAGGAAGCCGGATAGCTGGGCCGACGGTACGTACAGCGGAGAGGCCTACGGCTATAAAAGCGATATAAAGGTAAATATAACTGTCAAAGACAAAAAGCTGAAAGGTATAGACATAGTGAGCCAGGAGGACGACAAACCGTACTTCAATGCCGCCGACTGCGTTGTGGACAAAATGCTGGACGAGAATTCAACAGACGTGGATACCGTCAGCGGAGCTACCTTCTCCAGCAGGGGAATTATAAACGCGGTAAAAAATGCCCTCAAACCGGCTGTGACCCAAAAGGGCTACGCAGTAGCGGACAGGCTGGCAGGCGAATACCGGGACGGCACCTATGAGGGAGTTGCACGGGGACTTTATGCAGGACTGCATGTAAATGCGGTGATAAAGGACAACCGGCTTGTGCAGATTACCCTGGGAGACAACCGGGAGGACCGCCCATATGTGGATCAAGCTGCCGAGGAGGTGCTATATTCAATGCTGGAAATGCAGTCCGCGGATGTGGACACTGTCAGCAGTGCCACCTATTCCAGCAAGGGCATTATAAATGCCGCAAAATATGCCCTTAACCTTGCTGCAGTGAGCCCTGAAGCTGCTCCCCAGGAAGACAGGACGGCTTATTCCCTGCTTGCGGCATATGGCGGACAGGGTACGGCTGACGGAGACAGTTGGTTTTATGATGTTGAGGAAGTGGACGGGGGATATGTGGCAACTGGTGTCACCAGCAAGGACAAGGTTTCAAACGGCATCATCGTGAAATACGACCACAAGGGAAGCCTGCTCTGGAAAAAGCTCATACCTGAGTATCGCTACGGAAATATAATCAAAACCACAAAAGGCATTTTCCTTACCGGCTACCATACTGCCCATGCGGATAAGCCGGCAGAGGATGAAGAGGGAACTGACACCAATGCCGCCGCCATTTTGATCTCTGCAGCGGACGGAACGGTTATCTGGAGCAGAACCTACGGGGAAGACGGTCTGACTGCAGATGGAAAGGCCAGCAATGATGCCTTCGGACAATACTGGATGTGGGCCAATAATGCGGTGGAAATGGGGAACGGGACAATTGTGGCAGGCGGTATGACCAATGCTTCAAAGGGCAGCCTGGGCTCAGCTCTCAAGGAACACAATGCACTTCTGGCAGTCCTTGATATTGAAACGGGAGCTTTAAAGACCGTCGAAATTTTTGGCAGCGACAAGACAGATATGGTTGTGAGCCTTGGAAAAACCAGCGATGGGGATCTGATTGTCGCGGGTTCCTCAAACGGCACAGACCTTTCCTTCAAGGACGGAGGCTGGAGTGACAACAAGTGGGATGCCAAGGTATTTGTTATGAAAGTTACCGGCGATCTCAAAAAGGTAAAATGGACAAAGCTTTATCCTGTGGTGTGGAATTCATATCAGATGGGTGTTGTTGTAGATTCCTCGGACAATATCTACACGGCATACAGTTACCGCTCCAAAACCGAGTTTGTCACCATGGCAAAGCTTGCTGCCACAGGTGAGGAAATATGGCTGAAGGATTTCAAATATGCGGATTCTGATTATATAAGCTCCTTGAACCTGGGGTCGGACGGGCATCCTCTGCTGACAATAGAAAGCTATGAGGGAGAGGACTCCCGAAAATTCGGCTGGCTGGGCTCAATAAATCCGGAAAAGGGAGATGTGGATTGGAGCTTTGTATTCGGTACAAACCACGGAGGACTGCTTTTCAATGCTGTTCCGGCTTCTGACGGGGGTATTGTTGCAGCGGGAATAGAGCAGGACAATATGGGATATTATATTGCAGATATTATAAAGTATATACGCAAATAGGGCCTAAAATCCGCGGATTATGCAGGACCTCATGGAAGATAAGGAATCTGAAGAGGGTTCCTTATTTTTTATGGGAAAATGTTAATAAATTTTTAAAACCTGTCAATACTATAGCATATGGGCGGTTTTCCCAACACAGGCCATTTTTGGGATGGCAATCAGCTATACGTATCTAATCAGGAGGGGTTTTATGAAAAGGAAGAGGCTTTTTAGCATAGCTGCAGTCTTATTGACGATTGTTTTTACAATTGTACCTGTAAGCACAGGACGGTATATGGCAGATGCTTCAGAAGCTTACCAGAAGGTGGACAGCAGTTCGGGCGTAATTACTGCAAATGAGGTTAACCTGCGGAATGGCCCGTCAACTGCCTTTGATATAATCTGCAAGCTCAAAAAAAATCAAAAGGTTACAGTCATGGGCAAATTGGGAGACTGGTATGCGGTATATGTGGGCGGCAGCGGCAATGTAGGCTCGGTATCCTCACAGTATCTGAAGCTTGATAAGGCTGTAAGCACTGCAAATACAAAACAGGCTGCAACTCAGAGCAAAACCGGCACTGCAGCGGCTGCCAAGAACAGTCCGGCCTCCGCCGGTACAGCGGCAACTGTCAAGGCGGCACAGAATACCACCGCTGTCAAATCCTCGGCGGAGCTGGTCAAAAGCATTTCTGCCGAGGAAAGGACTTTGTTCGAGCTGGTAAACAATATCAGAAAGGAAGAAGGGCTGGCAGCCCTTCAACTGGATGAAGAGCTTATAAAGATAGCAAGGCTTAAGGCCAGGGACATGAAGGACAATAACTATTTCAGCCATACCTCCAAACTATACGGCACTCCCTTTGATATGATGAAAAAGTATGGAGTAAAATTTACAGCCGCAGGTGAAAATATTGCAGGAAACCAGTCTGGGGAAAGGGTTGTAAAGGCCTGGCTGAAAGAGAACAGCAACAACATATACAATGGCAAATTCACTTACACAGGTATTGGGATTGTGGAAAGTCCCACCTATGGAAAGCTATTTGTCCAGTTGTTCATCAAAAAGTAGCATATATGTTTAAAAACGGAGAAAAGCTGCAGCCGTCAGGCTCAGCTTTTTCTCCGTTTTTAAACATATTCTCAAGGCTTCCTGCCTGCATACAGCTTTTCAAGGTCAAAGGGCGGAGCTATGGCAAGGGTTTTGCCTTTGAGATAATCCAGGTGTCCGGCGGGGGTGCTGAAATCAAATGCAAGCTTGCTGGCACAGAGCAATTGGTATTTGGAGCCATACTGCCTGTTTTCGGAATTTTTACCGTATTTGCCGTCTCCTATTATGGGATGTCCATAATGGGCCAGATGAGCACGTATCTGATGCGTGCGGCCCGTGACCAGCTCAACCTCCAGCAGGCTGAGATTATCAAGGGTTTCCAGCACCCTGTAGCGGGTGACAATCTCGAGGGAATCCCGGGTTTTTCTGTGGGATATGAAAACCCTGCTTATTTTTTCATTTTTCTCCAGATAATCAACCAGTTCCGCCTGGCGCTTTTCCATTATACCTGAAACAATGCAGGTATAGAATTTCCTGATCTCTCTTTCCTTTATTTTTTCAAGCATAATATCAAGTGAAGCATTATTTTTTGCAAGTATGACCAAACCGCTGGTGTTCCGGTCAAGTCTGTGACAGAGAGCCAATTCAGAGCCATAGGTCTCCTGAAGCTTGTCAATCAGTGTGGCTTCACTTTGGGTTTTATCCGGATGCACAGGCACTCCGGAGGCTTTGTTCACCACCAGCAGGTTATCGTCCTCAAAGACTGCAGAATAACCCTCGTGGCTTTTTCCCAGCAGAAAATCGTCGATAATATAAATTTCTATAATATCTCCTGCGGCAACGGGGTAATCCTCCCTGATTCTTATACCATTGACTTTCACATCCTTTTTTCTGAGTGCTTTAAACAGCATGCCGGAGGACAGGTTGGGATAGAAGTCACGGATCACCTTGTCGATTTTCCTGCCATGGTGTTTTTCTTTAGCAATAACAGTTCTCATTTATACTCCATTCCGACTAGTACAACATTCGGTAAATCCTGGCACATAATTTGGGTATATTTTTTTGAACTACATCGTTGTCGAAAAGAATAACATAATTATTCTTGATTGGAATAAAGCAATTATTCCGCACTCCTCCGCCTTGTATTTCCAAAAAATCTCCTCCAACTTATGCACCCTATTTGCCGAATGTTGTACTATGAATTGTTTATTATTTCTTCTAAAAGTGCATGATACATATTGCAGAGTGCCTCTGCCTCACTTTTGGTATTGCTTTCAGCAATTATTTTAAAAACCGGTTTATCAGCTCCCGGAACAATAAGTATCCAGCCGGTTTCAGTATAAAGCTTTATTCCGTCCAGCAGCTCAAGCTTGTCTTCCCGGTGTTCATTAATAATTGTCCTCATCACCAGGCCTTTTAATTCCCAGGGGCACTTGATGCTTTTCCGGATAACGAAAAAGTCGGGTATTTGGGATAGCAGCAGGCCAAGGCTGCAGTTCTTATAACACAGGAATTCCACTATTCTTATTAAGCCCTCAATGGCATCAAAGCCCAGTGTGAATTGATCCGGCCGGAAGGTTTCATGACTTGGGGGCAGCATGCGGCCTGCTTCCTGGCCTGCTTCTTTCCGGTGGGAAAGAATTTCATCCATAATGGCCTGCGAGCAGTTCTTCAGCCTTTTTACCCTTCCTCCATAGCTTTGTGCAAGTTTTTCAAGAACATCGGAGCAGGTTATGGGAGCAAAAAAAGTTGAGCAGGGTGTGGTTTTGAAAAGTATCAAGGCGATTAGTGCCTGGAACAAGTCATCCTTGACCACTTTTCCGGAATTGTCCATTAAGATGAGCTGCTCTGCATTTTTATCCAGTATGGCTGCAAAATCCGAGTCTGTTTCATTAATCTGCTCCTGTAAGGAGGAGAAATCCCCATAATCCCCATAGCTTCCAATAACACAGCCCAGCTCCGATAAGAGGGGCACCACAATTGACAGCACCTGCTGGGATTTGGAATATACGCAAAGCCTGGGGCTCTTCTCCGTAATGACAGTCAGGTCGGACCTGCTTCTCAGACTGCGGATATAATAATCGCTGAAGTCGGTAATATTGTTCAGGTGGCTGATTTGCTCCGAGGAACAACGCTGGAAGTCTTCCTTAAAAAAGGAGTTCTCAATTTTTCTTTCAGTCAGCCTGCTTATTGCCGCACCTCTTATATCCATAAAATCTACTCTTATTCTGTTAATATTGTCAATATCATTTTTAATGTGTATGCCGCCCTCCACTGCAAGAAAGCCTATAGCGGTTCTTGCTATGGGGGTCAGCAGGCTGCTGAGATTATACACTTCCATCCCTACCGAGAGTATTCCTGAGATGAAGGCATGCTTGAACATCCGGGCAGAGTTGGAGCTGGTTGAGCTGACAACTATCCTGGAACCGGCCTTGAATTGCGAACCGTAGGCGGCACCAAGCCTGGTGGCAAATTCCGGAGATATATCTACGTTCACAATGCCCGAGATGCCGTTATCCCCAAAGATTTTATTGGAATGCCTTGAGCCCCATATCATATTTCTGTCAATTATGGCAAAGGGCTGTATTGTCTTCGCCGGCCATATTTTGATGTTGGGCTTGACAATGACGCGCTCATTGAGCTTGCAGCCTTCACCTACAACAGCATTTTCAAAAACTGAAACATAGTGCTTGAGATTGACCCTGTTGCACAGTATGGCTCCCCTCAATTCACTTCCATAATCAACATAGCTGTTGTCCCAGATTATGCTTCTGATGACTGAGACATCGTCCTCAATGGTCACATTGTTGCCGATAACACTGTAGTTGTCTATGTGTGTTCCATTTCCAATCCTGCAGTTGGAGCCGATTATGCAAGGTCCGTTAATCTCGGCATTTGCTTCAATTATGGTACCGGGGCCTATCCATACATTTTCTTTGATTTTCTCACCGTTAAAATTCAAAGCTATTTTGTTATCCAGTATGTCGCAATGAACTTTTATGTACGAGCGGATGTCGCCCATGTCGCACCAGTAGTCTGAAGAGATATATCCATACATTGCCCTGGAGTTAACCAGCAATAATGGAAACACATCACGACTGAAATCCGTGTTCTTGTCGCATTCAATATAGTTCAGAATCTCCGGCTCAAAAATGTATGTGCCTGTATTGACGGTATCGCTGAACAGCTCTCCCCAACTGGGCTTTTCCACAAACCCGGTTATCCTTCCCGAATCGTTGGTCAGAACCACGCCGTATTCAAGAGGGACCTCCACCCTTGAAAGAACAACAGTAGCAAAGGAGTTCTTTTCCCTATGGTATTCCATTGCCTTTTCAAGATTAATATCAGTAATGGAATCTCCGCTTATTACAATAAAGGGTTCATCCAGAAACCACTGGGCGCTTTTTATGCCTCCGGCAGTACCCAGTGGGGCTTCCTCAATAAAATATGTGATATTTACTCCAAGATTTCTTCCGTTTCCCAGATAATCCTTGACTATTTGCGGGTGATACATTAGTGTAATGCCTATTTCAGTGACTCCATAACGCTTGAGCAATTCAATAGTGTGTTCCAGAACAGGTTTGTTCAGAACCGGAATCATTGGTTTTGGTAAATCGCATGTCAGCGGTCTCAGTCTGGAGCCTTCTCCGCCAGCCATTATTATAGCCTTCACACTGACCTCCCTCTGCGCGCGGACCGGTTGAGGACCAGGATGCTCAGCACGGGCGCACCGGTATTTAGTAATGAAAAACGAACCCCACAATACTGGTATTTATCAGATATAGCTTATAATATTATATTCCATATCCAGCACAATAATCCTCTCAAATTAAGAGGATCATATTAATTGACTGTCAAACCTGCCTATTCAATAACACCAAAACTTCCCTCCAGTATGGAAAGAGCGTTTTCCCTGCCAGCCCCGCCAACATCGATTTCAAGTTTTACCATGGTGGAAGGCACTGCTCCGGGAAATTTACTTATCCTGTGCCTGGGGCTTGTTCCAAAATGGAGTCCGCACTCGGAGGTGTTAAGACAGGCCTTGCTTATACCGTTTGTTTTCAATGAGCCCATTGCACTGTTTGCATCGTAAAGATTTGTATATAACGCTGTAATTTTTTCACTCAAGATGCCTACCTCCATATTATAAAGATTGTGACAAATACCAGTTGTGAGATTTTAAGGTTAGTATTTGCATATCTTTCCGGAAATAAGCCTCTATAAAAAATTATTTTTTGAAGGTAAACAGCTTGTTGAAAACATAGCTGATGCCCGTATAAAATATCATTCCCGCAATAGCGGCTATGTTTTTATCTATGAGCAGTTTTTCTGCAAGCACCAGCACAAGTCCGTGCTGAAGCAGGAAACATACCGCGAAGACACCGGTAAATCTGAGGAATTGTGTGAGTGTGGAGGATTTCACTCCCTTGAAGGTCCATAGTTTATTGAGTATGAAACTGTTGATAAAGCCGGCGATATAACCCACAACATTTGATATTCTCAAAGATACCGAAAATATATTCATCAGGGCAAACATTATTATTCCGGTAATGAGGGTATTTATGATTCCAACCATACCATACTTTATGATACTGGTGTTCAGCAGTTTTTTAATTAAATCGGTGTATTTTCCCATCCGTGTCTCCCTTTGCAGTATTGTCCCAGGGAATCCCAAAGTCTACCTTGCGGAGGCTCTAAACCCTTAATGGACTTTTGACATATTTGAACACCTTTAAGTATATATAATAATATAAAATTTTACCATAAACCACCGCAATAATACTTTAAAATTGTTTTGGGGCGAGGTGGCGGGAAAGGCATGAGCATGAAGTTAAAAAGAAGAAAGTATTCACTGATATATGCTTCCAGACAGGCAGTACCCTTTAAAAAAGACAGGCCGCTGCAGCTTATGCTTATGGTATACATTATAGTATTCGCCGTTTTGGCACTGAACCCTGTTGATTTCAGACAATGGTGGTATCTGAACAGCATATCCCTGCTGGTTGTTGCGGCGGCGGCCGCCTTTTATAAGACCAGCAGGCTTACAAACCTCTCCTATGCAGGTATCATGCTCTTTCTTATATTGCACACGCTGGGAGCTCACTATACGTATGCCCTATGTCCGGTGGGAGAGTGGATGAAGGGAGCCTTGGGCTTCAGCAGGAATAACTATGACAGGCTTGTATGCCTGGCCTTCGGTTTCCTTATTTCTGCGCCGGTGATGGAAATTCTTTATCACAGGTTCAGACTCAGATATATTGAGGCCTGTCTCATATCCGTATTCATTATTGTAGCCATATGTGCCCTTAATTCTCTGGCTGAAATGCTATGGGCAGCCATAAGCAGTTCGCAGCAGCTATTCATACTGAGTCAGGCCCAGGGAGATATATGGGACTCCCAGAGGGATACAGCCATGGGCTTACTGGGTGCCTGTTTCAATATGGGCAATGGTATATTCATCAAGATTCGGAAAAATCAAAAAATTCATATGGTGAGGGTCTCGAAATAAAACAATAAGTATTTCTTCACTTGCGGGGGGATAATATTTTTAAAAATCAACCCGCAATGCGAATAAATAATAACGGAGGCTGAGTATGAATTTCAGATTGGGATATGTTGCTATGACCTTGAGCTTAGAGAACTGTTCACCATCAGGAACTGTCACTTATGCTGTTTACAGCAGGCTCAAGGATGAGTCAGCCAGAAAAATCAGGCTTGAAAGAGTTGCAAGGCAAAACCTTGAGAATACCCTCAGAATTTTAAAATATAACCGGGCCTTAAATATAAAAGTGTACAGGCTGACCTCCAAAATCATTCCTCTGGCAACTCACAGTGAGCTGGCAGGCTGGGATTACTGCAGACAGTTTGAACGGGAATTGAGGCAGTTGGGAGATTATATAAAGGAAAATGATTTCCGCATAAGTGCCCACCCCGATCACTTTACTATTTTGAACCCAGTCAAGGCTGAAGTCCTGAAGGCCTCCATAAATGACCTGGACTATCATGTCAAACTGTTTGAAGCCATGGGACTTGAGGATTACAGGTACAAGCTGGTACTGCATGTGGGAGGCTTATATGGTGATAAATACGGCTCTCTTGAAAGGTTTAAGGAAAATTATGAAAAGCTTCCCCTGCGCATAAAGGGACGCATAATCGTTGAAAACGATGATAAATGCTTTACCGCCTCGGATGTACTCAAGCTGTGCAGGGAAATAGGCACTCCTATGGTATTGGATGTTCACCATCACATATGCGCCAATAACGGAGAACGACTTTCCGAGCTGCTGCCAGGAATATTTGATACCTGGAGCGGGGAGCCGTTTCCGCCCAAAATACATTTTTCAAGTCCTAAAAGTCCAAAGGAATTCCGAAGCCACGCCGACTATATCGAGTATGACGGCTTTATGGATTTCCTGCACCTGGCAAAGAAGCTGGGCCGTGATATGGACATTATGCTTGAGGCAAAAATGAAGGACAAAGCCCTGCTTGAACTCTCTCAAAGGCTGAATTCTGAGAAGGGGCTTGTGAGGCTGGATAATGCTACGTTTACCATTTGATCCGGCAGATTATATTTTTGTTTTAAAGTGTAAAGAATAAGCAGGAATACCTTTGCAGGTAGAATTTTTATAGAGAGGGTGTATTTAATGACTAAGGACAAGGATAAAAACAATGATGTTCCTTTTGACAATGATCAACTGGGAGAAAATAAAAACAGCAATGGCGGTGGAAAGAAAGGCGGCTCTGGAAAGCCAAAGCCCACCAACAGGATTGTTTGAACCTGGGAATATTAAAAATAGGAATTGGGGATAAACCCAATTCCTATTTTTTTTAAAAGCTTCATTTCAATTGACATATTTAGTGTTATAATAAAATACGATTTACAAATTTTACACAGGGAGGCTGTATGATAACAGCATTGTCGCTAAGTCCTGCTGTTGACAGGATATACATGATAGACAATTTCACGCCTGGCAGCCTGTACAGGGTGGGAAATTGCATTCAATCCGCAGGGGGAAAAGGGATAAATGTCTCAAGGGTTTTAAAAATACTTGAAGCCCCTGTGAGAGTTTTAGGGTTTAAGGCAGGGTCCACGGGACAGTGGCTTGAAAAAAGCCTGGAGGATTTGGGGGCTGAAACAGGCTTTATACCTGTTGAAGGACAGTCCAGAACAAATAATAATATAATTGATAAAATAAATGGCCTGGAGACGGAAATACTTGAGGAAGGGCCCACCATAGATAATGAGGCCTGGGAGGTTTTCCTCCAAAAATTCAGACTTTGCCTGAGAGACACAAAGGTCCTTGTGTGCTCGGGAGGCCTGCCCAGGGGACTGGGCGCCGACACCTATGCCGGATTAATAAGAGAAGCCGGTAAAGCTGGTGTCAAGACCATGCTGGACTCAAGCGGAGAGGTGTTGAAACAAGGGGTGGAGGCGGGGCCATACCTGATAAAGCCAAACTTGAAGGAACTCAGTACTTATTTCAACAGGCAGTTCGGTTCAGATGGCCAAATTGTAGAAGCCTGCAGGGAAATTATAAAAAAGGGCGTCAGCATAGTAGTGACCTCGCTGGGGGAAAAAGGAGCTCTCCTGGTGTCGGAGGATAAAGTGCTGAAGGCACGTCCCCTTGAGGTTAAGGCATTAAATACCATCGGTTCGGGAGACTCCATGGTTGCAGGCATAAGCAAGGGCCTGGCAGAGGAACTGCCGCTGGAGGAGTGCTTCCGGCTTGGCTGCGCCTGTGCCGCTTCAAATACCGAATTTATAGAAATAGGTGTCATAAATAAAAGCAGGGTTGAGCAGTTAAAGCAGGATATAGCTATTTATGAAATATAGGTATGGGGAAAATGGAATACAGATATTCCAGCAAAAAACAGGAGGAAGGTTGAAAGAAAATTTGAAAAATATAAAAATGTGGCACCGATTCCATGCCGTAACTTTCATGGGGTTTTGTGCAAGATGGGAGGCATGGAAATAAGCATGGATATTATTGAAAGACTGGTAAAGGAATTTAATCTCAAGCCCTTTCAGGTGCAGAATGCCGTTAAGCTCATAGATGAAGGAAACACAGTACCTTTTATAGCCAGGTACAGGAAAGAGGTCACTGGCGAATTGAACGACCAGGTACTGAGGGAACTTTACGAGCGCCTGCTGTATCTGAGAAATCTTGACGAAAGACGGGAAGCTGTCAGACGGCTTATAGATGAACAGGGCAAGCTGACCGAAGAACTTTCGCTCTCACTGGACAAGGCTGCCGCTCTCCAGGAAATAGAGGATATATACAGGCCGTACAAGGTCAAGAGAAAAACCAGAGCCTCAGTTGCCAAGGAAAAGGGTCTGGAGCCGCTGGCTGCCATAATTTTTGCCCAAATGCCTTCCAGGACTCCCATCCATCAGCTTGCAGAACAATACACGGATGCTGAAAAGGGAGTAAACTCAGCCCAGGAAGCCCTGGCCGGAGCAATGGATATAATAGCCGAGGAGGTTTCAGATAATGCGGAATACAGGAAGGTGCTCAGAGAAACAATTTACCGAAATGCTCTGGTTATTTCCTCCGCAAAAAAGGATGAAGACTCAGTTTACAGGATGTACTATGATTTTAAGGAGCCTGTTTCAAAAATTGCAAACCACAGGATTCTTGCATTGAACAGAGGTGAAAAGGAGGAATTTCTCAATGTCAAAATAGATGTGGATGCTTCCTTATGCCTTGCGTATCTGAAGGGAAAGACGGTAAAAAAGACCAATCCGGAGATGGGGGGCTATGTTGAGGCTGCAGTTGAAGATTCATATTCAAGGCTCATATTCCCATCCCTTGAAAGGGATATCCGGAATCAAATGTCGGAAAATGCTCAGGAGCAAGCTATGAAGGTATTTGCCGAAAACCTCAGAAATCTGCTGCTGCAGCCCCCTGTAAAGGACAGGGTTGTACTGGGGCTTGATCCGGCATACAGGACAGGCTGTAAAATTGCGGTAGTGGATGAAACAGGCAAGGTCCTTGACACGACCGTAATATATCCTACGCCTCCACAGAGCAAGACTGAGGAGGCAAAGAAGAAGCTCAAGCAACTGATTGAAAAGTACAAGGTGGATATAGTGTCCATAGGCAACGGCACTGCGTCCAAGGAATCCGAGCTTTTTACGGCAGAGCTCCTGAAGGAAATTGACAGAAGGGTATTCTATATGGTGGTCAGTGAGGCGGGAGCGTCGGTATACTCTGCCTCAAAACTTGGAGCTGAAGAATTCCCCGAATTTGATGTTGCCCTGAGAAGCGCCGTGTCAATAGCAAGACGTCTTCAGGACCCTCTTGCGGAATTGGTTAAAATTGATCCCAAAGCAATAGGCGTGGGACAATATCAGCATGATATGAATCAGAAAAGACTGGACGAATCCCTGGGGGGAGTTGTTGAATCGTGTGTGAATAATGTGGGGGTGGATCTCAATACTGCCTCTGCACCTTTATTATCATATATTTCCGGAATTTCTTCCTCAATAGCGAAAAACGTAGTTGAGTACAGAGAAGAAAACGGAAAGTTTAAAAACAGAAATGAAATAAAAAAGGTAAAAAAACTAGGGAACAAGACCTTTGAACAATGTGCCGGTTTTCTCAGAATCCCCGACGGTGACAATATTCTGGACAATACCTCGGTGCATCCCGAGTCTTATGCCGCTGCTGAAAAATTGCTCAATAAGCTGGGCTATACCCTTGCGGATGTAAAGAACAAAAATCTCGGAGAGCTGGACAGTAAGGTTGACCTTGCCGGAAAAGCCAGGATTGCCCAGGAACTGGAAATAGGTTTGCCAACCCTTAAGGATATTCTGGGTGAATTGCTGAAGCCCGGAAGAGACCCCAGAGATGAGCTGCCAAAGCCCGTCCTCCATACCGATATTCTTCATATGGAGGACCTGAAGCCCGGGATGGTATTGACAGGTACGGTCAGAAATGTTGCTGACTTCGGTGCCTTTGTGGATATCGGTGTTCACCAGGATGGGCTGGTTCATATTTCGCAGTTGGCGGACAGATTTGTTAAAAATCCTATGGAGGTTGTGGCTGTGGGAGATGTGGTCAAAGTGAGGGTGATAGAGGTCAGCACCGAGCGCAAGAGGATATCCCTCAGCATGAGAGAGCTGGGCTGAGCCGGCGGTTTAATATAATGCATACTTTATTTGAAAGGTTGATTATGGTATTATTTATGTTGTAATTTTCTTTCCCCGTGAATTATGTGTTCTGTTTATGTCTTGAAATAATGCATTTTGCTGTAATGCCATATTAAGAATTATGAAAGAAGGACCGGATAAATGGAAACTATTAACAATGCTGTCCGTTTGCTGGCCAAAAGGCCATCCATTCTGATTTTGACAATTGTAACAAGCACTGTGCTTTGCGTCGTGGAATACCTGATGATGACACTTTTATACAGCATATCCATGTTTAAGACAGGAAGCCCTTTTGATGCCTATGTGAATATAATCCAGTTTATTGTAGACACCGTGCTTGTACCCCAAACGGCAGTAAAAATAATTCTGGCACTGGTGGTTCTGGTCGTTGCTGCCGCCCTGATTTTCGGATTTTTGCTGTCCGGCTATTTTTATATACTGACCAATGCTGTTCAAGGAAAGGCCAAAAAGCCGGGAAGTGAATTCCTGGCAGGTGTCAGACGGTACTTTATCAGAATGGTTTCCATCAATTTATGGACACTGTGCTCTGTAGTTATTTTTGTAATCTATGCTGTTGTGGCCACCATACCTGCGGCGATATTCATAGACAATGCCATAAGCGGAGATGTAAACATAGTCGGAGGCCTGCTGCTGTTTATAATAACTCTGGCAGTACTGTTTTTCAGTTTTGCATTCTTCAGACAATATATATCTTTCTGGTATCCCTCTGCTTTTATTCACCCCAGGAATCATTTCAAGGCAGCAAAAAAAATAGCCGACAACTATTTTTGGAGTTTGTTATCAAGACTCATTGTTTTTGATGTTATTCTTGTAGTATTTGATGCGGTATATGTCATTGCCAACTTTTCAATGGCAAACGCACAGGTAATATCAGGCGTGACAAGCAGTGTGCTGCTGGTGGTCAATATAGTTTTCAAAACAATATTTATCGCCGTATTGGTCTGCTTTGTATTTTCCGCCTTCAACAAGATGAACCAGAAAGACCAGCTTGACAAAGAGGCCCGTTAGAACATATCCAAAAGCAGATACAGCAGTACGATAAGGAGTATTTCATCCTGGACCTTATCTGTGAGCAGCAGGATTATCAGGCCGGCAAGTATCAGATCATCCAGATACAGATCAAAATCAAACAGAGAAAATAGCGGACTTCCTGATCTTTCCATCTTGTCTCCTCCGAAAAATGAGGAGAGAAAGCCCAGAGGTTGGGATTTTTTTCGTTCCTGGGATTTGTTTTCTTCAGTGGTTGATATAGCTGCACCTTCCAGAAGAGGAGTCTCTGCAGCAGGAATATGCGGTTCTTTCTGAGAGCTCTCCTGAGAACCGGCTTTTTTATATCTCCGGGATTTAGAAGGACGCTTCCTGTAAACCATTTTATCCACTCCAATTCCATTAACAAATTATTTATAGGATGCTCCTTATACAGGCCGATCTTCCGAATCATCCAGTATTTGAGTCAAGCTGCCCAGCCTCATAAGCTTTATACAGTTTTGAAGCTTTCTCTGTCTGCTTTTATTAAGGTATGGCCGTATTGCGTTCAGCAGATTTACCCTGGGGTCACTGCCGGTACCTAATTTACCCATGGCTTTTTTCATTTTTCTTGCCATATCTGCAAACTCATCTGTTTCATTGCTGCTTGAGTTATTGCTGCTTCTGGACTTCTGGGACTGTTCTTCCGAGGAATCTTCTTCAGAGGAATCTTTTTCCTTGGAGTCATTGGACATGAGCATGCTAAGCAGACCCTTGACATTGTCGGGAATGTTGGGGTTTGAATTCTGTCCCAGCATATCTGCTATTTGCTTGATCTTTTCACCCATGTCGTCACTCATGTTATTCTCCATTCCGCTGCTTCAGGCAGCGATATAAAAAGTAATGAAAAGCCGGCAATTTTTATGAGTTCAGGAAATCATTCACCTTTTTCATAATATCCTTACTGTCTTTTCCCAAAAGCTTCTCCAACTTGTCAAGGTCACTTTGGGTTACCTTCTTTTTTATTTCATCCTTGTCAATCTTCATATTCTTAATTTTTTCCTCATCGAACTCGTTGATTTTTTCCATCAATTCCTTTTTGTCGACTTTTTCAAGTTTTTTGACCAGCTCGTCGGAATTGTCTTTCTTTAGCATGTCTATGGCTTGATTTACTTTTGACTGCACCATTTTATCCGCTAACAGTTCCTGTAATTTTTTGCTTAATGAATTTTCTCCCATAAAACCTCCATCCCGCCGCAGTGCAGCGAATAAACAAAATAATAAAGATAATTAGCCGCTATTACAGTGTATGCAGGCTGACAAGCCTATTATGTAAAAACTATTTTGAATTTGAAATAGAAGCTTGGATTTATAACCCAAGCTTCTATTCAAATAGTTTTCATATGGACGTTGAGCAATTAGCAGTCGTCGTCACAATTGTCACTGCAGCATACGAACAACAGTAAAAGAATTATTGCAAGCCATACTAAAGTGCAATCGTCAAACAGATCTGAGAAGCAACCGGATCCATTGTTGCAGCAGCAGAAGAAAATGATAGCCAGAATGATGAGCCATTCACATCCGAAACCATTACTTGATCCACCAAAACATCCCATAACTTTACCTCCATAAAATATTTAAGATATTGCATACTATGTTGTTTTCATAAAAGTTGTTACAGGAGAAAAAATAATTTTAAAAAAATATATTGATGGTATATTATATATAATTGAAGTTTCGGGTTTTGATATTTTCTGCCGGAAATACGGCGTACAGGAGGTTTGTATGTTTGACGTGATAATCATAGGAAAGGGGCCGGCAGGCTTGTCTGCCGCCATCTACACAGTCCGGGCGGGCTTGAGAACCCTGGTGCTGGGACAGGACAAAAGCGTTCTGAAGAAAGCTGACAGGGTAGAAAATTATTTTGGCTTCGCGGAGCCCGTATCAGGCAAACACCTGCTTGAACAGGGGGAGACGCAGGCTCTTAAGCTAGGTGTGAAATTTGAGAATAGTGAAGTGGTTGCCCTTGAAAAAAGTGAATTTTTCGAGGTCTATACCACCGACAATAACTATTCGGGCAAGGCGGTACTACTGGCCACAGGGCAGCAGATTGCCCGGATAAAAATAAAGGGTATCAGTGAATTTGAGGGAAATGGCGTCAGCTATTGCACAACCTGTGACGGGTTTTTTTACAGGGGACTGAAAGTAGGAGTACTGGGCTATAAGGATTTCGCAATTCATGAAGCCATGGAGCTGGAGCCCCTTACAGGGGACATAACCATTTACACCAACGGCAGGGAGCTTGAACTGTCTGAAAAGTTTAAAAACATTGCTGCCAGGTATAAAATAAACAAGGATATAATAAAGTCCATTGACGGCAAGGAAGCCGTTGAAAGTCTGGTATTTGAGAACGGTTCCAGGGAAAAGCTGGACGGCTTGTTTGTGGCTTACGATTCCGCAAGCAGTATAGATTTCGCAAGAAAGCTGGGAGTAATAACAAAGGGGAATGCCATTGCGGTTGATGAAAAGCAGGGAACAAACCTGAGCGGGTTATTTGCTGCCGGAGATTGCACGGGAGGCCTCAGGCAGGTTTCTACCGCAGTGGGTCAGGGGGCTTTGGCCGCAAGGCAGATAATAGAATATGTCAGAAGCTTGAAGAACTGATTTTATGTATAATTTTCATAAATAAAAGCCCCAAGCCTTGAATAGGCTGTCGGTTGAACAGGAGGTGTTTTTGTGATAAAATTGACACGATAACTGCAGCACAAATAAAAACAGGAGACTTGTCATGTTTGTAATTTTTATTCTATTATGGCTAATTGCAATACTGCTCATATATGCCAACCCAAAGACACCCTGGGCATGGTGGGTAAGCAGTTGCTTGTTTTTGAACGGCTTTGGAGGAGTCGCAGTTATTTTTAAAGATAATATTATTCCCTTTGTGGGCAGATTTGACAATGAAAAACTGGAGTTTTTTGCGGTGGTCGGCAAAGGCATAGCAGATGTGCTGCAGCATTATATAGCCACCTATGCATTAATTGGATTTATTTTGTACCTTACTAATTTTATGGATTTCAATATTAAAGCAGGTACTAAAAAAGTCATAATGCTGCTGCTTTCTATTCCAAGCATTCTCATGTTCATCATGTATCCCCTGGATCCATACTTTAGTCCCAATTATAAAGTGCTTTCAGCCTGGGTGGTGCTTTATACCCTGGCATCAATCATAATTCTGTCAATAAGCATATTCAGAGAAAAAGACAATAAAAAAAGATATAATATTATAGTAACCAGTATATTTGTCATTCCAACCACCCTGAGTATAATGTGGACCAGCTATCTGTCCGTGGCGGTAGGCTATCACGAAGTCTGGTATCTCAATATCTGGATTATCCTTTTCCAGTTCATAGTCTTCGTATACCTTGCAGTCAGATATGGCGTGCTTGGTATACGATTGAAGGTGGAAAGGTTTAATCTGGGAGAAACCATTGAAACCATGATCAACGGAATGAGCATGGTTTCTCATGCCGTAAAAAACGAGGCCTCCACTATAAACCTATGTGTCGATACCATCAGATCGGTTGAGGCCATAAGTCCCGGAACAGACAGGAAACTGGCGATTATAAAGGAATCCTGCAAAAACCTTAATGAGTTTACCCACAGGATAAATAAATTCAGAACAATGGAAATGGATATAGAGCCCTATATTTTGAAGATTCTTGTTGAAAAAGCCATTAATCAGGTGCTTCCCATGATAAACGGAAAGCAGATACAAATAATAAACAAGATTCAGGAAGATACCACAATTATGATAGATGCGGTACATATATCAGAGGTGCTTCGCAATCTGCTGATAAATTCAATAGAAGCAATCGAAAAACAAGGTTTGATCTGTATAGACGCGGAAACCGGCGAGGATAAATTCTGCGTCCTTGTGGCTGATAACGGAGTAGGCATAGAAAGAGAAGCTCTGGATAAGGTGCTGACTCCCTTCTATTCCATCAAAAAGGGAAAGAACAATTTCGGCCTGGGTCTGAGCTACTGCTATAAGGTCATGAGCTCACACAACGGCCAATTGAGAATCAACAGCAAGGTAAATCATGGCACAACCATGTCGCTGCTGTTTCCTCTGGAAAGAGTGATAAAGTCCAACAAACTCACCCATTAATAAACATTTTTCATCAAGGAGACTGTTATAAAATTAATATGCAGTCTCTTTTTGTATGCAGCAATTATTTCCCTCATGCCATATTTCATGTACACTCAAAAATAATAAAAAAATATGACAAGATAGAATACTTCAAAAAGCCTGGGCATAGAAATAGTTGTGTAAGGATGAATATTCATATAAACAGCTTTAACATTTTAATGTGAGGTGTCAATGAGATGCGAAAAATATTTAGTTTGATTTTGGTGTGTGCTATTACAATGACTTTGTTTGCCGGATGCGGTTCGGTTGATAAAAGCTCGGGCATAGACGAATTAACCCCGGCCAGCAGTGTTTCCCTTGGTGAAAATCAGGCAGGCGAATTGAAAAATAAGACTCCCTACAAATTGTATTTTATAAATGAACAAGGTAAACTTGCACCGGAAACCAGGTATATTGACAACACTGAGGTATCAAAGGGAGAGTCCAATCTGGCAACGGTTCTTGTCAAGGAACTTATTTCAGGGCCGGCAAAAGGGAGCCTGCTGCAGTCAAGCATACCCCAGGAAACCAAAGTCCATTCGGATGTATCAATTAAAGACGGTATTGCCACAGTGGATCTCACAAAGGAATTTATTGAAAAGCACCAGGGAGGAAAGAAAAATGAGCAGCTTACCTTGTATTCAATAGTTAATACCCTGACGGAAATAAAGGACATAAAATCAGTACAGTTTAAAATTGACGGTAAGGTAAGGAAGGACTTTAAAGGCAGCTATCAACTGGATATCTCATTTCCAAGGTCAGCATACCTGAACTCTGACCAGCCGGAGGAGCAGGATGTAATAAAGCTTGACGGAGATACTGCAAAAGAGAAGGGCAACATAAACAAGGGCACCAAAATAGAAAACAATAATGAAATCATAAATAAAGGCCAACAGGAAAACAAGATAAATGAAGGTAAAGAAAAGAATCAAACCAGTCCTTCCATAGAAAGTCCGGCCAAGGAAAGCCCGGCCAAGGAAAGCCCGGCCAAGGAAAGTCCGGCCAAAGAGAGCCCTGCAAAAGAAAGCCCGGCCAAGGAAAGCCCTGCAAAAGAGAGTCCTGCAAAGGAAAGCCCCTCCAAGGAAAATCCTACAAAGGAAAGCCCTGCCAAGGACCAGAAGACCAGTACAGATATTGAGACCGATTTGGATCCGCTGGAATAAACTAAATATATATCCTTTTCAAAATATGCAAGGTATCTTATTACAGATTCGATGAACCCGAAGCTGCTGCAGGTAATAAGATGCCTTGCTTTATGTTATAAGGAAGCGGGCATTTGAGCATCAGTGGTTGCAGCAGCCACCGCACACATGCCTGTTTGGACATTCATCCTTTGATTTTTTGGACTGGATTATATTAACGCTTTTAAATACGGTATCCAACTGATTGCTGCCGCAATGAGGGCAGTTTATGAGATTATTTTCCCTATCGCTCATCTTAGCCATGATATTAAATTCATTCCCGCATTTAGGGCATTTCAGGTCATAAAAAGGCATTTCACATATCTCCTTCCAGATGATTTCAAAATTTCTTGTTAAAAAATTTTCCCTTGCCTAAGCAATATAAGTTTCAGATTTTATAGACTACTAGCTGGATTATAGCATATTTAGCAGGAAGCAGTAAATATTAAAGCATCCCGCAGTGTATAATATAGTTTTTTATACGAAAAATACTGTAAGAGCAAAGCAGGATTTTAAAGTAAGCAAGCTAGTACAAGGGAGGATTTATGCATACGGTATGGAAGGGTTCTATCAGCTTCGGACTTGTAAATATACCTGTTAAAATGTTTACTGCCACCGAAGACAAGGATATAAGATTCAAATATATTCACAAGGAGTGTCATACGCCTGTAAAGTACAAAAAAACCTGTCCGGCATGCAATAAGGATGTAGGGCCTGAGGAAATTGTCAGAGGCTATGAATATGAGCCCGGCAAATTTGTGATTATGACCGAAGAGGATTTTGAAGACCTTGAGGTGAAAAGCGAAAAGACGGTAGAAATAATGGATTTTGTGAGTCTGGAGGAAATAGATCCGATATATTTTGACAAGACATATTTTTTAGGCCCCCAGGAGACGGGAGGCAAGGCCTATACCTTATTGAGGGAAGCTCTCGGCAGTAAAAAGAGAATAGCTGTAGCAAAGATTACCATAAGAGATAGGGAGTCCCTTGCTGTCATCCGGGTGTATAATAATGTGCTGATGCTGGAAACAATCTTTTATCCTGATGAAGTAAGGGATTCAAAGCTGGTTCCCGGTGTGCCTGAAAACCTCCAGACGACAAAGGCCGAACTGGACATGGCAACACAATTGATTGATAATCTCACAACGGAATTCAGTCCGCAAAAGTATAGTGATACTTACAGGGAACGGCTGCTTGAAAAAATAAATGCCAAGGTTGAAGGCAAGGAGTTTGTAGTTCAAAAGGAAACTGATAAGGATAACATTGTCAGTCTGATGGAAGCTCTGAAACAGAGCATTCAGATGTCCAAAAGCGAAAAGGCGGAAAAAGGGGAAGCGAAGGAAGCAAAAAGCAGGAAAGGCGGCAGAAAGCCCAGTAAAGCCAAGGAGCCTGTACAGCCATGAACTTCATAATTCCCATGGAGCCTGTGGCTTCCGATGAGATAAAGCAGGGTGACGGGTTCATCCATGAAATAAAGTGGGACGGCATCAGAGGGATGACATATGTAAAGGACGGAAGCTTGCGTATCTTCACGAAAAAAGGAAATGAAAGGACGGAATTCTATCCTGAGCTGAAACAGCTTGAAACCATGATTGGCAAACAGAATGCGGTGCTTGACGGTGAAATGATAGTGTTGGACGGCAGCGGACAGCCCGGCTTCCATAATATCCTTCTGAGAGAAACCGTTAAAAACAGAAAGAACCTTCAGCATTACTTAAAAAACTATCCGGTCAGGTATGTAATATTTGATATCCTGATGCTGGAAGACAAAATGCTTACGAAAAAGCCCCTGCACGAAAGGAAGGAAATCCTTGAAAGGGTGATAGCCCCCAAGCTGCAAGGCAACAGTAGCTTTTTTGTATCCCAGGTATTTGAAAACGGTGTGGAACTGTATGAAAATATGAAGCTGAGGAATATGGAGGGAATTGTTTCAAAGAGCCGCAGCAGCTTGTATCTGCCGGGAAAGAAGCATAATGAATGGTTCAAGACCAAATTTACAAAGAAAATGCTTTGCATCATAGGCGGGATTTTATGGAAGGAGGAACTTCCCAATTCACTTGTAATGGGTATCAGGACAGAGGAAAGCTCCGGGCTTGTATATATGGGAAAGGCTTCACTTGGCTTGAAGGGCGCCGATATCCTGCTTCTGAAAAATTACAAAGGCCGGCTGGTGCAAAAAGAATGCCCCTTTACTGGAGACAGCATCAGAAATATGGACAGCCAAGGTTGCGAACTGACCTGGATTTCTCCCGCCCTGACCTGCTGGGTGGGCTTTCTGGAGCTGTCCAATGACGGCCATTTCAGACATCCCAAAATACTGGGCTTTACAAATATACCTCCTGATAAGGCGGATGGAAAGGTGTTGACAGAGTAGTGGAAATTGTTTCTGATATAAAAGTTGAAATTGAAAATAAAATAATAAATGTCAAAAGTCCGGATAAGGTATATTGGCCGGAAGCAAATATTACCAAGCTGGAATTTATAAAGACCATGACGCAGCTTGCCCCGTTTGTGACAAGGTATTCGGGAAACAGACTGCTGACCTCCATACGCTATCCCCATGGGATAGGCGACAAGAGCTTTTTTCAGAAGGAAAGGCCTGCAAATACTCCGCAATGGGTTAAAACCGTCCAATTCAACCACAAGAATTATATTGTACTCAACTCGGCAGCGACTTTGGTATGGCTGTGCTCTCAGGCAGCACTTGAATTGCACACCGGCTTTAATTCTTATGAAAAACCTGACAATCCGGCCTGCCTGGTTTTTGATCTGGATCCTGATGAAGGAAATAGCTTTGAAGAAGTTTCGGAAATTGCAGCCCGCATACATGAAACCCTTGTGGCACTGGGGATTACAGGATTTATCAAAACCTCGGGAGCAACTGGCCTTCAAATATTTATTCCCACAGGAGAAAAATATGATTATGATACCGCCAGAGCGCTGAATGAATTTTTTGCCGGCTACTTTGTCCATAAATTGGGCAAAAACCTCACTATGGAGAGGATGAAAAAAAAGCGGGAAGGAAAGATATACTTTGACTGGCTTCAGATGTGGTACGGGAAAAGCATGATTGCGGCATACTCTGCCAGAGCCGTAAAAAGCGCTGCCGTTTCGGCACCCGTCGAATGGGGAGAACTGGGCAATATCCGCCCTGAAATGTTTACGCTTAAAAACATGGCGGCACGCCTTGAGCAGAAGGGGGATTTGTTCGAACCCATGCTGCGGTGCGATAACAGCCGTCAGCTTGACCAGGTGCTCAAGCAATTGAAGAAATGGTAGGTTGCTTTATCCGTTGATTTTGTATACAATAATGTAATCCAATTGTAAAGGAAAATTATACTAAAATTAAGAAAATCTTAACTAATTGCGTTGCAATTGATTATACAATAGAAAAAAGTTTATGCTCAAAACAAAACAGCAGGAGGATATTATTATGTCAGTACTGGTTACCGGGGGTGCCGGTTACATAGGGACCCATACGTGCGTGGAGCTGCTTTTGGCAGGTTATGAGGTCGTCATTGTGGATAATCTCAGCAACAGCAAGGAAACCGCTGTTGAAAGAGTCGAAAAGATAAGCGGTAAGGAAGTAAAATTCTATAAAATTGATTTACTCGACAAAGCCGCATTGGAAAAGGTCTTTATAAACGAAAAAATAGAATATGTTATACATTTTGCGGGTTTGAAAGCAGTGGGAGAATCGGTTTCAATCCCGTTGAAATACTACCACAACAATTTAACCGGAACGTTTATCCTATGTGAACTTATGCAGAAATACCAGGTTAAGAATCTGGTTTTCAGCTCATCTGCAACAGTTTATGGAGATCCTGCCAGCGTACCTATTTCCGAGGACTTTCCCCTGTCGGCGACAAATCCTTACGGGAAAACAAAGCTGATGATTGAAGACATATTGAAAGATTTGCACTACTCCGACAACTCATGGAATATTGCGCTTTTGAGATATTTTAACCCGATTGGGGCACACAGCAGCGGGACAATAGGTGAAGACCCGAATGGGATTCCCAACAATCTGGTTCCGTTTATATCCCAGGTGGCTGTGGGAAAGCATAAGGAAGTCAGGGTATTTGGAAATGATTATGCTACCGCTGACGGTACCGGAGTCAGAGACTATATACATGTGGTGGACCTTGCAAAGGGACATGTGAAGGCTCTGGAAAAGCTGAAGAAGGAACATGTGGGGATCAGACCGTATAATCTGGGGACAGGCAAAGGCTACAGCGTGTTTGATATGATAAAGGCTTATTCCAAAGCCTGCGGAAAGGAATTACCCTATAAGCTGATGGAAAGAAGACCCGGAGATATTGCCGCCTGCTATGCAGAAACCCGCAGGGCACAGGAGGAATTGGGCTGGACTGCGGAAAAGGGAATTGATGAAATGTGCAGGGATTCGTGGAGATGGCAGTCACAAAATCCAGAAGGCTATAAATAGATAATAGTGACATAGGGAGACACATTCATGATTAACAAGGCTACTTTAGTAATAATGGCTGCCGGAATGGGAAGCAGGTACGGCGGGCTTAAGCAAATTGACCCTGTGGGACCAAATGGGGAAATAATAATGGAGTATTCCATTTATGACGCCATTAAGGCAGGCTTCGGCAAAGTGGTATTCATTATAAAAAAGGAAATAGAAGAAACCTTTCGGGAAGTTGTGGGAAAGAAAATTGAAGGTCTGGTAGAGGTTGAGTATGTCTATCAGAGCCTTGGAAATTTGCCCGGGGGATTTGATGTACCCGAGGGCAGGGTTAAGCCCTGGGGGACGGGACATGCCGTGCTCAGTGCCGGAAAAGCTGTAAAAACTCCGTTTGCAGTCATTAATGCGGATGATTTTTATGGAGCTGAAACCTATAGGCTTTTATATGATTTTCTTTCCGGCAACCAGGACAGCCCGGGAAAATATAAATACTGCATGGTAGGCTTTATTCTTGAAAATACATTGACGGAAAACGGACATGTTGCAAGAGGTGTATGCAATGTGGATACTGCCGGCAACCTCATGGACATAAATGAGAGAACTAAAATAATGAATTTCGGAGACCAGACAAAATATACCGAGGACGACCGTGACTGGATTGTCATACCAAAGGGAAACATTGTCTCAATGAACACCTGGGGTTTTAATCCCAGTCTTTTCAACGAACTGGAGGAGCAGTTTCCCATATTCCTTGAAAAAAGCAGGGATAATATCCTCAAAGCAGAGTTTTTCCTTCCCACGGTGGTTGATAATCTCATAAAGACAGGAAAGGCTGATGTAAAAGTTCTTTCAACAAATGACAGGTGGTATGGCGTTACCTATCAGGAGGATAAGCCTGTAGTCCGTCAATCCATAGGCAATATGGTGCTGGAAGGCAAATACCCTGCCAGGCTGTGGGAACGCTGAAAAAAGCCTGGGAAAAGTGTTTCGGACTCCTTAACTTCCATATGACAGGGCTGCCATAAAAAATAAATATTGAATAATGGTAGTGTATGTAATATAATGTAAAATATTAAAATACCTGTTAAGTGAGGGGCGATACAATGTATAATGACAAAACCTTGGTTTGCAAGGAATGTGGTGAGGAATTTATTTTTTCAGCCGGAGAGCAGGAATTTTACGCTGAAAAGGGATTCCAAAACGAACCTACAAGATGTAAGGCTTGTAGAGGAAAAAGAGATCATTCGGCAAAAAAAGAGCTGTATGATGCGGTATGCGCTGAATGCGGACAACCCACGAGGGTTCCTTTCAAACCACATTTGGATAAGCCTGTTTTCTGTAGCAAGTGTTATTCAAGTAAAAAAATTTAATAGATGATAAAAACCAAATAGTATATTTGGGTAGGCTGGCATTTACATGGTCAACCTGCTTTTTTTATTCATTTTGTCCTAAATTGGAAAAATTCAGAAAATATGCCCATTATAAAAGCTTTCCTCAATGCAGATAATAGTATGAGGCTCAAAAAAATATTCAGAAGTATTCCACAGGTCAAATTCCTCATTATAGCAGTTATAAACAAGGTTATGCACATTATCCACAGAAAGCTATACACAAAACAGGTGTTTTGTTGAAGAATTGTGCAAAACTCTTTTGTCTATTGTTAATACTTTGATTTAAAGTTTTGAAAATTTTGTTTTCAAATGAGAAAACATTAAAAATTTGAAGGATTTTGTTCAAATGATGTAGAAATAACAAATTGTAACAAGTACCGTTATATAAATTGCTCAAAGTTTGAAGTACACCAAATTCAGAGAGGGGCTGTTATTTATGAAAATTATCATTACAGGAAAAAATATTGATGTTACCGAAGGTCTCAAGGAGAGGGTAACTAAAAAAATAAACAAGCTCGATAAATTTTTTACAGGTGAGACCGAGGCTCATGTTACCTTGAGCGTACAGAAAAGCAGGCAGATTGTTGAAGTAACCATTCCTTTCAACGGAATAGTATTAAGAGCGGAAGAATCAAACGAGGACATGTATTCCTCCATAGATAAGACCATAGACCTTTTGGAAAGACAAATCAGAAAGAACAGAACCAGGCTGGAAAGAAGACTCCATGAAAATGATTTCAGATTTGATAATGTGAAGTTTACCGATGAGGTTCCTGAAGAAAAAGAGTTCAGAATCGTAAGATCCAAAAGATTTGCGGTAAAACCCATGGATGTTGAAGAAGCAGTCCTTCAGATGAATCTTCTGGGACATGAATTCTTTATGTTCTATAATGCTGACACCAGACAGGTAAATGTGGTGTATAAGCGCAAGGACGGAAACTATGGCTTGATTGAGCCGGAATTCTGATGTATGTTATTTGTCCCCATGTGAATGTATAAGCTGCCAAGCTCCTTTTTCTGCCGGTTTCCGGCGGGAAGAGGAGCTTTTAAGTCTGCGGCAATTGACTTTTCCTCCGCTAAAGTAATATAATTACTACAAATTTGATTTTAAAATAATGTGTTTTTGTGGGAGAAAATTTAATATGATGGCAAAAACCTCTTACGGTGTTACCGTAGCTTATAGAAGAAGCTTGAAACGAGGAACCGGATTGTTGGGATACCTTCTTCAAGAGTGGTTGTTCTTTTTGACTTTAGCTATGCTGCTCATAAAATCCATTGTGCTTATGGGTTTTGTCAACAGCAGCAATCAATCCTTGATTGACATGTCCCGCGGCTTGAAAAATATAACATATATGCCCATATGTGTGGCGTTTTTATTAATAATAGCGGCCTTCAGCCTGCTTGCCAGGAATAGGGGAAGGCTGTGGGTCCTTTTGATACTTAATTTTCTTTGTTCCTTTCTCTTTGCATTTGATGCCGTGTATATCAGGGCCAGCGGAAATTTCCTATCAACCCAGCTATTAAGGCAGACAGGCAACCTTAACAACTTATGGGACAGTATATTTGCCATGTTCAGACCCTGTGACATAGTGTTTGGCTTTGATATACCCATCATAGCCGTCTTATTAATAGTGACCCGGAATCTGGTGGAATACTCATCCCCTTTGTTTACAAACCTCAAGGCCAGGCTGATTGCTTTTTTTACCATAATCCTGATATCGGTGGGGTACATTACAGCAAGCCATATAGCTATTGATGTATACGGCAGCAGCAAAAATGATTATATTTTTTATACACATTGGAATCCCGCCCAGACAATACGGAATACTTCACCCATGGGATATCATGTATATGACTGCTATGTTTTTTTCTCGGATTTTAAGCCCTACAATATATCAGATAAGGACAGGGCGGATATTCAGTCGTGGATAGACAAAAAAAATGAAAAGCTCCCGCCCGACAGCTACAAGGGTATATATAAAGGCAAGAACCTGCTGATTCTTCAGGTGGAATCCCTGGAAAACTTCGTTATCGGCAAGTCGGTGGACGGGCAGGAGATAACACCCAGCCTTAACAAGCTTCTGTCAAACGGAATATACTTTGATAATTATTATGCGCAGATAAATGAGGGGACAAGCTCCGATGCCGATCTTATGACAAATACCTCTGTTTTCCCTGTCAGAAAAGGCAGTACTTTTTTCAGGTTCCCCTATACAAGATATAATTCCATGCCGGCTATAATGGAGAAGCATGGTTACAGCACCAAAGCCATACATCCTGATAACGGAGAGTATTGGAACTGGATGGAAGCACTGAAAAACATTGGTTTTCAGCAGTGTATAGATTCTAAAAGCTTTAGTATGGATGAAGTTATTTTCCTTGGCCTGAGTGACGGATCCTTTTTAAGGCAGGTAAAAGATACCGTAATAAAGCAGAAGGCACCTTTCTATAATTTTATGGTAACATTGTCCAGCCACTCCCCATTTGAAATGCCCCAGCGGCACCAGAAGCTGAAGCTGGAGGGAGCACTGGCTGAAAGCAGGCTGGGCGGTTATTTTCAGAGCATCAATTATACCGACGGCTGCATAGGAACCTTTATTGATGAGCTTGATAAGTCCGGAGTGCTGGATAATACGGTTCTGGCGGTATACGGCGACCATGACTCGGTGCACAAGTACTTTAACGATGAAATACAAAATATCAAGCCTTCACAGGATTGGTGGCTTGATAACGATAAAAGGATACCCCTGATTATCTACAGTAAAGGACAGCAGGCACAAACAATCCATACCACCGGCGGTCAGATAGACCTTATGCCGACGCTCCTGTATATGCTGGGCATAGATGAAAGTGAATACGAGAATACGGTGTTTGGAAGAAACCTTATGAATACGAGAGAAGACTATGTTCTTTTATCAAATGGCGAATTCCGGGGAAACATGGCAGAGTCCAGGAAAGCTGAAATTCTTCAGGGACTTGAGTATGCCGACATGGCAATAAGATCCGACTATTTTAAAAATAAATAGGAGCCTGCCGGGGCATACTTTTGCCATATGACTGTAAATTCAGACGGAAAGGGTACAGCGTGAAGAATATTGTTTTGATTGGCATGCCGAGTGCCGGTAAGAGTACGGTCGGTGTTATAATAGCAAAGAATCTGGGCATGGATTTCATTGATACGGATGTTCTGATTCAAACCAGGCATGGAAGATTGCTTCAGGATATTCTGAACACCCAGGGCGCCGGTGGTTTTTTGGAGAAGGAGGAGGAAGCCATACTTTCACTTGCCTGCCAAAATACTGTTATAGCTACCGGCGGCAGTGCCGTGTACAGCGAAAAGGCCATGAAGCACCTGAAAGAGGATGGAATTGTCATATATCTGTATATTACCATGAAGACTGTCAACAAGCGGCTGAGGAACCTGAAGACCAGAGGAGTGGTTTTGAGCAAGGGGCAGACTCTGGAAGACCTCTACAGAGAGAGAGAACCTTTGTATGAAAAATATGCCGATATAAAGCTGGACTGCTCAAATAACTCTATTGAGGACACACTGGAGGCTGTTCATTGCCAGTTGGCTTCCTTGTCATAAAACTGAAAATGAAATATAATAAATATAATTGATAAAGCTGTTTTTAGATTGCATTTCTCAATTGCTGCATTCCCATTTATGCCGGGCTGAATTTTACACCTCGGCATTTGCAATGTTATGGGTAAAGGCGGTTGAGTGAATGCAGTATTTAGTATATGGAGGAAGAAATGGATTTATTAAACGGGTTGAACGCGGAACAAAAAAATGCGGTGCTGCACGATGAGGGGCCGCTATTGATACTGGCAGGGGCGGGTTCTGGAAAGACGAGAGTCTTAACCAACAGAATAGCATATCTTATAAGGGAACAGGGGGTACTGCCCTACAATATATTGGCTATCACCTTTACAAACAAGGCTGCAAGGGAGATGCGGGAAAGGATAGACAACCTTATCGGAAACCTGGGTAACGATATGTGGGTGGGAACCTTCCACTCAATATGCATAAGGATGCTCCGGAGAGATATTGAGAAGCTGGGCTACGATAAAAGCTTCGTAATCTATGACACCCAGGATCAGCAGGTAGTAATAAAGGAATGTATAAAAGAGCTTAATATCAACGAAAAGAATTTCCCCCCCAAGTCTGTGCTTGAAACAATAGGTAAGCAAAAGGACGAGCTTATTGATGCAGTCCATTTTGAAAAACTGTATGCCTCCGATTTTCGCATGGGCAAGATATCCAAGCTGTACAGCCTGTATCAGAAAAAGCTTAAAAGCAACAACGCCCTGGATTTCGACGACATAATAATGAATACCATAAGGCTGTTTGAGCAGAACCCGGAGGTGCTGGAATACTACCAGAGAAAATTCAGATATATTCTTGTAGACGAGTATCAGGATACCAATACGGCACAGTATACCCTGGTAAGAAAGCTGTCTGAAGCTCATGGGAATTTGTGCGTGGTAGGTGATGATGACCAGTCCATTTATGGATGGAGAGGTGCAAATATAAGGAATATCCTGGACTTTGAGAAGGATTTTAAAGGCTGTAAAACCATAAAGCTGGAGCAGAATTACAGGTCGACCCAGAATATCCTGGATGCCGCAAACTATGTAATCAAAAACAATACCGGCAGGAAATCAAAAAGCCTTTGGACCGACAACAAGGGCGGAAGCAGGATAGTAATATGTGAAAATGACAATGAACATGAGGAAGCCCTGTATACCGCAAGGGAAATTCAGAGGCTTGCAATGGAAGATAACAGGAAGTACAGGGAGTTTGCAGTGCTGTACAGGATAAATGCCCAGTCCCGTGTGCTTGAAGAAATGTTTATGCGTGAAGGACTGCCTTATAAAATTGTGGGAGGACAGAAGTTCTATGACAGAAAGGAAATCAAGGACATAATTGCCTATCTGAGATTGATACAGAATCCGGCTGATAACGTCAGCCTCAAAAGGGTCGTCAATGTTCCCAAAAGAGGAATTGGTGATGCAACGGTTGATGCGGCAGAGAACCTGGCCCTTGAAAGCGGAGTGTCCATATTCTCCATTATCTCCAATGCAGAGGAATGCCCTTCCCTGAAAAGGGCGGCAAATAAGCTGGGGAATTTTTCCACAATGATACTAAAGCTCAGGACCATGAAGGAAAACATGGGCATTGCCCAGTTGTTGGACTTGGTGGTGGATGATACCGGCATTTTAAGAGAGTATGAGATGGAAAATACAGTTGAAGCACAATCCAGAATAGAAAATATAAAGGAATTGAAATCAGTTGCCATGGAGTTTGAAAAAAACAGTGAAGACAACAGTCTGGAAGAATTCCTTGCACATGTATCACTTGTTTCAGACCTGGACAATCTCCAAGAGGAACAGGACTATGTGGTATTGATGACCATGCACAGTGCCAAAGGGCTTGAATTTCCTGTCGTGTTCATTCCGGGACTGGAGGAAGGCGTTTTCCCGGGCTACAGAGCTATAACCGAGGGCCCCGACCAGTTGGAGGAAGAAAGAAGGCTCTGCTATGTGGGGATAACCCGTGCAAGGGAAAAGCTGTATCTTTCAAATGCCCGGTTCAGGACACTGTTTGGCAATTCCAGCTATAACAAACCCTCCAGGTTCCTGTCGGAGATACCTGACGAACTGGTGGAGTATCCGTTTGATTCCTCCAGAAGCTCCGGGCAGCAGACCAGGGAGACTGTTGGCTGGACTAAAGCTCAAAGTTGGAGTTCAAATCAAAGTTGGAGTTCAGGTCAAAGCTGGAGTTCGGCGCAAACCTCCGGTTCATCACAAACCTCAGGCAGCAGGAATTCCATGTCAGGCAGGAGCCGTGGTGAGACAAGCAGTGAGGGGGCCGGACTTCCCTGGGAAACAAAAACGCCTGCCGGGTCTGGTGCTGACAGGCCAAAGGCGGCTGGAACAGGTTCCTTAAAGGATTTGCTGAGCTCCAATCTTGTTTCAAGGGGCTTTGGAGCAGGAGCTTCTGTTGCCGGTGGTACTGCCGTTTCAAAACCGGCGGGGAATACGGACTTCAATGTGGGGGAAGAAGTTGAGCATAAGAAATTCGGAAGAGGGACCATTACCAAGGCAACGCCGGACAATGGCGACCAGATGCTTGAAATTCAGTTTGAGGGAGCCGGTATGAAAAGGCTCATGGCTTCGATGGCCAATCTGAAAAAAGCAGAATGACATATGAAATATGATTCTGGTTATGAAATGGAGGGTCAGGTATGAAGTTCACAGACGGCTTTTGGCAAAAGAGAAAGGGCGTCGCCATACATTCGCCGGCGGAAGTCAGGGACTACCGTATTAATGGAAATTCGATAATATTATATGCTCCGGTTAACAAAATCCTGCACCGGGGACAGACTTTGCAGGGGCCAATGCTCACCATTGAGCTTAGTTCACCCTGCAGTGATATTATCAGAGTAGTTTCCCGGCATTTTATAAAAAGACAGAAGGACCCTGAATTTGAACTGAATATTAATAATGGGTTCGTTCCTGAAATATGCGATGAAGACCGGCAATTGGTGTTGAAAAGCGGAGAAACCCTGGTTCGCGTTGACAAAGTGGATTTCTCCATGAGCTTTTATTACCGTGGCAGACTTCTGACAAAAACAGGCAGGGGCCAAATGGGATACATAACAGTTGAAGGCCAGGGGGCCTATATGCGGGAGCAACTGGACCTGTCGGTGGGAGAATGTGTTTATGGACTGGGAGAGAGGTTTTCCGCCTTTGTCAAAAACGGGCAGAGCATCGATATCTGGAATGAAGACGGGGGAACCTCGTCGGAACAGGCATATAAAAGCATTCCCTTCTATATTACCAACAAAGGCTATGGGGTATTTGTAAATCATCCGGAAAAGGTGTCCTTTGAGGTGGCCTCCGAGGCCGTATCCAGAGTACAGTTCAGTGTTTCCGGAGAGAGCCTGGATTATTTTGTGGTGGGAGGCAGAGACCTGAAGGAAGTCATACATAACTACACTGCACTTACAGGCCGGCCTTCTCTGCCGCCGGCATGGTCTTTCGGCCTGTGGCTGACAACTTCCTTCACCACGGATTATGACGAGAATACTGTGGCCTCCTTTGCGGATGGAATGCTTCAAAGGGATATTCCTCTGCGGGTTTTCCATTTTGACTGTTTCTGGATGAAGGAATATGAGTGGTGCAGCTTCCAATGGGACAAGGAGGTTTTCCCGGATCCTGTGAACATGCTGAAAAGATTGAAGGAAAAAGGGTTAAAGATTTGCGTATGGATAAACCCCTACATTGCGCAGAAGTCCGTACTGTTCGGCCAGGCTGCGGAGAACGGCTATCTTTTAAAGCTTGAGGATGGTGAAGCCTGGCAGTGGGATTTATGGCAGCCTGGAATGGGTATCGTGGATTTTACAAATCCTGCCGCCTGTGAGTGGTATGCCGGTAAACTGAATGAACTGCTTGATATGGGTGTGGATTGCTTCAAAACAGACTTCGGAGAAAGAATTCCCACCGACGTGGTGTACCACAATGGTGAAGATCCTCAAAAAATGCACAATTACTACACCTACCTGTACAACAAGGTGGTTTATGACTTGCTGGCGCAGCGCTTTGGAAAGGAAGAAGCCGTATTGTTTGCCAGAAGTGCCACGGTGGGCTCACAAAAGTTTCCCGTACATTGGGGCGGCGACTGTGTGTCCAGATACGAATCCATGGCTGAAAGCCTGAGAGGGGGCCTGTCACTGTGCATGTCAGGCTTTGGCTTCTGGAGTCATGATATAAGCGGGTTTGAAAATACGGCAGCTCCTGATTTATACAAAAGGTGGGCTGCATTCGGCTTGCTGTCCACTCACAGCAGGCTTCATGGCAGCAGTTCCTACAGGGTACCCTGGCTGTTTGACGAAGAGTCGGTGGATGTAGTGAGGTATTTCAGCAGGCTAAAATGCTCAATCATGCCCTATTTATTCAGTACCGCCTGTGACACCGCCATATGTGGAGTACCGTCCATGCGGCCCATGATATTGGAGTTTGAAAGGGACAGAGCCTGTGATTACCTGGATACCCAGTATATGCTGGGAGACTCCCTGCTGGTTGCTCCTGTATTTAATGAAGAGGGCAGTGTGGATTATTATTTGCCGGAGGGGACATGGACAAATTTTATTTCAAACCGGAGGGTGTCCGGCGGAGCCTGGCAGTATGAAAAACACGATTTCATGAGTCTTCCCCTTATGGTAAGGCCAAATTCCATAATTGCGGTGGGAAGCAACGAAAACGTTCCTGATTATGACTACCTTAAGGACACCACTTTTCATATTTTCGAGCTGGGAGAGGCTGAGCCTGCTGCTGCAACCATTTACAGCATGGATGGAAGGCCTGAAGGTCTGGTCAGGGCAGCCAGAAACGGTGAAAATGTGTCGGTTGCTGTCAGCGGGATAAGGAACTATTCAATAATAATGAGAAACGTGGGAGCGGTGAGCAACTTGAAGGGGGCGTCCTTTGAAGCCCATCCCCTGGGTGCTGAGCTTATTTACCTTGAAGGTTCTGATGAAATCACCTTTAAAATAGTTGGATGAAAAATTAAAAAAATAAATAATCAGATAAAAAAGTTTTAGAAAATTACAAAATTCTAAAACTTTTTTTAATTTGAAGTGTATATATATTAGAAGGCTCAATAAGAGGGTGGTGATAGGGTAATTGGAGGTTTCGGATATAACAATATTCAGAGAATACCAGAAGAATAGCAGAAGGGGCCTGGAACTCCTGTATGAAAGATATAAAAAATACGTCTACTCAATTGCCTTTCATTATTCAGGAAACAAGGAGGATGCCCTGGACATGACGCAGGAGGTATTCATATCCGTGTTCAAGGCCTTCGGAGGCTTCAAGGAGCAGTATTCAATCCTTCCCTGGATCAAAAAGATCACTGTGAATAAGTGCCTGAACTTTATAAGAAGCAAAAGGGAAAATGTTTCACTCAATGAAACTAATGAAAACGGCGATGAACTTCAAAACATAGTATGCTCCTCCGATACTGCCGAAGCGGCTATAGTGTGCAAGGATACGAAAAAAGCCCTGGAGGAAGCCATAAAAAAACTTCCCGACAATCAACGGATGGCATTGCTGCTCAGACATATGAAGCAGATGAAATATGAGGAAATAGCAGGGGCCATGAAGCTGCCGGCAGGGACTGTAAAAACGCTGATACATAAGGGCAGAGCCACAATAAAGGAAAATCTGGTCAGACAAGGTGTCTGGGAGCTGTAGTATAACAAAAACGGGAGGCGCATATGGAGGAAGCACTTAATCTTAACACGGACAATGAAAATAGCTGCGGAAAAATGGATAAAGCCCTGCTTCAGGATTATCTTGAAGGTATCGTGGACCCGCTTTTAAAGCTTTTTATAGAGGAACATTTAAGCATATGCAAAACATGCAGGAGAGAACTCTCCGAGCTTAAGCTTATGTTTTGGGAGCTTGGAAACAAAAATAACTATGCCCTGGAATATCCGGAGGAGCTGGAGGGCATGGCCGAAGGTCTCATAGACAAGGCTCTTGGCAGGGAGCAAACAAGTCCGGCCAGACAGATTATCAACATGCAGTTGAATAATATAAAAATGTCCCGCAAATTTATGGAATATCTGCCCGGGGCAAAGCAAACTCCCGAAATGCTGAAGAAAGCGTCAAAAGACCTTGCAAAGGGAGTGGGCAAGGGGGTAAGGAAAGGTGTCAAAAGGATGCTGGCGGCAAAATAGCAGACTTTCCGGGAGGTATAAATGCTGGGTTTAATAGTTCTGGGATACATTTTAAAGAGCATATTGCTGATAATACTTGCGGTGCTCCTTCTGGTATTGTTTATTCCGTTTAAATACGGTTTTTCAGGGGGGAAATATGAAAATGGATGGTTTAGGGCCTCTGTCACCTGGCTGTATGGAGGAGTAAGGATAAACGCCGGTTATAACGAAGGGCGGCTTTCTTCCGGCGTCAGAATACTGGGATTTCATAAAAAGCTGCAAGCCGGGGAGCGCAGGCCGGCTGACGACAATGAGGAAAAAAGTGAAAATCAGAAAAAGAAACCAAAAAAGGAACGCAAACGTAAAAGCCCCTATGGCTATCTTACCCGGGAGGTTATAAAAAAAGGCCTTTACTGCATTTTAAAGATACTGAACCATTGCAAGCCCGAAAGCTTTGAACTCAGCCTGAAGGGCGGCTTCGGAGATCCGCTGTATGCCGGATTGCTGTGCGCCCTGCAGGGACAGGGATTTGCAATTTTAAATAGATACAATATTGATTTGCAGCCTGATTTTGAGGATGATGCAACAACAGGCAGCTTGACAATGGCAGGCAGTATCCGGCTCTACTACCTGCTGGGGGCGGCACTGGAATTTGTACTGACCCGCCCGGTAAGAAGCATCTGGTTAAAAAATCTTAAAATAATAATAAAAAGGAGAATAAAAACATGGCGAACTTTGATTTTAAAGAAAGCGTAGAAACTATTTTTGACAAACTGGAGAATTTTCTGAAGACTAAGACAGTGGTTGGAGATCCGATAAAGATCGGGGAGACAACAATCGTACCGTTTATAAATCTTTCCTTCGGGCTTGGAACCGGGGGCGGCAACGGCACCGATGAAAAGGGCAACGGAGGCATAGGCGGCGGAGGAGGTACGGGAGCGAGAATATCTCCTACTGCGGTACTTGTGATTCAGGGTGAAAAAGTGGAGCTGCTGCCAATAAGAAAGTCAGGCGGACTGGATAAGCTGGTGGACATGGTTCCCGGCATAATTGAAAAAATCCAGGAAAAGAAGGAAGAAAAAGTTGTTGAAGAAAAGCTGGAAGAGTAGTAAAGATAGCTGATTGAGTAAATGGCTCATCATAGGTGATTTACCGTTACTCCTGCATCATGCAGGAGCTGGCGGGCACTCCGGCATGATAATGCGGAAGGCCCGTGGCGGTATAAACCGTATGATGGGCCTTTTTCATTCTGGAGCAAACTGGCGGACAGCTTATTTTAATGGACTTCCCGCCAATGCAACAAATTCCTTTACCCCGTCTTTTATTTTAAATTTTTCCTATTGACTGGTATAATAAAATAAAATATAATAAATATAATTTATTAATGTACCGCTTTACAACTTTATCATAATAAAGTAAAGAAGATTAATAAAGTGACAGTATGAACATTACAAATAAATTAACAGTGAGGTATTTATGTCAAAGTGGAAGATTTATACTCCTGACGGAGTTCAGGATATCCTGTTTGATGAGTGTTATGCAAAAAAGGAAATGGAAGGCCGCATCAGAAAAACCTTCAGATCCTACGGCTTTTATGAAATTGAGACGCCCACAATTGAATTTTTTGATGTATTCTCAACAGATATAGAATCCTTTCCACAGGAGGGCATGGTGAAGTTCTTCGACCAGAAGGGCAGGATACTTGTTCTCAGGCCGGATATAACTGTTCCTGTGGCGAGAATCACCGCAACTAAAAACAGGGATGTACAGCTTCCCATAAAGTATTCCTATATAGGAAATGTGTTCAGGTTCAATGAGGTAGGCGGAGGACGCCAGAACGAGTTCACCCAGGTAGGAGTGGAACTGCTGGGGGATTCCTCCTGCGAGAGTGACGCCGAGATAATAGCTGTCGCCATAAATACCCTGAAAGCAGCAGGACTGGAAAACTTCCAGATAGACATCGGCCAGGTCGGCTTCTTTAATGGTCTGGCTGAGGAAGCAGGACTTTCCGAGAAAGATATTGCCGGAATTTCAAAACTGATTGACAGAAAAGACTATGTAGGGGTTGAAGAGATAGTAGACCGCTACAGCATGCCGGACGAGCTGAGGGAATTGATCCTGAAGCTGCCGGGGTTATTCGGGTCCCTGGACGTGATAGAAAAGCTGAAAAAGATTACAAAAAATAAGAAAAGCCTTGCGGCAATAGAAAATATAGAAGAGGTAATCAACATACTCAGGGATTATGGCCTGACAAAGTATATATCCATTGACCTGGGCATGCTGAAGGGCCCTGATTACGATACAGGCATAATATTCAGAGGTTTTACCTACGGGGTTGGCTTCCCCATTCTTTCGGGAGGAAGATATGACAGTCTCACCTCGACCTTTGGAAAGGACTGCCCCGCCATAGGGTTTTCAATAGGCATAAACATGCTGATGATGGCGCTGGGAAAAACGCTGCTGTCCAAAGACAGGCCCGGCGTGGACTCACTGATCTGCTACAAGAAAAACAGCAGGAAAAGTGCCATTGAAATTGCAGAGACTCTGAGGAAACAGGATATGAACATTGAAACCATGATGCTGGGGGAGGGCATTGAGAAGGGCTTGGAATATGCCCGCTCAAAGCAGATAGGCGGAGTGATACTTATTGAGGCTGACGGAAGGATACTGGTGCATGACCTGGAAAACGATATTGTCAGCGAGACCAGTATTGAAGCTATTCTCAACAGCAAATGAGAACATGATAAACAATTTGAGAGTGTATGACGGAGGGAATATGAGGTATTTAACCATTGCCCTATCAAAGGGAAGACTTACAGAGATGTCAGTAGAGCTGTTTGAAGCTATTGGAATAGATTGCTCGGAATTAAAGTCATCAACCAGAAAATTGATTTTATGCGATGAGAAGAACAAGATCAAATTCTTCCTTGCAAAGCCAGCCGATGTTCCTACATATGTTGAGTACGGCACTGCCGACATAGGTATAGTCGGAAAGGATACAATCCTGGAAGAGGGAAGAAACCTGTACGAGGTGCTGGACCTTGGCTTCGCAGCCTGCAAAATGGCGCTGGCAGGTCCGGCAGAGCTTCAGGGAAAAATAGATGAACTTACCATCAGAAGAGTGGGAACAAAATACCCCAATATTGCAAGAAATTATTTTGAAAAGACAAGGCGCGAAAGCGTGGAGATAATAAAGCTTAACGGTTCGGTGGAGCTTGCGCCGCTTGTAGGACTGTCCGAAGTCATAGTGGACCTGGTTGAAAGCGGAAGGACTCTGAAGGAGAACGGACTTGTTGTGCTGGACAACATAGCTGACATAAGTGCCAGAATGGTGGTCAACAGAGTGAGCATGAAGATGGAAAATGAGAGGATTCAGAAAATAATAGACGGAGTGCGCCGGCAGCTTCTGCTGAGACGCTAGTTATGAGAGCCGCGCGGAGGTAGGGTATGATAAACGTATTGGATCTTACGAAAGATGAAAATGGCATTAAGGCGAAAGAACTGTACCGGAAGCTCACACAGCGCACCGGGACACAGGAGGGTGCCAGCGTAATTAAAATTGTGGCTGATATCCTGGAAAATGTGCGTATGGAGGGAGACAAAGCCCTCAAAGAATACAGCAGGAAATTTGACAAGGCCGAAATAGACAGTGTCAGGGTGCCGGAAGAGGAAATAACTGCCGCTTATGCGGCTGTAGCGCCGGAATTGCTGGAGACCATAAGAAGGTCGAAGCAAAATATACAGAGCTTTCATGAAAAGCAGCTTCAGAACAGTTGGATCAGTCCGGCAGAGGATGGAACTGTTCTGGGGCAGTTGGTGCGCCCTTTGGAAAAGGTGGGCTTGTATGTACCCGGGGGAACGGCTCCGCTGGTCTCCTCTGTGCTGATGACTGCAGTTCCGGCGAAGGTTGCCGGGGTATCAAAAATAATCATGTGCACTCCGCCGTCACAGGATGGCAGTGTAAATCCGGCCATACTTGTTGCTGCAAGAGAAGCGGGTGTGGAGCAGGTTTTCAGGGTGGGCGGCGCACAGGCCATCGGTGCTATGGCCTATGGCACCGAAACCGTTCCCGCGGTGGATAAAATATGCGGCCCTGGAAATGTATATGTGGCTACCGCAAAGCGTCTGATATTTGGTGACTGCGATATTGACATGTTTGCAGGGCCAAGTGAAATACTCATAATTGCGGATTCCACTGCAAAGCCGGAATATGTGGCCGCTGACCTTCTTTCCCAGGCAGAGCATGACAAGCTTGCATCCTCCGTACTTGTAACTGACGACGCAAGCCTGATTGAGCAGGTCTCCAGGCAGATTGAGCTGCAGCTCTCCACCTTGAGCCGCGGCACAATAACACAACAGGCTCTTAAGGATTTTGGCTATGCAGTGCTGGTGGAAAATATTGAAAGAGCCATAGAAGTTTCAAACAGCATTGCTCCCGAGCATCTGGAAATATGCGTTGAGGAGCCTATGGGCCTTCTGGGAGCAATAAAAAATGCAGGTGCAATATTTATTGGGAATTATTCTCCCGAACCGCTGGGAGACTATATGGCAGGGCCAAGCCACGTACTGCCCACAAGCGGAACTGCACGCTTTTCATCACCCGTCAATGTGGATCAGTTTATTAAAAAATCAAGCCTTATATACTATAACAGGGCTGCTTTGGAAAAAACCAGCCAGGATATAATAAGGTTTGCTGAGGCGGAACTTCTGGATGCCCATGCGAATGCCATACGGGTCAGATTTACCGGCAGTTCTGGAAAATAGTATTGTCCGCCTTGTAAATAAAGGCGTTGGCGGAAAATTCAAATAAGGATGGAATACATTATGATTGAAGAATTAATAAGGCCTGAAATACGGTCATTCATACCATATAATGCCAACCAGCAGCCCTACAGGATAAAGCTGGATGCCAATGAGAGCCCCTTCAACCTCCCTGCCGCTGCAAGGCAAAAGCTGGCAGAATACGTTTTAAAGGACCCCAAGCTGAATCTGTATCCTGATACAGATTCGGTAGAACTCAGAAAAGCTCTTTCGGAGCATTGGACTGTGGACTATAAAAATATAATCGTAGGAACAGGTTCGGATCAACTGATACAGGTCATTGCCAATGTATTTGTAGGCCCCGGGGACAAGGTGCTTTATCCCGCCCCTTCCTTCGGAATGTATGGGGATTCCTGCATAATAGCAGGCGGAACACCTGTAAAGTATATTCTTGAACCCGGACAGAGATTTGAATATTGCAAAGAGACAATATTTGAAGCTTATGACCGGGAAAAGCCAAAGCTTGTGTATATCTGCAACCCCAATAACCCCACGGGCAATATAATGCCTGCGGCAGACGTGCTCCAGGTGGTAAGGTATTGCAAAAATGCGGTGGTAGTAGTGGATGAGGCCTACGCAGAATTTTGTGACACTACTGTGATCCCGCACACACTTGAATTTGAAAACCTTATTGTCCTCAGAACCTTTTCAAAGGCTTACGGGCTTGCCGGCATCAGATGCGGGTACAGCATAGCCGGGCCTGCCCTCACAGCAGCCGTAAATCTTGCCAGGGCTCCCTATAATATAAGCCGCCTGTCCCAGTACACGGCACAACTGGTTCTGGAGGAAAAGGACGAAATCAGAAAAAATGTCCAATATCTTGTGGACCAAAGAAAACGCCTCTCGGGAGAGCTGGAGCAAATCCGGGGCATTCAGGTATTCCAGTCACATTCCAACTTCATACTTGTAAAAGCAGACAGATGTAAAGAGGTATATAAAAAGCTATGTGAAAAGGGCATATTTATAAGAATATTCGGTGCTTCACCCCTTCTGGAGAACTGCCTCCGCATAAGCGTGGGAACCGAGCAGCAAAATACCATTCTGCTTGATGAACTCAAATCAATCTGTTATAATGATTAACGAACATTTATAAGAAAAATCCCAAAATAGTTCGGAAGATTAGTGGCTGGTTTGGATTTTGAAATATGAAAATGAACGGGGGGATACCTTTGAGAGAAGGCTTGGTTAGCAGAAATACAAAAGAAACCCAGATCAAGCTTCAGATTAATATTGACGGAAAGGGAGACTGTACTGCCAATACCGGAATAGGCTTCTTTGACCACATGCTGGTGCTGTTTGCACGGCACGGCCTTATGGACGCCGTTTTTGAAGTAAACGGTGACCTGCATGTGGATTCCCATCACACGGTGGAAGATACCGGCATAGCCTTGGGGTTGGCCATCAGGCAGGCGTTGGGAGATAAGAGATCAATAAAAAGATACGGAACAGCCTTTGTTCCAATGGATGAGGCGCTGGTTCAGGTTTCGCTGGATTTAAGTGACAGACCTTTCCTTGTATTTGATGCCTGTATGACCCGTCAGATGGTTGGACAGATGGACACTCAGATGGTGGAGGAGTTCTTCAGAGCGGTAGCTTTCAACGCCGGCATTACTCTTCATGTCAAGCTTTTGCACGGAAGCAACTGCCATCACATAATAGAAGCCATATTCAAGGCGTTCGGAAAGGCGCTTGATGAAGCTACAAAAATTGACACAAGAATAGTTGGAGTGATGTCTACAAAAGGTACGCTGTAAACATGGCTTTCAAATAAATTTTAATTTTTTCAAGGCAAACAGGTCAAACCTGGAGTTGGAGGATATTATGCTTATTAACGACACTGATTTTATCAAATTACCTTTGTTCATAAAGGGCAAGGTTAGAAATGTTTATGATTTGGGCGATGAACTGCTCATAGTTGTAACTGACAGGATATCGGCATTTGATGTTGTTTTTTCCGAACTTATTCCCAACAAGGGAAAGGTTTTAAACAGCATATCAGCCTTTTGGTTTGATTATACAAAGGATGTAATCGGCAATCACGTGGTTACTACCGATGTGAGCAAGTACCCTGAGGGACTTTCTCAATTCAAGGAAGAGCTGGAAGGCAGGTCCATGCTGGTGAAAAAAATAGAAATGGTTCCGGCGGAATGCATAGTCAGGGGCTATCTTGAAGGCTCAGGCTTAAAGGAGTACCAGCAGACCGGGGAAATATGCGGAATCAAGCTTCCTGCGGGACTCAAGCAGGGTGACAGACTTCCTGAACCTATTTTTACACCTTCTACAAAAGAGTCGGAAGGGCATGACATAAATGTATCTTTTGAGACTCTCTGTGAAAAAATCGGCACAGAGCTGGCCAACAAGCTGAAGGAGTCAAGCATAAGCCTGTACAGGAAAGCAAGCCGGCACGCCGAAAGCAAGGGTCTTATATTGGCGGATACAAAATTTGAATTTGGAATGTCCGACGGTGAACTGGTGGTGGGTGACGAGATGTTTACGCCTGACTCCTCCAGATTCTGGGCTATGGACGAATATGAGCCCGGGAAGGCTCAGAAGAGCTTTGACAAGCAGTTCCTGAGAGAGTATCTGGAAAGTCTCGACTGGGATAAACAGCCCCCTGCGCCTGCCCTGCCGGAAGAAGTAATCGGAAAGACCGAGGCAAAATATATTGAAGCCTATGAGAGAATAACCGGAAAAAAGTTTTAGGACCCTTTTGGGGGAGCAGCCTGCCGGTGTATGATTGGAGAAGAAGGTTGAAAGAAACTTTGAAGCAAATAAAGATGTGGCACCGATTCCATGCCATGAATTTCATGGGGGGTTGTGCGAGATGGGAGGCATGGAAATAATTATGATTGCTATAATCGACTACGGTGTGGGGAATCTGGCCAGTGTAAACAAAGCCTTCAGCTTTATAGGGGTTGATTCCGTTATTACCTCCGAGCCCGAACAGATACTTGCTGCCGAAAAGGTGGTCCTGCCGGGAGTAGGAGCCTTTGCGGATGCAATGGACAGCCTGGAAAAGTCAAATATGACAGCAGTAATACGGCAGGTGGCCGGAAAAGGGACACCGCTTCTGGGCATCTGTCTTGGAATGCAGCTCCTGTTCGACTATAGCACCGAAGGAGGGGAAAGGGTGCCGGGCCTTGGCTTGCTTAAAGGCAGCGTAACACAATTTCCTCTTGACATGGGTCTGAAGGTTCCGCACATGGGCTGGAACAGCCTGGGCATAAAGCAGAGGGACGGTTTATTCCGGGGTATAAGGGAAAACAGCTATGTGTATTTTGTCCACTCATACTATCTGACTGCCCAAGAGCGCAGTGAGGTAGCCGCTGCCTGCAATTACGGGATTACCTATGATGCCGCGGTTGCAAGGGAAAATATAATGGGAACCCAGTTCCATCCTGAAAAGAGCGGTGAGGTGGGGCTGAATATACTCAGAAATTTTGCAGCACTATGATAATCCATGGACATTTGGGGCCGGTTTTAGGCTCAGGAGGTTGAAATGCTAGTATATCCCGCAATTGATATAATAAACGGCAAGTGTGTGAGACTTGCGCAGGGCAGCTACAGTGAAGTAACCGTATTCGGGGACAGCCCGGTTGAGATGGCGCTGAAATGGGAGAGCCAGGGCGCCGGATATCTTCATGTGGTGGATCTTGATGCTGCGCGGTCAGGCAATACGGAAAATCACGAAATAATAAAACAGATGGCCAGAACCTTGAAAATCCCAGTCCAGGTGGGGGGAGGCATAAGAAGTCTTGATACTGTCGAGAGCCTTCTGTCCGGGGGCTTGAGCAGGGTAATACTTGGAACGTCCGCAGTAAACAATCAGGAAATGCTTAAGACTGCGCTAAAGGAATACAACGAAAAAATTGTGGTGGGAATAGATGCAAAGGACGGAAGGGTTGCCATCCACGGTTGGGAAAAGACCAGTGACTTGACTGCCGTAGCTTTTGCCAGGAAGGTTTCAGAGCTTGGGGCAAAGACCGTCATATATACGGACATAGCCAGGGATGGCATGCTCCAGGGGCCAAATCTTGCGGCAATGAGTGAGATGGCAAAAGCAGTAGGAATTTCGGTTATTGCCTCAGGGGGAGTAAGCTGTCTGAAGGATATAACCGATTTGAAGGCCACAGGTGTCAGCGGTGTCATTGTGGGTAAGGCATTGTATACCGGAAATCTGGAACTGAAGGCGGCCATTGAGGCATAAACCGCACATGTTCCTGAGCTTCAAGGCTTGTAGTTTTAGTAATACGATACTCATCTATTTCCAAAAGGAGTAGAGGTTGAAAGAAATTTTGAAGCAAATAAAAATGTGGCACCGATTCCATGCCGTGACTTCCATGGAGTTTTGTGCGAGATGGGAGGCATGGAATTAATATGCTTACAAAAAGAATCATTCCCTGTCTGGACGTACGTGGGGGAAGAGTTGTAAAAGGTGTCCAGTTTGTAAATATTATAGATGCGGGAGATCCGGTTGAGGCGGCTGCTTTTTATGATAAAGCGGGAGCTGATGAACTCACCTTCCTGGATATAACGGCATCCTCGGATGCAAGAAGTATCATGGTGGATGTTGTCAGGCGTGTTGCCGAACAGGTTTTTATACCCTTTACCGTGGGCGGCGGCATAAGGACAGTGGATGATTTCAGAGAAATATTGAAGGCCGGAGCGGACAAGGTGGGAGTTAATTCGGGGGCGCTTAAAAGGCCTCAACTGATTTCGGAGGCTGCCTGGAAGTTCGGCAGCCAGTGCGTGGTGCTTGCTATAGATGCCAAGCGCAGGCCTGACGGCTCCGGTTGGGAAACATATCTTAACGGAGGCAGGGTCAACACTGGAAAGGATGCCGTTCAATGGGCCATTGAAGCTGAAAAGCTGGGGGCCGGAGAAATCTTGCTTACCAGCATGGACAAGGATGGTACAAAGGACGGTTACGATATAGAACTGACGAGGGCCATTTCGGAAAATGTAAAAATTCCGGTGATTGCATCGGGTGGAGCAGGCAAAATGGAACACTTCAAAGAGGCCCTGGTGGAGGGAAAAGCTGACGCTGTACTGGCGGCATCACTCTTTCATTTCAGAGAAATGGAAATTCGCGAACTAAAGTCATATTTAAGTAGTAATGGAATAGAAACTAGACTATAATAAATAGCAGTGAAGAAAAAATGCCCCATAAAAGCCTATGGAGCCTGTCGGCAAGGGGGCACACAAATAGCTGATTTCAAATAAAATGTATGGAGGCGTTTTCATGGGAAAGCTAAAGGAATCAATAAAATTTGATGATAGAGGTCTTGTACCGGTGGTTACGCAGGACTATAAGACAAAGGAAGTCTTAATGGTCGCTTATATGAACGAGGAAGCCTTTGATAAAACTGTAGAAACAGGGAAGGTTACATATTACAGCCGCAGCAGGAATAAATTGTGGCTCAAGGGAGAAACCTCCGGGAACTATCAGTTGGTTAAGTCTGTTAAGCTTGACTGTGACGGGGATACGCTGCTTATAGAAGCGGAACAGCTAGGTGCGGCATGCCATACCGGCAGCAAGACCTGCTTTTACAGGGCGCTGGAGGACGGTGAATGGTCTGAAAAGGCTCCGGCAGAGCAGGGGGATGAGGAACTGACAGCAAAGATACTTCAAGAGGTCTATGACGTAATTGTTGACAGGACAATTCACCCAAAGGAAGGTTCGTATACAAATTACCTGTTTACAAAGGGCCTGGATAAAATATTGAAAAAGGTCGGGGAAGAAACTGCGGAAGTTATAATAGCTGCAAAAAACAAGTCAAAGGAAGAAATAAGATATGAGATTTCAGACCTCATGTATCATCTTATGGTTCTGATGGTTGAAAGAGGCGTCACCCTGGAAGACATATATGGAGAATTAAGAGGAAGAAGATAAGTGAAGAATAATATCCTCAGAATAAATGAATATAGAAATAATCCCGAATTCTATTTTTCAAAGGGTTTGAGATTTGCAAACAAGAAGAATCTGAGCGAGGCATATAGAAACTTGACCAAGGCTCTGGAACTGGAGCCCGACAACAGTGAGTACAAGTTCAATATGGCTTGCTTTTTGTCTGAACTTCAGCGCCCCAATGAGGCAAACAGGCTGTTCAGCGACATACTGATCAATTTTGAGCCCACAATGTACGACTGCTTTTTCGGCCTGGGCTGCAACAGCTTCGAGGTGGGCAATAATGAAAAGTCGGCAGAATATTTTGACAAATATCTGTATTTCGATGCCGAGGGCGAGTTCAGCTACGAGATTACCGAGATGTCTTTTTACCTCAAGCTGTACAGTGAGGTATCACATAATAACAGATTTCTTAAGACCTCCGCATCAAATCTGAAAAAAGCCCAGAAGTATCTTTTGGAGAGCAATAAAGAGAAAGCTGTGAATTGCCTTTACCGGTCAGTTTCTGCCAATCCGCTGGACAGGGAGGCCAGAAACCTTCTCACGCTGGTGCTGCTGGATATACAGCAATACATCCGTGCAGGCTATATAAATTCCACAGTGGGGATGATAGACGGAGAGGATGTGTGGAGCAACTGCCTGGGCACTTATCTCTTGCACCAGGCCAAAAAGAAGGTATCTCTTTCCCATTCCCTGGATATGCTGCCGTATTTGCCGGCAGAAAACAGAGAAGATCTGCTGTGTATTGCTACCACTCTTATTATATTTCATAGAAATGAAGAACTGGTTAAATTCATTGAAGTATACTCTGCCAATCATAAGGACCAACTGATTTATTCAATATTGCTGCTGGGGTATGCAATTACAGGAAGAACTGAAAAGGCGGCTGAATTGAGCAGGATATCTGCAGGTTGTTTTCCAGGCGAACCGGAAATTGACGGGTGGATGGCACACGTCATTGACCCGGATAATTTCCTGAGTATTTCAGAAAACTCCATAGCAGAATACATCAAGTTGTTTTCACTGATTCAGGAACCTGTAAATTACAAGTATGAGCCCTCTGTTTATTATGGGCTTTTGGAGCGGGATATGCGCCGGGTAAGGCTCCCGAAAAGATATATGCCTATAATAGAAGGTACTGTCAGCAAAAGGGAAATAATGTATAGTAGACATTATAGAAAGGAAATAATAGGCTTGTTGCAGGGAGCTCTCAGCCGTACGGAGGAACCGGCGGAATTGGAGCCCGGCAGTCCGGATATGTACTCTGCTGCACTGGAATATGCCTACTGCAGGCTTTTCCATATAGATATGGAAAAGGGTGAGCTGGCCCGAAAGTATCAGATATCTGTAGAATTGCTGAACAAGGCAATAAAGAGTTTGAATATCCATCAGTGATAATTTGAGAAAATTAAAGTAATTGGAAGAAAATTATAGATAACAACAACAAGAATGGCTTATATGCCAAAAAATAGCTGAATTTATTCAAATAAGATGTTTGATTATATTTTAACCAATATATAATATAATAAATGTAATTAGCACTCGTTAATAGTGAGTGCTAACAAAAAGTTACGAAATTCGAGGAGGTAAAATAATGAAGATAAAACCATTAGGTGATAGAGTAGTTATTAAAATGCTTGAAAGCGAAGAAACTACCAAGAGCGGTATAGTATTGCCGGGCAGCGCCAAGGAAAAACCACAGGTTGCGGAAGTTGTAGCTGTTGGCCCTGGTACAGTTGTTGATGGAAAAGAAATAAAAATGGAAGTAAAAGTTGGAGACAGGGTTCTTACCAGCAAATATTCCGGTACCGAAGTCAAATTTGACGGGCAGGAGTATACAATTCTGAAGCAGAGCGATATCCTTGCAGTTGTAGAATAATATGCGGGGAATAAAAGCTTGATTTGCGGTTTTTACAAAGTTCAGTTTTTAATCATAAGGAGGCTATAGAACATGGCGAAGGAAATAAAGTTTGGTGAAGAAGCTAGACGCGCACTTGAAAAGGGTGTAAACCAGTTAGCTGATACTGTTAAGGTTACTCTCGGACCTAAGGGTCGTAATGTTGTATTAGATAAGAAATTCGGATCACCCCTGATAACTAATGATGGTGTAACCATAGCTAAAGAAATCGAGCTTGAAGACAAGTTTGAAAACATGGGTGCACAGCTTGTCAAGGAAGTTGCTACCAAGACCAATGACGTAGCAGGTGACGGTACAACTACGGCTACTCTTTTGGCTCAGGCTATTATCAGAGAAGGTATGAAAAATGTTGCGGCAGGTGCAAACCCCATGATTTTAAAGAAGGGTTTACAGAAAGCTGTTGATGTGGCAGTTGCAGGAATCAAGGAAAACAGCCAGAACATCAAGGGTAAAGAAGATATCGCAAGAGTTGCTACAATTTCAGCTAATGATGATGTAATAGGAACGCTTATTGCAGATGCTATGGAAAAGGTTACAAATGATGGTGTTATAACCGTTGAAGAATCAAAATCCATGGGTACAAACCTTGAAGTTGTTGAAGGTATGCAGTTTGACAGAGGATATCTCTCAGCTTACATGGTTACCGACACTGAGAAGATGGAAGCTGTTCTCGAAGACCCATATATACTTATAACAGACAAGAAATTGACAAATATTCAGGACATACTTCCAATACTTGAACAAATAGTTCAACAGGGCAAAAAACTCTTAATCATTGCTGAAGATGTTGAGGGAGAGGCTCTTACGACCCTTATCGTCAACAAGCTGAGAGGAACCTTTACCTGTGTGGCTGTCAAAGCTCCAGGCTTCGGTGACAGAAGAAAGGAAATGCTCCGTGATATTGCCGTATTGACAGGCGGAGAAGTAATTACCGAGGAATTGGGCCTTGACCTTAAGGAAACCCAGTTGACACAGCTTGGAAGAGCAAGACAGGTAATAGTTCAGAAAGAAAATACCATAGTTGTTGACGGAGCAGGAGATCAGCAGGAAATCAAAAACAGAATCGCTTCAATCAAGTCACAGATTGAAGACACAACCTCTGATTTTGACAGGGAAAAGCTGCAGGAAAGGCTTGCCAAGCTGTCCGGCGGTGTTGCTGTAATTCAGGTTGGTGCTGCAACTGAAACTGAAATGAAAGAAAAGAAATTGAGAATAGATGATGCACTTGCTGCTACAAGAGCTGCGGTTGAAGAGGGTATCGTAGCCGGAGGCGGCACTGCATTGATAAATGTAATACCTGATGTGGCAAAATTGCTTGAAACTACTATCGGTGATGAAAAGACAGGTGTACAAATCATATTGAGAGCTCTTGAAGAGCCTGTAAGACAGATTGCTGCCAATGCAGGACTGGAAGGCTCGGTAATAGTTGACAAGATTAAGGCAAGCAAAAAGGGTGTTGGCTTTGATGCTCTCAACGAAAAATATATTGATATGATAGAAAGCGGTATTGTAGACCCGGCAAAAGTTACAAGATCTGCACTTCAAAATGCAGCTTCAGTGGCAGCTATGGTTCTCACTACTGAAAGTCTGGTAACAGACAAACCGGAACCGGAAGCACCGGCTATGCCAGGTGGAATGCCGGGCGGAATGGGCGGAATGTACTAATAGACAATTGAAATGTTGAGGGTGGCAGAGGAACTGTTCGTTTCATAAAGCCATCCTCTTTTGTTTTACCGGACTGTCATGAATTTATATATAAGCATGGATATTTTTATAAATGATTTTGAAAATCATAAAAAATAATGCAAAACCTTAAAATAATACTTGATATTATTTCATTAATTTATTATTATGTATAAAAAGCTTAGAAATAATATTACATAATGTTATATAATAAGAAAATACTAAAATTCTAAGTATAGTTGTATGTAGGATAAACTTCGCAGGAGGGGTCTACGTGGATATATTTTTGGAGAAGATCGTTAAGCGCAGGAAAACTATAGTGGACATCATGGTAAGCATAAGTATCATATTGTCGGCATTGATAATAATATTGTTTTTATTTTCCTTGTCATTTTTATCTGCCTTTTTGCCGTTCCTTATTGTTGGCATAGGTTATCTGGCCTATATGTTTGTCAGGAACAGAAGCGTCGAATACGAGTATATTGTGACCAACGGCGACCTGGACATAGATATGATCATAGCACAGAGGAAGCGCAAGAGAATATTTTCAGGGAGCTGCAAGGATTTCGACATGGTTGCAAAGCTGACCAGCGGACAGTTTGACAGTAATGTGCAGAGCATTAAGAAGCGCATAAATGCTTTTACTTCCATAGACTCTCCGGATATATATTTTATAACCGCAACAAAAGAAGGAAACAGGACGCTGGTGTTATTCGAACCACATCCCAAGATGGTTGAGTCCTTTAAAAAGTACATTCCAAGAAAAGTATTCGAATGATATTATTTGATAATAATAAGGCAGATGGCGGACACTACAGCCATTTGCCTTTTAAATAATAATAAATGATGCTTGATGCAAACGCATCAGGTATTTATATAATTTTATAATACAAATTTTATATTTCCGATCAAGGAGGATTTTGGAAAAATGGCTTATTTTTATAACGAACCGTCAAGAACATTCAGTGAATATCTTCTGGTTCCCAATCTTAGCACCAAGGAATGCATGCCTGGGAACGTAGAATTAAAAACGCCTTTGGTTAAGTACAGGGTTGGAGAAAAGCCGTCACTGCAGCTCAACATACCTGTGGCATCGGCTATAATGCAGTCGGTGTCGGATAACAACATGGCCATAGCCCTGGCAAAGTGCGGTGGAGTATCATTTGTTTATGGATCACAAAGTATAGAAAATCAGGCGGAAATGGTAAGGAAAGTAAAAAAGTACAAGGCCGGTTTCGTTGTCAGTGACAGTAACTTGAGACCTGACAATACCCTCAGAGATGTGGTTGATATCAAGGAAAGAACAGGTCACTCCACCATAGCCGTCACAGAGGATGGAACGCCCACAGGCAGGCTTGTGGGTATAGTTACAAGCAGGGATTACAGGCTTAGCAGGGCTTCACTTGACCAAAAAATCAACGAGTTCATGACACCGTTTTCACAGTTGATATACGGACAGGAGGGCATAACCCTCAAAGAAGCAAATGACATGATATGGGAGCACAAACTGAACTGCCTGCCTATTATTGATGACCAGCAGAAACTGGTGTACCTGGTTTTCAGAAAGGACTACGACAGCCACAAGGAAAACCCCAATGAATTACTGGATGGCAGCAAGCGCTTGATTGTGGGAGCAGGTATCAATACCCGGGACTATAAGGAGCGTGTAACTGCTTTGGTGGATGCAGGAGTAGACCTGGTCTGCATAGATTCTTCCGACGGATACAGTGAGTGGCAGTCAGATACCATCAAGTGGATCAAGGAGAATTTCCAAGGTGAGGTAAAGGTTGGGGCCGGTAATGTTGTGGACCGGGAAGGCTTCAGGTATCTTGTAGCGGCAGGCGCTGATTTTATAAAGGTAGGTATCGGAGGAGGCTCCATTTGTATCACAAGAGAGCAGAAGGGTATTGGAAGAGGACAGGCCTCATCAGTTATTGAAGTTTCTGCTGCCAGAGACGAGTACCTTAAAGAAACCGGCATATACATCCCCATATGCTCGGATGGAGGAATAGTTCACGATTATCACATCGTACTTGCTCTTGCCATGGGCGCAGATTTCGTCATGCTGGGCAGATACTTTGCAAGGTTTGATGAAAGTCCTACCAGGAAGATAAAGGTTGGCGGAAACTTTGTAAAGGAATATTGGGGAGAAGGCTCAAACAGGGCAAGAAACTGGCAAAGATATGATATGGGAGGAGATTCCAAGCTGGGCTTCGAGGAAGGTGTGGATTCTTACGTGCCATATGCTGGAAAGCTTAAGGACAATCTGGATACCACCATACACAAGATAAAGTCAACAATGTGCAACTGCGGTGCACTGTCGGTATATGAATTACAGCAAAAGGCCAGATTGACGCTTGTATCTGCTACAAGTATCAAGGAAGGCGGAGCTCATGATGTCATACTTAAAGACAAGGAGCTGTCCTCATCGTGATATGGGAATTGTTAAAGTCAGGTCTAAAAAAGCATATGCTGCATATTCTAATATATACGTCGGCTGAAACCCGCACGGTAAATCGAAGAGCAGAAAATGTATGCTTTTGGATGAATTGCAAATGATTTAATTATATGTAAAATATTGGTGGAAGGCTTCTTGACATTATTTTATATGTAATTTATAATAAGTTAGCGATATAGCTGACCTAAGGCTTTGAATTTTTTCTATATTTGTGAAATATGATGGATATAACAGCATAATTATGGAGATAAGATAACAGGATGCTTTTTAATTGTGCTGGTAGTCTGTAACAGCAAAAAAACGTATATTGTCCCCGAAGGGAATTTGACCGTCGGCGATGCATGAATTAAGATGTTAAAGACTACAAGTACAACATTGGATAAATAGGGTGCATAAATTTGGAGGAGATTTTTTGGAAATACAAGGCGGGGGAGTGCGGAATAATTGCTTTATTCCAATCAAGAACAACAATGTTGTTCTTTTCGATAACGATGTAGTTCCCAAAATATACCCCAATTATGTGCCAGGATTTACCGAATGTTGTACTAGGGTTAGCAGAAAAAATTAACGGTAAAGGAGAGGGCTTCAAATGTCAGCAAAAGAAGTCGTATTAACCTACGAAGGCTTAAAAAAATTAGAAGAAGAGTTGGAATTTCTTAGAGGAACAAAAAGAAAAGAAGTTGCTGAGAGAATCAAGCAGGCACTTTCATTTGGAGATATATCGGAAAATTCTGAGTATGACGAGGCGAAGAATGAGCAGGCACAGGTAGAGGGCAGAATAGTCCAGCTTGAATCAATGCTTAAGCATGCCCGCCTGATTGATGAGGATGACGTTAAAACTGATGTTGTCAGTCTGGGCTCAAAAGTTAAGCTGTTTGACGTTGAGTTTGAAGAGGAAGTGGTGTATTTGATCGTGGGATCAACCGAAGCAAATCCTCTCAAGTCCAAGATATCAAACGAATCGCCTGTGGGTGCTGCACTTATGGGACACAAGGTGGGAGAAGTTGTTGAAGTTCAGGTTCCTGACGGGGCTATAAAGTTTAAGGTTCTTGAAATATCAAAGTAGTTGCTATAAAGTAGTTAATATAATGTTTACATTTAGATGTTGCCACAAAAACATAAACTAATATATAATTATACTGACAGTTTACATCAAAAGTGTAAACTGTTTTTTATAAACAAATCATATTTAATTAAATAGATTGCTTTGGAGGATATAATGTCGGAAGAAAATATGCAAGCCAATCAGCAAAACGAAGAACAGGATTTAAGTGAACTGCTCAGGATACGCCGTTCAAAGTTAAAGGATCTGCAGGACAATAATAATGATCCTTTCAAGATAGTCAAGTATGATGTACAGAATTCCACAAAGAATATATTGGATAATTTTGAAGCACTTGAAGGGCAGAACACATCAATAGCCGGAAGGGTCATGTCTAAGAGGGGCATGGGAAAGGCGGGGTTCTGTGACCTGCAGGACAGGGATGGCAGAATTCAGCTTTATGTGAGAAAGGATGAAGTTGGAGAGGAAAGCTATGAACTTTTTAAGAAATATGATATAGGTGATATTGTTGGTGTTAAGGGTGAAATATTTAAAACGCATATGGGCCAGATATCAATAAAGGTAAAAGAGATTACTCTCCTGTCAAAGTCACTTCTTCCACTGCCTGAGAAATGGCATGGGCTCAAAGACACCGATTTGAGATACAGACAGAGATACGTAGACCTTATTGTAAATCCGGAGGTGAAGAATACCTTCATCCTGAGGAGTAAAATCATTAAATCCATCAGAAAATTCCTTGATGACAGAGGCTTCCTGGAGGTTGATACGCCACTATTGAATACAATTCCCGGCGGAGCCACTGCAAGGCCCTTTGTAACTCATCACAATACACTGGATATAGATATGTATTTAAGAATAGCTCCCGAGCTATACTTGAAGAGACTTATTGTGGGCGGCATGGAAAAGGTATATGAGATGGGCAGGATGTTCAGAAATGAAGGAATGTCTGTAAAGCATAATCCGGAATTTACTCTGATGGAGGTTTATGAAGCATATACTGATTATAAGGGAATGATGGACCTTACCGAAAACCTTATTTCAACGGTGGCAATGGAAGCTTTGGGAACCACCAAAATAGTATATCAGGGTCAGGAAGTTGATCTTACACCCTCCTGGAACCGGATGTCCATGATAGAAGCTGTAAGGAAGTACGCAGGTGTGGACTTTAATGATATAAAGACCGATGATGAAGCCAAAGCCGCAGCCGAGGCAAAAAAGGTCCACGTCAAGGCAGGTATGACCCGCGGAGAGATTTTGAATCTGATGTTTGAAGAGTTTGCAGAAAGTAATTTGATTCAGCCTACATTCATATATGATTATCCGGTTGAAGTTTCACCGCTTACCAAGAGAAAGCCGGATTGTCCTGAGCTGACTGAGCGTTTTGAATTGTTTATTACCGGTAGGGAAATGGCAAACGCCTATTCCGAGTTGAATGACCCAATCGATCAGAAAGAAAGATTTCTAGGTCAGGTTAAGAAGAGAGAATCCGGCGATGAAGAAGCAAACATGATGGATGAGGATTATATTACCGCACTGGAGTATGGTTTGCCACCAACCGGCGGATTGGGCATAGGCGTTGACCGGCTTATAATATTATTGACAGACTCGGCATCTATAAGGGATATATTGCTATTCCCTACCATGAAGCCGAGAGATTAGGCTTCAGTTGTCCGACGGCGAGCTAGGAGGGGTTGGTTTTGAAGTACACATTGCAGGATGCAAGAAAAATTCTTGGAGTTACAAAAGCCTCATCTAAAGAAGAGATAGAAAAAAAATATGATGTAATTTTAAAAAAATACAAAATATTAAAGATGGAAGGTAATCTGGATCAGGAAGCTGAGACGGAATTCCAGAAGTCAACGGATGCCTATAGGATTATTATGGGGTATGAGGTTGAGGAACCTGTTGTTGAGAAAAAGGAAACTTATACTGATAAGGCCTTTGAAAAGATCGGTATAGATAGGAAAAAGGCGGATAATTTTTTTCACTATTATAAAGTTCACATCATTATTGGAATCATCGCCGTAATAATTGCTGCAATTTTTATCCATTCCATAGTGACAAGGGTTGAGCCGGATACCACCATAGGTTTGCTGGGAGAGGTGAATTATGACGTGCAGGAGGGCTTCAAACAGAAGATAGTTGAAAATCTTCCTGAGCTCAAAGTGGTGGCTGTAGATTCTGCCGTATTGTCAACCAGCCTTGAGGATGCCCAGTCCTATTCCTATTGGCAGAAGGCCTTGGTAATGATTGCCGCCTCGGATATAGATGTTTACCTGGTAAACAAATATGCTTTTGAGAACTATGCTATAAACGGTGCTTTTATGGCTCTGGACGATATTGCAAAAGATAATGACATTGACGTTTCTAAAAGTGATTATTTAAAGCTGAGGGCTGTTGAAGAATGGGAAGAGCCTACAATTTCAGGCGATAAACCCAGAGAGGTTAAGAAATATGCCGATACGGAGCCAAAGCTTTATGGTATTGACGTAACCAACAGTGAATTCTTTAAGGACCTTAATATAATAGGACCTGAAAAAATACTTGTTCTTCGTGTTGAACCTAAGAATTTTGAGCTGGCCATGAAATTTGTCAAGCTGTTTACCAAATAATAATATATGCAGTGCAGGTTTTACGGCTGTAGTTGTAAACTCTAGAGCCTGAAAAATATTGATGGGGGGTATTAACATGGAAAGTAGTGAATTCAGGATAACTAAAGAACTGGACGGTGACAGGACCAGTATAATCTTGTCCGGAGAGATAGACATATATACCAGTCAGACCTTTAAGAATGAGCTGAATGAAGTTATCAACACATCCAAGGGTGATATTTATATAGATTGTAAGGAGCTTTCCTATATAGACAGTACCGGTCTTGGCATTCTTGTGGGAGCATTAAAGGAAATAAGGAAAGAGAACAATAATATATATATTTGCAATTTGAAGGACAACATAAAGAAGCTTTTTATTATAACAGGATTGGATAAATTATTTAAGATTGATTAATTTATAGTTTGCAATCTTAAAATCATGGGTACACATAAATTGTGTACCTATTTTTGATAATAAAAAAGGAGACTATATATGGATGGAAATATAACGTATGACAATGTTGCGCTGATTTTACCCATGAAAAGGGAGTATGTCAGTACTGCGAGATTAACGGCTTCAAGTGTAGCCAACAGAATAGGTTTTAATATTGATGAGATTGAAGACATCAAGGTGGCCGTGGCGGAAGTTTGCAACATTATATTATCAAAGGTGACAAATGGTGCCGATCAGTATCGAGTATGCTTCGATATCCAGGGGAATACACTTCGTATAACCTTTACCGGAGAAAATATTCCGTTTGATTGTTTTAAGGATTCCCTGGAAAACGAATACGGTTTATACATTATGAAGGCGCTCATGGATTCAGTTGAGCTTTGCAATAATGATGATTCCATTGTTATGACCAAGAAGATTGGAGAATAGCTATGGAAAAAGTAAACCGCAGTATTGAAGTAATGGAGGAGGCTGAACTGTTCTCTCATTTTATCGAAAGTAAAGATGTGGCATACAGGAACGCTATTGTATCAAAATACATAAACCTGGCTGAGTTCCTGGCTAAGAAGTTTGTAAACAGAGGTGTGGACTTCGATGACATATATCAAGTGGCTTGCATGGCTCTGATTAAGGCAGTGGACAGGTTCAGCCCGGATAAGGGCGTCAAGTTTGTAAGCTTTGCCACACCTACGATATTGGGTGAAATTAAAAGGTTCTTCAGGGATAAGAGTGCTTCCATCAAAATACCAAGAAGATTATATGAAGCCAGACAGGGGCTTAATAAGGCCAGGGATGAATTGACACAGGAATTGAAAAGGGTTCCCCGTGCTGATGAGATTGCCGCATATATGGGTATAAGCGTTGAAACAGTTCTGGAAATAATTGAGGCAGGGAGTTCAAATGCGGTCAAGTCTCTGGACCAAAGCATATATCAGGATAATGAAGCTGATTTGAATGATGTGTTGGGTTATGATGAGAAGACCTATGAGAAAATAGAGAACAGGGATTTTATTGAAAAGGCTTTAAGATTGCTGGGGGATGTGGAGAGAGAGTTTATAACCCTTAGATATATTCAAAATCTGACGCAGAAACAAATTGCAGAAAAGTTTGGTGTGTCACAAATGTACATATCGCGAATGGAAAAGAAGATTCTGGACAGGTTCAGAATTTTACTATAATATTTCTGCCCATGTTTATATACTTAAATAGTGGGTATTAATATTAGTATTCTATACTAGGTAGGTGTAATTGTGAAAGCCGTAACGTATGCAGTGAAGCATGATATTGAAGGCCTCTCGTGTTTGATTAAAACATTGCTGAGTGTCATAAGGACTGAGCATCTGGTAAGTGAAGATACTCTTTTTGAAATTAAGGTTATACTAAATGAGCTTATAGTTAATGCCATTTGTCATGGAAACAACTGCGATGACAATAAGGCAACCTACGTTACCGTTAAGATAGTCGGAGATTCACATTTATATGTAAGTGTGAGGGATGAAGGTTGCGGGCTGAGTCAAAAAATTGAGCTGCAGAAGCTGGATGAATATCTTGAAGCCAACAACAATTCATTTAATGAGCACGGCAGGGGACTTATTATAGTAGGGCAGCTTTGTGACAAGGTAAAGTTTAGCAGGTGCAGGAATAAGGTGTCTATAATTAAAAGTTTGAGATAAACGTACAAACAAAGACCAGTGGATTTTTCCACTGGTCTTTGTTTGTTTAAGCACCGGTACTTATCCTCTGCAATTAATTTATCAAAATATATGTTAATATGAGTTTTAAATGCGGCAAAACTCAAGAAAACTGCAGAACTCATTAGAACATACGAATAATAACGATGTATTTTGATATAATGGTCCAAAATCACAAATTACTTGCCTGTTTACCCTTGACAATAAAAACGAGATTATGTTAGTATATATAAGCCGTCGCTGATAAGGACGACATAATATCAAAAGTTGTCAGGTTGCTAAACAGTCTGAAAAAGTTTTGAAAAAAGTGTTGACACTGAGTGGATGGCGTGATACAATGACTAAGCTGCTTGCGGCTAGCAAACAGTAATAAACCCTGAAAGGCAATGACATCAACGCTTTTGAGGGATGGACTTTGAAAAGTAAACAGTGACAAATACATGCAAATGTATGTACATTCGTGTACATTGTAAAGGACTCTTTTAAATTCCAGAATCCAATGGATTCTAAAAATTGAGTAAAAGAATTTGGTTCTTAACGAATCAAATTCACTTGCGAACTTTACAACCCGGTTTTAAAAGTCTTCTATGAAGACAGATAGAACTGGAACAAAAGTCAGCAATTTTAATGAGCTAACAAGCTTATCAAGTTAATTGCGTAGCAGATTTATCTGCGAAACATATAAATTTTAATTTGAGAGTTTGATCCTGGCTCAGGACGAACGCTGGCGGCGTGCCTAACACATGCAAGTCGAGCGGTTTCATGTTTAACACTGAATATTCTAACTATGCTGGTTATAGCCAGCGTCTTGTGAG
>NZ_MZGX01000003.1 GCF_002051585.1 Ruminiclostridium hungatei | reverse complement strand
CAACTGTGATTTCTCTTGCCCTTTGATATATTTCATATTAAGCACCACCTGCACTCAAACTTGATACAATAAATTATATCATAGCGGCTTTTAAAGGTGCTGGTGTGGTTACTTTTCGGACAGTCTGGCCACAATTGTCTGAAAAGTCCGATTTTGTCGGGCTTTTCGGCGTTTTAAGAATGAAAAACGGTACGAAATTGATGTGAAAAACCAATTTCGGTACCGTTTTTGTTTTTATACAGAAATAAGGAGGAATATCTCCTACGCTGTTGCTTTATCTTTATGAGAGACACAGTTATTAACAAAGGTTTGATTAAATGTGGATAATATTTTATTTTTTTGAGTAAAATGTGGAAAAAGGATGAACCTTTTGGCCCACCCTTTAACTAAAACGTAATAATTATCTTTTTTTAATCTGTATCTTACTTACCATGAGATAGGATAATAAGATAATGATGATTGCACAGACTATTGTATTTATGTTGCCATAATTGCCACGTATCTTGGAAAAGCTGTTATACAGGTTTATTATGGACAGAAAGGCACCTGCAATGGTTATGGGTACACCGCAAAACACATTATTGAAAGTGGTAGTGTTATACCTGGCCAGCCTGTATGCTCCTGCAATGGGAAAGAGTACCGTAAGAAGGTAGCCAATAATTCCTAGATGCAGGAAACTTATTTTCCAGGCGATAATAATGGGTGCAACACCAAAGGATATTAAATCAGAAAGAGAATCCAACTCTTTTCCCAGCTCACTTGTGCTGTCAAGCATACGTGCAACCTTTCCGTCAAATCTGTCGGTCAATGCCGCTACCATCACCAGTAAAGAGGCCTGAATCAAGTCATCCTTAATGGAAAAGAGCAAAGCTATTATACCAAGAGAAAGATTAATGAAGGTCAAAAGGTTTGGTAACGAATGCTTTATTTTATTTTTCAATGAATCCACCCTCTACTTCCAAAAAATTTTATGCAGCTAATATTTCTGTAACTGTGAGTAGCAAAGCTTGAACAGAATAATAAAATCTTAAGAGCAACAAAAAACGTGTTTGATATAGTATATAAAATGTATATATTATAGATTATAATTAATTATATTAAATTTAACAAGTAAATAGTTGCCTTTATAGTATACGTATTGATATTGAAAAGGTTTTATTACTTTTGTAAAATGTAAAAATGTTTACGCAACAGTTGGTATTGTATTATTGCTGATGAAAATAAAAATTAAGACAGGATGATTATTTATGAATAACTTCAAGTACGTATTTTTTGATCTGGATGGAACGCTGATTGATACAATTCCGCTTATTTTGGAATCCTTCCACTATACTTTTATGCACCATTTTGGAGAGACCAGGCCTGAGGAAGAAACCATCAGCTATATTGGAATGCCTTTAATAAAGCATCTCAAATCCATATATCCCGGGAAAGAGGAAGAGTTGGCTAAAACGTATCGGGCCTACAACGAAGAACGGCATGATAACGGTGTTGCCATATTCCTGGGGGTATATGAGCTGATTAAGGTACTTTATGAAAAAGGGATTGTACTGGGCGTGGTTACTTCAAAAAGACGAGAACTGGCTATGAGAGGACTTAAGCTGTTTAATCTCTGTGATTACTTTCAATTTGTCAATGGCTCTGAAGCATCTCAAAAGCATAAGCCTGACGGTGAACCACTTATCAAGGCCATGGAGGCGGTAAATGCAATCAATAAAGCAGATGTATTATACGTAGGTGATAGTCCTTTGGATATTCTCTGTGCAAAAAATGCAGGCGTAAGCAGCGCTGCGGTGGCATGGACTTACAGCCCCAGAAGTGATCTGGAAAAGGTGGAGCCTGATATTTTTTTAGAGAGCCCGCTGGATTTGTTAAAATATATATAGAAGTTTTGAAATATAAAGTATAGTGTCAGGTTATGACCGTTTACAAAAAGCATATATAAGCCTAAAAATGAGAATACTCTATCAGAAGACAGAACCAATAACAGGAGTGATATAGTTGTCAAGGACGGTTGTTGCAATTTTCGATGTATATGCCAACGCTGAAAAAGCAGCCTTTGAAGTAAGGCAAAAGGGACTCAGAACAGACAATATTTCAATTATTGTCAAGGATAGCGGCAACAAAGGTTATCTTAGGCCTCACAGGGAAGGCCAGGTATATGTTGCAGGTTATGCCGCCTATCCTTTCAGATTGAACAAAAGAGAAAGGATAGCAGACGGTATTGTCACAGGTGGGATTTTCGGGGGTGTTACCGGAATCATACTGGGGGCGGCAAGTATGTTCATGCCAAGGTTTGGCCTTATTGCGGCAGGAGGGCCTATTGCCGGGTTGGTTGCAGGTTTTGTGCTGGGCGGAATAGTAGGAGTAATAGTGGATATAAGAATTCCCAGAGTTAAAAAAGAGGAATATGGCAGGCTGGTATCCCAGGGAAATGCTATTTTCAGTATGAAGGTGGATGAGGAAAGAATGAATGATATAATTGAAATAGTTAAGGAATATGGGGCTCTTTCGGTAGAAAAATATTGATAGCTCATTATGAATTTTAAGTTAGCAGCAAGAATATTTCCATAAATGTATAAATATTATAATAGGGGGTCAATCCTTTATATATAATAACCGTCGAAAGGAGACACTTATGGAAATATCGTTGAATAAACAGATGAATAAAGTGGTTGGCACCTTGGAAGAAAAAGTTATTGCTGCCGACAGGGCCAATCTTCTATCAGAAATTGAAAGGGTGAAAGGCCAGCTACAGGAAGCGTATAATAATTTTGACTTTGTACAGGATTCATTAATGGTTGATTTTTATACATATCAGATAAAGGCGTACGAGTCAAAATTTGAATATCTTATAAAAAAAGCCAAGGAAATTGGCCTATGCAGAACGTAGACTGTATATCTCATTAAATTAAATATCATACAGCAAGAATATTTTTGCCCAATCAAAAATATATTTAAAACAGGGACAAACATATATATGTGAGGGTATAAAATATGAATGCAGGCAAGGTTATAAAAAAAATCCTGGTCAATACTATCTTAGGGGCAGTACTTTTGGCAATTATTAATTTTATAGGAATTTATTTTAATTTTTATATAGCCCTGAATATTTATTCTGCTTTTATAATAGGTATATTAGGTGTCCCTGGTTTGGTACTATTGATTTTTCTGAAATTTATGGTGTAAAGACATAAAAATAGTACTTCACATTATGACTTAGTAATAATGTGAAGTACTATTTTTATGTATATGTGCATTTATGTATACAAAGAACAATTCAATTTAACAAAAGTACAGAAATATGGCTACTTTACACATAGTTTGCTTGACAATAAAATGTCAAACATATATACTTTTATATGGACAAGTTTATCTTTTGGTTAGTTGTCTTACAGTAATCAGAATGAATCTCCGTGCACAAAGCTGTTAAGATTTGACTTTTTATTAAAGACAATTGCTGTATGCGGGTTTAATATAGTGGGGTTCATAGGGCCTCATAGAGATTCATCTTTTAAAATTCAAATAAAAGAGGAGGGTTTGCCAAATGGGCAAGGTTGTTGAAATCAGATGGCATGGACGTGGTGGCCAAGGCGCAAAGACAGCATCATTATTACTTGCGGATGCAGCGTTCAATACCGGTAAATATATTCAGGGTTTTCCTGAATACGGCCCTGAAAGAATGGGTGCTCCAATCACAGCTTATAACAGAATAAGCGATGATAAGCTTTCAATCCACTGTAACATTTATGAACCAGATTACGTTGTAGTTGTAGATGATACTCTACTTACAGCGGTAGATGTTACCTCGGGATTAAAGGAATCAGGAGCTTTAATTATCAATACTACTAAAACTCCGGAGGAAATCAAACCATTACTTAAGGGATATAAAGGTAAGGTTTGTACAGTTGATGCAAGAACAATTTCTATTGAAACTTTGGGTAAATACTTCCCTAACACTCCAATGCTTGGTGCGGTAGTTAAAGTAAGTGGAGTCATGGGTACAAAAGAATTCCTTGATGACATGGTTGGTTCCTTCAAACATAAATTTGCAAAGAAACCAGAAGTTATTGAGCCAAATATTAAGGCTATTGAAAGAGCTATGCAGGAGGTGAAAGGGCTATGAGTTGCAACAAAGAATTAAAGACAGTTGCTCCTGACGTTAACTGGAAAGACATAACAAAGGGCGGAAATATTCCTTGGGCAGGTAATGCAGAGCTCTTCAAGACAGGTGACTGGCGTTCAATGAAGCCGATCTGGTTGGAAGAAAAGTGCAAGCAGTGCTTGCTTTGCTATCCTGTATGCCCTGATACTTCCATATTAGTTAATGCAGAAGGTAAGAGAGTGGATTTCGATTTTGATCACTGCAAGGGTTGTGGCGTTTGTGTAAAGGTATGTCCTTTCAAAGCTATCGACTTTGTAGAAGAAAAGTAAGGAGGGATAATTCAAAATGGCTATTAGAGAAAGATTAAGCGGTAACGAAGCTATGGCTGTTGCCATGAAGCAGATAAATCCGGATGTAGTTGCGGCTTTCCCAATAACTCCATCAACAGAAGTTCCCCAATATTTCTCAACATTTGTTGCAAACGGTCAGGTTGATACCGAGTTTGTACCTGTTGAGTCAGAGCACAGTGCCATGTCCGCATGCATAGGCGCGCAGGCAGCAGGAGGCAGAGCTATGACTGCTACTTCTGCAAACGGACTTGCTCTTATGTGGGAATGTTTATATATTGCAGCTTGCTCAAGACTTCCAATTGTTTTGGCTTGTGTAAACAGAACTCTTTCAGGACCTTTGAACATACATAATGATCACAGTGACTCAATGGGTGCCAGAGATTCAGGCTGGATACAAATTTATTCAGAAAACTGTCAGGAAGCATATGACAATATGCTGATGGCTAACAGAATAGGTGAACATCCCGACGTTCTCCTTCCTGTAATGGTTTGCCAGGATGGTTTTATAACCTCCCACGCAATTGAGAATCTTGATTTGGTTGAAGATGATAAGGTTAAAGCTTTTGTTGGCGAATACAACCCAGAGGAATATTTGCTGAACAGAGAGAACCCAATAGCTGTTGGTCCTTTGGATCACTTCACACACTGCTTTGAGCACAAGAGACAGCAGGCCCAGGCTATGATGGATGCCAAAAAGGTTGTTATTGAAGTGTCGGCTGAATTTGAAAAACTGACAGGCAGAAGCTATGGCCTGTTTGAAGAATATAATGCTGAAGGTGCAGAAGCTTGCGTAGTTGTATTGAACTCAACAGCAGGTACTGCTAAATATGTTGCTGATCAGTATAAAGCACAGGGCAAAAAAGTTGCTGTATTTAAGCCAAGATTGTACAGACCTTTCCCTGTTGATGAAATAGCAGAAGTTTTGGCTAAGTACAAGGCAATAGCTATAATGGACAAGGCTGAAAGCTTTAATGCCGCAGGCGGCCCATTGTTCACTGACTTTACAAGTGCATTGTACGCAAAAGGCGTATTTGGACCTAAGGTTATAAACTATATCTACGGACTTGGCGGAAGAGACGTTAAGACCGATGATATCGAAGTTGTATTTAATAAAACATTGGAAATTGCCGCTACAGGTAAGGTTGATACAGTGTTCAACTACCTTGGCGTAAGAGAATAGGAGGTGCGATAATGGCTTACAATTTAAAAGAAGCTGCTAAGAAGCCCGAGAGGCTTACTGGCGGACATAGAATGTGCGCCGGATGCGGAGCTCCGGTTGTAGTAAGACAGATCTTAAGAGCTTTAAAGCCGGAAGATCACGCAGTAATAGGTTCAGCTACAGGCTGTTTGGAAGTTTCTACTTTCCTTTATCCATATACTGCATGGAAAGATTCCTTTATTCACAATGCATTTGAAAACTCGGCTGCAAATGTATCAGGAGCTGAAGCTGCTTATGTTGCAATGAAGAAAAGAGGAAAAGTAAAGGGTGAAACCAAGTTCATCGCTTTCGGCGGTGACGGAGGAACATATGACATAGGTTTGCAGTCTCTTTCAGGCGCAATGGAAAGAGGCCATGACATGGTTTATGTTTGCTACGATAACGGAGCATATATGAACACTGGTATCCAGAGATCATCAGCTACTCCTAAGTATGCAGATACTACCACTTCACCTGCCGGTAAGGTTATACCCGGTAAATTGCAGTGGAGAAAGGATCTGACAGGAATCATGGCCAGCCACAACCTGCCATATGTATGCCAGACTGCTGCTATTGGAAATATGAAGGATCTTTATGAGAAGTCAGAAAAGGCTCTTTATACAAAGGGTGCGGCATTTATGAACGTCCTGGCTCCATGTCCAAGAGGTTGGATCTACAATACTCCTGACCTGATGGAATTGAACAAGCTTGCTGTTGAAACTTGCTTCTGGCCATTGTATGAAATCATCGACGGTAAATATATCGTTAACTACAAGCCAAAGAACAAGCTTCCAGTTGCTGACTTCCTGAAGAAGCAGGGAAGATTCAAGCACATCTTTAAGGCCGGAAACGAGTTTATGATCGAAGAAATCCAGGCTGAAGTTGACAAGAGATGGAATGAACTCTTAAGACTTGCCGGTGAAGAAGCATAATAAATTAAAAATAAAAAAAGTACCGCTTAAATTATTCTGTAAATATAAAGCGCGTACTTTATAGAAAATTTTTATTAAAAGCCCTTAGAATGCAGTTATACTGCATTCTAAGGGCTTTTAGCCTGCTCTGGAATGGCAAATAGGCATACGGTATAATTTTCTGCCTGCTTTCTCCGATTTATCACTTGCTGTACTACATGTGGTATTTGCTTCATATAATTCTAGTGACGTTACTGATATTATAACATTAATATATACTGTTGCATTAAAGTGGAAGACAAATAACTGCTTATTGTGGCAATTGTTACTCATGGAGGCCTTTATGCATGAATTAGAAAGGGAACTGCAGGAAAATTATGATATTAAAATAAATAGTATCAGCAATTTCAGAGATATGTTTATTGCAAATACCGACAACGGCAGGAGATTGATTAAAATTACCAGTCTCAAACCTGACAGAGTGAATTTTATTGCTGAGGTAAAGGAACATTTATATAAAAACGGATTCTGCAATATTGACAGGAGTATATATACAAATTCGGGGAATTCCTGTATTACATATAATGATCAGACAGTATACATGAGCAGGTATGTTGAAGGCCGCGAATCAAATCTGGACAACAGGGACGAAATCATTAAGTGTGCCAGGCTTTTGGCAGAGATGCACAGAGCTTCAATAGGGTTTTCCCAATCTGAAAACAGCAGTCCGAGAAATGAGCTTGGGAGACTTCCGGCAAGCTATAGAAAAAGGCTGGATGAAATAAAAAAGCTCAAGAAGAATGCCTTAAAAGGAAGAATGAAGTTTGACAACCTTATGTGCAGGCATGTGGATTACTTTTATGACCTTGGAGAAAGGGCACTTAACCTGCTGGATACCTCCCAGTATCCGGCCCTGGTGGAAGAAGCCGAGAAGAGCAAAAACATCTCCCACCACGATTTCAACCACCATAATATATTCATTCAGAATAATGAGCTGTATTTGATAAATTTCGAATATTGCTGCTATGATTTAAAGGTTTATGACCTGGTAAACCTGCTCAGAAGGAAGATGAGGAAATGTCAATGGGATATTGGGGAAGCTGAGCAGATTATCAATGAATACAGTAAAATCCAGCCGCTGACAGCAAGCGAATTTGACTTGATGAAAATAATGCTGATGTTTCCGCAAAAGTTCTGGAGAGTTGTAAACAAGTATTACAACAGCAGGAAAAGCTGGTCGGAACAAAGTTATATAAACAGGCTGGAAGAAGTAATTGAGGAGGTACGGTATCTGAAGGAATTTTTGGAGAAGTTCTTTGCATTATGATTTCAAGTACATTTTTAAGAAATAAGCTTATGAAATGTGAAAAAAGAAGGCACTTAAAAGTGCCTTCTTTCAGTTTATTTAGTCAGGCTGTGCTTGTATAAATTCTTTAGCTATTTCTATAGCAGCATCCTTATTAATATTTTTTACGTTTGTTTCATTTAAGATCTGTACAGCAAAAGTTAAGTCATCCTGTAACCAAACCAGACGGTAGAAATCCTCTTTTATTGCAGGTTTATTTGTCATGTTATCTTGGCCGGGGGACATCCAAGGATACACAGGATACTTTACGTTTAACCAATAACCTTTTATATCACCGATTTTAACCTGATATTTTGAATAAGCTTCTAAATTTGATTGTTTAGGCCATAAAGATATTTGAAAATACACCCCAAATTTATGATCAGGCCTGGTATATTTGTAGAGTCCGCTAGTTCCTCTGTAAGGATTATAGGAGGAAAGCTCCTCAAACTCTTTTTGATTTTCTATGGCAGCTTCCATCTTATTTGTAAAAAGATTTTTATCATCGTAAGAAATTTCCTTATTCAATCCTAAAAAAAGAAGACGCTCCTGTAGTTCAAAACCATTGGCGATTAAATCTGGAAACTTTATTTTGTATCCTATAAGTTTTGAAATCTCAACGTCACTTATATAAACCTGCTTATATACATAGGGCTGAAGATTTACTTCACTACTGGGCTTGTGAACAATTTTAATCTCGTCACCGGTCTTTTCAGTAACAAAAATCATTTTGACATTATTTATAACGTCCAGCGCTGCTGCGCGCACATCGCCGGATGTTCCAGCCAACAGTAATGACAGGCAAAGTAAACATGCCGCAGAAGCAAAAATAATTTTTTTATAATTAAGTATCTTTAGAATAAGAAATGGATATAAGCTGCCTTTTTTTAAATTTATACTTTCTTCAAATTTTAAATAGCTGTCATCTACCTCGAGATTCGTGATGCTTATATTTTCTGAAAGGGATTTCTTAATTAATGAATCCAATTCACTCATTTAAACCAACCTCCTTGAATTTTTTCTGGGAATTAACTATAGAGTCAGGAAAAAGCTCTGACTGTAGAATTTTTCGTGCCTTAAAAAGTCTGGATTTTACGGTACCTTCAAGGCAGCCCAGCACCTGGGAAATTTCCTTTACTGACATTTCGTTAAAGTAGTACAGAATAAGGACAGTTCTTAAGGGTATTTTTAAAGTCCTGATTTTTTCACAAATATCCAATCTGCTGCAGATTTGGTCTGTATTATCACTGACCTGACTTTCAAAATCCTCACCCCAAGTATGTCTTAAAGGGTCTTTAGCCAACCGCCAGCTCAATCTGACAACAATTCTATAAAACCAGGTATTAAAGGCTTCTGGGTTTTTAAGCCGGTGTATTGATTTGTAACAGATAATGAAGGCCTCCTGGACTATATCTTCTGAAGCCGCCTTTATGCCCAGAATATTAAATGCGGTACCGTAGGTCTTCCTGTATATGTTTTTGTATAGTTCTTCAAAGCTATCCGAATCGCCGTTCTGATACCGGAGAATAATGTCATACAGTTCCAAATGCTCAGCTCCCTTCAAAAAAATCTTTATTTTATCCGACACAAATTTGTGTATTTGTTCTTGTACTGTACATAATAATAGAGGCAGGATTTGTAAAATTGGTTCATTTTAAAAGAATTATTTTATCTTTTTAATATACAAATATCCCATTAATATAAGTGGCTTGACTTTATTATACGCTAAAGCTGACTCTGCGTGCGGCAACAACAAAAATGTCCATGTTGTCCTTTGGTTTACAAAGGACAACATGGACAACTTTTAAACGCGCTGGTATAAGCTTTTAGAACAATCCTGTAATAACTCCGTTTTCATTTATATCAATCTTTTCCGCAGCAGGAACCTTGGGCAGCCCGGGCATTGTCATAATGTCTCCTGTCAAGGCCACAATAAAGCCTGCTCCTGCCGATATCCTGACTTCACGGACTGTCACGTCAAAGCCGGAAGGCCTTCCCAGCAGCAGAGGATTGTCGGATAGGGAGTACTGGGTCTTTGCCATACATACAGGCATTTTGTCCAGACCCATCTCTTCGATTTTAACGATTGACTTCTCGGCCGCCGCAGTATAGATAACGGCATTGCCTCCATATATCTTTGTAACGATGGCCTTTATCTTTTCTTTAATGGGAAGCTCTGAATCATAAATTGGAGCAAAATTTGACACTGTGCTGTCGGTAACCTCAACCAATTTCTCAGCAAGCTCAACTCCTCCCTGACCGCCATTTAAAAATACATCCGAGAAGGCCACCTTAACTCCAAGAGCAGTACATCTCTCGCGTACAAGCTGGATTTCGGCATCAGTATCCGTTTCAAAGTGGTTAATGGCAACCAGCACAGGTACTCCAAACTGCTTGAGGTTTTCTATGTGCTTTTCAGCATTTGCAAAACCCAGTGCCAAAGCAGGAAGGTTTTCCTCCTTCAGGTTCTCCTTCTTTATGCCTCCGTTGTATTTGAGCGCTCTTATGGTGGCTACCAGAACAACCGCATCGGGCTTCAAGCTTGCAAAGCGGCACTTTATGTCAAAGAACTTTTCCGCACCAAGGTCGGCGCCGAAGCCGGCTTCAGTTATTACATAGTCAGCCAGCTTCAGAGCCAGCTTTGTTGCTGTTACACTGTTGCAGCCATGAGCTATGTTTGCAAAGGGACCGCCGTGCATTATTGCAGGAGTTCCTTCAAGAGTCTGAACCAGGTTTGGCTTTATGGCGTCCTTCAACAGCAGTGTCATGGCGCCGTCCACCTTAAGCTGGCTGGCAGTGACAGGCTGTCCGGTAAAGGTATAGCCTGTGATAACCCTTCCAAGGCGCTGCTTAAGGTCGGTTATATCGGACGCCAGGCAAAGTATCGCCATTATTTCAGAGGCCACTGTTATATTAAAGCCGTCCTCCCTGGGCATTCCGTTCATTTTACCGCCAAGGCCCACTATGACATTTCTCAGGGCCCTGTCATTCATATCCATGCAACGCTTCCATACAATCTGCCTGGGGTCGAGATTCAGGGAGTTACCTTGCTGAAGATGGTTGTCAATAGCAGCGGAAAGCAGGTTGTTGGCGGCGGTTATGGCATGCATGTCACCTGTAAAATGAAGATTGATATCTTCCATTGGAACTACCTGGGCATAACCACCTCCCGCAGCCCCGCCCTTTATACCCATAACCGGACCAAGAGAAGGCTCTCTTAAAGCTATTACCGCGTTTTTCCCTATTTTGGACATAGCCTGGCCAAGGCCAACAGTAGTGGTAGTTTTTCCTTCACCTGCCGGTGTAGGATTTATTGCTGTCACCAGTACCAGCCTGCCATCCTTCCGGTCTTTCACCTTGTCCCAAAGGCCTTCGGAAAGTTTGGCCTTGTAATTGCCGTAGTATTCCAGATCCTCCTCGGCAATTCCTAACTTTTCGGCTATTTTTTTAATATGGAGCATTTTACAGCCTTGAGCTATTTGAATATCTGTAAGCAATTTTTTTCTCCTTCCAAAATTCAAAATTTATAAAAATCAGCACGCTTCACTATAAAAATTTAAATAGGTAATACTAAATATGTTAAGAATTTATTGAGATATACGAAATTATTATATAATGTTGATTATACAACAACAACCGGAAAACATCAAAAAAATTCGATACAGGCATATTTGATTGGATTATTCCATAAAATCACAAAGATGAATAAAAACGCATAAAATATAATATAAAAATTTTTGAGTTTTTTAGTTACATATATTGGATAATAATAAATTCAAAAGTTGGTATACTAAACTATGAGGGGAAGGCAAATTATGCAACATATTGAAATAGGTAGCCTGGTATATAGAAAGTCTTACCAGAAAGATGTACTTTTCCGAGTATCAGATATCAGATATATTAACGGAAAGAAAATTATTATATTAAAGGGCGTTAATGTCAGGTTAATCGCGGACGCAGAAGAAGAAGATCTTGATATAAAAGAATAGGACAAGAACTAGAATACCTGATTACTTAAATTAAGTTTCCAAAGTTCTATGATAAAATTCGAGAATTTTGAGGAAATAATTATTGCAGAATTATACTAAAACCCCTTGTTTTTGGGTAATATAGGCATCAAAACGTAAAAAAATGCTTGACATAGATGCAATACGCTTGTATAATATAATATTTTTGACAAGCCGATACATTTATGCTATAATTAATTAAACTGATGATGAGGTGATAGCATGATAGATCGAGGTGAACTCTTTCAGATAAAGAGGGACATTGAAGGTTGTATTGGAGAAAAAGTACAACTAAGGGCAAACAAAGGTCGTAAAAAGTCTTTTATAAGAGAAGGTGTTCTGGAGAATACTTATCCTAGTATTTTTGTTGTAAAGTTCGAAAATGAGTACGATAACACCAGAAGGGTTTCATATAGCTACACTGATATACTGACTAAGGCAGTTGAATTGGTTGTGTACAAGGATGACAAAAAAATCCAGGTGTGCTGAGCTTACTTGAACCGTCTCATTAGGAGATATGATTACGCTTTCTGAGAAAACTTATTAATATAATAAACCCTAAACTTTTCTTGGGTAGCAAAAAGGTCATTTTGATAAAAATGACCTTTTTGCTTTGAGTGTCCGACAGGGCACACATGGAGCAGGTAGCCGTTAATTCACCTGCCTCCTGCTCCATGCTGAAAGTACAGAGTGCCTCCGGGACTCTTTTTTTTATGCACCTGTAATAATTATCACACAGTAATAATATATATTACATAGCAGAATTATTAATTAGCAGGTTTTTATCTTGATAATTAAAGATGTTTTATCTCAAATAAGAGGAGGATGGAGAAATGTCTCTGGAGTTGATAAAAGAGGCCTTTAGGGTAAATAATTTATTAGGTGAGGATACAATTCAGACAGTTGTTGAAAATGATATAATAGTTCCGGATACAAAGCCGGACATTGCCAGAGTGCTTCTTCTGGACGGAGATGTCTTCGTTACTGGCTGTGATACAGGTACGGACAGAGTGGTTACTTCAGGGTGTATAGTATGCAAAATTCTATATATTTCAGATGATGAGACAAGAAGCATAAAGAGTATAGTTTCAAACATTCCATTTTCCTATACCCTTGACATACCCGGAGTAAGAGCAGGCATAAGATGCAGGGCCAGAAGCATTCTGGAGCATATGGACTATAATCTGCTGAACGGCAGAAAAATAAATATCAAAGGCATAGTATCCCTGAACTGCAAGGCATATGAAGACACCGAAAAGGATTATAGCTCCGGGGTGGCCGGAGTGGAGGATGTTCAGGTACTCAAGGATAATGTCATACTGAATTCATATCTGGGCAGCAACAAGGTAAATTATGTCATAAGGGAGGATATGGAGCTTCCTGCAAGCAAGCCCACAATTTCCGAGGTTTTGAGGAATGATGTGAAGATTACGGGCAAGGATTTTAAGATAGCAGAGGGAAAAGTTATAGTAAAGGGGGATATATCTATCTCAACTCTTTACATAGCCGACGACGAGGCAAGAAGTCTGCAGTACCTGGAGAATGAAGTCGCCTTCACTCAGTTTGTAGAGCTTGACGAAGTGGATGATGAGACTCTTGTGGATGTGGATTATGACCTGGTGGACTACAAGATAGATGCGTCGGAGGACAGTGACGGGGAGCTCAGGTGCATAAGAGCTGAGGTCAACCTTAATATCTATGCTGAGGGCAGCAGCCAAAAGGCCATAGAGGTTCTGGCCGATGCATACAGCCCAAAATCCCGGCTGTCCCTGGAGAGAAATACTATTGAGCTGGATGAGATATATTCGGAAAACAGAAGCCAGATAATAATAAGGGATATTGTAAATCTCTCTGAATGTACTCCGGAGGTTTCAGAAATATTTAATGTACTGAGCAGGTATAACACATCAGATGTGAGAATAGAAGAGGACAGGGTGGTGCTTGAGGGGTCTGTCCAGAATAACCTGCTATACCTGGCAAATAATGCCGAACAGCCTGTATTCTGCTGCAAAAAGGATATTCCCTTCAAGCATGACATAGAAATAAAGGGTGTGGGCAAGGAAATGAAGCCCAATGTATCTCTGGAGATGGAACACAACAACTATAGCATGATTTCTTCTGACCAGGTTGAAATAAGGGTAGTTATAGGAGTAAATACAAAGGTTGAGACAAAAAAGCAAATACCTGTGATTTCCAAGGTCAATGAAGGTATGCTGGATGAAAAGAAGCTCCAGGCAATGCCCAGCGTGGTCATATATATTACACAGCCGGGGGACAATTTGTGGGAAATTGCTAAAAAATATGGAACAACTGTGGATACATTAATGAAAACCAATAATATTTCAGAGCGTGATGTTTTGATGGTGGGCCAGCAGATTCTCGTTATGAGGAAGGCTGTTTAAGAATATATATCCGATAAAAATTCAATGATTCAATCCTGATACAGGGTGCCTGAACAAGCAGGCACCTTTTTTTAGCATGTGAATTTATCTAGATTGCCCATGGCGCCATGAATTTGATAGGTGTAACCGTATAATAAAGATAAATACAATTTATGGAGCATATGGAGCATAGTTGAATACCTGTATGTACTAAAAAACGGATTTTTGCTTACGCGGCTGCTTGCAAAGCGTTATTATGATTGATTTTTATTGATAATAAATTGTATTTTGTATATAATGTACCTAAACTATATAATTAAAGGAAGAAATTAGATGATTTCACTTAAGGCACATGCAAAGATTAATTTGTCTTTGGATGTTTTAAGCAGAAGAGATGATGGCTATCATACCCTTCAGATGATAATGCAGACGATACAGTTACATGATACTATAACCCTTGAAAAAATTCCATCAGGTGTGGAAATAATATGCGAGGCCCCCTATGTACCCGACAATAGTTCAAATATTGCATATAAGGCTGCTGAGGCAATGCTTCAGCAATATAACATACAAGCAGGAGTAAAGATAGAAATCACCAAGAAAATACCCGTGGCCGCAGGACTGGCAGGAGGGAGCACCGACGCTGCAGCAGTACTTAAGGGAATAAACATGCTTTTTGAGCTGGGCATAGAACCGGCTGAAATGATGCGGCTGGGAAAGACCATAGGAGCCGATGTCCCGTATTGCATCATGGGAGGAACAGCACTAGCCGAGGGAATAGGTGAAATTCTTACTTCCCTGCCTCCCGCTGGAAATATCCCTTTGCTGTTGGTAAAGCCCAGAATAGGAGTTTCTACTGCATGGGTTTATAAAAGCCTTGAGGTGAAAAAAATTACCGGGAAACCGGACACAAAATTGCTTATGTCGGCTATAAGTGCGGGAGATATAAGCACATTGGCACTAAATATGAAAAATGTTCTGGAAAGTGTCACTTGCAAAAGGTTTCCCGTTATTGAAAATATTAAAAAGGACTTGATAAGGCATGGAGCTCTCGGCAGCATGATGAGCGGCAGCGGACCAACTGTATTCGGGATATTTGAGGATGTTGAAAAAGCAGAATATGCATTTGATAAATTAAAAAACAGTAAACATGAGTGTATATTGACACATACCGTTTGATTAAGGAGGCAGCTATGGCAGGTAAATTGTCGAAAATAAACCTAAACGACTATAAGCCGTTGAGAGAGGTTATATTCAATTCATTAAGAGAAGCAATAATTATTGGAGAGCTTCGTCCGGGAGAAAGGTTGATGGAGGTGCAGCTTGCTGATAAAATGGGTGTCAGCAGAACGCCTGTCAGAGAAGCCATCCGAAAGCTGGAACTGGAAGGTCTCGTAGATATGATTCCCAGAAAGGGAGCACACGTAGCCGAACTGTCTGTGAAGGATATAATGGATGTACTTGAAGTCCGTGCTTCACTTGATGGTCTTGCCACTGCACTGGCGGCAGAGAGAATTACCGATGACGAGCTTAAGGAGCTTAAACACATAAACATTCAATTCTCCCAGTATATAGATAAGGAGAACCTCAACGGCTCCATTAAAAAGGATGCCGAGTTTCACGACATCATATACAGGGCTTCCAGAAACGACAAGCTTATTACGATACTCAACAACCTGAGGGAGCAGGTACAGCGTTTCAGAGTCATATATCTAAAGGATTACAGCAGCCCAAAGAATCTGATAAAGGAACACAACGATATATTTGACGCGATCAACTCCAGGGCCATAGAGTCGTCAAGAAGCCTGGCTAAATCACATATTCAAAATCAGGAGGCCACAATTCTGAATTCCATAAAAATGCAGAAGAATAAATAGAATCTGAACCACTATAAGCAGACTTTTTTTAAAATTTTGTATATAATTAATTGTATAATAAAAAAGTTTTTTAAATTTTAGCAGGCAAAGGATAACATATGTGGTTTAACGAATTTCTATCAAAGTATAAATCCGGGATTTCCCATGAATTTCTGTTTTATTTCAATGTAAAGGATTTAATGGACAATAACAGGAACATATACAGGTACATTGATGATGAATTTATAAAACAAAGAAATTTTGGTATAGTGGCTTTTTATGATATATCAAGAGGCCTGACCTTTTTGGAAGCATCCATGGAACGGGAATTTAACATGATTACCGGAAATGAAGTATCAAATCTTTTTCGCTCCATGCCCTCAAAATTATTTCCGTATATTGATATGGCCTTGAAAAATACTAAAATGGCACTATTCATTGATCATGCAGAAAAAATCGTGCCGGCGGGCGACCTGGGAAGCATGACTCTTGAAGAGAGAATGGCTCTCATATGGCTGTCTGAATGGTCGGTTAATGCAAGGATATCTTCTGTAGGAAGCACCATTTTCATGCTGGCGGACAACCTTGCAGATATCAGCAGGGAATTTCTGAAGCCGGCCTACCGCATTGAACCCATTCTGGTGGAACTGCCAGGGGAAGAAGAAAGAAAAAACTATATAAGCTTCCTTCTGGAGGATAAGACCACGCACTCTGAAATCTCCCTGGAGGAGTTTGCAAAGCTGTCATCAGGACTAAACCGGAAGAGCATAAAGGATATAAAGTTAAAGGCAGAGGCAGAGGGAGTCCCGATTACCTTTGAATTTATAAAGCAGAAGAAGCATGATGTCTTGCAGAAGGAGTATGGAGACGTACTTGAATTCATATACCCGGAAATAGGTTTTGAAGATCTGGGGGGTATGGATGCAGCCAAGGCATATCTGACAAAGAATATTATAGAACCTGTCAGGAGAGGGGATTCAAGACGCGTTCCCATGGGAATACTTTTATGTGGACCCTCCGGTACGGGAAAGACCCTTCTGGTAGAGGCCCTGGCAAAGTCGAGCGGTTTTAACTGTGTAAAAATAGATATGTCCAGGATACTGGGGCAGTATGTAGGTGAAAGTGAAAAAAACTTCAAGAAATGCCTTTTGGGTGCAAAATCCCAGGAGCCGGTCATAGTTTTTGTTGATGAAATAGACACTGCCTTCAGAAGAGGAGAAGCCGGAGATAACGGAGTGGGCAGAAATATTTTCAGTGAATTTTTACAGTTTACCGGTAATACAAATAATAGGGGTAGAATTATATTTATTGCAGCAACGAACAGGCCGGATTTGCTTGATGCAGCATTGAAACGTGCCGGAAGATTTGATAAGAAAATACCTGTTCTCTTACCTGAGCAGGAGGAGAGGGCGCAGATTTTCAAGATTATTATTGACAAATACAGGATATCTACAAATATTCAGGACTTTCTGCCTTTTGCAAAGCTGGCTGAAAACTATACGGGGGCTGAGATTGATACTGTTGTCAGGAAGGCATATGAGCTGGCCTGCAACAAAAAGGAAGACCGCCCTGTGATTACCGGACCAATTTTGAAAGACGCCCTGAAAAAGTGCAGACCCAGCACCCAGGATGTGGAGTTTATGACAGAGTTGGCTTTAGCTGAGTGCGATGATATAGACCTGCTTCCTAAAAAGTACTGGGTAAGATTTGAAAAGGTGTCAAAACAGGCATAATTATTAATAATTATGTTAAAATGATATTTACTTTAGGATATTTTTATTATAAATTTAAAGTAGGAATGCTATTGAAATGTAAGTTAAGCTTTTAAATACATTTACCAATTTTAAGGAGGAAGCGCTATGGGTTTATTTAGCAGACTTGGACAGATGTTCAGAGGGTTCTTCGGATTATTTGTCGGAGGATTGGAAGAGAGAAATCCCGAAGCATTGTTTGAAGATATTAAAAACCAGATTGATAAGGCAAGACGTGAAGCAGAGCAGCAGATAATTGAAATTCAGACAAGTGCGGAAATGATAAAAATAGAAATGAAAAATGCAGAAAGAAATCTTAATGCAATAAAGGCCAGGGTTGAATCTGCCCAGAGAACCGGCGACAGGGAGCTGCTTGTGGAACTTCTGGTTCAGGAAGAGGAATATCAGACAGTATTTGAAACCCATAAGGCAACCTATGAAAATGCAATGGTACAGGTTGAAAAGATAAGAGAGGATTATAAGATATTTGAATCTGAAATGAATGCAAAGCTTAATGAACTCAAAACTCTCAAATCACAGGCTAAAATGGCTAATCTCCGTGAGAATATAAACTCTGTGAATGCACAGTATACCTCAAAAAACAGCCGTGTTGGAAGTGTTAACGACAATCTGGACAGAGCCCGTGAGATAGTCAATAAAAAGACGGCAAGAGCAAATGCCGTTGAGTCTTTGAACAATGACAATATTGACATGAAGCTTAAAAGGCTGGATATGAATTCTGCGAGAGACAGGGCCAAAGCCAGGGCTGAAGCCATGCTGGGCGGAGATAACGGCGGCTTTGAGGTAAAGGAAAAGACCGAAAATAAAGCTTCAAACTAATATAGCAGCAGGAAGACAAAAAAATTGCCAAGGAATGAAGCTTAAGATGGAATCACTTATACGAAGAGCAAAAGAAGCCGATTTAGCTAGAATTACTGAGATTTATAATTGGGCGGTTGAGAACACAACTGCCTCATTTGATATTAGCCCTCAAACACTTGAACAGAGGGCTTCCTGGTTTTCACATTATAACGGCAGGCATCCTTTGCTTGTCAGCGAGCTTGATGGCAATGTGGCCGGGTATGCCTGTCTGTCGGAGTTCCGGGCAAAGGAAGGCTACAAGGATACCTGCGAGCTTTCCTTGTATGTTGACCCTGCATACTGGAGACAGGGAATAGGCTGGAAGCTCATGAAAGAGGTAATAGAAGCAGGCAGGGAAAAGGGGTTTCATGTAATAATCTCATGTATTACATCAGATAATGAGGTAAGCATAAAAATGCATGAAAGGTATGGCTTTGAGCTGTGCGGGCACTTAAAGGAGTCAGGCCATAAATTCGGTAAATATTTGGATTGTTTATTTTATCAGTTGTTTTTATAAAGTATTACTGATATCAAATAAAGGTTAGTTGAGGGAAATATGAACGGAAATTTATTTTATAGTTCAATATTCAGATTTAGGAACATTACTACATTAATTTTCTGGAGCGCATTGGTGTTTATTGTCAGCGGAGCGCCTGACCTTCAGGGAACAAGTATCAGCGGTATTGATATAAATACCCTGGCCACCGGAGCATATGGTGCCGGGGCTTTGGTATATGCCGCACTGGTGATTCAAAGCATGTTTAGCAGCAATTTCAAGGAAGAAGTGCAGCGTAAGGAAAAGAAAAGGGAAATAAACAGATTAAACAGGGAGTGCTCAAGAATGTATTCCCAGACAAGAAATTATGCTTCCCCAATTCAGAGACAAAAGCTGAGAAAGATAATGCAGGATAAGGATGATATTTTCAACTCTTTGAAGCGTGGAGACGGTCACAGCTATCTCAAAGAAAAAATTGTTGAAAAAAGTCTTAATCTTGTTATTTCATATACAAGGCTCATGACCAATTACTCAATCAGAAGCAAGGAATTATCTGAAATAAATATCAGCGACAGGATGAACAAGATAAATGCAAACCGCAGGAAGCTGAGTTTTATGAAAGACGATAGAATGTACGACGATATAAAAAGCATTATTGAAATGGATGAGCAGGTGATCAACAGGGTTAAGGATGAAAAAAATGAACTGGAAAGAATACATGCCAGACTGGACTATATAGAAAGCATGTTAAGCATGTTCAAGCACCAAATTGTTTCAAGCATTGAATCGGAAGAAATGGTTGAAAAGTTGGAAACTGCCGTAAATGAGGCAACGGCTCTTGACAACGTATTGCAGGAAAGAAGGCGTAATCAGATTAGAATGTGATAATCGTACAGAATGCTTGTCAGCCGGATCATTCTATGATCAAAACAATTTGAGGGGGCAGACCCATGGAAGGTACCACTATTTATTCTTCTCCGTTTATTGAAATTACCAGGCGAACTGATGGTTTTTATCTGCAATCTTTTAAAAAAGGACTAAATGTAGACGAATTCAATAAGATAATAGGTGCAAACCCTGAAATACAAATAAATAATTTTACGGTGATTAAAGAGGCTCTGGTTTTTGCTCCCCAGCCCTCCAGGAAATTTGCCTTATCAAAAGAGCGGATTGCCGTGGACATTTCAGGGGATGGCTTAAAGGCATTCATGACACTTAATGTTGGACAGGAAGAACTGGACGGGCCGGGCATAATTAAAGAGATTGTAGTGAAGCTGAATGAAAAGGGCGTTGTTTACGGAATAAAAAAGGAGGCCCTTTTAAATTTATGCTCAGGGAAGCCAATCCTTATAGCAGAAGGATTGGCGCCGGAAAATGGCAAGGACTCTCAGAATACATATTATCAACTGAAGGAGATAAAGCCGGAGGTCAAGGAAGACGGTAATGTTGACCATTATGAGTTAAACCTCATTAACATGATACAAAAGGGAGATTGGCTTGGTGAAAAAATACATGCAACTCCCGGAGTAGAAGGAAAAACAGTAAAGGGAACTCCCCTTAAGCCGATGCCGGGAAAAAATTATCCCCTGCTATATGATAAGAAGACTGTAACAGAGGTTGTGGAAGGAAATAAATCGACACTGTATGCCCTGAGAACGGGGGCGGTTTTCTTTCAGGGAGAAAGTGTGGGGGTGTCCAACCATCTGGAAATTAAAGAGAATATCGGTGTAAAGACGGGGAACCTGGATTTTGACGGCTACCTTACGGTAAAAGGAACTGTTGAGGATAATTACTCCGTCAGTTCCACAAAGGATATTGAAATTCTGGGTGAGTACGGCGTGGGCAGTGTTAAGGAGATAAGCAGCTCCGAAGGAAGCATATACATAAAAGGCGGTATTGCAGGAAGAGGAAAGACCACTATCAGGTGCAAGAAGAACCTGTATCTGAAGTATGTGGCAGATGCAGACATAATCTGCGACGGGAGCGTGCATGTTGGCTTCTATTGCCTCAACAGCAATATTACTGCCAGGGAAGTTATTCTGGATTCCATGAAGGGACAAATAATGGGAGGCAGCATAAATGCCGAGATCAGGGTAGTATCGGCAGTTGTGGGATCACCCAGCGAGAAGCGGACGATAGTAAGTGTCAGCGGTTTTGACAGGAATATTTTTAAAAATATACTCGATGAGTTAAATGAAAAGATAGATGATCTTAAAAGTGAGATTGCCAAATACAAGCAGCAGTTATCCATATTTTCAAATCTCTTTGATGTGGGGCAGCTCCGCAGAGAGCAATTTGACAGCATAAACGAAAAGTACGGTGCCTTAAAAGCAAGCCTGTCCGAGGCGGAGGAAAGCAAGAAGAACATGGTGAATTACCTGAAAGCCAAGGGCGAAGGTGAAATAACCATATTGAAAAAAGCCTTCCCCAATACCATGCTTGAAATCAAAAGGATGCAAAAGGAGATTCAAAAGCCAGTACTTAGAGTAAGTTATTACTATCATGAAGGTTCTATCAAGGAGATATAAAGGATAACTTAAGGGGGTAAAAGCCATATGATGTACCAATCTATTTTAAAGAGAATAGAAGATGAAAAAAAAGACGAAGCAATATCAGCGAAGCTATACAGGTATACAGGTTTGGTGCAAGCAATTGACTATTTCTCGCAGAAATTGGTTTTTGAGCAGATTATAGATGCTGCATTTGACTTTATAAATGAATTGCTTTTAGTTGACAGATCAGCAATATTTGTCTTGGAAGACGGGGCGTATTGCATTAAAAAGGCTAAAGGCTTTAATGGTACGTTGGAAAACATGCCCAAGACCACAGAGTTGGAAAACCTGGCAACCTTCAACGGGAATATTCTTTATGAGAGGGAAAAGGTCACAAAGTTTTTCAATCCCGAAAGCATAGACAGACTTGAAGTAAATGCTGCAGTTCCGCTCATAATCGAAGGAAATCTGTACGGCTTCATATTATTCCATAACAAAAATATCGGAGAAGACGATTATATAATATCCGAGGCCTTAATGAGGCTGATAAACAATGCCCTTGAGAACTTCAGCAGATATGAAAAGCTTGCCAGGGTAAACTCCGAGCTGGATGAAAAGATTTTTAACCTGTTTGCCATAAATCAGTCCTCAAAGATACTGCTCAGTGAATTGCGGATGGATGTTCTGTACAGTATTTCGGTGGATGTTTTTTCTGAGCTCACGCGAAGCAAGGTCACCGGTTTTGTACTTTTTGATGAAAGAGCCGAGAAATTTGCCTTAAAATCCTTCAAGGATGTTTTTTATAAATTGAAGGATATTCATATAGACCTGACTTTAAAAGAAGCTTCGGTTGTCAATCAGAACAAGTTAATTATAGACCTGACCAAGGAGGCGGACTGCAATTATATAGATAGCCTGTTTCCCGGTGCAACAGCCCAGTTGGAACAGTTGGAGGCAAAGTACATTGTTCTGATATTGAAGGAGCAGCAGATATTGGGGTTCGTTACCCTGAGCGAAACTGTCACCGAAAGTGAATACAGTGCCGGTATATTTGAGCTTATTGAAAGTCTGGCATCGTCTACCTTCACTGCCCTGAGCAATGCAAAGCTTTTCTCAATGGTAAATGAACAGAAGGCACTGATTCAGAAGAAGCTGGACAAGCTGATCTCTTTGAACAATTTGTCCAAGAATATCAGCAGTTCAATCAGGATTGACACCTTGCTGGAGACTTGTGCAAAGACCCTTGAAATATCCTTTAATGTTTCAAAGGGTATGCTGTGCCTTTATAAAAAGGAAGCCAACCAGTTCAAAATAGCAAATACTATAAATCTTGAGAGCTGCAGCACCAAGCCCGTTATTCCGAACCAGTACTGGAAGAGGCTTTTCGAGGGCGATACCGTTTATGCCATGGGTCAGGAGAACATAAAAAAGTATATGGGAGACGGTTTGGCCGGTGAAATCGGGGAAGCACAGGGTGTTCTGCTTATACCGGTTTATGTTGATATGCTGGAAATAGAAGTGCTTGGGGTAATGGCAATATTTAAATACCAGGATACCCAGCTTGACAACGAAGAGAACATGCTGATTATGGAGACCATAGCCGGAAATATTGCGCCTGTATTGAACAACCTTCTCATAATGCAGCTACAGCAAAGATTTATGCTCCCTAACTATATTGAAATGTTCAAAAAAGATCTTAAGGAAGAAGTAAAAAAGGCAATTGAATACAAGACGGATTTAACCGTGCTTCAGATAATGGATGAAAATGGCTCTGTATTTAAGGGGAATTCCATAATAAATAATTTGAAAACCTGTTTCAAAAACGTCTATCCCTTTTCTCCAAACAATATTTTTGTCATAGAAAATAACGGAGATAAAGAACTTGATGACAAAATTTCCACTTGTACCAATGGGAAAAAGCTTGTTATAAGGAAAATGAAGCTTGGAACTGAATTCAAGAGTTTTGCAGGCTTTTTCGAGTTATACAGATAATTGCAATTGATGGAAGGTGTGACATTGGAAATACTCATAGGAACCGATATAATTGAAGTCGAAAGGATACGGGCTTCATTGGATACCAAACTGAACGGTAAATTCTCAGCCAGGGTTTTTACACCTGAGGAGGTCAAGTACTGTGAAAGTAAAAGTGCATCCAAATATCAGAGCTATGCTGCAAGATTTGCAGGTAAGGAAGCTGTTTCAAAGGCATTTGGAACAGGCATAGGAGAAAATGCTCTTTTTAATGAGATAGAGATATTAAATGATAAGTGGGGCAAGCCATATGTGAATCTGTACGGCAGAGCAAAAAAATATTTTGAAACTCTTGGGGCGGCCTCCATCTCCATTACACTATCCCACTGCAAGGAGTATGCGGTTGCTTATGCAACAATTACAATAGATAAATAATAATTATTTATAGACTTTCTGGAGGCGTATTCCGGGAAGTTCTTGTTTAATATGGGGTTTGGACTTGATTTACGGAAGAGGTGGTTTCACGTGAAACAAATTTCTTTCCTGCATACGGCTGATTTGCACCTTGATTTGCCGTTCTCATCGCTGAGAAGTGATGAGAAGGCACAACTGAGAAGGAGTGAGATTGAATCCAGCCTGGACAGGATGGCAAGGAAGATACAGGAAGAAAAAATAAATCTGTTGATTATAAGCGGAGATTTATTTGAGGATAAATATATAAAAGGTACAACAGTTACAAAATTAAAAAATGTGTTTTCCGAACTATATGAAACTGAAATTGTTATAGCCCCGGGAAATCATGATCCCATTACTGAGAAGTCCTGTTATAAGAACACGTTTTGGGGCAGCAACGTACACATACTGGAGGACTCACGGAAGGTTCTGTATCTGGAAAAATACAATACCTGTATATACAGCCTTGGAGTAAAGAAGGATCTGAGGCTGGACTATGAAGAGATTCTTGATATGAATATCCGCCGGGACAGGTTCAACCTTTTGGTTTTCCACGGTACTGTAGATATGCCCTTCGGGGAGGACGACTATAATTCCATTACTTCAAAGGAATTACTGGCCCTGAATATGGATTATGTTGCTCTGGGGCACATGCATTGCTATTGCAGATACGGGAATGAAAAAACTACTATGATCAATCCCGGCAGCCCTGAGCCTTTGGGCTTCGACGAAGAGGGGGAGCATGGCTGTGTTAAGGGAGCAATCAGCATTTCGGAGGATAGCAGCAAGCATACGGAAATACAGTTCATTCCTCTGGCTTTAAGGCATTATCATAATATTCAGATAAATATAAGTGACTGCACAAGTGATGCAGAGGCAGTTGAAAGGATTGAGGAGTACCTCCGGCAGGGCCGGGTCAGCCACCTGCGCACCGGGGAAGAGCTTCCGCTTCTGAAAAGTGATGCATCAGGTGCAAGGCAGGGCAGCAGCAGGGACTTATATTCAATAGCACTTTCCGGATTTACCAGCAGAAGTTATTCCCCTGACCTGGCATATATACATGAAAAGCTGGAGAAGAAGCTTTTTTTTGTTAAACTAAAAAACCTTACATCTGCCAGGCTGGATTACGAACAGTTTCTGGAGGACCCTGGCATAAAGGGAGCGTTTATCCGGAGAATCCTGGACAGACTGGATATTGAGAGCTCTGCGGAAAAGCGGGATACTCTTTTTCTGGCCATGCAGTATGGGCTTCAGGCACTGGAAAACGAAAGGGTTGACTAATGAAGATCAGTAAGCTTTATTTAAAGGGTTTCGGAAAATTTGAAAATTTCGAATTTGACCCCATAAAAGGTATAAATGTCATATACGGTGACAATGAAAGTGGAAAGTCCACCATGATGGCTTTTATAAAAGCTGTCTTGTTCGGATTGAAAGGCGGCAGAGCTGATAAAGAGGGTATGCCTTCCGAAATTAAGAGATATAAGCCGTGGAGCGGTGAAAAATATGGAGGATACATAAATATTGAGCTGGAGAATTCCCGAAGATACAGGCTTGAAAGAGATTTTGACAATAACAGTGTAAAGCTTTATGATGAAGATTTTAATGATATCACCGGTACTTTCACAGGAAACAAGGATGGAAGCGGGATGGCTGAAAAGCTGATGGGGATTAATGAAAGCCTTTTTGAAAGAACCGTATTTATAAGACAGTTGGGAACCAGACTTGACGGGGCTTCTTCAAAGGACCTGATTGAGAGGATATCCAATATGGGGCAAAGCGGTTATGAAGACATATCCTACAAAAAGGCTCATTCGGCGCTGAAGGAAGCGCTGAAGTCACAGGTGGGCACAGGAAGAAGCTATACCCGGCCGTTGGACTTGATTGACAGAAGGCTTGAGGAATTGTTCCGGATGCAAAGGCAGAGCAAAGATAAGGCTATGCTCAGGTTGGAGTCAGAAGACAGGCTGAAGGAACTTGAGGCGGAAATAGCTGTTCTTTATGACCGGGAAAGGCTTTTAAGCCTTGCGTCGGAATTCAGCGAGGTTAAGGAAGAAATAGGACTTCAAAAAGAAAAACTTGAAGAAATACGTTTTCTTAATGAGGGATTACGAGTTCTGAAAAAAAATATCTCAGAGCTGACCAAGGAAAAGGAAGAGCTGGAAACGCAAATACGCGGGACAACCCTGGAAGAGGAACGGCTTTCTGAAGAATTGCGGGGATTGTGGAATAATGGGAATGAGAGTGCGATAGGAACCCTGGAAAGGCAGATAAGGTATATGGACATAGGTGAAATAGTCCTTTTGGCGGTATTGATAGGTACAGTCATAGGGGGCTTCATGGCAAAACTCATCCCTGTATCTGTTTCAGCCATACCCGCAGTAACTCTTATTGCAGCACTTTTATTCAGAAACTCACGTAAAAGAAACCTGAAGGAACTGCAGTGGGCGCAAGCTGAAGAGACCGGCAGGGAAAAGCTGCTGGAACAGCAGATGGAAAATGCCAAAAGAGGCAGAATAGCGGCAGAAAACCAACTGGACAGGACCACAGACCATTTGGAAGTGCAAAAGGTACAGTACCAGCAGCAAATCAACAGACTTGAGGATAAGCTTCAAATTACCGGGAGGCAGCACCTGGCGGAAATGGAAGGAAAAGCTGATGCCCTGTCATTTGAATTAATCCGGCTGCTTGAGGATAAGGCCCGGAGTTTGACAAGCAGCGAGGCCTGCCTGATAAATAGCGTGATTGAAAGCAGCACGGATATATTGGCACGGGAGCTGGACCTGGACCTGGCAAAGCAGTACTGCAGTGAACAGCTACAGAACAAGAGGCTTGAGAAATCCGCACTTGAGTACAAGCTTGGAGATTCCGGAGAGGAATTGAATGCTGATGCTCTGGAGCAGGAGATATACGGACTTACACAGCAGAAAAGGGCTCTGGAGCAAAGAGGAGAGGCCTTGAATATAGCCATGGAAACCCTGGAAGAGGCTTCCCGTGAGGTTCAGAAAAAATATCTGCCGGTGATGGGCAAGGTATTCGGCAGTACGTTTTCAGATATCACCTCCGGCAAATACTCAGATGTCAGAGCGGGAGACAATCTCAACATCATGCTGAATGACCCTTTGAGCAAAACCGTCATCCCTGTATCCGCACTTAGCAGCGGGACTATAGATCAGCTTTATCTGGCTTTAAGAGTGGCCATATCGGAAACAGTGATGAAGGGGAACGAGGTGCTGCCTGTTATCCTGGATGAACCATTTTCACAATATGATGACAGCAGAACGGAAAATGCGCTAAAGCTCATTGACAGACTGGGCAAAAGACAGCAGATAATAATTTTTACCTGCAAGCAGAGAGAGGTTGAGCTCATAAGCAATGTCTGCGGTCAGAGCGCATGCAAAATCTGTTCATTGACATAGCAGCAAAATAAAAATATAGTAGAATTAATAAATGTTTTTGTGAGGCAATATGGTGAAACAAAGGATTATACGTCCAGGAATTATATTTCTTATTTTTATATTATTACTTTCGGGCTGTGGCAGCAGGGATATTCCCGTAACCAAAAATGAACAGCTTTTGAGCGGCATTACCGAGCAGAATGCTGCGGTGATAACCGAGGCAGTTGTTGATATGTTCGATCAGCCTGATATTATGGGAGTCAGGCTGACACAGGTTCTATACAACCAGGTGGTTAAGGTGGTAAAGGAAGAGAACTCCTGGACCAATATCATGCTGCTGGATGGCAGTTCAGGCTGGGTAAAAAGTAAATATGTGAGCAGGAATACCCAAAGTGTTACAGATGGGAGCATCAGCAACCGGATAATTGTGACAGCCAAAACTGTGGATATTTATACCGGTGCAAATAATAGAGTAAAGTATAAACAGGTGGTGCTTGGAACCGAGCTGTATTCTACCGGCAAGACAAAAACCGGTTATGATGTCCTTTTACCCGATAACAGGAGAGGGTGGCTGGAAGACGGAGGAGTCATAGCTATTCCGATAAAGGATAATACAATCCCGAAAACAAGCAATGAGGATTTTGTCCAAACTGTTAAAAAATTTGAAGGTACTATATTTTTTATTGGTGGCTTAAGCAGGTGGGGAGCTGATTCCCCCGGGTTAATATATATATGCAGCAAGATAAATGGTGCCGAATTGCCAAGAGACCTTGAGAATATGAGCAAAACAGGCGCTGAGGTATCAATGCAGGATGTACGCCCGGGAGATTTACTGTTTTTTAGTTCAGACAGCCTTAAAAAGGATGTTTATGACGTAGGCGTATATTTGGGAGAGAATATGTTTATTCACTCCAGCACCTCCAGGGGCGTGATAGAGGAAACCCTGGAAGACAGCTATTTTAAGGATAGAATCTGTGTCATACGCAGAAATTTTTAAGCTCAGCCTGAAACCAGCTTACCCAGCAGACGGGCTATATCTGTTGCAGAGTGAGGCTTGCTCCAGAATCTGGAGTTTTCACGCATGGTGTTTAGCGTTACAGGATCGTTGGCAACCTTGGACAGCACGTTTATAAGCTGGCTGGAATCTTCTATCTTATTTGCAACGCCGCTCCTCAATAAAAAGTTTGCATTTCCCTCCTCCTGTCCCGGGATTGGAGAAATAATGAATATAGGGAGACCTTTGACCAAGGCTTCGGAGATAGTCATACCTCCGGGCTTTGTTATTAAGAGGTCGGAAATATCCATAAGCTCATTGATTTTATCTGTATAGCTCAATACGATGACTTTTTTCTTGCTTTTTACCGCACTTTGCTCCAGTTGGTTTTTAAGCTTTTGGTTTGTACCTGTCACGGCTATTATCTGGATATCTATGTCACAGTCAAGAAGTGAGGCCATGGCATTTTCTATATTGCCAAAGCCCATGCCACCACCCATAACAAGCACTGTAAATTTATTATCAAGTCCAAGCTCAAGCTTCAGCTTATTCTTGTCCGAACCCGTTAAAAACTTTGGAGAAACAGGGATACCATAGGGGAAAATTATGTTTCCCGGAATGCCTCTTTCCATCATTTCAGTTTTCATCAAATCATTTGCCACAATAAAGGCATCCATACCATTATCAAGCCAAAGAGAGTGTACAACATAGTCTGTAAGTACTGCCACAGCAGGGACAGACAGTTTTTTTCTCTCCTTCAGGGTAGAAAGCATCTGCATTGGAAAAGGATGGGTGCAAACAATTGCAGAAGGCTTGTATTCATTTATAAGGCTATTAAGCTTAAAGGCTAAAACTTTGTTGATGGCTTTACTGACATCATAAATGCCTGTACCCGAGCCGGAGGCTGTATACAAACGGCTGTATAAACCGGGGCTTCTTTTAAGGGCTCCAAGGTAACTGCCCACCACAATTTTATCAATAACAGGATTTATATATTTTAATGTATCAAAAACATCCACCGACCAGCCTGGAAACTGCTTTTCGATTGACTCCTTCAAGGCCTCGGCAGCTTTCATGTGCCCTGTTCCGACAGAAACGTACAGTATCAATACCCTCATAATGTTCTCCACATAAATAATAAATATAAAGCTATATCATATAGATTTTTAACATTATGCCCTGGATTAATACGCGGATATTCAAATATAAGCAAATTAACAGATCATTATCTGTAAAAGGGATTTGTTCATAAATTGGTTTTAACAAAACAATTTAGTACTTTATATTAGTTTACGAATATTTTAACAGCCATTAACTCAAAATAACATTGCAGACTTAAAGTGTTTTCTGCTTGAAGTACCGGAATGAATCAATAAACTGTTAAGCTCTATTGTAAATTTGGAAGGAGGTACAAGCTTGAAAAGGCACATAAAGTTTTTTGCTTTTTGTTTAGTAGTTATTTTCAGTCTTACTCTTCTGGGTCAAGGCTCAATACATTATACCAGCACCGCTTCAGACTTGAAACTGGGTGACAAGGGACAGGATGTAAAAAATATGCAGCAGGAATTGAAAAACTGGGGTTATTATGATGGAGAGGTAAATGGACTTTTTGGATATGACACTTTTGCTTCAGTACTTAAATACCAGAGGAATTATGGTTTTCGTGCCAGTGGCATAGCAGACCGGAACACACTTCTATCAATGGGACTTGGCAAATTTGTTGAAACCGGAACAGCCTATGCTGCCTCCAAAAAAGTTACCGACGAGCAGTTACTTGCCAGAGTTATAAACGGAGAGGCAAGGGGAGAGCCCTTTGAAGGACAGGTTGCCGTTGGAGCAATAGTCCTCAATAGAGTTAAAAATTCAAAGTTTCCTAAAACCATGGCGGGTGTCATATACCAGCCAGGAGCATTTACTGCCGTAGCTGACGGACAGATCAATGTGGCCATAAATCCGAAATCCACCGTAGTAAAAGCTGCCAGAGACGCACTTGCAGGCTGGGATCCAACGGATGGCTGCCTGTATTACTGGAATCCTGCAACAGCTACCAGTAAGTGGATATGGTCCAGAAAAGTCAAATTAAAAATTGGAAAGCACTGGTTTGGGATATGAAAGAGGAGGTGTATCTAGTTGGAACAGGGCGAATATGAAAACATGAACTATCATAATGACGGATGGAAAAAGAGAAGGCGCATGTCGTGGGCGCTGCCCATTGCCATCGTGGCCGTTCTTGCACTGGCGGGAGTATCCACATGGGGATATTTTCAAAACCGGCAGCTTATGGATTTGCGTATTATGATGGAAAACCAATATAGCAGGGCATTTCTTGATCTTAACGAATATGTGGACAATCTTGAGGTGCTGTTGGCTAAATCCATGGTTACCTCCACCACAAGAGGTACGTCCACTATGCTGGAAGAAGTATGGAGACAGGCTAATCTTGCACAGACAAATATGGGACAGCTTCCGGTAACTCCTCCCATACTTGAAAAAACCTCAAACTTTTTAACTCAGGTGGGGGATATGGCCTATGCATATAATACCAAAACAATGAACGGTATGCCTTTAAGTGATGATGAATACGGGATACTTCAAAAAATGCATGGTTACGCACTATCCCTGCAAAACAGCCTCCACGGCATAGAAGAGCAGATAAATAACGGAAAAATGAGCTGGGGTACCGCCGGAGGGCCCAGACAGCTCAAGAGCCAGAACAGTAAATATATTCAGACCACACAGTTTGAAAATGTTGATAAGAACTTTCAGGAGTATCCGTCTATGATATATGACGGACCTTATTCGGATCACATGCTGAAAGTCAAGCCTGTAGGCCTTAAGGATACAAAGGTGGAGGTCGGCAAGGCAGAAGAAATCGTACGCAAGCTCATAGGAAATGACAAAATTGCAAGTGTTGAGCGGCTGGAAAATAATAATGAGGGAAGTATTAAAACCTTCCGTTTCAAAGTAAAATATAAGAACTCTGATGATAACGGAAGTGCCGAGGTAGATATAACCCAGCAGGGAGGGCAGCTATACTGGATGCTCAGGGACAGAAGCGTACAGGATGCAAAGCTTTCCATGGAGGCGGCAAAGAAGGCGGCACAGAGCTTTCTGAAAAAAAATGGCTTCGCCAGTATGAAGGATACCTACTATATGAGAATTGACGGTATAGCGACCATCTGCTATGCATATGAGCAGGAGGGTGCAATTGTCTATCCGGATCTGGTAAAGGTCAAAGTAGCCCTTGACAATGGGGAAGTACTGGGAGTTGAATCAAAAGGCTATCTTTACAATCACAAGGTCAGAAATATTCCTGCCACCAAGCTTACCCTTGAACAGGCCAGAAAGCAGATAAACGGCAGGCTTAAGATTGAAAAGCAAGGCAAGGCCATAATACCGACCGATTTTAAAACCGAAAGGTATTGCTACGAGTTTCAGGGAACTGTCGGAGATCAAAAATTCCTATTATATATTAATGCTTTGACCGGGGCAGAGGAAGATATTCTGATGCTTGTAAGCACTGATGAGGGGTCTTTGACAATGTAGCCAGGAAAACGGAGCCAAGGGTACAGACGGGTTTTCCAAAAATATGTCTGTACCCTTTGTGCTGCACTGAAATCTCTTTCTTTTTTACGATTGAATAACTTACTGTAATTCTGCATCAAATATTGACTGAGAAACAGTTTTTCTATAAAATATAGTTAGGATTCTAATAATTAGACTTCTAACTATATTGTTTATACTATAAATTTTTATATACCAAAAGGGATATAATTTCAAGAAAGGGAGTTTTTATATGATAAGTCAAAGAGAATTGAACCTTTTGCTTATAAAGGTAGGAGCAGTACATAAAAGAAGGTCCGCATATGAATTTATGAAACAGGACCTCACAGCGGGGCAGCCAAGGATGCTCAATTACCTTTTTGAACACAACGGCAGTATCCAGAGAGAGATAGCAGAAGCCTGCTACCTTGAGCCCGCATCTGTTACCAGTGTGCTAAACAGTATGGAGAGGTCCGGGCTCATTGAAAAAAAACCGGACAGAGGGGATAAAAGAGCCCTTGAAGTGTGGCTTACCGAAAAAGGGCTGGCTAAAAAGAAGGATGTGGATGCCATATTTACTGCAATGGCTGATGAATGCTTCAAAGGATTTACTGATGAAGAAAAGCAGATGGCCGGAAGTTTTTTAACAAGGATATTTAAAAATATGCTGGACTGTAAACCGCAGGAATGGCCGGCATAGGGGGAATACTTGCAAATGGATATGTACAGGAAATATTTCAACAAATACAGAACTATGTTTATTTGTGCTGTAAGCTGTGTTTTTTTTGAGGCAGTATGTGATTTGCTCCAGCCGACTATTATGGCACGGATAATAGATGTGGGAGTGAAAAACAAGCAAATGGGTGAAGTCCTGAACTTCGGACTTGTTATGCTGGGGATTACCGTTTTGGGAGCAGGCTTTGCCGCCACCAGAAATATTCTGGCAAGCAAGGTTTCTCAAAATTTCGGCGCCGACTTAAGATTTGATGTGTTCAAAAAAATTATGAATTTTTCAGAAGCAAGTGCTGACAATATTGAAAGCGGCTCATTGATAACAAGAATGACAAACGACACTTCCCAGGTTACGCAGTTTGTTAACGGGATAATGCGCATATTTCTTAAAGCCCCTCTGACCTGTATAGGGAGTATTACGCTTGCTATAATATTAAGCCCCTTCATGAGCATTGTACTTCTGATTGCTATAGCTATCGTTGCGGCACTTATCACCGTCAGCATGAAAATGAGTTATGTCAGATTTTCAAAGGTACAAAAGGCTATAGACAAGGTCAATACGGTTGTACAGGAATACCTTCTGGGGATAAGGCTGGTCAAAGCCTTCGGAAGGCACAGGGAAGAGGAGGAAAGATTTGACGGGGCAAACTCGGACCTGTTTAAAAAAAGTGTCTCCTCCCAATTGGTCATTGCATATTTTTCACCAGTCATGTCCTTGACGGTCAGCATCGGGATAGCAATTATCCTATACCTGGGAAGTATACTTTTTGCAGGTGGGCGGATTGAGGTAGGCAAGGTGGCGGCATTTATAAATTACATGACTCAGATACTCACATCCCTGATAATGATAACAAATATTTTTAATACCTTTATCCGCACCAAAGCGTCAACCGAAAGAATTGAAGAAATTTTAAAGGGAGAAGAGGATTTTATAAGCGGAGGTATAAAAGATGTATCAGATTTGGAAGGGCTTGCCTTTGATAATGTAACTTTTTCATATCCGGGTGGCAGCGGGATACCTGTTTTAAAAAACCTTTCCTTCAAAATAGATGCAGGAGAAACCCTTGCAGTAATTGGGCCGACAGGAGCAGGTAAATCCACACTTGCCCTGCTTTCCCTGCGCTTTTACAACGTGGGCGAAGGTGCAATATATCTGGGAAAGAATAATATTAATGACATTGATACTACGGTACTCAGAGAGAATATAGCTTTTGCCCCCCAAAGGTCCATACTGTTCACCGGAACCATCTTTGAAAATATATCCTGGGGCAGAGAAAATATTGAGACCGGACAGGTGGTTAAAGCTGCCGAAGATGCACAGGCTCATGACTTTATCAGCAACATGCCCGGGAAATACGACAGCAGTCTGGGCCAAAACGGAGTCAACCTGTCGGGTGGGCAGAAGCAGAGGCTGTCTATTGCAAGAGCACTGGCCAAAGATGCTTCGATAATGATACTGGATGACTGCACCAGCGCGCTGGATGCAATTACAGAGGCCAGGGTAAGAAAGGCCATGAAATGTCAGGATAAAAGGAAGACTGTTATTATGATTACTCAGAGAATAGGTACGGCAATGTCTGCGGATAAGATCCTTGTTCTGGATAATGGAGTAAGGGTTGGCTTCGGAAAACATGAAGAGCTGCTGAGAAACTGCCAGACATACAGGGACATATACAATTCTCAGATAGGGGGTGACTTGGGAGAACATGGCTGATAAGAATCCGACCGATAACATGGATAATATGCCCAAGCTGGGCAAGTGGGGCGGGGGACACCAGAGATTCCAGCCTGCTGCAAAACCCCGGGATACAAAAGGGACGCTGGTTAGGTTGATTAAAATGTTTGTCAAATGGAAGAATTCACTGCTTATTGCCTCGGGTCTTACCATCTTGTCGGCATTGGCCGCGCTGCTTACTCCCTACCTGCTGGGCAGGGCCATCAACACCTTCAGCATAAAGACCAATACGGTGGATAATCCCATGCTTATGACCATACTGGCCGCCCTTGTGGCCTGCTACATTACAAGCTGGATAATTGACACCATTAACGGTTTGCTTATGGCAAGAATAACTCAGGAACTGGTAAAGCATATAAGAGCAGAATTTTTCTCAAAACTCCAGAGAATACCTTTAAACTTTTACGATACCAGGTCACACGGTGATACCATGAGCCGCATAACCAACGATGTTGATAATATCAGCAGTACGGTGGGGCAGGCAACCACACAGCTTATTTCCAGTGTTTTTGCCATCACCGGCTCACTGGTGATGATGCTTGTATTAAGCATAAAGCTTACGCTGGTGGCACTGATAACCATACCTCTGATATTTATGCTTACAAAAACCATAGCGAACCGCAGCAGGAAATATTTTTTAAGCCAGCAGCAATCACTCGGCACCCTTAATGGAGTAATTGAAGAAAGCATTCTCGGCCTTAAAATGGTAAAAGCCTTTAACAGGCAGCAAAAGGTTTTGGGAAACTTCTTAAATGTAAACGGAGCACTGCGGGATTCCTCAATCAAAGCGCAGATATGGGCAGGCTTTCTTATGCCATTTATGAATGTCATAAATAATCTGAGCTATACTTTGATAGCCTGTTCCGGAGGGCTCATGGCGGTAAGAGGATATATATCCGTAGGAGTGGTAGTAAGTTTTCTCACTTACTCCAAACAGTTTGGCATGCCTCTTAACAATATTGCAGGAATGTTTAACACCATACAATCTGCTCTTGCCGGGGCAGAAAGGGTGTTTGAGATACTGGACGAGCAGGAGGAGACACCCGACGGGGATAACCTTAAGGAATTCGTGTGCAGTGAAGGGCGGGTGGAATTCCGGGAAGTGACTTTCTCATATACAAAGGGAAAGACGGTGCTGAACAAGGTCAGCTTTCAGGTTCAGCCCGGTCAGATTATTGCTCTTGTAGGTGAAACCGGGGCAGGAAAAACCACTATAGTGAACCTTCTGACCAGATTTTACGAAACTGATGCAGGTAATATACTTATAGATGGTACGGATATCAGGGACATTTCCAGAAAAGATCTCAGAAATTGCTTTTCCGTGGTTCTGCAGGATACCTGCCTGTTTACGGGGAGTATAGCAGACAATATAAGGTATTCAAAGCCGGAAGCTACAGATGCAGAGGTAAAGGCGGCTGCGGGTATGGCCCATGCCGACGGCTTCATATCAAGATTGCCCAAGGGATATGGAACTCCCGTGTCAGGAAGCTCCGACAATCTGAGCCAGGGGCAGCGTCAGCTCATAGCCATTGCCAGGGCGGTTCTCTGCCAGGCACCCATACTCATACTTGATGAAGCCACAAGCAGTGTGGATACAAAAACAGAAAAGGAAATCCAGTTGGCACTTCTGAAGCTTATGAAAGATCACACCAGCTTTCTCATAGCACATCGCCTTTCCACCATTAGAGATGCGGATAAGATATTGGTTATTGGCGGCGGAGGAATTCTTGAGGCCGGTACACATGCTGAACTTATGGAGAAAAACGGTGTATATTTCCGTATGGTAATCAGCCAGACGGGCATGGAGGAGAGTGCAGGTTGACACCTGAATTACCGGATAATACAATTAATTTGAATAGGTGACTTTCAACTTTTAATCAGGAGATTTAAATTATGTATATAGTCCATGTAAGTATGGAGATAAAGGAAGAATATATTGAAGCATTTAAAGCGGCCACAATGGAGAATTCCCGGTGTAGCCTGCTTGAAGAAGGGGTTTCCAGGTTTGATGTGCTTCAGCAGGTGGATAACCCGGGGAATTTTTTACTTTGCGAGGTCTACCGCACCCCTGGGGATCAGCTAAAACACAGGGAGACTGAGCACTTTAAAAAATGGAAGGCAGTGACTGCGGAAATGCTTCAAAAACCATATACTTTTGTAAAGTACGGAAATTTAAGCCAGGAGCAGTTAAAGGGACTTGCAGATTAATGTGAGGAGGGCAGAGGAATATGGCTGCCTTTGATAGGTATACAGTTTAAGGCTGCCTGGCAGGGTAAACGGGGGAGGCTATATGAAAAAGCTTGTAGCGGCAATGGTTATTGTGGGAATCATACTTGCGGGGTATTTTGGCTTGAAGGGAATCCAGTCCTATATTGATTTGAGGAAATATCAGCAGCAGGTAAAGGATATTGAGGTAGAAAATGTTGATCTGGCGCATATCCAGGACGGCATATATGTGGGAAAAGCAGAGGTTTTGTGGATTGCCGCCGAAGTAAAAGTCATCGTAAAGGATCACAAGATAGAAAGCGTTGATTTGCTCAGACACAAAAATGAACGTGGTACGGGTGCAGAGGTGATTCCGGAAAAGGTGGTGGAAGCCCAGTCTCTTCAGGTTGACACGGTATCGGGAGCCACGAACAGCAGCAAGGTTATATTAAAAGCCATAGAAAATGCATTGGAAAGCGGCCTGCTGCAAAATGACAGCGGAACAAATTAATTTTAACGTGCAGAGCAGGTACTATACGCGATAATAGAATAATTAAAACACATTATCTTCATAATATTAATATTAATTATGGAGGTAATAGCGTGAAAGATACATGTGGTAAGTCAAAGTGGATTTCACGCAGTGAAAGCCACTACGTGTCTTTCATTACTATTTGTGTACGCGCCATGCGCGTAGATAGGAGATAAAATGGGACAATTATTATCCTGGTTGTTATTTATTCCGCCCTGGCTGCTGCTCATCCCTTTAAAACGCAGGAAGATGAAAAAGTTTTTATCTGTTGCATTTTTCACATCCCTGATGGGCTCCACACTTTTTCAGGCAGCGCACGTGTGGAACTGGTGGACAATCACAGATAACCTTGTATTTTTAACGGATATATCTTCTTTTGTGTATGGATTATCTCCGGTTACGACGATTTTGGTATTTTATTTTACCTATCCTAAGTTGTGGCTGTATCTGGGAACGAACATTGTTTTTGATGCAATACAGGCTTTCGTAATAAGCCCCTTTGTTTTTGAAAAGGCAGGACTGTACAGCCTGGTTAATATAAATCACTTCATATTGTTTTTGTTGATATTTATGCAAGCCCCTGTTATATACATCTATCAGAGATTTTATGATGCCAGGTCAGGCCCGGAGAACTCTTGAAAACTTGAATACCGGATATGTGAGAACAGGGGGGCTGTGAACAGCCCCCCTGCCAGGTTACCTGAATCTTGGCATATCATCCAGATTCTCCGCATCAGGATTATTTGGATCTGCACTCAGATATTCTCCGCCGTTCTTTCCTCTGACAACATTATAGCCTTCGAGAACGCCTTGTTTGGCCATCAGCACGGCATAATTAAAAGAGCAGGTATTACCGTTTTCAAACATAACTTCAGTAATAACACCGTCGTCATTCCTTTTGACCCTGGTAATTCTGGTTCCAAGTTTCATACGGCATCTCCTTTCTCCCGCCAATTTTAAAAGAACTGCAATATTAGTTTTTCAATAAATAAAAACATTACACTAACAAAAATATGAACTTTTATATAAACTGTAAATAAAAAACGGCCTGTTGAATAATATTGGAACATTTTTCATTTAAGGGCAGTCTAAGTTTATATAAGCCGGCTGATAGCAATACCATATATTACGAGTGCGCGTGTACGTTAAGATATGCGCGGGAGGAGAGATTAGCATGAAGAAAAGAATTTCAGGGATTTTACTCGCCGGAGTTATTTTATTTTCCGGTTCAGTTACTTTTGCTCAGACTGCAATTAAAGTTGATAATATTGTTAAAGTGAATTTTTCCGATATAACAGGCCATTGGGCCGACGGAGCTGTTCAGGCTCTTGTAAGTCAAGGTGCGATACCTTTCAGTGAGGATAAGTTTATTCCCGGGAAGGCCATAACCAGGGCTGAATTTGCTGTAATGCTGCACAAGGCGCTTGAAATACAGATTTCATATTTCAAGGAGCCTCAAATAAAGGATTACTTTGAAGATATCCGTCAGGAGGAGGGGTATGCACCCGCTGTGATTGATCTTGTTACCGCCGGCGTCTTTGAAGGAAAGGGCACTTTCAAGCCCCAGGCTTCGCTGACAAGGGAAGAGATGGTCCACTATATAATGAAGGCATACAAGTACAAGATGGGAGATTTGTATGCATTAATTAAAATAGGCCCCGCAACCTTTGCGGATGCTGATGAGATAACTCCCGGATATGGTGCGGATGCGGCAAGAGCCCAATTGTACAAGCTGATTGAAGGTTCCGGCAACAACCTGTTCCATCCACAAAAGGCAGCAACCCGTGCTGAAGCCGCCGTTGTTGTAAGCAAGCTGACAAAGGTTCTGGATGAGCAGCTCCAAAAGATTGTTGTAAGCCCGGATGCCATTTTAACAGAGGATGCCATTGAAATGAAAATCGATATAATCAACAACACTGAAAAAGAAGTGGTTTTAAACCATTCTTCCGGGCAGAAGTTCGATTTTGCCATTCTGGATGCAGACAAAAAGGTTATTTACAGATGGTCGGCAGACAAGATGTTTACAATGGCACTTACAAGTACTGTCATAGAACCGGGAAAGACCCTGGAGCTGGGAGATACTCTGACCGGGGAGCAGTTCAAGGAAATAAAGGACAGGATGGCATATATGAAAGCATATGTAATAGGCAAATCAGATTCATTTATAATCAGGGACGACGGATATGAAATGAAGCTGAGATAAGGCAGCTAAAGATAAGAGAGAATACCTGCAGCGAAATGCAAAGTGCAAGGTGTTATAAGGACAGAGAAATAACGGGGGATTCGCAGAACTATGTTTAAGGCTGCGGATTTTCCGTTTATTTTTTACAGGATTTATAAATGAATTGAAATATTTTCAGCGTAATAGTATTATAAATAGGTAACATTGGAATAATCTTTCAGGAGGATTTACAATGGACAATATTGAACAGCCCATAACAAATAAAAAATATCCGGGGCCGGTTGCAGCAGGACTATTTTTCTCACTGACTACGGTATTTCTGTCGTATGGAGGAAATATTCTGCCTTTCAAGAACAACTACCTTAAAAGTGGGGTAGGTGAAGTTCTGTTTGTCTTGTTGCCGGTACTGGTTTTCTTGCTTATAGGAAAATACAATTTGAAGGATACGCTGAAGCTCAGGAAGACAAAGCCCATAAACTACGTGATACTTGTATTTTTGACCATATTTGGGCTGCCGGTGGCGGGAGTATTGAATGCGGTGGTCGTGCTTCTCATAAAATTGATTTTTGGCAGGAACCTTCCTGTTCCGCAAATGGCTATACCCGACCTTCCTACGCTTTTAATCGCACTGCTGGTCATTGGTGTCTCAGCGGCCGTCTGTGAAGAAACCCTGTTCAGAGGCTTGATAAGCAAGGGCTATGAAAGGATGGGGGCAGTGGGCTCCATTATACTGACTTCCGTACTGTTTGGAATTCTTCACAGGGATTTGCAGAAGATTGTGAGCACCGTCCTGCTTGGAGTTCTCTTCGGGTTCATGGTATACAGGACAAAAAGCATATATGCCGGCATGATCGCACATTTTACCAATAACTCGGTAGCTGTACTGCTGACATATTCATCAGCTAAAATGCTGGAAAGAATGAATGATATGGGTATCGAGCAAATGGAAACCTTTGATTTTTCAAAAATACCCACAGCGTCTCTGGTAATTGTTGCAGTATTTTATGGAATACTGTTTATAGGCTGCCTTGGAGGGTTTATTGGCCTATTTTATGCCTTTATGAAAACAACAGAGGAAAATTTTAAAGCGTCTTCCCACCTGAGCCAGCTTTTAAATAATACTGCAGAGCAAAGTCCTGTGGGTCTGACGGCACACCTGGAGAAAAAAAGCCGCTTCAGTGTGGCAGCACTTATAAGTGTGCTGCCGGGTATACTTCTGATATTTTTGGTATTTGTGGGACAAATCCTTGAACTCATGAATATAAAATCAGGCCTTATATTTTCCTTTTTAAAAACCCTGGGGTTGAATTAACCCTTAAGACTCCTGATATCCTGGCCTGCCAGCACAAGTCTGTCAAAGTGTCCCATGATTCTGGAGGTAATCCGCTCGGTGTACAAATCAAAAAGCTTTTTGGGACCGAGATTTGTAGATATGATGGTTTTGCACGCGGTCTTGCTGTTTTTGGCTTGCCGCGTGTTGAGTATGTTCAGAAGTTCAGCATATCTGGAATCGCTTAATGTCTCAGTTCCCAGATCGTCTATAATCAAAAGCTCAACAGTAAATATGCTTTGATATTTATCGTCATTGTAATTTTCTTCTTTATAAGCCCGCATTTTGTGCTCTGTAATAATATCAAACAGGATAGGTGCGGTTAAGTACAGCACTGTTCTGCCCCTGTTTAAAAGCTCCCTGGCAATACACAGGGAAAGGAAGGTTTTCCCCACACCTGTGCGGCCACTGAAAAACAGATTTTTGCATTCCGGGTTGTCTATGTTCTCGGTAAAATCCAGGCAGATTTTCTTAATGCTCAGCATGTTCTCGCGGGGTGATATTGAAAGACCGTACTTCTCAGCATCTATCTCCTCCGGGTATAAGGCCTCGTTAAAATTTTCAAAGCATTCGTCCCCGTTAAGACTTACATTTGAAAGAGCAAACAGGTGGTTGATTACCTGCTGCTTGTAGCAGGAACACTTTTGTGATCCGGAAGGCCCTGTAATATAACCTGTATCCCTGCATTTTTCGCACTCAAACCTTGGACTGAAGAAATCGGGACTGATATTATTCGCCTCAAGTATAGCCTGTTTTTCAGCAGAAAGCGACTTCAGATGCCCGTCAAGTTCCTCTATAAGTGCCGGAGAGGAACCGCCTGCACCAAGAATCAAACGATTATACCTAAGTCCCATGTGGCTTATCTGGCTGTCAATCTCGTATAATCTGGGTATATCTGCGTACAGTTGGGCCTTTCGCTGGCTCACAAGGCTTGCCGACTGCTTCTGCCTTCTCTCGTATTCTCTTGCTATAACATTATGTATATCTCTGTTCATACAAACCCCGTTAATTTGCAGCTTTCTCAAGTCTTATTGGTATTGGTGAAAAAGCTGTCATAATAGTCTTCATCATACTTTCTCTGGTCGAAGTTATCTCTCTGTGACTCCCTGGAAGCAGGTTTTGAAGCTGATGGGCCATTTTGGCTGCTTTGATACTGTGCCCTGACGCTTGCCTCATAGCCATTAATCTCCTGTGCATTGGTCAGGCCAAGTTCATACCATTTTTTGAGTACATTGTTGAGGAATCTGAAGTCCGGGTTGGTTTTTCCAACCGTCTTCTTAAGTGCAATTTCTATAACCTCCATATTGTACTTATATTCTATAACCCATTTCTCAACAAACTCAGTCTCGTATTCGGTAAGGGCTCTGCGCAGCCGAAGTTTTTTGATTATGGTACCCTTTATGCCCCTTACCTGGGACATTTCTTCAAAGTATTTTTCAAGGTCAAAGAAGTTTTGTATTCCGCGACGGTGCCAGTTTGATGCAACTGCCTCTATATAGCTTTTGTGAAAGGTATTATTGTCATGACAATACTTAAAAAGCGTGTACATGACATCTTCATCAAACTTATAAATTGAAAACCAGGTGTCTATGGTCAAATACCAGTTTGGAGGCATAAGGCCCTGAAAAAATTTCGAGTTTATGGCGGAAAGAGTGTTGTTCCTGCTCTTGTTCTTCTCAAAATTTTCATTTGCCGTCTCAGGTGTAGAGACGGATTTAAGCTTGTAAATACGCTTGGTTTCGGCATCCTTCAAGTCAATAATCTGTATCTTGTCCTCTACCCAGTTAATCACCTCCAGATTATCCAGGCTTGTAAGCGCCGCTTTTACTTCATCGAGGGGCAGGTTAAGTGTTTTGGCCAGCTCATCGGTAGTGGCCTTTTTACTATGCTTGCATAAAAATAAGATATAAATATAGACTTTTATGCAGGTACTGTCCATGGATGGCATATATTGACTGATAAAAATATCTGACACAGCGGTGTCAGAATATAAAATCGACTTAAAGTCCTCAAAATACATTAATGCTCCTATCTGTGCGCCTGAACAAGGAAGTGGGCACACAAACAAATAGTGTTGTTATAATTTTATTATTATTCCTGAAAATCAAAGTAACTGCTGTAAATATTATAACATAGAAAGAATGAATTATATTGAATTTGTTTTTCAATATAATTAAAAATCATTTATACGTCTATTCTGAATATGGGGCATATAAGACGGTCATACATTAAAAAATGAATAACGCCATGATGCACGGTTTCATAAATACTTAAAAACAGTTGATAAATGCAAGATTTAAAGACAAAAAAGGAGTTTTTTGCAGGATTATTTTTATTTTATGCAAATCATATTGACACCGGACAAATCAGAGTGGTAAACTAATGTTATCAAAAGCAAAGACGCTGCAGAGGTCAACTCTGCGGTGTTTTTTTATTTAAGGCTCTATGCCGGAGTTCGGACGGAGGGGCATATTACACGAGGGCGTGTACCTGAGAAGGATTTTTCTGCGGGTATGCGCTTTTTTATTTAAAATTGCACAGGGGAGATGGGTTATATGTTCCAGGCGGTAGACGTGATATGGACATTGGTGGCTGCAGCTTTGGTATTCTTTATGCAGGCAGGCTTTGCAATGGTTGAAACAGGTTTTACCAGGGCAAAGAATGCAGGAAATATCATAATGAAAAATTTAATGGATTTTGCACTGGGATCCTTGGTGTTCTGGGTAATAGGGTTTGGCCTTATGTTTGGAGCGAGCGAGGCAGGAATAATAGGTGTGCCCAGCTTTTTTGCAACAGGCGGCGGTGTGGTACCTTCACTCCCGGGGCCTGTATTCCTGATCTTCCAGACAGTATTTTGTGCGACTGCCGCAACAATTGTGTCAGGTGCCATGGCTGAGAGAACAAAGTTTATAGCCTACTGCATATACAGTGTAGTTATAAGTGCTTTGATTTATCCGGTATCCGGACACTGGATATGGGGTGGCGGATGGCTGTCCCAAATAGGATTCCATGATTTTGCAGGCTCGACAGCAGTACACCTGGTAGGCGGTATCGCTGCTTTTATCGGGGCAATGCTGTTGGGGCCCCGTATGGGAAAGTATGACAACAACGGTAAGCCGCGGGCCATTCCTGGACATAGCCTGACGCTGGGAGCACTTGGTGTGTTTATATTATGGTTTGGCTGGTTTGGCTTCAACCCCGGTTCAACCATATCTGCTACAGGCGACGACACACTTGTAAAAATGGGCTCCATATTTGTTACCACAAACCTGGCTGCTGCAGCTTCTGCAACGGTTACAATGATTATTTCCTGGGTCAGATATAAGAAACCTGATGTTTCTGTGACATTAAACGGAGCTCTGGGGGGTCTTGTGGCTATAACTGCAGGCTGTGATGCGGTGAGCCCGGCAGGTGCCGTGGCCATAGGTGCCATAGCTGCAGTAGTTATAGTATTTGGCATAGAATTCATTGACAAGGTTCTTAAGGTAGATGATCCTGTGGGTGCCATAGGGGTACATGCACTTTGCGGCGCCGCCGGTACAATACTGGTGGGTATATTTGCCGCAGATGGGGGGCTTGTATACGGAGGCGGCCTCCGCTACGTGGGTGTTCAGGCACTGGGTGTCCTGGCAGTAGCCGCATGGGTAGCCGGTACAATGCTGATTCTATTTACTGTAATTAAGAAAACCGTGGGCCTCAGAGTTTCCCGCGAAGAAGAAATTGCCGGCTTGGATATTGGGGAGCATGGCCTTACGAGCTCATATGCGGATTTTATGCCCACGCTGCTGGTAACAGAAGCAGGAGAAGAGGGTGAAGTCAATATTGATGCTGCCGTTCCTACAGTATATAGGAAAGCAGACACTTTAACAGCTTCAGATGTAAAAATGACTAAAATAGAGATAGTAACCAAGCAGAATAAGTTTGATGCACTTAAGGTTGCATTAAATGACATAGGCATTACAGGTATGACGGTATCAAATGTTCTTGGCTGCGGTATGCAAAAGGGCAGTACTGAGTATTACAGGGGTATTGAGGTTGAAATCAAGCTTCTGCCCAAGGTAAGAGTTGAAATAGTTGTTTGCAAGATACCGGTGGAAACAGTCATAGATACTGCAAAAAGGGTGCTGTATACCGGAAAAATCGGAGATGGAAAGATTTTTGTCTATGATGTGGAAAATGTAGTAAAGGTCCGCACCGGTGAAGAAGGCTATGATGCACTTCAGGACGATGAATAGAAATGAGTCGTGTTTTTAAAATGCGTAAAACCGATTCTGTCGGTTTCCTATAAACACATTTAACCTGGAAAAAGACCCTTGTGAAAACCACAAGGGCTTTTTTCAGCCTGTTTTTCAAAAAGGTTAATAAAAGCGTGTACTATTTCATAATGTATGTTTAATTTACAGATGCCAGGGTATAACTATATCATAATAAAAATAATAATTGTGGTGGGAGGTATACATGCTTAGCGAAAAGATTAACAAAATTTTAAATGAACAGATACAAAAAGAATTTTTTTCAGCCTATCTGTATCTAGGTATGGAGGCGTATTTTACAAGCTTAAACCTTGACGGCTTCGCAAATTTTTTCAGAGTTCAGGTTCAGGAAGAACGGGACCATGCCATGAAATTCTTTAACTATATAAATCAAAAGGGAGGAAAGGTTGAACTGCTTCAGATAAATGCACCCGAAGCAAATTTTGAGTCGGCGGAGGAAATCTTCGCACTTACCCTGGGGCATGAGCAGTTTGTAACCCAATCCATATACAATATTGTAAATGCAGCACTTGACGAAAAGGATCATGCTACAAATACCTTCCTGCAATGGTTTGTTACGGAACAGGTTGAAGAAGAGGCAACCATGGAAAAGTATCTTAGGAAGCTCCAATTGATTAAAAATGATCCAAACGGACTGCTTATGCTGGATGCAGAACTTGCTCAAAGGGTTTATACTCCTCCGGCGGCAGGAACCATTTAAATCGTTTGATTTATTTGTCTTATTCACAAGTTTCACTTGAAAACCCTGAAAACAGACTTTGAAACCGGTAAGAGAAAGCCCGCTTGAATCAAAATTCAGCGGGCTTTTTACTTTACATTTTTCAGAGTGTTTGATTTACAGTATTTTATAACCGGGTATTGTACTATTTGAAGGATGCCCAGTTAAATAATACGAAGCCAAGCTTTGTATTTACAACGCCATCCAAATTCTTTGCCACGTCAACAGGCTCGGTGTAGAAATAGAGTGGGGCAATTGCAGCGTCATCCATAAGAACTTTTTCAGCATCATGGAATAATTGTATACGTTTTGCACCATCAGTTTCTTTTCTTGCTGCGGCTATGAATTCATCATATTTTGGATTGCTGTATTTTGCATTGTTCTGTCCGTTTCCGGTTGTAAATATATCCATAAAGGTTGAAGGATCCATATAGTCACCAATCCAACCGTTTCTGTTTATATTATAAACTCCGTCTTTTCTTGACTGCTGGAAAACATTCCATTCCTGAGCGAGAACTTCAACTTCGACGCCAAGCTTTTCCTTCCACATCTGCTGCAATGCTTCAGCAACAGGTTCATGGCCTGAACCGGAATTTAAACCGAAAGTGGTTTTCGGGAATCCTTTTCCGTCAGGATATCCAGCTTCTGCCAGAAGCTTTTTGGCTTCTGCCACATTCTTATCGTAATCCTCGGCTTTTGTTGAAATATACTCGCCGGCAGTTGTACGGAAGTCAGGTTCCTGCTTTACATCTGCAATTCCGTAAGGGATAAAGCCAGAAGCCGGAGTTTCTCCGCCCTTTTTAACCTTTTCAACAAGGTAATTGCGGTCTACTGCAAGTGAGAAAGCTTTTCTTATCTTCGGATTATCGAAAGGAGGCTTACTGTTTACAAGGTCAACGTAATAGGTTCCCAGCAGTGGCAATATCTTAAGTGTGCCAGCCGCCTTTTCAGCAGCAAATTCATCTGTAGGAATGTTCTTGGCATATTGAACCTGTCCATTCTTAAATGCGCTTAATATGGCATTTTGATCGTTCATAAGATACCATTCGATTTTCGGAGCAACTATAGAGGCCTTGTCCCAATAGGTTTCACTTTTTTCAAAAGTGATTTTTGAATCATGCTCCCAGCTTGTGAGCTTATATGGTCCGTTTCCAACATAGGTGTCAGGATTAAGAGCCCACTTTGTAGCGTCTTTTGTTACTATGTCCTCTCTCTGTGGAACCAGCGCAGGGAATGCAACAATTTCGGTAAAGAATGGGCATGCATTCTCAAGAGTTACTTCAAGGGTTTTTTCATCAACGGCTTTAACACCCAAGGTGTTGGCATCGGCTTCACCGGCGTTGATTTTTTCACCATTTTTGACAAAATAAATGTAATATGCGTAGTCTGCGGCAGTGTCCTTATTTACGGTTCTTTTCCAGGAATAGACGAAATCATTTGCGGTCACATCTTTTCCGTCGGACCATTTTGCATCCTTACGGATATGGAAGGTCCAAACAAGGCCGTCTGTACTGGTTTCCCACTTCTCAGCGGCACCTGGAACGATAGTTCCATCCTTTCCTATAGTAGTCAAGCCTTCAAATGCACATAAGATATAGTTTCCTCCGTCAACAGCATTGTTAAGTGACGGATCAAGAGTCTTAGGCTCGGATGCTATGGTCGCACTGATGGCTTTTACCGAGCTTCCGGTGTTTCCGGTAGCTCCGCAGCCGGCAAATACGGTAATGATAGCTGCGATAGCAAGAACAAGTGATAATATTCTTTTCATAATTTTTCATACCCCCTATTATTTATTTTTTATTGAATTGATATTAATAAAGTCCATTATTACAATATAAATATTTTCTTCTAGTATAAAAATTTTATACCTTAATTATTAATCTAATGTCGACCTCATCAAACTAACAAGAGAACCGGTATCTTCTTGTAATATGGCTAAATTACGCTAGAGCTTTCCGGTAAAATGACAGGCGACATAGTGCCCGTTATCATATTCTTTAAATTCCGGAACCTGCTGTGAACAAATATCCTTTGCAAAAGGACAACGGGTTCTGAACTTACAGCCGGAGGGTGGGTTTACAGGTGAAGGGATTTCGCCCTTCAGAATAATTCTATTCCTTTTTTTCGCCAGTTCAGGGTCAGGCTCGGGTATTGCTGTAAGAAGCGCCTGGGTATAAGGATGTAAAGGATTTTTATAAAGTTCTTCCGACTCAACCAACTCAACAATATGACCCAGATACATAACACCCACCCTGTCGCAGGTGTGGCGTACCACGCCCAAATCATGAGAAATGAAAAGGTATGTGAGATTCAATCTCTCCTGCATTTCTTCAAGAGTATTTATAATTTGAGCTCTGATTGATACATCAAGTGCGGAAACAGGCTCATCGCAGACGATAAATTCAGGTTCGACAGCTATGGCCCTTGCTATACCTATTCTCTGACGCTGACCTCCTGAAAATTCATGAGGATAACGGGAGGAGTGCTCGGTATTCAGGCCTACCAGTCTTAAAAGCTCTCTGACTTTATCCGCTCTGTCTTTTTTGGAACTGGTCAGCCTGTGTATATCCAGTGCTTCGCCAACAATATCCGACACGGTCATACGGGGGTCAAGTGATGCATAGGGGTCTTGAAATATATACTGCATCTTCTTTCTATAGGGCAGAAGCTTGCCCTTCTGGAACTTTGTTATATCCACATCTGAAAACTTTACCTGTCCCTCGGTGGGATCATATATTCTTAAAATGGACCGGCCCAGGGTTGTTTTCCCGGAGCCTGACTCTCCAACAAGACCAAGGGTTTCACCCTTGTATATCTTGAAGGTGACATCATCCACGGCTTTAACAAAGGCCTTTTCCCCCAGGTGATTACGTATGTGGAAATATTGTTTAAGGTTGTTGACTTCCACAAGAACATTTTTGTCTCCGGCAGAAGTTTTGGATTCCATATTAGCCATTGTCTTTTACCTCCCTGCTATTAGTAGCCCTTTCATCATACAGCCAGCAGGCCGTTTTATGGCCGTCAGCCTCCTCCTGCTGGGGGGGCATGTGATTTATACAGACCTTAAGACAGCTCTCGCAGCGTGGCGCAAAGGCGCAGCCTTTTGGAAGGTTCAAAAGGTCTATGGGATTTCCCTTTATAGGAATGAGTTTTTCGCCCTTCTTGTTCAAATCAGGCAGGGAGCGTATCAACCCCTTGGTATATGGATGGCGGGGATTGTGGAATATGCTGTACACCGAGCCCTGTTCAACAATTTTTCCACCGTACATGACTATGACATCGTCAGCCATGTCGGCAACTATTCCCAGGTCGTGGGTGATAAGCACGATGGACATTCCTGTTTTTTTCTGTATGCCCTTGAGCAATTCCAGGATTTGGGCCTGAATTGTAACATCCAGTGCCGTAGTGGGCTCATCGGCTATGAGCAGCTTTGGTGCTCCTGCCAGTGCCATTGCAATCATGGCTCTTTGACGCATTCCCCCCGAAAACTCATGGGGATATTGGGTGAGCCGCTTTTCAGGCTCATTTATACCCACCAGGGACAGAAGTTCTATGGACCTTTTCTTAATTTCCTGTTTTGAAATTTTTCCGTACTTGTGATACAGGGATTCCGCTATTTGATTGCCTATTGTAAAAACAGGATTCAGGCTGGTCATTGGGTCCTGAAATATCATAGCTACTTCGTTACCGGCAAAATTCAGCCTTTCAGCCTTAGTCATGGAAGAAATCTCCCTGCCGTCAAAAGAAATGCTGCCGCCCACAATTTTCCCGGGCTTGTCTATAAGGCCCATAATTGAATAGGAGGAAACGCTTTTGCCGGAGCCGGATTCTCCAACTATACCCAGAACCTTTCCCGGTTCAAGAGTATAACTTACACCATTAACAGCCTTAACCTCACCTGCAGGTGTAAAAAATGAAACCTTTAAATCATTTATTTTAAGTAATTCTTTACTCATATCTATCTCCATTCCGCCGCCTTACAGCGATACAAAAGTGCCGAAAGCTGCATATTATTTCTTCATTCTTGGATCAAGAGCATCTCTTAAGCCATCTCCGAAAAGGTTCATGGACAGTATAATAATACTGATTGTTGCAGCAGGGAAAATAAGCATATAAGGATATGAATAAATTCCCTTCAGAGCAACCTGGGACAAGGAACCCAGAGATGCCATAGGGATGGATACGCCAAGGCCGATAAAGCTTAAGAAGGATTCTACAAATATTGCCTCAGGTATTTTCAGCGTGGTTACAACTATAATCTGACCAATACAATTTGGTATCAGGTGCTTCAAAATAATATTTTTGTTGCTGGAGCCCAGCACCTTGGCAGCCAGCACATACTCCTGTTCTTTCAGAGCCAGGATTTGACCGCGTACAATTCTTGCCATATCAACCCAATATAAAAGTGCAAGTACGAAGAATATGCTTATAAGGCCAACTCCCAGCTTGCTTATAAATTCCGGAGCATGGCCGGATTCTACAAACTTGACCAAAGGCTCTCTCAGAACAACCTGCAGCAGAATAACTATCAGAATGGTGGGTACGGAGTAAACAATATCTACTATCCTCATCAGGACAATGTCCACCCAGCCCCCGATAAAGCCGGATATTGCCCCATATAAAATACCGATAACGGATATCATCAATGCAGCCACAATACCAACTGCTAATGATATACGGGCACCTATCATGGTTCTGGTAAAAAGATCCCTGCCAAGGCTGTCGGTGCCAAAGAGGTGTTGGGCGTTGGGAGAAAGGTTCTCGCTGCCCTTATTTATCTGATCATATGCATATGGTGAAAGCATAGGGCCGATTATAGCTGCAAGAAAAACCAGCAGAATAACAATCAGCGAGCCCATGGCCACCTTATTTGCTCTGAGCCTTTTCCATGCATCCTTCCAATAACCCACCGACGGACGCATAATTTCTGCCGTAGTCTTTTCACTTTCGGTGGCAGGTAAAAACAACCTGCTGTCTAAAACTTCCGTATTATTCGTATCTCTCATTTGCTATTCACCTACCCCTATTTTGTTATATTGATTCTTGGATCAACAAATCTGTATAATATATCAACCATAAAGTTCATAAAAATCAACAAGGCACCAAAGAAGATGGTGACACCCATAACGGTGGGGTAGTCCTTTGCGGTAATACTTGTTACAAAGGAGCTGCCAAGTCCGGGTATGGAAAAGATGGACTCTATGACGAAAGAACCTGTAAGAACACCTGCCACCATTGGCCCCGCATAGGTCACAACAGGAAGTATTCCGTTTCTGAGACCGTGCTTGAAGATAACCACTCTTTCAGAAAGCCCTTTTGCCCTGGCAGTTCTGATATAGTCCTGATTAATAACATCCAGCATTGAGGAACGCATCAGTCTTGTTATGAAGCTCAATGGGAAGAAGGAAAGTGCAAAGCCGGGCAAGATGAAGCTGGACAAGGTATCCAGGTTGCTGACTGTGGGGAACAGATGAAGTTTTACCCCAAAAAGGACCATGCTGACCGTTGCAACTACAAAGCTCGGAACAGCTATGCCTATGGTAACAATAAACATTATGGCCCTGTCGGTGCCGGTGTTTTTTTTGAGTGCGCTTATTGTTCCGAGGATGGTTCCTGCTACAATTGCTATAGCACTTGCGAAAAGTCCCAGCTTAAGAGAGTAGGGGAATTTTCTGGCTATGATTTCATTTACACTTTGACCGGCAAGCTTTATGGACTCACCCAAATCTCCCTGAATCACGTTTTTGGCATACATTTCATACTGGACTAAAAGCGGCTTGTCCAGACCATACTTTGCCTCAAGATTTGCCAGTATTTCAGGAGTTATTTTTCTATCCCCCAAAAACGGATTTCCTGGGGTTAGATGCATTAGGAAAAAAGTCAACGTAAACATTATCCATAATGTAAGTAATGAGACTACCAACCTTTTTAAAACATACTTGAACATACGACCTCCATTTGGCTGTAACCCTACCAACACAGCCTGTTATAATTTGGTTCTTATTTCTTTTATCTGTATAAATCGAATAAGCTATACTTTTCCGATTGTGTGTTAAGTTTATTATTATCATGGTTTGTAATAAATAATTGCATGTATTTTACAGTGAAAAAGATATGTCGAATTATATATAAAAGTAGTAAAAAAAATAATACTACAATGTCGCATTATACTACAAATGGAAGGTGAATTCAACAATTTAATACTTCCAGTTGTTTTGCCAAATGCTGCATTTATAAGGGGTAGAGAGACTTATCATTATTTAACAAAAATCGACACATGGTTTTGTAAATAATAACCATTATTGGGATAGCGCATTAACGCTTTAATTAGATACTCATATATTGTGATGCTCCTGAAAATAAAAAAAGCCGCCAATGAATTATTGTAAACTCAATGGCAGCTTCCGATTTATATTATACGGGCTTTCCGTCAATGTATATTTCACTGCAGTTTTCCGTGACAATGGAGCTATTGCCCATAAGAGTGCCGGAATGGAAAGTCACCCGCTTTGCGCCTGTCAATTGGAAAACCGGACCTTCAGCACCTCTGACCGAAACATTGCTGAAGGTCACGTTGGTGACATTGGCGCAAAACACTCCCATTCTTGAGGTGGCGGAAACATCCTTCATCATGGCCGGCACTCCGGGCACAGCATTATCTGCCATGATTATACTTATATTATCAAAGGTTATATCAGATATTGGCATCTCAGGCAGTCCGTATAGGAAGGCGGCGGCAGCATGAGCATTTACGGCAGTAATACCGCTGAAGTGGATACCTCTGAACTGGGGAGTCCCGGCGGCAACAGGATAGCTCGCCTTATCCCACACCTGTTTCCTGTCGCCGCCTTCTCCGCAGAAGTAGTACTGATGCATTACAACCGGACACATGACATCCTTCATTATAAGGTTTGAGACTCTTATATCGCAAACTTCACCTCCGCGGCCCCGGCGTGTCTTCAGCCGGATACCCCGGTCGGTGCCTTCAAAAATACAGTTTGAAATAACTATATTTCTCACGCCGCCGCTCATCTCGCTTCCTATGACAACGCCGCCGTGGCCGCGGAGAAGAGTGCAGTTGGTTATGCTTACGTTTTCACAGGGGATAAGGTACTTTCCGGTTTCCACACCCGACTTTATAGTGATGCAGTCATCTCCCACATCCACCTGACAGTTGGAAATCCGTACGTTTTTACAGGAGTCCGGGTTTATACCGTCGGTGTTTGGTGAATCGGGCGGGTTGACTATGGATATGTTATCTATGGTTACATTCTGGCAGCGGACTGGGTTTACCGTCCAGGCAGGAGAATTTACAAGCTGCACCTTTTCTATGATGATCCTGTCACAGTCCTCAAAATAGAGCAGTCTTGGGCGGGAATATGCCAGTTTCCCTTCCAGGTGGATCCTCCACCAGAAGCCGCCCTGCCCGTCCACAGTGCCGGTGCCGGTTATACAGATGTTTTGGGCGGCCCTGGCATAGAGCATAGGCATATAACCTTTCTGTTCGGCGCCCTCCCAGCGGACTTCCGTGAGAGGGTAGTCCTCTGTACGGCTGCTGAAAAGAAGCCTGGAACCGGCGGCCAGATGCAGTGTTATATTGCTTTCCAACCGGACAGGTCCGGTTAGAAAGGCTCCGGCAGGCACATATACGGTGCCGCCTCCCTTTTGTGTGCATTTTTGGACCGCGGCTGCAAAGGCGTCCGTACATAAAACCTTGCCGCCCTCCACTGCACCGAAGTCTAAAATATTATGTAAATAATTACTTTCTGTCATAGCAACTTCTTCCTCTCTGTTTTATGCTTATTTTCCATGCGTATTGCTCCTTGCCTTATTATACCGCTGATATCGGGCAATATCTGCGCAAAAATGGCTGTAAAAAGCGAGTATATAGCAAATGTTGCTTCTGTTGTATATGCATTATATAATGAAGGTGCGGCTTAAATAGCGTTTTTATTAACAGGAACAAGCACTATGCAAAATAACTGCATTAGGAGATGGGTATGAAGACAAACAGTTTTACAAGCGGGGATGATGGTTTTTCCATTTCAAGCGCCCAGGTGAAGGGCTATTTTTCCATGTCTGAAAGACACTATCATGACAAGTATGAATTATACTACCTTCGAGCAGGGGAAAGATTTTATTTTGTAAAGGACAAGGTTTTTCACATCAGGAAGGGCTGCCTGGTTCTTATAAAGGAAGGCCAGCTTCATAAGACCACCGATGCTGAAAAGCCCGACCATGAGAGGGTACTGATTTACTTCAGAAAATCATTTATAGAAACGGTTAATAAATCCACCTTGAGCATACTTGAATTACTGGACAGTAAAAGCTATTTTGTTGCTGAATTATCCATAAAGGAACAACGGACTGCTGAGAACGTATTTGTTGAAATGTTCCAGGAAGCAGAAGGGAAAGCAGACTATTATAAAATATGTCTTCAGGGACTGCTGCTGAGGCTTCTGGCCAATATAGGCAGGTATACCGGGCTGACTGATGCGGATAATTTTCTTTCAAGCAGTCCAAAGCACGAAAAGATATCTGAAGTGGTCAGGTACATTAATGAGCATTACCTTGAGGAGCTGACCATTCCCCTCCTTGCGGAAAGCTTCTATATCAGCCCCTACTATCTCAGTCGTATTTTCAAGGAAACAACAGGTTTTACCCTGCTGGAATATATAAATCTGGCAAGAGTCAAGGCGGCGGAGGAGCTGCTTATAAATACCGGGTTAAAGGTGATTGAGATTGCAGAAAAGTCGGGCTTTGGAAGCGTATCCCAATTCAACCGGGTTTTTAAGCAGGTAACAGGCTATTCGCCCCTGAACTGCAGGAAGGCTTCCAAAAATATATAAATACAATTCTTCTCAGCAGGGGCTGGTATTTAATCTCAGCAATTTCTGCATATCTTTTTGCAATATACGCCAAGAAATAAGCAAATATTTTTAATAAAATTATTTTATGAATCAACTAAAATTACAGTTTATTTTCAGGAGGCATATATGGAGACAATAAGCAGAGCCCTTATTGAGCAAAAAGGAAAAGATGCGGTGAGTATACCCGCCGGTCCCATAGCTAAATATCCGGAGAAAGTACTCCAGTTTGGAGAAGGCAACTTTATGAGAGGTTTTGTGGACTGGATGATAAATACCATGAACAGCAAGGGCCTCTTTAATGGAAGCGTTGCGGTGGTTCAACCCATAAAAAGCGGCTTGGTAGATAAAATAAACGAACAGGGTGGGGTTTATACTCTTATCCTGAGGGGCGTTCAAAACGGTAAAATTGTAAACAGCAAGGAGGTTATCACCTCCATCAGCCGCGGAATTGATTTATATGCTCACTATGAGGAATATATGAAAATGGCTGAAAGTAACGAACTGAGATTTATAATTTCCAATACCACAGAAGCGGGAATTTCATATAACTCTGAAGACAGGCTTCAGGATGAACCGCCTGCATCCTACCCTGGCAAGCTGACTGCGTTATTATACAGAAGATTCACGGTCTTTAGCGGAGATATTGAAAAAGGGCTTGTAATAATACCCTGCGAGCTTATAGACAGGAACGGAGACAACCTTAGGAGAATAGTGCTGCAGCTTGCCCAGGAATGGGAGCTGGGAGAGGATTTTGTAAAGTGGATAAAGGGAGCAAATTACTTCCTTAACACACTTGTAGACAGAATAGTAACAGGCTATCCCAAAGAAGAAATTCAGTCGCTGGAGGAAGAACTGGGCTACAAGGATAACCTTTTCGATACGGGAGAAATATTCCACCTGTGGGTAATAGAGGGGGACAGCAAGCTGGCAAAGGAACTCCCGCTTGAAGAAGCAGGACTTAATGTAATATGGACCGATAACATGAAGCCATACAGAGACCGGAAAGTAAGAATCCTTAACGGAGCGCATACCATGACCGTCCTGGCAGCATACCTCTATGGACTTGAAACCGTAAAGGAATGCCTGGATGACAAGCTTATAAACACATACATGAAAAAGGGAATATTTGATGAGATTATTCCAACTCTTGATTTAAAAGAAGAGGAACTTGCCAGGTTCGCCCATGATGTTCTTGAGAGGTTTTCAAATCCTTTCATAAAACACTACCTCTTAAGTATTTCGCTTAATTCCGTATCAAAGTTCAAGGCCCGTGTACTTCCTTCCCTGCAGGAATATATACTTAGAAAAGGCAAGTTGCCGGAAATACTGACCTTCTCTCTTGCCAGCCTTATTGCCTTTTATAGAGGAAATGAGATAAAGGAAAACTGCCTCATGGGAAAAAGGGGTGCTGAGGATTACAGGATATGCGACGATATGAATATTCTTGAAGCTTTCAAGGGCTATTGGTCAAAATTTAAAGGAACAAAGGCAGAAATTGATTCCATAGTCAGCGGGGTTTTGGCCAGGACTGAATGGTGGGGCAGTGACCTCAATGAGATAGCAGGCTTGCCGGAGAAGGTGTCAGAGCAGCTTTTCAGTATTACTGCACACGGAGTGGAGACTGCGCTAAAGAGGGTTGTTATAGGAAATTAGTACAACATTCGGTAAATTATGGTACATATTTTGGGTATATTTTTTTGAACTACATCGTTGTCGTTGATTGGAATAAAGCAATTATTCCGCACTCCTCCGCCTTGTATTTCAAAAAAATCTCCTCCAACTTATGCACCCCATTTGCCGAATGTTGTACTAGAATATTCAGGCGCCCTTCTTCCGGAGAGAAAGCCGGAGATGGTGCAGCTATGGCGTAGGGTGTCAATACAGGCTGGAATACTTAACGAATGGAGAACAACTATGAGCCAATTAACAGCTTTGAAAATTCATCCCGGGGATAATGTTGCCGTTCTGCTGAAAGATGTGGAAAAGGGTGATGAGGTAGAACTGTACGGAAAGGTAATAACTGCGGCAGAAAACATCTTGTCAGGCCATAAGATAGCTATAGCCCATATCCCTGAGAAGAACAATGTCATAAAGTACGGATATCCCATTGGACATGCCACAGTCCGGATAGAGCCGGGGCAGCACGTACACACGCACAATCTTGCCACAAACCTGGGAGAGCTGCTTGAATACAAGTATGAACCCGGGCTTGTTCCGGCAGAGAAAAGTACATTGCCTCCCAAAAGCTTCCGGGGTTATGAGAGGCCTGACGGAACAGTGGGAATAAGAAACGAGATATGGATAGTAAATACCGTGGGCTGTGTGAACAAGACCGCAGAAATACTTGCTGCAAGAGCAAATGAAAGCTTCAGGGGAACTGTGGAGGGGATTTATGCCTTTCCTCATCCCTATGGCTGTTCACAAATGGGGGAGGATCAGGAAAATACCCAGAAAATCCTCGCCGGAATGGTGAGACATCCTAATGCCGGGGGAGTGCTCGTCCTGGGACTTGGCTGCGAAAACAACAATATAGATGCTTTTAAAACGGTTTTGGGTCCATATGACAGCAGCAGGGTCAAGTTTCTTGTAACCCAGGAAGCCGAAGATGAAATAGAAGAGGGCTTGAAGCTTATAGGTCAGCTTGCGGGATACGCCGGTAGCTTCAAAAGAAGTCTGCAGCCGGTTTCAAAGCTTATAGTGGGGCTGAAGTGCGGAGGTTCCGATGCCTTTTCGGGTATAACAGCAAATCCCCTTGTAGGGCTGCTCTCGGACAGGCTGTCAGGCCAGGGGGGAACTACAATTCTGACAGAGGTGCCTGAAATGTTCGGGGCTGAGACCTTGCTCATGAACAGATGTGTCAATGAGGAGGTTTTCAGGGACACGGTAAGTCTTATAAACGATTTTAAGGAATACTATATCCAGCATGACCAGGTCATTTATGATAACCCTTCGCCCGGAAACAAAAAGGGGGGGATATCCACCCTTGAGGAAAAATCCCTGGGCTGTACTCAGAAGGGTGGGACAGCCAATGTTACCGATGTGCTTGACTATGGCGGCCAGGTGAAGAACCCCGGGTTGAACTTGCTGCAGGGACCCGGAAATGACATAGTGGCGGTAACGACACTGATGGCGGCAGGTGCGCAGATAATCCTGTTCACTACCGGAAGGGGAACTCCGCTGGGGGCACCGGTACCCACTGTAAAGCTGTCCACCAATACTGCACTTTCAGTTAAAAAGAAAAACTGGATAGATTTTGACGCGGGCAGAATCCTTGACGGAACTCCAATGAGTGAAGCGGCTGATGAACTGCTGGAGTATGTCATAAGGCTGGCATCAGGAGAGTTAAAGGCCAAAAACGAAACAAACGGGTACAGGGAAATAGCAATATTTAAAAATGGTGTGACCTTGTAAGAAACAGAAAAAAGCTTGCATGACATTGCTGCTGTTTAACCGTATAAAGCAGCTAAAGTATATAATAAATTTAAAATGGCTCATCATATGAAAGTTACCACTCAAGGTAGTAATTCAATGATGAGCCGTTTTTTAATTCCGACATTTAATAATTTAACCTGTTGTACCGGTTAAAAATATGGTAACCAGGCAGAAAGCTGCCTGGTTGCTGCTTAAATTGACATCTTGTGAGGAACAGCCAATCGCGAGGCCGGGAGCTATTCAATTCCGAAGTAACTTTCTGCATTGTTGTAGCAGATATCCTGGACCATCTTGCCCAGAAGCTCCATATCGTCAGGGATTTCACCCTTTTCAACCCAGGTGCCCAGTATATTGCAAAGAATTCTTCTAAAGTATTCATGCCTTATATAGGACAAAAAGCTTCTTGAATCGGTCAGCATGCCCACAAATCGGCTGAGGAGACCGAGGTTGGCCAGGGTTGTCAATTGCCTTTCCATTCCGTCCTTCTGGTCGTTGAACCACCAGGCCGATCCGAACTGGACCTTTCCAGGTATCTTGCCGCCCTGGAAGCAGCCGATTATAGTACCAAGTATCTCATTATCCCTGGGATTCAAATGATAAAGTATTGTTTTGGGCAATTCGTCGGATTTATCCAGTGAGTCCAGCAGGGAGGACAGCGCTGAGGCAAAGGTCCAGTCTCCAATGGAATCAAACCCTGTATCCGGCCCCAGCTTCTGAAGCATTCTGGAATTGGTGTTGCGAAGCGTGCCCATATGTAGCTGCATCACCCAGCCCAGCCTTGAATACTGCTTTCCAAGGAAAATCAAAATTTGGGTTTTGTACACTGCAACTTCTTCCTGATTCAAGGCTTTACCGGCTAAAGCCTTTTGAAGGATTATTGAGGCCTCTTCCTCTGTTCCTGCCTGGAATATAAGAGGATCGAGAGCATGGTCGGAAATCCTGCAGCCTGCCTGGTGGAAAAACTCAAGCCTTGAAATAAGAGCATTTTTTAAATCCTGGAAGGTTGCTATTTCTGTATCTGTAATCTTCTCCAGTTTTAAAAGCCAGGGAATAAAGCCCTCTTTCTCGATGTTGATGCTTTTGTCGGGGCGGAAGGCCGGCAGCACCTTAACCTCGAAGGACTTGTCCTCCGCTATGGCCTTATGGTATTCCAGTGAATCTACCGGATCATCTGTGGTGCAAACAACCTTCACATTTGAGCGCCGTATGAGATTTTTGGCTGTAAAATCCTCCTGCCGAAGCATTGCATTACAGCGCTCCCAAATGCTTTCTGCGGTTTTGGGTGACAATATGTCCTTTATGCCGAAATAACGTCTGAGTTCAAGATGGGTCCAGTGGTAGAGCGGGTTACCGATACAGTTTTGCATGGTCTCGGCCCACTTGAGAAATTTTTCCTTATCGTCTCCGTCACCTGTGATAAATTTTTCATCAACGCCATTGCTTCTTATGGCCCTCCACTTGTAATGATCCCCTCCAAGCCATAACTCGGTTATATTTCTGTACTTTTTATTTTCGGCAATTTCCCTGGGGCTGATATGACAGTGGTAATCAAATATGGGCATTTCCTCTGCAAATTCATGATAAAGCCTGACAGCGGTCTGAGTTTCCAAAAGAAAATCTTCGTTCATAAATTCTTTCATAGGTGGGTCTCCTTGTAAATAAATTTGAAGTGTGATTCCTCTATTTATTGGTGCCTGAATGCAAGGCCCTGTGGCATCACCTGACAGGCAGCGTTTAGGTGGTATTAAGTACCTTTGGAACAACATAACTCAAAACTTGAATTCTGTAGCAATTCAGTTCATAATACAATTATAATACTGCCTATTTGCCATAAACATATCATATATTGCTGGTTTTGATGCAAAAATTGCTCAGTGCTTTGACTATTGGCTGCGCTCTGCACTTTATTATATCAGATGCAGGATGGGAGGCTTAATTTGGAACATAAATTTACAGCAAGACAGTATATGGTGAAGAATGATTTTGAATTCTTTCATACAAAAGACGAACTCCCGCCCAACGTAGAGTATCACAACCACGACTTTTACGAGATTTTCTTTTATATGTCGGGGAGGGTTACTTATATAATCGAAGGAAAGTTCTACAGGTTGAAGCCAGGGGATATAATCCTGATAAATAACAAGGAGCTTCACAGAACCATCATTGAGGGCGGGGAAGCTTATGAGAGGATAGTTCTGTGGGTGAAGCCGGATTATGTTACCAACCTCAATACCGACAGCACCGATCTTACCATGTGCTTTGAGTCATCTGCCAGGAAGAAGTACAATCTGTTGAGACCCGATACTGAGACCGTGGCATATCTTAAAACCATCGTGCAGAAACTGGAGAAGGCCTACTATAACAGCGGGTTTGGCAGTGAAGTCCTGAAAAATGCATATATAAACGAGCTTATCGTGTATTTGAACAAGGCCTACCTCTATACAAAGGATGAAGAAATCGAGGTGGATATTGAGTATAACCAAAAAATAAGCAATATCATTAAATACATCAATACAAATCTGGAAAGTGAGCTGACACTGGAAAATATTTCTGCCCAATTTTACATCAGCAAGTATCATTTGCTCAGAGAATTCAAGAAATATACCGGTTTTACCATTCATAGATTTATTCAGAAAAAAAGGCTTATAATGGCCAGAATGCTGCTGAAGGAAAATGTTAAGGTAAGTGAAGTGAGCATGTTGTGCGGCTTTGGAGATTATTCAAATTTTATCAGAACCTTTAAGCGGGAATATGGAATCTCGCCAAAGGTGTTTGCAAGGGAGATTAGTCAGGATAGGGAGATATGAGGGGAGGCTAAAATTCTATTCAATAAACAGAGAGACAAGTCCATAAACTTATGGCTTGTCTCTCTGTGGCATATGTAATCTGTGTATACTTCGCTTTTATTAAGTACAAAAACTTGGCTGTTGATATTACGCATATCTTTTTTAATCTTATTCAACCTGATAACGAATGTCAGGTTGAATAAGATTTTATTCCTTCTCAATCACAATATCACTATCATCCATTAAAGATAATTGCGCATGTTCGCCTAAAATCTCCTTTCTGCCATTATATTTTATTAGATAGAATTGAAGGATTTCCTTGAGGTCATCTGGCCATTCAACTTTACGCAATTCCGTGACAGTATTTGATATTATTTGCATCAATCTTTCTTTTTGCTCATCATCAAGTTTTCTATAGAACTGTTGCCATTTTTGTGTTGTACCGTTCTCTTCAAAATAAGAACGGAACATTATTAGTTCACGTGGCATTGCAAGAAGTTCAAAATATTCTTCAAGCGTATTTCCAAATGCTTTATAAAAAAAGCTTGACCCAGCAGCAACCACTCCGTTTGTAACTTGAAGAATTGCCGAAATCGCTCTGAGTGATTTCTTACACCAATAAACACCAACATAATCGCGGTCTGTTCTGTCAATTGGAGAATACTTCATGGGGAAAGAAAAAATTTGGATTCCCAATTCACGATTGAGGTCTATATTGATACGAAGACGCTCATATAAATCCTCTGGTCTATCTTTATAATTGAACAGAATGTAGTTTGATATTTCTTTGATACCATGTCTCTTAGCTGTATGTACAGCATCACAGTACTTGTCCTTTAACTTAATATCATCAAAAGCAATTCGGAGGGGACGTATAGCAAGACGGGCCAACTGTGCCATATTTTTATCGTTGATCTTCCTGCCATCGACTCCCTGATTAAAATCCAGATACCTTGCTTTTGCAGCTTTGCTGCGATATTTTTCTATGATGGGTGACAACTTCGTCTCGTGCTCCAGCATATATTCAGCAAAGTCCTCCGCATCTTCCGCACCAATTATAACCTGCAAAAAGGTCTCAAGCATCTCTTTTGATTTAATGCGATTTTTAAAAGACTCCAAATACGCTTGAAGCTTTTTATCTAAAAATGTAGCTCTTTCACCATTGTGGTAACGCATCATCACAATATTGTATTCACCAGGGTCAAGATATTTGGCCCCTCTTCCAAATCCTGCAGTACACAAATCGTTAACCAAAGCTTCCAAATCCGGTGCATTTAATACATTGTTATCAAGTAACAAAAGATGTTGCTTTGGGCCATATTTCCGGTTAATCGTCTCTATTTGCTGAATAATATTATTTGTCACATTGAAATTTGGTTCCAAAATAGGAACCGCGCAAAATGAACAATGATTAGGGCAACCCCTTGTAGTGTAAGCGAAATAGTTATCACCTGCGGGATATTTGTAGTCGATTTCCTCCAGAATATCATAATCCAAATGTAATTGGTCAATGTTAACCCTGTCATGATCACCTACAACTGATGCGTCGGTGAAGAGTCCAGTCAAAATGTGAGAACGGTCAATACCTGTAGCTTCTACGATTTTATCTGGCATCAATGATGCCATAATTCCGCCGACATAGAGGTTATCAACATCGTCTACAAGCTGCTTATAATAATTTATTGTTTTAACTGAAATAGCAAAATCAAATGTAAACAAGGTTGTAACATAGATTCGATCCCATACCATTAAAGCTGCATCGTGGTTAATTCCTTTTACAAAATGTACCTCATCTTGAAGCATCTTATGATAGGTGCTGATTTTCATCAATCCCATGGGGGGATATTTATTTTTATATTTTGGTTCTACCAAAAGGATACGACTCATTTTTTCTTCACACTCAGTTCGGATTTTATAGTTTTTCTTAACTTTACGGCAGTTTCAGGATCTGAGGCAAAGAAGTCATCAATAACAGCTATAATGCGTTGATAGAGGTTTCTTTCATCCCTGCTATACGAAGTTGGAAGATCTTTCTTTGTTGCATAATCGGCATTTATAATTTTCGTTGAGAGGACTGAGATCTTTTTGGTAGCCGTCTCTGTTTGCGATAAAGTCTTTTCGATTGTGCTCTTACGTTCACTATCAAAAATTCCTTGTTCCAATGCCTTTCTTACTTTATTTTCTTCTGTTTGTCTGCGGTGGGCGATTCTTTCCAAATCTTCGGCAATCTTCTCTCTTTTTGCGTCAGAAGTGATCGCACCAGAATTGACCTGAACCTCTAGCTGATTCTGTTCTTCATTGATTTCAGCCAATTTTTTAAGTGCAGAATTTGCTTCAGAAGTACCTCTGCGGTAATTTTTATTGATAGTACGAGCCCATTCACCAAGTATGGAACGCAATTCATTATAGATTTCATTGGGTTCAAAATCATCACGCTGAGAGTTCGGAAGTAAGGCTTCATGCAATATGTGTATTTCACCGGCAAACATTTTGTTTGCGTTTTGCCCCTCTCGCTCGGTTGTTAGGAAGAATTTTGCAAAAGTTGCATTATTTCCAATCAATATATTTCCTTTTCTAAAGCGAATGCCCTGAAGTACTTCATCTGCTATGCTTCCTGAAAAATCGGTAATAGCAAGCCATCCTATATATAGCGGCTTTCCGTCAGAGGCGTTTTGATAAATAAACTCAACATCTCTAACATAATCTGTTTCCTTCGTTCGTGCTTGCAGACCTGTACTCATGCTACGTGAATATAGTTTGTATACCGGTATTTTCCTTGAGCCACGATAAATTTTATAACAAGGTATCGGATAACCTTTTCCCTCAAAAAACTCTTTGATCTTCCGGGCTTGAGAAAAAGCCTGTCCATCAAAGTCTACAGGTGCTGTCTCTGCTAAATATCTAATTACCGAGTTTTCCTCCAATAGTCCCGACTCGGTAGGAACACCAAACATTCTTACTTCAAAATAATGTGCATTGGTTTGTTCATTGAAAAAATCAAATTCGCTGATAGCAGTAAATGTCTCCATTATGCTTGATGTTTCTTTATTAGATTTCTGAAGTAATTGCCTCATTCTAATACAGTCACAAGTCATAATTGTCTTAGTAGACTCACCTGGAGCTGAAGTGATGAATTGCACCTTATCGGCATAAGCCAATCCGCCCAATCGGCCAATGCCCCGAAAGCCACGCTCAACAATTCCATCCTTATCGGAATCGCCTACGCTCAACAGCTTTGTTTCTGCTATTTTGCAAGAAATGCCGAGACCATTATCCTTGATAATAACTTGGTTATCTTTGGGTTCAATATAAATATGTATCTCTGCATTATAATGTTCGAGAACGCCAGCTTTTACTGCTTTATCAATCGAATCGGATGCATTTTGAATATACTCTCTATAGACATGCATAGGATTTGAGTACATGCCTTTGGTAAGTATCTCAAGCAAAAACTTGCCAGCCACAGGTTCTCCCATTATTTGCTGCCTCCTTGGTTATAGGATGGAAAGGGGAACTGAATTTTCAGCAAAGTCTTAAAGACTGGGTGATGAATAATCAAATCTCCTTTTTTAAGCCGTGTCATCATATTAGCATAAACCGTAGGCACAAATTTATAATCTGGACGAGAAACTTCAATCGCGTTTGTGCGCCCATAGACATTTGTACCACAGTTACCTTTAATTCTGTCATGGATTGCACTTCTAAATTGCTCAGCTGAAAACAGAACTACACCTTCCGAACGTCCTCGTTCCGTGATATCCAACAGATTCGCAAGTAGCGGAGAATTCTTGCCTGAGGTGGCTGGAGCATACTTGTTTAGCTCATCCACAAAAATTATGATTTTCTTTGGAACTGACTTCTTACTTTTTCTATTTTCTTGATCAAAATCGCCGTGTTTTAACTCGTAGACAGAACGAATAATATCTCCAAAGACAAGACATTGTAGCTGTTCGGTCAGACCAGCAATATCAACAACCACCATTTCACCCCCGTTGATGTTTTTCACTTCGTCAGACAAGTATACCTGATGCTGTTCCTTTGAGCTAGATTTTGAATTGATAAAGATATCATCATTGATTGAATTGTTAATTAACCTGCTGAATCTTCGCCATGACTGTACAGGGATTTCCTTAGAGGTATTTCCCTTGTTAACAAACTCTTTTAACTTGTCCTTGAAATCGCCCCAACTCATATTACCGGAAAATTGCGGTGCGGTTTCGATAAAACTAAGAATAGATTCAATCGTCCAGTTAGGATCATCAACATTAGAAAACAGCATTTCAACCTTGCTTATATCATGCTCGAATGTATAAATAAAATTTGATGCCTGTCCCTCTTCAAACTGCTCCATCAAATAATCAACAGACAGAGCTGTATTTGCATAATGCTTATCCTTATGTTTTCTGTATGGATAAAGGTACTTTACATTTTCAAAAGGTTCACATGGAATTTGCATGTCATCCCAATCTTTCTTTTGAGCTTCGGTAATTTTTGCGTTGGGCTGATGAATGTGCAATAAGTCATCACCCTTTACATTCATTACGATAATTGCTACATCGTCCTTGCATTTGTATTGAATTGCCTTTAATAAGAACATTACATAGCTAGTTTTTGTAGCTAACCCTGAGATACCGGATATATTTATGTGAGCACCCTCAGGACCAATTAAAAAGTCTCCGTTGTACTTAATTGGCACCGAAACATTATTGCCAGCTTTCATGAGTCCCGCAGGTATCGCGGTTTTATCATCAATAGTATCAAGTCCAAGAGCAATCTGTATATCTTCAATGTCAGCCGTATAGACAGGCACCCCTTCAAAAACAGGCATAAAATTCTCTTTTGTATTATGAATCACCGACACTTTTGCGTACGAGAGTGAAAGTCTTCTGGTAAGCGGCATAGTTTCAACATTCCCAAAATCAGAGGATACGTAGTTGCTGATATGTCCCATCCCATCAGTGATGTGCAAAATATCTTGTACGACACCATAGGTAACGGAGTCATCAGCTTTGTTAACAACCTTTACTATATCAAAAGGGCTCAGAATGGTATCATCAGAGAGCCAAAACTGAAATTCATCACAAGACGAGGGATATTTCTCAGTGGCTGAAACTTTACCAATCAATTTACTTACGCTCATTTGTAAACCTCCTATCTAAAGTCACGTTTGAAGTTATTTATAAAAACAAGATCACTTTCAAAAGATGATTTAATCAGTGCCTCGGTTAAATAAACAGGGTATAAATGACTTGACCAACGCTCGTCTCGTCCGTAACAAGTAGGAGAACCCTCGTTTAAAATGGACAGCGATATATTATCGACAACGGAGCTATGTAAGCCCTCTTCATCTTCCACTAGGGCCATCTTTTCCAATTTGACAATCCCCTCTAATGGGTTAGACACTCTGTCTTTAGGACGTATACGAAGATACCAACATCCAAATTTTCTACCTCTTGAATTGATTTTCAGGAACACAGGCGTTCGTTCTCCATGCTCAAGTTTCAATAACTCAGCACCAATTTGAGTACCACCACGTCGAGCTTTCCCGGATGTTGGCAACATTGGGTCAAAACTTTTAGATACCCCTACTACATTGTAAAATAAGTCTGCAAAATCCGGCTTCCCAGTATCTTGCCGAATAAATTGTAGCGGACCATCAACTATGAGCATCTGGTCTGGTTCCAAGGCTCCAGAGTGAACCATACTCTCCAAAATATCAATTTCCATACTGTGCATGATGGTATTCGCTTTGGCAATGGCTGCATTTACCGGAACATTATCTTTTTGATGATCAAACTTATATTGCACGACTTCCAGATTAAGATTACGTGCAACTTCAGTTTTTATAATTCTCTGGCGAATTTCTTCAAAATCAACTTCATTCATTCTGGAACTAAGTAACAGCAAGTTCTTTCTGTACACAGCTTGATGTGACTGTATTTTTCTAGATTGATTTCTCTCAGTACAACCTGCTCTGACTTGCGCTACAACAACTGGGAAGATTTCTCTTCCATTTAACACCATATCCCCGATTTTATATGTACGTCTTGAACCATCCATAAAATAGGAAAAACTGGAATATTGTCTATCTTCAAAGTTAAGATTTATTCGTCTCTTTTTCCTTAATTTATCCGTTTCATAAGGCTCATCCATTTCTTTTATTTCGTCGCCCTGATCCTGATATGGCTCTTGATAATAATGGTCGAGGTCAAGGTTCTCATTATGATATAGCGTTATTTTCCGTCTATAGAAAATCTCGTTTAGTGTGGGCATTGCATGACCTCCATAATTGAGCTATCTATTTGAACTCATGATGCGTAATTTGATCTCCAATTTTGAGTCCAAGTCACTATCTAATGTTAACAAAAAAAAATCGTCAGAACAGAGTATCTGAGGAAGTTGTGCAACATTTAATATGGTTTGAATCAACTCACTTTAGCATGTTCTGTTTTCTTTCTGAAGTCTGTAACACACTATCCTTATTTGCCTAATATTACTGTTCTTATATATATATAATTATTCAAACATTATATGCCAAAATGCGAACAAAATCAACAATATCCATCCAGCAGTGTATGCTTAAGTTACCACACAAAAATATACATTAAAATGATTAATATTGTAAAATAATATACATGCATGGTATTATATGTAAAAAGTTGTATCAAAAAAGTTACTTACTTTAAAAGGAGAGACAGATGTTTTGTAGAGAATGTGGTAAAGAAATTAGTAATGAAGCAGTTATATGTGTCCGTTGTGGAGTACCTACAGATGTGAATCAAACAGATGCTGTAACGAGGATGTTGTTGCCGGTTGGCAGATCTGCATATGCTATTGCTGCCGGCTACTTAGGTCTTGTTTCTGTCTTATTGGTACCTGCACCGTTTGCAATAATCTTCGGTGTTCTTGCTATTAGAGATATTAAGAAAAATAAAAACAAACATGGTATACCAAGATCGATATTTGGAATAACGCTGGGTGCGTTATTTACAGTATTCTATTCATATTTATTTTTATTTTCGTCTTAATATATTGCTTAATTAGAAAAATGGATAATTGTATGATAATTTGCATATCCGGTTATGGAAAATTTCCTATGCTTTGGAACAATATGATGTCAAAATGGTGTCAAACTAAAATTATCACGCAAATATTTAGAGAAAATATAAAACCCTCAAAGCCTTTTGACTTGAGGGTTTTAATGTTGGCGCGCCCGGCAGAGATCGAATCCACAACCTTTTGGTCCGTAGCCAAACGCTCTATCCAATTGAGCTACGGGCGCACGCTCCACACGTGAAATTCACGGTGCACTAAATATATTAATACATATCCGGGAAAAATGCAACAGTTTGTTTTATTTGCCAACTGAAAATGCGTTAGCATTAGGCATTTAGGAAAAAAGACAGCTCACATTATTCACCGGCTGAAAAACAACTTAAACATAATGTCCCTGCTGTAGTTTCCAAAGCCCTTTCCAAACAAGGTCACACCTCCGGCATTTATTGCGTCAGGCAGGACGGCTATTCTGAAAGTCCAGTATTTCTGGCGGATATCCAAAGTGGAAAGAGATATATCGGAAACCTTCAAGCCATCAATGTAGGTTCCGGAGTGATTTATGCGTATGGCCTTGAAAAGGCCGTATTGCCCCACTTGCAGGCTCCACCATTCCGGGGTGTATTTTCCCCTGCTGTAGCCGAAATCACCCGGGCTGGTCCAAAAACCAAGCTTATGGTCATTCAGGAAAAAGGTTATGTCCGAAGGCCAGTTGTTGTTTACACCGGGAGCTTCAGAGCCGAGTTCCATTGATATTTCCAGTTCTTCCGGCTGCTGGACCGACAGCAGAAAGTTAGGGATTCTGTATTCCACATACCCTTCCGTAAACCAAAGAATGCCGGCATTTACCCTTTCAGGGTTCAGGAAGTACCTGGGATCGTCAAATTGCCCTATAACCTTTTCCGGAGTGGCGATACCGCAGGTGGGAGTAGCTCTGAAATCGGAGTAATGCCCTATGGGCATGGAAAATTCATGATAATTTCTTATATTAGCCTGCTTGACCGGGAAGGCGATTTCAATGGAATCCACAGCCAGGTGGCAGAGCTTTTGCACGGAACCATCAATGCTTTTGCGTTCACTCCTGATAATGCCGGCCCCTTCAAGCTTCCTAACATGCATTGTCACAATAGCGCTGCTCAGGCCCAGATGCTGTGCCAACTGCTTGATATTTAAAGGATTTTCGGCCAGCAGGTTTATTATCTTAATTCGTACGTCACTGCCCAGGGCTTCATAAACCGGCAGCCATTTTTCTGATATATCCGTTTTCATCAAAGTTTGCTCCTCTATAAGAATTAATATAAGTATAAATAACCTCTGAGGGTTTGTAAATAGCTGAACTTTGTGGAATTGACCTATTAGTATTGACAGGGTGGGGGTTGAAGGATATTATATAGTTATTAACAATACGATTACTTAATTAATAAAAACATTAATTTGTCGGGAGGTAAACTAATGAACAATGCCAGAATGATACTCAATAAGGATTACATCATAGGTGAGGTGGATAAAAGAATATACGGCTCATTTATAGAACACCTGGGAAGGGCGGTTTACGGGGGGATATATGAACCGGACCATCCTACAGCGGATAAATATGGTTTTCGGCAGGATGTGGCAGAGCTGGTGAGAGAGCTGCAGGTCCCCATAGTAAGATATCCCGGAGGAAATTTCGTATCAGGCTACAACTGGGAGGACGGAGTAGGGCCTGTCGCAAACCGGCCAAGAAGGACGGAGTTGGCCTGGACTACTGTTGAAACCAACCACGTAGGTACTGATGAATTCTGTACCTGGGCCAGGGAGGTAGGCGCCGAGGTAATGATGGCTGTCAATCTGGGAACCAGGGGGGCTGATGCGGCCAGAAACCTGGTAGAGTACTGCAACCATCCCCAAGGAACCTACTGGAGTGACTTAAGAAAAGCACACGGCTACAGCCAGCCCCACAATATAAAGACCTGGTGCCTGGGCAATGAAATGGACGGTTCCTGGCAAATAGGTTCAAAAACTGCCGAGGAATACGGCAGACTGGCTTGTGAGACTGCCAAGGTCATGAAATGGGTTGATCCGTCAATTGAACTTGTAGCCTGCGGAAGTTCAGGCAGCGGCATGCCTACCTTTCCCCAATGGGAGGCAACAGTTCTGGAACACACCTACGAACATGTTGACTATATATCACTTCATACCTACTATGGAAATCGTGACAATGACACGGCAAACTTTCTTGCAAGGTCAATGGACATGGATGCCTTCATCAAGTCCGTTATTTCCACCTGTGATTATGTAAAAGCAAAAAAACGCAGCAAGAAAAACATAAACCTTTCTTTTGACGAATGGAATGTGTGGTTCCACTCAAATGATGCGGATAAAAAGCTTGAGAGATGGTCAGTTGCCCCGCACCAGTTGGAGGATGAATATAATTTTGAAGACGCTTTGATGGTGGGAAGCATGCTTATTACGCTGCTGAAAAACGCGGACCGGGTAAAACTGGCCTGCCTGGCACAGCTTGTCAATGTTATTGCGCCCATTATGACTGAAAACAACGGAGCTGCATGGAAACAGACCATTTACTATCCGTTCATGCATACTTCCGTATTTGCCAGGGGCACGGTTTTAAATGCCACTGTCAAAGCACCTTTGCATGATACAAAGGAATTTACCGATGTACCTTATATTGATGCTGCCGCAGTTATCAGCCAGGATGAAAAGGAGCTTACAATACTAGCTGTTAACAAAAACCTGGAGGAAAGCATCAATCTGGAGATAGAACTCAACGGCCTGGGCAATTTCCGGGTTCTGGAGCACATAGTAATGGACCACCCTGATCTCAAGGCCGTAAACACAAGGCAGAAGCCTTTCAATGTGGCACCTGCTCCGGGAGGCAACGCGGCAATGGAGGATGGAAAGGTTAAGGCAGGACTTAACAGACAGTCCTGGAATGTTATAAGATTGGAAAAACTGGCTTAATTTATAATCATTATGGTCAAAAAGCCCGGTGCGTCTGCACCAGGCTTTTTGACCTGCACCTGTTCCTGTTTTTGATAATATTATTACTAAAACAATTGCTGTATAATAGAATATATAAGCAGAGTAAACGCGGAAATATATTGTATTTATCATATATATCGGGGGTCCCATGAAACATATCTTTATTATAAATCCGGCGGCAGGCAAGGGCAAATCCGTGGAGCTGGTTCCATTTATACAGGAATACTTCAAAGCCAGAGAACAGGAGGAGCTGCTTATTGAAGTGACCCGGTATCCCGGGCATGCGGCGGAAGTTGCACGGAAACATTCTGAAGCCGGCCCCTGCCGGATATACTCCATCGGAGGAGATGGTACGGTAAATGAAATTGTCAACGGAATGGCAGGGTCGTCATCTGCCCTTGGCGTTATACCAACCGGTTCCGGAAATGATTTTATACGCAGCCTGCATTCGGAGACAGATGTAAAAACGGTTATAACCCGCACAATCGAAGGAATGGAGAAAAGCATAGACCTTGCAAGGGTAAATGATAAATATTTTATAAACATAGCATCCATAGGTTTTGATGCAAATGTTGTGTACAATGCGGAATTATTCAAGAAAAAGCCCGGAATTACCGGCAGCATGGCATACCTTCTTTCCATCATATACACTGTTTTCAAACACAGGATTTGCAGCATAGAAGTTGACATTGACGGAGAAAAGACCGCCATGAATGCCTTGCTGGTGGCTGTTGCCAACGGCAGATACTATGGCGGGGGGATTATGCCCGCACCTGAAGCCCAGCTTGACGACGGGCTGCTGGATGTGTGCCTGGTAAGTGAGGTAAGCCGTCTGAAGATACTGAGTCTGTTCCCAAAGTATATTAAAGGGCGGCATGGAGTTATAAAGCAGGTAAGCTTTAAAAAATGCAAAAAAGTTAAAATTCTGAGTGAAACAGAGTTCAGTCTGAATATTGACGGGGAAATATTAACCGCCAAATGCGCCGATTTTGAAATAATCCAGTCGGGCATAAGGGTTATCCTGCCCTGCTAGGCTTTTCACGCCGGCAGCAGGGTTCAAGCTATATGCAAAAATCAAAAGATAGAAGGAAGAATGGCATGAAAATAATACATACGGGAGACTGGCATATAGGCAAGATTGTAAATGATTTCAGCATGCTGGAAGATCAGAAGTATATATTGGAGCAGCTTATATCGGTTGTAGAACAGGAGAAGCCGGATGCCCTGGTAATTGCAGGAGATATATTTGACAGGAGCATACCGCCCGTGGAGGCGGTGGAACTGGTAGACGAGATTTTTTACAGGCTGCTCATGGAAATGCAGGTGCCCATCCTGGCTATTGCGGGCAATCATGACAGTGCGGAACGACTTTCCTTTGCCAACAGGATTCTCACAAACAACGGATTACACATACAGGGGACCTTTGACGGCAATATATCCTGCATATCGCTGGAGGATTCCTTCGGACCTGTAAATTTCTATCTTGTGCCCTATACCGACCCAAGGAACATACGTCACATATATAAGGACGATCAGATATGCACCCATGACCAGGCGGCAAAAAAAATAATAGAAAAGATAGGACAGGTTTTTGCTCCGAAACAGAGGAATGTAATGGTCACCCATGGCTATATTACACGGCTGGGCGGCCCGGCGGAGTACATCAGCGACTCGGAGAGGCCTTTAAGCATCGGGGGGACGGATTTTGTCAGCTCGGATTATTTCAGCATTTTCAACTATACGGCGCTGGGGCATCTTCATGCGCCGCAAAAGGCCGGTTATGATAATGTAAGATATTCCGGCTCACTTCTCAAATACTCTTTTTCTGAGGTAAACCATAAAAAAGGCATAACCGTTGCAGAACTGGATCAGAAGGGAAATGCGGCTGCAAGACACATAGAGCTTGTTCCCAGAAGAGATATGAGAATAATAAAAGGGCCTGTAAATGAACTTATAAGCCCTGAGGTATATAAGAGTGCAAATACTGAGGACTACATATATGCAATTATAACAGATAAGGGTGAACTGATTGACCCCATGTCAAAGCTGAGAGCGGTATATCCCAATGTCATGGGGCTCTCAAGAGAAGGCGGAGGCCCCAGGGAAGGGTCAAAAACCTCCGCCTCTCAGGGCTATAAATCAAAATCAAAACTGGAGCTCTTCAGGGAATTTTATAATTCCATTCAGGGAGAAACCTTGGGAGAGGAAGCGGAAAAGGTTATTGCAAGAATAATAGGAGAAGTTGAAAAGGAAGGAGTATAGCGGCAAAAGCTGTACGGAAGGTTGTTAAAATGAAACCGTTGAAACTGACTATGAGTGCCTTTGGCCCCTATGCCAAAGAGCAGCACATTGATTTTACCCTTCTGCAGGAGCAGATATTTGTTATTTCAGGCCCTACAGGAGCAGGCAAGACCACCATATTTGATGCCATCAGCTTTGCCTTGTTCGGAGAGGCCTCAGGCAGCAGCAGGGACAGGGACAGCCTCAGAAGCGATTTTGCTTCTTCGGACACTGAAACATATGTTGAACTGGAATTTGAACTCAGAGGGCTGTGCTACAAAATAAAGAGAGCTCCCCAACAGGAGCAAAAAAAACAGAGGGGGGAAGGGTATACGGTCAGAAATGCCGATGCTGAACTCCTGCTTCCTGACGGTGCACTTATAACTAAAATTGCGAATGTTGATGAAAAGATTAATGAGCTGCTGGGGATAAACAAAGCTCAGTTCAAACAGATTGTCATGCTGCCCCAGGGTGAGTTCAGAAAGCTTCTGGAGGCTGACAGCGCCGACAGAGAATTGATATTCAGGAAAATTTTCGGAACGGAGGGCTTTGCTGAAATCCAAAGAAGGCTGGAGGATGAGAGCAGAGAGCTGTACAAGGCTGTGCACGATATACAGACACAGCTTGAAACCCACATCAGACATGTGGATTCAGGCGGAAACCAAAGCCTGGAAGAGGCCAGACAGGCTAAAGCTGTAAATCTTGAGCTTTTTATTGAGCTGCTTGAAAATGAATCCTTAAATGACAAAAACAGAATGAGTAAAATCGGTGCGGAGCTGGCTTTGAACACTGAGAAGCTGGGAACTCTGAAAGAGGACATTGTTAAAAAGCAGGAAAACAACAAAAAGCTTGAAGCCAGGGAGCGCTTAAGGCTTGACTATGCCACTGCCCTGGAGGGCGCTCTGGAGTATGTACACAAAGAAACTGCCCTTCAGTATTCCCGAAAGGCCTTGGCCATAGCAGAGGTGGATGAACAACTGAAAAAGGCCAGGAATGGCATCGAAGCAAAAACAGCCCAGTTGGAACAGGCCGGACAGACGGCCCGGGAAAAAAGCCGGGAGTTTGAAGCTGTAAAGCTGGCCTTGTCGTCTCAAAAGGAAAAAGAGCCGGACAGAAAAAAGTATGAAACCCAATTGGCATTGATAAATAGCATGCTTCCAAAGGTGATACAGTACGACAGGTGCATCGGAGCTCTGGAGGCTGCAAAAATAAAAAGCAGCAGCGCAAAGCAGCAGCTTGAACAGGCGGAGGACAGGCTGAAATATGAAAAGACAAGCTTCCGGGAACAGGAAGGTATTCTGAGAAAGCTGTATGCCGCCGAGGCTGAAGATGTCCGCCTGGAAAAAGAAATAGCCTACAATAAAAAGCTTTTGACAGAACTGGATGGCATTAAAAAGCTGATTGAAGCCTATTTTCAACAGGACAGCGGTTACAATAGCAAAAAGCAGGACTTTGAAAGCTTCGATCATGAATTTGTCACGTTCAGAAGCCGGCTTGAAAAGGAAGAGGACAACTATTTGCGTGCACAGGCCGGACTGATGGCCAAAACCCTTAAAAAAGGCCATCCATGCCCTGTATGCGGTTCAACAGCCCATCCCGGGCCTGCACAGCTACCTGAGAATATAACAGATGAGGAAGAGCTGAAAAAAATAAAAAGGCAATTTGCAGCTTTAAATGAAGAGAGAAGCGAAAAGCTGAAGGCGCTGTCGGAGCTCAATGGAAATCTGGAAAGCAGAAAAGTGGAGATACGAAACAGGCTGCTGGCGTTGGAAGCCGGTACTCTGCCAGCCTTTGTCCATGAAGCCGCGGTCCGGGAGGAGAATGCTTCGGAGCAGGATGCCGTAAGGCCGGGAAATAAGGGAAAAGTACAACTTTCGGGTTTGTTTCAGGAAATACGGGAGGAAATAAATAAAAAAGGTATTGCGCTTAAGGCCGTGACAGTGGCTCTGATAGCCTCACATAAGGAAACGGTGGAGTTTGTGGGGAAAAAGGAAGCACTGGAAAAAGCCTGTAAGGAAACAGAAGAAAATATTAAAAGGCTTGAGGAGCAGCTTAAGGTGCTGGGAGAAAAAAGGGCGGCGGCAGATGAAGAGCAGACCCGTGCACAAGCTGAGGCCGGCAGCATTGAAAAGGAGGTTCCTCCGGAACTTCGCTCTGAGGCAAAGCTGAATGCGGCTTCCGTGGATATAAGGCTCTGCATTGCAGATATGGAAAAAGCCTTAAAAAATGCCGAACGCGTCCTGGAAGAGTCAGGTCTGTCTTTGAACCATGCTGAAAAGCAGCTTGCGGTAATAAGCACCTCCTTGAAGGAAAGTGAAGAGGAAAAGGTGTATCTGGAGGAACAACTCCAGGAAAGACTTAAAGCTGCAGGGTTTGCGGATTATTCCCATTTTGCGTCCATGAAAAAAACCCAGCAGGAAATAGACTATTTGCAGGAGGATATCAAGGCGTATTATCAGAAGCTTAATTCCCTGAAGGATATGCTGGCCCGACTTGAAGAGGAGACAGGGAATATGGGCCTGGAGGATGTGGCCGGACTTGAGCAGGAATACGGCAGGCAGCTTGAAGAGCAGGGCAGGCTGCAGGAACAGCAGAATATAGTTTTTTCAAGGTATACAAATAATACAAAGACCCTCCTGCAGCTTGAAAAAATTGCTGACAGGCTGCAGCAGCTCGAACTGAAATATAATACCATAGGAGAGCTTTCAAAAATAGCCAGGGGGGAGAACGCCCAGAGGCTGACCTTTGAAAGGTATGTCCTGGCTGCATACTTTGATGAAATAATCACGGCGGCCAACCTGCGTTTGGAGAAAATGACAGGCTCAAGGTACTATCTGAGAAGAAAAGAGGAAAAAGGAAAGGGAAGGGCGCAGCAAGGGCTCGAACTTGAGGTTTACGACAATTACACAGGAAAGTCCAGGCATGTGAAAACCCTGTCAGGGGGAGAGGGCTTTAAAGCCTCCCTGGCACTGGCGCTGGGGCTTGCAGATGTTGTACAGGCCTATTCGGGAGGCATCAGCCTTGACACCCTGTTTATTGATGAAGGGTTTGGCTCTCTTGACCCGGAATCTCTGGACAGTGCCGTCCAGTGCCTTATAGACATACAAAAGACAGGCCGGCTGGTAGGTGTTATATCCCATGTTTCCGAGTTAAAGGAGAGAATAAAGTCTGTTTTAGAGATAATTTCTAAAAAAGAGGGAAGTTTTGCGATTTTTACCGTATAATTAAACTGATAGTCAAGTACTCAAGTACAAGACACCAAATTATTCGGAGGATGGGAGTAACGCTATGGGAAAAAATTCAATACTTATCAAAAATGAAGTCGAAGCAAATAAATTCGCTGCTACAGTGATGATATACACTAATATTTTTGCAATTATGGTTTACATACTCAATGCGGTGGGAATTTTTATAGCCAATAAATCAATAATGACAGTTGCAATGGCGCTTGCAGTATTCCTTCTTACAATCCCCTTCATCATAGTCAGGGGGTTCAAAAAACAGGAGGGCTGGGTAAAATATGTGACAGTTTCATCTGCTATATTGATGGTAGGAATATTAAGCGCCCTGTTAAGCTATCATACAGTGGTAATGTACGCCTTTCCCCTGGCGGTTGCAAGTTTGTTTTTTTCCAGAAGGCTTAGCTGGTTTACAGCAGTTGGTTCAATAATAGTCCTTAATGTTTCACAGCTTCTCACCATTCCCCTGGGAGGTATTCCGGATCACAATCTTGAGGATATTTACAGTACCATTGTTTATGGAATGGCCCCGAGAACCATACAGCTTGTAATATTGTCCGTCATATTTATTGTATTGTCAACGAGGACGCACCGGATGCTGAGCAATATAATGGGTGCCGAAGAGCAGCAGGAAATGCTTGATAAGATGGTGAAGGTGACGCAGAAAACCACAGATGTTTCCACAGAGCTGGCTCAATCGGTAAGCAGCCTTTCTCTGATGACTGAAAGTACCACCAAGGCAAATGAATCTATTGCAGATAAGACCTCCAGAATTGCAGAAGGCTCCAAAATGTCAATAAGAAACATGGAGGAGGCAACTGCTGCTGTAACTAATATGGCTTCCGGGATAAACAAGATATCTGAGGAAGGCTTGCAACTGTCCCAACTGTCTGAACAAATCCGGGAGCTGTCCGAAGACAGTGTCAGGGTAATGAAGGCTGCGGTGGAAGAAATGAATGCCATAGCAACAGCTACAAGACAGAGCAAGGAAACCATAGCAAAGTTGGAAACCAGGTCAGGTGAAATTTCAAAATTTGTTGAAGTGATTACCGATATATCGGAGCAGACAAACCTGCTGGCACTGAATGCTTCCATAGAATCTGCAAGAGCGGGGGAACAGGGCAGGGGCTTTGCTGTGGTGGCCCAGGAGATAAGAAATCTGGCAGAAGGCTCACAGAAGGCCGCCAAAGATATTGCCACACTTATCAAAGAGATAATGGAAGACACCGAAAATGCGGTAAAAGCAATGGATACAGGAACAGACAGGGTGGATAACGGCCTTTCAACTATTGATGCCGCCAGAAACTCATTTATACGCGTGGCAGATGCAAACAATCTGATGAATGAAAAGCTTGCCACAGTCAGCAATGATACAAGGGATGTGGTGGAATACAGCCATAAGGTAGTCCACATGGTTACAGAGGTCAAGGATATAAATACAGGTACCCTTAATGACCTGGAGCAGATTGCAATGGCCAGTGAGGAGCTTGTGGCTTCAATGCAGGAACTGGATTCATCTGTAGAAAGTATTGAAAGCATGTCCAAAGAATTAGTGGAGGTAGCAAAGTAAAAATTTTCAACTATTTGACTTTATAGATTTCATTAAGATATAATTTGTTTATGAAAATTTAATAATTTGAGTGTCGGTTGCTTAAGAGATTAAGCACTAAGAGGGAATCTGGGTGAAAATCCCCAACAGTCCTGCTGCCGTGATGACGGAGAAGGTCTCGGAAGGTTTACAGCAAAAATATTTAAACCTGAGAACCACTGAGCAATATAGCTTGGGAAGGTGAGAGCCAACAATGATGTCTAAGTCGGAAGACCTGCCGGTATTGTCTGCATACGCCAATATGCAGAGTGCTATGACTTCACAGAGTATGAAGTGTGTAGTTTGTCAAAAAGAGAAGCTGCCGTGCATTTATGCTGATGTTTTTCTTTTTACAAATAAAACCTTTTTCTTAAGAACATAGAGGTTTTATTTTTTTTGAAAATATTATTACATCACAACCCGGCAGGAGTTGAGGGTAAAGGCAAGGTCCGATTATGAACAGTTATATTTTAAAAGATGGCAGAAAACTCAAGTGCGGTTATACTACCGGAAGCTGTGCAGCCGGTGCGGCAAAGGCATGCGCCGAAATGCTTTTGTCGGGCAGCCCTGTTGCTGAGGTTGCTGTGAATACTCCGTCAGGCAGCAGTCTGTCTTTGCAGGTTGAAGCAGTAGTACTGCAGCAGGAATGGGTCAGTTGCGCCGTAACAAAAGATGCCGGTGATGATCCGGATATTACACATGGAATAAGAATATTTGCAAAAGTCCAAAAGACTGACGGCGGAATAGCGCTGGAAGGCGGAAAAGGTGTGGGGCGGGTTACCAGAAAAGGCCTTGCCTGTGCCGTAGGTGAAGCAGCCATTAATCCTGTGCCCAGAAAAATGATATGTGAAGCCTTGCTTGAAACTGCACAAAAGTACCGCTATGAAGGCGGGTTTTCTGTTCTCATATCGGCGGAAAACGGTGAGGAAATCGGCAGGAAAACCTTTAATCCCCGCCTTGGTATAACAGGCGGAATATCCATATTAGGCACCAGCGGTATTGTTGAACCAATGAGTGAGAAAGCACTTATAGATACCATTCATCTGGAGATTGACAGCAGGGTGGAGGAAGCAGCCGGCACACAGGTTCTGCTGGTAACTCCGGGCAACTACGGCAGGGATTTTACCATTCGTCAATTGGGCCTGGATACGGAAAAAGGCATCAAATGCTCCAATTTTATTGGGGAAACCATAGACTATGCCGTTTACCGGAACATTTCCAACATACTGCTCATAGGACACGCGGGAAAGCTGTGCAAAATAGCAGGGGGTATAATGAACACTCATTCCAGGACTGCAGACTGCAGGTGTGAAATATTTGCGGCACATGCGGCACTGTCAGGTGCATCCGCAGAACTGGCGGGTAATATTATGGAAGCGGCAACTACCGAGGAGATAGACGGATTGCTGAAGGAGGCCGGACTGGCGGAAAAGGTATACGGCAGCCTTATGTCAAAACTGGAATACCATTTGAACCTGAGAGCTTCAGGAAAATCCAGAGTGGAAGCAATCATGTTTACAGGCAGGGAGGCCTGCTGCCAGACGCCGGGAGCGGCCAGGCTGGTGCAAATGCTGAGGGAGGCGGAGATGCCGCCGGCATAGGGAGGAGTATACAATGAATGGAATATTATATGGAGTGGGAATAGGACCCGGAAATCCCAAAATGCTGACTTTGCAGGCCGTGGAAACTCTTCAGGCTGCGGATGTCATAGCCATACCTGATACCAGCGGTGAGAAAACCGCACTGAATATAGTCAGGTCGTATATAGAAAATAAAGAGCTGCTGTTTTGCCCCATGCCAATGAGCAGAGACCTGGACGTGGTTGAAAAAGCGCACAGGACAAGCTGCGGCTTGCTGGAAAAAGAGCTGGACAAAGGCAGGAGGGTGGCCTTTATAACTCTGGGTGATCCCACTATTTACTCTACATATATGTATATCAATAAAATCATTTCCGGCAAGGGCTACAGAACTGAAATAATACCCGGCATTCCCTCTTTCTGTGCAACAGCCGGGGCGCTGAACATAGCTCTCTGCGACAGGGACGAAGCCTTGCACATAATACCTGCGTCCTATGACTTTACCCATGAGCTTATGGCGCTTAAAGGGACAAAGGTACTTATGAAAAGCGGACGGAGTATTGGCAGGATCAAGGAACAGCTTAAGGAAATGAAGCTTTACCATAAGGCTCAAATGGTGGAGTGCTGCAGCATGGACGATGAAAAAATTTATAAAAGCCTTGATGAAGTATCGGAGGCTTCAAGCTATTTTTCAACGATTATTATCAAGGAATAATTAACAATAGAGGGATGAACTTATGGTGACATTTGTAGGGGCAGGGCCCGGAGCGGCCGATCTGATAACTGTCAGGGGCAGAAACTTACTTGAAAAGGCCGACATATTAATATATGCCGGATCCCTGGTAAATGCGGAGCATCTCAAGTATACGAAACAGGGCTGCAGGATTTACAACAGCGCAAATATGACACTGGAACAGGTTATAGAGGTCATGGAAGCGGGGGTTGCCGAAGGTCTGAGCATTGTCAGACTGCACACGGGAGATCCCAGCATATATGGAGCAATCCGGGAACAAATGGATTTGCTGGCGGAAAAGGGGATAGAGTATTCTGTGGTTCCGGGAGTGAGCTCCTTTTGTGGAGCTGCAGCGGCGCTCAAAGCCGAATTCACGCTGCCCCAGGTAAGCCAGACCGTGATACTGACCAGAATGGAAGGACGTACACCGGTGCCTGAAAGAGAGGCAATATCAAAGCTTGCGGTTCATCAGGCATCAATGGCCGTTTTCCTGAGTTCATCCATGCTGGACAGGCTGTGTGAGGAACTTATGGCCGGCGGATATAAAACGGATACTCCTGCTGCCATAGTATATAAGGCAACCTGGGAGGATGAAAAAATCGTGCATACCAGAGTTGGAGAGCTTGCTGCCGCCGCAAGGGAAAATGGCATAAGAAAAACTGCACTTATACTGGTAGGAGATTTTCTGGGCGGCGAATATGACAGGTCAAAGCTTTATGATCCCTCCTTCAGCCACGAATTCAGAGAGGGTGCGGAGTGATATGAAAGTAAAACTCATTTCATTTACCCAAGCAGGCGGAATATTGTGCCGGAGGCTGCAGCGGGAGCTTAACCTCCTGGGCTTTGAAGCTGAGGGCTGCTGCAAATATGCCGTACCGGAACTAAAGCTTTTGACGGAGACAATAGGGACATACACTAAAAGAGCCTTTGAAAACGGCGAGGCAATGGTGTTTATCGGCGCGGCCGGTATAGCCGTAAGGGCAATTGCCCCCAACATCAGGTCAAAAGACTGTGACCCGCCGGTTCTGGTCATTGATGAAAAGGGGAAGTATGTCATACCTATTCTGTCAGGACACCTGGGCGGTGCCAACAGGCTGGCAGTACGCATGGCCAAAATCCTGTCTGCGGAGCCCGTAATAACCACTGCTACGGATATAGGCGGGAAATTTGCTGTTGACGTGTGGGCACAAGACATAGGCTGCCATATAGCCAACGTGGAGAATATCAGGCACATATCGGCGGCTGTGTTGAGGGAGGAAGTCATAGGCCTATATTCGGAATTTCCTGTTGAGGGACATGTTCCGGCTTTCCTGTGTGAATCGGATAAGCCCGCGGCAGGCATATGCATTTCCGCAAGGTACAAGCAATGCTTTACTCATACCCTGCACCTTATACCCAGGCAGTATGTGCTGGGAATCGGCTGCAGGAAGGACACCCCCTATGAAGATATGCTGGATTTCGTAAATAGCCTTCTGGACAGGCAGGGCATACAGCCCTTCCAGTTGTGTGCCGTTGCCTCCATTGATCTAAAGGCCCGGGAAAAGGCTCTGCTGCAGCTTTCCAAATATTTTAAAGTACCCTTTTGCACCTTTTCCCCACAGGAGCTCTCACAGGTGCCAGGCTGCTTTACAAAATCTGATTTTGTAGAAAAGACTACAGGCGTTGACAATGTATGTGAACGTGCGGCAGTAAAGGCGGGGAATGGAAGCCTTATAACCGGAAAGTGCAGTCACAGGGGAATAACTGCTGCAATAGCAATAAATGAATGGAGATGCAGATTTGAAAATACTACTGGCATATTTGGATCATAAAACCTCAGCCATAGAGGTGCGCGAAAGGTTCAGTTTTACAGAAGAAAGAAAAAGGGAGCTTCTCAGGGAGCTTGTACAGGATACAAGGATTTCGGGAGCCGTGCTGCTCACCACCTGCAACCGTACAGAGCTTTATATAACCGCAGGTGACCCGCAGGTAAAGCCTGCAAACATATTGTGCAGGTATTCCGGCTGCATGGACGAAATGGAACAATTCCCATTTAATATGGAGGAGGATGACGCTGCGGTTCTTCACCTTATGGAAGTGGCATGCGGTCTGCATTCCATGGTTTTGTGCGAGGATCAGATAATAACGCAGGTCAGTCAGGCCATTCAGACTTCGAGAGAGGAAAAGGCTGCGGATGCAGTTCTGGAAACAGTTTTCAGACTGGCAGTAACTGCTGCCAAAAGGGCCAAGACCCAGGTCAGGGTAAAGGCTGTTCCCGGGTCTGCTGCGGAAAGTGCGGTGAATTACCTTTCGGAGAGGTGCAGGCTGGAGGGAAAAAGAGTCCTGGTGATAGGCAACGGTGAGACAGGACGTATGTGCTGCAGGGAGCTGCTTGAACGCGGAGCCCGTGTGACGGTGACCTTGCGGAAGCACAAATACGGAGATACCCTGGTACCCTTTGGCTGCGGGACTGTGGAATATGACCGGAGAGCCCGGCAGCTTTCAGAGTCGGATATTGTTATAAGTGCCACACTGAGTCCCCACTATACCATTACCTGTGACATGCTGGAGGGTATGGGAAAAAAGCCGGAATATTTTGTGGATTTGGCTCTTCCAAGGGATATACAGCCTGAAGTGGAGAATTTTGAAGGGGTAAAATGCTTTAACCTGGATGATTTCTGTAAGGACTATGAAATATTTAATCTGGGAGAAATAGAACAAATAAGGCAAATAATCCAGGAGCATCTGCTCAGGTACTTAAAGTGGAAAAGCTTTGCAGAATGCCCCACTGCACCGTAAAAAGCGGAGAAATACTAAAACAGTCATGTGGACGTTTGGGAGGTCAGCGTGAAATTATATATTATAGGTACGGGGCCCGGAGAAGCTTCGCAGCTTACGGAAAAAGCCCTGGAGGCACTAAGCCGCAGTGAATTGATTGTAGGCTATCAGGTGTATATTGATTTGATAAAACCTTTGATAGGGGAGAAAGAAACCTTTACAACCCCCATGAGAAAGGAAGTGGAACGGTGTAAATACGCGGTGGAGGCTGCTGCTGCCGGAAGGACGGTTGCGGTGGTTTCCAGCGGAGACGCCGGCGTTTATGGAATGGCGGGACTTGTATTTGAAATACTGGAGGCGGTGGGATACAACCATATACAGGTGGAGGTCATTCCCGGAATAACCGCAGCTACATCGGCGGCAGCGGTGCTGGGTGCCCCCCTGACCCACGACTTTGCCGTGATATCCCTCAGCGATCTGCTGACTCCCTGGGAGGATATCGAAAAAAGGCTGAGACTTGCCGCGCAGGCGGGCTTTGCCATTTGTATCTATAATCCCTCAAGTAAAAAGCGGGGAGATTATCTCAAAAAAGCCTGCGAAATCATCATGAAGGAAGCAAGCGGAGACACACCCTGCGGGTATGTGAGAAATATAGGACGCCAGGGGCAGACCGGTAAAATACTTACACTGAGGGAACTGGCCAAGGAGCAGGTAGACATGTTTACTACCGTAATAGTGGGAAACAGGAATACCAGGGTTATGGGCAACAAGCTTGTAACTGCCAGAGGGTATAAGGATGTTGAATAGCAAAGCCGGTCAGATATATGTTTCAGGGGCGCTGAGCACCTGAAGGTTTGAATGGGGGAAGATACAGACATGGCAGTGAAGGTACTGGTTTTCGCCGGAACAACGGAGGGCAGGGAAATTTCAGAATTCCTGTCTGCAAACGGGGCAGTTGTTACCGTCTGCGTAGCCACCGAATATGGCAGGATGGTAATGCCTCACCGCGGGCAGATAGAAGTCAGGGTGGGCAGGATGACCCGTCCGCAGATGGAGGAGGCGGCCGGAGACTACTCCTTTGTAATTGATGCCACACATCCATATGCGGCAATTGTTTCTGAAAATATAAGGGCAGCCTGCCGGAACCTGGACATGGAATATATAAGACTGCTGCGGCCATCCACAGACATCGGGGAAGTAATAGCGGTGAATTCCGTCTGCGAAGCGGCCGAAATGCTGGACACAGCAGAGGGGAATATCCTGGTGACAACCGGCAGTAAGGAATTGGAGAAATTCACCGCTGTCAGGGATTTTGATAAAAGGCTGTATGTCAGAGTACTGCCTGCTCCTGAGGTTTTAGAAAAATGCACGGCGCTGGGCTTCAAAGGAAAGAATCTCATATGCATGCAAGGGCCTTTCAGCCATGAAATGAACCTTGCTACATTAAGGCATGTGAATGCAAAATATATGGTAACCAAGGACACCGGAAAGGCAGGAGGCTATGAAGAAAAAATATCTGCTGCCCGGGCTGCCGGAGCTACGGTCATCCTCATTGCAAGACCCGGGGATTCCGACGGACTCACCGTTGAAGAACTGAAAAGAGAGTTGCTTCTCAGGCTGAAGGGTGAGTCCTTTAACCAATAAAAAATGTAATGAATATATGGAGGTTAATATGAAGGCTATACTTATATTGGCACACGGGAGTCGTGAAAAAACCACTTTGGAGACTCTTGAAAGGGTGACTGAAATGACAAAGACCCAGCTTCCGGAGGTAGTGATTGAGACGGCATACATGGAATTCTGTGAAGTGAATCTGGAAAAAGGCCTGGATAAGCTGGTTGAAAGAGGAGCCGGGGAAATAATCGTAATACCCTATTTTCTTTTTTCAGGAGTGCATATCAGAGAGGATATCCCGTCGGAAATAGATGAATACCGGATAAAGCATCCGGATATAAGAATTTCCATGGGCAGTACCCTGGGAGCAGACCCGAGACTGGCGGGAGTTCTGGCTGACCGGATCAGAGAGGCATTATGAGCAGGAAGCTTTATATAATAGGTGCAGGTCCGGGAGACCGGGGATTTTTGACCCAGAGGGCGCTGCAGGTGTTGGAAAGCTGTGAAAAGGTATATAGTACAGCAGGCAGGTATGTGACCTTGCTTCCGGACATGGCAGGGACTATTGCTGAATGTCCCATATCAGATATTCCGGCGGCCATAGCCGCTTCTGAGGAGGCTGTCCTGGGTCTTCTTGTATCAGGAGATACCGGTTTCTTCAGCATAACGGCAAGCCTCTTGAAGAGCCTGGAAAAGGTTATTGAGACAGAGGTAATCTGCGGCATAAGCAGTCTGCAATATTTTTGTGCAAGGGCCGGTATAAGTTATGAAAATATAAAGATTGCAAGCCTTCATGGCAGGGAGGGCTCCATATTGGGAGCAGCAGCCTACAACCACAGGGTATTTGTTCTCACGGGAGGGGCCAATAAGGCGGACGGCGTTTGCAGGGAACTGGCAGAGGCCGGAATGCTCCACATAAATGCTGTTGTGGGAGAAAACCTGTCAATGGAAAATGAACGCATTGTTGCCGGCAGCGTAAGGGAACTGGCTGAAGGAACATATGCCGACCTTTCAGTACTGCTGCTGGAAAATACGGACTATGTAAAGTGTTATTTTCCACTCTATGACAGGGATTTTCTGAGGGGAGAGGTTCCCATGACAAAGGAGGAAATACGTGCCGTTGCGTTAGCCAAGCTGGCTGTTGAGCCGGGAGACATTGTATATGACGTGGGTGCAGGAACCGGCTCGGTAGCTATAGAAATGGCAAGAAAGGCCTGTGAGGGACGTGTTTTTGCCATAGAGAAAAATGCTGCCGCTTTGGAACTTTTAAATAAAAACCGCAAAAGGCTGGGAGCCTATAATGTAACCATAGTGCCAGGAACAGCACCGCATGCGTTTTCAGGACTTCCATGTCCCACCAAGGCATTTATAGGGGGAAGCGGCGGAAACATGGAACAAATAATTGAAAGTCTCAGACGGATAAATCCGGATATAGGAATTGTTGCAAATACAGTTACGCTGGAAGGACTCAATTCCTGTGTCAATTCCTTTGAGAGAAACAAGCTCAATACTGAAATTGTATGCATAAATTCAGCGGTAGCAAGAAAAACGGGCAATTATCACATGATGAGTGCAAATAATCCGGTATACATTATTTCAGGCAGAGGCCATAAACAGGCCGGGCTGTGAAACCGGCTGCGGCTATGGAGCCTACTTCAAGCCATACGGGGAGGGAAGCATGGAAAAACGCAGAATAAAGGGCCTTGTCATAGCCGGAACCGGAAGCGGCTGCGGCAAAACAACAGTTACCTGCGGCATTTTGAAGGCTCTGCATGAAAGAGGGAAAGAAACAGCCGCCTTCAAGTGCGGTCCCGATTATATAGACCCCATGTTTCATTCCGAGATAATCGGCACAGGCTCAGGGAATCTTGATGCCTTTCTGTGCGGAGAAAATAATCTGAAGTATCTGTATGCAAAGAATTCAGAGAAAGCTGATATAGCTGTTATTGAAGGCGTAATGGGGTTTTATGACGGTCTGGGCAGTGAGGGAGGCTATTCCACGTATTCTGCTGCAAAGCTCACAGGAGCACCGGTTGTACTGGTAGTCAACCCCAAGGGAATGGCACTGTCAGTTGCTGCTATAATCAAGGGCTTCAGGGATTTTATCCCGGACAATAATATAAAGGGAGTAATTATCAACTCTGTAGCTCCCGGGCTTTATGAAATGTACAGGTCCATGATAGAAGACAAAACGGGGCTCAGGGTGTATGGCTTCCTCCCTGAGTTAAAAGCTGCGGCTATCGGGAGCCGGCATCTCGGCCTTATAACTGCGGCGGAAATAGAGGATATGCAGCAGAAGCTGACGCTGCTGGCTCACAATACCCTGAAGTACGTGGATATGGAAGGGCTGCTGGAGTTGGCAGAATCAGCAGAGGAGATATGCTATGAACCTGTTGAGGTACATGGAAGGTTTGACTTGCGTATAGCGGTTGCAAGGGACAGGGCGTTCTGCTTTTACTACAGGGACAGCCTTGAGCTGTTGGAGCGGCTGGGAGCGGAGCTGGTATACTTCTCACCTCTTTCAGACCGCCGCATACCGGAAAATGTCCACGGACTGATTTTAGGGGGCGGGTATCCTGAACTGTTTGCGGGTGAATTGAGTAAAAACGCAGGCGTGCTTTCCGGAATAAAAGCGGCGGTTGAAGGGGGAATGCCTGTCTATGCGGAATGCGGGGGATTCATGTACCTGCAGGAGACTATCACTGATGCTCAAAAGAACTCATTTACCATGGCGGGAGTTTTAAGGGGTAACAGCTTCATGCAGAACAAGCTGTCCAGATTTGGGTATATTACTCTTACAGCAAAAGCTGACAACCTGCTGTGCAGGAAGGGTGAGCGCATAAATGCCCATGAATTCCACTACAGTGACAGTGACAAAAACGGAGGAGATTTTGAAGCAATGAAGCCTGACGGAAAGAGAAAATGGGAGTGCATTTTTGCAGACGAAACCATGGCTGCGGGATACCCCCATATGCATTTCTATGGTAATACCGGTTTTGCAGAAAGCTTTCTGCAAAAATGCAGTGAGTTTAAAAAAACCAGGGAAGACAAATAGTAAGGGATTCCAGACGGTATAAAGGCTGGAATAACTTTTGAGAGAAAGGTATACAGGGAATATTCATATGGCAAAGTCATTAATGATTCAGGGAACCATGTCAAATGCGGGGAAAAGCTTGCTGGCAGCCGGTCTGTGCCGCATATTCGCACAGGACGGCTATAGTGTGGCTCCCTTTAAGTCTCAAAATATGGCACTGAATTCCTTCATAACCGCCGATGGCCATGAGATGGGCAGGGCACAGGTGGTACAGGCAGAAGCGGCCAAAAAGGCTCCTGATATAAGAATGAATCCTATCTTACTGAAGCCTACCAGTGACAAAGGCTCCCAGGTTATAGTGGGAGGCAGTCCCATAGGAAACCTGACAGCCTCAGAATATTTTAAATACAAGCAGGCGCTGATACCGGAGATTCTGAACGCATATGAAAGTCTTTCGGAAGAAAATGATATAATTGTAATAGAAGGGGCAGGGAGTCCCGCCGAGATAAATCTGAAACAGATGGATATTGTGAATATGGGACTGGCTCAGATGGTAAAAGCTCCGGTGCTGCTTGCAGGGGATATTGACAGGGGAGGGGTGTTTGCTTCCCTGTTTGGGACGGTCATGCTTCTGGATGAAGTTGAAAGGAAATACATAAAAGGTACCATAATAAACAAGTTCAGAGGGGATGTGGAGATTCTCAAGCCTGGACTTCACATGCTGGAGGAGCTTATACATATTCCTGTGGCCGGAGTAGTCCCATACCTGTCTGTGGATTTGGAGGATGAGGACAGCCTCAGCGACAGATTTAAAAGGAGAAGGGCTGCCGTGCTGATAGATATTGCAGTAATCCACCTTCCCAGGATTGCAAATTTTACTGATTTCAATGTACTGGAGCACATTGAAGGTGCAGGCATCAGATATGTGGAGCGTGTGGGAGAACTGGGCGCTCCGGATCTTATAATAATTCCGGGAAGCAAGAATACAATAGCCGATCTTAAGTGGATGAGAGAAAATGGTCTTGAGGCGGGGATTCTGAAGCATGCAGCCCAGGACAAACCTGTAATCGGTATCTGCGGAGGCTATCAAATGCTGTGTGAGGTCATATCAGACCCTTTCTGTGTGGAACAGGGAGGGCATATCCGGGGAATGGGCCTGCTTAAAGCTGAAACCGTATTTGAAAAGGAAAAGACCAGAACCAGGGTGAACGGAACCTTCTCAGATGTGGGAGGTATATTTAAAGGACTGAGCGGTAAAAGCTTCGAAGGCTATGAAATACATATGGGTCAGACCCTGCCCATTAGGAACCGGAATACTTTGATTCATAACAGCGAAGGGGTATCGGGAGAAACAAGCCTTTCAACCCTTAAGGGGGGCAATTGTCCGGAAAAATCCGATGGAATGTGCAGCGGCAATATTTATGGGACATATGTACATGGGATTTTCGACAGTGAAGAGGTGCTTTTTGAGATAGCTCAAGCCCTTATGAACAGAAAGGGGCTTCACTATTACAAAGATACAGCCTTTAAGCTCAAGGAATACAAGGAAAGGCAGTATGACCTCCTTGCAGATGCCTTGCGGCAGTCATTGGATATGGAATTTATTTATAGGATTATTGAAGAAGGAATAAATATTTAATGGTTATGAAGACATGTGCTACTCCCGGCTCAGGATTGTACATGTATCTGATAAATTATACAATTGAGCCGGAAGGGTACACAATTTATATGCATATAATGAAACCTAGCGATATTGAAGCAAAGAGCTTTGAAATAATTGGCCGGGAGCTTGGGGGCAGACCTTTTGACAAGCTGCAGGAACCGGTCATAAAGAGGGTCATACACACGACTGCGGATTTTGATTATGCTGATAACCTTTGTTTTTCAGAGGATGCAATAACCCGTGCATTAACCTGTATCAGAGGCGGAGCCTGCATTGTCACCGATACGCAGATGGCTATGGCGGGGATTAACAAAGCGGCACTGAAAAAACAGGGCTGTGAAATACACTGTTTCATGGCAGATGCAGACGTGGCGGAAAAGGCTGCGGAAGAAGGGATTACCAGGGCTGCGGTATCAATGAGGAAAGCGTCTTTAATCAAAGAGCCTGTCATATTTGCTGTCGGCAATGCACCGACTGCCTTGCTGGAGCTGGAGAGGCTCATAAAGCAAGGCTGTATTTCACCGGGGCTTATAATCGGGGTTCCGGTAGGCTTTGTCAATGTAACCGAGTCAAAAGACATGATTATGAAGCTGGATATACCGTTTATTGTTGCAAAGGGCAGGAAGGGAGGCAGCAATGTTGCCGCCGCCATTGTAAATGCACTTTTGTACATGGCCTGACGCGGCAGGCAGGAGTACTTTTAATGGATATATTAATATCAGTAGTTATTGGCTTTATATTGGATTTAATTTTGGGAGATCCGCTATGGCTGCCACATCCGGTAAGGCTGATGGGCTGGGGGATAGCAAAAGGTGAAGGACTGTTAAGAAGGCTGCTGCCCAAAAACCCCACAGGGGAATTTGCGGGAGGTATGATACTGAGTATAATCATGACAGGCATAGCCTTTGCGGGGCCCTTTTTTATACTGGCTGCCGCAGAAAACATAAATAAAGTCCTTGAGCTTTCAATTTCATCAATATTCTGTTATCAGATACTGGCTGCAAAGTCGTTAAAAACAGAAAGCATGAAGGTATATACCCCTCTGAGAAACGGGGATTTGACCAATGCCAGGAAATACCTGTCGTGGATAGTGGGGCGTGATACTAAAGATCTCACCGAAGAAGGTATTACAAAGGCCGCTGTGGAAACCGTAGCAGAAAATACAACGGATGGAGTCATAGCTCCTCTGATATTCATGATTATAGGAGGGGCCCCGGCAGGCTTTCTGTATAAGGCGGTAAATACCCTGGACTCAATGATTGGATACAAGAATGAAAAATATTTGTATTTCGGCAAATTTGCGGCCCGGCTGGACGACATTCTTAACTTCATTCCTGCTGTCCTTTCGGCTTACGCCATGATAATGGCAAGCTTTATATGCCGGCTGGACTGGAAAAATGCCGTAAGGATTTACCGGAGGGACAAACGGAACCATTCCAGTCCCAACAGCGCAAGGACAGAGGCTGTGTGTGCAGGTGCCCTGAATGTGCAGTTGGCAGGAGATGCCTATTATTTTGGAAGGCTTGTAAAAAAGCCGTACATCGGGGATGGCATAAGAAATATTCAAATAGAGGATATACCGGCTGCCGCAAGGCTCATGTACACAACTGCTGTGATAGCGTTAATGGTCTTGTGTGCCTCAAGGCTGATAATTATATCATTCTAGAAAAGGGTTTATATGGTACTTCATTGCAGGGTACGTTTGACAGTATGAGCGGGAAGCAGGCACAGCAGGCAAGCGCAGCAGGCAGACACAACGGGAGGCATGATGGTGAGAACGGTTCATGGCGGAGATATATACAGCAAATATGACATAGGTCACAACAGAAGGCTGATTGACTTTTCAGCCAATATAAACCCCCTTGGACTGCCGGAGGGAGTGAAAAAAGCCATTTTCGAAAATATCGGGCAGTTCAGCAACTATCCCGACCCTGTTTGCAGAGAACTTGCGGAAAAAATAGCCCTGCACGAAAACGTACCCCAAGACTACATCATTTGCGGAAATGGAGCGGCCGATATAATATACAGAATTGCAGGGGCCCTCAAGCCGGGTAACACCCTGGTTACAGCTCCCTCTTTTTCCGAATATGAGGAGGCTGTCAGGCTGGAGGGAGGCGGGATAAAATACCATTATCTGTCAGAAGCCAGGAATTTCCTTGTGGGCAGGGACATACTGAAAGCCTTGACTCCGGACATAAGGCTTGTTTTTCTTTGCAATCCCAATAATCCCACAGGCAAGCTTACCGAAAAGGAAACAGTGCTGGAACTTGCCGGCAGGTGCAGGGATAATAATTGCACACTGGTGGTGGATGAGTGTTTCATGGATTTTCTGGATGACCCGCATAAGTACAGTGTGTCGGATTGTCTGGAATCTTTTGAAAATGTAATAGTTCTGAAGGCTTTTACAAAAATATATGCAATGGCCGGAATCCGGCTTGGTTATGCCCTGTGCTCCTGCAAAGAATTGCTGGAGCGGCTAAAAATATCAGGGCAGCCCTGGGGGGTGTCTGCGGTGGCGCAGATATGCGGAGTTGCTGCTCTGGATGAACATGCTTACATAAGCAGGACAAAAAAGCTTGTCAGGCGGAACAGAGAGTATCTTTTACAGGAATTGGACAAGCTGGGCTATAAGGTCTTTGACTCGGCCGCCAATTATATACTTTTTAAGACTGAAAACAGAAATCTCCACAAAGAGCTTTTAAAATACGGTATACTGGCACGTTCCTGCAATAATTACGCAGGTCTTGACGAAAAATATATAAGGGTTGCCGTGAAACTGGAACAGGACAACCAATACCTGATAGGCTGCCTACAGGAGCTGGAAGCAGCAAGGGGAAAATAGGAATACTTCCGGGCTGGTTCGCTGCCGGAATCAAATGGGCAGCGAACCGTCAGAAATACGTTATTCATCAGGTGAAGCAGTGACAGCAGAAGTCTCCTCAGCTTCAAAAAGGGGCTTGAAAACCAGCACACTGAGCGGGGGCAATGTGAGCCTTAGACTGAAGGGTCTGCCGTGTAACGGCTCGGGCTCTGTCTTGTATAGGACTCCCTGGCAATCGGGTTCATAGCCTCCGTATTTTTCAGAATTACTGTTTAAAATCAGCTCATATTCAAGCTCATAGGGGGCTCCGATACAGTAGTTATCATTAACCGCAGGTGTAAAGTTGCAGATGAAAACAAGCATATCACGGTAATTCCGGCCTTTTCTTAAAAAAGCTACAACACTGTGGTCATTGTCGTTGCAGTCTATCCATTCAAAGCCGTCATAACTGAAATCCACCTGATATAATGCCGGATGGCTGTTATACAGGCTGTTAAGATCCCGGACGAAGGTCTGCATTTTTTTATGCATTTCATAGTCCAGAAGATGCCAGTCCAGACCTTTTTTGTCGTCCCATTCAATAAACTGTCCGAATTCACTGCCCATAAAAAGCAATTTTTTGCCGGGATGTCCGTAGGTGTAGCCATAGGTCACTCTCAGGCCTGCAAATTTCTGCCAGTAATCACCCGGCATTTTATTCAGCATGGAGCATTTTCCGTGTACCACCTCGTCATGCGAGAGCACAAGGACAAAGTTTTCGCTGAAAGCATACATAAGTGAAAAGGTTATGAGATTGTGATGATATTTTCTATATATGGGGTCCATGCTGACATATTTGAGAAAATCATTCATCCAGCCCATGTTCCACTTGAAGGTAAAGCCCAGTCCGCCCTCATAGGGCGGCTTTGTAATCATAGGCCATGAGGCTGATTCCTCCGCAATCATCATTATACCCTTGAAGTAGCCAAAAACCGTGGTATTCAATTGCTTCAGGAAATCCACAGCCTCCAGATTCATATTTCCGCCATATTTGTTTGGAATCCATTCTCCCGGTTTTTTGGCATAGTCCAGATATATCATGGAAGCTACCGCATCCACCCGCAGCCCGTCAATGTGATATTTCTCAAACCAGAATACTGCATTGGATATGAGAAAATTCCTGACTTCATTTCTGCCGTGGTTGAATATCAAGGTTCCCCATTCAGGATGTTCTCCCTGCCGCGGGTCGGTATGCTCATACAGCGCAGTGCCGTCAAAACGGGCCAAACCGTGGGTATCTCTGGGAAAGTGCGCCGGTACCCAGTCAAGTATTACTCCGATTCCGTTCTGATGGCATAAATCCACAAGATACATAAAATCTTCGGGAGTTCCATATCTGCTGGTCACTGCAAAATATCCCGTGACCTGATACCCCCAGGAACCGTCGTAGGGGTGTTCGGTTACAGGCAGAAGTTCTATATGTGTATAACCCATGTGTTTAATATAGGGCACCAACCTGTCGGCAATAGTTCTGTAATTGAGATACAAATCCCCGTCTTGATCCGGTTGGGGCAGGGTGGACCAGGTTCCGAGATGCAGTTCATATATTGATACAGGTGCAGTAAAGACGTCTGTAGCAGCTCTTTTCTCAAGCCAATCCCTGTCGTTCCATTCATACAAATCAAGGGAGTGCACTATGGATGCCCTGGCAGGTCGCTTCTCCGCGTAATAGGCATAGGGGTCGGCCTTCTCGGCAAGCTGCCCGCCTGGGGTCTTTATTTCAAATTTGTAAAGGTCTCCGGCAGCAACAAGGGGAATAAAGAGCTCCCATATTCCGGAAGCACCCAGTTGCCGCATTTGATGTCTCCGGCCATCCCACTGGTTGAAATTCCCCACCACACTGACCCTTTCGGCACAGGGTGCCCAAACGGAAAACAGTGTGCCTGTTACATTGTTTATAGTCATTACATGGGCGCCAAGCTTTTCATATATTTTGTGATGGTTTCCCTGGCTATGGAGGAATATGTCGTATTCCGAAATAACAGGCCAAAAGCTGTAGGGATCATGAGTTATATAGCTGTTGCCCGACTGGTCCGTTATTCTCAGCTTATATTCAAAAAGTTCCTTTCTTGAAGGAAAAATTGCCTCATAAATACCTGGCTGATATTTGGCAGCCATGGGATGAAAGGTATTATCCGCAATGTCCAGAACCTCTACAAGTCTGGCATTGGGATGGTAAGCTCTCACGGCCAGGTCTTTTTTCCGGCCTCTGCTGCTGACAACATGCATGCCGAGAAAAACATGAGGGTCTTTGCAATCACCTGTTACTATACTGCCGGCAATATCCTTAGGCTGGACTTTCATTTAACCACCTCGGCTGAAAAATTTGTTTTAAACCTATATTTACCATACTATATTATTTTCTCTCAATAAACAACAATAAAATAAGGAGCTGCTTTTGAACAGATCAGCTAAAGCAGCCCCAGGCCATAAAAACAGAGCACGGGTACACAGTACAGGAATGGAATTCAATAAGCAGTTCGACCAAGTATTCCATCTGTAATTCGTACCCGTGCAAATATAAATTGTAATAAAAAATACAGTTTTGACCAGCCTGAAAATTCATATATTCAAAATATGAAGATTATGCCCTCTTGCTGAATTTTATGTCGAACCAGACTGCCAGAAGCAGGATCAAGCCCTTAACCACGTATTGAGCAGCAACGTCGGCATTCATAAGGCTCATTCCGTTATCAAGACTGCCCATGACCAGAGCTCCTATTATACAGCCTGCGATGGTTCCGGCTCCGCCCAGGGTACTTGTTCCGCCGATAACTGCAGAAGCAATGGCGTCCATTTCCATGTTGGTTCCCGCTGAGCCTGTTGCCGCATTCAATCTTGCAGTATAAACGATACCTGCTATGGTTGAAAGAAGTCCCATCAATACAAAGATACCCAGGTTAACCCTGTTGATATTGATACCGGACAATCTTGCAGCTTCCTTGTTGCCGCCTATGGCATACACATGTCTGCCGAAGGTGGTTTTCTCAGCTATAACCGTAAATATGACTATGATTGCGATGAGGAGAAGAATGGCATAGGGGATACCCATGTAGCTGGCCATAATACCGATTCCAAGTGCGATTATCGTGGAGAACAGCACCATTTTTGCTATCAGAAGCGGAACGGGCAGAACCTCAAAGCCGTACTTTATTCTTGAATGTCTCTTTACAAGCTCAAATACCAGATAGCAGATTATAAAGGCGACTCCAACCAAAGCGCTTGTATCATTGAAGGGAAGGTTTGCATTTATCTTGGGCAGGTAGCCCTGTCCAATTATTTTGAAGGAATCGTTCATGGGGGCGATGGAGTTTCCGCCTGTTATTGCAATGACGCCCCCTCTGAAGGCGAGAAATCCCGCAAGGGTTACAATAAAAGCAGGTACTTTACCATAGGATATCCAAAAACCCTGGAAAAGGCCCAGCAATAAACCGATGGCAAGTGTTATGGCAATTGTCTCAATAGTACCGAAGCCGCCTTTTACCATCAACTGAGCGGCTACCGCGCCTGTGAGTCCCACGAAGGAGCCTACAGAAAGGTCAATGTGTCCTGCAACCATGACCAGAACCATACCACAGGCAGCTATTGCCGTTGCGGCACACTGCAAAAACAAGTTGGACAGGTTTCTGGAAGATATGAATATCCCGTCGGTGACAATGGTGAAGAAGGCCCAGATTACCAGCAAAGCCAATATCATGGTGTATTGGCGCATATTCCCCTTAAGGGTTCCCAATAGTATTTTTTTAATAGACTTAGAATCTTTTAATGCAGTTTGATTATCTTTAGCAATGGCGTTTAATTCTGCATTTCCCATAATAACCTCCGTCTCGCCGCTGCAGGCGATGTATATAGTAATATAAAGACACTTTGATGCTACATTCCTCCGGTTGCATATGTTAAAATATTTTCCTGCGTAGCCTCTTCCCAATTAAACTCTCTGGTGAGACGGCCTTCGTGCATAACCAGGATTCTGTCGCTCATTCCCAGTATTTCGGGCAATTCGGAGGATATCATAACGATACACACACCTTCGTCTATCAATTTGTTCATTATGTTGTATATTTCGAATTTGGCACCTACATCTATACCTCTTGTGGGCTCATCCATAATCAATATCTTGGGTTTTGTCATAAGCCATTTGGCAAGAACCACTTTTTGCTGGTTACCGCCGCTTAAGTTTGTGACTTTTTGCTCGATACTGGGGGTCTTGACTCTCAAATCCCTGACATACTGATTTGTAGCTTTTATGGCTTCATTTCCGTTTATGAGGGAAAGCCTTGAGATGGATTCAAGGCTGGAAAGGGTCACATTGTTTTTAATGTCCATTCCAAGTACCAGACCATAGCGCTTTCTGTCTTCGGACACATAGCTTATCCCGGAAGCAATAGCCTGCTTGGGATTTTTTATGGATACTTTCTTGCCTTCCAGGTAGATTTCACCGCTTACATTGGCACCGTAGGCACCAAAAATGCTCATGACCAGCTCGGTTCTTCCTGCACCCATTAATCCCGCAATTCCGAGGATTTCACCTTTGCGGACTGCAAAATTTGCATTGTGGATTACTTTCAGTTCAGGAAGGTCAGGATTTTGAACATTCCAATTTTTTATCTCCAGGACCACTTCACCCGGAGTGTGCTCTTTTCGGGGGAAACGCTGAGTAAGCTCACGTCCCACCATTTTTGAAATAACCTTGTTTTCGGTCATCTCACAGGCAGGCTCAGTACCGATGGTTTTGCCGTCCCGCAGTATTGTGATGTTATCAGCAATTTCAAATACTTCGTTCAGCTTGTGAGAAATATATATACATGTTACACCCTTGGCTTTCAACTCCTTGAGTATTTGTAACAGATTTTCCGTTTCTGACTCTGTAAGTGCAGCAGAAGGTTCATCCAGGATAAGAACTTCGGCTTTTTTTGCGATTGCTTTTGCTATTTCCACCAGTTGCTGCTGACCTATTCCCAGATTTACAACCTTTGTGTTGGGGTTTATGTTAAGCCTTACTTCCTTGAGCACTTTCTGTGTTTCCGCATAGGATTTGTCCCAATCTATCAATCCGCTTTTTTTAACTTTTTCATTACCCAGAAATATGTTTTCACACACACTCATCTGCTTTACAAGTGCAAGTTCCTGATAAATAATAGCTACGCCTGCCTTCTCGCTGTCTTTTATACCCGAATAGCTTTGTGTACTTCCTTTTAGTATAATTTCACCTGTGTAAGTGCCGGCGGGATATACTCCGCTGAGAACCTTCATAAGAGTTGATTTTCCGGCTCCGTTTTCTCCGCACAGGGCATGGATTTCACCCTTTTTTACATTGAAGGTGACATTGTCCAGTGCTTTAACCCCCGGAAACTCTTTGGTGATGTTCTTCATTTCTAATATATACTCGCTCATAATAACCTCCAGTAGGGGCATCCTTATTTCTAGTGTCAAGTACGCCTGAGTGCACTTGGATGTGAGTCATAATGCAATAAATTCTTTATGGGGGAACAACATGTCTGCCATTCCCCCATAAAGTTTTCAGTAACTTTTTATATTATTTGGAGTAAACATCTTCCTTCTTCAGGTAGCCGCTGTCGATAAGTATCTTGTCTATATTGGTTTTATCAACGGCTTCGGCAGCCAAAAGAATTGAAGGAACATCCATTTTTTCATTGTTTACCTTCTGATCGGCTCCGGGATCTTCACCCTTGGCCATTTTAATTGCTGCGTCTATTGCTGCTTCACCGAGCTTTCTGGTATCCTTGAATACAGTCATACCCTGAGTACCTTCAACTATTCTCTTTGCAGCAGACAATTCAGAGTCCTGACCGGTTATGGGCACCTTTCCTGCCAGGCCCTGAGCCGCTAAAGCCTGAATACATCCGCCGGCTGTACCGTCATTGGGAGCAAGTACGCCCTGAACATTATTGTTGTTGGCAGTTAAAGCATTTTCCATTAATTTGAGTGCGTTATCCGGTTTCCAGTCAACAACGGGCTGTTCCATAACAACTTTATAGTCTCCGCTGTCTATCTTGGGCTGCAGGTATTTGGCAGCGCCCTGCTTGAAGAGAGTTGCATTATTATCTGTAGGAGAACCTGCCAGCCATACTATGTTACCCTTATCCAGGTGTTCGGTTAACCATTTTCCCTGGAGTTCTCCAACCTTCACGTTGTCGAAGGAAAGATAAACATCCACATCAGTACCCATTACAAGTCTGTCGTAAGCAATAACCTTGATGCCTGCCTTGTGAGCTTTGTCAACTGTGGAGGCTGCTGCCTTGGCATCATGCGGAGCAAGGATTAATACGTCAATGCCTTGAGAAATCAGATTTTCAACCTGTGAATCCTGCTTTGCAGCATCCATGTTTGCAACCTGAACAGCAATCTCAACTCCTGCTTTCTTTGCAGCTTCTTCCATAGTAGCTTTGTCTCTGACCCATCTTTCCTCCTGCTGTGTTGGAAGAGAAAGACCGATCTTTATTTTCTTGTCTTTTGCTGGAGAAGATGTTGCGGTTGAACTGTTACTTGCTGAACTACCTGATGAATTGTTAGCGCCGCAGCCTGCAAATAGCGAGATCGACATAATACCTGCTAAAGCCATAGCAGCTATACGTACTGATTTTTTCATATACAATCCTCCCGAAATGTAATATTTTCTTATGCAACAGGGCTGTTACCAGCTTCGTTGCGGTACATTAACAGGATATATCATCAGGGGACTCAAGTCGCTAGAGAGAATTACTAAGGTCTTACCATAATTGCTATGATTTTTTTTATGACAACAATGCCTAGCATTATTTTAATATTAAAATAAGTAAGCCCGGAGCCGAAGGAAGGCAGATGCGTAAAAATACATGGAATAAAAAAGACCATGCATGTAATGAACAGGCATAGTCTTTTACTGAAGGCACAAGTATTTATTTATAGCTGACCGGCTTATTTCACAGGCCATTGATCCCTGGGGACATTCAAATACACATCTTCAAGCCTGTGAAATCCGTCATTTATCACTGTGTCCACAAGGTTGTCCTTTGTTACCACGATAGGCTCAACCTTTGCGTAGGGGATATCGTTTTCACCGTCGCTGATATATGTATTGCTTGCATAATAATTGTTTTTGAGCAATCCGAGAGCAACATCCACCGCTTTTTCCGCGAGCTGGTCAATAGGCTTGTAGACGGTCATTAGCTGCGTTCCCTCCGCCACACGCTGGCAGCCTGAAATATCTGCATCATGGCCTGCCACAGAGACCTTTCCGGCCAACTGCTGCTCTGAAAGAGCTTCTATGGCAGCACCGGCTAGGCTGTCATTGGCTGCCAGGATGGCATCGATTTTTTTACCGCCTTGAAGGGCCTTTTCCACACATTTGAACGAATCTTCCGGCCGCCAGTCGTTAGCCCATATTTCATCTACTATTTTTATGGATTTATCATAGATATATTTATCCAGAATGTTTTTATAGCCCTGATTGTACATGTAACTGTTATAGTCGGTCTTGGCCCCGTTGACTATGATGTAGTTTCCCATAGGCACTTTTGATACCATCATCGAAGCCATGTACTCCCCGATCTTGGTATTGTCAAAGGAGACATAGAAGTCTGTATTTGCATTCTTGATAAGGCGGTCATAACAGATGACCTTGATACCCTTCTTTTTGGCAAGATCTACGGCTTCGGCAGATTTCTCGGCGTCCTGAGGTACGATCAGAAGTATATCAATGTTTTGGTCAAGCAGGTATTTAACCTGCTTGATCTGATCGTCTATATTGTTGTTGGAGTTCTGGACAATAACATCTGCGCCCTTGGCCTTTGCTTTGGCCACAAGTATGTCCATGTCACGCTGCCAGCGTTCCTCCTGCAAGGTTGCCAGCGAGAAGCCGATTGTAATTTTACCGTTTTTACCGGCAGGGCTGTTTTTCTCCGGGCCGGTGGAACAGCCGGGAGAGAAAAGCATTGCCAAAATTAATACTGATCCTAACATCAAGACCTTTAACCGAACTTTTTTCATTTAAGAAACACCATCCTTGCTCATGTATAGAAGACTGTCCCTGTATTCGGTTGGTGTTACTCCAACCGCCTTTTTGAATATTCTGCTGAAATAATTAGGGTCGCCATAACCGATTTCATAGCATATTTCTTTTACGCTCATAAGACTGTTCTTCATGATGTCCTTAGCTTTTCCGATTCTCAGATTGGTAAGATAGTCAATAAAGTTTTCTCCCATTTCATCCTTAAAGAGCTTGCTGAAATAGTGAGGGCTTATATTCACTTCTCTGGATACCTCTTCGAGGGTGAGCTCTCCTCTGTAGTTTTCCTTAATATATTCAACGGCCTTTACAATCAGAGAATTGGTCTTCTTTTCCCTGGCTTCGGAAATGCCGTTGGTTATAAAATCTATTCTTTCTAGGCACCAATGTTTTAATTCGGTGAGGGTATCCAGCTTCTGAAGTTCCGATATCAGGTCAATACTGTCAGGATTTTGAGAGATATTATAGTCATAGGCCAGCCGGTGCAAAAGAATCATAATTTCCATAAGCTTGGCCCTGATTTTATTAACCGACCCATAGTATTCTATTGTCAGCCATTCGAATATATGACTAAAGGCCTGTATACACTCATCCCTGTTTCCCAGAGCAGCTTTTTCCAATAGCAGCTTTTCCTTTGACATGGGATACTTTTCGGCCGGAAGCTCTTTTTCAGTAGGTATGTCCGAAATATGGAGAATTCCGGTTCCGTTCATGAAGTGAATGGCACGCAGAGATTCTTCATAGGAGGGGCATATATTGTCAAAGCTGTCGTAGCAGCGGCCTATGCCAATATAAAAATCAGCATCCACCTTCTGGGAAATCTGATTATAGACATATTCTGCAATGCTCACTGCCTCCAGTCTTCTTGAATACTCTTCAACCTCGGTTTGCGCAGGTATATATACGATAATCCTGTTTAAAATCGCAGGGCCCATGAAACACCTGCACCTGCCCTTCATTATATCCCGAAGGTAAGGATAGAAGGATTGACTTTTTATGCTGAGGCCTATTCTGTTTACCATATGCCCGCAGTCGTTGGATTGTGCAAATTCAATGGTCATGATGTACCCGCCGTTTTCCTCTATCTCAAAGATATTGCGGTAGTTCTCCAGTTCCTTTGAGTTGTCGTCTAAAAAAAGCAGGGAATAAATAAAGCCGTTTTCCAAAATGGGAAGGATATTCTCCATTTTTTCCTTCATATCCAGCTCTTTTTTTCTCTTGCTTCGCTCCTTTTCAATATCATCAATACTTTTTTGAAGGGTAGAGATGATTTTTTCCCTGTTGACCGGTTTCAGCAGGTATTCTGAGACACCCAGCTTCAGGGCATCCTTTGCAAAGTCGAACTGGTCAAAGGCAGTAAGAATGACAAAAACACAATCCCGCAGTTTTCCCCGCAGCTCCCGGATAGCCTCAATACCGTTTATTCCCGGCATGTTTATATCCATGAATATAATATCCGGTATAAAGCGTTCGGCCTTTTCTATGGCTTCTCTGCCCGAACGGGCAGACTCTATCTGGAATACGCCGGAGAAGCTTTTATTTACTATAAACGAGAGAGAATCTATTACAATCTGTTCATCATCGGCAATCAATAACTTATACATGTGCCTCCTCCTTTACGCCTACCGGAATTCTCAAGCGGACAGAGGTTCCCATTCCGGGTGCGCTGTCAATACTGACTATATTGTCCTGACCGTAAAATAAATTGAGCCTGCTGATTACATTTCCCATACCGATTCCTGTGGTATGCCCTTTTTTTGCTTCCACACCGCCGGTCTGGTCCTGGCTCTGGACTTCCGTTTGCCCTTTTCCAAGCAGTTTGTCTATCTTTTCCTGGACCATTCCCGCACCATTGTCGGATACCGTTACCTCCACACAGGTTTTATGGCTCTTTGCCGAAAGAGCTATGATGCCTCCTGCCTCCGTATTGCCGATACCGTGAATAAAAGCATTTTCCACAATTGGCTGCAGTATCATGCAGGGCATTTCTATATCCGGCATGTCGGGCGGGATATCTTCAATAAATTGAATCCTGTCGGTAAACCGGGTTTTCAATATATAGATATAGGTGCTGATGTTGTCTATTTCTTCTCTCAGCGACACTGCCCTGTCCAGCTTTTTAAGGTTGTATCTGAAGAGGTTGGCTACATTTTCTATGAAATAACAGGTCTTATCTGCACCTTCCATCATGGCAATTTGCGCACCCGTATTGAGGGTGTTGAATATAAAGTGAGGGTTGATTTGCGATTGAAGTGCCTGAAGCTCTGCGTCCTTCAAATGGGTCTTCATAATAAGGTTCTGCAGCTCCTGCTCCTTCAGCTTGTTTTGCAGAAGGGCCCTCTCTTCAATAGCGCCTATATGATCCTTGATACTTGAGGCCATGGTATTAAAAGCGCTGGCCATGACGCTTATTTCATCATCCGTATCAAATTCTACCTGAGGTACATCGAAATTGCCTCTGGATATTTCGTTTGCTGCCTGGGACAGCTTTATAATCGGTTTAGTTGTTTTATAGGTAATAAGTATTATAAATACGAGGTTAAACAGGATGACTCCCAGAATGATGGCAATGTTTATCATCTGGACAAGGTCTATCCTGCCTGCAACTACGTGATACCTCTGGGTATTTTCCTTCAGAAGTTCATTGTTAAGCTTGCTGATATACATGTCAATATAGCCGTAAACCCTGTTGGCATCATTATAATAGGAGGTATACCTGTTTATATCACGGGCACGTTTAGCCAGGACAGCATTATCTGTAATCTCCAGATAATTTTTTATCATGTTTGTAATGTCTCTCTGAAGTAATCCGTTAGGGCTGTAGTCCGCTTCCTGGGACAGCCTTTGAGACAACTGCTGCAGTTTGTTCTTGGACCCTGCCAATCCTCTGAAACTGTCGGAATGGCTTGTGTCCAAATAGCTTTCCAGGTACTGTTGGACATCTGTAACAGTACCCTGAAGTTCATTCAGGGATATATTACTGACAAAAAGTGAGTCCATCTGATTCATAAGCATTTTTGCATTGTAATAGGTATAAAAACTTGCTGCAGCCATAAGAATGGTAGTTATCATAAAATAAAGAATCAGCTTTTTACGTATTCTGTTTTTTCTGAGCAATCTACCGACAAATTTTATCATATATCTATCCTTAATTAAATAGTATTAAGCCTATTTACCTGTTTCCTCAGCAGAGAGTGTATCCACATTGTCTTTTGTTACGGCATAAACCTGAGTGCCGACATATGCAGGTGTCCTTCGGGTAGTTTTCAGCTCCACCAGGGCTTTTACAGCTTTATAGCCCATCTCCTGGGGATTGCTGACCACACTTCCATAGATGACATTTTTCTCTATATACCTTAAAATTTCAGAATAGCTTCCATAGCCGATTACCTTGATCTGGCCAACCTTGTTCAGGTCAACAATTTTTTGGATTACTCCCAGGGTATCCCTTGGGTTTGTACAAAAAATGGTGTTTATCTGGGGGTTGTTGATTATCAGTTCATTTGCTATTTCTCCGGCACTGAAAATACCCATACCTGAAATACGGATGGCGGCAACATCAACCCTGCCCTTATACTGCTTTACGGCGTCCTTGAAACCTGTCACTCGAAGGTTTTGTGACACATCACTGGCCTCGGGATTGTAGCCGTTGAGTATTATGGCAACCTTTGCGTTTCCGCCGGTAGCCTCTGCCACCATCTTTCCGCCCACAGAACCAACTTCATAATTGTTGTTTCCTATATAGGCAAGCCTCCCACTATTCTTCGCATCGCTTTCTATGGTGACCACGGGGATATTGCTTTTGACGGAATTGTTAATAACCGGTGTGAACATGTTTTCATCAGGGACATGGGTGGCAATTCCATCTACGTTTGATGCCACTGCTATATTCAGGTATTGCAGCTCTTCCTCAGGATTGGTGAACCTGGGACTGTTGAATTCCACTGCTACGTTAAATTCCTTGGCAGCTTTGAAAGCTCCCTTTTTCACATCATTCCAAAAGGGGTCGTATGAACTGGGTGCTATGACTGCAAAATGGTAATCAGGCTTTTCAACGCTTTGGGCAAATTTTTCATCAAGTGGGCCCATGTCCTCTTTAAAGGGGTTTATTAGCATAATTACCGAAAAAATAGCTAGAACGAAGAGTAAGGAAATAAATAAGACAACAAACTTTTTCTTCTTGTTCATTATAACCTCTGGTTAGCTGCAAGTGCAGCGCACATATAGTGACTTACATATAAGGTGACTGTTGTTAATCTTAATAAAGAAATTTACGATATAAGATTATCAAATAAACACAAATAATACAACCTTAAAATAGTGCTAATTTAGTAAATTTCACTAAATACAACCTGGTAAATTTATTAAACTTATTATTATTTGTTTTGGAAAATCATTTCCCGGCTAAAAATCAAAAGCAGAAAATTTACTGTTATTAATACTAATAACCCAGTAATCTTCTGCTCTTTTAGAGATTTGTAATATTTTTTTCGGTATTTGAAGCCGGAGGACCTTGATTTGTAAAAACCCACTTACCGCAAACCGACCACATTGCCTTAACTACCTCGGGATCAAACTGAACTCCGCTGTTCTTCATTATTTCCCTTTTGCAATCTGCCCAACTCATAGCGCTGCGGTAGGGCCTGTCAAAAGTCATTGCGTCAATGGAATCTGCCACTGCGATTATCCGGGACCCAGGCGGAATCTGATTCTCCTTAAGACCTCCGGGATAGCCTTTCCCGTCCCAGCGTTCATGGTGATACAGTACGATTTCGGATATTTCCTTCATGTGCTGGGATTTATGTAAAATATTAAAGCCTATTTCAGGATGCCTTTTTATTTCTTCCCATTCCGCCGGCGATAATTTCCCCGGTTTGTTAAGCACTTTTTCAGAGATGCCTATCTTGCCGATGTCATGCAAATGTGCGGCCAGATGAATGGTCTCAAGCCTATGGCCCTTAAGGCCCAACTCCTTAGCTATATCATAGGTCATATCCGCCACCCTGTTGGAATGCCCGCTTGTATATTTGTCCTTTGCATCCATGGCAGTAGTAAGACACTCAATTACATCGTGAAGCCTTTCCTTTTCAAAAAGATGCCTTAAAAAGTTTCCCACCTATTTTGTCCTCCGTAAACCAGAGACAACGAATTCTTGAATTTTAAGCACAATCTGTGAAATTAAAGTTGTTGCTTGAAATTAGGTCACGAATATCCTGTCTCGCCTTATCAAAGTTCTTAAACAGTTGCAATGCATTTTCAGGGTTGTGATAAACCTTCCAGTAGCTGCAAAGCAAGCTGTTTTCCCCTTTGTGATAAATAAATCCTGTAACGTCTTCCACGGGTATGCCCAAAAATATGCCTATTTCATGAGGACATATGTGCTCAAACCGTTCTTTGAGCTTTAATATGCATTGTTCCAGTGTGATTTTTGAGGCATAGCCCATCCTGTTCAGGAAATCCCGGCAATCCCTCTTGTTAAGGCAGTCGTCCAATAAGTTTCTCTTGAAAAACAGCACTCTTACACTGCCTTTGGTGTCTCGGAGCTGGGTGTATTCCAGGGCGAGATTCCTGCAAACGTCAAGGCCGAACTTGTTCCAAAGCTCATACAGGTTTCTTCCGGCCGTTGTAAAGGTCATAAGGGAAGAGGGCTTCTCCTCCCTTATGACAGGAGCCGTTCCGTAAGCTACCATGGATAGCAGATAAGCTTCATCAGGGAGTTCATTGACTATATTTATAAAGTTTAATATTTGGTTCTGCTTTATCTCCATTTTCATCACTTCCCGGTTAATGATTTACAAAACTGGTGAGGCCGGTTAATACCCTGTAGGCGGCTATGCCAGGGCAAGTTTTCTGCCAAGTTCCCTGCAAAGTTCCAGGCCGGCCTCGTCAGGAGTGTTATGTACCTTAAGACCCACATCGGCAAGCTTTACCCCAAGAGAAGTCATTCGCTCTTCCCAGTCCGCCATCCACTGCCCGTCTCCCCAGTCAAATGAGCCAAACAATACCACGGGCTTGCCCTTCAGATCCAGGCCTTCCATTGCCTGCACAAAGGGTTCCATCTCCGATTCCTCCAACACTTCACAACCCATGGACGGGCAGCCCAGAGCGACGGCATCGGAATCTTCAATATCCTTAAGGGTGGCGCTGCCAACCTCCTTCACGTCTACGGAAATATCCTGACCCTTCGCACCTTCGGCAACTGCCAGTGCCATCTGCTGGGTATTTCCAGTTCCGCTCCAATAAATAACCGCTATATTTTTCATAAGCAACCTCCTGCATATTTGTATTCCCCTATGAGGGACAGGCGTAACCCGTATCATTCTCCATTGATTTCAAAAGTTCCAGCAGGGAGGAGGCGCTGCTGCTGTGGCTTCTCACAACATTGATATTTTTCTTTTTTGCCTCCTTGAGTGCAGTCAGCATCATTTTGTGTGATACGGTAGATGTAAAAAGAACGATGCTGTCGGGAGTTCCGATAAGTTTGTCAAATCTGGCAGGCATTTGGGTGTAGACTTTTACCCTGTGCCCCCTGCGAGAACATATCTCCTTGTACTCCTCCTGCATCCTGTCATGGCCTCCTACTAAAACTATACTCATATTATAGCTCCTTTCTGATCGTGGGCGATCGTACATACTGCATTCCCGGCCGGGCTGAGCCGGCTTGGTGAGGCGCTGGGGCCTCCGGGCTGTAAATAATCTGAAAACTTCAATATATATACCTAGGTGTGTCTCCTGGTTTACAAAATCAAATGCATTTGATAATGATAATCATTATCAATATCTTGTTAAGATTTTACCAACTTATGAGTATAAAGTCAATATTTATTTGGATTCAGGAAATCAGGTGGAAGGGATTGCGAGTATTTTATAAGATTTAAACAAAAAAATATGTTAATAACTCGTTGACTTTTGTCGAATATTGATATAATATTTAAGTGGACATATCAACATAACAATATAATAACATGTTATATTGCTCAAGGAGGAAAGCAATGGTAGGAATGATACCAAAATACTATCTGGTCAAACAGAGGATAGTGGAAATGATAAACAATGAAGAGATAGGTCCGGACGGCATGATCCCCAGTGAGAGAGAGCTGATGGGAAGCTTTGGAATCAGCAGGATTACTGCGAAAAAGGCTATTGATGATCTTGTTAACGAGGGGTATCTCTACAGAATTCAGGGAAAAGGAACCTTTGTAAAAAAGGACACGCTTGACCAGGATCTCATATCCATTACCAGTTGTACACAGGATATTGTCAGACTTGGCATGACTCCCTCAAAGCGCCTGCTGGCGGCAGAAGTTATTGAAGCGGACCGGACCAGGATAAAAAAGCTCCAGCTTTCAAACGGAGAAAAGGTATTCAAGGTAAAAAGGGTTTATTATGCGGATAATGAACCAATAAACCTTACTACAACATATTTGCCCTGCAAGACGTATCCTCTGATAGAAACCTACGATTTCGGAGTGGCTTCCATTTACAATATTCTTGAGAGCAAATACAATACCAGGATTACAAAAGCAACAAGATCCATTGAAGCAGTGCTGGCTGTGGATGAGGTTGCCAGAGAGCTCCGGATAAAGGAAGGAGACCCTGTTCTTCTGTTCAGGGCTATAACCTACGGTATGATAAATGGACGGGAAATCCCTATAGAAACTTTTAAAAGCTTTTATAGATCCGGAAAATTCAAATTTTACATTAATCAGGTTCACAAGTAGTTATTAGCATTATATAAATTCTGAATCAACAGAAATGCCAGGTGAAAAAAGTATAATTTGCCACGGCTTGGTTTTTTGCACCCCAAAATAGCCTGAGAAGTGGCTCTTTATAAAAAAGAAGTCTTAATGTCGCGGCTAAGACTTATGTTTTAATCAAATATTAAATTCACAAACAAAACAGTATCAGAGGAGTGTTTGACATGGGAAAAATGAAATTTGCAAAAAAGCTGTCTTTAGTAATTGTAATGGCGATTTTAGCCTCCATGCTTTTTGCAGGCTGTTCCGCCAAAACCAACGACTTGGGAATTGCACTTATTACTTCCGCAGCGGGACCCAACGACAAGGGATATAATCAATCGGCGGTTGCCGGACTGGAAAAGGTGAAAAACGAATTGGGCATCAATTATAAGGTGGTGGAGACCTCGGATGTCCCTGGAAGCTTGACGCAACTGGCCGGAGCAGGCTATAAGCTGATTTTCAGCCTGGAATACAACTTTGATGCACTTATCAAGGGAGTGGGAGGAAATAAGCCTATTGCGGAACAGTATCCGGATACAACCTTTGTCATATTCAATGATAATCCGAATGTGAACGAGGACGGAACCGTTAAGCACAAAAATGTTGTTTCTGTAATGTTTGATGTCCATGAAGCTTCTTTTATAGCCGGAGCATTGAGTGCACTTGTCAATGAAAATGCCTCTGAACTGTTTAATACTTCGGACTATGCACTGACGGCAGGAGATGCTGGAAGAAAGGTCGGTTTCCTTGGAGGAACCAAGTCAAACGGTATAACTGTATTTGGCTATGGCTATGCTGAAGGAATCAACTATGTTGCAAAAGAACTGGGTGTCAAATACACCTTCTACAGTGACTACAATGCGGGCTTCAGCGACTCGGCAGCAGGTGCCACAAAAGCAAACACATATTATTCTGACGGCGCAAACATTGTATATGCGGTAGCGGGTGCCGTAGGCGACGGTGTAACCGCCAAGGCAAAAGAAGTCAAAAAGCTTGCCATAGAAGTGGATGCAAACAAGGACAGCAATCAGCCGGGCTATATACTCACAAGTGTTTTGAAGAATACGGAAGTACCTGTATATGAAATCGCAAAGAATTTTAAGGAAAAAACCATGGACAAGGTAAACGGCAAGGTGCTGAGCTATAATCTGGCATCGGGAGCCACAGGAATCACCGACCTCAGTGTAATAGAATCCAAAATCAAGCCTGAAGGCAAGGCCAAGTGGAATGAAATCAGGACAGAAATCAAGACAATAGCAGATAAGATAGGCGGCGGAGAAATCAAGGTAACAGATGCCCAGGCCGGAGAAGCCTTTGACAAATCACTTCTTGCAAACCTGAATATGCCCAATGACTAAGGCTTAAAAACCTGCGGAAGCTGATTGCTGTTAAATATTTTTGTTTAAGAAGGCGGTAAATATGTACGCAATAGAAGCTGTTAATTTGACAAAAAAATATGGCGACTTTGTTGCTAACGAAGATATAAATATTTCTATTGAGCAGGGTGAAATTACCGCAATAGTAGGTGAAAACGGAGCCGGAAAGACAACTCTCATGAACATGTTCTTTGGACTTCAGCGTCCCACCGGCGGAGAACTGAAAGTACAGGGTAAAGAGGTTTCCTTTAATTCTTCGTTAGATGCAATAAACTGCGGATTGGGTATGGTGCACCAGCATTTCAAGCTGGTGCCCAGCCTTACCGTATTTGAAAATATACTTCTTGGTGCTGAATTAAAAAAGAATTTTGGAATATTTGGGAAGGCAGGCTTCAAAAGCCCGATAATTGACCGCAGCCTGGAGCGTAAAACCGTACAGAAGCTTATTGATGATTATAAATTTGAACTTAATTCAGAGGACATAGTAGATAGCATTTCCATAGGTGCGAAGCAAAGAGTTGAAATACTGAAAATGCTTTACCGGAATGTGGATATACTGATATTTGACGAACCTACGGCGGTTTTGACTCCCCAGGAGGTGGATGAGCTCCTTGCAAGCTTCAAAGAGCTTAAAAATCAGGGTAAGACAATAATACTGATTACTCATAAGCTAAGGGAAGTAATGGAGGTCAGTGACAAGGTTGTTGTTATAAAACGCGGCAGGGTTGTAGGGACAAGAAACACGAAGGACACCGATGCCGCCGAACTGGCCAGGCTTATGGTCGGGCGTGAGGTTATTCTCAATGTCAACAAGGAGGATAGGGATACCAGCCGAAGTAAGGTGGTATACTCAGTAAAAAACCTAAGTACGGTTAATAATTTCGGAAAGAAAGTTCTTGATGATATATCGTTTGACATAAAAGAAGGAGAAATACTTGGAGTCGCAGGTGTTGAGGGCAATGGACAAAGCGAGCTGGTGAGGGTTCTCTCAGGGCTGATGGAGTCTACCGGAGGCAGTGTAAGCCTCCATAACCAGGATATAACCAACTGGTGGCCGGGAGAATTGCGTGCCTCAGGTGTGGGAATAGTTCCAGAAGACAGGTATGCCCAGGGTCTTTGCAAGGATATGACCATATCGGACAATCTGATAGCGGGCTATCATAATAATCCCTGCCTTTGCAAAAATGGTCTTCTGATGAAGAAGGAAATCGAAAAGCAGGGCGACAGGCTTATAGAAAAATATGATATACGAATAGCGGAAAGGAATGGTAATGTTTCTCAGCTTTCGGGAGGCAATGCACAGAAAATAATAGTAGCCAGGGAATTTGACTCTGATCCCAAACTCCTGCTGGTAAGCCAGCCCACACGGGGAGTGGATATAGGATCGATAGAATTTATCCATAGAAAAATCCTTGAGCTTAGAGCTGCAGGTAAAGCCATTTTACTGGTGTCAAGCGAACTCAGTGAAATAATGAACCTGAGTGACAGGATTATTGTAATGTACAAGGGCAAAATTGTCGGAGAGCTTCCCGGGAAAAATGCCGGCAGTGAACGGCTGGGGCTTATGATGGCAGGGCTTCCGGCAGAGTAAGGCGGAAGGCTGAAAGAAATGGGGAAATACCAAAGGGGGTGCCGGGTCCATGCCGTTTCTTTCACGACGTTATGCAAAATTGATGGCATGGACATAATTATGAAAAAACGCGACACAATTCTAAGAAGCATATATAATGTTTTATTTCCGGTAATAGGTGCTCTTTTTCTGGGAGGAATAGTAATAGCTGCAATAGGTGAAAATCCTTTTACAACCTATGCGATAATGATCCAAAAATCACTGCTCAGTGGGGGCGGGTTGCTGAAAACCCTGCATTTTGCAGCACCTTTAATATTGACCGGCCTTGCGATAGCTATAACCTTTAAAGCAAATATTTTCAACATGGGCGTGGAGGGTCAGGCGGTTCTGGGAGCCTTTTTTGCCGGAGTAGTGGGTTTTACAGTAAAGGGACTCCCCCCTGTCCTTCACATCGGATTGTGCGTATTGACGGGAATGGTGGTGGGAATGCTGTTTGCCCTTATCCCTGCTGTTCTTAAGGCGTATTTTAATGTCAATGAAATGGTTGTAACCCTTATGCTTAACTATGTGGTTGTAGAAATAGTAAAATTTTTGTCACAGGGGGTGTTTAAGGACCCCGGTTCAGGCTATGTATCCACCTATCCGATTGCCGACAGTGCCATGTTTAAAAAGCTATTCAATTCCGATCTGACTGCATTTTTCTTTATAGCACTGATTGTCTTCGGGCTTATGTATGTTGTATTCAAATATTCAAAGCTGGGATATGAAGTGACGGCAATAGGTAAGAATCCGGAGTTTTCCGAAGCTACGGGAATGAAGGTGAGCAGGAAGATAATGACTATAATGCTGATCAGCGGAGCAATCAGCGGGCTTGCCGGGGCAGGCTTCCTGATGAGTGAAAAATTCAGGTTCACCCTTGATTTTTCAGGCAGTCCAGGGCTCGGGTGGGATGGTATGCTGATTGCGCTTCTGGGAAGCCACAATCCGGTGGGAATTCTTATTGCAGCCATATTTTATTCAGCCTTGAAGACAGGGAGCGATTACATCAGTGTATTTACCAATGTGCCTAAGGATATTGTAGGAGTTATACAGGGCATGCTGATACTTTTGCTTTCCGTAAAATTTTTGAACAGAAATTTCAATCTGGCCGACAGGCTTAAAGCCATCTGGAAAAAGGCCGGAAGCAAAGGACGCAAGGCTTTATAACTTTAAATGACAGAGGTAAACGAATATGAACCTATTGAGTAATATCTTATACGACATGATCTATCACAGTGCCCCGCTCATACTGGCTGTGCTAGGCGGGCTGTTTGCACATAAGGCAAATGTGCTTAATATAGGGCTGGAGGGAATGATGCTCATGGGAGCCTTCAGCAGCACACTGTTTGTAATGCTTACGGGAAATTTGTGGATAGGTATTTTATTAAGTGTTTTCTGTACCTTGATACTGGGATTGATATTTTCCTTCTTCGGCATAAGCCTAAAGAGCAACTTTATAATTACCGGATTCGGAATAAACATATTCGTACTGGCGTTAAGCTCCTTTATGCTCAAGCACTTGCAGATGGCCAATATCAATGTCAGTTCAATCATTAATGTAACAGGTTTGAAAATCAATATTCCGATTATCAGGGATATACCTGTATTGGGCAGCCTCCTGAGCGGACATACCGCTATCACCTATCTGAGCTTCATACTCATAATTGTTGTATCAATAATAATGTATAAAACAAAATTCGGTGTTTACGTCAGAGTAGTGGGTGAAAACGAGGAAGCCGCAAAATCTGTCGGAATAAACGGAACTTATATCAAATATGCGGCGGTGCTCATAGGAGCAGCCCTCTGTGCCCTGGCCGGAGCCAACCTTGCAGTTGAAAGAATGGCATTGTTTACAAATAATATGACAGCCGGAAGAGGGTTTATTGCCATAGCTGCCATATACTGCGGAGGGGCTAAGCCGGTAAAGTCAAGCGTATACGCAATCATATTCGGACTTGCAAAGTCTCTGGCCATAAACCTTGCCTTATTTGCCGGACCTGTTTCAGGCCTGTTTGAAGTAGTGCCTTACCTGATGATTGTGGTCGTACTGTTTGCGGTTTCGGCTCTTGAGGCCCGCCGTACAAAAATAAGGGGGTTTAAGCTTGAATAATACAGCGCTGGTCATTGTAGACATGGTAAAGGATTTTACAGATCCGGAAGGACTGGTATTCTACCCTCAGAATCGTGAAATCCTGCCCAGAATCAAGCATGTATTGGAGGAATGCAGGAAGCACGGTGTCCTGATAATTTTCCTCCAGCACAGCTACAGAAAAGATAAATATGATAAAAATCTTGCAAATATGCGTCCCAACTGTATTGAAGGTACGGGAGGAGATGCGGTTGATCCTATGCTGGAAGTAGATGCTGCAAGGGATTATGTAATTAAAAAAAGACGCTACAGCGGTTTTGTAGGAACCGACCTGGATATGGTTTTAAGAGAAAACGGCATCAAAAACCTGATAATTACAGGTACAAAAACAAACTGCTGCATACGTGCCACCGTCACCGATGCCTATAATCTGGATTACATCCCAATAGTGGTGTCGGACTGCGTAGCCACCAACGATGAAACCGTAAACCAGGTTCATCTGTCGGATATTAAAAAGTATCTGGGAAAGGTTGTGACTTCACGGGAGCTGTTTGACTATCTGGAAAAGGGGGAGCTTGACTGATGAAATATGATGTTTTGGTGAATGGCTATGTCAGTCTGGACAGGATAATCAGAACTTCTACTCCGCTGAGATACGGATATACGTCGCTTGTTGTAAACAGTGACAATGCCAGGATTCAATACGGAGGCTGTTCCACAAATATTGCCTATCTTATGGCGAAATTAAATATGAAGGCGCTGCCGCTCATCAGAGTGGGCGGGGATGATTATATGGAAACAGGTTTTTATGACTACCTGAAAAATGCTGGAGTATGCATGGAAGCGGTGGAGATTGTTCCCGGAGAAACCACTTCCAACTGCTACCTTATAGCAGACCCGGAAAACAACCATGTTACCATTTTCTATACCGGCGCAATGGACAAAAAGTATGCCGGAGAAATGAACCCGGAATTCTTCCGGGAAGCTGGGCTGGGGATTATGACGGTGGGTTCGTATGAAGACAACCTGGAGTTTTACGGGCAATGCAGAGCCCACAATGTACCGCTTGTCTTTGGTATGAAGTGCGATTATGATGCATTCCCCGAGGAATTTTTCAAGGAAGTTCTGACGTACAGCAGGATTATATTCTGCAATGAGTCTGAACGGGGAGAGATAGAAAGGATTTTCGGGCTGAAGGATATTACCGGACTCTTTGAAAAGGCAAATGCAGAAATAATTGTTACAACCCTGGGTAAAAAAGGGAGCGTTTACTACCACAAGACAAGGGACGGTATAAACTCAGGCAGCATAGCTGCAGCGGAATTCGGCAGGGTGGTGGACACCACCGGCTCGGGGGATGCTTTTATGTCCGGCTTTTTGTACGGCTATCTTAAAGGGATGGAAGTCAAAGATTGCTGCAGCCTGGGCAGTGTTCTGTCTTCTTTTATCATAGAAAAGGCGGGATGTACTACCAATGCCCCCGGTGAAGAGGAATTTCTCAGGCGTTTTAATCAGTTTATCAAGGGAGAAGAGTAAAATGCAGACTTTATATTCAAAAACAGAGGAAAAAGATATAGCTAAATATGTGCTGTTTTCAGGAGATCCCTGGAGGGTGGAAACCGTGGCAAAGCAACTGGAGGATGTAAGGCATATAGCCTTTGCCAGGGAATTCAACACTTATACCGGCTGGTATAAAGGGGTCAGGATAACCGTTACCTCCACAGGGATAGGTGCTCCCTCGGCCGCCATTGCCATGGAGGAAATGTACCAGTGCGGCATGGAGGTAGCTGTGCGTATGGGCACCACCATGGGTTTGAAGGACGACCTGCTGGGAAAGCTTATTATCCCCACAGGGGCAATGAGGGAGGAAGCCACCAGTAAAACATACGTGCCGGAGTCCTTTCCGGCGGTTGCAGATATAGGCCTGATTAACTGCATGAATAAAAGCACACTGGAAAACGGCAGGGAATATGTGAACGGAATTACCTGCACCATGGACGGGTTTTACAGCCAGATGCGTGATTCACGTTTGTCTGAAAAGATGAACAGGGATATTGGTCAAACCTTTGAGGCTCTTAAAAAATACAATATTTCAGCGGTGGATATGGAGTCAAGCTGTATGCTGGTATTGGCAAACCTCATGGGCATAAAGGGCTGTATTGTCACAATGACTACTGTTCTTGAAAATCTGAAGGATTTTCTGAAGGGGGATGCCCGCACAAAGTCGGAAGAGGATTTATGCAGGATAGCTCTTGACGGGCTTGTAATTTATGACAGAGAGGTGGCAGGGAAATGAAGGAGTTAAATTTTAAGGATAAAAGTCTTGTAATAGGGATGGTACATTGCCTTGCACTGCCCGGAACACCAAATTTCTGCGGCGATATGAAAAAGGTGACGGAGCAGGCTGTAAGGGATGCCATAACACTGGAAAAGTCGGGAATGGACGCCATAATAATTGAAAATATGGGTGACGGAACCTTTGGCATAAATCTGGATATTGAGCAGTCCTGTGCACTGGCCGCCATCAGTGCTATTGTAGCCCAGAATGTAACCATACCGGTGGGAATAGATGCGGCAATGAATGATTATGCAACGGCATTTTCCATCGCCAAGGCTGTGGATGCCGGGTTTGTGAGAATACCTGTATTTGTGGATACCGTTGAATTCTTTGGAGGCATCATTTCACCGTGTGCCCGTGCTGCTATGAAGTTCCGGAAAAATCTCCAGGCGGAAAATGTAAAAATTCTGGCGGACATCCAGGTCAAGCACACACATATGCTGCTCCCCCACGTGACGATAGAGGATTCCGCAAAGGCCGCCGAGGCCTGCGGTGCTGATGCAATCATTGTAACCGGAACTCATATAGGAGTTGAAACTCCCATTGACATTATAAAGAGGGTAAAAAAGATAACAAAGCTTCCCATCATTGCCGGAAGCGGTGTCAAAACCTCCAATATAAAGGAACAGCTACAAATTGCAGACGGTGCCATAGTGGGTTCCAGTCTGAAAGAAGGCGGGATTATAGAAAATCCTGTCTCGCCGGAGCTTTGCACCCGGCTTATTGAGGCCTTGAACTCATAGGAGGTCCAGGGGTCTGATACCGATTTGATGAAAGCTTACTAAAAATATAACTAGAAAAAGGACTGATATGTATGATGAGGCCGATGAAACTTGCGGGAAGCGAGTTGATGTTCGGAAGGGGGGCGCTTGAGCACCTGAAGAGCCTTAAAGGAAAGAAGGCTTTTATTGTCACCGGTGGCTCAAGTATGAAAAAGAGCGGAATTTTGCAGAAAACCATGGATTATTTAAAAGAAGCGGGAATAGACAGCTCTGTTTTTGAAGGAGTTGAGCCCGATCCAATGTTCAGCACGGTTTATAGGGGTGCAGAGGCCATGAGGCGGGAACAGCCGGATATAATAATCGGTTTGGGGGGCGGTTCTGCAATGGATGCAGCAAAGGCCATGTGGGTGTATTACGAGCATCCCCGATTGAAAACCTTAAAGGATATCGTTCCTCCGAATCCTGTCCCAAAGCTGAGAAATAAGGCCATATTGGTCTGCATACCGTCAACCAGCGGAACAGCCAGCGAGGTAAGCCGCTCTGTGGTCATTACAGACGATGATACGCATATAAAATATGGCATAGGCAATATGGAAATGATGCCGGATATCGCTATCTGCGATCCTGAAGCAACTGCTACAATGCCTGCAAAAATTACGGCAGAAACAGGTATGGATGCACTGACCCATGCTTTGGAAGCACTTGTGTCAAAGAGGGCCAACTACCTGAGCAATATATTGGCAAGGAATGCGGCGAGGGATATAATACTTAATCTCCCCAAGGCATATTCCGACGGAACCCATATGGAGTACCGGGAGATTATACTGAATGCTTCCATGACCGCAGGACTTGCATTCACAAATGTATCTCTTGGTATTGTACATTCCATGGCTCACACACTGGGCAGCTATTTCGGCATATCCCACGGGCTGGCGGATGCAATAATACTTCCATATGTCATGACCTTCAATCTGGAGGATAACACAGCAAAAGCTGCATATTCAGAGCTGGCAAGGGAGCTGGGTGCCGTTGATCTTATAAAGGTGGTTACCGACCTGAACAAGTTTATAGGTATTCCTTCAAATATCTCAGAGCTGGTTCCGGACGAAACAAAATATATGGAAATGCTTGGAGCCATGGCAGAAATGGCCTTGAAGGACGGATGTACAAAAACAAATCCCGTTATACCTGACCTGGGTCAAATGCAGATATTATTTAAGAAAATATATAGAGCACAGGAAGTGTAAATACAGCTTTTGGAGGTTACTGTGAAACTGATATGCTATTTATCCAATGGATATCCAACAATAGAGTCAAGCGTTGAAATGGCTGAAAATTATATTCAGGCAGGCTGCGATATTATAGAGGTTGATTTTCCTTCTTCCGACCCTTATCTTGAGGGTGAGTATATAGCCAACCGTATGAAGGAGGCGCTTGAGGCCTGCAATGACTACAGCAGGTACATGGAGGGCATTGTAAAAATTAAAAATACCCATCCCGGAGCAAAGTTCATACTTCTCTCATATGAGAACACCATCCTGGAAATAGGACTGGAGCGGTTTGTGAAATTCTGCACGGATAATAATATGAAGGACCTTATCTATGTTGGAAGCCATAATGAGGAAGTAAAGAGCAGGCTTGTTGAAAACGGTATAAAAATATCCTGCTATGTGCAGTTCCATATGGACGAAAAGGAGGTCCGGGCTGCCAGCCTGTCAAACGGTTTTGTATACATGCAGGCAAAGCCCACCACAAACAATATCAATCCTGCGTATCCCACTTTGAAGCACTGCATAGATCACCTGAAAGCACAGGGAATCGACAGAGAGATATACTGCGGTGTGGGCATTTACACTCCGGAAGACATTCAGATGGCAAGAGATGCGGGAGCAGATGGAGTTTTTGTAGGCAGTACCGTACTTAAACTGCACGATGATATACCAAAAATGAAAGAAACAATAGCATTGTTTAAGAAAACCTGCAGTAAATAAGCTGCAAATCATTTGCTGCCATAAAGCCTGTGCAGATAGCCGGAAAGGGAACTGTATCCCGGCGTTTACACAGGCTTCAAATATTTGGCGGCATATTAATACCTCCTCCGGGATATTTAAGTAATTTTGTAAAGAAAAATAATATGGTAAAAAAATATTGCCTATTTTAAATAAATGTGTTAAAATACAACATTGTATGTGGAAAAGGTTTTTCCGTACAAATAAATATTTACATCCTTGCTCTGTACTCTTGATACAGAGCCGTAAAGTCCGAGGGGAGGTGACCGGTAATGTTAAAAAAGTATGAAACTATCTTTATAGTCAATTCAGAGGTTGGAGAAGAATCCACAAAGGCCCTAGTTGAAAAATTTAAGAATATTCTCGAAACTTCAGCTCAGCTTGAAACTATTGATGAGTGGGGTAAAAGAAAGCTTGCTTATGAAATAGATGACAAGAACGAAGGTTATTATGTGCTTGCTAATTTCTCATCTGAGCCAAGTTTTCCGGCTGAATTGGAAAGAGTTTACAAAATCACTGAAGGAATCCTTAAGTATATAATAATAGCTAAGGACTAATAATGAAGAATGGCTTAAGTGATACATTTTGACTTCACAAGGGAAAAAGTATCATATATATGCTATTGTCTACGTGCTCAGTGCATTAGCACGCTACACGTGAAGGGAAGGTTAGTATGAACAAGGTAGTATTAATGGGAAGACTTACCAAGGATCCTGATCTGAGATACACAAGTGGAAATAACACGGCAGTTGCAAGCTTTTCCATTGCTGTAAACAGACGTGCTACTGCAAAGGAAGGTCAGCCTCAGGCTGATTTCATAAATATCGTAGCATGGAACAAGACTGCTGAGTTTTGTGGAAAGTATTTCACAAAGGGAATGCAGGTGGCTATTGTTGGAAGGCTTCAGACCAGAACCTGGGATGACAATGAGGGAAAGCGCCATTACGTTACGGAAGTGGTAGCTGATGAAACCTATTTTGCCGACAGCAAGAGAAGCGGAGAGGCGGGAGGCGGAAGTCCGGCACCCAGAACTTATACCGAAAATCCTGCATCATCAGGGGATGGTTTTTATCCAATGGATGAGGACGATGAGCTCCCATTTTAAGCGTAAGCTTAAGGTGGTCTTAATGTAAAAATTCAACGAACGATTCATAAATTATAATCAGTACCATAGACATGGTACATGAAAGGAGGATTTTCAAATGCCAGGACCAAAGAGAGATAACAGAAGAAACGATAGAGCTGATTATGATAAGGGCGAAGGCAAAGGCGGCATGAGAATGAGAAGAGCAAAGAAGAAAGTTTGCGCATTCTGTGTTGACAAGGCTACCGATATAGATTATAAAGATGTTTCCAAGCTTAGAAAGTACGTTTCTGAAAGAGGTAAGATTCTTCCCAGAAGAATATCAGGAAACTGTGCCAAGCACCAGCGTCAGTTGACAGTTGCCGTGAAGAGAGCAAGACACATTGCTTTGCTTCCATATACTGCGGAATAATATAGAAAAGCCTGCTAGCTTAATTGGCTTATGTAATAAATATGGGAAAATATAATTTATAGTAAAAAACCCGTCCGGATTTTCAGCCGGACGGGTTTTTTAACATCATATCTGTCTAAATTCTTGACTCCACAACACACAAAAAGTCATATATGGGCTTCAATTCCTTAAAACCCTTCTTTAATACCTGGGGAAGCTCCTTTGAAAAAGCCAGCTCAAAATTGTTTTGTACAGCCTCGAAATAAATGTTTTTTCTGTCCAGCCAGGTTCTGATGTTCTCAGGCTGCTCAGGATATTTGCTCCTCTTGTACGAATCTCCTCCAATAATAAACGTATTCTGGGCTTCGTAATACTTCTGGGCCATAAGAAAGGCCGGATGCCCGTTTACTATCATTTCGCGCATATTTGCCATGGAAGACGGTTCAGCACCGTAATAGCCTATTCCATAGCTGGAACCCTTCTGGTCTATTCCAAACCAGAAACAGGGGGCTGTGGACATAAGGGATTTATCTCTGAGAAAAACCAGCCATACATTGTCTCTGTAAAGGGTCTTATCCTTTGTAAACCGGGTATCCCGCCTGACTCTTGAAATAAGCTTTGAGGGAAGAGTAATAAGCTGGCTGTCGATTTCAAGCATAGTAGGGGCAAGCTCGGTTATCAGCTCTGCAAAGGGATTATATACATATTTTTTATAGTCGGCCTTGTGGCTGTCATACCAATCCTTGCTGTTGTTCATTCTATTTTCAAAGAGAAAGCGAAGCGCATCTCCCGTAATACCTCCAAAACTCATATACATCTCCGTTCCGCCGCTATGCAGCATGTAAGCAGTAAGTTCAAACACCTGTTCTTTTTTTATTTTGACAGAAATAATGTTAAAAAGCAATAACCAACATTCTTGTTGGAAAAATAGGCAAAGAATGATATTATATATTATTGTCGGATTAGATTTTTATATAATATTGTTAAAATAAAGGATGGATATTTTAGGTAGATGGATAAAAGCATTGGTTTTTTAGGGCCGAAGGGGACCTTCTCTCATGAGGCTGTCGAGGCGTATAAGGCTGAACACAATAAATCATATGATTTAAAGGAATATTCATCAATTAATGATGTTTTATCTGCTCTTAAGAACGACCAGGTGGATGAGGCAATCGTACCTATTGAAAATTCTCTTGAGGGTGCCATTAATGTGACGCTGGACGTGCTGGCGAAGGAAGAGGATTTGTTTATAGTTGATGAGTTTATAATACCTGTAAATCTGAACCTTGTGGTAAAGCCGGGAACACAGGCGGAAAATATCAGCGTAATCATGTCACATCCACAGCCGCTGGGGCAGTGCAGAAACTTCCTGAATGCCAGATTTCCCGAAGCGGTGCAGCTTGAGGAAAACAGTACGTCAAAAGCGGCGCAGAGGGTGGTTGACGGCGATGGTACCTGTGCTGCTGTCACCTCCAATATTGCTGCAAAAATATATGGTCTCGAGGTGCTGGAGAGAAATGTCCAGGATGTGGAAAACAATCACACAAGATTTGTTATTGTATCCAAGTCCATAAGCGCCCCTACGGGGTTTGACAAGACCTCCATAGTGTTTTCAACCGATAACAGGCCGGGAAGCCTTTACAGGATATTGGACATTTTCAGTCTGTGGGATATAAATATGTCAAGAATTGAGTCAAGGCCTTCGAAAAATGCCCTGGGGCAGTATATATTTTTTATTGATATAGACGGTCATATCAATAATCAGGATGTATTTGATGCATTGACCATGGTAAAGAGAAAAACTTCATTTTACAAATTTATTGGTTCTTATCCCGCGTTTACGGGTAAAATATAACAAGCTGGCAGACTAAAATTTCTGTTCAGCCTGTGGGTTTTAGTTGGGAAATGAAGTCAAATAACCTCAAAAGTGGTATAATTTAGGAACGAATCACTAATTGTACCGGTGCCGCATGCTATGGGAGGTTAAAATGGCTTTATTTGAAAATCAACTGGATATTACCAGGAATGTTAAAATTATTGATTGGCTGAAAAGCGAGCTTCTGACGGATGTTGCCAATTTATTCAAGGCTCTGGTGAACGGAGTCCGCGAAGAGGTATCCGATACGCTGTCAGACACACTGGCCAACATTATTTTAATCTGTTACCTGCTGGGAAAACGATTTGGAATTAATTATAGAGCGATTGAAACAAAAATCGAAAATAAGATCAGGCTGGGTCTTGTTGAGAACCATGATGTTGAAAAATATTATGGTGACCTCTCTGAGCTGTCAAAGCATTTGAACGGTGCCAGAAGCAAGAGGCAAGGGGCCTAGGAAGTGTTCTGCAAGAGGAGATTTTAGATGGATAACAAAAAACTATCACGCATTTTTATACCAAAAGCCGGTTTCTATCTTTTGGTAATTTTATTCTTGATTGTGATAATTACAATATTAAATCCATTAGTGGCTATTCCGGGGTTTGTCCTGTTTATTTTTCTTGTTATATACAACTACAAATCAAACCACATAAGGAATAGAGAAATAACAAAATACATAGAGACACTGACCTTTAACATTGACTGTGCAACGAAGGATACTCTGCTTAACTTTCCAATGCCGCTGGTGCTTGCGGAGCTGGACGGCACCACTGTCTGGTATAATTCCTCCTTTAAGGGCATTTTTGAAGATGACAATTTTCTGCAGAGGACTGTGGCAAATCTTGTTACTGAAATACGGCCTCAGCTTACAGAAGGGGACAGCATCAATATCTCAAAGGATGTGACCATCAGCAGCAGGTATTATTCAGTGCTGGGAAATCTTGTGAAGGTAGATGACAATAACGATAAGGAAAGCGTTATAATAATGCTTTACTTTGTTGACAATACCGACCTGATAAATGAAAGGCAGCGGTTTGAGGACAACAAAAACACGGTGGGCGTCATTGTTGTTGATAACTATGATGATCTGATGCAGAGCCTGGAAGATTCGAAAAGGCCTCAGATGATGGCTGAGATTGAAAAGAAAATCACCAGTTGGATAAGCCATACGGGAGGTATCCTGAAGAAGTTTGAAAGGGACAAGTATTTGTGTATTCATGCCTTTAAGTATTTAAAGGAGCTGGAAGAGAAGAAGTTTGAAATACTTGAAACCGTCAAGGAGATAAATCTAGGGAATAAAATTCCTGTAACGCTGAGTATAGGTATGGGCATCAATGCACCCACCATAGTGGAAAATCTTCAAAATGCCTATGCAGGTATAGATATAGCACTTGGCAGGGGCGGAGACCATGTGGTTATAAAGGACGGCGACAACTTCAGATTTTTCGGAGGCCGGAACAGGGAGCTGGAAAAGCGGACAAGGGTAAAGGCCAGAGTTATAGCCTATGCACTCAGGGGGTTGATAGACCAGGCACCTTCGGTGCTTATAATGGGGCATGAAAATGCGGATATCGACAGTCTGGGTGCGGCTTTAGGCATATACAGGATAGTAAAGAGCCGTGATAAGCGGGTGAATATTGTCTTGAACCATTCCAATGCAAATATTGATTCGGTTTTAAACAAGCTTGCAAAGGAGCCTGAATACAGCAATGTTTTTGTGGGCAGGAACGAGGCGCTGGACATTATCACCAAAAAGACACTGCTTATAGTGGTGGATACCCACAGGCCCAGCTTTACAGAAACACCGGAACTGCTTCGCATGACAGACCAGATTGTCATAATAGATCATCACCGGCGCGGAGCCGATTTTATACAGGATGCAGTACTATCCTATCAGGAGACCTATGCGTCCTCCACCTGCGAGCTTGTGACCGAGCTGCTGCAGTATCTTGAGGAAAAGATCAGGCTGACCAGCATAGAGACAGAAGCCCTGTATGCAGGGATAGTGGTGGATACCAAAAACTTTATATTCAAAACAGGCGTCAGAACCTTTGAAGCAGCTTCTTATCTGAGAAGACAGGGAGTGGACACTGTTTCGGTTAAACAGTTGTTCCAGAATGATCTGAAAACCTATATAGCAATATCAAATATAGTAAAAGATGCTGAAGTAGTGTATGATAATATTGCAATATCCACTTGTCCCACAAATATAAAAAACGCCCAGTTGATTGCGGCCCAGGCCGCAGATCAGCTTTTGAGCCTGTCAGGTCTTGTTGCCGCCTTCGTGCTCAGTTATCATGAGGGTGAGGTAATTATCAGCGGAAGGTCCCTGGGTGAAATAAATGTTCAGATGATTCTTGAAAAGCTGGGCGGGGGCGGGCATTTGACCGTGGCGGGAGCGCAGATTGAGAACGTATCGATCCAGGAGGCCAAGGAAAGCCTGAAAACCGCTATATTTGAATATATCGACAGTCTGAACAAGGAATAAATACAAATACGGAGCCGCTGTGCGGCTTAAGCCATAGCACGGCGCGGGAGGTTAATATGAAGGTTATATTAAAAGAAGATGTTAAGGGTTTGGGTAAGAAGGAGCAGATGGTTGAGGCCAGTGACGGATACGCCAGGAATTTTTTGTTTCCCAAGGGACTTGCTGTTGAAGCTACCGCTGCAAATATGAATATAATGAAGACAAAAAAGGAAGCAGAGGCCCATAAGAAGGAAAAGGAAATAGCCCAGGCCAGGGAGCTTGCCAATAAGATAAAGAACATCACAGTAACCATAAAGGTCAAAGCCGGTGAAAACGGCAAGCTTTTTGGCTCCATTACCAGCAAGGATGTGGCAGAAACCCTGAAAACCCAGCACAAGCTGGATATTGACAGGAAAAAGCTTGTAATGCCTGAAGCTATAAAAGCTATAGGGACTTTTGAGGCAGAGGTCAAGCTTTATCCGGAAATCAGTTCAAAGTTTACTGTTAAAATAGAAAGCTTGTAAAGAAGCGACCAGGGAATCAGGGGTAATAATTACTGTTATTAGAATGGGGAAGAGATATGGAGTTAGGAACTCTTGGGAGAATTCCTCCTCAAAGCATAGAAGCCGAGCAGTCGGTTATTGGCTCCATGCTGATTGACAAGGAAGTAATTCCGGTTGTCATGGAAGTTCTTAAACCGGAGGATTTCTACAGACCAGACCACAAGGAAATTTATGATGTAATCATTGAACTTTTTGATAGAGCCCAGCCTATAGATTTGATCACCGTCTCCGAGAGGCTGAAGCTTCATGGCAAGCTTGAGCTGGTGGGCGGGCTGGAATACCTGACAAATATAGCCACAGAGGTGCCCACTACTTCAAATGTAAAGCACTACGCAAAAATAGTTGAAGAAAAATCTTTGCTGAGAAAGCTCATAAGGGCATCTTCCGACATTGTGGAGCTGGGTTTCAGTGCCTCTGAAGAGGTGTCCTTTATTTTGGACAAAGCGGAACAGAATATTTTTGATATTCTTCAAAAGAGAAGCTCCCAGGGTTTTGTACCAATAAAAGATGTACTTGTAGACACCTTCAACAAGCTTGAAGAGTTATATAATAACAAAGGTCATATTACCGGTATTCCCACCGGTTTTTCAGACCTGGATTTTAAAACCTCGGGACTGCACAACTCGGATCTTGTCCTGGTCGCTGCAAGGCCTGCCATGGGAAAGACGGCCTTTGCCCTGAACCTGGCCCAGAATGCCGCGGTTCATAGTGGCATACCGGTTGCAATATTCAGCCTGGAAATGTCAAAGGAGCAGTTGGTCAACAGAATGCTCTGCAGCGAGGCTATGGTGGACAGCAACAAAATGAAGACGGGTCAGCTCGAGGACAACGACTGGCAGAAAGTGGCCAGAGCCCTGGGACCGCTGTCGGAGGCACCCATATTCATAGACGATACGCCGGGCATTTCGATTACCGAAATAAGGGCTAAATGCAGAAGGCTTAAGCTTGAACATAATCTGGGACTGGTGGTTATTGATTACCTGCAGTTGATGCAGGGGAGCAAGTCCAGAGGCGAGAACAGGCAGCAGGAGATATCGGAAATTTCCCGCTCTCTTAAAATCCTGGCAAAGGAAATAAATATTCCTGTCATATGCCTGTCTCAGTTGAGCCGTGCCGCTGAAACCAGAACAGACCACAGACCTATACTCAGTGACTTGAGGGAATCAGGAGCAATTGAGCAGGATGCCGACATTGTTATGTTTTTGTACCGTGATGACTACTATAACCCCGATACCGAGAAGAAAAACATAGCAGAGGTTATTCTGGCCAAGCACAGAAGCGGTTCCACCGGAACGGTTGAGCTGGTGTGGCTGGGGCAGTACACAAAGTTTGCAAATCTTGAGAAATTCAGGCAATAAAAATAATGGTCATATGATTTTTATTCAGATTTTCCTTAACAAGAGGATTTATAATGCTGAAACAACAGGTTCTGGATACAATTAAAAAAAATAGGCTGATTAATTATGGAGATGGTATCGTGGTGGGAATATCCGGGGGGTATGACTCAGTATGCCTTCTCCATATTCTGTATTCAATAGCGGAAGAATACTCGCTGAAGCTTTATCCCGTCCATGTAAATCACATGCTCCGGGGTGAAGAGGCAATGCGGGATGAAAGCTTTGTGAAGGATCTCTGCGGCAAAATGGGACTGGAAGCCGTCGTGGAGAGGATTGATATTGCAAATAAAGCCCTCCTGGAGAAAATATCTCTGGAGGAGGCGGGAAGAAACGCAAGATATGAGATCTTTAACAGGGTACTTGAGGAAAAGTCCGCCCACAAAATTGCTGTAGCCCACTCGAAAAATGATCAGGCAGAAACCTTGCTTATGAGACTTTTCCGGGGTACAGGCCCTGAAGGACTTAAAGGCATAGAGTATAAAAGGGACAATATCATAAGGCCGCTGCTGGATGCCGAGAGAGGCAGCATTGAAGGATATGTTGACGGCCGGGGCCTTGAAGCAATCACAGACAGTTCAAATCTTCATACTGATTTTTTCAGAAACAGAATCAGATTAAAGGTACTTCCGGAAATAAATGCTGCGGCAGGGGCCGACATTACAGATAATTTGCTGCGTTTATCAAAAATTCTTGTAGCAGATGAAGATTATTTACGATATAATTCTGAATTATACTATAAAAGAGCTGTAGTTGAGAAAAGATGCGATTTTGTAGAATTGGATCTGGAGAGTTTGTCCCAGCTTCATCGTGCCGTTTGCAGCCGGGTGCTGAGGCTTGCTTTTTCCGAGGCCAGCCAAAGAACAACCGGACTGGAATACATCCACATTGACAAGCTTCTCCAACTGATTGCGGGCGGACGGACAGGTTCAAGGCTTGATCTGCCGTTTGGCTATATGGCGGTCAAATCCTATAGTACCATAGCTATACAAAAACATACTGATCATGAAATTGAAAGGTTTGAGTTCCTGCTGAGCCCTCCCTGTGAGATTGAAATAAGCGGTACAGGCTGCAAAATTAAAGCAGAAATACATCATTTTGATTCAATTGAGCAATGCAGGAAGTTTTTAAGTAAGAAACAGGACTCTGACACAGAGTTTTTTGATTATGACAAAATAGAAAATAGACTCTGTGCGGACAAGAATTTTCAATTAGTGGTAAGAAACAGGCGGGATGGTGATATTTTCAAGCCTTTGCGGGCAAATGGAACGAAGAAATTGAAAGAATACTTTATCGACATAAAAATTCCTAGAGAACAAAGGGACAGCTTCCCACTAATTTCCATAAATAAGGAGATTATTTGGATTATAGGAAATAAAACAAGTGATAATTATAAAGTAACTGATAATACTAAATCTGTATTAATGATTACTTATATGAAATTTGAATAACGGGCTTATAGAGAAATTTTCCTGGGGCGGCACAAATGCCGGAATGGGTCAAATAAGAGATGATTCAGGTTAAAACTTAACAAGGGGGATAAGTGGCACATGGACGACGTAGTTGAGCGCGTACTGATAACGAAAGCGGAGCTGGACAGGCAGGTTGAAGAACTGGGCAGCCGCATTTCAAGGGACTATGAAGGAGAGGAATTGGTCATAATCGGGGTTTTAAAGGGCGGATTTATATTCCTTGCAGATTTGGCAAGAAAAATCAGCATACCGGTTGATTTGGATTTTATATCTGTTTCCAGCTATGGAGACTCATCCAAATCCTCAGGAGTGGTAAAAATCATCAAGGATGTGGATATAAATATATCCGGGAAGCATGTATTAATTGTTGAGGATATTATAGACACCGGCCTTACATTGAACCATCTTGTAGAACTTCTTAAAACCAGAGGACCTCTCAGTGTGGAAATCTGCGCAGCCTTGGACAAGCCGTCCAGGAGAAAGGCAGAAGTCCAGGTTAAATACAAGGGGATAGAAATCCCGGATGAATTCGTTATAGGCTATGGTCTTGATTATGCCGGAAAGTACAGGAATATCCCGGAGGTATGCATTCTCAAAAAGGAAATTTACCAGAAATAATTAAAAAAGTGGCAGACAATTGAGTTTGTTGTGTTTTATAATTGTATATGCTAATATAATATATACTGTACAAAGGCAGGAAAAATCAAATAAACTTTAGTTTCTTGTTTGAACGAATCAACAGATTGGTATTAAATTTATAAATGGTAGAACGTAGGTGGGGTGTGTTGAATCGGCCTATGGACTGGATTTGGTACCTTGGTAAGCATAAGGAGGGAGATATTTGAAATATTTTAAGGGTATCAGTTTTTATATTATTATTTTTATAATAATTTTAGTAATAATCACTTTTTATACTGCATCTGATAATCCGCCAAAAATGGAATACGGCCAATTATTAACTCAGATGGAGGTTGGCAATGTAAAAAGTATCGGGCTGCAAACCGACACAGCTACCGTAGAACTCAGAAAACCTCTGGATGAAAAGAGCAAAGCTACAAAGTATGTAGTTACAGTTCCTCCGGATGTTACATCTGCATCAGATAGATTTACAAATGCTTATGAAAGCAAAATTATAGATAAATTCAATGTTACAACTCCGCCGCAGGCACCCTGGTGGGTCTCCATTTTACCCACAATCGGATTTGTAATTATACTTATTTTAATTTGGTTTTTCTTTATCCAGCAGTCTCAGGGCGGCGGAGGAGGCAACAGAGTGATGTCCTTCGGTAAGAGCCGTGCCAAGATGACAGTTGACGACAAAAAGAAGGTTACCTTTGAAAATGTGGCCGGGGCTGACGAAGAAAAGGAAGAGCTTGCTGAAATTGTTGAATTCCTTAAAGCGCCGAAGAAATTTGTGGAGCTGGGAGCCAGAATACCAAAAGGTGTTCTTCTGGTGGGACCTCCAGGTACAGGTAAGACTTTGCTGGCTAAGGCCGTATCAGGTGAAGCCGGAGTACCCTTCTTCAGTATAAGCGGTTCGGACTTTGTAGAAATGTTCGTGGGTGTTGGTGCGTCCCGTGTTCGTGACCTCTTTGAGCAGGCTAAGAAAAATGCTCCATGTATAGTGTTTATCGATGAAATAGATGCTGTTGGAAGGCACAGAGGAGCCGGCCTGGGCGGCGGACATGATGAAAGGGAACAAACTCTTAATCAGTTGCTGGTAGAAATGGACGGCTTTGGTATTAATGAAGGAGTTATTATCCTTGCAGCCACCAACAGACCGGACATATTGGACCCTGCCCTGCTGAGGCCGGGAAGATTTGACAGAAGAGTAGTTGTAGGGCTTCCTGATATAAAAGGCAGGGAACAGATTTTAAGAGTGCATTCCAGAGGCAAACCTTTTTCAGAGGATGTGAAGCTGGACGATTTGGCCAGAATAACACCGGGCTTTACGGGTGCCGATTTGGAGAATCTTCTTAATGAAGCGGCTTTGCTTACTGCAAGGGCCAACAAGAAAAAGATAGGGAATGAAGAAATCAAGGAAGCTGCCTTCAAGGTAATGATGGGGCCTGAAAAGAAGAGCCGTGTTATGAGCGAGAAAGATAAGAAGGTTACGGCATTCCATGAGGCAGGCCATGCCATAGCTATCAAGCTTGTATCCACAAGCCAGAAGGTTGACAGGGTTTCAATTATTCCGGCGGGTATGGCAGGAGGTTATACGGCCAGCAGACCACAGGAGGACAAGAGCTACCACACCAAGTCCCAGTTGATAGAAGAAATCATCATTGCACTTGGAGGAAGAGCGGCTGAACAGATCATACTTAATGAAGTCAGCACAGGTGCTTCCAGTGATTTGAAGAAGGTTAATCAAATTGCCAAGAACATGGTTACCAAGTATGGTATGAGTGAAAAGCTTGGGAATATGATTTTCGGCAACGAAAACGACGAAGTATTTATAGGCAGGGATTTGGCCCACTCAAGAGATTACAGCGATGAAATCGCTGCAATAATTGATAATGAAGTTAAAAGTATCATCGACAATGCATATGAAAGAACGCTGAAACTTTTGAGTGAAAATATAGATAAGCTTAACAGGCTGGCGGAAATACTTTTAGACAAGGAAAAGGTTGAAGGTGCGGAATTTGAAGCAATATTCGACGGTGCAGTGCTGGAAGGAGCAACAACCACACCTCAATTGGAAGGCTAATTAATTCTTAACAGCAAAAGGGTTTGCTCACTGTGAGCAAACCCTTAATTTTTTCCATCTGTGATTGTCTGCTGCTAAGACTGTAAATGGCGGTGAGACCTCAATTCCGGATACATATTAATCCTGTTGAAAGATGTTTCCTTTTAGATTATAATTGGGAAATATCAAAAAAGAAATATGGACTCAATCGTACGGAGCCGGAAAACCTGTTTGTATGGAGGCTGAAATGAAAAAAGAATTGTGGCGCAAATCGGTGTTGAAGAGATTGATCATATCATTTATTTTAATTCTGATGCCCATATATATACTGAGTATAGTTATATATGACCTGGGTATCAGTACTCTGAGAAAAGAAATATCCAATTCTATTGTTTCCCAGCTTTCCTTTTATAGAGACAGCCTTGAAAATGACATTAACAGGGTAAGAACCCTTGAGATTGAACTGGTCAATGACAAGGATCTGAACCGCCTGGCGGCGGTTCCGGAATCCCTGGACAGCATCCAGCAGATGGAAAGGATGCTCCGCGTACAGCAGCGGCTGTATGCAGTCAAAAACAGCAGCAAGTATATTGGGGATATTTATGTCATGGTGCCTGCTCTGGAAAGAACTATCTCCGCTACATCAGTATCTGAATTTGACAGGGCGCAGTATGACAGGATCAAAAATCTGGACTCTCAGCCTGATGCCGCTATGGATGAAAATGTAATAAAGTATATGACAGTTTCGTATCCCTTTTCATATGCGGTAAGGAAGGAAAAACTTTTTATAATAGTTATTGAAATATCCAAGGACAAAGTTGTGGAGGCATTGCAGTCAATGACGCAAAACCCCAAAGAAGGTGTCATGTTTGTCAACAAAAAGAACAAATCGATTATTGCCGCAAATAATACCGACTTGAACCAGAATGTTTACAATCAGATAGCCTCCATGGATAATGGTGCGCAGGTGGTGCACGTGAACAATACCAGGTATCTGGCGGTATCGATAACCTCAAGTGTCTTTAATTCCACTCTCAGCAAATATCTGCCTGAGGATTCCGTATTTCATGATCTTGAAAAGTACAGCAAATGGTTTTTGCTGCTGACAGTTTCTGCTGTGGTTATAATCGTGCTGTATTCCATTTACATGTATCAGTTTATACACAAGCCCATCGGCAAGCTGGCGTCCTCCTTCAAAAAGGTTGAAAAGGGTGATTTTGACATAAATATAGATCACAGGCACAATGATGAATTCCGATATATCTACCACAGGTTTAACTCCATGGTGGACAATCTGAAAAATCTGGTTGACCAGGTTTACAAGCAGAAGATACTTGTTCAGAAATCGGAGATGAAGCAGCTTCAATCTCAGATCCGGCCGCATTTTTTATATAACAGCTTTTTCATATTGAACACCATGGCCAGGGTAGGTGATTACGAAAACCTGGAGATATTTACCGAGCAGTTGGGCCAATATTTTCAGTTTATTACAAGAAATGCTGCGGATGAAGTTACAATCGAGAAGGAGATCAATCATGCAAGGGTATATTCGGAGATACAGGCCATGCGCTTTTCAAACCAGATTAAAGTCAGGTTCGATCCTCTTCCGGACAGCTTTAAGCCATTGATTGTTCCCCGGCTTATACTGCAGCCGGTTATTGAAAATGCCTTCGAGCACGGGTTGACCATGTCCAATGGGAAGGGGCTGCTTATAATCAGTTTCGATAAGCTGGAGAATGAGTACAGAATAGTAGTTGAAGACAATGGAAGCAATCTGGACCAGCACATATTGGAAACCATGAGAAAATCCCTGGATGACAATTCTGAAAGTGCTGAGGTAACTGGCTTGCAAAATATACATCAAAGGCTTAAACTGAAGTTTGGCCCGCTAAGCGGTTTGTCTCTTGAAAAAGGGGAAGCAGGGGGACTGAGGGTTACCATCACGATCATGCAGGAGAAGGAGGAACAAAATGTTTAGACTGCTTATAGTAGATGACGAAGCAATAATTGCCGATGGTCTCTGTGAGGTGCTGAGTAGTATCAGGGAAGTAGAGCTTGATATCTATAAGGCGTATTCCGGACAGGAAGCGTTGAACCTGTTGAACAGGACAAGAATTGATATTGTTCTGACCGATATCTGTATGCCTGGTATGACCGGAATCCAGCTATTGGAAACAATCCACAGCAAGTGGCCCGAATGCAAGGTAATATTCCTCACCGGGCACAGTGAATTCGAGTATGTCTATACTGCCATTCAAAGTGAAGGGGTAAGCTATATCCTCAAGACTGAAGGCTATGGAAAAATAATAGATACAGTTACCAAAACAGCCTTGAAGATAGAGGAAAATTTAAAAAGTACGGCCCTTGTAAAGCAGGCCCAGGAACAGCTTGGGACTACCAAGAATCTCCTTCAGACCATATTTCTGAGGGGGATACTCAATGAAGAGATCAGTATGTCTGAAATAAAGCAGCAGCAGTTTGATGAACTTGAAATCCCTCTGTCCATGAAGGAGCCGGTTGTTATGATGGCTGGAAGGATTGATGATATTCCCAAGGGAATTCCATATTCCGTCAGAACAGAATGGTTCATAAGCATCAGGCTGATAGCAGAACAATATATCTCAGTAAAAACGAAGTTTGTATGCTTCAATCATGATAACTCCACTATAGTATGGTTCCTGCAGCCGGTTACAGGCGAGAAAAGACGTGCGGGGGAAGAGGATTGGAACGACATGCTTACTTTCATTAAAGGAATTGCCGAGCTGATGCAGGAATCCTTCGCAAACAGCACGGGCAAATCCATTTCTTTTGTTCTGGATGATACTCCTGTGAGTTGGCGGGGAATTCAGGACCGGTACTTTACTCTGAAGATGCTTCTGAATTACAGGATAGGAAAAGGGGAGGGACTGCTTCTTTCAGATACCAGCCTGCTTGAAAGGGATCTCCAGAACCATTCGAGGATAGTAAAAGATAACTCTGTACGCAACAGGGCCGTGGACCTGGCAGAAATCCTTGAAAACGGTACCAAGGAGGATTTCCTCTCATGCCTTATGACACTGTCTGAAAAACTGGCGGCAATCCAAAGCATGCATGATATAGTTGCTGTGGAGCAGTATTATTCCATAGCCCTTGTAATACTGTCCCATATAAACAAATGGAATCTTACGGAAAAGATTGCTTTTAAAATCAGTATGTACAAGCTTATGAACCTGGAATACCATGAGTCCTGGAAATATGCAGTGGAATATCTCAAACAGCTTGGAGAAATACTGTTTGAAATTAAGGACAGCGAAGAAGAAAAAAGGGCCCAGGATGTAATCGGAATTGTTCAGAAGCATATAAATGAACACCTGCACCTGCAGGATGAAGTCTCCCTGGTTCGGCTTGCAGAAATAGTGTATTTTAACCCCTCCTATCTTTCACGCCTGTTTAAGCAGGTCACAGGAAAGAATCTTTCGGACTATATAAGCGAGTGCCGCATAAAAAAGGCAAAAAAGCTGCTGGAGAATCCCGACTACAAAATCCACGAGATTTCTGAAGCGGTGGGATACCTGAGCGCAACCAACTTTGCGCGGTTCTTTAAAAAGATTACATCCATGACTCCCCAGGAGTACAGAGACTCAAAGCTTATCAAGTAAAGAGATGATTTGAATGTAAAGATATGAATATTGTTCAGTTATGTTGCCACCCTTATAATTTAATTGTAAGTACTATACTTAATTTTAATCTCACTACTGTGCTAAATTAAAGGAGGAGGCAATTATGATCAGCGGAAAAAAGCTGAGGCAACTACCTCTGCATATCATGGTTATACCAGGGGTCATCTTAACACTTATCTACCATTATATTCCCATGTTTGGAATAGTTATGGCATTTCAAAAGTTTGTTCCAGCCAAGGGGTTTTTTAAATCTAAATGGGTGGGCTTCGATAATTTTGAATATATGCTCAATTTGCCTAACATTAAAACTGTAATATACAATACAGTATTTATATCAATTATGAAAATAATTGTAGGTCTTGTAGTTCCGGTAGTGTTTGCGCTGCTGCTTAATGAAATGCGCAGGGAAAAATACAAGAGAACTTTACAGACCATTATATACTTTCCGCACTTTCTTTCATGGGTCATACTGGGAGGAATACTTGTTGACGTTCTTTCACCCTCCAGCGGTATTATAAATAAGATGCTTGGCTTGGTCGGCATTGATCCCATATTTTTCCTCGGGGATTCCAAGTGGTTTCCTTTTACAATGGTAATAACAAACGTATGGAAAAACTTCGGCTATGATACCATCGTGTATCTTGCGGCGCTCACCAGTATTGACATGGCTCTGTATGAGGCTGCCTACGTGGATGGCGCGGGGCGCTGGAAACAGACACTGCATGTTACCCTTCCGGGAATACTTCCCATAGTGACGCTTATGACGGTTTTGTCCCTTGGAAATATATTGAATGCAGGCTTTGATCAGGTAATTAATCTTTATAGTCCACAGGTTTACAGTACAGGAGATATTCTGGATACTCTCGTATACAGGATAGGTCTTGTTGAGGCGCAATACAGCGTGGCAACCGCAGTAGGACTCTTTAAGTCGGTAATTTCTCTGGTACTGATATTAGTTTCCAACAAGCTGGCGAATAAGTATGCCGGATATAGAATATTCTAGGGAGGATGGTATAAATGAAAAATTATTCAACAATAGGCTCTAGAACATTTACTATATTAAATTATTTATTTCTTAGTCTGGCGGCTTTTGCATGTCTTTTGCCGCTGATAAATGTTCTGGCAGTCTCTTTCAGTTCAAAATCTGCAGCCGCTGCAGGTTATGTAAATCTTTGGCCTGTAGAGTTTACCCTGGATTCATATGTGTATGCTCTAAAGAAGCAGGAGTTCTTGACAGCATTCCTGGTATCAATTAAAAGGATAGGCCTGGGTTATATTATAAATATGGTTTTGACAGTATTTATAGCATACCCGCTGGCAAAGGAAAAATCAGAGTTTTCCGCGCGTAATATATATGCATGGTTCTTCATTGTCACAATGCTTTTCGGAGGCGGATTGATTCCAACCTATATGGTTGTAAGGTATACAGGACTGATTGACTCCATCTGGGCACTGATAATACCTAACGCTGTGCCTGTATTCAATGTCATTCTTTTAATGAACTTCTTCAGAGGGCTTCCGAAGGAAATAGAGGAAGCGGCATATATAGACGGCTGTGATTACTGGAGGACACTTTTTAAAATTGTACTGCCGCTTTCACTGCCATCCATAGCCACCTTGTCGCTGTTTGTACTGGTAGGCCACTGGAACGGATGGTTTGATGGACTCATATATATGAATTCAACAAGCAAATGGCCGCTGCAGAGTTACCTGCGTTCGATAATAATAAATTCTGACACCATGATGAGTGCCAGCGATGAGCTTGCGACAATGAGAAATGTATCCAACAGGACCTTTAACGCGGCACAGGTATTCCTGGCTGCCGTCCCGGTGCTGGCCGTATATCCTTTCCTTCAGAAATACTTCATGAAGGGACTTGTAATGGGCAGTGTTAAAGGGTAAACTTTTTTAATAGAAATTATTATGACTATTTGATCTGCTGTGAGTCTGGCAGACAGGGAGGCACTATATGGCTTTATCCGAGGAATATCTCAAAAAAACAGAAGAATTCCACACCAATGTCTGGGGAGACATCGGTGACGGGTTATATAAAAATCCTGTGCTCAATGCTGATTATTCCGACCCCGATGTAATTCGAGTAGGCAGTGACTTTTATATGGTTTGTTCGGATTTTCACTTTATGGGCATACCTGTGCTCCACTCCAGGGATTTGGTAAACTGGACAATCGTGGGGCAGGTATATAATGAACTGAAAATTCACAGCCGGTATGACGAAATGGAAGCTTATGCAAAGGGGAGCTGGGCACCGGCCATAAGATACCATGCCGGCAGATTTTATGTATACTTCTGCACTCCGGATGAGGGGTTGTACATGAGCAGCGCAGAGCAGCCGGAAGGTCCATGGACACCGCTCCACGAGGTAAGAAGAGTGGCGGGCTGGGAAGACCCCTGCCCTTTCTGGGATGATGACGGCAATGCATATCTTGGACACAGTACAGTGGGAGCAGGTCCTATAATTATCCACAAAATGAGCGCCGACGGCAAGCAGTTGCTTGACGAGGGAGCTATCGTATATATAGGAAAAATTGCCGAGGGCACCAAAATATACAAAAGAAACGGTTATTACTACCTGGTTATCCCCGAGGGAGGTGTTGAAAAGGGCTGGCAGGCGGTTTTAAGGTCCAGGAGCATCTATGGACCCTACGAGAGAAGAGTGGTGCTTCAGACAGGTAAAACCAATGTTAACGGTCCTCATCAAGGCGGACTGGTGGAGCTGGAATCAGGAGAAACCTGGTTCATGCATTTTCAGAGTGTGGGAGCACTGGGCAGGGTATGCCATCTTCAGCCTGTCAATTGGGTAGAGGATTGGCCTGTAATGGGAATTGACGGAGAGCCTGTGGGAATATACAGGAAGCCTGATGTGGGGAAAACCTATCCGGTGACATTGCCGCAGGCATCCGATGAATTCGATTCTCCCCTGCTGGGCTGCCAATGGCAGTGGAATCACAATCCTGCTGCAGATAATTGGTCATTGGCTCAAAGGCCCGGATATTTGTCCTTGACGGCGATGCAGGCAGAAAATATCTTCAATGCCAGAAATACAATTACGCAAAAGCTTATGGGAAACTTTGGGGTGGTAACGGTTAAGCTGGACACCGGATTGATGGAGCCTGGGCAGAGAGCCGGGCTGTGTTTCCTTGGAGGCAGGGAAGAAAACTGGATAGGAGCTGTATACCAGGGGGAGCGGTGCCACATACAGGTTGTGACGGGAGGCACCAGCTATCACGGACCCTGCCTTAAACCGGGGGAGGTTTGGTTTAAATCAGTAATAGATTTATCAGGTGAAACAGAATTCTATTTCAGCTTAAATGGATGTGATTTCTACCAGTTGGGCGGAAATTGCATCCTGAAGGAAGGCTTTTGGAAGGGAGCGAGGATGGGACTCTTCAGCTATAATACCCTGGGTGCCGGAGGCAGAGCTGACTTTGACTATCTTAAATATTTAGTTTTCAGATAATTTTATGGTGTGGTTTACAAAATCAAAGTAAAGATATGAATTGAAAGTAAAAATATGAATATTGTTTGAACAACTGCAGAGCCATATAATTAAATTGAGGCCTCATTAAACAAATAATATCGGAGGGAACTTATGAAAAAATTTTCTTTAACCCGACTAGCAGCTCTAGCATTAGCGGCAATGATCACAGTTTCGATGGCTGCATGCGGCAGTGACAGTAAGTCAAGTGAAGCTACAGCGTCAGGTTCTTCCACTGCTTCATCAACAACCCCGGCTGACCAAAAACCAACCGATCTTTTAGCTAAGTATACCCCTGAAATTGACCTGACAGCTTGGAGATTTTTGAATAACGGTATAGAATTCGAACCAGGTGAGAGCATTGAAAATAATGTTTATATGACGTCCTACAAGGAAGACTTCGGTATAAACCTTAAGTATGTATGGACTGTACCAGAAGAACAGTTCGACCAGAAATTGAATATTTCTGTTGCTTCCGGAGATCTGCCGGATATCATGTGGCTCAGAAACAAGCAGCTTATTGAGCTTGCTGAAAATGACATGCTCTATGATTTGACAGACTTATATAAGAACAATACTTCTGATTTCACAAAGAGCATATTGGAGCAGGACAAAGCAAGCTTTGATTCTGCAAAAATAGGCGGAAAACTTATGGCAATACCACATACAGCATCTTCAGTTGACAATCTTCAGATACTTTATATCAGAGCAGACTGGCTGAAGAATCTCGGACTTGAAATGCCAAAGACATTACAGGATTTGTATAAGGTGTCCGAAGCATTTGTAAAGAATGATCCTGATAAAAACGGCAAAAACGATACTTTTGGACTTGCATTGGTTAAAAACTTCCTGGATGTCAACAACAAGCATGCTTCAGCAGCAGGTTTATTTGCAGGCTATCATTCTTATCCTAGAAGATGGGTGAAGGATGCTTCCGGAAGCGCTGTTTACGGTTCAATACAGCCACAGATAAAAGATGCATTATTGCAGTTGCAGACCATGTATAAGAGCGGACAAATCGATAAGGAATTCGGCGTTAAAGATAAAGCAAAGGTTATGGAAACAGTTTCCTCCGGTAAAGTGGGTATCACTTACGGTGGATTGTCATCACCGGGTGCATTCCTGAAAGACTGTGCAATCAACGAGCCTAATGCTGATTGGCAGGCGATAGAGTTGCCGTCAATTGATGGTACTCCTGCAGCTCCTGTTACATCAATGCCTGTTACAAAATACTATGCAGTTAACAAGAACTGCAAAAATCCTGAAGCTCTTATGAAGCTTGTTGAAAATGGTTCAAGCGGATATAACCGTGATGCTTCAGACGAGGCCAAGGCTAAAAACGAAAAATTCGGCGTTACTAAGAGCGGTATAGCCACATGGCAGTATTCACTGGTAGTTTATGAGCCTGCGCTTAAGAACCTCAATGCTCACAACAATGTAATAAAAGCTATGGAAACAAATGATACTTCAATACTGAATGCTGAAGAATTCGGTTACTATGATAAAATCCAGAAATCCAAGGCCGGAGACAGAAATTTCTGGGGTGATGAAAGAATATTCGGTACACCGTCCAGTGCGGACATAATCGGTAAGTATGTTGACAGTCAGAATCTGTTGACAAACCTCTTCTATGGTTCATCAACTCCTACCATGGTTGAAAAGCAGGCGACCCTCGATGCTATGGAAGATGAAGTATTCACAAAGATCATTATGGGAGATTCAATCGACTCTTTCGACAAATTTGTTACAGACTGGAAGAAGCTCGGTGGAGACCAGATTACAAAAGAAGTTAATGAATGGTATGCACAAGCTAAATAATTTGAAGTACTTATAATCAATAAATGTAGTTGAGGGGTGCGGCTGATTCAGCCGCATCCGTTTTATTAAAAAAGTCAATTACTATGGGCTGAAATACGATACAGTAATTGACTTTGGTAAAGGGGACGTTATGCAAAAAGCCGATTTAAAAGAAAATTCCAGCGTAATTGACCGGTATGCATTAATTACTCGCAACAATCCGGTACTGAAAGCACCGGACAAAAAAGCTCCGTTTACCATAGGAAATGGTGAATTTGCCTTTACAGCAGATATAACAGGGCTTCAGACTTTTCACAAGGAATATGAATACTTTCCCCTGTGTACAATGTCTCAATGGGGGTGGCACTCGTTCCCGGTAGACAGAAATTACCAGGACTTAAAGCTTAAACAGTATGAAACCCATGGCAGAATGGTGGGCTATGCAGCCGATGACAAAGGCCAGGAGCAGTTGTTTAAAAATCTTAGAGAAAATCCTCACCGTTTGAATTTATGCAGTATCAGAATGAATTTAGTGGAAAATAACAGGGCCGCAGTCCTGTCCGACATAAAGAATGTGAAACAAATACTGGATTTGTGGCAGGGGATGCTGATATCGGAATTTGCCGTATTTGACGAAGCAGTTCAGGTGGAGACCTGTACTGATCCGAAGCAGGACTCGGTAAGCGCCCATATAAGGTCCAGGCTCGTATCTTCAGGAAAGCTTGAAATTAATTTTGATTTTCCATATGGAAGCCCCGAAAAAAAAGCATCGGATTGGGGGCGTGAAAAGGCACATAAGAGTGAAATTATTCTGTATTACCCCAATAGAGTGATAATCAAGAGGGAACTGGATTCCGACATATATTATGTTGATATGGTGTTCAGCCCAAATGCAATACTTAAGCAGACCGGCTGTCACCAATTCACCCTGGCGGCTGCAGACGGGAGTGAGGAGCTTTATTTCTCGGCGGGGTTTTCGCCGCAAATGCCCGTAAATATTCCTAATGACTTCTATACCGCAAAAATCCGTTCGGCTGCCCACTGGGAGAAGTTCTGGAACAACGGAGCCGCCGTTCAGCTTATAAATTCCACAGACAGCAGGGCTGCCGAGCTGGAACGAAGAATAGTTCTCTCCCAATACCTTACGGCAATCCAGTGCAGCGGAACTCTTCCCCCGGCTGAGACAGGCCTGACCTGCAACAGTTGGTACGGGAAATTCCATCTGGAAATGCATTATTGGCATGCAGCCCAGTTTGTTCTGTGGGGAAGGCCGGAGCTTCTGGAAAGAAGCTTGAAATGGTATCTGAATATTTTGCCTCAGGCAAGAAAAGATGCTGAGAAACAGGGTTATGCAGGCGCCAGATGGACAAAGATGAGTGACCCCAGCGGGCTGAATGCACCATCCAGCATCGGTGTCTTGCTGGTCTGGCAGCAGCCTCATCCCATAATGCTCTCGGAACTTTGCTACAGAGCCCATCCCAATACCGAGACGTTAAAGAGATATGTCAGCCTGGTAATTGAAAGTGCTGATTTTATGGTTTCCTTCCTGCACTACGACAAGGAAAATGACAGGTATGTAATGGGTCCGCCGCTCATACCGGCCCAGGAAACTCATGCTCCGGAAGCTGTAATGAATCCCGCCTATGAACTGGAGTATTTCCGCTGGGGCTTGAAAACTGCTGCACAATGGCAGCAGCGGCTAGGTGAAACACCAGATCCACGTTACCTTGAAGCAGCAGAGAAGCTGTCTCAACTGCCGGTTAAGGACGGTGTCTATCTGGCTCATGAAAACTGCCCCGAGACTTTTTCCAAGGCTCCGTATAATCATGACCACCCTTCAATGCTTGCAGCTTTAGGTGTACTTCCCGGGGAGTCGGTGGACAGGGATATAATGAAAAATACCGTGGAAAGGGTGCTCCAATGCTGGGATTTTGACTCAATGTGGGGATGGGATTTTGCCATGATGTCAATGTGCTGTGCCAGACTGGGTCTGACCTCCCTTGCCGTGGATTTGCTTTTGGCAGATAAACCTAAAAATACCTATGCTTTAAATGGGCATAATTCCCAGGCGGACAGGGAAGACCTTCCGCTCTATCTCCCCGGAAACGGCAGTTTGCTGTTGGCTGTCGCCATGATGGCGGCCGGATGGGAACAGGACGGAGGGAAAAGCCTGCCCGGGTTTCCGCAGGACGGTAGCTGGTGCGTGGAGGCAGAAGGCTTGTTGAAGTATATATAGGCTCTTCCAATGAGCTTTACTGATTACACTATAATTTATAAAAGGATAGGTGATATAAATATATGGGCAAGCTTGTAAAAGTAAAAATGACAGATTCAGAGGGTGGTTCAATGCCTGAATACATATTGAATACGCTTTATGCAAGCGATATGTATTTTGAACCTGATATACGTAAAAGCACCATAATGTCCGACGGCACCGTGGAGCTCAATGTGGAGGCTTCCCCGTTCATGCTTCACGGGCGCGTAAACCTTCCTCTATACGGTAATATATGGGTGATGGCCCATAACCGCGGAGAGGGATATGCGGCGTCCGGTTTTGCAGGCAGTCAAGTATTTGATTTTGTAGCTGAAGCTGTAGAAACCTACATTTGGGAAGCTGAAAACTTTGCAGAAGGCATTATTCCAAGCCCATATGCAAAAGGGCATTTTGATGCCGCCAGGGAGTACTATTCTCTTTCAAAGAAAAAGGTGGATGCAGGCTACTGCCGTTTGAAAGCACTTTCCCATGCCGTGCTGGCTGCAGAGGCATTGTGCTACGAAAGTGCACTGGTGAAGCTTGCAGCGAAGCCAAGACCTGAGCTGCTGCTGGGCTGCAACCTGTTCAAGCATGCAGGTGAGAACAGGCATGCTGAGTATTTCAAGAGCCTGTTCAATTTTGCAACCATACCGTTTTACTCCTACCAGTTGGCTCCTGAAGAGGGGCGGCTGGACTTCTCCAGAAGGGATGAACTGGTGGATTGGTGCGAGGCAAACGGAATAACTTCAAAAGGTCATCCCCTATGGTTCGGACATAAGGAAACAAATCCTGCATGGATGTTCACAAAAAGCTATGAGGAGCTTTCGGCTTTTGCAAGGGACACTGTAAAAAAAACGGTGGGACGGTACAAGGGACGCATCAAGGTGTGGGACTCAATGAACGAGCCTCATGACTGGGCAAATTGCTTCAACTTCACACAGGAACAGTTGATGGAGCTCACCAAAATATGCTGTGAGACAGTAAGAGAGGCGGATCCCGAGGCAACTTCCATCATAAATGTGTGCCTTCCGTTTGCAGAGTATGTAGCTGGGAAATTTGTATGTTACGGGCCAGTTTTTGAGCGGCCCGTATCTCCTATGAAGTTCTTCAGGAGTGCAATAGAAAAAGGTATAGATTTTGATGTGGTAGGCATACAGCTTTATTTTCCGGCCAGAGATATGGTGGCGGTTTACCGCCTGCTCAATGTATATGCAAGCTTCGGAAAGCCTGTACACATTACTGAAATGGGTGTACCGGGAGGGAATACAAGAGGTCAGACGGATGACATAAGCACAGTTGATCCGCAGTCTCAGATCGGTTTGACAAAGGGGGGCTGGCATTCTGCCTGGAATGAGCATGTTCAGTCCGACTGGCTGGAACAGTTCTACACAATTGCGGCCTCACGTTCAGAAATCAAGGCCTTGACCTGGTGGGACTTCATGGATCCCGGTTTTATGAAAACAAGTCCATTCCTCTTTGAAGATCAAGTGCCCCGTGAGATGTATTTCAGGCTCAATGCCCTGAAGCACAGACTTGGAGGGCGGCAGGAAAATCTGACAATCAAGGGCTGGAAATGAAATATGAAATTCTCGGCCAACAAATAAATTCACAGCAATAAGGAAGGGGTAACATAATATGTTATACGATAAGAATAATTTAAACATTGCGTATATTGGCGGCGGTTCCAGAGGCTGGGCATGGAATCTTATGAAGGACCTGGCCGTAGATGAGGAAATATCGGGTACAGTCAGATTGTACGATATTAATCAGGAGGCTGCCAGGGCAAATGAGAAAATCGGAAATATGCTCTCTGAACGCCCGGATGTATCCGGGAAGTGGCAGTACAAGGCTATGGACAGCCTTAAGGAGGCTCTGACCGGTACGGATTTCGTCATCATATCCATATTGCCGGGCTCTTTCGAGGAAATGGCCTCGGATGTTCACCTGCCGGAGGAATACGGCATATACCAGTCTGTAGGCGACACAGTGGGGCCCGGAGGGTTGGTAAGAGCCTTAAGAACCATTCCCATGTTTGTAGAAATCGCAGAGGCGATAAAAGCATATTCTCCCGAGGCCTGGGTCATAAATTATACAAATCCGATGACGCTATGTACAAAAACTTTGTACCAGGTGTTCCCCGGGATAAAAGCCTTCGGATGCTGTCACGAAGTATTTTCAACTCAGAAGATTATGGCAGAAATGCTTAAGGATATGAAGGGAATAGCCGGGATTGACAGAGAGGATATAAAGGTAAATGTCATAGGCATAAATCATTTCACCTGGTTAAACAGCGCCACCTATAAAGGCGAAGATCTTTTGCCGCTTTACAGGGAATTTACCGAAAAATATGCCGAAGAGGGCTATCAAATTGAAACAGAGGCTGATCAGGTTCGAAACAGTTATTTCAACAGCTATAACAAGGTAAAATTTGATCTGTTCAGAAGATATGGGCTGGTGGCTGCAGCGGGAGACCGCCATCTTGCAGAATTCTGCCCTCCCTGGTATCTCAAGAATCCGGAAGTAGCAAAAGAATGGGGCTTCGGATTGACTCCCGTCAGTTGGAGAGTCAAGGACCTTAAAGACAAAATGGAAAAAAGCAGCCGTTTTCTCAGCGGTGAAGAGCAAATGGAGCTCAAGCATTCCGGCGAAGAAGGAATCAAACAAATCAAGGCTCTGGTTGGCCTGGGAGATCTGGTTACCAATGTAAACCTTCCCAATATGGGTCAGATTCAAGGGCTGCCGTTGGGTGCAGTTGTGGAAACCAATGCGGTATTCTCCCATAACAGCATAAGGCCGGTCAGTGCGGGCCAATTGCCGGAGGAAATCTACAGCCTGGTTATAAGGCATGTTGTAAATCAGGAAACAATAATCAGGGCAGCTTTTTCAAAAGATAAGGATTTGGCTTTTAAGGCCTTTGCAAATGATCCCCTGGTGAATATCAGCATTAAGGATGCAAGAAACCTGTTTGAAAGGATGCTGTCAAATACCTCAGAGTATCTTCCCGGTTGGGAGATAGAAAAATAGTCTGAGACTTTAAGGAGCACATGCTGCAACACCGCTGAAGTCGTATCAGGGCTTTGAAATGTAAACACGCAATATTTCACGGCATAGTTGATTGGGCTAAAAACCTCCTAAATCAGCTATGCCTTTTTTTCGGTTTGTGTATAATGCTCACTGAATTTTCAGATTTATACTTGATATTTCTTATAATATGTGTTTTATAATATAAGCAGAATCAAAGTTCAATAAATCAGGTATGATTGGCCGGATATCTTATATTTCAGATAAATATGGCTTGTAAAGGAACTGGGAAACGGAGATAAGGACTATGGAAATAACAGAAGGATTGACAGGAGAAGCATCGGCTTTGGTGGATAGCAGTAATACAGCCAGGACAATGGGCAGCGGGGATATGGAGGTTTTTGCAACACCTTCGATGATAGCGCTTATGGAAAAAGCGGCAACAAACGCACTCAAGGAGTACCTTGCTTCAGACAGCTCTTCGGTGGGTACGGTAATTAGTGTCAGGCATACAGCAGCAACCCCGTTGGGAATGACGGTTACTGCCAGGGCTGTGCTGACAGGAGTGGATGGGAAACGTCTTGTTTTTAGTGTTGAAGCCTTTGACGAGAAGGATAAGATAGGTGAAGGGACACATGAAAGATTTATTGTAAATCGCGAAAGATTTTTAACGAAAGCAAATGGTAAAAAATAGAAAAAGTCTTGACGAATAATGAATTATATGGTTAAATATACTCAAAGTTAATATTTTTATCCTTATCAAGAGAGGTGGAGGGTATGGGCCCTATGAAACCCGGCAACCAGCATTTGATTGTGCATGGTGCCAATTCCTACAGGTATTTTACCTGAAAGATGAGGGGGATCATTGTTTTAGTAAGAATGACAAACCTCGGAAGAGGTTTTTTTTATTGCCTGTCTGGAGTTCATCAATACAAGTTGGCCTTTGCAGGCAGGAACAGGGGATAAAAAGTGGCCGCAGAATAAATATTATAAGTGGAGGTATTAATTATGACAAGAAGATTATTTACATCAGAATCTGTAACCGAGGGACATCCGGACAAAATGTGCGATCAAATTTCAGACGCAGTCCTTGATGCCATCTTCCAGCAGGACCCTCAAGCCAGGGTTGCGTGTGAGACTGCTGTAACTACAGGTATGGTGCTTGTAATGGGTGAAATTTCAACTAAATGTTATGTTGATATACCAAAGGTCGTCAGAAATACAATCAGAGAAATAGGCTATGACAGGGCAAAATACGGTTTTGACAGTGAAACCTGTGCAGTTTTGACTTCTATAGATGAACAATCTGCAGATATTGCAATGGGAGTTGATAAGGCACTTGAAGCTAAGACCGGTGAAATGAGCGAGGCACAGATTCAGGCAATAGGAGCGGGAGACCAGGGCATGATGTTTGGCTTTGCGTGTGATGAAACACCTGAGCTGATGCCAATGCCTATTACTTTGGCTCATAAGCTTTCAAAGAAATTAAGCGAAGTCAGAAAAGATGGAACTCTGGATTACCTCAGACCTGACGGAAAATCCCAGGTGACAGTGGAATATGACGGGGATAAGCCGGTGAGGGTGGACACAGTAGTCATATCTACTCAGCACGGTCCTGACGTAAGCCACGAAATAATAGAAAGAGACATGATGGAATTTGTTATAAAACCTGTAATTCCCGCAGAATTGCTTGACCAGAACACACGGTATTTCATCAACCCCACAGGCAGGTTCGTGGTGGGCGGTCCACAGGGTGATTCGGGACTTACAGGAAGAAAGATTATTGTTGATACCTATGGAGGATATGCAAGACATGGAGGCGGTGCGTTCTCCGGCAAAGACCCCACCAAGGTGGACCGTTCCGCGGCATATGCTGCCAGATATGTTGCAAAGAACATCGTTGCAGCAGGCATTGCTAAGAAATGTGAGGTGCAGCTTGCATATGCAATCGGTGTCGCAAAGCCGGTGTCGGTTTTGGTAGATACCTTTGGAACAGCTGTGATACCAGAGGAAAAAATTTCCGAACTGGTAAACAAGCATTTTGACTTAAGACCTGCCGGTATAATAAAGACGCTGGATCTGAGAAGGCCCATATTCAAAAAGACTGCGGCGTACGGGCATTTTGGCAGAAATGATAATGACTTCACCTGGGAAAAAACAGATGTCGCGGAGCTTCTGAAAAAAGAGGCAGGCCTGTAATAGCAGGTTAAAAGTTTATTGCGGAATAAATACTTAAGGATAAAAAGAAAATACATTTCCTTCAGGGGGAATGTATTTTCTTTTTTCTGCTAAAATATTACTGTACAGTGAAACATATAATAATATAAAAGAAGTTTATAGCAGTAATAAGCGCAAAAGTCATACATACCTCAAGCGAATGATATTAAAAGCATGTTTTAGGGCTTTCATTCAAGCTGTGACCTGCTTTTTGCATAAAAATACGGCAGTATGTTGATTTGTCCCATTTGACAGCCGGCAGGTATTTGTAGTAGATTATAATATAAATTGATACAGGGAATAATAATAAGTTACAAAGGGGGGAAAATGAGCATGGACGATAATCCTGAGGATACATCCAATAATTATCCGATGTTCTGCTGGATATTACTTAAAAAGAAAAAAAGGTTTGCAATAAACTATTTCGGAAGACCCTGACAGTCCTGCCTTGGATTGGCGTGTCTTTTTTTATTTGTAAGGGAAAGCATAAGCTTATAAATTCTTTTAAGTATTATTCAGATGGAGGATGAATTAATTGTTTACGGAAATATTTGTTTTACTGGTACTTGTGATTATGAATGCATTTTTTGCAGCGTCAGAGATTGCATTGATATCGCTCAATGATAACAAAATAAGGTTGCTGGCTGAGGATGGGGATAAAAAAGCCAAAATATTAAACGGACTCTTAAGCGAGCCAAGTAAGTTTCTCGCTACTATACAGATAGGAATTACCCTGGCAGGCTTTTTAGCCAGTGCCTTCGCTTCGGAGACGTTTGCCGAGCCGCTGGTAAGGCTGCTGATCGCATTGGGACTGCCCGTACCGGAGGTATGGCTTAAGACAGCATCAATGCTGGTGATAACTGTAATCTTGTCATATTTTACATTGGTGCTTGGAGAACTTGTACCAAAAAGGCTGGCAATGACAAAAGCCGAACCTATTGCAAGGTTTGTAGCAAAGCCTTTGCATATTCTTTCTGTTTTGACAGCACCTTTTGTCAAGCTGCTGACTGCTTCCACAAATTTCTTTGTCCGGTTGTTCGGAGTTGACCCTAATGCCGAAGCGGAGCAGGTAACAGAAGAAGAAATCAGGATGATGGTGGATGTGGGTGAAGAGAAGGGTACAATACATGAAACTGAAAAAGAGATGATTAACAATATCTTTGAATTCAACAACAAGACTGTGTCCGATATAATGACACACAGAACGGATATTGCAGCTCTTTCAATAGATGCAGGTCTTAAAGAGGTCATAGATTTTATAAATACCGAAAAATACTCAAGAATACCGGTTTATGAGGATAATATAGATAATATCGTGGGAGTAATGCACTCAAAATATGTATTCAAATTTGTAACCAATGACGATACAAAGAACTTCAGCCTGGGACAACTGATCAGGCAACCCTATTTTGTACCTGAATCAAAAAGAACGGATGAGCTCTTCAAAGAGCTTCAGCAGAATAAGACCCATATGGCCATAATAATTGACGAGTATGGCGGAACAGCAGGAATTGTCACTCTGGAGGACTTAATCGAAGAAATAGTCGGAAATATATTTGATGAAGATGATGATGAAGAAAAGGAATTAGAGAAAATAGATGATAACACCTTTATTATCAGAGGCTCTATAAGTCTTGACGAAGCTCAGGAAATTCTGGGTTCAAATCTTCCTGTTGATGAATATGAAACCCTTAGCGGGTTTATTATAGGACAGATAGGGAGAATCCCTGTAAGCGGCGACAAACCCACCATAGAATACAACGAATTGGTATTTAAGGTTGAAGAGGTGGATGAAAAGAAGGTTTCCAAGGTAAAAGTATGCAGGGCCCTGTAACACTTGTGAAGCACACTTCATAAAATAATGTACGACATATTTTAGGGAGTGATAGCTATGGGGATAGACTACGCGGTACTTTCACTTCTGGCCATATTTGGACTGATCAGTCTGTTTTTGGACATTTTTAAATTGATGGACAGGAAGAAATACTTTGTGGAAAAGGCTAATTTGGTTCTACTGGTGAACGACCAGGAACAGAATATTGAAAGACTGATAAGAGAGGCGATGGAAAGCAAATTTGTGAGAAACATTGCTATAAACGGCAATTTTATTGCAGTTGATATGAATTCTAAAGATGATACCTTAAAGCTGTTAAAAAAGCTTGAAAACCAGTTTCCATTGCTGGAGGTCTGTTCCTTTGAGGAAAGGGACTGCATATTCTATAAAAATAAAAGTTAGTTCTACATAAAGGATACTGGAATTCCTCCGGATGACAATACACGGAGGAATTTTTTTCTGGTTGCCTGCTAATTCTTGATGGCATGGGTAAAATAGGATATTATTTATTATAGTGAGAAGGTGTTTCAAAAAGGAGATATTTATGGCGATTGGACAGTTTCAGCAGCAGCGGTGGTCGTTTGACAGTTATGCTGTAGGTACAGTGCTTAGTATAATCGGAAGATTTGACTACAAAATATATGAAAATTCCGATAACGGGTATAAAATCTATACCTTTGATATTGAGAAGATTATTGATCAGGACGGCTTTGAGCATGAGGCCTCCGATCAGATAAGTGTTACCGGCTACTATGAGGTTAATGAACACTGTGCAGTACTCCCAAGCAAGGTTATAGGAACTGTAGGAGCCTACAGGGGAGAAAAGCAGCTCAAGGCTGAAACGGTTGAGTTTATAGAGCCTGCAACAGACGAGGGGATTATTTCTTTCTTGTCTTGCGGCATAATTAAGGGAGTCGGCGAAAAAACCGCCAGAAACATTGTTGCCGGATATAAATCGGGCTCAGGCTATGTGGAGGGCTTTGGCAGCAGGACTCTGGAGATTATAAAAAATGAACCTCTGGCTCTCTCCAAAATAAGGGGGATATCTCCTGACAAAGCCAGAATAATTCATGATTCCTATATGGAAAACATGGAGTATCAAAATGTAATGATATTTTTTCAAAGGTTTGGAGTTTCTTCTGCCAAGGCTATGAAAATATACAATTCCTTTAAGGGGACATCAATTGCTATAGCCGAGCAGAACCCATATATGTTCGCAAACATCAGGGGTTTTGGTTTTAAAAGCTGTGATGAAATAGCAAGGAAGCTGGGGATAGACCCCCATTCCATATTCAGGCTGGAATCCGCCTTGAAAAGTGTTCTGGAAACGGCGGAAAGTGACGGACACTGCTATCTGTTTAAGTCCAAGCTGCTGGAAATGACGGCTAAGGCGCTAAGCGACGAAGCTGATACCATAACCACCAGGGAGCTTGAAGAGGCATATGACAGAATGCTGAAGCTGGGCAACCTTGTGAATATAACCTATTCCGAGATGGAAGAAAGCTTCGAGGCTGTTTATACTAAGGAAATGTACAAACTGGAGTATGAGACGGCTGTTGCCATAAAGAAAATTGCCCGCTGCCAGCCGGATGCACGTTTTTGTAATGTGGACAGGCTTATTGAGGAGTTTGAGGCCATGCGTGGATTCGGACTGGAGGACATGCAGAAGGAGGCCGTAAAGGCAGTTTTTGATACAAATATGCTGATACTGACCGGGTCGGCAGGAAGCGGCAAGACTACAACCGTTGAATGTATGATATATGTTTTGCAAAGGTATTTTGAAAACCAGGAGGAAATGAGCTTTATGCTGGCAGCGCCCACAGGGAAGGCGGCAAAAAGGCTTACCGAGATAACTGGGTTTGAAGCCATGACCTTACACCGGCTGCTTCAATTTTCATACGAAAATAAAGGCTTTTTTTACAGGGAGGGCAATGAGCTGCCCTATGACCTGATAGTTGTGGATGAGGGCTCAATGCTGAGCATAGACCTGGCCCATGCACTTTTTACCGCCATTTCGCCGGGAACTACAGTGGTGATGATTGGAGATACACAGCAGCTTCCGTCCGTCGGTGCGGGCAATGTGCTGGAGGACATGATAAACAGCGGCATAATAAGAACTGTCAAGTTAAATGTCATCAAGCGCCAGGCAGACGGGTCGGGTATTATCTCCAATGCAAACAGGATCATAAACGGCGAAATGCCTGAGAGTATAAATGAGAATAAAGATTTTTTCATAATAGAGGAAGAGGACAAGAACAGAGTCATAAAAAAAACTCTTGAGGCACTGACCAGGCTGATGACGGGGTACAGTTATACCATTGACGACGTACAGGTTATTTGCCCGCAAAAAACTTCGGAAATCGGAACCTATGAAATGAATAAAGCCATTCAGGAACTGGTAAATCCTTCTGCCCAAGGCAGAGCCGAGATCAAGAGGGGCAACAGTGTTTTCAGAGAGGGTGATAAGGTTATTCATTTGAGCAACAACTATGAGTCCACCCATTATCACAAGGATCCCTTTACCGGGAGCTATGTAGCTGAAGAAAGTGCAGGAGTGTTCAATGGAGATATTGGACGGATTATTGAAATATCAAAGATCAATGAAGTAAGCGGGAATGGTGATGATGAAAGCAATGATACAACCCCGGAAAAGAGAGTAGCTGTCCAATACGATGAATTTATCATAATTTATCAGGTGAATGAGCTGGAGGAAATTGACCTTGCTTACAGCCTCACGGTACACAAGATGCAAGGTTCGCAATGTGAAGCGGCTATCATACTCTGCCATATGAGAAATTATATAATGCTCAACAGGAATCTGGGTTATACTGCTGTTACAAGAGCAAAAAAAATGGCCTGCATAATAGGCCAGAAAAAAGCAGTTAAAGTTATGGTATCCAATGTGAAGATAAATGAACGAAATTCCATGCTGTGCGACTTGCTCAAAATATAGACGGTAAATTTTGCTGAAAATGAAGTTGAAATGTGGGAATTAATGTCATATTGCATAACTTTGTAAAGTGATGTACAATGAAGTTAAAGCTAAGAGAAGCGCGTAACCAATCAGGAGGGATATTTATAAGTCTGCTGGAGTATATATTTCCTCCGAGATGCAGTATTTGTAACGAGGTATTGTCTCCGGAAAGTCCTATTAACATATGTATCTCATGTGCCAGAGATATGGAATATTTCAGCAATTGTGTCGAGCCTTTTTATCTGCCGGGAGAAATGAAAACTTACTGTGACGGAATCATATGTGTAGGCAAATACTGCAATGCACTTAAAAATTCCATAAGAAGATTCAAGTTTAAGGATAAGCCTTCCTACTACAGGGCATTTGGGAAGCTGCTGGCATTGAAGGTACGCAATACTGTACAGGCTGGGGAAATAGATGCCGTGATACCTGTACCCATGCATAAGGGCAGGATGAGACAGAGAGGCTACAATCAGGCTGAACTTATGGCCGGGTTGGTGGCAAGGGAACTGGGTCTGAAGCTGGAAGGCGGCTTATTGATTAAAGTTTTGGAAACCAGAAGTCAAAGTTTGTTAAGCAGGGCTGAACGATTTTCAAATCTGGAGGGTGCTTTTACAGTAAATTGCCCAAGTCGGGCAGCCAATAAAAACATTTTGCTTGTAGATGACATATTAACAACCGGGAGTACGGTCAATCAATGCAGCAAGGAGCTTAAACAGGCGGGTGCGGCCAGGATAATTGCAGGAGTGATTGCAACAACAAGAGCTGATTAATAGGTTTTACCTACATATAATATTTTAGTTATTTATTTTAGTCTATAGGGGGAATTAGTTATGCCGGATTTAAGAAACTGCAGACGTTGCGGAAGAATGTACAACTATATTGGTGGTCCGCCCATTTGCCTGGATTGTAAAAATGCAGACGAAGAGGTTTTTAAAAAAATAAAGGATTACTTGTATGACAACCCCGGGGCTACACTTTCGCAGGTGGCTATGGAGTGTGATGTCAGCGTTGAAAAAATTAAGATGTTTCTGAAGGAGGGCCGTTTGGAAATTACCGAAGGGTCAAATATCGTGCTTGAATGTGAAAGGTGCGGACGCTCTATCAGGACCGGCCGATTCTGCAGTGAATGCCAGAATCAGGTCCATAATGACATATCGGGAACCATAGCCCAGGCAGATAAGGAACCCGAGCCTAAAAAAACGGGAATTGGCATGAGATATCTGAATAAAAATCTTTAACAGGCCTGAAAAAGTATTGGTTAAGGCGGGAGCATTTGCTCCCGTCTTTTATTGCGTGGTGCGTCCAGCATTAAATATGCGCATTTCGGGAAATAATAGCTCTCAGAAGCATCTGAAATCAGCCCTGTTGACTTTTCCAATTATTAATTGCAAAGGAATACTAAATTAATTCAATAAATTGACGATAATAAATATAGTAGATTGAGTTATATAAGTGCAACTTAGAAAGTAGGTGTAGAGATGAAAATCACGGGTGATATTTACAATGTGTCCAAGGTCTATGACTCCAGCAAGTCTGTGGGGAAAATCAGCAAGACCGGTTCCGTAGCACCCAAGAAGGATGTGGTATCCATATCCAGCAACGCAATGGATTACCAGACTGTGTCAAAGGCATTAAAGGATATTCCTGATTTCAGGCAGAACAAGGTTGAGGAGTTTTCTGAGGTTTACAGGTCTGGAAAATATGATGTCAGCGGCAGGGAAATAGTAGAAAAGCTTGGGAAATCCATTCTGGATCAAAAAGCTTAATTTGGGAGAGAACAGCTACCAAAGACTTAAATTACTTGAAAATGCGAAAGATAAACATTTTGACCTAATGAAATGCACACATGTTCGGGGGGTGTAACGTAGATGGCAGCAGAAGAAGCAGTCAGGCAATTAGTCAATGTACTGAATCAGGAAAATGATGTATATGAAACACTCTACAAGATATCAAACAATAAGAAGGAAATGATTATCGGAGGAAAGGTCAATGAACTTGAAAATATAGTTAAGATTGAGCAATCCCTGGTAATGAAGATTTCGAAACTGGAAGATGAGAGAGAGAAGATAGTTGAAAGGTTGTGCGAATTGTCAGGTCAAAAGCCTGAAGATGTTACGATTTCCTGGCTCAGAACCTGGCTGGGTGAGGGTGAATCAGCACAGTTAAAGGTTTGTCAGGATAAGATTGTTGACAGCATTAATGCACTTAAGGATAATAACGAGTTGAATTCAAAGCTTATTAAGAACTCGTTGGAATATATCGATTTTTCAATAAACATGATGACAAGTATAGACACTGTGTCAAATAATTACGGCAGTTCAGGAAGCTCCGGCGACTCAAAGAAACGGAATTTATTTGATGTAAAGCTCTAGTGGCCTGTAAAAGGATTTTATAGAATTATGTTTTCAGTGTATTTTTTGAATTAGGGGGACAGCACATGGCTGTAGGGTTTTCTAGTTATGATATTGCCAGGTCAGGGCTCATGGTCAGTGAAAGAGGACTGGCTGTTACAGGACACAATTTATCCAATGTCAATACAACCGGATATGTCCGTCAGCAGCTAATGATCGAGTCAAGTCCATATATAAATGAATACGGTAAGAACGGGAGACTGTTTCAGTATGGTTTAGGGGCGGATATCCAGGAGACCAGGCAGATACGACATACTTTCCTTGACAATATTTACAGAAGAGAAAATACCTCTTTGGGATATTGGGAAACCAGAGGCAAGGCTTTTGGAGATGTGGAGTCTATTCTTAATGACCCTATGGCAGATGGCGGTCTCCAGGAGGTTATGAATCAATTCTGGGACTCCTGGCAGGAATTGACCAAAAATCCTGAGAGCCTCACTACAAGGGCACTTGTGCGGCAAAGGGGACAGGCGCTGGTGTACCATTTCAATCACATAGGCCAGCAGTTGGATAAGCTTCAAAATGACCTTAATTCCGAGATTCAGGTCAGGATTGGTGAATTGAATAATATAACCAGTCAGATAGCAACACTTAACTATAAAATAGCCAGCCAGGAAATTAACAGCGACAGTGCCAATGATTTCAGGGATCAGCGGAACCTCTTGCTGGACAGGCTTTCTAAGCTATGCAATGCTGAAGCTTTGGAAATGCAGGATGGACAGGTTGATATAACACTTGGGGGCTATTATCTTGTTCAAAAAGGTACCTCAAGGAATTTGTACGTGGAAGCGAATGCTAAAAACGGAAATTACTTTTATCCTATGCTGGAAGGCACCAACATAGAAGTTAATATAAAAAGCGGTATATTAAAAGGCTTGATGGAGGCCCGTGGTGAGGTTCCGGGCATTAAAGGAACCTACGAAAACGGAAACCCCAGGGAAAAGGTCGATATTACAATAGGCATTGACACTACACAGGGACCGGAATCAAGTTATCTGGCAGATTTAAAGGCATATATCGGCAAGTTTGTAAGTGATTTAAAAATTACAGGTACGGATTTTAATATCAGGTTTGTGAACATGGATTCGGTTTCCCAATTCTATGGAGGCCCTGACAATGTCTATACCCAGGAAAATATAGATGCTTTGTTGAGCGATCCCGGCTTTGATGCCTTATTTGACGGCTCGGCAGGAACAGATGCTGATTTTGGCACCTTTGCCGATGAAATACAAAATTCTATTAATAATTACAGGGCTGATGCCACAAAGGTTGCATATATATTCACCAATAAAAGTATTGATGGCTCACTTGTTGACACCAGCGGTGATGCAGGCCACATTCAGAAGCTCATAGACTGCGGAGTCAAAACTTCCATAATAACAAACAAGAGCTTTATGAACCAGGGGCAGGATGCCACAGAAATCGGATGGAGCAAGGTCGCTGCCGCTACCGGCGGTGAAGTATTTGCCCTGGGCAGTACCGAAGAGGAGTATACGTCTGTGTTTGCCGGCATGAACATGAACATGAGACAGGCAGTTAATGCTGCAATGGGGAACATTCTTCCCTCAAACAACATTGTATCGGATGTAAAAATAAAATTGAATGCCATGGTTAACGCTATAGCAAGAGAAATAAACTATCTCCAGAAGTCCGGGTTTACACTGGACGGAAAGCCTGGTGTGGACTTCTTTGCAGCTATAGACGACAGGTATCCCATGCAGATGGGAAATCTCAGGCTGAGTGATGAACTGTTGAGTGATAAGGGCTTGAACAATATCACCGCCTCATCTTCTACAGCAAAAGGTGATAATTCCATTGCCAGAAAGATTGCAAACCTGAGAGATGCCGATCTGATGGAGGATAGCGCGGGAGATGTTACCATAGATGAGTTTTACAGGTCGGTAATTCTGGATATAGGTAATGGGGGGGCTGAAGCCAACAGGATAACCGAGAGCCAGACAACCCTGGTCCAATCTGCTGATGAGCAGAGAACGGCCATATCCGGAGTGTCCATGGACGAGGAAATGGCTAATATGATGAAATTCAAATTTGCCTATGATGCATCTTCAAGGGTGCTTAACATAATTGATTCCATGCTGGAAAATGTAATTATGGCAATGGGCAAGGTAGGAAGGTAGAATTAGCTGATAACTGATAAAGTAATCTGCAAAGAACAGGTGGGGGTATAATGAGACAAAGCTTTTTTGGTTTTAATATAGCATTAAGCGGACTATATACGGCACAAAAAAATCTGGATACTGTAAGCCATAACATAACCAATGCCACAACTCCCGGCTATTCCAGACAGCAGACAGTCCAGAGTGCCTCGAGGCCCTTGTCGGTGCTGGATGGCACCGGTATGGTAGGTACGGGTTCAGAGGTTAAAACTGTAGCCCGTATAAGAGATGAATATTTGGATTTTAAATTCTGGAGTGAAAATACAGCCGGCGGTGAATGGAACAAAAAGGCTGAACTGCTGTCGGAAATTGAAGGTACGTTTAACGAGCCATCCTCCAGTGGCTTTGTAACCATCATGAATGAATTTTTTAATGCCTATCAGGAATTGGCAAAGGATCCTTCAAGCTCTTCAGTCCGCGCACTGGTCAGAGAAAAAGGATTTACTCTTTCAAATTATTTTAATAACACCGCCACTCATTTTGAAAAGCTGCAGGAAGATATTAACGATATGGTGAGAATCAGTGTCAATCAGATCAATTCTCTGGCCTCTCAGATTCAACAGTTGAACAAGCAGATTTACAACTTTGAAATACAGGGACAATCTGCAAATGACTTGAGAGATTCCAGAACCCTTCTGGTAGACCAGCTTTCAAAGATGATAAATATTCAGGCTACAGAGGTTTCTTATGGAAAGCTGCCAAACGGTGCTGAAGATATTCATTTTCAGATTACTGTAAGCGGAAAGTCACTTGTTGATCACTTTAATATAAGCAAATTAAGTCTTGAGCAGCGTCAGAGCAAGTTAAATGAAGAGGATGCCGGAAACCTGTATGAAGTTAAGTGGGAAGACGGAAATTCCATTAACATCACCGGCGGAGAGTTAAGAGGGCTTTTGGATGTCAGAGACGGCAAGGACGGGGCTCTCAGTGCGGATGGAAACAGCAAGAGTCCTATTTATAGAGGCATACCTTATTATCAGATGAAATTGAATGAATTTGTACGTACCTTTGCGATGGCCTTCAATGAAGGATATATTCCCGACAATAATGGTATTTTGACTGATTACGCGGGGCATGTGGACGGATATGGCTATGATGCCGATATAACCGGTCCCGGAATCTCTCCTACCGGAATCAGGTTCTTTACGATGTTTGGAGAGAACAATAAAGCAATATCCAGCAGCAAGCTGATTGAAGGGGTAAGCACGGTTACTCCTCCGGGGACTGTAAACTACGATATTGTCAGCAAATATTCAAATATTACGGCAAAGAATTTCACAGTAGGCAGTGATGTTATGAACAATATTGATAATGTTGCCACATCCGACAAGCCTGGTGAGAACGGCAATATAAATGTTTTGAACAAGATAATGGAAATCAGGTCAAACCAGAATTTGTTCTATGAGGGTGCTCCCGAGGACTTTATGAAGTCCCTGGTGGCAGGTCTGGGAATTGATTCCCAGCAGGCAACCCGGTTCAAGAGCAGTCAGGATACAATAGTGCAGCAGGTTGATAACAGAAGGATGTCTGTTTCGGGAGTTGAACTCAATGAAGAAATGACAAACATGGTGAAATTTCAGCAGGCATATAATGCGGCGGCAAAGATGATAACCACCATGTCGGAGGTCTATGACACTTTGATAAACAGGCTGGGAGTGGGCTAGATAAACATGCTGGTTTCACTTCAGAGCCAAAGGCAGCTTGCCTTTAGTTAATTATACTGTATTACGAGAAAACGGCTGGAGGAACAATGTATGCGAGTTACGAATAATATGATAATTTCAAACATGCTGAGGAATCTGGGAAACAATACCCAAAGAATGAGCAAATATCAGAACCAGCTTGATTCAGGGAAGAAGATATCGGTTCCGTCCGACGATCCCGTGGTTGCGGCCAGAGCACTGAAACTCAGAACCGACGTGGCAAAGGTTGAACAATACCAAAAGAATATTAACGATGCAAAATCCTGGCTGGATACCACAGATGTCGCCCTTGGGAAAATAGGGGATGTTCTGCAGAAAGCAAGGGAGCTGACGGTTCAAGCTTCAAACAGTACAAATACTCCCGAGGAAACCCAGAAGATAGCTCTTGAGCTTAAACAGCTGAGAGTTCAGGCAATCCACCTGGCAAATTCCTCCTATGCAGGCAGATACATTTTCTCCGGCTTTAAAACCGACCAAAAGCTGATTAATGATGATGAAGACAGTCCGAATTTCGGGCAGTTCTCAATAGATGTCAATACCGTTGATGAGAGACTGTACTACGAAATAGGTGTTGGTGACAGCATAAATGTTAATGTCGCCGGAGGAGATATTTTCAACAATGGCGGAGATGCTGCAAATGGGACAGTATCTTCAATGATACAGATGTTTAATGAAGTCATATCCTATATGGATGCAGGACAATATACACAGACAAGCAATATGCTGGATGACTTTGACAGAGAGATGGGTAATGTTCTCCGGGCGAGAGCTGATGTGGGCGCAAGGCAAAACAGAGTTGACCTCACTGCGGACAGAATGAGCAATGATCTTGTGAACTTTACCGATTTAATGAGTAAGAATGAAGATGTGGATATAGCTGAGACCATTATGAATCTGAAGAATGAAGAAAATGTATACCAGGCCTCTCTGGCCGGCGGTGCAAGAATTATCCAGCAAACCCTTGTGGATTTTTTAAGATGACGGTTTAATTTGGGCTTAACAATATTAAAGATGGGCTGCTGCCCATCTTGTGTTATTTTCGTACAGGGATGTGAGTAAAATGGGACTTGAAATCAGGACTACTCCTGCAAGGATTGAGATGGAGTGTATTCCCGGCCGGTTAAGCATTAATACCAGAAATGCCCGGCTTGAACTGAACCAAAAGCAGGCAAAAGTTAATATTACCACCGAGCAGCCCATGGTCTTAATAAACCAATATCCATGCTTTGCAGAGGAAGGGCTGAAAAATAATACCGATCTGTCCAGGGAATGGTCTCAAAGAGGCTATCAGGCAGCGATGGAGTTTATTGCAAAAAAGGCTCAGGATGGCGACGCAATGGCCAAAATCGGCAATAAGGCAAATATCATGATTGATATAGCCAGGAGGAACATGCAAACAGTGCATGAATTCGGTTTTGGGACAATGCCGGTATCCCGGCCGGAATTCCAGGTGGTCGGAGGGACGGTTGAATTGGAAGCAGAATTCAGAAACAATATAGGAGAGTTAAACGGTGTCACCGGCAATTTTATACCCGGAGAGATCAACTTTGAGTTCACACCCGCTGTAATAAAGTCAAGGATGGCTTCCTATGGGTCCATAGACATAAGATACACAGGCAATAATGTTGATGCATATGTGTAAAACATATTTAAGCATATAATGTATAAAATTGATAATAAAAAAGGTATAATTACATATATGTATAAAATTTTTATGGGGGGTATTGGATTTGGTTATTAACACTAGGCACTTTGGTGAGATAGATATTATAGAAGAACACATATTGGATTTTAAAGAAGGAATTATAGGCTATGAGGACTCCAACAGATTTGCTGTTATAGACAGCGAAGATCCGGAATCTCCTTTTAAATGGATACAATCAATAGACAACACCGAGCTGGCATTTGCATTAATCGACCCGTTTACTGTCAGAACGGATTATGATTTTGAGTTAAAAGAAGATTATGTAAGCCTGCTGGAGATTGAAGAGCCCTCTCAGGTGGCAGTATATGCAATCGTTGTTGTTCCTGAGGATATCAAAAGAATAAGTATGAATCTGAAAGCTCCTATAGTCATCAACAGGAATAAAAGGCTGGCAGCGCAGGTCGTACTGGACACGGACAAGTACTCTGTAAGACATTATATCTTGGATGAACTCCAAAAGACGGAGGTGTAGAGATGTTAGTACTCTCCAGAAAAAAGGGACAAAGCATCATGCTTGGCGATAATATTGAGCTCACTATTATTGAAATACAGGGAGATCAGGTAAGGATAGGCATAAATGCGCCCAAGGCTGTTCAAGTTTACAGGAAAGAGCTTTTTTTGGAAATCCAGGAGGAAAATAAGAAGGCGGCCGGCAGCAGTAAAATCGAGCTGGAGTCCATATTAAAATTGAAAGATATTAAAGCTAAGGATAAGGATTAGGCTATTAAAATAATTTTCAAGGATTTTTATATTTTTCCTCTAAAGTATTCTAAAAAAAGTACGATATATTAATCAGGTAGGACAAGTACGGAGACTTTATACCGGCCGGATTGAGTCGATGGCAAAGCCTGCACACCATACAGGAAAGGATTCCTGTTAAAAAATAAAATCATGGAGGATTTTTATTATGAGAATTAATCACAACATCACAGCATTTAACACTTACCGTCAGTTGTCAAACAACACCGGTGCAACATCAAAATCACTGGAAAAGCTGTCATCAGGTCTTCGTATCAACCGTGCAGGTGACGATGCAGCCGGTTTGGCAATCAGTGAAAAGATGAGAGGTCAGATCAGAGGTTTGGATCAGGCTACCAGAAACTCACAGGATGGCATATCACTTATTCAGACAGCAGAAGGTGCTTTGAACGAAACTCACAGCATACTGCAGAGAATGAGAGAACTGGCTGTTCAGGCTGGTAACGATACCAACACAGCAGAAGACCGTACTCAGATAGCTACAGAAATCAGCCAGTTGCAGTCAGAAATCGACCGTATCTCTACTGATACTCAGTTCAACACAGCTAACTTATTGGGCGGTGCTTTTTCAGCTACACTGCAGGTTGGTGCTAACAGTAACCAGGTTATCAACTTTACTATCGGCACAATGTCAGCTGCTGGTTTGACAGTAAATGCATTGGATTACTCTTCAAATGCAACAGTAAGTACTGCACTTTCAAGCTTGGATGTTGCAATTACTGCCGTATCTACTCAGAGAGCAAACCTTGGTGCATTGCAGAACCGTCTTGAGCACACTATAAACAACCTGAGCACTGCATCAGAAAACCTGTCAGCCGCTGAATCACGTATCCGTGACGTAGACATGGCTAAGGAAATGATGGAGTTCACAAAGAACAACATCCTTTCACAGGCTGCACAGTCAATGCTTGCACAAGCAAATCAGCAGCCTCAGGGAGTTCTGCAGCTCCTCAGATAGTGCCTGCTTTAAAATCAGAGAACTATGGATGTGCAAATATCATGCCGGTTATAGATGCTGGCATGATATTTTTTTAAATAAAATAAAAAGGAATGATGATATGCTTCAATTATCTTTATGCATGATAGTAAAAAATGAGGAGCAGGTTTTGGAGAGATGCTTGGACTCGGTTAAGGATATAGTTGACGAAATAATTATTGCAGATACCGGCTCCACAGATAATACCGTAAATATTGCGTCGAAGTATACTGGGCATATCTATGATTTTGAGTGGACCGACAGCTTTTCGGATGCAAGGAATTTTGCACAGAGCAAGGCGTCCGGCAAATGGATACTTGTCCTTGATGCTGACGAATATGTTGATGGAGATAACCTGAAAGAAGTAAAGGGACAATTATGCGAAACCAGTGAATCGATTGATGCCTTTTCAACCACAATTTATAATTTTGCAGGATACAGCGGTGAACATATAGTTCAGCACAGGAGCCTGCGGATTTATAGAAATGATCCTAATATAAAATATGTGCGTACAATTCATGAGCAATTGATCCGGGAAGATAAAGAATTTAAATCGGATAAGAGTGAATTAATAATTTATCACTCCGGGTATATGGATAATGTAGTAAAGGGAAAAAATAAAAACTCAAGGAATGTAAAATTGATCCAAAAACAGACAGATGTGGCAGGACAGGCTGCCTTTGATTACTTTAACATGGGAAATGAGTTTTTATCGGCCAGGGAGGTGGAAAAAGCCTTGGAAGCTTTTCAAAAGGCATATATGCAAAAAGCTGATATCAGGTTTGCATGGGTTCCACTGACCGTAGTTCAGATGGTATTATGCCTGATTGATTTAAAGAGATATAATGAAGCGCTCAAGGTTATTTATGATGCAGAGCTTATATGGAATAATGCGCCTGAGTTCAAATGCCTTAAAGCAAACGCTTTCCTGGCACAGAACAGAAGGTATGAAGCCAAGGCCGAACTTCAGGAACTTATAGAAAATAAGGAAAATTACAAGCATTTTATCAGGAGCATTGATTATCTGGAATTTCATCCATATATGCTTCTGGGTGACATTTATAATAAAGAAGGAAATGTAAGTCAGGCAGTTGAAAACTATGCTCATGTACTTTCTGTAAACAGCAGAAGCTATGAGGCTTTTTATAAACTGGTTTCAGTATTGTCAAAGTACTGTTCGCAGGAAGAGCTTTTAAAGTTTATTAATGATAATAACCTTGCTGATGAAAAGAAGCGTATGAGATTGATAAAAATCTTGCTTGAAATATCTCAACTGGAATTGGCTGCTGCTTTTATCGGTTCATTGAAGGGGAACCCGGGTATTCTGGTGGGAATAATCTTAAAGTATAAAATGCTTAAAGACGGCTATGAGAGTGCAAGGGATTATCTTATGGGAATTCCTGAGGAGGATATTGTCAGGATTCTGGGTGAAGGATTTATTGACAGAATAGACCTTGGGCTGCTATACCTTGTAAAGCGGGAGCAGGAGGTGTATTCAAAAATCACATGTGCATTTGATGACAAATCAATGCTTCTGTTCTTAAAAAAGTGCAAGGTAAATACCGACTCCAATAAGGATTTATATTTAAAGCTGCTTGAAAGAAGCATTCGCTATAAATGGTTTGAGCTTTTTGAAAAATTGCTGTCAGAGAAAATTGGTGATGATGCCGGTATTGAGCTTGGAATCGGACATATGCTGAACAATCACGACTTCAGAGAACTGGCCCTTGAATTCTATGAGAGGGTGGGAGATATAAAAAGGCTTGATGAAAAGGCTTTTGAGAATATCGTCAGTACCTTGAAGGAGGAGGGCCAGAACGAAAATGCTGTTCAATTTGCGCTGAAGGCCATAGATATGGGCTATACAAATTTTTCAGTTTTTATGAATGCCATACAGCTTCTGGGGGAAATGGGCAGGAAGGAGATCCAGAAGGAAATACAACAGATTGCCATAGGCCATTATCCTGACAGCAGGCTGTTAAAAGATTTGAAGTAATGCTTGTCAATATAAAATTTATCATTTTATAAATTGGACTAAACACTTATATATAAAAACCCGATATTTTATATAAGAGTTTTATTTGGAGGTGCAGTTATGCGGGTTAACGGTGGAGATAATTTTGAATCAAGTATCAAGAGCAGTGCAAGTCAGGCTTCTGATAGTGCAGCCAGAACTGCGGCGGTATCAGACAAGGTTGAGGCTTTACTAAGCACAAAAAACATATCACAAATGAATGAATTCGACATCGGGAACATGCCTGTATCCGAGAAAATAGTGATTGAAGCCATTCAAAAGGCAAACAAGGCAATTTCGGGCGGAAATAGAAGATTCGAATTTTCAATACATGAAAAGACAAATGAAATAGTTGTGAAGGTTTTTGATTCCCAGACAAATGAACTTATCAGGGAAATACCTAATGAGAAGGTTCTCGACATGGTTGCCAAGATGTGCGAAATGGCAGGTATTTTAGTAGATGAAAGAAGGTAGGGCTTATGGCTATAAGTAATATTGCAAGCGCATTAAACAGTAAATTAAGGATGTCGGGTATGGTGTCGGGGCTGGATACCGATACTATAATAAGGCAGTTGATGGCTGCTGAAACAGCTAAACTGGACAAGCTCAGACAAAAGAGAGAGCTTTCTGTCTGGAAGACAGATGCGTACAGAGATATAACTTCTACCCTTAAGAGTTTTTACAGTGAGTATTTTGATACCGTATCAAGTAAAAATTTAAAGTCGGCAAATTCATTCAGCAGTTTTTCTTCTACCTTTGTGGATACAACAAAGTCTGAGTATATTGGCATTAATGCCGGTGCCGGCGCAACAGCAGGGACATATTCAATTACTGATATCAAGGCTGCCACAACTGCAGGGATTTATAGCAGCGTAAATGTGAGCAAGGTTGTATCAACCGGAACCTTGACAGATTCCGACGTACAACAAATGAGTAGTAGCAGTTTTAATAATCAGTTTGTATTTACATTAAATAACAAGACGGTTGAACTCAACCTTAAGGATGGTCTTACTACAGTTTCCCAGCTTCGCCAGGAAATCCAGGACAAAATAGATGGGGCCTTTGGGGCTGGAAAGGTTACTGTAACAAATAATGCCGGAAAATTGGAATTTACCAGCAAGAGCACTGATGTTTTCAGTATCGGCACAGCAACCAATATGGGCGCCGGAGTACTTTTTGGCGCTGTTCCCACAGCGGACACTCCCTTTACACTGAATGCAGGCAATAACAAATTTGAATTTACAATAGATGGGGTTACTAAAACTATAACAGTTCCTCCGGTGGATGCTTTAGGAAATCCTACAAGCGTTTTTGAAGATGCTGCTGATTTGGCAGCCGCCATACAAAAGGGAGTGGAAAATGCATTCGGCAGTTCAACCGGTGTAACCTTTGAAGTTAAGGATGGAAAAGTTATATCAAAGGTGTCGGATAAACAGGTTGTAGCTGTGGGCTATTCTCGTAACGAATTAACCAATACCTTATTAAAGGTGGATAAGTCAAATCTGTCAAATAAGATAAATTTATCTGCCAAACTTGCAGACATTATGCCGGGGTTAAATACGGCATTGCCCATTGGAGATATTACAGGAGTTATCAGTGGGGATGCGGTTAATGACATTGAGTTTACCATTAACGGGAAAGCCTTCAGGTTTGATTCTGCCACCCACTCGCTGAATGATATCATGAGCAAGGTGAATTCAGATACTTCCGTAAATGTATCAATGAAGTATGATGTGACAACCAATAGCTTTAAAGTAACTTCCAGAGACACAGGAGTTACGGCAAAGGTTGATATTGCCGACAGTACCGGAAAGTTTATGGAGGTGTTGGGGCTTACTGGAACATCTGCCGGTACTGACGCAAGTTTAAAAATAAATGGCATGGAGGAAATTGTACGAACTGGCAATTCCTTTACCTATGCAGGTATTTCATTTGAACTTAAGAAGGATTATTCTTCTTCAACAGACCCTATAGTAATAAAGGTTGCCGGGGATACCACTAAAACCTATGATTTTATTAAAGGGTTTGTTGACAAATACAATGAAGTAATAGGCAAATTAAATTCCACCATTGGTGAAAAGAGGTACACCGATTATTTGCCATTAACTGAAGAACAGAAAAGTGCCATGTCTGAGGAGCAGATTAAAAAGTGGGAGACTTATGCAAAATCAGGTCTCTTAAAGGATGACTCCATTATTTCGGGCACATTGTCCAAGTTCAGGAAGGCCTTATATGATTCTGTTGCGGGAGTGGGCGTAAATCTTTCTTCCATAGGCATTACAACATCCTCCGATTATCTGGATAAAGGCAAGCTGGTAATCAATGAAACAAAGCTGAAGGATGCGCTGGCCAATAAGCCCGAGGAAGTAATGAACCTGTTTATAAAAAGTTCCGATATAACTTATTACAATGCAATTAACGGAAGCTCGGCAGATTTAAGCCAAAGATACAAGGAATCCGGTTTGGCACAAAGGTTATCGGATGCTATTCAGGATGCTGTAAGGACAAGCCTTGATAAAAACGGATTAAAGGGCTCATTGCTGGAGAAGGCTGGAGTAGTTGGAGACCGTTCTGAATATACAAATTTGCTGTACAAAGAAATATCCGCCTTTGATAAGAGTGTAATAGAGATGAATTCCAAGCTCACAAACAAGGAAAATGCTTTGTATGCAAAGTTTTCGGCCATGGAAACTGCTTTAAACAAGATGAATTCTCAATCCAGTTGGATAGCTCAGCAATTCGGGGGTAACAGCTAATAGATGAGATAATTAGAGAATAGACATACGGGAGGATAATGGCTAATGGTATCAAATAATGGATATAACCAGTATAAGCAGAACTCTATTAATACAGCAACACCTGAGGAATTGACGCTGATGCTGTACAATGGTTTGGTAAAATTTATAATGCAGGCTCAAACCGCTATTGAGGAAAAAAAATTTGAGAAGGCAAATAATAGTATAATCAGATCTCAAGATATTATAAGGGAGTTTCAAGTCACTCTTAATATGAAATATGAGGTTGCACACAATTTAGCCCTTATATACGATTATATGCATAGAAGACTTGTTGAGGCTAATATAAAGAAAGATAAGGATATTCTTGATGAGGTACTGGGATTTGCAAAGGAACTGAGAGATACCTGGGCACAGGCCATGAAGCTGGCCAAGCAGCACATTAATGTAAATGAGACTATAGCAAAATAGTATTTTTAGTTACAGGCACTTCGCATATGCATAGGGATAGCGAAGTGCTTTAGCTTAGGTAATGGTATTTTAAACGGGACAGAATATTTGCAAGATACTCTGTGTACCTTAAATAGCAGATGCGAGAAAAGGAGGTAATATGACAGCAGAGCAATATGTACAAAAACTTAATGAACTCTCAGCGAAAAAGTTGGAGGGCTTGAGAGAAATTTTTAATTTGACAGAAAAACAAGGTACAGTTATAGTTGAGGACAATATTGAGGAGCTGCAAAAAAATATTGATGCAAAACAACTTCAGATGGATATGATTGATGAATTGGACCAGGCATTTGAGGTTTATTTTACAAGGCTCAAATCCCTGCTGGGAGTCACCAGCCTGGAAGATGTAAAAATGGCGGACTTAAATGGCACCGCCCAACTGAAACAGGTAATTACCTCTATATACAATATTACAAAACAGATTCAGGAGATTGAAGGCGAAAATAATAATAAAGTAAGGGACATTCTTAATAAACTAAGTTCGGAAATAAGGCAGGTAAAACAGGGGAAGATTGTCAATAACGGATATAATATAGGAAGTAAGCTGCCGCAGCAGTCGTTTTATTTTGATAAGAAAAAATAAATAACAAATATGATAGATTGGACTGATAAAATGAAGGTAGTTATATTTGCGGGTGGTTATGGTACCAGAATAAGTGAAGAATCTCATCTGAAACCCAAGCCTATGATAGAAATAGGGGAAAAGCCAATATTATGGCATATTATGAAGCATTATTCACATTACGGATTCAGTGAGTTTATTATTTGCCTCGGATATAAGGGTAACCTGATAAAAGAGTATTTTGCAAACTATTTTTTGTATGGAGCGGATGTTACTTTTGATATGAGGTATGGTAACAATATGCAGGTTCATACAAATATGTCCGAACCATGGAAGGTCACGCTTGTTAATACCGGATTGGATACCATGACCGGCGGAAGGCTCAAAAGGGTTAAAGAATATCTGCAAAATGATACTTTTATGCTGACCTATGGTGATGGAGTATCAGATGTAAATATTTCCGAGTTGCTGGCATATCATAAATCCCATGGAAGGCTTGCAACAGTGACTGCTGTGCAGCCCGGAGGAAGATATGGGGTACTGGGTATAAATGAGGATGCAACAGTTTTAGAGTTCGTTGAGAAACCAAATACACTTGATGTTTGGATTAATGGAGGCTTCTTTGTCTTGGAACCAAAGGTTCTCGATTATTTGGAAGGAGACAATACAGTCTTTGAGCAGGGCCCCTTATCCACGCTGGCGAAGGATGGACAAATATCTGCATTCAAACATGCAGGATTCTGGCAGTGCATGGATAACCAGAGGGACAAGCATCAGCTTGAAAAGCTTTGGGAATCAGGGAAAGCGCCCTGGAAGACATGGTAGATGTATGCGGTTATGACTAATAACTAATGAGGAAGAATATATGAATTTGAATTTCTATACACCTGATGATGAATATGGATATTTGCATGACAATATCCCCCTTGTTGTTGATTTATTTAAAAGTTGTGATGAGTTGTTAACTTATATTATGACATGTGATATAAAGTCTGTTGGTTCATTTCTTGAGGATCTGGAAGGTGCAGTTGTTGTCATGCACCAGCAAATTCTTGAGATGCTTCCTCTTGTTAAATATCCGAACAAGTTAAAAGAAATATCAATGAACATGCCGATTCTTCTGAATCGTCTAAAGAATCTCTATGCAGAAGAAAAATTTGAAGAATTTGATATGAAACTCCAATGTGAGTTTAGGCCAATATTCTTAAATTGGGGAAAAAGCTTTAACTTTTTTATGGTGCAATGTATCAATGATGAAAGAATAGGTGAATACAATGCAACCGAAGCTGAAATGGTATCCCTGATGGCCAGGGAACCAAAAAAGGATACAGTAAAGGAATATAAATATGATTTAAGCATTGTGGTTTTATTCTATGGTAAGAAGGATATGACAAAGGATTGCATTGATGCAATCCATAAGTATACAAAGGATTATACGTACGAGCTTATAACTATTGATAATGGAAGCGATGAGGAAACAACAAATTGGTGTAACAGTTTACCTCATTTTAAAAAAGTGCACTATCCTGTAAATATTGGGTCTTCTGCCGGAGGCAACTTGGCAATATACTTTTCAGGTGAGTTTACAGAGGGGAGATTTTTAGTTTATGTAGCCAACGACGTTATAGTGACTGAAGGGTGGACAAAAAGTTTATATGACTGCATGACATCTGATGAAAGCGTCATTTGGGCAACGCCCGTAACAAACAGCCTGTCAAATCGCCAAACTGTGCCCGTACCCTATGAAAAAAACAATCTTGCTGAAATGCAAAAGTTTGCATCTGAATACAATCGTTCGAAATCGGAATTAAAGTGGGAGGAAAGGGCGAGACTCTTCCTTACCGTAGGTATCATCAGACAGCATGAAGTTACAAAGTTTAATGATTTTAGTTCCCCATATTTTTGCTATGACATGTTTTCTGATGATGACACAAGTGTCAGATATAAAAGGGCAGGGTATAAACAAATACTTTGCTCAGACGTTTTTATCCACCACTATGGTTCAGCGACGATAGGTGAATCTCAATTTGAAATAATGGATTCAGGGAGAGAACAATTTTATAAAAAATATGGGGTGGATGCGTGGGTCTCAATAAGTGATAAATCTATACTCTTTCCTCAGTTTATAAATGAATGCAAAGGCAATAATAGAATATTAAGTCTGGAACCAAGGTTTGGAGAGGGAACCCTCGCAATAAAAAATAGATTAAAAGAATTAGGCTGCAAAAATATAAGTATAGATACTGTTACATCAAATAGGACTTATCTGCCGGATATGCAAGCCTTATTTAACAGTGCCTTTTTGTTAAGCGAGTTTAATAGAGACACCAGCAAAAGAGAGTACGAGTATATTATCCATAATTATTTTTTTGAAGATGACTGTCATATGGTGGACTATATTAAAATAGCCCAAAATCATCTGAATAAAAGCGGAACATTTATGTTCTGCATAAAGAACTTCCATTCTTACAAAAACCTGCATCATATATTTGATTTGACTAATTTTGTAGACAATACCTCGACAGATGTTATGATTTCTCCCAAAACTTCTTTTACAACTATAGATCATATGAAAAAACTTGTTGAAAGTTGCGGATTGGCAGTTAAAGCAATAGTTCCGTTGTCTACTGGAAATAAAGATATGGATAAGTTAACTGCATTTAATCTAAGCCCTGGTTTTTATGAGATAATAAAATATGATTTCTTTATTTTTATATGTACAAAATAATCATATTATATGAGGTGTGACATGGAAAATGTTATTAGAGCAAAAACAACTAATTTGATAGCTACCAGACCACTTACGGAGAAAAGACAGGAAAACAGTGAGCTGAATATGCAGGAGATGAGAAATGGTACTATCCTGTTAAAATCAAAACCAAGACGTCTTGTTTTTGAGCTTACCAGCAGTTGTAACTTAAATTGCATAATGTGCGGAAGAAATGCCGCTGAATTTAAACCCTCCTTTTTTGATATAAAATGGTTCAGCAAATTCCAGAACATTTTTGATGAAATAGAAGAGGTTACATTAATGGGGTGGGGAGAGCCAACCATTCACCCCCAATTCCCTAAGATGCTTGAGTTTTTACATTCCAAGGGAGTCAGAATATACTTTTGTACAAATGGAATGAAACTTGACAAGTTGACAAAACATATTTTTGATTGTGAAGTTGATGTTTTTGCTGTTAGCTTAGATGGCGCAAATGAAAAGACGAATTCAGAAATCCGCAGTGGCTCTGATTTTAATCGGATTGTATCCTCTTTGAAACAAATTGTTAAAATCAGGAAAGATACTAATTTACGTTTTCCTTATATTAATTTTGTATTTACCGCAATGAAGAGAAATCTGCATGAGATACCTGACCTTGTCCGTTTGGCTTCCGATATTGGAATAGAGGAAGTAAAGGTTGTTTACTTAACAGCTTTTGAGGAGGAGATGGCAAAGGAAATTTTGATTGACGAGATGGATAAAGTAAAATCGGTTTTTGAAGAAGCTACTAAAATAGCACAAGAACGTAATATTCTCATAAAATTGCCTTATATAAAAGGTTGTGATGTTGCAGGAGATAAAGCTCATAAGGATTGCTTTACAACTTACAGAGATTTCTTCCTGGGTTCAGATGGGTATGTGCGGGCCTGTATGTCTAACTCTATAAAATTATTTCATATTGATAAATATAACGACTTTGAAAGCGCGTGGAATGGTTCTGAAATAATGGAGTGGAGAAAGAGGGTTAATACAGACGAAATGTTTGATCCATGTAAAGCATGCTACCAATCTTCTTTCGCAAACTGGAACAAGAAACATGCATTTGATCAGAGAACAGAAGTGTTCTCTCCAAAATGGGATTGATGGTGGCTTATGGACTTTTACAAAGGGAAAAAAGTTTTAATAACTGGTAATACAGGATATAAAGGGGCTTGGTTAACAAAAATGCTCCTGTCTTTAGGAGCTGAGGTTTCTGGCATTTCTATCGGTTATGAAGAAAATTCATTATATGAAAGGCTTACAAAAGCCCGGATAGAAACATACTTTACTGATATAGCTGATTTTGACAAAACAAAAGAGTATATAAGGCAAATTAAGCCGGAGATAGTTTTTCATTTAGCTGCACAGGCGTATGTTGATGTGTCAATTAACAATCCTCTAAAAACTTACCAGACAAATGTTGTGGGATTAGCCAATATCCTGGAATGTGTAAGGGCATCGAATACAATACGGTCGGTAGTTGTAGTAACCAGTGACAAATGCTATGAAAACAATGGTGATGGTACTGTTTACAGGGAGGAGGATTCTCTCGGTGCAGCAGATCCGTATTCCACAAGCAAGGCCTGCCAGGAGTTGGTTGCTCAAAGCTATTATAAAACATATCTCAGCAAGCTGGAAATAGGACTGGCTACCGCCAGAGCAAGCAATGTAATAGGTGGAGGAGATTTTAATACAAAAAGATTATTGCCATATGTTATAGACTGCTTTCTTGGCAAAAAACAACCGGAGCTGAGGAATATAAGTGCAGTCAGGCCCTGGCAGAATATACTGGACGTGTTGTATGGTTATTTGCTACTGGGAGAAAAGCTGAATAATGACAATAAATATTGCTTACCTTTCAATTTTGGCCCGCATGAGGCTTCATTTATATCGGTGGGCGCAATTGTTGAAATGTTATCAGGTTACTTTGAAAATGCCACATATGTTTCTATACCAATAAAACATTTTGCTGAGGCAAATATTTTAAAACTGGATAGTACAAGAGCTAAGCATATGCTTGGCTGGTTTCCGCTATTATCATTGGAAGACACCGTACAGCAGACGGCGGAATTTCATAAGGAAATATATGCAGGAAAAGACGCAGATGCTGTATGTGACTTTTATATTAATAAATACATGAGAGGAAGATAGAGATGGTTGACTATGAATTAGAAATTCGTAAATTTATTGATGATAATTGGGGAAATATTCAAGGGGGTATTAATGAGCTTATAAATAAGGTGAAAGCGGCTAAATACATTTGTATCTTTGGTGCTGGTGGAGTTGGCAGAGAATTAGCAGACTATCTTAAATCAATAAATATCAAAATAGACTTTTTCTGTGACAATAATAAAAGTCTGTGGGATAAAGAAGTTTACAATGGAATTAAATGCATTTCATTAGATGAGTTAAAATTATACAAGGAAGATGTTTTTATATTGATTACTGGAAGCCGATATTCAGAAATAAAAAAACAGCTAGATTTAATGAGCTTTTATTCAATCGTTATGGCCAATATTATTTTAAAAACAAGGCTATATCTAGGGACCACAACAAATGAATTGCTTAAGAATAATGTGTGTTCTTTATTGGAGCTTTTGGAAGATGACAAGTCCAAAGAAATTGTTGTTGAAATCGTTAAAAAATGGTTTACTTCAATTTTGGAGTATAATACCAACAATCACCAAAATATAAAATCTGATAATCAATATTTTACAGAAGAAATAGTTGCACTTACTGAAAATGAAATATTTGTGGATGCTGGTGCCTATGATGGAGATACAGTCAGATATTTTTTAGAAAAAGTAAATTATAGATTTGATGGAGTTATAGCCTATGAATTAAACAAAAATAATTATGACATATTGTGCCATAATATTGCTGAATTGGACGACGAAGTTAAAAGTAAAATACTCCCATACAACTTAGGACTTTATAATAAAACTGAAAAGATTAAGTACAGCTCAAATATATCTTCATCTAATATTAATCTATTTGCCGATGACATTGGACAGGTCGTGAGATTAGATGAACATACAAAAAAACCGATAACTTTTATAAAAATGGATATTGAGGGAGCTGAAATTAAAGCTTTAGAAGGAGCCGAAGAAATTATAAGGGTACATAAGCCTAAATTGGCTATATGTGTGTATCACGAGCCATATCACTTATGGGAAATTCCATTTTTAATAAAAAAATACGTTCCTGATTATAAATTATTTATCAGGCATCATTCAGACCTTGGCATAGAAACCGTGTGCTATGCAGTAATATAGGTTCTTACATATATGATTTATTATAGGAGGACTTAATGAAGCCACAAGACTTTGCAAAAGCTGTCCGTGAGAATGCAGCAAAAATACTTAACCATACCAACGATTCTCATATTGGGGGAGGCTATTCCTGTGTTGACATTTTAGCGGTATTATATACCCGTATTTTAAATATATCAAAGGATAATTTAAACGACCCGAACAGAGATGTTTTTATCTTAAGTAAGGGGCACATTGCAGCTACAATGTTTGCGGTTTTAGCACAGAAAGGTATTATTCCAATGGAACACCTAGATTTGCACACTGCAAACGGCGAGAATTACGCCGGGCACACCCGTAAATTTGTAGTTCCGGGGATTGAAGCCTCTGCCGGCTCCCTGGGACATGGGATGGGAGTGGGTCTGGGTATGGCATATGCAAAACGGCTTAATAAAAATACCGGTAAAGTTTATGTATTGCTGGGAGATGGTGAGTGCAACGAAGGGTCTATATGGGAAAGTGCCATGTTTGCATCCCGCTTTAGCTTGGGTAATATAGTAACCATAGTGGACAGGAACAGGCTTCAAAGCTATGGAAGTGATGAACAGGTCATGAATATGGGAGACCTCGGTGAAAAATTCAGGGCTTTTGGCTGCAGAACATTTGATATTGATGGACATGATTATGATGAAATATATGATACTTTGATAAAGGCTTCTGAATCAGATTTTGACAAACCTGCTGTTATAATTGCGCACACGATAAAGGGAAAAGGTGTATCTTTTATGGAAAATCGCCTGGAGTGGCATTTCAAGTCTCCTAATGACGAGCAGCTAAAAATCATTATGGAGGAGCTTAATGCATGAGGAAAACATTTGTAGATACGCTTACAAAATTAGCGAGGCAGGATAATAAAATAATGCTGGTTATCGGTGATACAGGCTTCAGCGTTTTTGAATCCTTTGAGAGGGAGTTTGGAGAAAGGTTTGTAAATGTGGGAATTGCAGAGCAGAATTTTATTTCCTTTTCTGCCGGACTGGCCGCAATGGGGTATAAACCGTTTGCATATAATGTTGTAAGTTTTATGACCATGCGATCTATGGAGCAGATATTTCTTGATGTCTGTTATCAGGAAAATCCAGTTGTAATGGTAGGTGTAGGGGGAGGGTTTGCTTATGGCCCTGCGGGACCCACACATCATTCACTGTCGGATGTTGCGATGATGTGTGCTATTCCTAATTTACAGGTAATCTGCCCATGTGATCCGGCAGAGATGGAAGAAGCAGTCATATGCGCATCCCAAACGAAGGTTCCAATGTATATAAGGATTGGAAGAAGTATTGATCCTGTGGTTCATAAGAGAAAAATAGACTTTAAAATAGGTAAAGCAGTTGAGATAAGGTCAGGTAAGGACATAGCAATATTTGCCGCGGGAACTATGGTAAAGGATGCGCTATCAGTATGTGATTTGCTGGAAGCTGAGGGTATATCCGCAAGCCTATACAGCATGCATACTATCAAACCTCTGGATTATGATACGATTTCCGAATGCGCCGATAAGTATAACGCTTTATTTACAATTGAAGAGCACAGCGTTGTAGGCGGGCTTGGTTCAAAAGCAGCAGCATATTTGAAAGAGTCTATGAATTCTTCTGTAAAATTTAAGGCATTTGCAGTAAGAGATGAATTTGCGCCTGTCACCGGAAACAGGGAATATCTGCTGAAGCTTAATGGACTTGATCCGCAAAGTATCACAGATAGTATAAAAGAGGTGGTAAATTGCTAGAAGCTTTGTTCGAAGAATTTAATACAGCATTTGATAAAAGTAAAGTAAGTATTGAAAGCCTTAAAAAAAATCTGAGTGTTTTTTCAAATATTTTATTATATGGAGCAGGAAGTGCAGGGATTGCATTTCTGCATTATTTAAGAAAATATGACATTACCCCTTCTGCTTTTATTGACGGAGATCAAAAAAAATGGGGTACGAAATGCGAAGGTATTGATGTACTGTCACCTGAAAGTATTATTAAAACATTCGGGGAAAATATTCTGGTAATTGTAACAATCAATACTGATGGAAAACGGTATTGTAAAAGCTTTGACGAGGCTTTGAGGATTGGTGGACATACAGGAGTCCATAAAAGGCTTAAGGAGCTAGGTATTAGAAATATTGTTGATTATACATTTTTCAGAAACTGCTATGAGCTTTTTTTAGGAGACGAATATAATCTGCCTTCTTGCTCAGATGTCTATCTTATGAAAGAAAAAAAGGATAATCTCAAAGAAGTATTTGAGATGTTAACTGATGATTTCTCGAAGGAAACATACTACAAGATTGTTAAATTCAGAATGCTGGATGACAGTATTGAAATTCCAACTTTAAAGCAGGACTATCAGTATTTTGAGCCGGAACTGTACAAACCGATTCAAAATGAGACATTTGTGGATTGTGGAGCATTTAACGGCATATCATTAAGAACCTTTTTAAGCTTAAACAAGGCATTTAGCAGATATTATGCATTTGAGCCTGACAGTACAAACTTTAAAGCTCTGTCACAATATGTTTCTACTCTTACAGAGGAAACAAGAAATAAAATTGAGTTATTCGAATGCGCTGTTGAACACAGGGCCGGTGTAGATACTCTTTACAAGCTGGAGGGTCCCGGTAGCTTTATGAGCAGTTTGGGCAAGGAACCGGTGAAAACAATTGATATTGATAATGCACTTAACGGAAATAAAGCGACCTATATAAAGATGAATATTGAAGGCTCTGAGCTGGAAGCAATAAAGGGATGTTCTGAAACGATAAAGAAATACAAGCCAATACTGGCAGTAGCAGCGTATCATAAAACCTGGGACTTATGGGAGATACCTTTGTTGGTCAAGACAATGTTTAGTGGTTATAAAGTTTATTTAAGAAGCTATATGAATCATATTTCATTCGTATATTATTTTATACCGGAGGGAAGAGAGCAAAAATGAATGAAGTAAAGTTTGCAATAGTGGGACTGGGAGAGATTTCAAAAACACACCTTCTGGCTGCTTTTGACGCTAATATACGTAATAACTTGAATTATATAATTCAGCCTGTAGCAGCGCTGACAAGGAAGGCACAACAAATTAATTTACATGGTATCAAGAATTATACTGATTCAGATGAATTATTTATAAATGAGCATATAGATTTCGTTGACATATGTACACCTAATGATATCCACTTTGAGTATGTAAAGTATTTTTCTGAAAGAAAAGTGCCAATATATTGTGAAAAACCATTATCGGACAGCATAGCTACAGCACGTAAAATGGTAGAATCAGTTGAGGAAAACAATGTTTCTAACGGGGTTGCTTTTATATTAAGATTCATACCTGCTGTACACATTATAAAAACAAAGCTGGAAGAGGAACTGATTGGGAATCTGATAAATTTCAAATTTTCAATGTATCATGGATCTTACTTGAATATTAAAAGAGAGGGCTGGAAAAATTCCATTCAATCCGGGGGAGGGGCGTTATTAGATTCCGGGTCGCATTTGATTGATCTGGCAAACTTTATATTCAGAGATACCTATGGTATGATAGTTGATATAAATGCAGAACTGAAAATTCATTTTTCTGATCGCAGTGAAGTAGATGAATATGCTTATTGCAATGTTGTTACTGAGAAGGGGCTGTGGGGAAATATCGAAGTGTCAAGAATAAGTGCAGAAGAAACTCAGAGAAATTGTGTTGAAATTTTCGGTGAAAAAGGGAGTTTGAAATTATACATGCAGAATCCCTACAAGGTAGTTCATTATGACTATAACTCGGGTAATTCTGTTACGTATTTTGCAGCTGAAGACATTACTAAGCCATTATTTTTCTCAAAAGCTAAAGACTCGTTAGGCTATTTTCAATCTGCTCACACAGCGGCACTGACTACTTTTGCAAATCAGGTATGGTCAGGAAACAAATCAAATATATTGCCTGATTTTAAAGATGCACTAAGAGTTCAAAAGTTAATTTATGAAGCTTATAAAAAAAGTAAAAAATCCTAGATAGCAGGTAATTAATAGATTTTATTATTACATAAGAATAAAGGGTGCATGTCTGATTAGTTTACAGTGGTAAAAACTTTGCAGATTACGGATAATTGGTAAGGGGAAATAGATATGACAATCGAAAAAGTATTAAACATGTATGAGACAATTAATAGAACAGAAGAGCTTGATAGTTTTTTAGAGTTAGCAAAAACAAAAAAGGTTTGTATATTTGCGTTTGGAGCAGCATCAAAATTTATTTACAGTATTTTTAATGAAATGGGTGTTAATATTGACTTTTTTTGTGATAATGACCCTCAAAAAGTGGGTCAGGAATACTTCGGTGTAAAATGCCAGTCTTTTGAATATCTGAAAGAAAATAAAGATGATACAGTTGTGTTTATTTCTACTAGCTTATTTAAGGAAATTGAAACACAATTATCGAAAGAAAATATTCTATATTTTAAAAATTTGGGATATAAACTTATACTTTTAAATGCAATCAAATCATTGGATGTAAAATCCATAAGAGATGAATGCATAAAAGCATATAATTTATTTGAAGATGAATTATCAAAAGAAATATTTTTGGCAAGGTTGTTACATTGGATCACAACAGACGTAGATTTTTCTAAGTATGAAGAACAGAATCAGTACTTTGATACTGATATTATTAAAGTTACAGAAAATGAGGTTTTTCTTGACGGAGGATCATATGATGGAGATACTATAAAAGCTTTTTTTAATTTTGTAAACAACAAATTTAAAAAAGTTATTTCATTTGAAATGAATCAAGATAGCTACAACCTGCAAATTAATAATATAGCTAAATTACCAGAGGATATCGCTGAAAAAGTAGTTGTTTATAATAAAGGTATCAGCGATTCCAACAGAACTATTTATTATTACCCAATGGGAACATCCTCAAAAATAAATAATATACATGGGATAGATATGATAAGATTATCGAGTGATTTAGTTCGAATAGATGATATATGCACTAATGATGCGGTAACTTTTATAAAAATGGATCTGGAAGGTTCTGAATTATCAGCATTGCAGGGTGCAGAACAAACGATAGTTAAAAATAAGCCCAAACTTGCTATCTGCGTATATCATAAAGTAGAAGACCCCTGGGTAATAACCAATTATATAAAGCGGCTTGTGCCGGAGTACAAATTGTATTTAAGGCATTATAGTTCATGTGAGTATGAGACGGTACTATATGCGACTCTATAATATAGATCAGAGTTAAAAATTAAGCACAAGGCGTACTCTATAATTTATAGTATAGGGTAATTGCTCTAGTGAGAATAATAGCTTTATAAAAATTTATATTAGAATAAGGATGGTAGAATTTTGTCCATGAATGTTTCGGAATATATATTTGATTTTCTACAAAAAAAAGGCTGTGAAACTGTATTTATGGTGTCAGGAAGCTCCGCCATGTTTTTGACGGATGCCTTGAAGCGGAATGAGAAATTAAAAGTCATATGTAATCATCATGAACAGGCCGCAGCAATGTCTGCTGACATGTGCGGACGTTTGGGACAAGTACCGGGTGTTTGTTTAGTCACCATTGGACCCGGAGCCACCAATGCCATAACAGGTGTTGCACAGGCTTATTTGGATTCATCACCGGTTTTTATATTATCAGGCCAGGCGTCTTCAAAATTGCTGCAATATGAAATTGATACGGGAATCCGCCAGCATGGCACTCAAAGCTTGAACCTGGAGCCTATAGTATCATCTATAACCAAATATTTTGCAGCCGTTATGAACGAAGCGGATATTGTTGAGCATATGGAGAGGGCATATGAGCTCGCAATGAGCGGCAGAAAAGGCCCGGTTTGGTTGGATGTACCTGTTGATATTCAAAATAGACAAATTCCGGACAGCGCATTTGAAAAAGCCTCAAGTAAAAAGTATGAAACCAGCCAATGCCTGGATATATCTGAAGAACAAGTTCAAACTGTTGTTCAAATGATTTCTTCTTCAAAAAAGCCTCTGATACTGGCTGGGTATGGAGTGAGGAGTGCAAATGCCGTCGAAGCATTGGATGAGTTAAGCAAAACCTTGCAGATACCTGTTGTTACCTCCAGAGGAGGTATTGATGCAATTAATTCTGATAATCCTTATTTTATGGGCAGGCCTGGAGCCTATGGAACAAGGGCTTCTCACTTTATAATTCAGCAATGTGATTTGCTTATTATCCTGGGCAGCAGGCTGTCAGTATCCACAATAGGATACTATCCAAAAGATTTTGGAGGGAATGCCCAAAAGATAATGGTGGATATTGACAGGTTGGAACTGGCAAAGTCAGATGTACCGGTTGATATTAAAATAAATGGAGATATCAGGCTTTTTATTGAGGCTATTCTTTCAAGCTATAAAGAAACCCACCAGAATATCAGTTGGTTAAATCAATGCAAGGAGCTGGTGGATAAATACCCGGTTGTACTTGAGTCATATAGAAAGGAAAAGCCCCTTAATCCTTATTATTTTGTCGAACAGTTATCAGAACACTTATATGATGATTCAGTTATACTTACTGATACAGGAAGTGTGTGCAATATAGTTTCACAGGCAATTAAGCTAAAAGGAACACAGAGATACCTGATATCGGGTGGGTTCTCTTGTATGGGCTTTTGGGCCGGAGCCATAGGTGCGGCAACCACCAATAAGCATACCGTGGTATTAACCGGCGATGGAAGTGCTCAAATGAATATACAGGAACTGGCGACCATAAAATATAATAAATTGCCAATAAAGATGTTTATATTTAAAAATAATGGATATGTTTTGATTAGGCATAATCAGCATAATTATATGAACGATAGGTTTTTAGGGGTAGGCCCGGACAGCGGCTTATGTATGCCGGATTTTTGTTCTGTTGCTGAAGCATACGGCCTCGAGAGCGCCAGAATTAATGAAGGTGACGATATTGAAGCTGCGCTTGGAGAGATAATGAAGAAGGATACACCTGTAATATGTGAAGTAGTCCTCAGTGAGTTTTATGACATAGCACCTCGCATAGCTTCAAGAGTTATGCCGGACGGCTCGTTAAAGGCAGCAGAATTTGATGATATGTATCCGTTTTTGGAGAAATAATATGGAAGAGCTTAGAACTATATTAAATAGAAATTCAACAGAGCATTATTACGATTGCTGTTATAATGATTTAAATATTAATGAGCCTGTAATAATTTACGGAGCAGGTTATTGTGGGGCTATGGTTTGTGAACTGATGCAGGATAATGGCTTGGCGCCCGTATGTTTTTTTGATAAAAACAAGCTAAAACACGGAACTGTTATAATGGGGGTGCCGGTTCAACAACCTGAGGCGTTAGAGAATGCCGGCAAATATCTGGTTGTTGTTTGCATGCTTCAAAAAGGGAGTCTGTATGATGAGATAAAAAACTATATTTTGGGTCTGGGATATTTAAAAGTTATACATATAACTGATCTGAGAAATAATAAAAAATTATTTTCCAGGCAGAAGCTTTTAATTTCACCGGATGTACAATTTATAAAGGATAATGCAGAAAATATAGGGAAAGTTTATGACTCCTTGGCAGATAATGTTTCAAAAGAAACATATCTGAGAATAATGGAGTGCCTGGCGGATAATATCAATACTGCCATACCTGCGTTACCTCTGCAGCAACAGTATTTTGCATATGATACCTATTGTAAGAATGGCAATGAGGTTTTTATAGATTGCGGGGCCTTTAAGGGTGATGTGATGGATATTTTTCTCAAAAATAATGATTTCTGCTTTTCAAATTATTACGCCATTGAGCCGGACCCCGAATATATCAAAGTTTTAGAACAAAAGAAAAATAAATATAACGATGATAGAATAAGTATCGTACATTGTGCCTTGAGTAATTTATCGGATAATGTTGGCATACGAAATTATGGGAATGAAAATTCTGTGATATGTTCTGATGAAGAAGCAGTAGTAGATTGCAATACCCTGGATGGTCTTTTTTCTACTTCTTGTCCTACATTTATTAAAATTGATGTGGAGGGTTTTGAACAGCGCGTTCTAGCCGGGGCGGATTTTACAATAAGGAATTGCAGACCGGTTCTAGCGGTTGCAATATATCATACAGAGAGAGATTTTTGGGAAATCCCAATTTTTATTAAAGAGAGATATCCCTTTTATTCTTTATATCTAAGAAGTTATATGAACATTAATGAAACGATACTTTATGCAGTTCCAGAAAATAGAAGGATACTGTATCAGAAGTAATTGGTTAATACTTTGGAAAAAATACTATTTTTATGGGAGCACAAGATGAAATATATTAACAAGTATGATGTCAATATATCAAAAATAGGATTAGGGACAGGAAGATTCGGAACACGCATAGATGAGGAAAAATCTTTTGAAATGCTTGACCTGTTTATTGCTGGAGGAGGTAATCTACTGGATACTGCCCGGAATTATTATGAGTGGGTAGAAAATGGACGGGGGGTTAGCGAGAAAACCATAGGCAAGTGGATTGCGTCGCGTAAAATCAGAAATAAAGTATATATATCTACAAAAGGTGGAGTTAGGAATCAAGGGAAAAATTTTATTATCAATCTTGAAAAAAGTAACCTGGTGGATGAGTTCAAGGAAAGCCAGGATGCACTCATGAGTAAAACAATAGATTTTTACCTGTTGCACAGGGACGAGCCTCAAAGGCCTGTGGGCGAAATCATGGAAACACTTCAAATTATATGTGAACAGGGAAATGTCAGAGGGCTGGGAGTATGCAACTGGTCGCCCGAAAGAATCGTCTCTGCAAATCTTTACGCAAATAAGCATGGATACAGACCGTTGACACTAATTCAAACATGGTGGTCAATTGCCGCGTACACAGAGACAATGTGGAATGACAGCACTACTACGCATATGGATAAAGACACTTATGATTACATACTGAAAAATAATCTTGTTTGTATGGCATATACATCACAGGCAAAAGGTTTTTTCCAAAAAGCAATAGCTGAGGGGCTGGAGAATCTGGACAACTTTCTTAAGCATAGAATAGCAACAGAAGTAAATGTAAGAAGGCTTAACTATATTAAAGAATATTGTGAAGAGAACAGTTTATCACCAACAGCAGTAGTGAATGGTTATATTACGAGTAATGAAATTGATGGCATAGCATTGGTTAGCTGTTCGTCAATCAATCAACTTAATGATATATTGGAAAACTGTGACAGTGATATTGATAGTGAATTTATCAATTATATTGACAGAATAAATTAACTGTAAAAAATTATTAATCGGGTCACAGACTTAATAAGGGGAAGCATTATGCCTTTTGCGATGACACATTTATATATTGCATATAATATATTAAAAAGTACACCTGAAATAAATAGGCCGTGTGACTTTATGCTGGGAGCAATCGCGCCAGATGCTGTTCATTTTTTGGACAACTATAATAGTGATTTAAAAAAGAAAAGCCATCTCTGCATTGGAGATGAAAAATGGGGTAACATAACAAACAATCAGGAATGGCTATCACATATTCTTACTTTTTTAAAACTTAATAACTTTGGTGAAAAAAAAGATTTTATATATGGTTACTGCTCTCATATAATAACCGATTTGCAAAATAATATCAAAATTTGGACGCCGTTTCTAGCCGAGAATAAAGATGCTCTCGAAAAAGGTATGGGAAGCATTTATCATCAGGAATCGTTCAATATTGAGTATGAACTCTATTTAATGAATCCGCAGCAGCAAAGGGATATTTGGGAATTACTAAAGGGTGCGGCAGGATATGATATTGAAAATATCATTGGGAGCCGTGAAATTGATAAAATGAAGCATCACATACTGAATAGCCGGTTTTCAAGCAGAGAAGCATCAGATGTTTCATTTAACAAATATGTTACAATTTCTGGAACTCAGGGATTTATTTCCGCTGAATCCAAGTATATAAGAGATCTTCTGTATAATCAATTCAATATTTCATGATTTGCCAGTAAGGCTGATATAAGTCTTTCAAATCCATTTCCACAACACCCTGGTTTGTGGAATTCGAGTGTTATTTTGTTCATGCAAAAAAAGAGCCATAAATCCAATTTATGCTAATATGAAAACATTTCAGCAGCTTAATGAATGCCGAGGGAAAGAGAATACAAGAAAGCTACTTCTCAAAGTCCTCCACACACTCCCTGATAAATTCCACAACGGTTTCCATATATTTATCAGGGTCAGCGGTAAAGCTCTGTCCGTACTCCTTTGCACCGGAGTTCCAGTAATGAACCGGCACCGGACTTTTTCTGAAATACATTTCGTATAGCAGTTTGGTATTGTCGGAGGCACTGGGCCTGGGCTGTGCTCCGTCAATCAACAATAGAGGAGTAGGAACTATTGCAGACACTTGCGGAATAATATCCATTTCGTCATTGACCTTTGCAAGCCTTTTAGCAATAAAGTCTATGGGATATTTGAACGGATATGCCGGAAGCCAGTTATCCTCTTCGATTGCAAAGTCAATAAAGTTATCCGCTTTTGCATAAGGGCTGTCAGCTATTACTCCGAGTATACTGTCCCGGTAGGGGGACTTTGAAATTGCAGAAAGACAGGAGGAGGCACCGGTGGAAAAACCCATCAGTATGATATTCTCCGTTTCCTGCTGCTTCAGGTATTTTATGGCAGTTAAGACATCGGTAGTTTCATTTTTCCCGAAAGTGGATATGGAACCTGCCGAGTTGCCCGAACCGCGCAAATCAATTGTAAGTACATTTAACTTTTCATTGTTCAGGCGGGATATCAGCCTGAAGGTATCCTCATCAAACTGCAGCCTGTTCCTTCCGTAGCTGTGAATCATCAGCACAGTAGTCTTAGAACCTAAAGAGGGAAAAAACCAGCCGTTTATTTTTTCCTTGGACTCACTGCAGTAAAAGCTTACATTTCTGTAATCAGGCGCAATATTTGATGAAATTTGTGGTGTTGATAGCTTGGCAGGGTGAGTAATTTTCCAGGCTGCAATAAAGGAAACAGCACCGATAGCCAAACAAATCAAAACTAATATATATATAATTGCAAGAAAAATGTTCTTTGGCAAAACACTTTTTCTTTCTGCAAAAGCAACGGTCTTAAGCTGCATCGGGTAAAATCCTCCGGAAATTACTATTGACTAATGGGTACTCAAGTTTTATTATATTTTTATTTACCGGTAATGTAAATACATTATATCAGGGTGAGACAGGCGAGAGCTCCAGACTCCTTAGATTAAGCGGATATTGCTTTGCCTGGTAATTTGTTCTTATGGAGATTAAAGATGACTGACCTTTGTAATAGCTGTCCGAGAAACTGCAACAAAAACAGAAAAGTTGAAACAGGATATTGTGGCGTTACTGAACAGCCAAAAGTTGCAAGGGCATTTTTGCATATGTGGGAAGAGCCCTGCATAAGTGGTACAAGGGGGTCTGGCACTATTTTCTTTTCAGGCTGCAACTTGAAATGTGTATATTGCCAAAATTTCAGTATCAGCCAGAAGAATTTCGGCAGGGAGATAACCGAAGGAAGGCTTGAGGAAATAGTGGAAGAACTTGTTCATAAAGGAGCACATAATATAAACCTGGTGAATCCGTCCCACTATGTGCATGCGATAGCGCGGGTACTGCGTGCATTAAAGGCTGAAGGCAAGCTGACAGTTCCTGTTGTATATAACTCCAACGGCTATGAGAGCATTGAAGCATTAAAGGCTATAGAAGGCTTGATAGATATATATTTGCCTGACATGAAATATTCAACCTGTGAAACCTCATTGAAATATTCAAAAGCAAAAGACTATCCTCACGTAAGTCAAAAGGCTGTTCTTGAGATGTACCGGCAGGTCGGAAGCCCTGTGCTTGATGACTCTGGAATTATACACAAAGGCCTGGTTATAAGGCACCTGATTCTTCCGGGGCATACGAAGGAGAGTATAAGCGTACTTAATTGGATAAGTGAAAGTCTTCCCAAAAGTGTGTATGTTTCATTAATGAGTCAATACACACCCTTTTATGATGCGGAGAAGTATCCTGAAATCAACAGACCAATTACCAGAAAGGAATATCAAAGAGTAGTGGAACAGCTTTACAAGCTTGGACTTGAAGAAGGCTATGTACAGGAGCGGCAATCTGCAGACACTCAATATATACCGGATTTTAATCTTGAAGGAGTTTAAGGGCATAACGCATATTGGCAATATATAAAAATTTTTGAATTTTTTTAAAATAATTGTTGCATTCTGGAATTTTTTAAATTATAATTTACATTAATAGAAATAATTTACACACAATTCTATGTTTATAGAAAATATGAGTTTCTTAATCTGACTTGGTACAAATCTATTAAATTCTTGAATTTTAATTTCTTTTAAGTTTTCAGTGGTTTACAATATATCTTGATTTCCCAACCTGATTTATTATGTGCTTGTAAATGCACTATTTTATAAATCCGTAAATTCAATTCTTTTTTGAATACAATAGAAATACAAAATATTTCATTGATATTCATCCGGTTTACATTCTTACTATTCATGGAGGAAGAATTATATGCAGGACAATATAATTTTTCAAAAATATAGGTATATAAAATCCCTGGGACATGGAGGTTGCGCCGAAGTGTTTCTTGCCGAAAACATAGCCCTTAAAAATTACTGGGCTATAAAGGAGATAAATAAAAACAGAACCACCTCTATCAGCGGCTATCTGGAACCTGTCATACTCAGGCGCTTGAACCATCCGGCGCTACCCAGAATTGTGGATATCCACGAAGATGAAAATAAAATATACATAATTGAAGATTACATTGATGGAAAAAGTTTATTGCAAGTATTGGAGCATAATGGGCCATGTGAGGAACAAGCGGTTATAGATTGGGCTATGCAGTTGTGCAGTGTCCTTGAATATCTGCATGGACAAAAGCCAGATGCTGTTATTTATGGCGATATGAAGCCGCATAATATAATTCTTACCCAGGAGGGCTGCATTAAGCTTATTGACTTCGGCGTGTCCATGTATTCAACCAATGAAAAGGCCACAGGAAGCAGAGCAATTGGAACTGAAGCTTCCAAAACCGGCTTTATTGGTACAAGGGGCTACGCCGCACCTGAACAATATTTGGGAAAAGGATCGGCAGTAAGTACTGATATTTATTCTCTTGGAATTACATTGATACAATTGCTTACAGGGCTGCATCCTCTTCAATGTGCAGATTTTTACAGCGATACTGAATACAAGGAGTGTATGTCCTCAGAGCTATTTGGGATATTACATAAATGTATTCAACCGAATCCTTCAATGAGATACAGCAGTGTGTCCCGGTTGCGTAAGGACATTGGGAGAATTGCATTGTACAATGTGAGCAGACCCCCGGGGGCAAAAATAGGGATAAATAATCTGACAAGAATATTTGCATTTTCAGGAGTGAGAGGTACAGGTGTTTCTACAATAACGGCGGCGGTTGCGGAGTATCTGGCAACGACAAGCAAGACAACAGTTTGCATTGTGGATTTAAGTTATACAGGTACTTTGGCCAAATGCCTGGCAATTGAAAAAAACATTAAGACATCAAAACCCGTGAAACTTAATGCAAAATTATTTTACATAAACTATAAAAACTTTACCAGTCTAGACCCTGAGAGTGAATCAGACCTAAAAGAGTATCCTATTGATCATACTGATCCTTTAATAATCTATAAGCAATTCTCTCAGCTTCAGGATCAATTCTCATTTATTTTAATTGATGCTGATCTGTCAATCCTCAAGATGATTGAGCACATCGTAAGTCATATTTTCCTGGTATGCGATATGAACCCATATTACATAGCGGGATTAGGGAAACGGATTGAAGTGAAAGAGCTGGCTTCAACCTATTCTTCGGGCACATCATTTATAATCAACAAATTCTACAAAGGAGAATTAAGTTCCTATGATATTCTGCAGTGTACTATTTCAAATAATAGTACTGATGAGTTTCTGAGAAAACTTATTCCTCTTTCAAACCTTTTTGAGGTTCCGTATGATCAATGGATATACCTTAAATGGATGTACAGCGGCTTTGGAGAACCACTTAGATTTGGGGGCAAATTCAGAGACAGGTTTGGTATGGCAGTTGCCCATATTGTTGACAAGACCATTCAACCTCCCAAATCACAGCCCTGGCATGGTCTCAAAAAAATTACAGGAGTGGGGTCCGGGAGATATGAAAAAAAGAATAATAATAAAAACAATGCTGATTTGTATAGGAATATTTCTGATACTTGATACCTTGATTTTGACATACACCTTTAAAAAATACCCCCTTGATCTGGAGGAATACATACCGGCCATTATTGCAGCAAGTGATATCCAGCCGGGGACAGTCATCGAGCCTAAACACATAAGGACCAAACTCATCCAGTATTCTGCTTTTAATCAATCCATGGAGAAAGATGCAAATATGGTTATAGGTAAGAAAGTGTCAAGGGCTATCGGCAGAAATGACTACTTAAGAAAGCCGGACCTGATAGAAAGGGACGATTGGTACAGCAGTGACGCAAGAATAATCACAGTTCCGGTAAATATTGAAGAACGGCTTGCAAATTTGATTAAGAGAGGCTCATACATTGACATTCGTATAAAAAGAGAATCCAGTCAGATGGTTGAGACAGCGCTAAAGAAAGTAAGGGTTGAGGATGTTCTGGACGAAAACGGAAATCCAATTGATGCGAAAGCTGGCGTAAATTCAAGAACGGCCTACTTAAAGCTTATCCTGGGAGAAGCGGAAAGACAAAAAATATATACATCTTTGACAGAAGGAAAATTGATTTATGAGCTGTATTGCGACGAAAATCAGGATTAGCAGGATTAGTGAATATTATGGGGGATGTTATGGGTAAGGTACTGGCAGTTTGGTCTCACACCAGGAGAGCAGGAAAATCAATTATTGCTTATATGCTGGCAAGGAATATGGCAGGTAACGGAAAGCTAAGGGTTTTGGTCTGCTGTCTTAATTATAAATGCAGTTCACTATACCGGATGCTTGATGTTGAAGCTTCTGCAACAGGTTTGGAGGAACTTGTAAATTGTGGGATTTCAGCAAATATTACGGATGAGTTTTTTCCTGAAATTATACCATTTTCAGAGGACCTGTTTTTCCTTGGCAGCTATAAGATGACAAACAGTTATGCTTCAAAAAACATTTTACAATATGCTGACTTATTTGGAAGATTAAAAGATTCATTTGACTTGATTCTTGTTGATGCAGCCTCTGAAAACGAAAATGTGCTTTCCAGGCTTATACTTGGAACCGCCGACATAGTCATAAGGCTTTACTGCCAGGATATTGAAAATATTATGGCTTTACAGCGGGGCAGGGGAAATTTGTCACCAGCTTATCAGCAAACGGTCAATTTAATATCTCAATACCGCAACATTTACCCAAAAGCTATAGATTTGAGGCGAAGATTGGGACTGGACAAACTCTTTACCATTGAGTACTGTGCAATACTTCAGGAAATGATCAACCGGGGAAGCTTATACAAATATACACAGATGGAGACAGGGTTTAACAAATCAATTGAGAAGATTTCCAGGCATCTTAGGAACGCTCTTGAAATAGAAACTTGTGAGAAAGATACTCATAATAGTTTCATTGGGAGGATTAAAAGGTTTTCCAGGTTACTGAAGTAGGTTCTGGTTGGCAGGAGAATACTGGCTGAGCTATAAAAGTCGTTGTTATGTATACCATTAAAAGGAAGGAGACAAATATGATATTATTACAAAAAATATGCCTGGGTGAACTTATGAATTATATTGAAGAGGAGCTAAGAATAAATGAGCTTCCAAATATAAAAGAGATACACCGGGGAAGGTCCGGATATCTGGAGGAAATCCGACAGGCGCAAAAGCAGCTTGCAATTGATGGCAGTACTCAGGCCAGAGAATTCATAATAAATAGCATATATTTTATGCTTATAGAGAAGACCGACATGGTCAGCCAGGATAATATTGATCAACTCCTGGGGGAGTATCATATAAACTATTATGACAACATATATACAGGTGAGACTGAACAAAAGGCGTGCAAACCAGTAGATATGGAAATAGGCACATATTTGGGCAAATACTCCATAAGCCGGGAGGATGAGTTTGATATCAAGCTTCAAAAGCTGGCTCAGATTATATATCAGGAGATATATGGCTATGGAATATTGGACGAACTTATCTTTGATCCAAAATTGAATGAAGTTGCCTGCACCAGAAGTGATTATATATGGATTCAATATAATGGGATTAAAAGGCATATTCCAAACAGAAAATTTATATTTAAAAGTGAGGAAAGCTACAGGAAGATAATTGAGAACAGGCTTACATCAACCGCAAAGGAAGAAATAAATGCAGGGTATCCTCTGGTAAATGCCATGCTGAAGAACGGGGCCAGAGTGACTGCTCTCAGGCCGCCACTTTCAAAATACTACGTAGTAAATATAAGGTTGTTTGCTTCCAAGGCACAGTTGCTAAAATACCGGAGCAAATTTGTTGAAGACAGGATTGCCAGGATTATTGAACTCCTTGCAGGAAAAGGAAGGCGAAATGTTGCTATTATCGGGGAGCAAGGTTCAGGAAAAACCACAGCAGCGGATGAACTTTTGATAAAACAACTGGATTCTGATATAAGTATAGGCCTTGCGGAAAATATACATGAACTTAATATTTCAACAAACTATCCTGAAAAGAATATTGTTGAGCTGCAGTATACAAGGGATTTTGAGCCTTCCGATATCACTGAAATTTTTTTCAGACTCAACAGAGATATAGTTATATACGGAGAGGTAAGAAACTCCTATGAGGCCTTTGAGATGATAAAGGCTATGTTGAGACAAGCCAGAGGGAGTCTGTTTACATTCCATTCCTCAAGTACAAGACGAATGATTCATGATTTGAGACAGCTATTGATGCAGACCGGTTTTTATACTGATTATAGGGAAGCTCAATTTGATGTTGCAGATGCTGTTGATATCGTAGTACATATAAAACTTGACAGAGAGACCGGACAAAGGTATGTGTATAAAGTTGCTGAGGTTATAGCCAATGAGGAAGGAATGTCCTTTCAAATAAACGATCTTTTTATATTTGATAAAGAAAAGGGAATTTATCTTGCAAATAAGAACGGATTGTCCAGGGAACAGATAATGTCATGCATGGAGTATGAATTTTCAAATTCAGATTTGAAGAAATTAGAGGAATTGTTCCTCCTGCCGAATGTTCAGGAGGAACAATGAAGAATCCCGTTGCAGATATATTGAATAAGCTGGAATTTCCTGATGGAAACAGGGGGGTTATCATTTTGATAATGCTGGGGACAATTTTCATTTTGACAGGAATATATATTTCCGGTTACAAGCTGAAGCCGAAAACAGAGCATAAGTTTGTTCTAAAAACGATAGATAAGCTTATAGGCTTTGTTGAAGCTTTTATAACCAGAACACCCTTGTCCATACTGTCTAAGAAACTTGAATGCTCCATAGAATATTTTATGCTGCAGGACTTATTACAGCGAAGAATTGTTGTGATATTTACATTTGCTTTGCCTGCAGCAGGTACATTTATATTTATTTCTTTAAATCAGGTCTTAAATCTCTGGTATACAAAGCTGACTGCATTGCTGCTATGCCTTATGGTGCCCTATTATGTTTTTACCCTGGTTGTAGATTATATGAAATACTATCTCAGGATGAAAATACCAGTACTTATTGACCGCTTCCGCAGTTCATTTATAACCTGTAATAGAATAAAGCCAGCGTTAATGGAATGCAGCAGGAGCATTGACAGGACCCTGGGAAGAATTATTTCCAGGGCATCAGATTGCGGGGATTTAAATGATAGCCTGTTGAGATCGAAGGAGAGCATAAATGATATATGGTTTAATATTTTTGTATTGATGCTGGTTAATTACCGTGAAAATGGGGGTGAACTTATTGCACAGTTATACAAGTTGAATCGTACAATTACGAGATATAACAATATTGAAAAAAAGAAAAACAAAAGGCTCATATGGTATGAGATTTTTACTGTAGCAGTGAGTATTCTGAGTATTCCGGCCATTTTATTACTCAATAGAATGATTCTTGGCATAAATACAGGAATATATTATGATGCAACAGAATCCTTTGCGAGAATAACCATATTTTCCATATGTGCCTTGGCAGTGGTCAGAATATTAAGACGAATATAAGGGGAAGGAAGAGCAAATGTTCAGGATTCAAGCAATAACCTGCCTTACTGGATGCATACTGGCCGTATCGGGCTTACTTTATAAGTCTGTAAAGACATCCATAGATGTTAAGAATGTTGCAAGTGAGGGCAGCAGAGGTATTTTATTTTACATTGACCGGATTTTGAGTCGTAAGTTTATTTCAATTGTCATGAATCATATTGTTAAAGATAAAAGATTTTTTATAAACAGGTATTTGAGTAAGATTCTTGAACTTAGTGAAGCCGGTATAAACATAAAGCAGTTCTATTTTATCAAATTATCAGTTTTTATAGTCTCTGCTGCTTTGTTTGCTGCAGTAATGTCCAGCAATATAAATTATCATACCAGAAGGATAATTGAAACCTCGGAAATTGAAACTGTGTCGGCAGCGATTGGTACAAGTTCATTAAACAAGCCGGATTATAAATTGTATAAGCATATATACGATAAGCTGGATTCAAAAAGCCTATGGAGAAAGAGTTATCAGGAACAGCATTATATAGTTGAGGAGGTGGTTGCAAAAATTTTCAATACTTCAGACAGCAGGGATATTGATGAAAAAACAAAGTGGTTTCTGGACATATTTACAAAGACTCAATCTATTGACAACAAACATATGGATTATGCCTTGGGAATGCTTATCTCTTTTTGCCTCCCTGACTTGTTTTTATTGGTAAAGTGGCTTATTATAGGGTCAATTTGTAAAAGAGAAGTAATCAAATTGGAATATGTATTTGAGTTGTTGTCAAAAGTGGATGGAATGAAGACCATAGATATTGTAAGACAACTTGAGAAATCTTCAAAAATATATTCCAAATATTTTCAGGAGTTCCTTCAGATATTTAGTTTTGACAAAAGAAAAGCTTTCGCGCTTTTAAAGGATAAAAATATTAAAAGCCTTGCTAATCTATCCGGCATATTGGAAATCTACAGTATGACTGATAAGGAAATTGCCGTGCAGATACTGGAAAGGGAAATTATAGAGAGGGATGAAGCTGTATTGCTGACCGCAGACGAAACTGTAGACCTAATTGATATTATTGCCTTTTTAAGTATAGTACCTATAGTGTATGAATTGGCAAGATTAATGCTAAATCCTATGCTGGATATGGTGTACAGGGCTTTCGAGGTAGTGTGAGAACCACCTTTAGTCAGGCATGGGGCTGCGATGCATTTTTTTTGACAGGCATAAATACCTGCTATTGACTTACCGGGTAACCAAATATTTATAACAGGAGATTAGGATTATGAAGAAAATCATTTTATCATTGGCTATGTTTGCCATATCAATGGCTTTGCTGATTACAGTTATTATTCCTTTGGCAGAGCATGGAAAGGAAAATGGGCAAAAGGTGGAAACCCAGATGGATACAATTGATACCAAAATTAATTCACTAAGCACTGCCATAGCTAGATAGAGGGGTAGAAATGAAAAATATAATCATATCAATTATTATGTTTGCCATATGCGTCTCACTGGTAATGGGAACAGTTCTTCCGGTATCTGATTTGATAGCAGATGCCGGCGAAAAGGTTTACAAAACGGTAAAAGAGTTAAATGACAATATCAAATAGTGAAATGGAGTAAAAATATGAGCAAAATATATACCTTTCTGATTATTTTGCCTATGATGGCAGCCCTGTTTTTTAAAACAGCAGCGTTTTATGAATTTGATACCAAGCAAAGGTATATAAAAAATACTGTTGATACTTATACACATAAGGTGATGATAACAGGTGTCATGACAGAAAAAGATAAGGGAGATTTGCTGGAAAAGTTAAATAGGTTGGGGACATTCAATGAAAATCACGTGATTCTTGAAACTGGTCCAGTGGATAGTTATGGAGCAATATCTGAGCTATATCCGTACATTCCGGGTGACTTACTTGACAGAGGAGAGGTTTTCAGTATAATTGTTAAATCAGACGAAGAAAGTTTGCTATCTGAAATGGAGGACAAGAATGCTGATGGAAGCCATAAACTTTTTTACAAGGCAAAAGCTGTCTGCAGAATCGAGAAGAAACAGAGTGTGCAATAAACGTATAAGCATGCTATATGAATGTTTTTTCACCGATGAGAAAGGAGGAGGTCTTGGCACTATATTTATCGGGCTTTCATTTTTGATTATTATTATTTTTAGTATGCTGAATGTAGTTGATTACTCAGTATATACAAATAAGCGCAATCAAATATCTAAAGCCATGGACTATGCTGTAACTGCTGCTTCACAGCAAATTCAACCGGCAAACGAAAATATTGGCATTTCAAATGGGTTTTCAGAAGATTCGGGGCATATAACAACTGAACAGCTTGAGATAGATATGGATATGGCAAATCGTGTATTCGTGGAGATATTTCTTGAAAATGTCAGTGTTCCCGGCGAGGATATACAAGGTAAACTGTTACTGTGTACAACTGTAGCGGCAGGTGACAAAATAAGATATACCATGAAGGTAAAGGGCGGGCAATACGTCTACGGGCAGGTGGAAACCCCGGCAGATATACAATATGCCATAAATGCCGCTTTGTTAAATTATTGGACTGAAGAGAATAAGGATGAGGTTTATATTAATGGAAATTCAAAAACCAATATGATAGAAAAGGGCACATATCTTTTCGCCATATTAAAGAATATTGAAATATCGGGAATTTTCGCTAGTAGAGCTATAAGTCTATCCGGCTTTGCAGGAGCAAAAGTGGATAGGATTGCAAGTAATCAATGTTCAATTCCAGTTTATACGTAAAAAGGGCCTCTTCTACTGGATAACAGCTTGTCAGAACTGGTTAAGTATTTTATATAATGTCTGATGCAGGAAGATTACCTCCTCCTGAGATAAGGAAATACATTTTCCTATCTGCTCAGGCACTGCAGCCGCTTTATCTTTTAAAACCCGGCCTTCTTCCGTTAGTTTTATATATACGTTCCTTTCATCATCAGCACTTCTTACACGTTTAATCAACTTTTGAGTTTCCATTTTTTTTAAAAGTGGGGTCAAAGTCCCTGAATCCAAATAGAGTTTTTCTCCTAATGCTTTTACAGTCAGGTTATCCTCCTCCCATAAGGCCAATAGTGTTATATACTGAGTATAAGTCAATCCCAAAGGATCCAGAAAAGGCTTGTATTTTCTTATGATTTCCTTTGAACAGGCATACAACGGAAAACATAACTGGTTTTCCAATTTTAACAAGTTGTAATTCATATAACCTCCAATACACCAATTGTAACAAAGCGGGAAGGGATGCAACATTTATATTGCCACAATCTCCAACCTATATACTGACACAAATACTTATACTGCCTGCTCATACGCCTTCCGTACAGCCATTGCAAGTTGATCTGTACAGGAACTGGATTTATAACCGCATTGGATACCTTTGAAATATTCTTCAATTTTTTCAACAGACATTCCTTCAACTACCCTGCTTATAGCTTTAAGATTACCATCACATCCCCCGGAAAAGGCTACATTTTTTACAAGGTCTCCATCGAGATCAAAGGTTATCTGGATAGGGCATATTCCGTCAGGATAATATTTATATGACATTTTAAAGTCCTCCTGAAGCTGCTGATTTTAAATAAAAATATATATTTTCGTGCAGGTATGTAGCCGGTGTTTGACTTATCACACACCAACCGGATATTTAGCAAGGTGTCTCTTGAGGTTCTATGTTTCTTGATTCCACAAAGATACTACATAGTAAAGCGAATGCATCTTAACCTTAGTGTACTCCTGCCCGATGTTATTCTTTAAGTTTAGCAGACTTTGAGCAAGTATACAATGGCTCAAAATTTGATGGGGAACCGACAGTCAAGTCCAATATAAATAATTAGCGGATTGCTTCTCAGCAAGGATTACTCATACGATGCTAGGCAAATGTTTTGAAAATTAATAAGATTTCGGGCTATTTACCATATAAATTTTATTATGATATAATAAGTGAAAGGAGTGAATTTTAAATGGCAGACGATACATTTGAATTATTGACCAGAATGTATGCTGATTTTACATCACAATTCAGGGAACTCCACGGCAGTGTGGCTTCGTTGGATGGCAGAATGACTTCGTTGGAGGGTAAAATGACTTCTATGGAAGGCAGAATGACTTCGTTGGAGGGTAAAATGACTTCTATGGAAGGCAGAATGACTTCGGTGGAAAGCAAAATAACAAATATTGAAGGTGATGTGGCTTCTTTAAGAAATGAGGTAGGGAAGTTGGCTTTGAAGGTGGAAAATGATGTATGCAGGAAAATTGACCTGCTTTTTGAGACGCGAAGCGAAGTAAATTATCGTCTTGATTCAATAGAAAATAAGATAGATATGCTTACAACGAAGGTAGACAGGCATGATATAGAAATAAAGGTGATTAAAGCAGCAAAATAATTGTGGGACAGGGTGACCTGCCATTTGACACGATAATTCAATAAATATCTGATTTACATTCTATTTCATAAATTAATAAATCCCGATAAGTAGCCGTCTTATCGGGATTTATAATGACTATAATAAACTTATGGAAACACAGTTTGCTTTATCGTAAGAAACGCAAACAACAACCAAATATAATATTTCCTGGAGCATTAAATGAAAAGATATAAAAAGGCTTATGTTGAAATCACTAATATATGCAATCTGAAGTGTGATTTCTGCCCTGAGACAAAAAGGCATTTGAAGTATATGACAATAGACGAGTTTTCACATATTGCCAGAGAATTAAAGCCATTTACGGATTACATTTATTTTCATATTATGGGTGAACCGTTACTTAATCCTCAAATAGGGAGTTTTATCTCTATTTGTGACGAAAATAAGCTAAAGGTAAACATAACTACTAATGGTACTCTGATGGGGAAACATAAGTCAATATTGCTGAACTCACCCGGTCTTAGAAAAGTCAGCATTTCTCTGCACAGCTATGAGGCAAACCGCGAAAGAATAAGCCTGGAAGAATACTTGAGTGAAACTGTGACCTTTGCCAGGGAAGCCAGCGCAAAAGGAATAATTTGCGAATTCAGACTCTGGAATGCCGGTATTCGCAGGGAAAGAGAAGCTATAAGGTCCGGAAGCGGCTTAAATGATACAATAATAAATTATTTACAAAATGCTTTTAAACAAGCGGTACCGCAAGAAACGCCGACCTGCCTGACAGAAACTGTGCTGCGCCAAAATATAAAACTTGCTGATAAGGTCTTTCTACATTTGGCGCAGAGGTTTGAATGGCCTGATATAGACAGCAAAGATCGAACGGAAGGGATATTTTGTTATGGACTGAGGGATCAGTTCGGCATACTTGTTGACGGCACGGTGGTACCATGCTGCCTGGACAGTGATGGAAACATATCTCTGGGGAATATATTTGAGCAACCATTGGGGGAGATACTCTGCTCTGACAGAGCGCGCCGCATATACGAGGGATTTACAGCCCGCATCGGGGTTGAAGAACTGTGTAGAAGGTGTGGGTATGCAGGAAGACATAAAAGATAACACAAATGTTAAAAAATGTGGGATATTGTTATGTAATGGGGTTATAAATGTTATAATAATATTTAAAATGTTCATTAACTATTATAGTTATGAAATTCATTGCTTGAGAGCTTTTAAAAATTATTAAAAGCAAAAATAAAATCTGTTATTATATGCGTGTGAAGGAGAATCGTAATTGAACATTTTATCTGCAGAGGGTATTTCAAAGAGCTACAGTGAGAAAGTCCTCTTTAATGATAGCTGGCTGGGAATTGAAGCAGGAGATAAAATAGGCCTCATAGGCATAAACGGGACGGGTAAAAGCACGTTGCTAAAGGTGATAGCCGGTTTTGAGGAGCCTGATTCGGGGAGAATAATAAAGACAAATAATTTAAATATAGGCTATCTGGAACAAAATCCAAGCTTTGAGGAAGGAACAACTGTTCTGCAGCAGGTGTTTATAGGACATTCGCCAGTAATGTCACTGCTTAAGGAATATGAGATTATTTTAAAAAAGTGCCAGGACAGTCCCGATGATAAGCAGGCTGAGAAAAAGCTTCTGGAAATAATGCAGAAAATGGATGCCGGAAATGCCTGGGCTATAGAAAGTGAAGCAAAAACTGTTTTGACAAAGCTTGGGATAAGTGACTTTAATGCGGTTGTGACCCAGCTTTCGGGAGGCCAAAGAAAGCGCGTTGCCATGGCAGGTGCATTGATTAATCCCACAGAACTGCTTGTATTGGACGAGCCTACAAACCACATAGACAACGACTCGGTGGACTGGCTGGAAAAATACCTGAATGCCAGAAGAGGTGCGCTCCTTATGGTGACTCACGACAGGTATTTTCTTGAGAGAGTAGCCAATAGAATTATTGAACTGGATAACGGAAAGCTTTACAGCTATCAGGCAAATTACAGCAAATTTCTTGAGATGAAGGCAGAACGCGAGGAACAGGAACTTGCCTCGGAAAGAAAGCGCCAAAATCTGTTAAGGACAGAACTTGAGTGGATCAGAAGAGGAGCACAGGCCAGATCTACGAAGCAGAAGGCAAGAATTGAGAGATTTGAGAAACTTCAGGAAGCTGAGGACGTAAGACAGGAGAACAGCATAGAAATCCAGATTGGCTCGGCCCGGTTGGGTAGAAAGGTAATTGAGCTTTCAAACATAGGAAAGTCCTATGACCAAAAGGTTCTTATAAAAGATTTCAGCTATATTCTCCTTCGTGATGACAGGATTGGAATAATAGGGCCCAATGGTATGGGGAAATCCACGCTTCTGGGGATTATCTCCGGCAGAATCAAGCCTGACCTTGGAAATGTGGAAATAGGTGAAACAGTAAAAACAGGATTCTTTACACAGGAAAGCCAGGAAATGAATCCGGAACTAAGGGTTATAGAGTACATCCGTCAGGTTGCCGAACACATAGAGACAAAAAAAGGCAGCCTTAGCGCCTCTCAGATGCTGGAACGCTTCCTGTTTCCCCAAAGCGTACAGTGGACACCAATAGCAAGATTGTCCGGAGGGGAAAGGAGAAGGCTGTATCTCCTAAGTGTCCTGATGGCAGCTCCAAATGTACTCCTGCTGGACGAGCCCACAAATGATTTGGATATTCAGACCCTGACAATATTGGAGAGTTATTTGGAGGAGTTCCCCGGAGCAGTAATCACAGTATCACATGACCGGTTTTTCCTTGATAGGATGGCGGAGCGCATTTTTGCCTTTGAAGGAAATGGGTATATAAATAAATATGCAGGCAACTACTCTGACTATAAGGAAGCCTGCCTGTGGGAAGGTATACAGGGAGAGCAGTTACAGCATCCAAAGGCTGCAAGGGGCGACGGGAAAAAAATCCCGGAGGTGGAAGACCGGCAGGACGGTCAGCCTCAGAAGGATAATAGAGCTGCTCAAAAGGAACGGCCTCTGAAATTTACTTTCAAGGAGCAAAAAGAGTATGAGGAAATAGATGAAAAGATAGCAGACAAAGAAGGAGAGCTTGAAAAAATCAAAGCTGATATGGATATTGCAGTCAGTGATTTTGCATTGCTCCAGGAACTTGTTGTCAAACAGCAGAAGCTGGAAGAGGAACTGGATTATCTGATGGAGCGCTGGACCTATTTATACGAACTGGCTGAAAGAATCGAAAAAAGTAAAAGCTAACAGGAAAAGCGGCAAGATATAATTTGCCTTTTAATAAATAATAAGCACATAAAGGAGAACAAATGGAACAAACATTTGAAAATTTGCAGATAAACAAGTCGCTCATAGAGGCCATGAAGCTGGCAGATATCACAAAACCTACAGAAATACAGCAAATGGCAATACCGGCGGCACAAAAAAATTTGGATATAATCTTTCAATCGGAGACCGGAACCGGTAAAACACTTGCCTATCTGCTGCCGCTTTTTGAAAAGCTGGATACCGGTAAAAAGGAAATGCAGGCCCTTGTCCTTGTACCGACTCATGAGCTTGCAATACAGGTTATCAGGGTTATAGAAATGCTGTCGCTGAACTCCGATTTGAAGGCTACTTCAACGCCTGTAATAGGAGACGTGAATATAACCAGACAGGTTGATAAGCTCAGAACAAAGCCCCATATCATTGTAGGTACAGCCGGAAGAATACTGGAGCTTATACAAAAAAAGAAAATTTCAGCTCATACAATTAAAACAATAATCATAGATGAAGCCGACAGACTTCTGGACGACAGCAATCAGGAAGCCATAAAAGCTGTAATTAAAACCACACTTAAGGAGAGGCAAATAATAATGTGTTCGGCTTCCATACCTGCCCGTACCATCGAAAGGGCTAAGCCTCTCATGAAAGAACCTCATATTATAAAGAGTAAAACTGCCGTAGAGGTGCCCGATACAATTGACCATTTGTATTTTGTGGCTGAAGAACGGGAAAAAATAGAAGTACTCCGAAAATTGGTAAGGATCATTAATCCCCCGAAGGCCATAGCCTTTTTCGGCAATGCCGGAGATATACTGGAAGCAACTGAAAAGCTTAAATACCATAAATTAAGAGCAGACGGACTTCATGGTTCCAATATAAAAAGTGACAGAAAAAAGACAATGGATGATTTCAAATCCGGAAGGCTTCAACTGCTTATAGCTTCGGATGTAGCTGCACGCGGGCTTGATATTGAAGGTGTGACTCATATTTTTAATATTAACATACCCGAGAGATCAATGGAATACCTTCACCGGGCAGGAAGGACAGGGAGAAACGGCAGTGCGGGCACTACCATTTCAATTGTCTCGGAAAAAGAGCTGCCTCTCGTGAAACAATTTGAAAAAGAACTCCGGATTTCAATTATTCCAAAGTCAATGTACAATGGAGTAATTGTAGAATACAGAAAAGAAAATAAAAAGTTTGATACAACCAGTGAATATACTCCGCCTAAATATAGAAAAAACGGTAAAACTGAAAATACTGAGGACAGGAATGAAATGGACAAGGCCCTCAAGGATGGACCTGGTGAAAGAAGCTTAAAGAGGAATAGCAGAGAGGGCAGACCTGACAGGAAGTATAAGGCTCAGGGCAATCGTCCATATGATAAGGATAAATCTGAATTCAGGACTGATAAGGAAGGAATAAGAGAAGGGAACGGAAAAAGAGAAAAACGGTTTGCCGGTAATGGGGATAAACCCCAATATAGGGGGAATAAGTCTACTGCTGACGGTAAGCAGTATGAAAGAGACGGCCGTCCATCTGACAAGAAGTTCAGTGATAAGCAACCCGGCGATAAGAAATTTGGCGATAAGAAATTTGGCGATAAGAAATTTGGCGATAAGAAATTTGGCGATAAGAAATTCGGCGATAAGAAATTCGGCGATAAGAAATTCGGCGACAAGAAATTCGGCGACAAGAAATTCGGGGACAAGAAATTCGGCGATAAGAAATTCGGTGACAAGAAATTCGGCGATAAGAAATTCGGCGACAAGAAATTCGGCGATAAGAAATTCGGCGACGAGAAACCCGGAGATAAGAAGTTCGGCGATAAGAAGTTCGGAGACAAGAAGTTCGGAGACAAGAAGTTCGGAGACAAGAAGTTTGGAGACAAGAAGTTTGGAGATAAGAAGTTCGGAAGGACGGAAACCTCCGGTAAAAAATCAGAGCAGGAGGGAAACAAGGAAACTTTTCAGGGCAACGGCGGGAAACAAATAAAAATTAAATTTGCAGATAAACCCCCAAAGAATCTCAAACCCTGGGATCGTAAGCCACAGTCCGGCCAAAGGAAAAGCAAGAAATAGGATTGATATATTGTATTATGTTAAAGGGGGCAGGGCATTATGCAGTCGACGTCGATTCCTAAGGCCTGGGAAGGTGTTCTGGGCGCGGCAAGTTTTATACCTGTAACGAGCATAAAGGCCATAGAGAGATATCGTAATGCTGAATGGTCAAAGGGCCTGAGCATACACGAAGCCTTTGAAATGGTATACATCAAATCCGGTGAAGGGCAGTTCGAAATAGGCAGCCAGTCTGTGACTGTGGGGTCTAATGATATAGTCATTATAAAGCCCCATCAGCATCACAAGCTTGAGGTGACCTCCGATGGCGGTTGTGACTTTATAGTTCTGTATTTTAAATTTATGAACCAGTCAAACCTGGCCATGTCGGAGACTTCTATCGAGGACTTCATAAACTTTGTCAGCGGCAGGGACTCAGGGGCCTTTATAAAACTTAAGGTGAGCCAGAAAAATGATATCATTATTCTGCTGAACAGAATCCTTAAGGAAAAGGCCAGTGACCAGCTAGGCAGTGAACTGCTGGACTATCTCATGCTGATGGAACTGTTTGTGCTTATATCCAGAGCACTTAAGGCCGAATGGGAAAACAGCATAAAAAACAAAAGTCCCAAAATAAAGGAGCTTATGCAGTCGGCTATACAATTTGTCCACAACAATTATGAAAGAGAAATATCAATAACTGATATCGCAAAATATGTTTTTCTAAGTCCCAGCTACTTTACCAGGGCATTCAAAGAGGATACCGGCCTGAGCCCCATGCAGTATCTTTTGAATATCAGAATTAAACGGGCCTGTGAACTTTTGGACGAGACTGATATGAAGGTTGGTGAGATTGCACATAGTGTGGGTTTTTCCAACCAGCAGCGCTTCAACGACATGTTTAAGAAACAGGTGAATATGACTCCCATGCAGTATCGTAATTCGTCAAAAAACATTCATAATTAGAAAAAATAACGGTAAATAACATGAAGAACACTTTCCGGGCTTATTGTATAATTGATTCAAGCTAAGACTGGAAAGTGTTTTATTTTATTATGCTTGAAAAGCACTAGCCTTAAAGCAGATAAAAATAGAAGAATATTTATTGGTTAATTTGTATTTTACCAAAGTCAATTACGGTTCAAAGCCTTCGCCTTCCAAAAGCCAACAAGTTGGCAAATTATGCTTTTAAGCTGGCTTTGAAGCAGTTTGGGTTTAGGTATTTATGAATATGAGGAGGTATAACATATGGGTATGACAATGACACAAAAAATCCTGGCAGCGCATGCAGGATTGGATTCAGTAGTTGCAGGACAACTGATCAAGGCAAAGCTGGATATGGTTTTAGGAAATGATATCACGTCCCCGGTTGCAATAAAGGAATTTGAAAAGGTCGGACTGGATAAGGTCTTCGACGGGAATAAAATAGCAATCGTTCCTGACCATTTTACTCCCAACAAGGATATTAAATCAGCAGAACAGGTTAAGGTCTGCAGAGAATTTTCAAAAAAAATGGGTATAGTGAATTTCTTCGAGGTTGGACAGATGGGTGTGGAACATGCCCTGTTGCCGGAAAAAGGTTTGGTTGTTCCCGGTGACGTAGTTATAGGAGCAGACTCTCATACCTGCACCTATGGGGCATTGGGAGCATTCTCCACCGGTATCGGAAGCACCGATATGGCGGCAGGAATGGCTACGGGGGAAGCCTGGTTCAAGGTTCCGGAGGCCATAAAATTCGTTTTGACGGGAAAACCGCAGAAATGGGTTGGCGGAAAGGACGTAATTCTTCACATAATTGGAATGATTGGTGTTGACGGAGCCTTATATAAATCAATGGAATTCACAGGTGACGGAGTAAGCGCCCTTTCAATGGACGATAGATTTGCCATGGCAAATATGGCTATTGAAGCCGGTGGAAAAAACGGAATATTTCAGGTGGATGAAAAGACGCTTGAATATGTAAAGGAACACTCAGAAAGAGCATTTGAAGTATTCAAAGCGGATGAAGATGCAGTTTATTGCCAGGTATTTGAAATAGACCTGGCTTCAATCAGGCCAACAGTTGCGTTCCCTCATTTGCCTGAGAATGCGCGCACAATTGACAATGTGGGAGATGTTAAAATTGATCAGGTTGTGATCGGCTCATGTACAAATGGACGTATTGAAGATATGAGAGTAGCGGCCGAGGTTTTAAAGGGGAAAAAGGTACATGCAGATGTACGCTGCATAATCATACCTGCAACTCAGAAAATCTGGAAGCAGGCCATGAATGAAGGATTGTTTGATATATTCATTGAGGCAGGTGCAGCAGTGAGTACGCCTACCTGCGGCCCATGTCTTGGAGGGCATATGGGAATACTGGCCAAGGGAGAAAGAGCGGTTGCCACAACAAACAGAAATTTTGTTGGCCGTATGGGACATCCTGAAAGTGAAGTATACCTTGCAGGGCCTGCTATAGCAGCAGCATCGGCAATAGCCGGAAAAATTGCAGGACCACACCAGATATAACAACTGTATAAAAATGCAAATTAAAGCGCAGTTGGTCTTTTAAATGATACGGTCTGGACATAGGTAAAATTATTATGGCGCCGGTGAGAAATAAGTTTATCACAGGGCCGGAAATGGAGATGGATATGAACGCTAAGGGCGAGGTTATTAAATATGGAAACAATGTTGATACAGATGTAATCATACCTGCCAGGTATTTGAATACAACAGATCCTGCCGAACTTGCAAGCCATTGCATGGAGGATCTTGACGAAAAGTTTACTTCCAGGGTTCAAAAGGGTGACGTGATGGTTGCCGGCAAAAACTTTGGCTGCGGTTCCTCACGCGAGCATGCACCCATAGCAATAAAGGCATCAGGAATATCCTGCGTAATTGCTGAAACCTTTGCAAGGATATTCTACAGGAATGCTATTAATATCGGCCTTCCGATTATTGAGTGCCCTGAAGCTGCGCAGGATATAAAAGACAGTGATGAAGTGGAGATAGATTTTGATAAGGGACTTATTAAAAATCTGACCACTGGCAAGGCTTATCAGGGACAGCCATTCCCTGAATTTATGCAGGAGCTGATTGCTGCCAACGGTCTGGTTGAATATATAAAGAAATCCCTGTCAAAATAGTGGTGAAATTAAGCGTTGAAATGGAGATGTGGTCAATATGAATTATAAAATTACAGTTCTCCCTGGTGATGGCATTGGTCCTGACATAGTTGGAGAAGCTTTGCAGGTTTTGGAACTAATCGGTGAAAGGTATGGTCATAGCTTTCAACTGACTGAGGCCGATATGGGCGGAGTTGCAATTGATAAGCATGGAATACCTCTGCCACAGGCTACCATAGATACCTGCAAAAGCGGAGATGCAGTATTGCTTGGCGCTGTGGGCGGCCCCAAATGGGACACCCTGCCCGGACATTTGAGGCCTGAAGCAGGGCTTCTGGGAATAAGGGCGGCACTTGGACTCTATGCAAATCTCAGGCCTGCAGTCATATATGGTGCACTAAAGGAGGCATCACCTCTAAAGTCCGAAATTATAAGCAACGGTATTGACATAATGGTTATCCGTGAGCTTACGGGAGGAATATACTTTGGCAAGAGAGGCCGCCTGGAGACAGAAGGCGGAGAGGCAGCTTATGATACCGAAATGTACAGCAGAGCGGAGATAACCAGAATAGCGAAGGTTGGCTTTGAAACAGCTTTGAAGCGCGGTAAAAGGCTCATGTCTGTAGACAAGGCAAATGTTCTGGAAAGCTCAAGACTATGGAGACAGGTGGTTGAAGAGGTTGCAAAGGACTATCCGGAGGTTGCCTTAAGCCATATGTATGTTGACAATGCTGCTATGCAGCTTGTCAGGAATCCTGCCCAGTTTGATGTCATACTTACCAGCAATATTTTTGGTGACATATTGTCGGATGAGGCATCCATGATAACAGGTTCAATAGGAATGTTGCCGTCTGCAAGCCTGGGTGCCGGCAAGCTGGGATTATACGAACCGATTCATGGTTCTGCTCCCGACATCGCAGGACAGGATAAGGCCAACCCCATTGCGACTATACTTTCTCTGGCTATGATGTGCAGGTACTCTCTTGACTTGCCTGCCGAAGCCGACGCAATTGAGAGCGCTATTGTGAGGGTGCTGGACAAGGGCTATAGGACAGGTGACATAGCTTCTGCAGGGACTACCCTGGTTGGTACAAAGGAAATGGGAAGAATTATCAGGGCAGAGCTATAAAAACTGAAAATGAATTTAAAGCTGATTATTTAAGTATAAAGCAAAAAGGAATCGGGTTTGATTACCCGGTTTCTTTTTAGTTATGGTGCGTCGTGCGTCCGGCAAAGCCGGACAGCGCCATTGAAGAGTCGCAAAAAAAATGAAGCCTCCAATGTCGAAATAATGTGGGTTTGCCAACCACAATATAAAAACAAAGGAGGCTTCACATGGCAAGAATAATTTAGTACATACAGTATAGCACTGCAAATATCATTTGGTATTTGCAGTTACCAACCGCCACCACCACCGCCACCAAAGATATAGCCGCCGGCACTGGTTACCATGGTACTGGTTGTAAAGGTCTTCGTTAGTTTCCCGTTATTATACATGTTATAGGTTTGACCTGATACCAGAGCTGGAGAGGTAAATAGCAATGTCGCACCAGCCTTTTTAGCTGTAAAGCCATAGATTTCAGTTCCAGAAGAATTCTTTATGCTTACAACAGCATTTAATGCCGGGCCGGCTAAGATAGCTGAACATTGTTTAGAGGTACTTGCTGTAGGAGAAGATGTACATCCTCCAACCGCTGCAAGAGTTCCTCCGGTGATAGTGAAATTGTTAGTGTCACAATCGGCACAACCATCTGGCTGGCCGCCGCCATAAATAACGGCATTTCCACCAGCCATAGTTATGGTTCCGTTTGAATCATAGGGGTCTTTTCCACACATTATTTCAATATTTCCGCCGTTGATTACCAATTGTTTACCGGCACACAGACCATCTTCGGTTGCTGTAATATTAATAGTACCATTATTAACAGTTGTTACAGTTTTACCTTCAATACCCTCATATGATTTTAAAACTGTAGTTGTACCACCATTGAATGTCATGGCTGCTTCGGAATGCATTCCGTCATCACCTGCACTTAGCGTGAGAGTACCATTCTCAATTATTATATCACCATCAGTGTCGATACAATCTGAAGCAGCAGTGATATTAAGTGTTCCTCCGGTAATCTTTATAGTGTTATTGCAATGTATTCCGTCAGAAGGAGCAGATTTAATTATAATATTTCCATTTTCAATTTTGATATCGTCATCACCTGAAATACCGTGCTTGAAATTACCTGTAATATTTAAAGTTCCAGCACCCTTTATTTCCAGATCATCATTGCTGAATAGGACTGCATCAGCTTCAGAATTAACTGTAGAGTACGTTTTTGCATCAGCTAAGTTGTTAGTTGTGCCCTTCTCAATAGTAATAAATGCCTTGTCAGCATTTTGGAAATAGATGGCGGGACCATTTGAATTGGTTATACTGCAGCCATTCAGGCGCAACTTAACCTTTTCAGCAGTATTAACATAAATCATACCATTTGTTAAAGTACCGACTACCTCAAAGTCACCTCCAGATGTGATATTAACAGTTGTGCCACTCACTGCCGCACCTTTTCCCGTACAGGTTATCGTACTATCCAGGCTGATTTTCCCAATATTCTCTTTCCATGCATCTTCCGGATCAACCGGAGTACCGGTATCAACAGGGAACGTAGATATGTATCCCAGCAGGTAACTTTTTAGTAATGCAAAATCAATCGCATCCACTGAACCATCACCATTCAGGTCGGCAACTTTGGTGTCGCTGATTGTAAATATACCTAAAAGACTACTCTTCATTGCAGCAATATCCAGTGCATCTATCCCACCGTCAGAATTTAAATCTCCGTACATAACCGCTGCATTTGCCGGCATACTGCTAAAAGCAAGAGTAGCTGCCAGTGTTAATACCAAAAATATCTTATTCTTCATAGAATCCTCCTTTTGTGTTATTAGGGCTTACTATTTGTGGTATTATTTTACAATTTAGAACTTAAACCAACCTTAAAAATAGAAGTATTCATGAATAAATATTGACATTTTTTTCTATACATACCATTATATATATAAGTTGCTGGAAGTGAGGGCTTTGTTATGAATATTCTGGTTGTGGAAGACAGAATTCCTTCAGATGATTCACTGGTACACATATTTAAGAAAAATAATCACATGGTTGACCACACCGATAGCATCGAGGAAGGTTTGTATCTTGCTCTGTCGAGTAAATATGACATTATCGTATTAGATACTTTGACTTATACAGAAGATGGAATCAGCCTGCTTAAGGGCATAAGGAAAAATGGCCTGACATTACCCATATTTCTGCTTTCTGCTCAAAGTGATGTATCCTTCAAAGTAATCGGACTTGATAGCGGTGCTGATGACTACCTTGTAAAGCCATTTTCTACAGAGGAACTATTAGCGCGAATCAGGGCTTTAGGCAGGCGAAAAGACACGATACTTTTAAACAGCACCTTATGCTATGGTGATATCACTCTCGATACCAACAGTTTGAAACTATCGACAGAAAAAGCAGAGACCAATCTGACCTGTCGGGAGTGCAAACTTTTAGAGTTTTTAATTATCAGAAAATGTATGATTACTTCAAAAGATATAATAATAGAAAAAATCTGGGGGTTCGACTCTGAGGCACAGGCAAATCATGTGGAAGTATACATATCTTTTTTGAGAAAAAAGATTAGTTCTTTAAATTCAAAAGTTGTAATAAGTACTATTCGTGGATTAGGCTACAAACTCGGTATAACTTCAAAATAAACAAACAGGCGGGAAGGGGATGATTCCTTGGCAGGAACCATATACTGTCAAATTAAGACTTTATTTTCGCTTTTACATTTTGAAACCATAAATATTCTTGCTATGAGTGTGCTTTTATAATACAATAAAATGGAAATAAATAACTTATAAGTATAAAATTTAATGCAATGGTATACATAAACAAAAAATATTAGGAGGTATGAACTATGGATATTGAATATTACATTGGTGGAATTGTACTATTCCCTTATAATTTTGCACCAGCCGGCTGGGCTCCATGTCAGGGCCAAATACTTCAGATTTCTCAATACCAGGCTTTATTTGCATTGATAGGGGCAACTTACGGAGGGGATGGAAGAACTACCTTCGCGTTACCAAATCTCAAGGGTGCGTCACCGCTTCCTGATATGGGTTATTATATAGCAACTATAGGTATATTCCCAACCAGACCGTAGTATGAAATTTGCTTGAAAGCATACAGTTGTGTAACGAAAAATAATAAAGATGACGGAGGTATTTTATATGGACTATTTATTAGGAGGCATTGCGCTTTTCCCATATAATTTTGCACCCATAGGCTGGATGCCCTGTGAGGGCCAAATGCTTCAAATTATGCAGAACCAGGCTTTGTATTCATTGCTCGGATCAACATATGGAGGGGATGGAAGAACCACCTTTGCCTTACCGAATTTAAAGGGTGCCGAACCATTGCCTACTATGAAGTACTACATTGCAGTTACGGGCATTTATCCAACAAGAAGCTGATTACTGATGAATTGACTTTAAAATTAACATCCGGTAAATGTTGTCGGGACACATAAGCTTTTTTTGATATAGAAAGGATGGAAATACATATGGCAGATTCAAATATAGCTTTAAATAAAACGGCTACGGCAAGCAGCTTTGTTATGCCGTATTCACCGGCTCAGGCAGTAAATGGTACATTAACACCGTTCAGCAGATGGCTTTGCAATACTGTACCTGCAAGTTTGACTGTTGATTTGGGCAGCACAAATATTATTACTTCATGGGCGGTTAAACATATGAGCCTTGCAGGGTGGAAATCACCCGACTATAATATGAGCGATTTTTCGTTTCAGGGGTCAAATGACAATACTCATTGGGTAACTCTGGACTCTGTTACCGATAATACCTTAAGTACCACTACAAGGAATGTACAGGTTGCTTACAGGTTTGTAAGATTAAATGTAACAAAAGGGTTGAGGACTAATGCACAATATGCTTCTCTTATGGAGTTTGAGGTCTATGGCCATCAGCCTACGGCAGACCTGTCGGCACTGGGTATCAGCAGTGGGACACTTACCCCTGCGTTTAACCCTGCTACGTTGGCCTATACCTCTCAAAATGTTCCTTACGGCATATCCAGTGTAACTGTTACCGCTATAGCACAGGACCCCACTTCCACTATAAAGATTAATGGCACAGTCGTACCAAGCGGACAGGGCAGCACAGTCAATCTGAGTGTTGGCAGCAACACTATACCTGTATTGGTGACAGCTTTAGACGGTATAATAACAAAGACCTATACAATCACTGTTATAAGAGAGCAGGGAGCTGTTCTGAGCGGTCTAGCCATAAGCAGCGGTGTTCTTAGCCCGGACTTCTCAAGCAGCATTTTGAACTATACGACATCGAATGTGGGGAATGACACTGCCAGTGTTACTGTAACTCCAACCACCAACATAGCCGGAACGACTATAACGGTGGCAGGTAAAGCGGCAACAAGCGGGCAGCCAACCAGTGTGGATCTGAATGAGGGCAGCAATACTATTAATATAGTGGTTACAAACGGCACTGCATCCCAAACTTATACAATTACTGTCATAAGGGCAAGCAGTCCTTACCTGCAGAGTGTTACCGGAATTCCGGGTACTACTTTTGCAAAAACCACATATACATATACTACCAGTGTTGCTGCTGCCGTATCGAAAATAAAGCCTACAATAGTTCCGGAGGATGCAAATTCCACCATAACCCTGAGTATGAATGGCGCAGCAGTACCGTTTACTCCGCCCCTTTCAATTTCACTCAATATGGGTGCAAATGTTTTCATAATTGCAGTTGCATCTGCATCAGGTGGCGACAGCAGGACGTATACATATCAGATAAATAGAATATAAGGCATTAACTTAAAATCAAAGGCTGGGATTTGAAAATCTGAATTTCAGTCTTTGATTTTTCAATCTCAAAAATATTATACAAAATTACGTATTTGAAAAGAAAGGTTAAATTAAGAAGGTGTTTGAATGAAAAAGCTTTGTTTCGCAGTTTTACTTTCTTGTCTGATAATTTTTTCAGGGATGTCCTGTATCTTTGCAGAAGATTATATTGACGGAGGGGTGAATATGGATGCGACTGCTCCTCTGCTCGCCAATACACTCAGTTATATAAAAACTTATGGGGGAGCGGTGGGTGAGCCCATATACTTCAGGTTAATACCTACAAGTACTGAAAATTATACCATTGAGACAGTTGGTACGGTGGATACAGCGGGACAATTATATAATGGTGACGGTACTGAATACGGGGACCCGGAGGATGATTTGGGGGAAACCGATTATAACTTTAGGATGAATAAACTACTGGAGGCCGGCAAGCTATATTACCTGGGTATTGTCAATTATTCATATGTTCCAGGAGATAAAACAATACTCCAGATAACCGGAGACAGCGGCGGAGGATTAGTTGCACCTGCCGTCATAACAATGACTGATCCGGGGAAAAAACTGATATATAAGGGCGGAGATACAATAAGGATATCCGGAACGGTTGCGGATGGCAATGGAGATAACGTAGCCATATATGCCAGCATAGGGTCAAAGCCGGCCACGGTTACCGTAACCGGAGGGAATGGACCATGGGCGCTGGAATGGGATATTGACGGGTTGAATATAGCAGAAAACATCTATAAAGATGTAACGGTTACAGCCGATGACGGTTCTCCGGCTGGACCGGCAACCGCCATACATACGGGAGATATTGTTGTTGACAGGACTGCACCAACTGCACCAACGTCTGTAAGCGTGACTCCAATAGGCGGAACGGTTGTAGCAAACACTCTGAATAAATCCAACACGAATCTGATTGCCGGTGCGTCAATAATTGCGGCTGATGCCACAGGCGGCAAGGCAGAGTTATATCTTGGAAGCACATTGCTTGCCACTGACAACACAATAACAGATACCGATACGCAGGTGACTTTTGACCTGAGCATAACCTCAACGGAGAATCTGCAGTCAGCAATTCCCACGGGAGGGATAATAAGCGTAAAGCTCTATGATGAGGCGGGCAACAGCTCCAGTTCCACAAGTAACCCGACGCTGCTTGTGGATTATGTAGCGCCGCCGCCAGAAGCTCCAACAGCGACGGTACAACCCATAACAGGAAACTTGAAAGTATGGGAAACCCTGACCGGGCATTATACCTACAGCGATATAAACGGAGATTTACAGGGAGCCACCACCTTTAAATGGTACAGAGCAGACGATTCCGCCGGCAGCGGCAAAACAGCCATATCAGGAGCCGCAGCAATAACGTATATATTGCAGCCGGAAGACCTGGGAAAATACATAAGCTTTGAAGTGACCCCGGTTGCTGCAACAGGCATTTTTACCCAGGGTACGGCTGTGGAGAGTGCCAGGACAGGAGCTGTGGCACCTGCCGAAGCGGCTCCTGTAGCCACAGTACAGCCAATAACAGGAACCTTGAAAGTGGGAGAAACCCTGACCGGGCATTATACCTACAGCGATATAAACGGAGATTCGCAAGGAGCCACTATCTTCAAGTGGTACAGAGCAGACGATTCTGCCGGCAGCGGCAAAACAGCCATATCAGGAGCCACAGCAATAACTTATATATTACAGCCGGAAGACCTGGGGAAATACATAAGCTTTGAGGTGACCCCTGTTGCGGCAACAGGAATAACACAGGGTACGGCAGTGGAAAGTGCCAGGACGGGAGCTGTGGCACCTGCCGAGGCGGCTCCTGTGGCCACAGTACAGCCAATAACAGGAACCTTGAAAGTGGGAGAAACCCTGACCGGGCATTATATCTACAGCGATATAAACGGAGATTCTGAAGGAGTAACCACCTTCAAGTGGTACAGAGCGGACAATTCCGCCGGCAGCGGCAAAACAGCCATATCAGGAGCCACAGCAATAACGTATATATTACAGGAAGACGACCTGGGAAAATACATAAGCTTTGAGGTGACCCCTGTTGCGGTAACAGGCATAACACAGGGCACGGCAGTGGAAAGTGCCAGGACGGGAGCCGTGGCACCTGCTGAGGCGGCTCCGACAGCGACAGTATCGCCAATAACAGGAATATTGAAAGTGGGAGAAACCCTGACCGGGCATTATACCTACAGCGATATAAACGGAGATTCTGAAGGAGTAACCACCTTCAAGTGGTACAGGGCAGACGATTCCGCCGGCAGCGGCAAAACAGCCATATCGGGAGCCACAGCAATAACGTATATATTGAAGACGGAGGACCAGGATAAATACATAAGCTTTGAGGTGACCCCTGTGGCAACATCAGGCATTTTGCAGGGAGTGGCCGTGGAGAGTGCAAGTGTGGCAATAATAATAACAAATGCCGCACCTCCCGGGATAACCGTACAGCCTCAAAACAGGACAGTAAATGTAGGGGATACTGCCGGGCTGTCAATAACAGCCACAGCCAGTGGAATCCTTAGCTACCAGTGGTATAGCAGTACTCAAGCGGCAATTGCCACAGGAGCAGAGCTACCAAATGCAACAGGAGCTGCAATACAACTGCAGACAAATACAGCCGGAACGAGATACTATTACTGTGTATTGACAAATACCGATAACTCAATGACAGGGGTTACAACGGCATCCACCACCAGTGCCATAGCTCAGGTAACTGTAAATAATGCACCTGCGACACCTTATACGCCAACTCCGGATACAACTCCGCAAAAAGAAAAAACTCCCAGGATTCTGATTAACGGGAAGGAACTAAATCTTGAGACGATTACAACCTCTGAACATGGAGGCGAAACGATCATAGCAATATCAATCGACTCTCAGAAGCTGGAGAAAAAGCTTGACAGTGAGCAGGAAAAATCTGTAATAACTATTCCTTTAGGAGAAATAAAAGCGGATGCAGGCATCCTTACCGGTGACATAGTAAAGGAGCTTGAAAATAACCAGGCAATTTTTGAGATAAGCAACGGCAATGCAACCTATATACTGCCGGCAAAGGTAATTGACATTGATACTATAGCAGAGCAGTTGGATTCTGAGGCTGCCCTCAGTGATATAAAAGTAAAAATCAAGGTGTCAAAAGCTTCAGCCGAAAGTGAAGAAAGGCTGAAACGCTCTGCTGAAATAGGGAAGTTCAGCATTGAGGTTGCTCCGGTTGATTTTAGCATTGAATGCTCAGTGAATAATAAAACCATTGCTGTTAATAATTTTTCCGGATATGTTGAAAGAACTTTGAAAATTCCCGAGAATGCCGACCCAGACAAAATAACAACCGGAGTGGTGGTTGATCCTGATGGGACGGTAAGGCATGTTCCTACTGCTGTAATCAATATTGAAGGAAAATACTACGCAAAAATAAACAGCCTGACAAACAGCCCCTATGCAGTCATTTACCATCCTGTTGAATATGCAGATGCAAGTAAGACACCATGGGCAAAGGCTGCCATAAATGATATTGGATCACGGCTTGTCATAACCAACGGAATTGAAAATAATATGTTCTATCCCAAAAATCAGATAACCCGGGCTGAATTTGCAGCCATCATTATCAATGCCCTGGGCCTTAAACCTGAAACAGGGAAAAACTTATTTAAGGATGTGAATGAGAAGCAATGGTATTCCGGTCACATCAATACAGCATATAAATACGGGCTGATTTCGGGAAAGGGAAGCAATACATTTGCACCAGAGGATAAAATTACACGGGAACATGCCATGATAATCATAGCAAAGGCCATGGTCGTAGTGGGATTGGACGCTGGAATCACTGATGAGCAAACCGGTGTTATTCTCTCAGGATACAAGGATGCTGCAAGTATTACACAAGGGGCGAGATACAGTGTTGCAGCATGTGTCAAGGCAGGCCTGGTGACCGGTAAGGAAAACAGCTTGATTGCACCTAAGCAGTATATTACCAGAGCAGAAATTGCAGTCATAATTCAAAACCTTCTTAAGAAGTCCGGGTTGATTTAATAAATATTTAAAGCCAATAGGGGTCTGGTTAAAGGATGCCGCCCTTATTGGCTTTTTTTGCAGTTATTAATAGTAAGCAGGCAATTACCGGTGTTTACAGTCTCCAGCCGAACTTCCTGCATTATATCGGCACTTGCGAAAACCTTCTGCTTGTCTTTTATCCCCAGGAATATGCTTTCACTGTCTTCTATAACATGTCCGGCAAATATTCTGTCATAAAATTCTTCCAGGCACAGCCCCTGTTCATGCAGATACCTGCTCAGGGGTATTCCCACATTCCTTATGTGCCAGGGTTCATAAACCGTATTGGTCTGTTCCGTTTTGTCCTTTGGATACCTGATTATAAAGCCGTAATTTTGAAGGTTTTCCTTTAGCCAGAGCTGCTCCCTGGAATCTTCAAAATCGTTTCTGTGGCGGCCGTTTATGCTGAAAATATCCAAAGCCAGGCCCGTATGATGTTCTGAGTTTCCCGGAAGTGCAACCAACTGCCTTGTACTGGCATATGCCTCCTCATAAGTCCCGGAGGTCTTTGTGAAGCTGCTAAGGTTTGAGTCGAATATCTGCTGTTGGGCTGTAATGCTCCTGTAGGCGCTGTTTATAATAAATCCATGGATGCCGTCCTTTTTTGCAGCGTCTATCATGGTATACAGTGCATTTAAGGTGCCGGGACATAATTTTAGTCCGGCATACTCAAGTTTCACCACTTTGGAACTTATGCTTGTCAGGCCGGGAGGAACATATTCTCCCGGGAGGGAGTTGTCTTTGTTGACTAAAAGCTTGGTACTGCCGGCTGAGATTACACTGACAGGCAGCATGGTTTCAGAGTCAGGGCTGCCTGTGGCAGAAGACATCAGGTAGATATTATTGTTCTTGAGCAAAACCTTAATGCAGCATTGGTCTTTGCCATACGCTTCGTAAAGCGTATGAAAAGCCTGCTTCCCGGCATACTGACCGTAAGAGTCCTGTCCGGCGGGAGCAATTGCAACCAGGGGCAGGATAAAAACCCACAGAACAACTAAAAATGCACTTAGAGAAAATATGTAAATGAATCTTCTCACGGTCCATACCTCCATACACTACATATAAAACAGTAATTCAGTCAGCGGTTATTACCACCACTATGCCGCTATAAGTTAGTACCACTTATACAGGACACTGCTTAATATATGTAGAATATGGGAATATATCCAAAAAAATTCAGGGACAGGAAATAAAGTTGATACGGTCTCCGGACTTAACTGCGTTTTCTTACAAACACAAGGCTTGACATTATAAGCAGCATGCCCCCTATTTGCAGGAAGGAGACTGTCTCGTCAAGGACCAGTATACCGCCTAGAATGGAAACAACAGGTATGAGGTTCAGAAACATTGAGGATACAGTGGCGCCAAGGCCATTCACGGCAACATTGAATAAATAATATGCCAGTGCCGAACAGAACAGGGCAAGATACAGCAAATTTGCCAGAGAATAGGTGGAAATACCCTGCCAACTGCTTGTCTCGGGAATAACAAACGGAAGAAACAGCAGCGAAGCCGCACCCATCTGATAGGCGGTTATTACTATGCCGTAGTATTTGCCGGAAAGACTTTTGCATATTATGGTGTAAATTACCCATACCACCATGGCTCCAATCATTAAAAGGTTTCCTTTTGTATACCCTGCCGAGAAATCTATCCCCTTCTCAAAAATAACCAGGAATACACCAACCACAGAAATAATTACGCAGGTTATGACTCTTGAAGTTATTTTAAACTTGTAGAAAATAGATTCGGTAATCAGTGTAAAAACCGGTACTGCTGCCACAATTATGGAGCCGTTGGAGGCGGTAGTGTACTTCAGGCCGGTATTTTCAAACAGAAAATATAAGACAATGCCAAAAAAAGCTGAAGCAAATAAGAGCATTACATCTTTTAAAGGCATTTTTATAAACAATTTTTTTATATACAATATTGCAAAAAGTGAAACGGCTGCAATGACCTGCCGAAAGAATGCAATTGTAACAGGAGGAAGCTCATCTAATAGGATCTTGGTACTGACAAAGGAATAGCCCCAAAAGATAACAGTCAGTATCATGGCCATTAAGGCGAATAACTTCTTTTTTTTCTCTATATTCATTGATAAATCCCCACTTTTATGTTCTAAGGTATAATTTTGCCACATTCGATAATTGATAGCAAGTTTATTTTGTATATTTATTGAAGGCTAAGGAGTTTTGACTTGCAAAAACCCCGGATTTCATAGTTTTCCAGAGTGAATATTAACTGTATAAACTGTAAATAATACGCTATGAAAACAGAAAAGCAACAGCAATTCAAAAGTTAATGAGGAGTGTTATATGGATAATGTTCAAGGAATTTCAGGCCATTTTGAGAGTGTAAAAAGAGCTTTATTTCTTTTCATGGGATGGCTGTCGGCGGTATTGTCACTATTCTTCTATCCTTTTGTTTTCGGGATGATCGGAGTTATTTCTGGAATCATGGCTGCAAAAAACAATAAAAGCAGGATAGGAGTCCTTCTTGTAGTTTCCTCCATAGCCCTTATGGGACTGGGGTTGGCCTTCAGCAATAAATTTTTAGGGCTGGCAAAAGAAGTGTTTAATATATAGGCATGAAGATATGTAAATATAGAAGGATTAATTGTTTCTTTTTAATTCTACCATCGGAGGAAAATAATGAGTGAGCTGGTAAGCGGCAATTTGTTGATTATCGGGGGCGCGGAAGATAAGTGGGGGCAGAGCAGCGTTCTTAAGCATGCCATTGATATGTGCGGTGGACCGGAGTCAAAAATAAGTGTGCTGACAACTGCAACCCAAAAGCCCAAGGAGGTTGGGGATGAATACAGAGCTGTTTTTTCAAGGCTGGGAGTACAGGATATTGATGTATTGAATATTGATAATAGAAGTGATGCGAATGATAACTCTGTGGCACATAGGATTTCAAGTGCCGCAGGAGTTTTTTTTACAGGAGGGGATCAGCTAAGAATAACAAGCATTTTAGGCGGAACAAAAACCTTCGGTACACTTTTGGAGCTTTATAAAAAAGGTGTGCCGATTATAGGAACCAGCGCAGGAGCCTCGGCCATGAGCAGTGTAATGATTGTTGACGGAACCAGCAATTCTGCCGCAAAAAAATGTACGCTTGGCATGTCTCCCGGGCTTGGCCTGTTGGAGCAGGTAATAATTGATCAGCACTTCGAGCAAAGAGGGCGGCTGGGCAGACTTCTGGTTGGAGTTGCGCAGAATCCGTCTGTACTGGGCATTGGCATAGATGAGGATACGGCAATAAAGGTACATTCCAACGCATCCTTCGAGGTTGTGGGAACAAACTGTGTTACGGTTATTGACGGCAGAACCATTCAGAACTCCAATGTATCGGAACTGAATCCCGAGGAGATAATAGCCTTGTCTAATGTAACCATTCATGTGCTGCCGGCGGGCTATGGCTTTGATCTTGGACAGAGGTGCGTACGGGAGAAAAAAATATAATTCTGAGCATAAAAATCAATTGGCATTATTTTTCACAGGAATCATACTAGGAGGTTTTTACGGTGCAAATTCAAAGCATTTATTGCTTTCAAGGAAGAAATATATACAGTCATAAACCGGTTGTAAGGATGATCGTCGATATTGGGATTTATGAGTCGGGGCCCACAAAGGATATCCCCGGCTTTAATAAAAGATTATTGGAAAATTTTCCTGAAATAGCTGAACATACGTGCGGAGTCGGCTATGCAGGGGGCTTCGGAGAACGCCTGCTGGAGGGCACATACATGGGGCATGTGGCGGAGCATCTGATTCTGGAGCTGCAGAACAGGCTGGGATACCATGTGAACCACGGCAAAACCAGACAAATTGGAAATACATCCAAGTACTATGTGATATACGAATATATTAATGAAGCTTTTGCTGTAGAGTGCGGGAAAAAAGCCGTAGAGATACTGAAGGCATTTGCCGGAGGAACAGAAATCAATGTAAAAAATATAATAAGCTATTTGAAGAAGTTGGCACTGGAAACAGACATGGGACCCAGTACCAAAGCCATTTACAAGGAAGCTGTAAAGCGCGGCATACCTGTTACGAGGATAGGCAGCAGCCTTTTAAGACTTGGTTACGGCAAGGGCGTGAGAACCTTACAAGCCTCGTTGACTGACAGCTCAAGCTGCATAGCGGTAGATATGGTTTCCGACAAACAGCTTACCAAGAAAATATTAACCGATAATAACATTCCAGTACCCTATGGGGTGGTTGCACAGACTTTGGAGGAAGCCGTAGAATCCTCAAAAAAGGTGGGATTTCCTCTGGTAATAAAGCCGTTGGACTCAAACCAGGGAAAAGGTGTAACTGTTGATATAAGATCAGAGGAAATGATAGAGGAGGCTTTTCAAGAAGCGAGGAAATACTCAAAAAAAGTCATGGTTGAAAGGTATATTTCCGGTAAAGACTACCGGGTACTTGTGGTGGGAGGGCGTGTCAGCGCCGTTTCGGAAAGAAGGCCTCCCCAGGTTGTGGGAGAAGGTACAAGAACGGTTGAAGAGCTTGTTGAAAGAGAAAACCAAAATCCGCTGAGGGGTGAAGACCATGAAAAGCCTCTGACTTATATCAAGCTGGACGATATTGCCCAAAAATGCCTGCAAGGACAGGGGCTGCTGTTAAAAAGCGTGCCGGCCGCCGGGCAGGTGGTGAAACTGAGACAAAACGGCAATATAAGTACTGGAGGAACCGCTAAAAACTGTACGGAAAATATCCATCCCAAAAATGCAAAGTATGCAATTGCCGCCGCAAGGGCTTTGGGGCTTGATGTGGCAGGCATAGATTTTTCGTCCGAAGATATTTCAATACCAATAGATATGAATTCTGGAGCAATCATTGAAGTCAATGCGGCACCTGGCTTAAGGATGCATCTTTACCCCTCGGAGGGGCAGTCCGTGAATGTTGCCGGTGACATTCTGGATATGCTCTATCCCGACAGCAATTGGAGTATTCCTGTTGTGGCGGTTACAGGAACAAACGGTAAGACAACTACTACCAGACTTATAAGACACACTCTTGCATTAACAGGCCTCACCGTCGGTATGACCAGCACAAGCGGAATATACATTGGCAGTGAATGTATACAAAGAGGCGATACTACAGGACCGGTGAGTGCCGGTATGGTGCTGGCCAATAAAAAGGTTGAGGCGGCTGTGCTTGAAACTGCAAGGGGCGGCATAATAAGAAAGGGCCTTGGATATGATATGGCAGATGTTGCTGTTTTGGTGAACATAAGCGATGATCATCTGGGGATAGATGGCATAAATAGCCTGGAGGATCTGGCAATGACCAAGGCCCTGGTGGTAGAAGCAATTAAGCCGGAGGGTTATGCCGTTCTTAATGCTGACGATGCTATGACACCTTTTATAATGGGAAGGGTCAGGAGCAGAGTGATAATGTTCGGGAAATCCCTGTCAAACCCTCTGCTGAAGAAGCATCTGAAGAATACTGAGAATATAGGCATATACGTGAAGGAAAACTATATATGGGTGATCAAGAGCGGGAAAAAGGAGCCAATAGTTAGTCTGGACGACATACCTATCACCTACGGAGGGCTGGTGGACTGCAATATAGAAAATTCACTGGCTGCAGTCTCAGCACTGATTGGACTTAATATACCTGCAGAGGACATCAAAAAGGGAATGAATACCTTCAGACCTGACATAGAACTGAATCCCGGCAGGTTTAACCTTTTTGATATGGGCGCTTTCAAGGTAATGATAGACTATAGCCACAATATAGCAGGTTATTCTGCGGTAATAAAATTCATGCAGAAAATGAAAGCCAAAAGACTTGTAGCAATTGTGGGAATGCCGGGAGACAGGATGGACGCCAACATTAAGGAGGTAGGGGAGCTTTGCGGGAGATCCTTTGAGAAAATATATATTAAGGAGGACAAGGATCTCAGAGGAAGAAAAAGAGGAGAAGTTGCGGCATTATTCGAGTCGGGCATTTTAGGTGCGGGCTATAAAAAAGAAAATATAGAAAAAATATTAAGCGAGACAGAAGCTCTGGAAAAAGCCATGCTGGATGCCCAGCCAGGAGACTTGATTGCCTTGTTTTATGAAGAGCTTGATCCGGCAGTGCAAATGATCGGAAAATTCAAGAAGGAGCTGGATGAGGTAAATCATGTGCTGGAAAGCAGCCTTAAAGATATTGACAGCATTAAGACCCGAAGCGGCTCGGTACTTTTTAACGACATAATAGGGAAACCCGATATGGTAGAATTCAGAGAATTATAATATAATGAAAGAAAAGCAGTTGAAATATAGATTTTACAATATGTAACTTTTATTATTAGCTATGGACAAGCCGGTGTAAGGGGTGCCAGAGGGCGGACCGCCGAAAAGGCATTCCGGCTTGCACCGGCTTTAACCTTCTGTCCGGCATGAAAGTTTGCATTGGGTATGACATTTCCCATTAACTCATAAGGTCAATTACGGTCGCTTCGCCTTCCAGGTATGCTTTCAGCCGATGGTAACTGACTTTATCATCAATACCGGTAAAAATTATGATCACAACAATTATACTATATTAATTGCCAGCAATAGGGAGTCGGGTGCTGCAAATTTGTGGGGTGTGCCAATGGTAGAGGTATATTATTACGTTAGAACAGAAAATTTATCCAATATCCTGGACTGCGGATTGAAATTATCTGCCTATTACAACAGAGAAATAATTATGGATGGGGACAGGGTTATGTGCTTTTCAGGACTTTTAAATCCAAAGGATGATCCGGAATTGTACAAATCTCCCGGGTATACCTGTCTGAAAATACAGGTTAAAAACGAAAAATGCTTTATTGCAGACAGATTTTTATATGAAAATGCAAATGGGCTGAAGGACTCCGAGCTGGAATTATATTATAAATCAGTTATACCAATAGAAAAATACATATTTGGAGCGTACAGGCTTCCGGAATGTCTGATTACTACCACTATTCTTCCGGGAGAGGCTGCCGTTCTTGACAAAAGAATGGATTCTCCGGTGATATATACAAATTCTGAGGAGCTTTATATAAACAATGTTTTGCAGGATTTGAGAGAACAGCTTGCAGAATCTGACGATTTTCTCCTTTATTATTTCTTTGACAGGCTGGCAGAGGAAAAGCAGGTGGAGAAGCTTGAAAACGAACACAAAGGCACGGCAGTATTCAAAACAGGTACAGGGAGTACATACTGCATAAAGAAGCCGCAAATTGAGAGAATAAACGAAAAATTCCGCCTGCAAACCTACAGGCAGGACAAATCGGTATAAATTTACAGGTACATAATCAGGATGGTGACAGGAATTTGAAAAAGCTTATTTTACATACACTTAAGGAAAAACAGGGCTATGTTTCGGGAGAGGAACTCAGCAACAGCCTCGGGGTTTCACGTACGGCAGTGTGGAAGCATATAAATGAACTGAGGAAAGAGGGCTATATAATTGAATCCTCCTCCAAAAAAGGTTACAGGCTGACCGGACTGCCGGATATACTTGACGGCCGGGAGGTCAGTGTTCCGGATGGGCAGCAGATTGGCAGAGAGCTGGTACATTTTGCTGACATAGATTCCACTAACAATTATGCAAAAAAGATAGGCAACGACGGCTGTCCGCACGGAACAGTAGTCACAGCCGAGAGGCAAACTCTCGGCAGGGGCAGGGTGGGCAGGCTTTGGCAGTCTGATAACAGCAGGGGTTTGTGGTTTTCAATAGTACTGAGGCCTGACCTGGAGCCGGAAAAAGTACAGATAATTACCCTTGCAGCTTCCGTTGCTGTTGTTGAAGGCATAATTGAAGTTTTGGATATAAATTGCGGGATCAAGTGGCCTAATGATATAATATTGGGTAGCTGCAAGCTGGGAGGGATACTCACAGAACTTAGTGCAGAGCCGGGGCATGTGAATTATGTGGTGGTGGGCATAGGCTTGAATATTAATCAGGATTCCGGCGATTTTGACCAGGAGCTTCAGGACAAGGCTGCTTCACTTAAACTTTTTACCGGAAAGACGCATTCCAGGGCGAAAATCCTTTCAGGCATTTTAAAAAGCTTTGAAAAAATATATACAATGCTGCTTGCTGGAGAAACCAGACAGATTATAGACAAATGGAATAAATACTCGGTTACTGTGGGAAAAGAAGTGAGGATAATAAGCAGAGAGGTTGAATATATTGGAACAGCACAATCCGTTGCATTGGATGGTAAACTTGTTGTAAAATGTAAGGATGGAACTCTAAGAGAAGTTTCTTCCGGAGAAGTACAGGTCAGAGGATTGATGGGATATGCAAGGGACTGACCCTGCAAATGGGTTTTAAAATATTGAAACATGTGCTATGATAACAAGGGTCGTATTATTTTTTAGTTGTAAAGAAAGTTTAGGAGGATTTGATAAGTGGTTAAAAGGAATGATTACCCAAGAAAAAATTATTCAAAGGATGGAGCTCAAACTGGTGAGCCTGCCGGACAAAATTTTCAGCAGAAGTCCGCTCAGAAAGACGGAGAGGCACCTCACAAAGAAAACCATACACGAACAAGACCTCCGAGGGATAATCAGCAGAGGGAAGGCGGCAACCAGAGGGAGCCCGGACAGCAAAGAGATTCCCAGAGAAGGGATAACCGGGATAATCAGGCCAGAGAAAACTCACCCAGGGAAAACAGCCAGAACCAGCATAAGGAAAATTATCAGAGAAATTACCATAGAGAAAATCAAAATAGAGATAATCAAACCAGAGAAAATCAAAATCAAAACAGAGAGCCCAGGGAGCCCAGAGAAAATACAAGACAACATTTCCAGAGGCCTGCCATTAAACCGCGAGCCGAAGAGACCGTGGCTGACATTGCTGTCGATATTGTCAGAATCGAGAAGGAAATCGAACTGGAACTTAAGGAAATACGCAGCATGAGGTTGGGAGTCTGACAGACAACAATCCTCTGGTGGAGAATGGTGGGAGAGTATGATTTTAGTAGTTGATGTGGGGAATACGCATATTGTACTTGGTGTTTATGAAAAAACCGAACTCCTGGCCAGTTGGAGGCTGAACACCGACAAGGAAAGAACGGCTGATGAGCTGGGTATGTTTATGCTTAACCTGTTTGACCATGCAGCGCTGAAGGCTGACAAGGTGGAAGCCGTTATTATTGCATCTGTAGTACCGCCTATAATGTATACCCTGGAGCACTCCATCAAAAAGTATTTAAAACTGGAACCAATGATAATCGGTCCCGGCACCAGGACAGGAATAAATATCAGATACCAGAATCCAAAAGAGGTTGGAACCGACAGGATAGTAAATGCCGTAGCCGGATTCGAGCTTTATGGAGGGCCTCTGATAATAGTTGACATGGGAACTGCCACGACCTTTTGCGCTGTGTCTGAAAAGGGTGAGTATTTGGGAGGGGTCATATGTCCGGGAGTCAAGATCAGCCTTGAGGCATTGTTTCAAAAAGCAGCCAAGCTTCCCAGGATAGACCTGATAAAGCCTGAAGGGGTTATAGGCAAAAATACCGTGTCAAGTATGCAGTCCGGAATATTTTACGGATATATCGGGCAGGTGGATTATATTGTAAAACGTATGAAACAGGAAATGCAGGAGGACAACATAAAGGTAATAGCCACCGGAGGATTGGCCAGATTTATTTCGGAGGAATCCCGGACAATCGACCATATAAACTCCACTTTGACGTTGGAGGGGCTTCGGATTGTATATGAAAGAAATAAAAACTGATTTTTTAATGAATATAAAGTAAGAAAACAGCTATAATAAAGCAGTGAAGGAAAGACGAGAAATCGTCTTTTTTACTTTACCAAAGTCAATTACGGTTCAAAGCCCGCCTTCCAAAAGCCAACAAATTGACTTTTCAAATTGCCGGGGCATGCACTATCAGGTTTTACAGATTATTATATAGCTATTTTTTTAACAAAGTTATAAAAATACATCTTGTTAATTTTTAATCAATCAGCCTTGAAACCCGCGGGGGGCATATGTGTTAGCGCTTACCCCGAAACATTGTATACAAGTCAAACGTAAATGTATAAAAATTAAAGATTAAGCCACAAAAGTAAATATAATCTAAAAAATTAGCGGTTTTTGCTAATAAAGTATATGAAAATCCTGTTATTTATGTTTGTAAGTTAATTTAAGTTGTGTTACGCTAATAGCATTGCGAAAAAAAATGGAGGGAATTTGTATGGGATATAAGGTAGCTATTATTGGAGCGGGATTTGTTGGAGCATCCGCAGCATATGCGATGTCTATAAACAATTTGGTATCCGAGTTGGTTCTGATCGATGTAAACAAGGAAAAGGCATACGGTGAAGCACTTGATATAAGCCATGGCTTATCATTTGCCGGTCACATGAAGGTTTATTCAGGAGAATATTCAGACGTAAAGGACTGTGATGTTATAGTAGTAACAGCAGGCGCTGCAAGAAAACCTGGAGAAACAAGACTGGATCTTGCCAAGAAAAATGCATCAATAATGAAGAGCATTGTTACTGAAATGATGAAGCACTATAACCGTGGCACAATCGTAAGTGTATCAAATCCGGTTGATGTTTTGGCTTACATGACTCAAAAATGGTCAGGTTTACCTGCACACAAGGTTATTGGTTCGGGTACCGTTCTTGACAGTGCCAGATTCAGAACTCATATCAGCCAGGCATTGAATGTAGACATTGCTAATGTACACGGCTATATCATTGGTGAGCACGGTGATTCACAGCTTCCATTGTGGAGTGCTACTCATATTGCCGGAACTCAATTTGATGAATATGTACAGGCTAACGGCTTAAACATTGACAAGGAAACATTGTTTACAGAGGTTAAAGCAGCAGGTGCAACTATCATCAAGAACAAGGGAGCAACTTACTACGGTATAGCTCTTTCAATCAACAGAATTGTTGAATCAATACTCAAAGACTTTAATACGATTATGCCGGTAGGTACTGTACTTGACGGTCAGTATGGTATTAAGGACGTATTGGTAAATGTTCCGACTGTGGTTGGCGGCAACGGAGCAGAAAAGGTTCTCGAGTTAAAGATTACCGACAAGGAATTGGAGCTCCTGAAGCATTCCGCTGAACAGGTCAGAGCAGTAATAAACGAAGTTAAAGACATATAAGCCTTAAAAGACTTTTTAAGTAAATTTTGGAAATATAAAAAATTTGGATAAAAAATTGAAAAGTGGTTGTGAAAGATTTCACAATAGTGTAGAATAGATAAGGAACAGATAAATGATACGGCAAGTATTGTTTATTTGTTTCTTGTCGTAAGTTTAAAAAGTTTGATTTATTAATTAATTAACGTCTGGAGGATTAGGAAATGGGAACTATTTATGAGGATTCGCTTAAGGCGCACGAAGAGTGGGCGGGAAAAATAGAAGTGGTATGTAAAGCACCATTAAAAGATAAGAGAGATCTTTCATTGGCTTACTCACCTGGAGTTGCTCAACCATGTCTGGAAATACAGAAAGACATAGAAAACTCCTACAAATACACAAGAAGACACAATCTTGTTGCTGTTATCACTGACGGTACTGCAGTATTGGGTCTTGGAGACATCGGACCTGAAGCAGGTATGCCTGTTATGGAAGGAAAATGCTGCCTCTTCAAGACTTTCGGAGATGTTGATGCATTCCCGCTTTGTATCAAGTCAAAGGATGTTGATACAATAGTTGAAACTGTTAAATTGCTCTCAGGCAGCTTTGGTGGTGTAAACCTCGAAGATATCGCTGCTCCAAGATGCTTTGAAATAGAAGAAAGACTGAAGAAGGAAACAGATATCCCCATATTCCACGATGACCAGCATGGTACTGCAATAGTAACTGCTGCAGGTCTTATCAATGCTTTAAAAGTTGTAAACAAGAAAATGGAAGATATATCCATAGTAGTCAACGGAGCAGGTGCTGCAGCTATAGCCATAACAAAGCTGCTTTTCTCAATGGGTCTCAGAAAGGTTGTACTTTGTGATACAAAGGGCGTTATCTATGAAGGCAGAGACAACCTGAATCCAATCAAGGCTGAAATGGCTAAGATTACAAATCTGGAAGGCAAGAGAGGAAGTTTGAAGGACGTTATGGTTGGAGCAGATGTATTCATCGGAGTTTCAGCAGCTAACCAGGTTACAAAGGAAATGGTTAAGTCAATGGCAAAAGATCCTATAATATTTGCCCAGGCAAATCCAACTCCTGAAATCATGCCTGAAGAAGCTCTTGAGGCAGGCGCGGCAGTAGTTGGGACAGGCCGTTCAGACTACCCGAACCAGGTTAATAATGTTCTTGCATTCCCAGGTATTTTCAGAGGTACTTTTGATGTAGGAGCCCGTGAAATAAATGATGCAATGAAGATAGCTGCTGCTTATGCAATAGCTGGTCTTGTTACCGATGCAGAAAGAAATGCAGAATATGTAATACCGGCTCCATTTGATCCAAGAGTGGCAAAAGAAGTTGCTGATGCAGTTGCAGAAGCTGCCAGAAAAACCGGAGTTGCAAGAAAGTAAGCTGTCTGGCGAAAAATTCAAAGCAGTGACTCAAGGTAATATAACTATTCATATTTATTTTGATTAAACATATTAAAAGGACTGACGGATATTTTCTCCGGCAGTCCTTTTAGCATATGAAAATGTAATAAAAATTATGGGTCCGTACTGATTTGTAATGGCCCGGCGACGGTCTCTATTCCATAAATTGAAACCAGGACAGATCCAGGCTGCTGCCCGGCAGGAACACCAGAGTGACTGTCTTATTCCCCATGATTTTTTCTCCCAGCGGGAATACTGCACTGGTGTAATCTGCCGAACCGTCAACAAATATCATTTTCTGGGTTTTATTCTGAGGGTCGGTAAATAAAAGCTGTATGGAGTTGCCGGGGATTTTTGACCTCCAGCTCAGGGCAATACTAGAAGCGCCTGAACTTCCAAAATCCATATTCTCAAAGAGTATGGAAACATTGTTTCCTATATTTTCAATGGCCGTTTCCTTAACGCTGAAGGTATCACCGTATATTGCATCATATTCGGCAGCGCACAGCCTTTGAAAGGCCTTGTGATACTTTTTGAAGTGAAAGCCCTTTATATGGACCTTCTGATCGAAAACCAGGCATATGCCGGTAACTCCGCGCAGCCTGCGCGGAAGGGTGCAGGTTACCTCCTGGTAGGTATTCCATATGGAACCTTTGTCATAAGCAGCGGTACAAAGCCTGGTACCATTCTCCAACGGCATGCCTTCCCATATTTCAAAGGTAAAGGGCTCTTTTCCCAGCGGAAACAGCGGCAGGGTAATCTGGTCCGAGCCGTAGTCGCCAAAGTCTATGTCTTTAAAACCAACATGGCTTTTCCCGCTGCGAAGCGTGGCAATTCCGCGTTCATTGCCGTTGGTAAGCTCCACATTGCTGTAGTTGTACAGACCCGCAGAGATAAAGGAGTAAGGGTTCAGGAAAGCTTTCCCCATACCGCTTACATTGATTACCTGCTGTGAAATAATGGTTACATGAGAGCTGCCATTCTTAACGGCACAGCGTACATAAAGCTGTCCGTCACCCTTGGGAACTACTGTGGCGCTTTTCCCATCTTCTGAAATAGCAAGGGTTCCCAGAGGACTGTCATTACCGCCTGCATCAGTCAGCCTCCAATACAGGTCGTCATAGGTTGCGTCCGGTGGAAATATCTGAGCCGTGACGGTATGGGCACTGACGGATAATTCTATTTTTCTTATGGGAACGTCATCCTTGTCCAAAACTACCGAAATACGGGGAGCTTTCCCATTCCGGGATTTTACTATTGCCAGGAGTTTTCCGCTGAAGAGCCTTCTGCTGTTAGTCTGATACTGTTCAAAGTCGGTTGAGTCTCCGTTATCAAGGCCTAACAGGATTCCGTTCTCTGCCTCCACCCGAACACGGCAGTTGGCATTTTCAACCGCTGCTCCGTTTTTGTCCAGGGCGGTGATTGTAACAAATACCAATTCCCCGTAGGTATCCTCGTGTAAATGAAGTCTGTCCACATCCCCGAAGGAACCCTTGCGGTCCTGGGCAATTACCGTCCCGGATTCGTCATAAGCCACAGCGTGCAATAGCCCTGGACGGTAAGGCATCTGCCAGTCGGCAACATATTTGCCCTCCAGCAGCACAGAACCCAGACTTTCGTTATCAAGGAACAGTTCGATCCGGGGAGCGTTGGAACACACACGGATATCAATAAGCTGACCGGGAGAAAAATCCCAGTGTGGGAAAAGATGTACCATCGGGGCTTTTTTGTAGTCTGTCCAGGCTGCCTGGAACAGATAATATGAGTCCTTGGGGAATCCGGCTGTGTCGATGTGCCCAAGGTAGGAATTCTTTGTATGGTATGGGGTAGGCTCTCCCAGATGGTCCTGACCTACCCATATAAACTGACCCAGGGAATACGGAGTGTCAAAATCGGCTCGGATACAAGCTTCCACGCTCTTTGCACCCCAACTGGTGGAACTGTTGCCCAGTGCGGAGCATTGCAGGTCATCGTCGGAAAGGATGGACTTGTTCAGAGGGAAATGGTACACTCCGCGGCTTTGGACAGTGGAGCAGGTTTCACTTCCGAATATGATCCAATCAGGATGTTCGGAGTGATGGTTGTTGTACAGAGACTCCCCATAGTTATATCCTATGAGCTTTATTATGTCTGCACATTTCTGTGTGTTCTCCCAGGGCATGTAATTTGAGCATAGTGTTATTGGGGCATGCTGTCTGGAATCATGCCTTCTTACAAGAGCCATGAGACGCTCCATTGTCTGGGCTCCGGCTTGTGCATCCAGATGGGTGTCGTGAATTTCATTTCCGATACTCCACATTATTATGGATGGATGATTGCGATCCCGGCGAATCCAGGAAGCAACATCCTTTTCTATCCAATCATCGAAAAAGCGGGCATAATCATGGGTGTTTTTGGGCTGTGTCCACATATCCAGAATTTCAGACATAACAAGAAAACCCATTTCATCGGCCAACTCCATGAATACCTTGGCGGGCGGATTGTGAGCGGTGCGAAGAGCGTTGACCCCCATATCTTTAAACAGGGTCAACTGCCGGCGTATGGCATCGGAGTGTACTGCGGCCCCCAGAGCGCCCAAATCGTGATGAAGACAAACCCCCTTGAGCTTTACATGTCTTTCATTGAGAAAAAATCCTTTATCACTGGAAAAGTCTATTGTTCTAAAGCCGAAACGTGTTAATTCGGTATCCGTAACTTTTCCATCCACCAACAGCTCTGAGCGTAGTGTATAGAGACGGGGATTGTCAATATCCCAGGGAACTATGCTGTCTCCTACATCCAGCAAGGTATGCTTCACCTCATAGGCATATCCCGCTCCTTCAACCTCCGCATCAACTTCAAAAACCCATTGGCCATCTTGTTTGCCGGTAGAAATGTAAATGCCGTCGGATACAAAATGGCAGGCATTTTTTACCTTCAGGAACACATCCCTGTATATGCCGGCACCTGTGTACCAACGGGAGCTGGGGGACATATAATTAACCTTGAGCAGTATTGTATTGCCGCCTTCTTTATTAAGAAAATCCGTAATATCATATTCAAAGGCAGTGTAGCCATACTTCCACTCACCCGCTACCCTGTCATTTACATAAAGCGTGCTGTCCATATACACTCCGTCGAAACGGAGGAACAAACGCTGTCCTTCCGTAAGAAAACCGGAGTCCAACTCATTTTTATACCAGCCCGTACCGCTTTCATAAAGCTTGTTCACATCTGAGATTAACCAGTCATGAGGCAGCTTCACCTGCGTGAAGTTGCAGGGTTCTCCCTTGGCAAACTGCCAGCCGTCATTAAATAATTTCAACATAACCTCTCTACCTCCATATAGGCAAGGTCCTGACAGACCTGAAATGCTGCAGAGAATGGCAGCTCTCCGCAATGTTAATGTTTTGTAAAACGTAAACCAATTACAGTTGCTTCAGAGCAGAAGCTGCATGCTGCAGTACGGAGCCGCGTTTTTTGAGCTGAGGCGGAAAAAGGATATTCTCAACTGCAGCCCCGCCAATCATGGACAGCAATTGCCGGGCGGCGGTTTCTCCCAGCTCTTCCGAAGGATGAACAATACTGGTGAGTGAACTGATATTGGCAAGTTCTGAGTTATCTATGCCCACCACTGAAAAATCCCCCGGTACGCTTTTTCCGTTTTGACGCAGGTAATCCATTAGCAGTAATGCCATATGGTCATTAAAACAAAGAGCCGAAGTGCTTTTTGATAAACACTCCAAAAGTTGCCCTCCCTGTAGCTGCTGCAGCAAACTCTCCTTTGAGTACCAGAAAACCAGTTCATCCCGCAGGGGGATGCCATTCTCGGATAGTGCTCTGGCGTACCCCTGATAGCGCAAGTGCCCCTGCCTGTTAATGTGTGAAAATATCCCCAGTATGTCTCTGTGCCCCATTTCCAGCAAATGCTGTGTAGCCATATACCCTGACATAACATCATCCAGGGCGACATGTGGAATTGAAAGCTCGGGATAAAAAGAGTCAATAAAAACCACTGGGATGCCATGCCGGATAAGCTCCTTGTACAAATCCAGGTTCAAGCAGGGCAGGGCACTTCTGGTGGGTACTATAATCAGGCCGTCCACCTGTCTGTCCAGCATGAGCTGGAGCGATCTGGCTTCAATTTCAACAGAGTTGTTGGTGGAGGCCAGTTGAACCGCAAAGCCCGCTTCCGACAAAACACCTTCAATACCGCGTACAATACTGGGAAAAATGTAATTATCCAGATAGGTGGAGATTATGCCCACTGTCCTGGAAGGGTGCTTAAACACGGAGGATTTTTGAGGACGCACATCTGCTATGTAAGTTCCCCGGCCCTGTATCCTGGTAATGTGGCCCCGCTGCTCCAATACCTCCAGCGCCCGCCGTACGGTTTGCCGGGAAAAGCCGAACTTCTCTCCAAGTTCAGTTTCGGAAAGAAACCTGTCATTAGGGTTAAAGGTTTTGCTTTCTATTTGGGCAATAGTCCACTCAACAATATCTGTATACTTCGGGGCGTTGATCATAAGTATTCCCCTTTCGTGTAATTGTCAACTAATAGTTTATATTATATTCACCATACAAGATAAATACAAGTAGATTCTTATTGTAAATACAAGTTTTGGTGTTAAAAATATGGCGGAAGGGTAGGAATATACTCTGTATACGAGGGAAATTACGCGGGTACGCAGTTTTATAATTAATGGATGTAAAAGGATTTGACAAAAAGTTGTATTGACAAGTTTAAAAAAATCGTTATATTATTTATAGGTAGCCGCATAGATTTGTATTAAGAAAAATACAGGCAACAGCATGTTTCCAGCAGATTAATGCGGGGACAACAGGCAGAAGCATGAGCAGTTTATGACGGGATAATAAAACTCTCTTATTTATTTTAAAAAAATATCACAGCAATTTTTACAACTCAAATGACAATATAAACATAGTATTTGTTATACAGAATTGATATTATCTCAATATAGTCAACTGATGATGAGCTGCGTTTGGGGGTGTTAAGTTACTTGGTGGGGGTTTTGTGCTTATGTAAATGTCTATGCAGCGATAATTCCATAGATTTGCAAAAGATGCTCCTGTTATAGTTAATTTTACCAAATTTCATATAAGAGAAATATATATTTATTTGTAAATAATTTCATGAAAATCTTTCAATGAAGCATTTGTAATAAAAGATTCAATCAATGGTCTTTAATATCACAGCATATATTGACCTTCGCGGTATAAGTTTCACTTTTATTGATATTAATATAATTTAAGAAAAGGGGTGCGACCTTGTCTGAAAATACTCAGAAATTGATTAACTATCTAAAACGCTACTGGACGCTCTATCTCCTGTTGGTTCTGCCAATAGCCTACTTCTTTATATTTCGGTATATTCCCATGACATATATCCAAATAGCCTTCAAGAAGTACAGTATCGTAAAAAGTGTTTGGGAGATGCCTTGGGCGGACAGTAACGGTTTCGAATACTTTATTAAGGCCTTCTCAAATGCTGATTTTCTTTATGCCTTGAGAAATACGATTTCACTTAACCTGCTGGATTTGGTGATTGGGTTCCCGGCTCCGATTATACTGGCATTGCTGCTTAATGAACTGGCGTTTGTAAAATTTAAGCGCCTTACCCAGACAGTAGCTTATATGCCTCACTTCCTTTCATGGATAATCATTTCGGGAATCGCGCTGCAGCTTTTTGCACCCAGTACGGGACTTGCAAATATAATGCTCAACAGCCTGGGTTTTGAGACTATCCCGTTTCTTAACGACCCGAAGCATTGGATAGCCACATATATTTTGCTGGGAGTGTGGCAGAGTGTGGGCTGGAATTCCATAATATACCTGGCTGCACTTACCGGCATCAATCCGGAACTGTATGAGGCCGCATCAATTGACGGAGCCGGCCGTTTCAAAAAAATGTGGCATGTAACTCTGCCGGGCCTCCGCTCTACCATTATAGTTCTGCTTATTATGAATCTCGGACGTATATTGGGAAGTGAGTTCGACAGACCGTATGCTTTGAGGAATCCCCTGGTTGACAATGTATCAAATGTTATATCCACTTTCGTGTATACCAATGGTATCCGTGGGCTTCAATTTTCGCTGACGACCGCAGTGGGCTTGTTTCAGTCTGTAGTCTGTGTTGTTTTCCTGATTGGAGCAAATTCACTTGCCAAGAAGTTTGGCGAACGCGGTATTTGGTAAGATGGGGCATATTATATGAAGGGGGATAAACAAAAATGATTAAATCAAAAAGTACCAGGTTGGGAGATTGGGTGATTGCAGCTTTTTGCTTCCTTGTAATTTTAGTCTGCCTTTTGCCGCTGGTCAATGTTCTGGCGCGCTCGCTCAGCTCTTCCGAAGCTCTGATCCGGGGTGAGGTTACACTCTGGCCAAAGGGTTTGAACTATGAATCCTATAAGCTGGTTTTTAATGACAGTAAATATATCTGGTCACTTGGCTGGACTGCAATATTAACATTTATCTGTACGCTTGTATCCATGGTAATGACTACCATATGTGCCTACCCTTTGACGTATGATAATCTCAAGGGAAGGAAAGTTATAAATACATTAATTATATTCACCATGTATTTTAACGCGGGTACAATACCGAATTATCTGCTGTTGAAGGATCTGGACCTTATAAATAACCCTTTGGTGCTTATAATTCCTAGCTGCCTCAGCGTATTTAACATGATTATCATGCGCAGCTTCCTGTACGGTATACCTGAAAGCTTGCGTGAGTCGGCGGAAATAGATGGTGCCGGGCCTGTGCGCACACTTTTCAGCATATACCTGCCTTTGTCCACATCCGTTATAGCCACGCTCTCCTTGTTCTATGCGGTGGGAAGGTGGAACGGTTTTTCAGATGCGTTGATGTACATGGGGAATAGAAAATACTACCCCATTCAGCTTTTGTTGTACAACATAATAAACAATGTCTCAAGCATTGAGGTTTCGGCGCAGGATGGTTTCAACAAGCCGGGACTGTCAGACGGTCTTAAGGCGGCAACCGTTATGTTTGCCACCGTACCGATCCTGTTGGTATACCCCTGGCTCCAAAGATACTTTATTGCCGGGGTAACCATAGGTGCAGTAAAAGGTTAATTTGGTTCTTAGGCATAATTTATGTCTAATAATACATTAAAGGAGGATTTTATTATGAAAAGAGTACTTTTAGTTCTACTGGCTTGTCTGGTTGTGGCTATGAGCCTGGCAGCCTGCGGTTCTGGTGATTCGGCTGCGCCTTCAACCTCACAGGGTTCCGCGGTATCTTCAGGCACTGCTGATGCAAGCAATGCACAAGGTTTGCCCGGAAGATTTGCTGAAACAAAGAAAATCACTGTTGAAGTATTTGACCGTGCTGTTGACGGCGGTACAAAAGCAGAAGACAACTTCTACACCAACTTTATCAAAGAAGGCATGCTTCGTGATTACAATGTAGAGGTTACCTTTGTTCCAGTACCACGCTGGACTGAGACTGAGCAGATGAACAACCTGCTTGCTGCCGGAACTGCACCTGACGTGTGCCTTACCTACAGCTATCCAACTGTTCAGACCTATGCAAACATGGGTGGTATAGTTGACCTGGCTCCACTGCTTGAAAGCAACAAGGATAAGCTGACAGACCTCTACTCCTTGCTGGGAGAAGAGAATATAAACTGGAACAAGGACCCTGACAAGGGAACTATCTGGGCTATCGAGTCCATGCTTTTCCAGAACAAGCGTATAAATACCTTTGTACGTGAAGACTGGTTAAAGAAGCTTAATATGGCAGAACCTACAACACTTGAAGAATTTGAAACAATGTTGAAGGCATTCAAAGATAACGCTTCTACTTTGCTGGGAGCAAATGCAAATAAGATGATTCCTTTCCTGCTCAGCGTAGATATCGGCTGGACTGCGGACCACTTATTGACATCCTTTATTCCAAATAGCTTTACAGATTCGGAAAAGGAATATTTTGCAAACAACTTTGACGACAGACACTTATTGGCTACCGGTTATAAGAACGGTGTTAAGAAGCTCAACGAATGGTACAATGCCGGATTGGTTTGGAAGGACTTCCCGTTGTATCCTGCAGGAGACAAAAACATAGATAACCAGATGAAAGCCGGATACGTAGGTGCTTTCATACACAACTGGGATTACCCGTACCGTAACGGAGATGACAGTATAGCAGCAAACATCAAGAAGCTTGCTGGTGCTGATGCAGCTTACGTTGCAATAGAAACCTTCAAGAACGACGCAGGAGTTTACAAGAAGTTCCTCAGTGCTCCGATTGACCGTAAGATATTCTTCCCGTCAACAAACAAAGAGACGGAAGCTTCATTACTGTATCTTAACTGGATCAGCAAGCTTGACAACCGCAAGTTCCTCCAGATCGGAGAAGAAGGCGTTACCCATGAAGTGCTTCCAGACGGAATTATAAAGAGCATTGCTACAACTGGAGAAAAGTTCATGAATTCCCCATACAATATCGACTATACTATGACAATTAACGGTTTGGACCTTGGCGACAAGGACTTGACTACAAAGTCGGTAGCTCTGGGCTATGCAGGTGTTGAACCAAAGTATGTCCAAAAGGCATATGAGCTTACAAGCAAGGATGCGTTTATTGAAAAGCACATCAATGTCGGACCGATTAAGTCGGAAGAAGGAATGGGTCCTGCTCTTAAGGAAAAGAGAGACAACATGCTGGTTCAGTCTGTAACTGCAAAACCTGAGAAGTTTGATTCTATATTTGACAGTGGAATGAAGGATTATCTTGCTTCAGGCGGTAAGGCTATTATTGATGAACGTGCGGCAGCATATGACAAATACCACAAATAATCATTGATTAATTCATAAGAAAAGCTGCTCCTTTCGGGAAGTAATTCCTGTAAGGAGCAGCTTTTTAATATGCATTGTTTACTTGACTTCTGACCGGACTGCCCATTTCCGTATGGGGATTATCGAGTTCTTTAAAATAATTAATTTACATAAAATAACAATCGGCTGCTAAGAGTCCTGATTATAGGTGGAGTAAAAGAATTTTGGCGTAACGCCATATTCCTTTTTAAAGGCCCTGAAGAAATTTGAATAATCTCCGAAACCGCACTGCTTGAAAACCTCGGTTATGGGCATTCCCTTCAGTATAAGTTCTTTGGCCAGTATCAGCTTCTTCTGAATAATATACTTGTGAATGGTAGTCCCGGAATGCTTCTTGAACTCTCTGAGCAGATGATATTTGCTCAGGAATACATGTTCTGAGAGACTGTCGATAGTCAGCTCTTCTTCTATATGATTATTAATGTATTCAATGATGCCGGTTATCATAATACTCTTCTTAACGTCGGCATCAGGGCGTATATTGTTGTGAAGCAGGGCCATATTGATTTGAACAAATAATTCAATAAAATACGACTTGTAAAGGATATCACTGCCGATGCCGGTATAATTCTCTATAGAAATCAATTTGTGAAGAATTGTCCGTATGGTCTGCTGGAGATCAAGGGACAGCCGGATGACGTTATCCTTTTTCGCATAAAAGCATGAAGCCAGATCGGTCTGGTCAGTGGACAGGCTGTTCAAAAAGCTTTTATCAATCCAGAGCACTATCCGTTCATATGGAATGCTGTGATCCATTACTATAAGCTGGTGAAGCTCGGTGGTGTCTACAAGAACTATATCACCAGGTTTCAATGCATAGGTTTTGCCCTCAATGTAGTAGCTTACATTCCCCGAAATAAAAAAGAAGCACTCGTAAAAATCATGATGGTGAAGTGAGACCTTTTCAAGCTTTGAATCTGAATAGTAAAATATCTCATAATCTCTTTCATGCATTTGCTGGCGGGTTTGATAAGCATGATACCGTTTTTTCATATGCACCTCGGTCTTTACTTTTGGATAGAAATGTTGGATTATTATATAAGAACATAGTAATTTTATCATAGCAATTATTGCAAGTCAAACGGCAATATAAACATATTAGTACCCAACGGCGATTAGTATAATTTATGTATGATAGAGCGTGCAGGCTTATGTTCCTGTGTAGTCTCGGGATTGTCTTGCTGCAAACGTGATTAATTGTAATTAAATATATATTGGCAAAAAGTGCTCATTTGGAGATGTTAAAATGGATAAAACACATGGTAGTGAGAAATCAGCAAGTCAGCTTGTGCTTCCCCGTCTGGTAAGTAATGGAATGGTTTTACAAAGAGCTGCCACCGTACGGATCTGGGGCTGGGCTGCCGCAGGGGAGCCTGTGACGGTGAATTTTATTGGTGAGCAGTATAAGACCCGGGCAGGGGACGATGGGAGCTGGGAGGTTTTTCTGAAGGATTTGGAGGCTGGCGGACCATATGATATGGAAATCAAAGCCTCGGATACAATTGTAGTCAAAGACATTCTGGTGGGCGAGGTATGGGTAGGCTCGGGTCAGTCCAATATAGAGCTGATGATGGAAAGAGTCAAAGACCAGTACCCGGACGACATTATTAATTGCAGCTATCCGAAAATACGGCATTTCAGTGTATCCCAAAGATATGATTTCAACAAGCCATATTCCGATCTTTCAGACGGGTGCTGGGAAGCTGCCTGTCCGGAAACCATCAGAAGGTTTTCTGCTGTAGGTTACTTCTTCGCAAAAACAATTCATGAAAAGTATAATGTTCCCGTAGGTTTTATAAAAGCCGCAATCGGCGGCTCGCCCATTGAGTCCTGGATCAGCGAAGAGGCGTTGGCCTCACATCCTGAAGCTGTGCGCACGCTTCTTCCGTATAAAGATGATGAATATGTCAAAAAGGTACTGACTATTGATGAAAAGATTACCGATTCATGGTTGGGAAGTTTGAATAAAAATGATGCGGGCCTGACAGCCGGAGAACCATGGTATGCCGAGAACATTGACACATCTGATTGGCCGGTTATGGAACTGCCTGCAAATTTTGAAAATGAGGGTCTGAAAAACTTCAGTGGTGTAATCTGGTTCAGAAAAGAGATTGAAGTTCCCGAAGAGATGCTGGATAAGCCTGTCAGACTTTGGCTTGGAAGAATTGTTGACGGTGACAAGACGTATGTAAACGGTCAATTTGTGGGGGAGATAACTTACCAGTATCCTCCCAGGAAATATGACATTCCGCAGGGGCTGCTTCGCAAGGGAAAAAATCTCATTACTGTAAGAGTCATGTGCAATAATGGCAGTGGTGAGTTCATTTCAGATAAAACGTACAAATTAATAGCTCCCGACTGTTCGGTGGATTTAACAGGACAATGGAAATACAAGGTCGGAGCCATTTGCGGACCTCAGCCTGAAACCACTTTTGTTCACTGGCAGCCCACCGGTTTGCATAACGGAATGCTGGCGCCGCTTACAAAATACACTGTTAAGGGTGCAATCTGGTACCAGGGGGAGGCAAATACCCCAAGACCGCAGGAGTATTATGGTCTGATGCGTACTCTGGTGGAAGACTGGAGGAAGAAGTGGAACCAGGACAGTTTCCCGTTCATAATAGTACAGCTTCCCAACTATGGGGTCAGGGATAAATGCCCTTCAGAAAGCCAATGGGCAGAGCTGCGGGAAGCACAGATGGATTCGCTCTGCATGCCGGACACTGCTGTGACAGTGAATATTGATCTGGGTGAATGGAATGATTTGCATCCTCTCAGGAAAAAAGATGTTGGAGAACGGATTGCACTTGCGGCCAGAAAAACCGCATATGGCGAGGAACTTGTGGCTTCAGGCCCTGTTTACAGGGATATGGAAGTCATAGGCAATAAAATAGCCATAAGTTTTTCAAATACCGGAAGTGGGCTAAAGTCCAGAGATGGTGCTGTATTACGGCATTTTGCCATCGAGGGGAAGGCCGGCGGATTTGTGTGGGCAAATGCAAAAATAGAAGGCCACAGAGTCATCGTATGGAATGAGGGAATAACAGAGCCTGTTGCAGTCAGGTATGCATGGGCTGACAACCCGGAGGCCGCAAATCTTGTAAATATGGAAGGATTGCCGGCTGCGCCGTTCAGGACTGACAGACCGGACAAATAATAACTTGACATGCAGTTAATATAAATAATAAACAATCAATATAAAATGTGGGGAAAGATATGAAGCTGAACAGAGACGGATTAAGGCACAGGGAATTTTGGGAACAGGCAGGATTTGAAATACCGGGATTTGACATGGAAAAAATGCTTTCGGCAACATATGAAGCACCGGTATGGGTACATTTCGGAGCAGGAAATATTTTCAGAGGCTTTGTTACGGCTTTGCAGCAGAAGCTGCTGGAAGGCGGCAGAACAGATAAGGGGATAATTGCTGTTTCACCAAATGACAGCACTATAATTGACCAGGTATACAGACCCTCGGATAACCTTACAATTCTGGTTCACCTGCTGGCTGACGGAAGTCTGGAGAGAAAAGTCATAGCCAGTGTAGCGGAGAGTCTTTCGGGCAATGCCGGAGCAAGTGAGGATTGGAACCGTCTGTTGCAGATTTTTAGCGCGCCCTCCTTGCAGATGGTAAGTCTTACTGTTACAGAGAAGGGCTATGCCCTGACCGATATGGCCGGAGAGCTACTGCCGGTGGTCATTGAAGATATGAAACGCGGTCCGGAAAAACCTGAAAGCCTGATGGCAAAGCTTGCTGCCCTGTTGTATTCAAGATATATGTCCGGCAAGCTGCCCATAGCATTGGTAAGTATGGACAACTGTTCACATAACGGAGATATGCTCAGGAAATCAATAAAAACCCTGGCAGGAAGCTGGATAGAAAATGGATTTGTGGAGAAAGAGTATCTTGAGTACATTGATGATAGCGAAAAGGTGGCTTTCCCCTGCACCATGATAGATAAAATAACTCCCAGACCCTCGGAGGCAGTTGCTAAGAACCTTCAAGACCTGGGCATTGAAGAGATGAAAATAATCTGTACTTCCAAAAATTCATACATGTCACAGTTTGTTAATGCTGAAAGGCCTCAGTATCTGGTTGTTGAGGACAGTTTCCCAAATGGGCGTCCACCTCTTGAGGAGGCCGGAGTGTATTTTACCGACAAGGCCACCGTTGACAAGGTTGAAAAGATGAAGGTTACAACCTGTCTGAATCCATTGCATACCGCCCTTGCAATTTTCGGATGCCTGCTGGGGTATACGCTGATAGCCGACGAGATGAAGGATGAGCATTTAAGAAAACTGGTGGAGAAAATCGGCTATGACGAGGGAATGCCGGTGGTTGTAAATCCCGGTATCATATCGCCCCAGGAGTTTATTGACGAGGTTCTTACTCAGAGGCTGCCAAATCCGTTTATACCGGATTCTCCCCAGAGAATCGCCTGTGATACTTCCCAAAAGATTCCGGTACGTTTTGGTGAAACCATAAAGACCTACCATGGCCATCCCACGCTGGAGGCGTCGGGCCTGACCTTTATACCGCTGGCAATAGCGGGCTGGTGCAGATATCTTATGGGAATTGATGATATGGGAAATGACATGGAATTAAGCCCTGATCCAATGCTGAAGGAACTCAGGGCCTATGTTGGAAACGTACGGCTGTGTGACCCGGAAGCAACGGGAGATTGCCTCAAGCCCCTGCTTTCTAACAGCCGGATTTTCGGCATGGATTTGTATCAGGCGGGCCTGGGGGATAAAATCGAAGGTTTCTTTGTAGAAATGCTGGCCGGCCCGGGTGCTGTGAGGAAGGTGCTGGAGAAGTATGTGAAGTAAGACGGCTGTAGCGGAACAAAGCTTTTAAATATTGAACAAAGGGGATGGTATAGTGAAGATTACATTCAGATGGTTCGGAGAAAAGGATGACAGCATTAAGCTTGGGCAGATAAAACAAATACCCGCTGTTACAGGAGTTGTAGGCGCTTTGTATGATGTGCCCGTAGGAGAAGTATGGCCTATGGACAAGATACTCGCTCTGAAGGATACGGTGGAGAAAGCAGGACTGGAGCTGGAAGTAATAGAAAGCGTCAATATCCATGAGGATATAAAGCTGGGTCTGCCAACAAGGGACAAATATATAGAAAATTACAAGCAGTGTATAAGAAATTTGGGGAAAGCCGGTGTAAAGGTCATTTGCTATAATTTTATGCCGGTATTTGACTGGCTCCGGTCAGAGCTTGCCTACAACCTGCCTGACGGCTCAAATGCTCTTTTCTATGACCATAATGCGGTCAAGGACATAGACCCCGTGAAGCTGGTGGAAGATATGGCGACGAACTCCAACGGCTTTATACTGCCCGGCTGGGAACCGGACAGACTTGCCATATTGAAGGATACTCTGGAAAGATATAAAAGCGTGGATGAAGAAAAGCTTTTTGACAATCTTAAGTACTTCCTGGAACAGATAATACCTGTGTGTGAGGAAGCGGATGTAAAAATGGCAATACACCCGGATGATCCCCCATGGTCACTCTTTGGACTTCCCAGAATCGTAACCTGCAAGGGAAACATAGACAGGCTTGTCAAGCTGGTTGACAGTCCATACAATGGCCTGACCCTGTGCAGCGGTTCTCTGGGAGCCAATCCGGAAAACAACATTCCTGACCTGGTGAGGCACTTCGGCGCAATGGGAAGGATACATTTCGGACATGTCAGGAATGTAAAATTCATAGGAGAAAGAGTATTCCACGAAGCTTCGCACCTGTCCGCGGACGGCTCACTTGACCTTTTTGAGATAATGAAAGCCTATCATGATATAGATTTCAAGGGGTATATAAGGCCCGATCACGGAAGAATGATATGGGGAGAAAAGGCAAGACCCGGCTATGGATTATATGACCGGGCTTTGGGAATAACATATCTCAATGGACTTTGGGAAGCAATCGGCAAAATGAAAAAATTACAGTGTAAATAGAATATTCATAAAAATCACAGAATTATATTTGGTATAAAACTTTACCACTATTTTATACAGGATATGGAGGAAAAAATGAGTAATGTAAAGGTTGCAAACCATAAAACGGGCACTTCTATGTATAAGGCATGGTTAAAATATTACAGACTTGAGAACAAGGAATTATTGACTTTATATAAACAGCTTCTCAGAGAGGTTGCTGTAGCAGAAGATTCAGTTATCACGGCAAATGCAGTAAATGAGCTGAAAACCGGCTTATACGGGCTGCTGGGAATCAAGCCTGTTTTTTCATCTGAACTTACCGGAGAAGCGGGATTGGTGATAGGTACCATTGAGGGCAGCAAAGAAATTTCCGGGCTGCTGTCTGCTGATGAAAAAGACAGCCTTGGAGAAGAAGGCTTCATAATAAGGTTTAAAACTGAAAATAATGCAGGAAGACTGCTGGTGGCCGGGAAAACCAATAAGGGCCTCATGTACGGAGTATTTAACCTGCTCAGGCTCATACAGACGGAAACCGCACCCCAGGCGTTGTCCAGAATCGAGAATCCTGTTAACCAGCTAAGGACAATAAACCATTGGGATAATATTGACGGAAGTGTTGAAAGAGGCTATGCCGGACGGTCAATATTCTTTAAGAACAACAAAATAACCGGCAACCTGTCCAGAATAAACGATTATGCAAGGATGCTGGCCGCAGCGGGAATTAATACCATAGCCATAAACAATGTTAATGTTCATGAGTTCGAAACCTTGCTTATAACCGACAAGTATATAAAAGATGTAGCCAAGCTCAATGAAATATTCCGGGGCTATGGAATCAAGCTGTTTCTCAGCATAAACTTTGCAAGTACTTTAGAAATAGGAAATCTGGAGACCGCTGATCCTCTGGACGGAAATGTACGCCAGTGGTGGAAAGACAAAGCCGACTATATTTATTCGCATATTCCTGATTTTGGAGGTTTTCTTGTAAAGGCGGATTCCGAAGGCAGGCCCGGCCCCTTCACCTATGGACGTACCCACGCGGATGGGGCGAATATGCTGGCGGAAGCTTTAAAGCCACATGGAGGGCTTGTTATATGGAGATGCTTTGTGTACAATTGCCAGCAGGATTGGAGAGATCGCACCATTGACAGGGCCAGAGCTGCATATGACCATTTTATGCCTCTTGATGGAAAGTTCCAGGATAACGTACTTTTGCAGATTAAGAACGGACCCATGGATTTCCAGGTGAGAGAACCGGTTTCTCCGCTTATCGGCAGCCTCAAAAAAACAAACCAATTGCTTGAACTGCAGATAACCCAGGAGTACACAGGCCAGCAAAGACATCTATGCTATCTGGTTCCCATGTGGAAGGAGATACTGGATTTTGATACCTATGGCAATGGGAAAGGCACAACCGTAAAGAAAATAATCAGCAGAGACACCTTCAAAAACAATTATGGAGGATTTGCGGCTGTTACCAATATCGGTGATGATGCAAACTGGACCGGACATCAGATGGCACAGGCAAATACTTACGGATACGCAAGACTTGCCTGGAATCCAGACCTGTCATCCGAGGAGATTGCTGAGGAATGGATCAGGCGCACCTACACAAATGACAGCAAAGTGGTTGATATAATTAAGGGGATGCTGCTCGGCTCCTGGAAAGCTTATGAAAACTATACCTCACCGCTGGGTATCGGCTGGATGGTTAATCCAAACCATCATTACGGGCCCAATGTGGACGGCTATGAGTATGACAAGTGGGGAACTTACCACAGAGCCGACCACAAGGGTATTGGTGTGGACAGAACAGTAAAAAGCGGTACAGGCTATGCCGGACAATATCATAAAGAAGTGGCAGAAGTGTATGAAAGCTTGGAAAAATGCCCTGAGGAGCTGCTGCTGTTTTTCCACTATGTGCCATATGCTTACCGGCTTAAATCAGGAGAAACCCTGCTTCAGTACATCTATAATACGCACTTCAGAGGCGTGGAACAGGTTGAGGAGCTGAAGCAGAACTGGCTGGGCCTCAAGGGAAAAGTTGAGGAGGATGTTTTCCTGCACGTATTGGAGAGACTTGAAGGTCAATTGTCCCATTCCAAAGAATGGAGAGATATCATAAATACGTATTTCTTAAGGAAAACCGGAATACCTGATGAGCTTGGAAGAAAAATATACTAAGGAATGACTAAATAATAAAACCGGATTTTTGGGCAAGGGAGGATGTATGGGCAGTATCCCGGACTATAAAAATAAAGAATTGAGCTTTGAGGTCAGGGCTGAGGACCTGGTAGCCAGGATGACCCTGGAAGAGAAGGTAATGCAGATGCTGCACAGTGCACCAGCCATACCAAGGCTGGGAATTAAGGCCTACAATTGGTGGAATGAAGCGCTTCACGGAGTTGCAAGAGCAGGAACCGCAACTGTGTTTCCGCAGGCCATCGCTATGGCTGCAACCTTTGATGAAGAGCTGGTGCACAGGACTGCTGATATCATAGCCACCGAAGGCAGGGCAAAATACCATGAAGCTCAAAGGTACGGTGATTGTGACATATACAAGGGACTAACCTTTTGGGCACCGAACGTAAACATATTCAGAGACCCCAGGTGGGGAAGAGGACATGAGACCTATGGAGAAGACCCGCATCTGACCACCAGGCTGGGAGTTGCCTTCATAAGGGGTCTTCAGGGAAATGATGAAAAATATCTTAAGACCGCAGCCTGTGCAAAGCACTATGCAGTGCACAGCGGACCTGAGAAAGACAGGCACAGTTTTAATGCCGTTGCCTCCGAAAAGGATATGAGAGAAACTTATCTCCCGGCTTTTAAGGAATGTGTTAAAACCGGGCAGGTTGAAGCAGTCATGGGCGCATATAACAGAACCAACGGAGAGCCCTGCTGCGGGAGTAAAACCTTGCTGCAGGATATTCTCAGGGGGGAATGGGGCTTTGCGGGGCATGTAACCTCGGATTGCTGGGCTATCAAGGATTTTCACGAGGAGCACATGGTTACGAAGACTGCTCCCGAATCTGTAGCGCTGGCTGTAAATAGCGGTTGTGACCTGAATTGCGGAAATATGTACATCAATCTATTGATTGCCCACAGGGAAGGTCTGGTTTCAGAGGAGCAAATAGACCTGTCTGTAACGAGACTTATGATAACAAGGATGAAGCTGGGCATGTTTGATGAGGCTGAGGCGGTACCTTACAGTTCTATACCCTATGAGGCTAATGATTGTGAGGAACACAGGCAATTTTCCCTGGAGCTGGCAAAAAAATCACTTGTGCTTTTAAAGAATGAGAACAAGCTGCTGCCGCTGGATAGAAAAAAGATCGGATCCATTGCTGTAATAGGTCCAAATGCGGACAGCCGCAGTGCCTTGATAGGAAATTATTTCGGAACGGCTTCAAGGTACACCACAGTACTTGAAGGTATCCATAATGCTGTAGAGCCCGGTACAAGAGTATATTATTCCGCAGGCTGTCATCTTTTTAAGGAAAAGCCCGGATTGGCGGCTCCCGGAAACTTTTTCGGAGAAGCTGTGGCCATGGCCGAAAGGTCGGATGTGGTGGTGCTATGTCTGGGACTTGATGCGACACTGGAGGGAGAGCAGGGAGACGTATCAAATGAATACGCCGGCGGGGACAAGCCCAACCTGGATCTGCCGGGACATCAACAGGAATTGCTGGAAGCGGTATACAAGGCCGGCAAGCCTGTAGTTCTGGTTTTAATGTCAGGCAGTGCTCTTGCGGTAAACTGGGCCGATGAACATATACTCGCCATAGTCCAGGCCTGGTATCCGGGAGCCGAAGGCGGAAAAGCGGTGGCGGAACTGCTGTTTGGAGAATTCAGTCCCAGCGGGAAACTTCCGGTCACTTTTTATAGAAGCACCGAAGAATTGCCGGATTTCTGCGATTATTCCATGCGAAACCGCACTTACAGATATATGAAAAATGAAGCGCTATATCCCTTTGGTTATGGGCTGAGTTTTTCAAAATTCCAATATGGGGAAGTCAAGATTTCACAGAAGGAAATCAATGCAGGTGATGAGATTAGCTGTATGGTCACGGTTAAAAATGTTGGTGAATATGAGGCGGATGAAATAGTCCAGCTTTACCTGGAAGACGTGGAAGCCTGTGTTGAGATTCCCAAATGGCAGTTGGCGGGAATGAAGAGAGTCCATCTCAGGCCTGGGGAAGCAGCGGAGGTAATGTTCACTGTGGTACCCCGACAAATGGCTCTCATTGATAACGAAGGCAGATGTGTCCTTGAGCCGGGACTGTTTAATGTATATATATCAGGAAATCAACCTGACGTGAGGAGTCTGAGCCTTTCAGGAAATACTGCCGCCAGGACATGCTTCAGGCTGGCGGGAGAGAGAACCCTGATTGAATATTAACAGCTCCAAATATAAATGTTATAGATTTTTACTAAAGATAAATATTTTTCAAAACATGTCAAAGGGAGTGTCGCAAAACCAATTGATTAGCTTAACTAATTGACATTGGTCGCGGTGCGCCCCCTATCGGATTACATCAGCCCGCAATGCGGGCTGCGGCATTTGGCATAGGTGGTCGGAATGTGCGATAGTGTGTCGTATAGGTGGTCGAGATAGGTTGCATGTGCCCATTTGCTGGCATTTCAAAGGTGGTCTTTAAGGTGGCTGTCAAAACCTCTTAAAGATGCTGGCAGCGAATTATTGCTTTTTGCAATAATTCGCTCTTTTTTGCATGCTCATTATTTGCAAACCGCACAGCTTTTGATATCTGTTTTTATATGTTGCATAGTATAAATACAAATTAAAATATGATATAAAGTGTTTTTAAAAACATACGCCACAATGATTTCAATTTATTAATTTTACGCCTAATCACTTGATTAAGAAGAAAAGCCACATCAGTCGATGATATGCTTCCTTTATGGTAGACAGTTAAAATAATAAAACTGTTTATCCTAAGGAGGAGCATATCACTAAACTGTGTGACCTTAGAGCGTATAGCTTTTTAATACTGCCTTTTAGCAATAATACTTAATCAAATCTGCTTTGAGTTTTTCAATAAGCTCATTTTCGCCTAAATCTATTGAATATGTGTCTCCATCTTCAAAAACATTATTCTTAGCTTCTTCATAGCTATTAGCATACTCAATGACATAAGCTTTAAAATCATTAATATAAGTAAATTTGTAATAACTACCTTTATGATGATATAGTTCTTTTCCATCTATTTCTACAATTTCAAACCCTAATTCTTTTAAAGCATTATCAATTTTAATGCTGATTTTATTCATATATTCACCTTCTTTACTTAATGGTGTTACCGTTCATATCATAACGTATTGTACCTGTTGGACCTGAAGATATTTTCCAATATTCAAATCCTCCATGATGGCCCTTGCCTGCTGGATGATACTGTAAAATCCTATCTCCACCCCAGTTAACTTTGAACCCCCCACCATTTTCAAAGGTTACACCTTTATAAGAACCACCACTTAGTGGTTGAGGATTATATCCATTGTTTTTTAAATGATTATATAGCTCATTTGGAGTTACATTTTTAAGTTTACTCGGATTATTTAAGAAATCATCTAATCCTTTAAGATTTTTTAAAGTACTACCCGTTCCCTCACTATAGTTCGCATTATGAACCAATACACCATTATCGCCAACATGATAAGTATGGAAATCATCCACTTGGAAGTTATATACCTTGGTTGGTTCATCAGTAATTTCAATTTTTCTGTTTTCCACTACTAAGACGTTGCCGCTTGAAGCAAGCACCTCATTGCCAGCTTCCAATTCTCCTGCTTTGACGAACCCGGCATCTTTAACATAAAACGGATGTTCAAAGGTTGTTTTGATTAACCCGCCGTTGATTGTCAAATGCACAAGCTCTGTTGTTTCCCGTATGTAGGTTTCAAGCACCGTCTTCTCTGCAA
>NZ_MZGX01000002.1 GCF_002051585.1 Ruminiclostridium hungatei | reverse complement strand
CTGGACCTACTGGCGCTCCTGGACCTACTGGCGCTCCTGGACCCACTGGCGCTCCTGGACCTACTGGCGCTCCTGGACCTACTGGCGCTCCTGGACCTACTGGCGCTCCTGGACCTACTGGCGCTCCTGGACCCACTGGCGCTCCTGGACCTACTGGCGCTCCTGGACCTACTGGCTCAGGTGCTACCGGACCCACCGGGCCTATCGGACCTACTGGACCTGCCGGCGCTACCGGTCCTACTGGTGCCGGCGTAACCGGACCTGCCGGGCCTACCGGACCTACTGGACCTGCCGGCGCTACCGGTCCTACTGGTGCCGGCGTAACCGGACCCACCGGGCCTATCGGACCTACTGGACCTGCCGGCGCTACCGGACCCACCGGGCCTATCGGACCTACTGGACCTGCCGGCGCTACCGGTCCTACCGGTGCCGGCGTAACCGGACCCACCGGTCCTACCGGACCTACTGGACCTGCCGGCGCTACCGGTCCTACCGGTGCCGGCGTAACCGGACCCACCGGGCCTACCGGACCTGCCGGCGCTACCGGTCCTACCGGTGCCGGCGTAACCGGACCCACCGGGCCTACCGGACCCGCCGGTGCTACCGGACCTACCGGTGCCGGCGTAACCGGACCCACCGGGCCTACCGGACCTACTGGACCTGCCGGTGCTACCGGTCCTACCGGTGCCGGCGTAACCGGACCCACCGGGCCTACCGGACCTACTGGACCTGCCGGCGCTACCGGACCTACCGGTGCCGGCGTAACCGGACCCACCGGGCCTATCGGACCTACTGGACCCACCGGTGCTACCGGACCTACCGGTGCTGGCGTAACCGGACCCACCGGGCCTATCGGACCTACTGGACCCACCGGTGCTACCGGTCCTACCGGTGCCGGCGTAACCGGACCCACCGGGCCTATCGGACCTACTGGACCCGCCGGTGCTACCGGACCTACCGGTGCTGGCGTAACCGGACCTGCCGGACCTGCCGGACCTACCGGTCCTACTGGGCCTACCGGACCTATCGGGCCTATCGGTGCTACTGGACCCACAGGGCCTACTGGACCCACCGGTGCTGGTATCGCTGCATTTGGTAATGTGTATAATCTTGCCACACTGTTGGATGCATCAATCTTAGGAGGTACAAATATCCCCTTCAGCAATAACGGTCCATTAGTTGGTGGTATAACTCACACAGCAGGAGCAACAACAATAGTTGTTCCAACCACAGGCAACTACCAAATAATTTATGGTGCCAGCTTCACCGCCGGAATAGGAGCTGCTATTGCAATAGCGGTAAACGGAACAGTTAATGCTGCAACAAGCGTTTCCGCACTGGTAGCTACAGGCGAAATAAGCGGTAATACCATATTGCCTCTTAATGCCGGAGATTCAATTACTCTGCGCAATAACTCATTAATAGCTATTACTTTGACTATTGCGCCTAACGTAAGTGCTCAACTGGATATTTTGTTACTGGATTAGTATCCTGAAAAAGAGTCTTCATCCTCTCATATGGATGAAGGCTCTTTTTATTTATGGCTTCTTACATTTCTGCCGAACTTATGGACTTTATTTTTGTAACATATTTCTTTTGACGGAATACATTAATTATAGCAACGTATGAAAGGATTTGCAGTTTATAGGCCAACAGCCTTTATAAACTGGTAAAGCTATATGATAACTATCAGTCTTTGTATGATTGTCAAGAATGAAGAAGAGACGCTTGCCCGCTGTCTGGATACTGTTAAGGACATTGCAGACGAAATAAATATTGTTGATACGGGCTCAACGGATAAAACAAAGGAGATTGCCCGGCAGTATACCGACAGAATATTTGATTTCCCTTGGACAAACAGCTTTGCAGATGCCAGAAATGAATCCTATAAATATGCAACAAAAGATTATATCCTTTATCTTGACGCAGATGATGTTATTCTCGAAGCCGATCAGATAAAGTTCAAACAGTTGAAGGAAACACTTGACCCTTCGGTAGATTCCGTTTCCATGTACTATGACGCAGGTACTGATGAATTTGGAAATGTAACACTGCGGTATAGGAATAACCGGCTTGTAAAGAGGGATAAAAATTTTCGCTGGTACGGTGATTGCCACAATTATATAGATGTAAGAGGGAAAACCATCAATTCGGAAATATCCGTCACCCATAAAAAAATACGACATTCCGTGGGCCGTACCGTTTCCATATTTGAAGGCAAAAAAGCCCGCGGTGACACCTTTTCCCCCAGAGACTATTTTTACTTCGGTAATGAACTAAGAGAAAACGGACGTTATCAGGAAGCTATTGACAATTACAACAAAAATCTGGAATTAAGAGAAGGTTGGGCGGAGGATAAGATATTTGCCTGTCTCTACAGAGGTGACTGCTACAGAGCATTGGGCGACAAAGATAACGAACTGACCTCTCTGTTTCAATCTTTTAATTACTCGGCTCCCAGAGGTGAAGCCTGCAGCCGTATCGGCTACAACTTTCAAAAAAGAAGGGAATATAAAACAGCTATATTTTGGTACGACCTAGCTACAAAGCTTGTGCCCGATCCCGATAGATGGAGCTTTGTCTATATGGCCTATTATACATGGTATCCACATTTGCAACTGTGCGTATGCTACTATAATGCGGGCGATTATCAAAAGGCCTTTGAGCATAATGAAGAGGCTGCAAGATATAGGCCCACAGACCAAAGCGTAGCTTACAACAGGAGACTTTTTGAAAGAATATATCCTCAAAAGAAGGATACTGAATAGAAATCCTGCTCCTTTATTCTTTGGGCAGCCGGTACAATGAAACGCTGACCCTGACCGGGCAGCGTTTCAAGTAGCGGTCATGCACTGTGCGGACCAAGTGATTAGGGCAGCTTATTCCCCGCTGCCCTGTATATTTCATACCACTCCTGGCGGGTCAGTTCTATACCGGAAGCCTTGCAAATATCCTTTAATCTTGTTGCACTGGTTGTGCCTACGATGGGCTGCATTCCCGCCGGATGCCTTAAAAGCCACGCAATTGCAATAGCAGTATTTGTAACATTTTTAGCTTCTGCCAGCTCATCAATTGTTTTATTCAACTGGGGAAACTTGTCATTATTTAAGAATACCCCTTCAAAAAAGCCATATTGAAAAGGTGACCAGGGCTGGATTGTAATGTCGTGCAGACGACAATAGTCCAGTATGCTTCCATCTCTGTCAAAGGAACCGGCAACATTCATATTGACATTTATTCCGGCATCAACCATACCCGTATGCATTATGCTGAACTGAAGCTGATTTATAATCAGTTTCTGGCTGACAGATTTCTTCAAAAGCTCAATTTGCATTGGGTTTTGATTGCTCACTCCAAAATTTCGAACCTTTCCGCTGCTCTGCAATATGGAAAAAGCTTCTGCAACCTCTTCGGGTTCCACCAAAGCATCCGGGCGATGCAGCAGGAGTACATCTATATAATCTGTTCTGAGCCTCTTCAGGCTTCCATCCACCGCCTCCAGAATATGGTCTTTTGAAAAGTCAAAACAGCCCGGTCTTATGCCGCACTTTGTCTGAATAATGAACCTTTCCCTTATTGAAGGTCTCATATCAATTGCTTCTGCAAATAGTTCCTCTGATTTCCCTCCGCCATATATATCAGCATGGTCAAAAAAATCAATTCCTTCCTCCAATGCCGTATTTACCAGTATTTCCGCATCTTTTTTGGAAAGCTCGGTTATTCTCATGCATCCGAGAGAAATCTCAGACGCGGGAAATGCTCCTCCGATACTGTTCTTCTTCACTATAAACACCTCTTTCTATTTATCCTGGTTTACAGGTTTTCCTTACAATTGGAATTGTATACCTTAGAGGCTACTGTAAGTCAATAAAAATCCCCGAATGGCCATGTAAAATGAAAAAGTAACTTCTTGATTAGTAGTTAATCCTAAACAGGCCCGTTTGTAAAACGCAGGTATATCTGCTACAATAAATTTACAGTGATGCCTCGGATTCCGGGAGAGGTTGCATTGCCAGTTCGTGCTGCGTCTATGTCCGGATATAAAAGCTTAATGATAATATGGAGAATATTGACTTGTTTAAGGAGGTTATTTCATGGAATACACCATAAAGCAGGCTGCCGAAAAAATGAATCTGACTGCCTATACGCTCAGATATTATGATAAGGAAGGTTTGCTTCCCTTTGTGGAAAGGGATAGTGCGGGAAACAGACTCTTTACTGAAAATGACATAGAATGGCTCGGACTCATATGCTGCTTGAAAAATACAGGCATGCCTATCAGGAAAATCAAGAAATTCATCCAGGGAGCCCTGGAGGGCGAACATACTTTGCAAAGCCGGGTCGAAATGCTTTTGGAACATCGCAATGCTGTTTTGAAGCAGATGGAGGAGCTTAATAAAAACCTGGAAAAGATAAATCACAAAATAAACTATTACAGCGGCTGCCTGGATACGTACAAAAGCAGCCAGCACAGTCAGGCTCATTAATTATTATCCAAAGCCGCTTTCAGTTTTAAACGGAAAGCGGCTTTTCTTTCTATTCCTATTTTTGTGTTGAAGCCACAGCAGCAGCTATTGCAGCACCCAGCCCCGAGCCGTCCTTTACAAGCCGGATCTGTACGTTGGCAGAATCCTCACCCAAAGCATCGGCAAAAGCTTCTTCCATTAGCTTTGGAGCCTTTGGCATTTTCTCGTAAATAGTTCCGTCAATAGCTACTATGTGTCTATTTGTAATCCTTGTTCCGTTGTTTTCCTGATGAAAAAGAATACCCAGGAAGGTAGTGGCAACAAGCCTGACCGTCCTCTTTAAAACTGCTTCGGATACGCTCTTTATTAATTCTGCATCCATTATGGTACAGTTATACTGCTCGGCAGTTTTTGCAGGATAGAGTATGAAGTTTTCAACCATCAAGGCATTAAAGCCCTGATTGAAAAAAGTATCCGTATCAGCATCGGAATTTGTAAACAAAGCCTTATCCCGGTGAAGGTCCAGGCATACTTCTTTTACCAGGCTTCCCATATAGTAGCCCGATACCATCTTTTCAAGAAGCTGTACACCCGGCATCTGACTGTTTCTGTCAATCAGCTCATCATATTTTGTTACCGGCAATCCCACGTTGAAATTTCCAGATTCAAGGTTCACTATCATCTTTCCGCCATTGATAGGATGATTGTTTTCAAGATAGCAGGTGTTATGTCCGGTCCCCATGATAGAGCCTATATCCGCCTCCTGATAACTATACATGGCAACAAGCAGGGTTCCCACAGTATCATTGAGTATGGCCACAGGCTCAATATTGATGTTGCCTGCTTTCAATGCATCTCCAAGGAGTTTGTTTATATTTTCTCCTTCAACACCTGAAGTTGTGATTTCTTTGGTCCAATGTATCAAATAAGCTTCATTTATCCCTTCCTGCCTGCACGGGAATGAGAAGGTATTGCCAAGATACATGCTCTCACCAGGTTCAATTATACCTGCCATGCATTGGGCCATGTAACCGAAAAGCTGTTCAGCCGTCGTATCAGCTTTTGTAAGATCAAAGCCCTTCTCTTTATTTATAAGTTTTTCCTTAATCTCAGCCAGCTTTTCAAAATTTCCGTCTTCAATTTTAAATTTGGTACATCTAAGGTTGGTTCCTCCCATGTCCAAAGTCATAAATATGCCTTTTTCTTTACCGGTAGGCTTTCCTATATATGATGGAAGCATCTTCAGACAGGTTTGTTCCCCCTTAAGACCGGCTTCCAATGTTTCCTTAAACCGTTCTGCAATTCGAAGCATACCTGCCCTGTCTACCTCAAATGATTTCAGTACCTTGTCAACTGTATTGTTAACCCCCATATTCCACCTCTTATCCTATAGTTTGTATAAATAATTTACCTAATATTCTGATTGTATTTTATATGCGTCTTTTGGTCAAGAAAGAATCGTGATTTTACATGGCTTATAAGCAGTTATGACATTGCTGTCATGCTGTTTATGTATGACATGACTTTCAAAAGCTTATCGGTTCTTTCATTTTCATAAAACAGCTCAACAATCCGCTCAGCAGTGAAAATATACTTTAACAGCATGCCTTTTCCTGTTGCCTCCAGTGAAACATTTCGCAGGGAACTCAAGGAAATATAAAGCAGCTCACCTTCTATATTGTGATTTTCTCTGGTATTTGTCTGCTCCATAAAAATGAGTATTTCTTTTTGGCATACAATTGTAAAATGTGTCCGGGTAATGACCTTTCTAAAAAGCAGACCCGGATGATCGTACAGCTTCTTCTGCTTCAGGCTGCACAACACTGATGACTTATCCATTACCGCAGCTCTGGCCACAAGTGCCCCTGCATAATTATTTTCCTCCGCATCAGAAAAAGCCGGATCGGGTAAATAATCCCTGTGCACCTCGGGCACTTTTTGAGCTAATTTTTTACGCAGTTCAAGCAGCAAATCATTGACCAGCTTGCTTACAATGGAATCATAAAAAATCCGTTCCTTCAGCCCTGATTTATAATCAATGGTTATGCAATTGACTGTTGAGCCTGTTTCTTCCACAAGAAAGTTTATATCCTTATAATCAAGTTTCAGCTTTGACAGGGTTCCATTAATATTTTTGATTATTACCAGCAACGAGCCATATATCAATAAGAGCTTTTCCGGTGCATCTGCCCGATAATGCAGCGTCAGCCTGGAGCACCATATAATTTTGTATGGCTGGATTTCATCTTCGTTCAAACAGTTGTAATACTGGTGAAATTGACTTTTCAAGACATTTACATCAATAATTGGCTCAGCAGCAAACGGCTTATCAGAAATAACCATATTTTACTCCTCTAGTCCATGCTTGTATAATTATATTATAGACACCAAGTATAATTGTACAAAATTATATAAAATTTGTAAAACACTTATTTAAAAATACACTTGCTTTTAGGAATATTTTGTATTAGAATTTTTATGCAATCAAAAATTTCACAGAGCAATGACGCTCTCTTCAGATATAAAAATATTAAAGAAGAGATAATCTTCTTTTTTTATTTCTGGAAATCTTATTTAATCTTTTTTCGACCGAAATACAATGGCGTGTTTCTGATTAATTCCTTTGTGCTGTTTAATTGAATTTTGAAAGGAGCAATAAATACATGAGTTCAATCAATGTATTGTTTTTAATGCTGGGCGCAGTTATGATCCTGGCTATGCACGCCGGTTTTGCCTTTCTTGAGGCTGGCAGTGTCAGCAGAAAGAATCAGGTAAATGCTTTCAATAAAATTATTTTCGATTGGTCCGTTACCACAGTTGCATATTTTATAATTGGTTTTCCCATATCATATGGAATTGTACTCTATACCAACAACAGTCTTTTTACACAACAAAACGGAATCGAACTGGTCAGATTCTTTTTCCTGCTGGGCTTCGCAGCATGTATACCTGCCATTATCTCAGGCGGAGTTGTAGGAAGGATGAAATTTTTTACACAGTCTCTGGCAGCAGTTTTTCTGGGAGGAGTTATATACCCCCTGTTTGAAAGCCTGGTATGGGGTCAAAATTCCTTTATGGGACAAAAGGGGTCTTTTTTTGAAAAGATATTCGGCGCTCCCTTCCACGACTTTGCAGGTTCGGTTGTAGTCCATTCTCTGGGAGGCTGGATTGCCCTTGCCGCAATAATTATTCTTGGACCAAGAAAAGGCAGGTTTGGCGGGCGTTTCAATACAAGGCCAAGCAATATTCCTTTTTTGACTCTCGGAAGTTGGATTCTCATAGTGGGCTGGTTCGGCTTTAATGTAATGAGCGCTCAAAATGTAAATGCTATTTCAGGTCTTGTTGTCCTGAACTCACTGATGGCCATGGTAGGCGGCACCATGTCGGGCCTCATTTTCTCAAAGAATGATGTGGGTTTTACTCACAACGGAGCACTGGCCGGCCTGATTGCAATCTGTGCCGGTTCAGATGTGGTGCACCCCTTTGCCGCATTGTTTATAGGTGCAATTGCCGGTCTTATATTTATTATTTTTTTCGAGCTTGAAACTAAATGGAAGATTGATGATGTTTTGGGTGTCTGGCCATTGCATGGCATAAATGGTACCTGGGGGGGAATTGCAGCAGGTATTTTCGGAAGAAAAGCTTTAGGTGGTGTTTATGATCTGAGCTTTATGTCTCAGCTTACTGGTTCGCTGTTAGCTCTGGTCTATGCGTTTGCTGCAGGTTTTGTGCTGTATAAGGTAATCGATGCGGTAGCAGGCATAAGAATAAGTGAACAGGAAGAGCTGGTGGGAACGGATCTGACCTTTCACAGGATAGATGCAAATCCGGAGCAGACACTTTAACTCTTGATTTATATAATCCATAGGGATATACATGTGAGGAGGAAATATGACATGAAAATGGTTATTGCGATTGTAAGGCCTGAAGCCGTAGAAGATGTAAAGGCGGCTTTATTTGAGGCTCAGATACATAAAATGACAGTTTCACACGTTAAGGGCTGCGGTCAGCAAATGGGCTACACCGAGAGCTACAGAGGCAACGTAAATACAGTAAACCTGCTTACAAAGGTAAGATTTGAAATCGCAGTTAATGATGAATTTGTCAAACCTACCATTGATGCTGTTATGAAGGTTGCCAGAACAGGTAAGATAGGCGACGGCAAGATTTTCGTACAGACTGTAGAAGAGTGTTACAGGATCAGAACCGGTGAAGAGGGTACGGATGCCATCGGCTGACGGTATTCCATACCAATGCAGCAATATTCAAAATTGACACGCAATTAAAGCGGCCCGTCATGTCATTGCCGGCCGCTTTAAATTTTGCGAGATAACTATTTCATGAAATCAATCACGATTGACTTTTTTATCAGTTTAAATAGCTGCTATATCTTTCTATTCCTTCAACTATTCCGGCAACGATTTTGTCCTGATAGTCCGGCGTATTAAGGAGCCTGTCCTCCTCCGGATTGGTCATAAAGCCCATTTCCAGAAGTACAACCGGTATCTTTGACCAGTTAAAGCCCGTCATATCACTGCTCTTTACGATTCCCTGGGATCTGGCTTTTGTCTTTCCGAGAACAGCTTCCATTATATACTGGCCGGCCTTTGCGCTTTTTTCCAGCATAGCTTTGTCTTTTATATACTTATTGCCTGGAATCAGCATAAGCATTCCCGAAACCTTGCTGTTATCCGATCCGTTTGCATGAATCCTTATGGTCAGGTCTGCACCTGATTTGTTCCAGAATTCCGTTCTTTCCACATTGGTCATGTTGCATACATCTGTCTCCCTGACCATGATCAGCTTAGCCCCTTTTTCAGACAGAGCCTTTTTCAACTTCAATGAAACCGCCAGGTTAAGACTTTCTTCAGTTATTTTTGTTGCTGCCCCTGAAGTTCCCACGGCTGTGGCAGCTTTCATCACAGTTGAACCGGGTGCCACAGGTTCTGTTTTTTTAATCTTCTTCGTAACCTTTCCATGTCCCGGGTCTATACAAATGTTCAGCCCTTCAAGCTGCAGCTTCTTTCCCTGCTGGGCTTTTTTAATCCCGGCATTTGAAGCCAGCTCTGCCAAGCCACCGTCTGAACCGCTTGTGTTCCTGAACTCTCCTCCTGCTTTATAGCCGGATGCCGATACGGTTTTTCCATTGTGTCCCGCCTCTGAAGCTCCCTGATATTGTCCTCCGCAGGCCGACAGCAATATCAAAGCCACACCCGCCGCCATTATTCTTAACATACGTCTCATGAAATACTGAACTCCTGTCCTAAAATACTGATAAGCCATATATTTAGCTTGATTATTATATTATACCAAACACAATTAAGTATAATTGCTCAATATTAATATTTCTATACAAGCTTACCAATTTTCTGAGGACTTATATTCTGAATATTCTGATTTCTCTGTCAAGTTCCCCTGCCAGCTCCGACAATTCCCTTGATGATTGGGCTATTGTTTCAATGGAAGCGAGCTGCTCCTGACCTGTAGCAGATATTTCCTGCATACTAGCAGCGGATTCCTCGGCTGTGGCTGCCATATCATGGGTTCTCTCCGAGATGGATTTCGACTTTTTGTTTACATTTTCAATTTCACTGGCTGTGGTTTTAAGGCTGTTCACAATACCGGCATAGGAGCTCTTGATTTTGACGAAGGCTGACTGTGTAATGGATAGAGCCTGCTGCTGCTGGTTCATTAAAACATTGGCGGTATTTATATTTTCAACAACCTTATTGGTTTTTTGGGTTGTTGCATTAGTAAGTTCTATAATCACTTTGGCCGCCTTGGCTGATTCTTCCGCAAGTTTCCTTATCTCATCGGACACCACTGAAAAGCCTTTTCCCGCCTCACCGGCCCTGGCAGCCTCAATTGCTGCATTAAGGGCAAGAAGATTTGTCTGTTCTGCAATTGACGTTATTATTTCAATAGTACTTGATACCTGGCTGATCATTTCGCTTAACTCGCCTATTGAAGCACTGGTTTCAAGTGTAACCCTTACATTCTCCTCCATCTTCTGCGACTGCACGTCAACAGCCTTCTGGCCTTCGTCTATAGTTTCCAGGGATTCCACCGCCTTGTCTGCCCCTGCTGCGGCTTCAACACTTATGTTGTCTATTACCCCAGCAACCTCAGCCAACGTGAGGTTAATATTGCCGATAGTCTCTGCCTGACTGCTGTTTCCTTCTGCAACCTCGGCAATGGTGTTGACTACCTGCGTAATGGACAGCACATTCTCCTCTGTTGTCTTGCTGAGACTATGTGAATGGGATGAAAGGGCATCTGAAATACTCTTGACCCTGAAAGCCATTTTCTTCAGTGCAGACCTGGTGGACATAAGAGCTTCTGCCATTTCCCGGCTTTCGTCCCCGGATTTGAAATTTTCCTCTACTGAGATGTCCTCAGTCAGATCAAATTCTGCAGTCTTTTTTGTTATACCTGTAACTCGTATAATGGGTTTTGAAATTACCTTTCCAACTATGTATGACATTACTATTCCCAATAGCATTGAAATCAGCAGTCCAATAAGTACTTGCGCAGGCGGCAGGAAGGAAAGTGTCCCGGAACCTCCGGGATCTCCGTTCTGTGCCGCTCCCACAGCAGAAGCCGGGTCCCCTCCTCCCATGCCGTTTTTCATAATTACCGAAGCACCTACATTAATCACAGCCACCACCAGTGAGTTGATTATTGACAGCGTTACTATTTTTGAAGCCATACCCATTTTTTTCATTAACATTCTCCTTGTCCCATAGTAGTTTGATAATCAGATCATTCAAAATGTTCATAAATTTACAATATTTTCTTCACAGAATGTTCTTATTTAAAATGTATTATATCTGTGTAATGTGATTAATAAATGAAAGAAAGGGGTATGTTCTGTGAAAAAATTAATAAGTGCCGTTTTGGTGTCCACATTCATGCTGACTCTGGCGGCCTGTGGTTCCGGCAATCCTACGGCTGCTAATCAGTTTTCAGATAATCAGTCAGGCTCAGTTTCCAATTTTACAGGTCAAGATTCAAGAAGAGGAGGAGCAGGTGGCTTCGGAGGCTGGAATCAAGGTCAGCCGGCAGATGTGACCGGTGAAATAACCTCTGTTTCAGGTAATCAGATAACCTTGAAGCTTGTAAAAATGCCCTCCTTCAGCAGAAACGGAGTCCCGCCCTCCGGGAACAGCAGCCCCGGGGCTATAGGCGGACCGGCTGGAGACAGCGGCCCGGCGAAATCAGGAGATAATCCTGCTCAGGGCACCAATCCGGCAAGGCGTTCCGGGAATCAAGCTCCCGAGAACGGGGGCGAAAGGCGCGGAAGCGGAGACAGATCTCAGGGAAACGGACAGCGCCAGGCAAGAATTATGGAGTATACCGGCGAGACAAAGACCATAACAGTACCCGAGGGTGTCTCAATAACAGCTATGGGAGGAAGGCCCGGCAATGACAATGGTTCGGAAAAATCCGACTTGAAAGTCTCAGACCTTGTCAAGGGAAACATCCTTCAAATATGGTATTCGGAGGATGATAAGGACACAATATCCAGAATTACCGTCATGCAGGCAATCCAGGGCCCGGAAGACAACAGCGGCAATTCCGGCACTCAGGTCCAATAAAGTTTCTAGGCATGTAAATCTTTTAAAACCTGCTTATAAAGCAAAAAAGGAGCTCTGATTATCTCAGAACTCCTTTTTTTGTTTATAAATGTTATTCTGTTTTAAATTTATCCAGTTCCCTGTTCAGAGCCGCCGCTACTTCGTTCAGTTCCTGTGCATTTTTAGACAGTTCCTCGGCAGACAGCATCTGCTGTTCGGTACTTGCGGAAATTTCCTGGGTTGTTGCTGCCGATTCTTCAGCAACAGCAGATATGTTTTCCATAGACTCAAGTACCTTTTCCTTTGATTTCATTATATTGTCAACAGATTTTTCCGTTCTCTCAATGTTTGCTATAACTTCCTGCATTGCAGAGAATACTGTCTTAAACATTTCTTCGGTACCGGTAACTGCCTGTATCTGCTCATTTACTACAACATTTGAATTCATAACTTCTTCAACCGTATCATTTGTCTTCTTGCCAATTGCTGCCACTATACTATTTATGTTGCTGGTAAATTCCTTGGATTGTTCAGCAAGCTTTTTAACTTCATTTGCAACAACAGCAAAGCCTTTTCCTGCTTCTCCGGCACGGGCAGCCTCAATGGAAGCATTCAACGAAAGAAGGTTGGTCTGTTCTGATATTCCGATCATTATCTTCAGTATCTTCTGAATCTCCTTCATGCTGTTGCTCAAATCTGTAATATTGTGTGACACCTTGTTGGTAGTCTCACTGACCTGATTTGACTTTATATTCAACTCATTAATTGCTTTTGTTGCATTTTCGCTTAAGCTGTTTATTTTATTGGCTATGGATATAACCTGTGTTACATCGTCTCCAACATACATGATGCCCTCAGAAAGCTTGTCCATATGGCTCACGCTGTCATTAATCTCATTTGCCTGATCCGTAGCACCCCTGGCAATCTGTTCAACAGTGACGGATACCTGCTCGGAAGAGGTATATGCAGCACCTGAAGCAGCAGCTATTTTGGTAGCAGCGCCTACCACATCCATGGAGGTCCTTCTCACCTGGGAAACAAGGGCATTTATGTTTGACAGCATATCATTATAGTTTCTGCAGACTTCTCCGATTTCATCATTTTCTCCATCCAGAATCTGGCTTGTCAAATCGCCTTCCTTTGCTCTCTTCATAGTAGAAACAAGCTTATTTAGCGGAGTTGAAACACTTCTGGCAATAACTGTGCATAGCACAATCGCAAAAAGCAGGCACAGGATTCCGATTATCAGGATATTTGTTCTCAATGAGTTCGCATCACTGTTCAGGAAGCTGTAAGGAACAATCGTTACCAGATACCAGTCCTTGCCTTCACTTATCTGGGAATAAGTAACCAGGCTTGACCTCTTATCGAAATCCATCTCTAAATTTCCGGATTTTCTTTCTTCAAACTTTATGCCGTCACCAAACTTCTTTTCTATTTCCTTACTTATTTTTTCCCCAATAATCTTTGTGTCCTCGGTGGAAGTTGTCAATGGATATTCTTTCGTATCCCTCGCTGAAATTATATTGCCCTTTGAGTCGACAATAAAGATAGGATACGCCTTTCCTGACTTTTCATCCTTTCCTATATCCAGGTTTTCAAATGCAGTCACAAGGAAATTTTCCTTCGGGATAACTACCATTCTTGCTGCAGAACTTCCGCTGGCCAAGGAATTTATATCCTTTCTGACACCCAGCAGGGTTTTTTCTACTGTTCCAATCTTTACTTTAAAATTGACCCACTCCAGCTTTTTCGATTTCATATCAGCAAGGACTGCAGGGTCAAAGGTAAGGGTAGAGGCATTGTATACTTCAACTTGCGAATAATTTTCGCCATGCAGGAAAGCACTGAAATGAATATCCTTTGTTGTTGCGAACTTATTTGATAAAAAATCGGATATGGTCCTGGACTGGGTCAGCTTTTCAAAATCGTCCTCAATATTCAGGTTTGTTATTGCATCCTGGATTACCGAAGACAGGCCCACATCAAATACGTAGTTTTCCACACGGGTTATTTCACTGTTCAGTACAACTCCGGTCTGGCCTGTAACCTGCAGTGAATAGGTTTTAACTTTATTATCTATGGTATTTGTTGAACTGCTGTAGGAAAAAATTCCGGTAATAAGCAGCATGACAATCAGCAAAATTACAAACGATGCAATAAGTCTGGTCTGGATTCTGAATTTCCTTAAAAGAAAAGACTTTCCAGATGGCTTTCCGTTAAAATTCGACATTATTCGGTTGTCAAGTTTGCCACCGTCTCCAGCCTTGTCCCCCCTTGCCTTATGTACCTTTTTTACGAGTGCTAAAGCCGATGATGCAATTGTTTCCAATACTGACTTGATTTTTGATATGACCGGCTTGATATTCATAAAACTCTCCTCACAATCCCGTTGAATTTAGTGATTCGACACTATTCTCTCTATACCATTATAATACTTCACAAGCCATATTTAATCAAGTAATTTTTCACATGGAGCACCCAAAAGCAAGCTGTATTTTTTGTTGAAAATCACGTAGTAAAGCCGTCAAATTCCATCTATTTCCAGGTTGTATTCACCCAAAAGATAGTATTGGGGTCTGGAAATATTTAACCTTAATTTGTCATTTTCCCCCTGCTCAAGCTCATATTCAATAGCTTTAATAATTCCATTTTCATCCGGAACTGACAAATATCCTCCGCCTTTTGTTATACCAAAAGTATCGACCCTGTTAAAGGCAGTATTTTTTAAAACCATACCGGGATTGCTGTTTTTGCAGGCAAGGCTTATTCTCAGGGCTCCATATTCGTTCTCCGGTCTGGCCACCTTCTCCACCTGTGTTATAATCATGGTGGAGTCCTCGAAAGCTACTTCCTTATTCAGTTTAAGTATCTTTCCCTCCTCAGGGACAGTCAGAGAAACCACGCTGCTTTCAGCTCCTTCCACAATAAGGTATGGGATATTCAATACCAGTTTTGCTTCCTCCGGATTCACATCAAAATAAAACCTGTTGTTGGCCCCCATATAACCCTCAGGGGTCTTGTATCCGTGCCTTCCACTGCTTGTCATGAGACTGATGTCCATCCCCTTGTAGCCCTTGTCGTCCTCCTTTGCATAGGAATAAATATTGAATTTGCTCTTATTTACAGTGTAGAGTTCAACCTCCAATCTGTTTCCATCCTTCTTTGGCACCGCAGTGATAGAAATGTTATTTTTTACGTCAGTAGGCCCGATCTCCTGCAGGCTGCCATAACTTGCACAGGGCTGCAGTGTAAAATCCAGTGACAGTCCGAATTGGTTATTGACCAGTGTATAAGAGATTTTGTCATTAATAAGTTCTTCAGGGATTTCAAAGTATATATGAGTGTTTTCCAATTTCCCTCCGCCTCCTGTGGAGGAACTGGATGACCTGTACTCCTTCCCCTTTATAAAGAGCCTTATATCAGGCTTTTTCAGCGCATCTCTCTTCAGGAGCTCCTCCAATTCCTTCTTCTCCTCCAGGGCCTTGCTTTCATCAAAAGCTTTTTTCTCTACCTCAAAAGAAATACTAAGGCTGTTCTTCCCAGCCAGCACGGTCCGTACGGTCATTATGGCCTGGTTGTTCTCAGCTCTCAGCTTGCTTTCCCTGGCTATGAATTTAATGTCCTGATTGTTCTCTACTATCCCATAGCCCGGAATAAAACCGAATAATCTGGAAAAAGCTTCTGCAACATTTTCTACTCCCACCAGGGCGGTGGATACAGCCAGCAAGACAATGGCGGCGGCAACAACGGCGGCGGCCTTTTTCAACAGGCTCCTGGCCCTGCTGAGTCCGGCCTTTTTATAGACAGAGGACTTTATTCTTTTTAAGGCTTTTCTATCCAGTTCAAAGGCAAGTTTTTCATTAAGGAGGCTGTCTGTCTGATGAGTATCAAGCCGGTCAAGCTCATAAATCAATTTTTCTTCCATTTCAACTGTCCATCCTTTCCTGAAAATCAATATCAGCACCAACAATTGTCCTGAGTTTCCGGAGCCCCCTCGAAACTCTCTTGTCAATGGTATTTTCCTTAAAATTCATAAGTCCTGCGATTACCTTCGTGCTCTGGCCGAAATAATACTTTCTGATAAATATCTCTGTATCGGGTTCTCCAAGGGCTTTAATACTGCTGATCAGCAAATTTCTTGTGTCAAGCCTGTCACATTGTCCCTGTGGCTGCGTTCCTCCCTCCGCCCCTTCCGGGGTAATTTCTCCCAATATATGAAGGGGTAATACGGTTGTATGTTCTTTCATGCTTTTTCTGAACATATCAATTGCTCTTCTTTTTGCTATGGTTGCAAGAAAACTTTTTATAGTCCCTTTGGAAAGATCTATTCCCGCTCTTTTCTCAAAAGCCTCGAAAAAAACCGAACTGACGCATTCTTCAATATCTTCTTTCGGGCATATGGCTGAAAGTTTATTGCAAACTATTGTATATATCAGGCCGGCATATGTATTCATCAATTTCTCCAGGCCTGCTTCAGGTTTTTTCATCAGTAGTGCCAATATTTTCTCTTCCAAAAGAAATACCATCCTTTCTTAAACCTGTTTCACCTAATAATTCGAAACAAAAGTCAAGAACCTGACACTTTCTATAAAATATAAGCATTCTATCTTGCAGGGTTGGTCAAAAGCACCACCGAAGCAGCCGCTACAAATATCAAAGTCATTATCAGCGCAAACACGGAAAGTCTCTTATAACTTATTACATTCAGAATCCTGCTTTTAACATTGGCCTGGCCGAAGGCAGCCGACAGGACGGTATTCTGTCCGGCACCCAGTGTCATAAGCGTATGGGCATAGTTCTTTCTTTCTCCCGGTGAAAGTCCTTTTACCGCCCTTATGTCGCAGGTGAGCTCCATGTCATCGATAAAAAGCTTGAAAAATATCCAGGCCAGGGGATTGAACCAGTGCACACAGGCTGCCAGAAGTCCCGCGAGCCTCAGCAGATTATCATGCCTTTTTATATGGACACGCTCGTGCATCAGAATGTAATTGAGCCTATTATCTCCCTTAAGTGTTTCAGGAATCAGTATCCTTTGTCTGAAAAAACCATGAACCATGGGGCTTTCCACGGCTGCCCCAGTATAAATGTTCTGCCTGACAAGTTCAACCGCCCTTAACCGCAAATTTGAAAGCAGCAGCATTATCACCCCAAACAGGATTAAGCTTATCACACCGGTTATCCAAAGTACTGCGGCTATTTTAAATATTCTTTCAAGGGTATCCGTCTTATAGGTAACAGGAAAATACGACTCGGCAGCTCCGATACTGTTTGACATGCTTAAACTTACGTTTCCGCCTGTAGTTCCGGGCACGGCTACAACCTTTTTAACCAGGTTTCCCGAAAAGTTAAGCAGGCTCAGCCTGCTGGAAACCGAGAAGGGAATCAGCAGACGGACTAATACCAGTGCCCACATATAATAAATACCCGCTTTTGGTATTGTGGGCAACTTTCTGAATATTAATATCAGAAGTCCCATTATGCCTGCAGTTATACTCATATTGACAACGGAATAAAAGACAGTGTCCAGCATGTCTACCTCCTACGGCTATTTGCCGTTTTTCTCAATTATCCTGCGCAGTTCCTCTATTTCTTCCTTGCTCAGATTTTCATTCTGGATGAAGGAAGCGAAGAATAATTTCTTGGAACCTTTGTACAGCTTGTTTATAAGATTTGAGGTCTCGGCCAGTTGCACCTGCTCCCTGGTTATCAGAGGTATACACACAAAGTTTGGCTCTTCCCTCTTTACCGCGTTTTTCTCAATCAGCTTTTTAATTATGGTGTAGGTGGTGTTCTTATTCCAGCCAGTCCTGTCCTGGGCCATAACAGACAGGTTTTTTGCCGAAGTTGGCCCGTTGTCCCATAATAACTCCATAATCTTGATTTCGCTGTCAAAAAGCTTTATTTGTTCCATTTCTCCACAGCCTCCATATTTTTATTGGTGTTATGTGTTATGTGCTCTATGCCAATTTTTAAAGCCCTTCCATATAAACTGGGTATAAGGGCAAAACAGACTATGGCAGTAGTCTTATATTAATAAACTACTGCCATAGTCTGTTTTTGTCAATATATTTTACCCGGACGGTTAAATAATGTGATTCTTCAATCCAAATATCCTGCCCTTGGAGTTATTCCAAAGGCTTTGGCAAGAATCCTGAGATTTTCATCAGTAATAGTTTGCTTTACAGGCATGTGCATTATCTTGATAAATATCTCCGCCGCCTTCTCCACAGTCTCAATAAGCCCAAAGGTCTCATCCAGATCACGGCCGGTACCGAATATACCGTGCTGAGCCCAGACAACCACTCTGAACTCCTTCATTTTTTCAGCAGTGACCCTCCCGATTTCCTCATTTCCGCACAGCATCCAGGGCAGTACACTCACCCCATCCGGAAATACCACCAGGCATTCGGTGCACATCTGCCAAAGAGTTCTGGTAAACGCACGTTCGTCAAGCTCATGTACAAAGGTCATGGCTATTGTATTTGTGGGATGGGTATGTATTACAACCCTGTGTTCCGGATCTGCCTTAAGTCTTTCAATATGTGTCATCAGGTGGGCGGGCAGCTCGCTGGTGGGCCGGCCTCCGTCTTCATAGCCCCAGAGCAGGTCAAGGCCCTTGCCATCCTCTGCAACCCTCACCACTCCAAGATTTATTCCAGGTGCGCCTGACACATTTTTAAAGTACTTTCCTGTCCCGGTTACAACGAATATTTTTCCTGCCAGCGCAGTTCCGTCAAAGGACATTGGTATTTTTGCCACGGCCTTTTTTGTATCCAGGTAGTCGGCGACCTGAGTTTCCGGTACTATATAGCTTATATTGCCCCCATTTCTTTCATCCCAGCCAAGTCTGTAAAGATTGTCGGTCAATTTGCATATTTCAGTAATAAACGGAGCCGTTAATATATCTTTCATTTTTGTTCCCGCTTTCTTAAGTTTATTTTCACACCAGCCACTTGTATTTCATAAAATTTATCATTGGTTAAATATCACAACCATAACATATTTATGCTATCTTCCGGATAACACATCCTTTTCATACTTCTTTACTTCAGCCAGCCAGGCTTCCTTCACCGGTACATTCATGGCCTTGCAGTAGTAATCCCAAACTGCACCGAAGGGATAGGTTTTAAGCTCCTCCAGCATGGCCAGCCTGCTGGTGTAGTCACCTTCCAGTTCCAGCTTTTTAAGTTCTCCGGCAGGTTCCAGCATTGCCTTCAGCAAAGCCTTAATCATGTTCCTGCTTCCTATTACCCATGCCGCTATTCTGTTAATGCTGCCATCAAAGAAATCCAGCCCGATGTGGGTCCTGTCCAGCAGCTTGCTTCTTACAAGTGATTGAGCTATCTGATTGAGTTCATCGTCCATTATTACCACATGATCACTGTCCCATCTTACAGGACGGCTCACATGCAGAAGCAGTTGGTCTGTGAACATAAGGACTGTGGCAATTTTATCCGATATGACTTCAGTGGGGTGAAAGTGTCCGGCATCCAGGCACACCGCCTTGTTATTCCGGATGGCATAGCCCAGGCAGAATTCATTTGAACCTACCACATAGCTTTCAGTACCTATACCGAATACCTTGCTTTCAACAGCATCAATATTGTATCTTGCATCTATTTTTTCGGAAAAGACCTGATCCAGTGCACTTTTCATACGCTGTCTCGGAGCTTCCCTGTCCACGGGTATATCTTTATAGCCGTCAGGGAACCAGAAGTTTGTCACACAGGTCTGCCCCAGCTCCCGTCCGAAATATTCACCAATTCTGCGGCTTTTGCTGCAATGCCTTATCCAGAAATCCCTGATTTCATTGTCCCCGCTGCTTATGGTAAAACCGCTGTCTGCTTTTGTGTGAGAAAAGCAGGTGGGATTGAAATCAAGTCCCAGGCCCTGTTGCCTTGCCCACTCTACCCAGCCTTCAAAATGCCTTGGCTCCAGTTGATCCAGATCAACCTTTTCTTCGGTATCCGCATATATGGCATGCAGGTTTACCTTGTGCCTGCCGGGTATGAAGCTCAAAGCCTTCTCCATATCCTGCCTCAATTCTTTTACATTCCGTGCCGCACCGGGATAGTTGCCGGTAACCTGGATTCCTCCGCTCAAAGCCTGATCTTTAAATAAAAACCCGGCAACATCATCTCCCTGCCAGCAATGAAGTGAAATTTTTACCTCCTTCAAGGCATCCAATACTTTATCCGTATCCACTCCAAGCCTCCCATAGGCCTTTTTTGCCAGTTCATAAGCTTCATTGATTTCGTTCATGGTTTCCTCCCAGAATTTGTTTATATTCCTCATAAGCCTTCTGCCATTCTTCCTGCTGAACAGGCTTGTAAATCTTTATGTCTGTTGAATTCCTGATTATTTCCCTTGCCTGGGATAAGTCCCTTATTTCTCCAAGTGCAATAAACTGAACTGCAATATTCCCCATTACGGTGGCCTCCACAGGCCCTGCATGAACATCCCTTCCGCAGGCATTGGCTGTCATCCTGCACAGAAGTGTGTCCTTGATCCCCCCGCCTATGATATTTATACTTTTAAACTGCTTTCCTGTGAGCCTCTCAAGCTTTTCAACCGTATACCTGTATTTGAAGGCCAGACTCTGATATATGCAGCGCATTATCTCCCCTCGTGTCCGGGGTACCTGCTGTCCTGTCCTCATACAGAATTTCCTGATTCTCTCCGGCAGATTACCCGGCGCTTCAAAATCCGGAGCGTCCGGGTCTATGAAGCATAGGAAGGGCTCCGCTTCAAGAGCTTCGTTTTCCAGCGTATTGAAATCCACCTCTGCCCCTTCTCTCTGCCACTGTCTTCTTGACTCCTGGATAAGCCACAAGCCCATTATATTTTTCAGAAACCGTATTTTATTGTCAAAGCCTATCTCATTGGTAAAGTTGGCTTCCATGGACTCCTTGCCCACTATGGGCCTGTCACTCTCGATCCCCAGCAGCGACCAGGTTCCGCAGCTTATATACACAAAATCCCTGTTGACGGCAGGAGCGCTTACCACTGCCGAGGCAGTATCATGGGTGGGCACTGCAATGACGGGTACTTCACCGCAGGAAAGCTCCTCGCACAATTCCTTTGACAGAGTTCCGTACATTTCTCCCGGATAAATAATTTCAGGTAAAACCCCCTGCTTTATACCCAGCTTTTCGCATATGTCAAAACACCAGCTATAGGTCTCAGGATTAAACAGGCTGGTGGTTGAGGCATTTGTGACTTCACTGCACTTTTTTCCGGTGAGGAAATATGCCAGGAGATCCGGTATCAGCAACAAGGTTTCTGCATTCTCCATCAGCTCAGGTTGGTGCTTCGCCACATACGCCAACTGAAAAATAGTATTTATCCTCATATGCTGTATACCTGTGGAATTATATACTGTTTCCCTGGATATAAGCCGGAAAACCTCCCTGTCAATGCCTTCCGTTCTCAAGTCCCTGTAATGGACAGGATTGCACAGCATGTTTCCCCTTTTATCCAGCAGTGCAAAATCCACACCCCAGGTATCTATGCCTATAGCATCAAAGCCTCCTGCCCTGAGCGCCTTTGTTATACTTTGCTTCAGCTCATGGTAAAGCCTCAGAATATCCCAGTAAATCGTTCCTCCCACTGTTACAGGTTCATTGCCGAACCGGTGAATTTCCTGCATTCGCAATGTGTGCCCGTCATATTCCCCCAGCATGGCCCTTCCGCTGGAAGCTCCGAAATCGAATGCCAGAACTCTCTTGTTGTCCATGCATTTCTCCGCCTTTTTATAAGTTATTATATATTTGTACCTGAAGTATGCATTAATATTCAGCTAAGATGCCTTTGAGCATCAACTACCATAGATTATATTATACACGCTCATTTACGTCTATATATGCTCGTTATATTGATATTTACACATTTTCATGTTATTATGCAAGCATATATAATCACAAATGCACACAGCAAAAGGCCGCCAGCAGCAAACTGCAGCAATAGAGGCAGAAGGAGATTCCAATGTTTGAAGAAGAGCGCCACAATAAAATTCTGAATATAATTAATACCAGGAAAAGCGCCAAGGTGGCCGAGTTAAGCAAAGCCCTCTACGTGAGTGCCGCCACAGTAAGGCGGGATTTGGCCAAAATGGAGAGGTCGGGATTAATAAAGCGTTCTCACGGAGGTGCCGTACTGTTTGAAAGTTCAAATGCGGAATCCGCCATTTCGGTACGTGAGCTTGAGAACATAAAAGAAAAAAAACTGATCGCCGAGCTGGCCATGAGCTTTATAAGTTCCAATTCCGTAATTTTTATGGATTCCAGCAGCACTGCCGGAATGGTAATACCCTACCTTTCACAGTTCAAATACCTTACTGTTATCACAAACGGCCTAAAAAACGCACTGCTGCTTTCTGAAAAAACCGAGGCCAGGATTCACATGCCCGGCGGTATTGTCAATTCCCGGTCAAATTCCCTGTTGGGAAGCGATACTCTGGACTATCTCTCTGCTTTAAATGCAGAACTTGCTGTCTTTTCCTGCAGCGGGCTTACCCCCAACAATGGCGTCACCGACGCATCCTTTGACCAGTCCAGGCTGAAAAAGGCTCTTATAAGAAACTCAAAAGTCCGGATACTCCTTTGTGACAGCAGCAAGTTCGGAAATATCTATATGTGCAGAACCTGTGGCTTTAATGAATTGGACTACATCCTCACCGACAAAAGACCCTTGCAGGAATATCTGGAGGCCGCCAAAAATCAGGGCTGTGAAATAATCTGGCCGCAGCAGGACAAGAAATAAAAAAACCTCACCTGCCATGAAGTGAGGCTATTTTTTCTATAAAGCCTGCAGTCCGCTCATATTGTACATGTGCTATGACTCCTCGGTATTGTAATTAAACTGTTCTATGGTTTTATAAATCCTTTGCATTCTCATGTCGGTATCGGCAATGGTATCGGCGCATTCCTGCAGTTCCTTTGCCACCGACGGAGGTATGGCATCCACAGTCTTATACCTGAGCTGGTGTTCAAGACTTGCCCAAAAGTCCATGGCTATGGTCCTTATCTGTATTTCTACGGGCACAATCTCCTTTCCGTCAGAGAAAAACACCGGCACCTTCACAACCAGATGCAGGCTGCGGTATCCATTTGGTTTCGGATTCTTTATATAATCCGTTTCCTTCACCAGTTCTATGTCATCTTGCTGCGTCAGCATTTTTGCTATCATGTATATGTCCTCGATATAATAGCAAACCACTCTGATTCCTGCTATATCGTGAAGATTGGCCTTGGCGGATTCAATACTTATGTCCAGCTCTCTTCTGTTCAGCTTGTCAAATATGCTTTTTACAGACTTAATCCTGCTTTGCATATGGTGTATGGGATTTCTCTTATGGATGACCTGAAACTCGTCATCAAGTATCTCAAGCTTGGTACTTATTTCCCTTGTTGCAGATTGATACAAATGCTGCATCTCAAAAAAACTCATCTTTAACCCTTCCACATCATCAGAACGCAGCACCTGCTCCAGGCCGTTGAGGGAAGTCATTGCCATAGTTCTTTTCATCATTATATCCCGGTCTCCCTTTCGGATAATTTGTTTCAAAACATCACCTGCAATTATATAACTTGTACAACCATATATTTAAAAATAGTTTCCTTTAGTCCATATAAAATTCTAATGTCTCTTTACATTATAACGATGAAATTTTAAATAAGTATGAAGTTTTTATTAATTTTATTTATATTTTTATAACATTCGTATGCTGCAAATGAATTTTTCCGGCGTAGAAAATTTTCTCAGGACCAGGCCGGAAGCTTTGCCAGCATGGCCTTTGCAGTACTCCCAGCCACCTGCCGGTCCAACCCCTGGGTCTTTATGATGAAATCCGTCAAGCTGCTGAGTTTTTCTTCATAGGATTGCATTGAACCATCCGGCCGGGCACAAAATCTGCAATAATCTTTTTTAACATCTCCCATGGCATAATCTGATGCATTTTCCATGGGCATACCGCATGCAATACAAGTTTTCATAAAACATCCTCCCTTTCTTTAATACGGTTAAGATTTCCGGCAGCCTGGTGGTCTGTGACATCAAAACGTATATTGCCACAGACCGCTAGTCCCGGGAAATCAGATTTATATAATACTCCGCCAATTCCTCACCATAGCGTCCGAGCACCGACTGTCCGGGAGAAAACAAATCATTGTTCCCCAGGTAGTAATGAATCAAGCCCATCCAGCCGTTAAACACCATATGTACCGGAAGCTTTTTGAGATGGCCCTCTTCACGTTCATAAGCCTGGCTTATATGAAAGGAAACTGTTGATTGAATCATGGTAAAGGTGTTTCTCACTTCAACCGGCAGCAGCCTTATCTCTGTAACCAGTCTTATATAAAAGTCCTCAAACTCTGCCAGACCATCCAGGTGGGACTTCAGAACCTCCCTTAACCTGCTCCTGCCGCCAGCCAGCTCATGAAGCCTCTTATTTATCCTGTCACCGAACTCTCCGATAACGGCTATAATCAGTTCATCCTGTGTTTTAAAATGTGCGAATATGGTTCCGTGTGACACCTCGGACTCTTTTGCGACGGCAAGTGTGGAGGTCCTTGCAAAACCATTTTGGGCAAAAAGCTTCAAAGCAGTTTCAATAATCCTGGTCCGGGTCTGCCGCTTCTGCATTTGCCTTCTGTTTTCATTTGTCTGTGCCTGTTGCTTAGTATCTGCTTCCGTCCTTTCGTGAGCTGACCCGGCAGGTGACATTTGTAAATCTCCATTTCCTTCATTTTTTAATTAAGTCATTACTCATTGAGTATATACTCATTATATCACCGTATTACTATGTGTCAACACTAAAAAAATAAAAGGGCTGCTGCATATAGCAGCACTCCCTTTTATTTTTCGGAGTAGATTTATGAATATAATTTTCACTAAATCTCAAATGTCAGCGGTTCATTTTGCCTGTCAATGGCAAAAACCAGCTTTTTACCCTGATATTCCAGCTCATAGTCACCCATAAAGCCTGTGACATGCAAGGAGCCTGTTTCATCCGATACAGCGGTAACTTCCCCTGTCCACCAATCTCCCTTTATCAGCTTGCGGATTTCATCATAAACCGGCTTGGCTCTGTTATCCCTTGTAATAAAACCTGAGGGTGCCCCCAGCCAAAGCCCGTCAACAAAGTCCCACCAGGTTATTGACTCAACACTGGGATGGGAAAAAAGCGTGGTATAGTGCAGGACGGTTTCTTCTGCCTGTCGTGCTTCACCTTCAGGTGTGGTAGGCCATTGGGCAATCTTGTAATCATTGAGGTCATCAATTTCAGGAGGCATTATATGTCCCGAAACAATAGTATTCTCTGTGAAATGAATAGGCAACTTGAAGCGATAGAATCTTTCCAGCACCTCCAGGGTCTTTTCCACTCCCCAGTATCCCTGGTGCATGTGGGACTGGATACCAATTGCATCTATGGGTATGCCCGCCTCCAACAGCCCTTCTATCAATATGTCATAGGATTCGGACGTATTAAAGTCGTTAATCAGGAGCGTGGCCTCCGGATTTGCTTGCTTTGCCGCCTCAAATACCTCCCGGACAAGCTTTATCCTTCCCATTTCCTTGCAAATCCGGGTTATTCCGTTATCATACTTGTCAAAAATGGGCATAATGACTACTTCGTTAATAACATCCCAGGTATCTATCAAGCCTTTAAAGCCTGTGACCTCTCTGTGGATACGCTCCAGTTGGGCCTTGAGGATATCCGCATTGTTCATTTCCATAAGCCAGGGCGCTGCAAGGGTATGCCAGCAAAGAGGATGCCCCTTTAGTTTAACCCCTTTTGAAGTCATCCACTGGGCTGCCTGCCTTAGTCTTTTTGTGTCGGGGCTGCCCTTTGTACGTTCAAAGTTATGCCAGTAAAAGGGAAGAGTAGCAAAGTTGAATAATTGGAAAAACTTTTCAAACCTCTCTTCTGCCTTTTCCCTGGCCTCACCTTCCAGCTCATTGTTCCTGTATGAAAGCGAGCTGAATTCGGAACACCCGAAGAGGAACTTATGTTTTGTCTGTGCAACCTTTACTTCCTTGTTTTGTATAGGGTTTCCGCCGGTGCTCAACAGTTTTATTTCCCTTGTACCCATCCTGTGTTTAAGTTTGTTCATATTTCCGGTTAAATTATTCAAATGCATATTAATCTCCTGCGCAAATAATTAGTATATATATTATCATGTGTATTGCTTTATACGTATTAATCTATCACAGTATATTCCTCTGCAACAATGTATTATTCTATACAATAAATGCACTTTCCTGTACCATTGCTCCGTTTTTCCCTTGAAAACAATATACAGTCCTGGAAATATGACCGTCAAAATAGCACAGACGGCAAAAAGGCAGAAGCCCGTTTTTCATTGGGGATTTCCGCCTTTTTAACAACTGTCTGAAACTTTTAATTCAATATGCCCGCTTTCACCGCTTTAAAAATTCAATATCTGACCAGGTTTGATTTCATATATATCGTTGTCACGCCCCAACCACACCGGAATGGACGAGGGGTTGCAGACCTGGGTCAGATCCACGTTGAAAAGCAGGCCCCTGAGAGCATTTATATAATCCATGATTTCTATATTGGTCGCATACCACACATCACCGTTTCCTGCAGCAGCCTTACAGAAATTCTCTATAACCTCCCAGTTATTCTGCCTGTCAAACTCGTAGCTGTGTCCCCATATATAGAACAGAGGCATGTTATACCAGGCAGGCTGATTTTCAAAGTTTTCAAGCTTTTTCATCAAATCATCGTTGTGATGGCAGGTCGGATGCCACTGGAGGAAGTCACCCGGCAGGTTAAAGCCCTGAGTTGCATTAACGGTTCTGCAGTATTGGATTCCCAGCAGTTTCAAGGTTTTGATGCTTCTTTCGTCATATACGCCGAAGGGATAGGACATCCCGCGCATTATATAGCCGGCAAGCCTTTCAAGGGCTCGCCTGTCTTCCCATATTTCCTGGTTGAGCTGTCCCTGGGAAAGCTGGTTGAAGTACGGGTGGGTGACACTGTGGCAGGAAACCTCATGCCCCTGATACAGTTCCTTTACTTCCTGCTCTGTTACATAGCCTCCCTTTCCAAGAGTGCCGGAATTGAGATGGAAAGTGCCTTTCATATTATATTTGTTAAATATTTCAACCAGCCTGCGGTCAAATATCTGTCCGTCATCGTAGCTAAAGGTCAAAGCTTTTTTTCTTCCACCGGGGTAATACGTCTTATAGCTCATGTTAAATCCTTTCTCAATACTGTTTATGGAGTATCAGCCACTTTTGGATTTTAACCTGGTGAGCCGGAGGTTTGCCACATGTCAAACCAGCACGACCATGTTAATTTAAATATAACATAATAATAATTCCGTATTACATGTGCAGTCAAGCACGAATATGGTTTGACCGGTCTGTCTGCAGCCCCGGTTTTTAGTTTACAGTCCTTTTTCTGCAACAAAGGCAGCCAGATCTGCGTATCGGTTTGAAAACCCCCATTCATTGTCGTACCAGGCCACAACCTTAACCATATTGCCTTCTATGACCATGGTTGACGGAGCATCTACAATGGAAGAGGCCGGATTTCCCTTGTAGTCTATTGAAACCAGCGGTTCCTCGGTGTATTCCAGAATTCCTTTCATGCGGTCTGTTCCTGCTGCTGTCCTCAGCGCCCTGTTAACCTCCGCCTTCGTAACAGGTTTTTCAACCTCTACTACCAGGTCTACCACCGATACATCAGGTGTTGGAACCCGATAGGCAAAACCGTTCAGTCGTCCATCCAGTTGGGGAATTACCAGGCCGATTGCCTTGGCGGCTCCTGATTTTGTGGGAATAATGGACATGCCTGCGGCCCTTGCCCTTCTTATGTCACTATGGGGCAAATCCAGAATATTCTGATCGTTGGTATAGGAATGAACCGTGGTCATAAGTCCCTTTACCACACCAAAGCTGTCATTGAGCACCTTTGCAACCGGAGCCAGGCAATTTGTCGTGCAGGAAGCATTTGAAACAATATTGTGAAGCTCCGGCAAATACTTTTCATCATTAACCCCCAATACCATTGTAATATCCTCACCTGTGGCCGGAGCCGATATCAGCACCTTCCGGGCACCGCCCCTCGTAATATGGAGCTCCGCCTTTTCCCTTTTGGTGAACAGGCCTGTGGACTCCATGACTATCTCAACTCCCCGTGATTTCCAGTCAATATTTCCCGGGTCCCTCTCGGACAATATCTCTATTTTTTTGCCATCCACCAGGAGATAATTATCCTCTACGGCAACAGTTCCGCCAAACCTTCCAAAAACAGAATCATACTTCAGCAGATGTGCCAGGGTGTCAGCATCTGTCAGATCATTTACCGCCACTACCTCCAACCGGTCCTTATACTTTTCACACAATACCTTGAAGGTATTTCTGCCTATTCTGCCAAACCCATTAATACCAACCTTTATACTCATATTCCCTTTCCCCTTTCTCATAAATCATTATTTTCGGCTGCTTGTTTGTTTTCCACAATTCAATTATAATAACTGTTATAATATAAATGAAATGCATATTAGTCATATCAGATATAAAGGTAGGTTATAGCTATGAACCTTGAGCAGTATAAGGCATTTTTCTATACCGTCAGATACGGAAATATATCCAGGGCCTCAGAGCAGCTTTTCATAACACAGCCGGCAGTCAGCAGGTCCATCAGGCAATTGGAGGCTTCGCTGAAATGCACCCTTTTCTTCCGAACCTCAAAGGGAGTAAAGCTCACAGCCGAAGGAGAAATCCTTTTCAAATACGTGGAACAGGCTTTTAACTTTATTGAGGCCGGTGAAAATAAAATCAGAGATGTAAATAATCTATTGACGGGAGAGGTCAGAATAGGAGTAAGCGATACCATCTGCAAATACTACCTCATCCCGTATTTAAAACTTTTCAAGACACTGCACCCCAATATAAAAGTACACGTCATATGCCCCGCTACCCCGGGCATAATCGCACTGCTGAAAAGCGGAAGAATTGATTTCGGAATAATTAATCTGCCCTATGAGGATGAGCAGCTCCATTTTCAAAATATAATTGCAGTTCAGGACTGTTTTGTGGCAGGTGAGAAGTATGCCGCCCTGAGCAAGCAGGTTCAGCCTTTACACAAAATAGTGCGGCATCCCCTCCTTTTGCTTGAAAAGACCAGCAACTCAAGGCTTTTTATTGACGATTACTTCCGTTCCCATTCCTTGACGGTTGAACCGGATTTTGAGCTGGACAATATCGACCTGCTGGTACAGTTTGCAAAATATGATTTCGGTATTGCTTGCGTAATAAAAAACTTTATACAGGATGAGCTTCAAAAAGGAAATCTGTACGAAATTAAACCTGCTGAAAAAATACCTTCCCGGCATATGGGAGTCACCTGGCTGAAAAATGTTCCGCTGCCGGCGGCTGCAAAGGTATTGATAAGCAACCTCGACTACCTGGAAACCTCGGAATTCTAGCAAAGGCAATGAAAAGGAAGGTTGCTCCCTTACCCCTGCAGGAATAAACTGGCACCCCCTGTTTTATTGCTTATGACGGCTGTGCATAGTATAATTGATAGTATTAACGGGGTCCTATTCCCCTCTATCAGGGGGTTGTCATGAAAGTGGTCACAAAAATTATTATTATTTTACTTTTATTGATTCTGGTTACAGATATCGCTTCCAGCTTTTATTTCTATAATCTTTCGGTGGCGCGAACCAAAAAGGATTTTCTTGCAAATGACAGTGCCCTGAGAAGCACAGTGACAGCAGAAAGCATCAGCACTACGTCTGCGGATGTTGCGGTAAGTGCCAAATTATACAGCGTAAAGCAGGAGGATACTGTCGAGCTTGACTGGTTTAACAACCAGCTCTATAAAGAAGTTTCCATAACCTCCGATGACGGTCTCAGGCTGGTGGGATATTACCTGAGCGCGGAACAGCCAACCGACAAAACTGTCATCATGGCTCATGGCTATTCCTCCCAGGGCACTTACATGGGCTCCTATGCAAAGATATATTATGATATGGGCTATAATGTACTGCTGCCGGACAGCAGGGGGCACGGAAAGAGCGAGGGCAACTATATCGGTTTTGGCTGGACAGACCGGAAGGATTTCCTTAAATGGATTGATTTTATTATTTCCCAGACCGGACAGGACGCGCAGATTGTGCTGCATGGTGTTTCAATGGGAGGAGCCGCGGTTTTGATGACCAGCGGCGAAGAGCTTCCCTCTGCTGTCAGGGCTGTGGTTTCAGATTGTGCCTATACTTCTGTACAGGCTGAATTGGAATACCAGCTAGACAGGTTATTTAAGCTGCCGGCCTTCCCTGTCTTGGATACAACCAGTCTTTTGACCAGGTTAAGAGCAGGCTACTCCTTTAAAGAAGCCTCCGCCCTGGAGCAGGTTAAAAAAAGCAGCACTCCTACTCTCTTTATTCACGGCGATTCCGATATGTTCGTGCCATCTAGCATGGTCTATGAGCTATATGACGCTTCTACCTGTCCGAAGGACATATATATCGTACAGGGTGCCGGCCACGGAGCAGCTTTTGAGACGGATGTATCCGGCTATAAGAATAAAATAAGGGAATTTACAGAAAAATACGTAAATTAACAGCCTGAGGTATATCGGAAATACCTCAGGCTGTTTTCAATATTATGCCTCCATAAGGCTCTTTAGTTTTACACGTGTTTTACTTACCAGCTTCAGGATTAAAAATCCCAGGATACCCCCGGCAACACCTCCCACAACGCTGGTTATTATAATATGGGCATACAGCCCGCCGGTCATCATGCCCCTTGCCAGACCAAGCACCAGAGTTGCAGCAGCTACAGTCACCACTTTACCTGCCCTCTTGAAAATTATGGGGAGAAAGTAGCCCGCAGGCATGAATAAAAGCAAGGGCCCCAGAACTAAAAATACATTTATTAAAAGCCGTGAGTTTCCTATTTGATCCCAACTTCTCATAAAGGGTACAGGTATTTTTGTACCGCCCACATACAGCAATATACTCAGAACTATGCCGGCGATGCTATTAAATATGTTCCGGAAGCCCTTTATATTTTTTGCAAGCCGTCTTGAAAGCTGCCGGCTGTCTCCGAATTGCCGGATTGCCTCCGCAGTTGCCTCCTCTTCGGACAGGCCTTCCTGCTGCAAGGACTTTTTAATAAGATTCAAATGATCCCTGAATTCGTCCTCCATGTCGTTTCTCAGCTTTTCATCCGCTTCCAGTTTCCCGACAATACTCTTTATATATTCATTGATGCGGTCCACGAAAATCCCTCCCTGCAGGTTTTTATCAAATTACTGAGAGCATCCCATTCCTTCAGTCTTTCAGCCAGCTCTCCCTTACCGTTTTCAGTGATACTGTAATATTTTCGCCGTCCTCCTCCATCTGCTTCACCCCAGTAGGACCTTATTAAATTCTGTCTCTCCAGCCTCTGAAGAGCAGGGTACAAGGTACCTTCCCCCATAGTATAAAGCTGATTGCTTTTTTCCTTCAGCCTTTTGGCAATTTCATAGCCGTACAAATCTTCCCTCTGAATTAAGGACAACAGCAGGATATCCGTACTTCCCTTGAGCATTTCCCTGTTCATTGAACAAACCTCCTTTTCCGTCACTTGATATTTTTAACTGCGTATTTAATTGTAAAGATTTCATTATACATATTTTGCTAAATATATAGTAATACATTATACATCGTATTGCAAGGTATTTTGCATTTTATATTTTGCTTTTTTTAAAAAATAAAAAACCGGGCGACCATATCCCAGTCACCCGGTTTTGTTGACGTTACCCTGCTTTCGCAGCCCTGACCCTCGCCGCAAGATTTCTGCCTGCAAGGCATACTCTGCTGCAATTGCCGCATTGCAGACAGCTTTCAGGCCGGTATTTTTTTGCCTTTTCCAGCTTGCCCTGTTCTACGAACTGTGAAATGCGGCTTACCCCCAGACCCATTGGGCAATTTTTGTCACAAAAGCCGCACCGGGAACACAAAACCGACTCCTTGTACCCGGGAAATCTTGAAACCGCTATGAAATTTACATGCTTGTCCACCACGTCATTTGCATATACATTTCCGCACTGCATTGCTCCCCCGCCTGCAAAAATATTTCCGGGGGTCAGCGGAAGCTTGTCCGCTACAGCTCTTATATCCGCCCCGAGCTTTGTTTTTACCACATAGGCAGTTTTAGTATTCATATCCGCAACAGTAATAAATTTTGTAAGGGCCCTTTTATTTCTTACAACAGCTTCAAATATGGCAAATACAGTCTGAACGTTCAGAACCAGTATACCCTTCTCTGCCGGTATATCTCCCACAGAAAGCTCTCTTCCAAGAACCAGCCTGATTAACTCCTTTTCCGCACCAGCAGGATAATAATCCGGCACCTTGGCCACATTTACATTACAGGCCTTTATTGTTTTCGTCTCCTTAACAGCCATAACCACAACTTCAAAAGCAACGCATTGCTGCATCAGTTTTATTCCGGCACATATTTCCTCCATACAGCGGTCCATCAGCCAGCCGTCATGAATCAAGCCGGGATCACATTCCACTGCATTTATTATGAAATACTTTTTTTCTTCCCGGGCCCTCATTACACTTCTGATTTTTTCAGCAGTGGGAAAAGCGGCTCCGCCCATTCCCACCACTCCATTCCGCTCAAGCCTCTGCAGAATCTCCTGGGAAGAAAATTCCGGGACCGCAGCTTTTTCCTCAGCCCCCTGCCTTATCTCCTCCTTTGATTGGGAGAGATCAAAGAAAAGCACCTCACTGTTTCGGGCAATTACCCCGTCAACCGGCTTTCCCCTTCTCATATTGCCGGAAGGCAGCTCCAGATATCTGTCAGCTATAAAGCAAATAACATTGAATATAAGTATGCTGCCTGCCATTACCACGGTTGATCCGGACAGCAGCATGGATACAGCTCCGGTGAAAGCACCGCCTGCAGCGCCGAGCACCGGCCTTGGCGATACGGTGACCGGGTCGGTAAGTACAAGGCAGCCCCAGAATATGGCACCATATTCCAGATAACTGTCAAACCCGAAGTTCTGCCGGAAAACCATTGCAGCAGCCATACCAGCCATAAAGCCTGCTGCCGCATACGGTCTGAACCTGATAAACGGTATTGAAAGCAGCAAAGCCGGAAGCATGGAAAGTTGAGGGGTGAAATCAGGAGCGTTCATAGGTAAAACAAGCCCTATTGCCAATACTCCTGCCAAAGCAGGATTGATGGGGTTCTTTCCCGTTCCTCCCCACAAATGCTTCCCTGCCAGCAGCGCGGCAGCAACTCCCGCAATGCGGACCCACAGAGCCGTCCCGGGAGTCAGTATATAAAATACTCCCGCAGTGACAGCGGCAGATACACCGCATACCGGACATCTGTATCTTATCAGGTTCAGGACACTATCCGTCAAAAGTGCCGCTGCCACAACAGCCAGAAAAGCGGGTATGCTTTCGGGTTGGCGTATCCATGAGGGCAGCAGGTACATTGCAAGAACTCCGAACACTGCGGTCATTACTTTTTCATTGCTCCACCGGGTTCTTATCAAGGAAAAAGTATTCATTATCTCACTCCCGCAAAAAATCCGTGAAGTCTGTGCAGGCCCGAGCCGAATTTCATCAGAGGACATGCCACTGCAGTTTCGATACCCTTTTGCGCACAAGCCTCCAGTACCGAAGCATCTGCACTTCTGCTGCTCTGAAACTGTATCCTCTTTATCCCTCTTGCACCCAGCTCCTTCAATATCCCCGGTACATTCTCCTTTTTCAGAAGCACATATGCTGTTGTGGGCACTTCAGCCAATTCCCCCAGGCTTCCATACACCTTTATGTCATAATCGCCTTCAGCCTTGTTATTCAGCGCATATACCTTTATTCCGTTGTTGGTAAACGCTTGATATACCATTTTGCTGAAAGGCCTGTTTTTTCCTCCAGAGTAGCCTATAAACAGTACTTGGCCGTTTTCATAAAAATCCTTGTCTATTTTTATCATATGAACCTCCGTTTGCCTGATATTGGCTTCAACTAATTTGACATTCCATATAATTAATACGTGGTTTTTATGATAAAGTCTCCTAGCTTTAATAATAATTGGCATAATTTACATTTCACCGCCGCAAAAATTGAGCCCTTTATAGAGCTCCTCTGGATGACTGCAGTCTGTACAAACGGCTGTACAGGCCTTCTGCTTCCATCAGCCCGGCATGTGTACCCATTTCTCTGATCCTTCCCTTATGGATTACAATTATCTTATGAGCATTTCTTATGGTAGAAAGCCTGTGTGCAATAATTATAGAGGTTCTGTCCCTGGTGATTCTGGCAAGAGCACTCTGTATGACAAGCTCTGTTTCCGTATCAATATTTGCGGTAGCCTCATCCAGAACAAGTATGGAAGGCTTGAAGGCAACAGCTCTTGCAAAGGATATGAGCTGCCTTTGACCTGCAGAAAAAGTGCAGCCCCTCTCTTTTACCTTTTCACTGTATTTTCCGGGCAGTTGCTCAATGAAACCGGCGGCATTGACGTACTTCGCGGCAGCTTCTATATCCTCTTCACTTATTTCACCGTTGTTGAGCCTTATGTTTGAAAGTATGTCCCCCGAAAAAAGGAATACATCCTGAAGCACCACTGCTATCTGCCTTCTGAGCGAGGAAAGCTTATACTCCTTGATATTGACACCATCCAGCAGTATTTCACCTTTCTGGATATCGTAGAACCTGGTAAGCAGGCTTATTATTGTGGATTTTCCCGATCCGGTGGCACCTACAAAAGCTACCGTTTCCCTCGGGGCGATTTTAAAGCTCAAATCCTTCAGTATCCAGTTCTCATTGTCATAGGCAAACCATACGTTTTTAAACTCTATTTCCCCTCTGACTTCCTCAAGAGTCCGTCCTTGCCGGATATCCTCCTGCATTGCGGCGTTGTCAAGTATCTCAAAAATCCTGCCTGAAGATACCACGGCAGACTGTATCGTGGTGTACTGCTCGGAGATGGTGCTTATGGGGTCAAAGAACTGTTTTATATAGGTTATAAAAGCGTAAAGCAGCCCAATTTGCAGCGTATTTTCTATAATCCTTCCGGTGCAGAAATAGATAAGCACTGCAATTGTCAGGTTGTTTATTATATCCACCAGCGGCCTGCTGAAGCTATTGAGGATTATTTCCCTGAAGCTGAACCTGAAATACTCCCTGTCCAGTTCCTCCAGCTCCCTGTATTTCTCCTTTTCCCGGTGAAATATCTGAACCAGCTTCATACCCTGGATATTTTCAGCCAGAAATCCGTTGATCCTTGCAATCATACCCTTCATTTTAACAAAGTTTTTTCTTGCTGCTATTCTGTAGATTACGGTAGCAAGAACAATCAGAGGTATGCAGCTTATACTTATGAGCATCAGCCTCACATCCAGAAGCGCCATTGCAAAAACTATACCCGCCACCATTACCGAATCCCTGAAAATATTGACCAGAACTCCTGAAAAAAGGTCATTCAAGGCCTCTACATCATTTGTAACCCTGGTGAGAATCCTCCCGGTGGAGTTCTTATCAAAGAAGGACATGGACATATTCTGTATATGCCCAAACAGACTGTTTCTTATATTGAACATTATTTTCTGTCCGATATAGGTGAGAAGATAGTTCTGAGCATATGTAAAAACCGCACCTATCACAACCAGTGCAAAATAGATGCTGCCCATTTCCCATAATATACTGCTGTTATTTATATCCCTGACAATATAATTATCTATAACATGCTTGATGATATATGGCTTTATCAGGACGACTGCATTAATTACTATGACAAGTATAAGGCTCAGAAACAGCAGAGGGAGATGGGGCCTGTAATAGCCCATGAGCCTGAGAAACTGAAATTTGCTGCTGTTCTCCCCCATTTTATATTTTTGTCCGGCAACTGACATCAACCCACCTCCCCAAAAGTGTCCGACTGGTTTGTCTGCGATTTATACAGCCTAAAGTAGCTTCCCTTCATTTCCATTAGCTGTGCATGCGTCCCCCGTTCTGCTATTTTCCCGTTTTCCATGTAAAGGATTTCATCTGCATGCATTACTGTTGAAATCCTGTGTGAGATTATTATCCCTGTTTTACTCTTTAAAACTTCTCTGATATTGCTTATAATTACTTCTTCGGTTTTGGAATCAACGGCGGACAAACTGTCGTCAAGTATCAGGATGGAGGGATCTTTTATCAGAGCCCGGGCTATGGATACCCTCTGCTTCTGTCCCCCCGACAGTGTGGCTCCTCTTTCTCCTACGACCGTATCATATCCGTCCTGGAGTTCCATTATATTTTCATATATGGCGGAGAGCCTGAGGGCTTCCTGGATTTGGTCGTCAGTATGGGTTGATTTGAAGAATTCGATATTGTTCTTTATGGTAGTGGAAAAAAGGAAATTATCCTGAGGCACATATCCTATACACTCTCTGAGAATATCAACAGGAATTTTATTTATATCATTGCCGTCTATGAAGATATGCCCGTCCCCTACCTCAAACAACCTGAGAAGCAAATTGACAAGAGTAGTTTTTCCGCTTCCGGTTCTTCCGATAATACCCAGCGTCTTTCCGCAGTCAAGGCTGATATTGATGTCCTTCAATGCTCTTTTGCGGGCCTGGGGATAGGAAAAGCCCAGATTCTTTATTTCAATCCGTCCTTTTATATGACAAATATCCGCAACAGTCGGAAAATCCTCTATGGCAGGCGGTATACGGAATATTTCATTGAGACGGCGGTAAGAGGCTATGCCTCTCTGCCAGGTTTCCACAATCTTGCTGATGTTCATTACAGGGCCCATTACGGTAAGCATATATGTATTAAAGGCCACATAATCCCCCAGGGAAATCGTACTGTCCATAACAAGCCTGCTTCCATAGGCAATAAAAAACATGAAGCTCAATCCGAAGCATATCTGCGCAGCCGGCCCCATTACGGCCGATGCCCGCGTCAGCTTCATCTGAGTGTCCACCCTCTCCCTGCTGAAGTTTACAAAATTCTCAACCTCTGCCTCTTCCTGGGCGAAGGCTTTTATGACCCTGATGCCGGAAAGATTCTCCTGAACCTTGTCAGATATATTGGCAAAGGCCTCCTGAACCTTTTTAAATCTTTCCCGGATGAGTTTACCCGTCCTGATCATAATAAAGGCTGCTGCCGGAATGGGAGCCAGTGCCATAATTGTCAGAATCGGATTTATGGTTTTGGCCATGAAGACTATTGAGACAATACTGATGGCTATCCCGTCAAGTGCCTGTACAAAGCCTCCTCCAAACATAAATCTCACTGCCTGGATATCATTTATTGCATAGGCCACCAGATCTCCTGTCTTGTGCTGGCTGTAAAAATCCACTGAAAGAGTCTGCAGATGTCTGAAAAGATTATCCCTCAGGTAGCATTCTACAGTTCTGCAGTTACCTATCAGAAGATATCTCCAGATGTATTTCAATATAAATACCAGTATTATTACTCCAAGCATCAGCAGCACATATTTGTAAACCTGCTCCTTTTCCATATTCCTCTTATCCAGACCATCGGTTATTATTCCCAGTATTTTTGGAATAAGCATGGCACAAAAGGAAGAGAATAAAAGAATACAGATACCCGCCGCATAGCTCCATATGTGCTCCTTGATAAAAGCCAGCAGCAGTTGCTTGCCTTTAATCGAAGCGGTATCTTTCATTTGCATCCCACCAATTCAAACATAATAAATATTACTAGTGGTCTGTAACATCTAAAACGTATATTGCCGGCGTGGAAAATTTTTGCAGGATAAAGCGGAGGACGAAGGCAATACTGTATGTATTGGCAAGAACGACAACGAAATTCTGCGCAGAATTTAACCGTCGGCAATATGGGACTTTTAGGTGTTACATACCACTAATTTTGAATTATACCGCTAAAAACCCATTAATAAAATGGACTATCTTATTTTTTTGCTTTACAATCATCTCCTGCTTCAGTCCGGCATGGGAAAAATTCACGTAAAAAATAAAAACCCGCTGTTCCAAAACAGCGGGCGTTACCACTTGCGAATATTAACTAATAGGGTCTCACATCAGGATTTGTGTACCTGCCTTTTTTCTCCGTTCCCTTACCGTATTGGATAGCCTGGACAGGACAGTAACTAATACAGGCCAGGCACTGGGTACACTTGTCACCCCATTGGGGTCTTTTGTCAACTTTTATGGTTTTTGTATTGCAGACCTTTTCACATATTCCGCAGCCTGTACAGCGTTGGTCTGCTTGAAATTTGCGGGTATCCAGAGCATACTTGCTGAAAAGAGGGTTGACCAGGCCGGTAAGCAAGCCCGGCAAAATACCTTTTGCAGTCCTGAACACTCCCACCTCTCTTTTTTCTATGGTTCTGTTAATGTCCAGCAAGGTCTTCCCTGCTGCTTCCAGCTTTTCTTTCTCAACTTCCTTTGAATCCACATTTCCAAGAATAATATAATTGTTGGGCATTTTTAAGGAAAACCCGGCTGAAAGACTGATTCCCCTGCTGTTCAATTTTTTCTCCAAAAGCTTCATGGTATTTCCTATGTTTTCACCGCAGGTTGCCACGGAAAATACATACTGGCTGCTGTAATTAACAAGCCTGAGCCTGTCAACAAACTCCAGAACCATACCCGGAGGCCCCCAGGCATATACAGGAAAAACGAACCCAATAATTTCATCATCCTTTAAGGTATATTCAAATAGCTGTTCTCCGCTGTTGATTCTCTCTGAAACAGATATTAAACTCTCAGAATTGTAATCAGCAATATTCCCGGCTGCCTGCAGAGAATTTCCCGTACCGGTAAAGTAGAATATCATAGCTTTCCCCCCAAATAAGCGAACCAATTAAACTATATAAATAAAACTATAGATATATTCTACCTAATTATTTATAATTTTACTACCAATTTATTCTGCCGTATATCTTATAAGAGCTTCTCAATTTCGCCCTCCATGTCCAGGGGAGATGTGGTGGGCTCGTACCTGCCTGCAACATTTCCGTTCCTGTCAATTAAAAACTTTGTAAAATTCCACTTTATGGAGTCACCGGAGAGTGTTTCGGAAAATTTCTCCTCCAGGAGACCTTTCAATTTTTTTCCCAGGGAATGGGTCATATCAAAGCCCTTGAAGGGAGCCTGCCCGGTGAGATATTCAAAAAGCGGGTGGGCATTTGGCCCTCTCACCTCAAGCTTTGAAAACATCTGGAAATCCACCCCGTAATTCAAGGTACAGAAATTGTTAATATCTTCATCGCTTCCCGGCTCCTGCCCGGCAAACTGGTTTGAGGGAAAACCCAATATTTCAACTCCCCTGTCCCTGTACTTGTCGTACAGCTTCTGCAAATCCTCATATTGAGGGGTAAAACCGCATTTGCTGGCGGTGTTCACTATTATGACAACCTTATCTTTATATTTATCCAGAGAAATTTCTCTGCCGTCAATTGTTTTTGCCTTAAAATCATATATGTTCATATGCAGTCCTCCAATTCCAATTGTATTATATAAAATATAATTGTTTAAAATTTTATTGTATAAAATAATTATATGCAGTATCTTTCATAAAGTCAATATATGTCTCCAATTTAATTTTATACGCCTTTTACAGTATTTGCAGCATATTACACATAATGCTCCTTGAATTTTGCAGGCCGGTGTGTTATATTGTTTTTACAAAACAAACGATTGGAGTTGAAAAGATGAAGTAATTTTTCTTGCAGAGTTTATTGCTGATAAGACAAGACGGGTTTGTTGCGCTTGTTTCTATTATGCCATGCAGGAAAAATACAAATTCTTTCAACTCAGCCTTTATATATCCTCCCATGACCAAATGGGGCTTGGTATGCTATATTTTGAGCTGCAGGAATTTGCTTCCCTGCAGCTATTATATTGCCGTAAACAGGCTGCTGCCTGTCTTACGCTTATAAGAAAGCGTTGGCGTACCAGCCCGGGAACAGGAGGAATTTTTTATGTCTATAATAAATGTAACTGATCTGACTTTTGCGTATGACGGCAGTTATGACAATATTTTTGAGGCTGTGAGCTTTCAGATTGATACTGATTGGAAGCTTGGCTTTACAGGCAGGAACGGCAGGGGCAAAACTACATTTTTGAACCTTCTGCTTGGGAAATTTGAATACCGCGGCAGGATTTCATCAAAAACCGCCTTTGAATATTTCCCGTTTGAAGTAAAAAACATGGACAGCAATACCATTGATGTAATTGAAGAAATCTGCCCGGACTACGTTCACTGGGAGGTGATGCGGGAGCTTTCCCTTCTGGAGGTTTCAGATGACGTTCTGTACCGGCCCTTTAATACCTTGTCAAACGGCGAGCAGACAAAGGTACTGCTTGCTGCCATGTTTCTCAAGGAAGACAGCTTTCTTTTAATAGACGAGCCCACAAACCATCTGGATATGAATGCAAGAAAAATGGTAAGCGATTATCTCCGCTCCAAACGGGGCTTTATTCTGGTATCACATGACAGGGCCTTTCTCGACAACTGTGTTGACCACATACTGTCAATAAATAAAACCAACATCGAGGTACAGAAAGGAAACTTTTCCACCTGGTTGCAAAACAAGGAAATGCAGGACGGTTTTGAGCTGGCCGAAAATGAAAAATTGAAAAAGGACATCAGCCGTCTGACAATGGCTGCAAGGCGAACCTCCGACTGGTCGGACAAGGTAGAAAAGACCAAGCTGGGCACTACCAATTCAGGTTCAGACATAGACAGAGGCTATGTGGGACATAAGGCCGCCAAAATGATGAAGCGGTCAAAGTCCCTTGAAAACAGGCAGCAGACTGCAATAGAGGAAAAATCAAAGCTGCTCCGGAATATTGAGAACTCTGAAAAGCTGAAGCTTTCGCAGCTTGAGCTCCATACCGACCGTCTCGCGGAGCTTTCAGCCATAGCTGTATATTATGGTGAAAAGCGCGCAGCGGGAGAGGTGAGCTTTTGTATTGATAAGGGAGACAGAATAGCCTTAAGCGGCAGGAACGGTTCCGGCAAATCCAGTATCATAAAGCTGATCTGCGGGGAAAACCTCACATATACCGGAACCTTAAGGCGGGCCAGCCAACTGAAAATATCCTATGTATCACAGGACACCTCCCATTTAAACGGCAGCCTGTCCGGCTATGCCTTGGAAAACAACCTTGACGAAAGCCTGTTTAAGGCTATTTTAAGAAAACTGGACTTTTCAAGGATTCAGTTTGAAAAGGACATGAGTGACTACAGCGGCGGTCAGAAAAAGAAGGTGCTCATTGCCAGGAGCCTTTGCGAAAAGGCACACCTGCATATCTGGGATGAACCTCTGAATTTTATTGATGTCATTTCCCGTATGCAGATTGAAGAACTGCTCCTGGAATACTCACCCACCATTCTGTTTGTAGAGCATGACCTTGCATTCCGTAAAAATATTGCTACCAAGATAGTTGAACTGTAAGTTTTACCGCCTGTACACCCTCCACCCTCTCCGGGCAGGCAAACCGCCGGTTCAAAACCCGGAGAGGGTGGAAACTAAGCCAGCGCACCATGCTTTTCATAGCTTGTTATGCGGTTTATCCTGTTTAATTCATCCACAAATACTACCGCAGGCTTATGCGTTGCGGCCTCCTGGGCATCCATTGTGCAATACGACATTATGATTATCAGATCTCCCACCTGAACGCATCGTGCCGCCGCACCGTTCAGGCATATGATTCCGGAGCCTCTCTCTCCTGCAATGCAATAGGTTTCAAGGCGATTGCCGTTATTAATATCCACCACATGAACTTTTTCGTATTCGCAGATTCCTGCAGCCTCCAGCAGTTCCTCGTCCACAGTGATACTCCCCACATAAGACAGTTCGGCCTGCACAACCGTTGCACGATGTATCTTACTTTTGAGCATTGTAATATTCATTGTAACCCTCCATATATGCCAAATGCCAGGCATTGTTTCTTTTTTCTATTGCTGTGTTTTTAAGCCTGATGCCGGTTCAAAAAAGAAATTGTCAATGAGCCTTGTCTTGCCGATATATGCCGCCACAGCAACCAATACCGGCCTGTCAACCGCATCCACCTTTTCCATGGAAAACGCATCTACCAGCTCAACGTAGTCAAGCCTCGCCAGAGGTTCGGTCACAAAGTTTTCCGTTATGGTGTCCACTATTATCCGGGCATTTCTTTCCCCCTCATCTGCCAGCTTCCGGCCTGAATCAAGAGACTTTTTCAGTATGAGGGCCGCCTCTCTTTCCAGGGGACTTAAATACGTGTTCCTGGAGCTTTTGGCCAATCCGTCCTTTTCACGTATAATGGGACAGCCTATTATCTCCACAGCCATATTCAGGTCACGGACCATACGTCTGATAACGGCAAGCTGCTGTGCATCCTTCTCTCCAAAGTAGGCGCGATCCGCCCCAACAATGTTAAAAAGCTTGCACACAACCGTGCAAACACCCCGGAAATGTCCAGGTCTGCTTTTGCCGCACAACCCCGCAGTAAGAGAATCCATGTCAACGTGGGTGCAAAAATCCGGGAAATACATTTCATCGGCCTCGGGGTGAAAAATCATGTGTGCCCCTGAATTTCTGCAAACTTCCATGTCCCGTTTCAGATCCCTGGGATAACTGCTGAAATCTTCGGTTGGCCCAAACTGCAGTGGATTTACAAATACACTTGCCACCACCCGGTCATTCTCTGCCGCCGCACGCTCTATCAGACTCTGATGCCCTTCGTGCAGATAACCCATTGTTGGTACAAAACCAATACTCAGGCCTTCTTTCTTCCATGCTGCTATTATCAGGCGTACCTCATTTATAGTCTTTATAATCTCCATTATATAGCTCCTTTTGTAAAAAAACTGCCTTTGGTTTTGCGGACAATGCCGTACTGCAGGCAGTTGTCTTAAATGTACCGCTGCTCAATACAGTTTTTCTATGATGGAATCAGATATTTCAAAACTGTGCTCGGCAGCCGGGAACTCTCCATTTCCCACCTCGTCCGCATACCTTTGAAAGGCGGCTTTCATCTGTGAACCCAGATCTGAAAATCGCTTTACAAACTTCGGGGTAAAATCAGTGAATACCCCCAGCATGTCCTGATATACAAGTACCTGCCCGTCGCAGCCGTTTCCGGCACCTATTCCGATGGTAGGTATGGAAATGCTTTCCGATATGAGCTTTGCAAGCCTGGCGGGAATACATTCCAGCACAACGGCAAACGCCCCTGCCGCTTCCACGGCTTTCGCCTCTTCTATAAGCTTTCGGGCCTCTTCCATTTCTCTGCCCTGCACCCTGAAACCTCCAAATGCATTTACCGACTGCGGAGTCAGGCCTATATGTGCCATTACCGGTATTGATGCCTCTACTATGGCGCGGATGTGCGGGCAAAACGTGCTTCCGCCCTCCAGCTTGACCGCATTTGCCTGTCCTTCTTTTATGAGTCTGCCTGCATTGCATACGGCATCATACACCGAGGCCTGATAGGACATAAAAGGCATGTCGCTTACAACCAGCGCATTCTGTACACCCCTGGCAACAGCCTTTGTATGGTGCAGCATATCCTCCATTGTAACCTGCAGCGTATCCTTGTACCCCAGTACCACCATACCCAGTGAATCCCCAACCAGGATTGCATTTATTCCCGCCTGGTCCATGAGCTTTGCAGTGGAATAATCATATGCAGTGAGCATGCTCAGTTTTATCTTATCTCGTTTTGCTTCTTTAAATGTGACGACTGTATTTTTCATAGGCTTCTTCCAACGTCCTCTCCAATCCGGAATAATTGTTCTCCGGCCTCTTTTCTTTTGCCATAACCAGCAATTTTTGCGAAAGCAGCACATATAGCTGCCTGTCCTTTTCACTCAGGCAGGCCATATTGCGCTCCACCGTTTCTATATCGCAGCGCTCAACAGGGCCTGTCAAGGCTTGTACCCTCCCCTGCCCGGCAACATTTCGCATTGTGCCTTCCATTAAAGGCTTCAAGGCAAGGCTGGCACTTTCTTCATTAAAGCCGCAGCTTTTAAGCAAATCAATTCCCGTTTGCAGCAGCGCAAGCATGAAATTTCCCGCAAACACGGCAGCACTATGATAGGCCCCTTTATTTTCAGGTGAAATGACCTGTAACGGGTTGCCCAACTGTCTTATGAGGGTTTCCATTTCGCCCAGCTTCTCAGGAGTGCCCTCCAGGGTAAAAAATGCACTATTTAGTTGTTTGTAAGAATTAAACTTGTCGCTGATTCCTAAAACCGGATGGATAGAATAACCAAATGCATCATGATTATCAATATTTGAAAATATTAATGATGATAAAGAACCACTACAGTGACATATTATTTTATTTCTGATAGGCAGACTTCCAATGTAATCCCATACTTCTCCGATTGCTCCATCTGGAACAGTGAGAAAAAGAGTATCACTTGCCTCTACAATGCCGTCAACGTCATTAAAAACGTTTGTGCCTGTAAATTCCGCCGCCATCAACGCAGAATGCGGATTTTTACTGTAATACCCCGATACTTCCATATTGTGCTCACAGAAGTATTTACCCAGGGAAAATCCTACTTTTCCTGCCCCTATAAATCCAATTTTCATAAATATCACCTCCCAAAAGCTGAGGGGTGAAACTCTTCCGGTCCCATTCCATATTGGATATGAGCCGCCTTTCAAAAATAAAATAAAATTCTCCTGATGTAGTTTCATGTCAATCAATCATTGGGAAATGACTGTATTTGACTTTTGGAATACTACCCATTCAGTTTAATATAACACTTTTTACCCGGCATTGTAAAGGCTTTGGATATATGAGCCAAAATGCCGGGTATGCAGCTTCCTGCGTATTTTTCTATCTCCTTCTGATTAAAGCCGGGTCTATATGTCCGATATCGGCAGAGCAGGTACGTGCCATGACACCCGCCAGTTCCCGGGTAATGGCCTTCAGCTTTTTTTCTACTCCTTCCGCACCTTCCTCAGCCAGAGGAGTCATCAGGGCACGTCCCACCGAAACTGCCGAAGCACCCAGAGCCATAGCCTTAAATGCGTCATAGCCGTTCATAACACCACAGTCCACAAAAACAGGTATGCTGTTGCCGGTTATCTTAACGATTTCAGGCAGAAGCATCAAAGGCGGCGCCGCATAATCCATTATTCCATGGTGATGGGATACAACAATTCCCTTTACCCCTGCCTCAAGGCACTTATAGGTGTCTTGCCCGCTTAACACCCCTTTTATGATAAAAGGCAGCTTCGTAGCATTTACAAAACCTTTTATTTCATCAAGTGTCTTGCCGGACATGGGAAGTCCCATAACACTGTCATACTGGCCGCTGCCGTCAAATGCATGGTCAATATCCATTCCCACGGCTAAAACCCCGCATTTTTCAGCGTGCTCAATTTTTTTATATATTACATTATTATCCGCATGGGGCTTGATTATTTTAATTGTCCTGGCTCCGGTTGCGGTAATTGCCTCAAGCTCAGACTCCTCCCCCATGCCCGTCCACATTACTGCGTTGGCGGCATGTGCGCCCTTCGCCATTTCGGCCATACCGTTGGGCCTGCTTCCATTAAGATGTGACAGTGCCGCAGTCATAACAGGTGTTGAGAAGCTTTCTCCATATAGTTCAAATCCCGTGGCTGGCAGCACCGAATCAAAATGCCGCATTTCTATCATAAGTGAATCAAAGTATTCACGGGTTATTTGATTGGAATCTCCTGCCCTATGCTTGTGCGATGTATCCTGTTTCATTGGGTTCCCTCCTGCCGGTTCATATTCCCATTAATATTTTTATAGTTGTAGTTTACTCCTTTATTGTTATTATGTCTATTACCTTGCTCTCCTCCCTGTACGAAGCGGATTTGACGGAGAAAATTTGTACGGTGAAGAGTCTTATATAAGCGTTTAGAATTTTTTTTGTTAATCCGGTTAAAATAACCTCCACATAATTATAAAGTTTGGAGATTACTCACGTGGAATATTTTTGGACAAATACGGTTTGGTATGCATTGCTTGGACTTATAACGATATTTGAATTGATAATCATATTCCGTAAAACAAAAAATGTCAAGTTCACACTTGCATTTTATCTGACTGTAACAGGACTCACGCTTGCCGCGGAAATAACCCTGTTTTTTGTTTTTAGCGCATATGACTATTACCCCAAAATAATACCCTCCTCCTATTACGATGATGAACTGACAGGAAATCTCTTTTCACAGTTCTCAGCATCAGCAACAGCACTGCTTGTTCCAATTTTCAACCTGAGCTCCTACTGGATATTTATATTTGCGGTCGCCTACGGGCTGATTGAAGAATTATTTCTGGCTCTGGGTGTATACAGCCATAACTGGTATCGTACATGGATGACGCCATTGGGAATGTCCGCACTTTTTTGGCTGGTGAAAAAAATTTATTCCGTAAGCATCAAAAAATCCAGCAAGCTGCTGCACTACCTCAACATATACTTTTCACTGATAACATTGGTGGTTATCACAATTTGCTGGGGATTCATTCTTACCGGCAGGCAGAATTTCAGCCGGTCCCTGGGTAAAAATCCCATTTCCAGCCCTTATCTGGTGTCAGATTTATATACGACCCCGATTTTTATCAGCCTGATGATAATGTATTTCAGGAAGTGGAAAATATACGCCAAGGCCATAGTCATCACACTTTTTTATATAATCACCTACATTTTAGGCTGTCTGCACATTATATACTTTTACAATATATGGTGGTATCTGTTTTTCACAACCTCGCTGATTTTCGGTGCATATTTTTCAATAGTCCTTATGGATTATCTCTACAAAAGCGAAAACTGACAAACATATACTAATTCCGGTAAATATCGCTTCCGCCCCGTGGAAGGAAATCAAAAAATCCCCTGAACTATTTTGCAGACTTGCCATTACATGGGTTCAGCATTTGTTCCTCTCCCCATTGGTTGATAATATCCAGTGCGGGAAGCAGTTCTTTGCAGCGTTCTGTCAATGAATATTCCACATGGGGAGGTATACTGCTCAATTCCATCCTGTCAACGAGACCATGCTCCTCCAGCCCCTGAAGGGAACGTGTCAGCATAATGTTTGTGATTCCTGTCAGCCGACGTTTCAGTTCATTGTACCGGAGACTTTCCCTGGCGGAGAGTTCCCATATAATCGGCAGCCTCCACTTTCCCCCTATTATTTCCAGAGCATGAGTAACTGCACATTTATTGCAGTATACAGGTTTTTCACTTGTTTTTCCGTTATTCATCAGCAGCTCCTTTAAGGCACAAATATGTGCGTACTTGAAATAATGTTCCTTACTGCTAAAATAATTGTAATCGCATAGCAGGCTATTGTAAATAAGCAAGCTTAATTTTGTGGTGGCACAAGACCCCATAACTGTCAAACTATAAGGAGAATATATTTTATGAAGGTATTATTGGTAAATGGAAGTCCCAACAAAGAGGGCTGTACCTACACTGCCTTGCAGGAGGTGGCAGGCGCCCTTGAAAAAAACGGTATTGAAACGGTCATGTTTCATATAGGAAAAAAGCCGGTGCAGGGCTGTACAGCCTGTAAGGCCTGTTACAAGCTTGGAAGCTGCGTTTTTAAGGATGAGCAGTACAATGAATTTATAGAAAGGATAAAAGAAGTTGATGGAATTGTAGTGGGCTCCCCTGTGTATTATGCAGGTCCCAACGGGTCGCTTTGCGCCTTGCTGGACAGGATATTCTATTCCTCAGGCTCACTTCTGACAAATAAACCTGCAGCGGCTGTAGTAAGCTGCAGAAGAGGCGGAGCAAGCGCGTCCTTTGACAGGCTGAACAAGTATTTCACAATCAATCAGATGCCGGTAGTGACCTCACAATACTGGAATTCCGTACATGGCTCTACTCCCGACGATGTAAGAAAAGATCTTGAAGGGCTTCAGACAATGCGTACCCTGGGAAACAATATGGCGTGGATGCTAAAGACCACTGCCGGCTCCCAGTATCCTTATCCTGAAAGAGAAGCACGTACGGCAACCAACTTTATACGATAGGAGATGTTAATATGATAGCGGTATATGCAAGATGCAAGGTGCCCGGACATAACCAGGAAAAGTTCATCAGTATTGCAAAGCAACTGGTCGCAGAAACCATAAAGGAAAAAGGTAATATAAGCTATGAATTGATAAGGGATACCGGAGATCCTGCCGTTTTTGCATTCATGGAGAGATGGGAGAGCCGGGAGGTTCTTGATGCCCATATGAAAACACCTCATTTCACAGCTCTTTTCCCCGCTATGGAAGAATTGCTGGATGGCGAGATGCAGGGCACGGTTTTTGAAATAATTGCATAAGAAGAGCAGTATAATGAACAAGGCCTTTTATCAGCGGCTTTACCCCGGCTCTGTTATGGAGAATCCATCTCAGAAACGGGGTAAAGCTATTAAATTAAACTTTCAATCACTTTTTAGCAACGATAAATATTTTAGAGCAGGAATCCGGAATACTTTCGGACATTCTGGCAATATCCAAAATTGCATTCCTATGTTCTTCTATGTTCCATGCCTCATCAAAGTCAGGGGCCATCCACCCCGGCCCTATCACCCCATGACAGGCTATAAACTCAAGGCCGGCTTCTGCTGTTTCTTCCCTCAGTTCATCCGAACAGTGAAAATATGCATTATCAAGAACACCTTCAGCATACTTATATCGCAGGCCGGTATGAACTTCTCTTTTTAGCTTCTCCATAAAATCCTTATCATATATCAACCCTGTACTGATTCCATAAAACATGGTGGCATACCTGCCAATGGCATATGCAGCAATTATTCCTCCGGGTTTCAAAACTCTCCGGGCTTCACTTAAGGCTTTAATACGCTCGGCTTTCTGGGGCAAATGGTATAATGGTCCGCTGAGGAATACGGCATCAAAACTGTTGGCTGAGTAAGGCAGCTTTAAAGCATCCCCCACTATGAAATTGTCAGCATTTACACCGTTCTCTGCAATTGCCCGCTCCTTTGCCTGCTCAATATGCTTTGGTACGATATCCAAGAGATGTGCGTCATAGCCAAGCTTGGCAAAATGGAAGGCATACTCGCCGGCTGCACCTCCAATGTCACATATTTTTGCCGGGGTTTGTGGAAAATAGCGGGCAAGCAGCTCTGTCATATGTGAAAACTCAAGTTTACCATAGGTTGATTTCAGCCTGTCCTTTTCATTAAAATTGTTATAATAATCAATAATAGATTTTGCTCTTTCATCTGAATTTATCATAAGGCCGCCTTTCATGACTTATTTTTGAAAAACCCTGTTGACCTTCTATTTCACATTGGGGCTGCTCTGATTGGTTTGACATGAAAAGACCACCTCCCGCGTATAAATTACACCGTTATTCAGATTATACTATAAATACCCAAAGAAGGAATATTTTTTTAAGATGTTATATGAACAAAATTTCTCTATCTGAGGTTGGCCCACCGGATATTAATGCTATAATGTCAGAAAGAATGAAGATAGACCTGCTGCAGTTTCAGGAAAGCTTTTCTGATTTATAAAAATAACAGGTAATTTTGTTTGCGGGGTACTGAGATGGATATACTATCAGATTTAATTAAGAATATAACATTTACCCAAAAGATAGAAAAAGATGCTTATAAGTTTTTAGAGTACCACGGCTATAAAGAGATTGCTGAACATTGCTGCAAAGTTGCAGATGAAGCTGAAAAGCCAAATTATGAAGAGGTGGAATTATGAGGGGCGGCAAAAAAGACAGTTATATGGGCGATGTGGGAATAATCAGAAAAATTGACGATATACCTGAGTTGAAGGATGAACTCATTGCAGCCTTTGATAGTAAAAGCCATAGCCATAAAGCTATTTCATGCTATAGTCTGCTCTTGGCACAGCATATTTTGGATTTAACCGGTATACGACCCTGTGATGCAATTAATGAATGCTTTGATATCAACAGGAAATGGCAGGAAGGAAAAGCAAGGTTCCAGGAGGCAAGAAATGTAGCCTTTAAGATACATACCCTAGCCCGGGAAGAAAAAGACCCCATAAAGGTAAAAGTCTTAAGGGTCATGGGACAGGTTGCCGCTACGCCTCATGTAAAGCGACATGCCTTGATTGCATCAGACTATGCAATAACTTTAATAAATTTAATGTTTCCTAAAAATTTAGAGGAAGTACGAAAAGAAAGAAAAATACAAATAGAATTAATGAAGAGTGTTTAAAAGCGTCCGGCCTGGCTGCACTGTTCAGCATATTGCCTGTTGTTCCGGAAGTGTACAATAATTATTATGCACATGATAAGTTAGACAATGAGGTCTTTGGCATGGCTTTGAGGAAGAATGGTGAAATAGTTTCCCAATGTGTAAACAATGGATTTATTCATGAAAATCAGTATTTTATAGACCTTTATACTTTTAACAACTGCGAAAGAAACAAAGGATATGGAACACTTATTTCTTATTATTTAATTATTGATCAACTAAAAAAAGGCTACTTGCCAATATGGGAAACTACTGTTGATAATATGCCTTCCCAAAAAGTTGCTGATAAATTGGGTTTTGAAAAGGTAGAAGAATATCCTGTTTATTCTATCAATATTGTTTAATATTAAAGTCAAAGTATTATCTCCTTAAGGTTATTATACTTAAAGTCCTGTTAACAAGCAAAAAAAGCTGATAGACTGATTAATGAAAAATCCTCTGCCTCCTGCAACACGCCCACAGCCCCGTGGGCCGGTGCCCTTATCTATATGATATAATACGGCTATGTTTGAATGAGGAGTGAATGTATTGAATACACAGGAAATAAAACAATGGCTGTTTGAAAATGGAGGTCCCACAATCCGATATCGTACTTCCACAGAGTTAATGGAATCAAATACCGGCATTGACATTAAGATGATGGAAAGAGCAGTAGCTGAGAGTCAAGAGGTTATCACCTGGCTTAATTATCTAAAACCCATGAATGGAGTCAGCCATATGACACTTCATGGTAGCTATAATCACTTTTATGAGAATGCGATGAGTAAGTTGGTTCAGCTTGGGATACATGCAGGAATACCTGAGTTAGATGAGGCAACGTTGCCTTATAGAACCTGGTTGACTGAAAATATTAATACGAGGGAAGTGTGGGGAGTATTTAGTTTCGCAATTGTTGCCTCATTTCTGGGAATGGCAGGTTATACTGATAATTCTATAAGGACATTCTTGACGAACCGACTTGAAGTATTGCATGAATTTACAAGTAAGCATGAGTACAACATATATGACGATGCAAGCAAATATCAAGGTGTTCCAAAGTCATTTTCCAAATCCCCTATTATTAAGCCTGAACTCTATGAAAATGGAAACTACAGATTTCCTTTGATTTATGATTTATATGGCTTATCTGCATTGATAAACCAGGGTGATAAGGATACGGTGGCTAAGATTAAAGATGTTGTTGGCTATATCCTCACTCCTGACTATCATAATGTTGTTGTTCATAAGTACGGCGTTTTGGTCTCAGCTAATAGGAAATGCTATTCCATGGGCTGGGATGCTAGACTTCCGGGATACTTTGGAATAGATGAGGGAGCTTTTGCCGGAGGTGCTTTATTGATACAGCGCATGGAGTTAATAGCTCGTTTTCCCTATGCTGCTGATTATCCCTGGTTTATTGATGCTATTAAACACCTTGAGACATTCCGAACAGAAAGAGGTACATATGCCTTCCCTAAGCCATATCTTCCAGAAAAAGAAGGCTACTGGGTAAGTGCAGCACACATGGGACTTGGCGAAAACCGTAAGGTAAATATCTCCAGGGAACTCGAGTCCACGTTTTGGATGCTGAAAATCAAAAAGTCAGCAGGTTTACTCTAAAATATTGCAATAATGAGACCCGGTATTATATTGGGCTAAATGCAGGAATTTGAGTGTTTTTTCCCTTCTTTAAATTCATATAATTCAGTTATATCAAAGCTTTAACGGTAAATGTCGTTGGGGCTTTTTATTTCCCATTTTAGTACGAATTCAATCGTATAACAATCGAATAGCTCAAACGTGAATGGCTAAGGAGGTGATCCCCTGATAACAAATAACAGAATGCCCAATAGGCTGTTACAGGAAAAGTCTCCTTATCTGTTACAACACGCTTATAACAAACAAGTCTGGTTAATATTTTACAATTGGAAATGGAGACTTTTTTATAGCCCAATTTTCCAATCTTTCTATTAATTTATTCTGAAGAAATTCTGCAACTCCGTTAATCTGATATGCCTCACCCATAATAGACTGTGTAAAAAATGTAGAAGCAATCAAATTAGCCATCATGGTAGCCTTAAAAATGTCTTCATATTCATCAGCTATGTATGATACAACATTGTCTTCTTTATAATTACATTTTGGCACATAGAATTGCATCATTTGCGCCATACCTGGATTTATAAACTCTATTTCCAATTTTATAGGTGGCTCTATGATAAATGGTTTCAAATTATTCAGTCTTTTCAATGAGTTAAAAGCCTTCTCTTCTATATCTTTGCTGGTTTCCTCTATTGGAAGGCACATAGTTTCCATTCGATTTAAAGACTTTTTAACTATTACGCCTTCTATTCCTGGAAGTAAGGCTTTTGCTTCTCTAATTGCGGCATCATCACCCGTTACCATGATAGCTGGAGTGTTATACGAGCCAAACAACCAAGCACCATTAGCTACTTCACCAATATATTTACCATTTACATTCAATGTATAGTCAGTACCCCCTGTATGGCTCAAAAAGCCATCTGCGGTTCCAGCGCAAGCATGTTGCCCTATCAAAAGGACTGCATCATATTTGCACTTTGCCAGACTCGGTACATCCTTACTTATAATAACTGCATCCCCTTCAATCATATCCTGTCTTAGGTTTCCACCATCTCCATGCCCATCAAATATATCTATTGAAATTGCACCGGCCCTTTTTAGTCCTCTGATAGCAGAATTAACATCACTTGTTATTGCCCGAATGCAGTCCTCATATCCCTTGTTTCCCCAAAAAGGAGCTATTTGCCGATAGTCATTTACACTTGATGCACCTTCTATATCACAACAAATCAAAACCCTCATAAATAGTTCTCCTAATATATTTTATAAAGTTATTTTTATGGAATTATAAATATGTTCCAATAATATCAATTATTTCTTATTAGGTCAAACTATTATTGACGAATCTGTTTATGTAGACCAATGAATTATGTACATGTTCACAATAGAGGGTAAGAACCCTATGTACCCTTATATATGCTTTCATTTATTCCTAATCTTTTAATTTCTTCCTTGTTTATTAGTTGTGGTAATTTATTATCAACACAACAATTAATTCTATTGAAAAAATATACTGCTTCGTATAGCTCCATATAATTTTCATAATCCATATTGAATTTTCAACTCCTTTGCTCGCCTTTGCATATTCTATCTTGAAGTTCCGTACTATACTTAACTGAATTATCATGCTGATTACATGTACATCCACGTAAAGAAATTAATATCAAGATTAAGTTTAAATTATAACTCACAATACTCCAAAGCATTTATCTTTGTTTTCCCAAATCCAAATAAGCATTTTTCTGTTTTGCATAGCACAATTTTTATATGCTTCGTGTTCAATCAACCAAGCAATGAAAATCATTTGAATAGAATAAATCACATATGGGATTGACTTCTTTTCAATGTCTGTCAATTTACAAATATCATCATATCCGTAAATTATTCCTTTTAGCATCTCACCCCCTTTTTCAAAACCACCATCGACTTCACCAGCTTCCGATAAAATTCCTGTAGCACAATAGCAAGGGTCAAAAACTCTTACGTTCCGTTCGCTGATAACAAAATCAATAAATCCGTTTAATTGCAGTATTAATTTTTAAAAACTTTGTCGGAGAGCAACCAAATTCCCGCCTGAATGCTTTGAAAAATCCTGCGTGGGTATCAAAACCATACAATAGAGCAGTATCAACTAATTTGCTGCCATTTTGAACATCATAGATTGCATGATGAAGCCTGCATTTCGTGATAAAAGCTGTAACAGGCATACCTACAAAGTCACAAAAAATATGGCAAAAGTGATAAGTCGAAAATCCTGCAATCTCTGCAAGTTCAGACAAGGAAAGTTCACACTTTAAATTTTCCCCAATGTAGTCAATTGACTTCTGTAGCAGTTCACTTGTGGTCATTGTTGTTTTCCTTTTGATTACCTTTCCGTACGGTAACTTAAGTTTAGCATTGGGAGTGGGTATAAACATTTCCTGTGTTGCGATATTAAATTGATTGTATCATTACTTTCGTCATACTTCATTAAATAATCCCTCATAATGTGAGGAGGTTAAAAAACCTCTCTTTTTTTATAAAATTAGGTTGTATATATAAATTTGTATTGTTGATTATAGACATTAAGAATATATTTAAAACTTTAAAGGGAGAGTGAATGCTTTTGCTAAATAAAATCAGATTAATTTCATTCAGCTTAATTGCTTGTTTTGCCATAAATAGCTTACCTTGTTATGCCAGTTCTATACCAACCAATATTAATGTAGATAACTCAGATGAAGGAGCATATTTTGAGCCTGAGAAGCCCCAAGAGGGGTCTTTGGATAGTACAACCTATAAACTATCGGATTTGAACCAAAAAGTTGAAATAAAAGCATATTCTATTACAGTACCAAGTAAATGGAAAGTTAAAACAGATGGAATTGAAACAGAATTCTATATTGGTGATAAAAAGGTTGGAGAAGTAGCCAGATATGGTTATTTAACCTATGGAAACCATTATGAACTGCTATATGAAAAGCATCTGCAAGGATTTTCTACAGATGTTCTGATGGTTAAACTTGCAAGAAGTTTGCCTGCTGCTGCCAATGATGACACAATTACTGAAGAATTACATTTCTATTTACCCTTAACAAGTAGTAATGAAAAGCTGAACTTTGGTACCAAAGAAGTTTATGATATCAAATTTTTTACAGGGTTTGTACAGGAAGATACTGCTTTAGAAATTATCAAGACATTCAGATATAAATAGTTAATTAATATTCTCCTCGTATTTTTTGAAAGAAAAGGCGGACACCTTTATGATAATCATATTGTTGTTATTCTCATTTCCCAATGCAATGCGCCATATAATTTAAACTTATTACTATCAATATTACCTCGTTATAAGTATCGAACCCAAACTGTCATAAGAATTATTTGTTTTGTTAAATTGGGTAATAATGAAGAAAACTAATTGATTGGAGTTGAAATAATGATAGATTATAAATATACGAATAGGTTGATAAGTGAAAAATCCCCCTACCTCCTGCAGCACGCCCACAACCCCGTGGACTGGTATCCGTGGGGCCCTGAAGCCTTTGCAAGAGCAGCCGGTGAGAATACATATTGCTACATCTTGCCAATATAGCTTATCTACATCATACAACATAAAAAAAGGATAGGCAATTTTCACCCATCCCATATTGTGTCTTATTAATCAAAAGTCCAAGTTTTTGTTGATATTTTACTCATTTCTCTTGCTTGCTCTTTCAGTTCTATTCCTTGTTTAACTACATCTGTATAATGGATTTCAAGTTTAGGTTTATTGGGATTACTAACATCCCTTGTATACACAATTTTATCAATGTATTTTTTGAGAGTTAAATTCCTTAGTTCACTATCCTCACTTTGCCAGTTGTAAGGTTGGTTTAAAAAGTCTTTGTGAAGTTCAACCAGTTTTTCAAAAAACTCATTTCTATCTGTATCAACATCAATGCTTTGAAGTTCTTCCTCAATTTTCTGTAGTCTATAGTTTAACTTATTTCCTGTATCAATAAGCCTCTGATTAACACCCATAGCAAGCTGCATATCTATAAGGTTATCTAATTGCTTATTAATTTTCTTTTTTTCATCAATATATAAACAGCTTCAACCAAATAAACTAGTACTATTATTGTAAACTTCTTTCTTCTGATAAAAACTGCAAATAATTACAACAAATACTTTGTTACTAAAACTTGTTTATGTTCCAGTATATTTCTGAAAAAGGGGGGGGGTACATTTCCATAGGAACTGGCAAAGATTATCACAGACCCAATTTAGATTCTTTTCAGAATTTTGGAATAAAACCTTCCCTTTTATTTTTTGAGATACCTAAAGTTATACAGACTCACAAACCTTTATCACAATACAAAAACACCAATACATTCCTCAAAGTGGGTGCATTTCTTTTTGAGTCAATATAAATAACAGGAATGGCATTTTAGAAATTTATAAAAGTTTATTCCAATCCCAATTTACCATTTTCTCTCTAAACACTTTATGCAATTTATCAATTTCTGTGGCATCAGCATTTAACCACTCATATCTGTCATGTTCAGCTGATAGTCTTACTTCACCTTTTTCAATAATGCAAGAATAAATTATACCTGTTATCTGATAATCTTCCTTAACTGAGTTCCATGTATCCAAAAGTTTAACAGGTTTTATAGTAAGCCCAGTTTCCTCTGACACTTCCCTTATTACAGTTTCTTCTGCACTTTCTCCAAACTCCATTCTACCTCCTGGAAGCTCCAGCCAGTTTTCTTTAATTTCACTTTTATGCATAGCTAAAAACTTACCCTCATGAAGTATCAATGCCTTAACTGCAAAAAAATCTTCTTCTCAAAATCCATTCTTGACCATCCTTTATTATAATTTATTGGGATTTAAGTCACTCATAGTAAACAGTTCCATTAAATGAAGTCCAGCATTTCTCAATTTATCTCTGCCTTCTTCATTTCTAAGGATGACACATAATACATTATTAACTTTGGCATTAAATTTTTTTAAGTCATCTGCACTCAGAATAATCTGCCCACCAGTAGTAACAACATCTTCAATAATGCACACATTCTTTCCAGAAATGTCCATACCTTCTGCTAATTTGCAAGTACCATAATCCTTAGCTTTTTTTCTAACAAAAACAGCAGGAATGCCAGTTTTGATAGATAATGCAGTTGCAATAGGAATACCTCCCATTTCAAGACCTGCTAAAACTTCTGTGTTTTGAGGAATGAGTTTTGACATATATTCAACTATTGAAATCAAGACTTGAGGATTTGACTCAAAAAGGTATTTATCAAAATACTCTCTTGATATCTGACCTGACCTTAACTTGAATGTACCTGTCAGATGAGAAATATTATAAATTTCCTTGGCTAAAATATTTTTATCCAAATTGACCACCCCATATAAAATTAAATTTTATTCATTATACCATTTCCTTCTAAATAAAACCAAGTCTACAAATTAAAATTTAATTGAAATAAAAACAAAAGAAGCCCTCCTAAACTGACACTAAAGGCTTCCTTTATCTTGCCAACTTCTTTTTTAACTTCCTTACTGCTCTGCTTGCTGTAGACTGTGTACATTAAGGTATATACAACCATCTTATTATGAGCCTTTCACAGGGTATTGATGAAAGCATAACAATTAACTTTAAGTTGTACAAGGTTAAATCCTTCTTGAAAATGGTGGAGTGTTGGAGGATGGCAAGTATAACTTTACTGCATTGACTTACAAGGGTACAACCTCTAAAACATTAGTAGAAGCCTTGGAAGCAAGGAATATTTCAGTTGATAAAAAAACCTACTATGGTAAAGCCATTGGGCAAGACCACTTGAAAGGTAAAAACATTGTCCTGATAGGTACACCAAATGTTCCAGAAATAACTTATAAAATGGTTGGTATAATGTTATTTGGAGATAAAATTGACCTCAATAGTGAGTTTATTACACATGAAAAACAGGAAGTAAATGAATTTAGATTGAGATATGGAACATTCAATGACCCACTATTAAAGATGGTACAATCCTACAACCTTGAAAGTGAGTTGTTACAGGCTGTTGGAAGGGCAAGGCTATCCAGAGGTAATAACACAGCTATTCTACTATCAAGATATCCACTAAAAGAAGCTGATATAATCCACTTTCAAGGCACTACCATTAACAGAATGGATAAGGATGTAAATTCCAACTAATCCAGCAGGTACTGAGAATGAAGATACTGGAAAAAATGATATTGTTCTTTTTATTATTATGCAGAAAATAATTTAGGGCATGGTGGAATGCTCCCACCTGCTCTTTTTTATTTGAATACATATTTGTTTTATTTCAAATAATACTTTAGTGGTAAATAATAAACTATATAGGATTAACAAAGTCTATATGTAAATATTTTAAAATGAAAGGAAGGTGATGCCCACATGTCAACTAATAAGAAAGCCAATAGACTGATTACTGAAAAATCCCCATACCTTTTGCAACATGCTTACAACCCTGTTGAATGGTATCCATGGAGTCAGGAAGCCTTTGATAAGGCAATGCAGGAAGATAAACCTGTCTTTCTATCTATTGGCTATAGCTGACCTGTATTCAAAGATGTTGCCACTGGTGGCAATCAAGTTACTGCACCCATATGATTTTAGGTTGAATTGATTAATTAAAATGATATAATGTGTAAAGTATATTTATATTTTGGGAGGCGGAGAAAATAATGTCTGAACAAAAAAAGCTAACCATCGAAGATGAAATTAAGAACCTAAGTCTTAATGTTAAAGGTAGGACGCATGAACATACATTTAACATTAAGAGATATTCAGCCAATCGTGCGACTGAGCAATATCGGAAGCGGCTTCCTAAAATCCTAACCGGCGGGGAAATGGGTTGATTCTTCTTTCCCCGCCGGTATTCTTTTTGAATAAGGTAGATAATCTCGTTAATCGGGGATTGGCGTTTTGCCGGGGTGAGGGTGAGAAATGCTTATAATGTGCGTTCTAAAACTTACTTGTTCAGCTTCATAAGACGGTAAAAGTATGACATCTCGTATAATATCCATAAAAAGTATGCTGTGACCAGTATTGCAAAGACAAGGTTGGTTTGCAGTAAAAAGAATGCCAATACCGGCAAAATAACAGGGAATATGAGCATGGCATAGAAAAACACTTTCAAATTTTTTGTTTTTTGGAGTAATAAAGGGGATAAGCCCAACAGTAGGATAACAACAACCGTCAGGACTATGGAAACAATATCGTTGTTCACAATAACATTGTATAAAATAAAGCCAAACATCAGATAGACAATAACACCTAAATAACGCATTATTCTCGACAGCAATGCATTATCCGGGTGCTTCAGGCTGTCAAACCATTCCTGATAATCCTTGGTCTGGGATTTACCGGCAATAAAAATTGATATCAGGCAACAACCCAACGTGTATAAAAATGCTATTACGTTAAAACCCATAGCACACCTCACAAAATATAAATACTGCCGTTCTATGCCTGTTCCTCCCGTTTATGTAGAAAAGAATGGTACAGTACGGCTCATTTAACAGAATAGCACAATCCGGCGCGGATTGCTATGCTTTTTCTTTTTGATAAAGGTAATCGGAAAGGTAATCCCATCGTTAAATTACAAAAAATCCTTTTGACCCCTTGACAAATGAAGCCGTTTCTTTTTATTGGCTTTCACAAGTTAATAGGCTTACTGGAGCAATTGAAGAAACTATTAAAACTATTTTAGGTGATAATTGAACCTTTAGCTAATAAGCATAACACCGTACACTAAACACTTTATCATATCTATACCTAATAAATATACCATACATATTACAGCCCGTTCACACCCTTAAAGTGATCGGGCTGTAATCATTCTGCGAGATTTATAGCATTAACACTGGGTTGTGCCTTGCATTCTTGACAGTGTAATATGTGTCGCAATCTGGCTTGTTGAGATATGTCAAACGGTATCATTTGTTGCTTCTTGGGTATGCTAAGTATATCTTAAACATAGAAAGGAGTTGATGCCCTATGACTAACAGTAGAGAACCCAATAGATTAATCCATGAGAAATCGCCATATTTACTGCAACATGCATATAATCCTGTAAACTGGTTTCCATGGAGTTGCCAAGCTTTTGAAAAAGCTGCGCAAGAAGATAAGCCTATCTTCCTTTCTATTGGGTATTCCTAGTGGTTGGAAATAAATGGGTTTACATGCCATTGGTGCCACGTAATGGAGCGGGAATCCTTCGAAGACCTGGAAGTGGCACAACTGCTCAATAAATATTTCGTATGCATCAAGGTAGACCGTGAGGAACGGCCTGATATAGACAGCATTTACATGTCAGTGTGCCAGGCACTTACAGGGTATGGAGGCTGGCCGCTGACTGTGTTTCTCACTCCCGGCAGGCAGCCGTTTTTCGCAGGAACCTATTATCCCAAGGATGACAGCCGGGGAACCATGGGTTTGCTGAGTCTCCTCCAAGCCATCCGGGATGCATGGGAAAACAATAGAAAAGCTCTGTTGGACTCTGCCCGTGAGATCATAGCCTATCAGAGCGCTGAGAAAGGCCCAAGCGGCGGTGAATTGACCAGGGCTGCAATTCAAGACGCCTTTTCCCACCTCAAGTACAGCTTTGACAGCAGTTACGGCGGCTTTGGCAGAGCCCCCAAATTTCCCTCCCCTCACAATCTCCTGTTCCTTCTCAGATATTGGTATGACTTCAAGGAACCCTATGCTCTTGAAATCGTTGAAAAGACACTTGTATCCATGAAAACCGGAGGAATATTCGATCATATCGGGTTTGGCTTCAGCAGGTACTCCACAGACAGGAAGTGGCTTGTTCCCCACTTCGAAAAAATGCTGTACGACAATGCGCTTTTGGCACTGGCCTATGGTGAAGCCTTCAGCGCCACAGGAAAAAAAGAATATTCTGCTGCTGCATGCCAGATACTTGAATATGTTTTAAGAGACATGACCTCTTCTGAAGGCGGCTTTTACTCTGCGGAGGATGCGGATTCCGAGGGTGTGGAAGGAAAATTCTACGTGTGGACACCCGAGGAAATATCAGAAGTACTGGGCCCCAGTGACGCGGAGGAATACTGCAGGCTCTATGACATTACAGAATCGGGCAATTTTGAGGATAAAAACATTCCCAATCTTATTGAGACAGGCTCCTTAACCGAAGATAAGCTGGAGTTTGCCGAGAAGTGCCGTATAAAGCTGTTCAACCGCAGAGAGAACAGGCTGCACCCATACAAGGATGATAAAATCCTCACCGGCTGGAATGGTCTGATGCTGGCCGCCTTTGCCTATTGCGGCAGAATTTTTAAACAAAGCAGGTTTATTTCCGCCGCGGAAAAGTGCGCCGGCTTTATACTTGAAAAGCTCTTAAGCCCGGAAGGAAGACTCCTTGCCAGATACAGGGCGGGAGAGGCTGCTATAAATGCCTTTCTGGAGGATTACGCCTTTCTGGTATGGGGACTGCTGGAGCTATATGAGGCAACCTACAAGGCAGAATATTTGAAATATGCCCTGAAATTAAACGGGCAAATGCTGGAGCTCTTTACGGATGAAAACTCAAAAGGCCTCTTTCTTTACGGCAAGGATTCTGAAGAGCTCATTACCCGTCCCAGGGAAGGCTATGACGGTGCCATGCCTTCAGGAAATTCAGCGGCTGCCATGAATCTCATAAGATTAGCCAGGCTGACCGGGCAGCATGAACTTGAGGAAAGGGCAAAAAGCATTATGGACTATTTCAGCGATGAGGTGGAATCCGCTCCAACCGGCCACAGTTATATGCTCTGCGCCTATATGTACTCCATTTCCGAAAATGCCTCCGAAGTGGTAATGACAGGTAATGCCGGCAGCCATATGTCCAATGCCTATAACAGTATTTACAGTCCGTTTTCCATAGCTGTTGCCAACATAACCCCCGAGCTTGCAGAACTCGTTCCTTTTATAGAGGAGTACAAGGGACTTGACAATAAAAACGCGGCTTATGTCTGCAGAAATTTTGCCTGTTCGTCTCCTGTAACTGAGCCTTCTGAGCTTATCAGCAGGCTGTCCTCTGCAAGATAACCAAGTTCCTTATTGCAGCATTACTTTATGCTCTCTATATAACCTCTCAGAGTTTTTTCATCCATGGAACCCTGGGCCAGGTCAACCAGGTAGCCGTCACTGTCAATAAAAAGCGTTGTTGGAATAGACCTTATCATGTAAGTATAGGCAGCCTCCTGCCGGGTGTCAAAGTACACCGGAAACTCAAAGCCCTGTCCTTCAACGTAGCTCTGTCCCTTTTCCACTGTTTCCCGCTGTCCGTCGGTAAGGTCCACCATCATAAAATTGACCTGCTCCCCGTAATCCTTGTATGCCTTATCAAAATGAGGCATCTCCTCCTTGCAGGGGGGGCACCAGGATGCCCAGAAATTCACCACCAGCGGCTTTCCTTCAAAATCCGTCAGTTTTACCGTATTGCCTTCACCGTCAACTACTGAAAAATCCGGTGCTTTTACCCCGTCTTCATCACTTGCCCCGCTTTGTTCAGCGCCTTGTCCCTGGCTTCGTGCCGCACTGCCTGTACCATCTGCAGTGCTGTTCCCGGACGGCCTGGCATTATTACCCTCAGAAATCTGGCCTCTTCCAGGGCTGTACTGTGCACTCAAAATATTATAGCCAATATACGCCCCACCCATTAAAATTATAAACGCCAGTATTCCTATCAATGTTTTAAGTTTCCTGCTCATACAGCCTCCCTTTCCAGACGGTATTTTATGACAAAAGCAGCAGCAGATATCCTAAACGGCCTGTCATCATAAGTATTCCGACTAGAATCAAAAATACTCCTGAGATGATATTTATGCTTTTATAATGTCTTTTCACTGCATCAAAGGCACCCTTCAGCCTGTCTATGAGCACTGCGCATATCACAAAAGGCACTCCCAGTCCCAAAGAATAAAACAACAGCATTATAATTCCTTTTACCATTTCTCCCTGCTGCCCCGCCTGCATGAGGGCAGAACCCAGAAAAGCCCCCACGCATGGCGTCCAGCTTATGGAAAAAATAATTCCGAACAAAAAAGCCGACATGAACCTGAGCCTTTCCACCCTGGCAGTGATTTTGCCCACCTGCCCCATAAAAGGCAATCTTATCAGGTTTAAAAATCCAAGTCCCAGCAAAATCACTATCAACCCGGAAACAAGGTTCAATATTGTATTATATTCCTTCAGAAATCCACCCACCGCTCCGGCAAAGGCCCCCAGCAGAACAAATACTGCTGTAAAGCCAAGGACAAACCCCAGGGAATTTATGAAGGCCCTCAGACCTTTCCCCTCCTCCACGGTACCTGCAAAGTACAGGACATAAATGGGCAGCATGGGCAGCATGCACGGTGAAATAAAAGTTATAATTCCCTCAAGAAACAGAATAAGGTATTGCAATCGAGCTCCTCCATTACCGCCGTTCCGGCTCCTGCCTCCGGCAAAATCCATAAAAAGGCAAAGGAGCGTATCAAAAATATGCAGACTATACACCAAGTTCTATTGGATATTTTCTCTACAGCCCCTTTTAAAGCCTCCATTAATTTTATTACATTATACCACGTTTACAGGGATAGATAATTTAAATGTTTTTTTATCTATACATTAGCGAAGCATTTGTCTATAACCTTTTCATCAATATCAAGCTTTCCCGACCTGCCTTTTGCCAGCCAAACCGCCGCCAAAACCACAATGGCCACAGGAAGCGCTATGAAGGTGGTTCCTACCATTGAAAGCTTTTCCAGAGAAGTTCCCAGCACAATGGAGGTTTTGCCTGTCAGAAGCTTGCATATCTGCATATAGGATGCATTTGAATGAACAAAGAAGGTCCACACAAACCAGGCAGCCGACCCCGAAATCATCCCCCACTTTGCCGCAGCTTTGGGAAGGCTTTTGAAATACAGTGCTCCCACATAGACAGGTAAAAATGCCGCTGTTGTCAATTCAAAGAACATTGTAGTGAACTTTGCTATTATACCGTCTGCTATGGGAAGTCCATTTGATGACCAGGCTATTGCGGTGCTCAATACAATAACCACAAGCGTAGCCGTCTTTGTCATAGTCAGGGTATTGCCCTTCTTGCCAAAGCTCTTCTCGTATAAGTCCCTGCCCGCTGCGGTTCCCATGGTATGAAACTGCGAGCTCAGGGTGGACATGGCTGCTGCAAGCATTGACACAAGGAATATGGCGGCAAACCACTCAGGCAGGAAAGATTTTATAAACAGCGGAATTATATTGTCATTTACCTTATCCGCCGCCATTATTGCAATTTTTCCTGTCTTCTCGAACAGAAGCACATTTGAAAGTGCTCCTACAACAAAGGCAACACCGGTCATGGCCAATATGAAAATACCTCCTGAAAATACGGCTCTGTTCAGCTCCCTGTCGCTTTTAACCGTCATGAAGCGCACTACAAGCTGCGGTTGAGCCAATACACCGATTCCAACTCCAAGTACAATGGTTGAAACCAGGCTCCACCACATGGGCGATCCTCCCTTTGGCATTGAGGTCCAGCCCTGAAAGCCTGTTGAAACCGATTTAGCTATGTCTTCTTGAATAGCCGGGTTTGAAAAGAGATCAGTAAGCTTCTGGTGAGCCGCTGTAAAACCTCCAAGGTTTACATAAGCCGTTATAAGCAACACCATCATTGCCACAAACATGATACAGGCCTGGAAAGCATCGGTATACATTACTGCCTTCATTCCGCCCATCCATACATAGGCTGCTACTATCAGAACAAAAGCCAGAAGAGAAATGCCATATGGTATTCCAAAATAGGTCTGGACAAAATTTGCCCCTCCTTTTATGACACTGGCAGCGTAAATCGGCATGAACAGGAATATAAGTGCCGCAGCAAATCCTTGAATAAATTTGGACTCAAATCTTTTACCCAAAAGCTCCGGAAATGTGTGGGCATTCAGCCTGTGACCCATCCTTCTGGTCTTTTTGCCAAATAGAACAAATGCTATGAATATACCTATGAAAACATTGAAGAAAGTAAGCCAGAGCAAGCCCATGCCCATGTTTGCGGCCAGCCCGCCAAAGCCTACAATAGCTGAAGTACTGATAAACGTCGCCCCATAGGATAATGCCATAATTAAAGGATGCGTTTTCCTTCCTGCCAGAAGAAAATCCTGAGACGATTTTGTATTTTTATAGCCAAGATACCCTAAGAAAATAGTAATTAAGAGAAATACGATAACAACAATTATCGAATAGAAAACCATGCAAAAATCCTCCTTAGAATTTGTGAAATTAAAAAATTACAATTCTAAAGAGTAAGTTATCACCAGAATATTCGACCCGCTCTTATATTCTAAACTACATACTCTTGTATATGAAACTGCTTTTATTGGAAATTATGTAAGAAACTTTGCTGAATTTTTTTTATTGCAGACCGGATTGCTTAATGCTCCCCTAATTCCCACTCTGCTTCTTCCTCTATTTGCTGACTTTCAAGTTCTCCCCCCTTGTTCCAGTTCACCAGGCCGTATACTGCACAGAGCAGTGCACTGGATATGCACAGTAAATAAACCGCTACAATAGTCAAATCAGGTATGCCAAACATTCTATCCCCTCCCATCCCTTTCTTCTGCTGATTACCGGCTTTTCACACAAACTTGCACCTGCAAACCTTTGAGAATATGGACCTGCAATCCTTGGAATAAATTAATAATTTTAAAGGTCAATACCAATTGACCTTATGACCCGGCAGTTGCCTTGCCGACATATTCTGCATAAGCCAACCGGGCCTGCAGAATTTAATCAAGCTGCCTCTTGCCGTACAATAAAAAACGGTGTAGAGTATGCTAAAAAGCAGAACTCAACACCGGCTATCAGACTGATCCAATTTCCATATATGCCTTTATTCTACCATATTACCATTCTACGTTGATATTGTATAATAAAAAATACATATAAACAATATGAAAATTTACATACCTGGAATAAATTCTGCTTTGCTGAAGAAAACAAGCAGAAAAATGCAGTTCATGCATGGATAAAATTAACCCCATCGGCTTGCCGATGGGGTTTAAATGCTTTATAAAATTTTACTGGTTTCAGCATTACAAATTGTTATGCCTTCAATCTAGCTTCCAAAGCTGCTAACTGATTAGCCAATTCAGTTGGGAGCTTGCTGCCGTATTTAGCATAGTGCTCCTTAATTGATTCAACTTCCTGCAGCCATTCAGCCTTGTTAACCTTGAGAAGTTCAGCCATATCTGCTGCTGACACATCAAGACCTGCAGTGTCGATGGCATCTTCAGTCGGCATATAACCGATTTCAGTCTTAACAGCTTTTCCTTCTCCTGATACTCTTTCAAATATCCACTTGAGAACACGGCTGTTTTCACCGTAACCAGGCCACAGCCACTTGCCGTCCTTGTCCTTACGGAACCAGTTTACATAGAATAGCTTAGGCAGCTTATCTTCAGTTGAAGCGGCTCCAACATCCAACCAGTGCTGCAAGTAATCGCAAACGTTGTAGCCGATAAATGGAAGCATTGCAAATGGGTCACGACGAACTTGACCAATCTTGTCTGATATAGCAGCAGCAGTGATTTCTGAACCCATGATAGAACCGAGGAATACACCGTGCTTCCAGTCAAAGCTTTCATGTACCAATGGAATAGTGCTTGGACGACGTCCACCGATAAGTATAGCTGAGATTGGCACTCCTGCAGGATCCTGCCATTCGGGAGCTATTGCAGGGCACTGTTCAGCCGGTGCTGTGAAACGGGCATTTGGATGAGCAGCAGGAGTTTCTGAACCAGGAGCCCAATCCTTATTCTTCCAGTCAATCAAGTGAGCCGGTGCTGCAACTCCCATGCCTTCCCACCATACATCTCCATCGTCAGTCAAACCAACGTTAGTGAATATAGTGTTCTTTTCTATGCTGTGCATGGCATTTGGATTCGAATCCATTGAAGTTCCGGGAGCAACTCCGAAGAAACCTGCTTCAGGGTTGATAGCGTAGAGTCTGCCGTCTGCCTTGTACTTCATCCAAGCTATATCGTCACCGATAGTTTCAACTTTCCAGCCTGGGATAGTTGGAACAAGCATAGCCAGGTTTGTTTTTCCGCAAGCACTAGGGAAAGCACCGCAGATATATTTTACTTCACCCTTAGGGCTAGTGAGTTTCAAGATTAACATGTGCTCAGCCAGCCAGCCTTCTTCACGAGCTATAGCTGAAGCTATACGGAGAGCAAAACATTTCTTTCCGAGCAATGCGTTTCCGCCGTAACCTGAACCATAGGACCAGATTGTTCTTTCTTCTGGGAAATGGCTGATGTACTTCTTTTCGATTGGAGCACATGGCCATTTGGTATCCTTTTCGCCTTCAGCCAAAGGAGCACCGACTGAATGCAGGCATGGAACGAATTCTCCGTCACCCAATGTCTCAAGTACCTTTGTACCGATACGGGTCATTATACGCATGTTGATAACAACATAGGCACTGTCTGAAATTTCAACGCCGATCTTTGATATTTCAGAACCTATAGGACCCATGGAGAAAGGAATAACATACATGGTTCTTCCCTTCATACAACCCTTGTAGAGACCTTTCATGGTTTCTTTCAATTCATTGGGGTCTACCCAGTTGTTTGTAGGGCCTGCTTCTTCTTTAGTCTTTGAAGCAATATATGTTCTGTCTTCAACACGGGCAACGTCTGATGGATCACTATTGAAAGCATAGCAACCTGGACGCTTTTCTGCATTTAAAGGCTTAGCCAAACCGGCAGCTACCAATTCCTGAATAAGCCTGTCGTTTTCTTCCTGAGAACCATCACACCAGTAAATCTGATCTGGCTGTGTCAACTCAGCCACTTCTTTTACCCACGCTTGCAATTTCTTGTTCGTAGTCATTATAATTCTCCCTTCGATTTATAAAATATACTGCTGTAAATGAGTAGTATTCTTGTAATGTCTTGAAATTAAGATTTCCATGCAAAAAAAAACACTTACTCCACTATTCTGCACTACTATATCTTAAATTATTAATTGTCATAAATCATCAAGCCATGAACAATTTACTATTCAGTATAACCGATCCATCCCACGTATTCCCGGAAAATATCACCGTCTTTTGAACCAGTTTAATAAAGCAATAGATTTAGTTAATTTTTTCACTAACAATCTTAACATAGTAAACCATAAATTTCAACATTTGTTTTGATACTATTTGTAAATTTTTTATTAAAATATGCAATTTTAAACTATTGGAATTTCATGTTTTTACTTTAATACAGTCTTTACCAAGCTGGCATATTTGCATTCCAGACATTAACCTTACAGGTTTTTTTGCCTGATGAAGTTTGTCCTTATTTTAGTACAATAAATCAATAAATTAAAAAAACGAATTGTGAGCGGCATAAAATTGCACACGCCATTTCTTAGCATTATTGTGGCCTCCTGCATACACTATATTGAAGTGTTATATTTTGAAAGGTGGAATATTTTTGGCTGCTAGGATTTACAATTATTATGCCAGTGCCAATACGGCGCATGGTTTTGTAAGCTTTTTTGAGGACAATGTCACAGAGGTTGACAGGTTCTACATACTTAAAGGCGGTTCGGGGGAATTCAAATCCGCACTTATGAAAAGGCTTGGAATCAATTGGTACCTTAAGGGTTATGATATCGAATACATTCATTGCGCTTCCGATGAAATTGAAGTTGAGGCCATGATTATACCCGCCCTGAAGCTGGCCGTGGTTGACGGGGAAATAGGATATATAGCAAAGACCAGGGCATGCGGTGCGGCAGGTGAGATAATAAACCTGGAATCTCCGGCTGCTTCCCGGGCCTCCCAACCGGACGAAAGCATTATATCCCAGTCGAGAGGCAAGATTCAGGAATACTATAAAAAAGCATATGAACAGCTTCAAAAAGCACTGGGCATTCACGATGAGTGGGAAAAGATTTACTTAAACGGCATCGACTTCTCCAAATTGGATGTAATAGCCGACAATGCCATCAAGAAGTTTCTAAGTGATATGAACCTGAAAAAAGAGGGAATTATCAAGAACCGTTTCTTTGGAGGATTAACCTACAAAGGCTCTATTGACTTTGTAGCAGATCTGACCAGAGACCTTGGCAAAAGATATTTTATCAAAGGCAGGCCCGGCTCAGGAAAGTCCACACTGCTGAGGAAAATAGCCGATGCCGCACATGAGAAGGGGTTTGATGTTGAAATATACCATTGTGTTCTTGACCCCCGGAGCATAGATATGGTGATTGTCAGGGAGCTTGATTTTGCCGTTTTTGACAGTACTTATCCCCACGAATATTCTCCCACCGGAGTCAATGACGAGGTTATAGATTTATACCAGTTGGCCATTGCACCCGGAACGGATGAAAAATACAGGGATGACCTGGGCTCCATAATAAGCAGCTATAAAGACGCCATAAGTCTGGGAATTTCTTTTCTCTCCAAGGCAAAAGAGCTGGAAAACCAGATAAAAGCCATTATCGGAGAAAAGATAAATCAAGAGGAAATAGACAAGGCCTACAAATCTCTGATAGATAAGCTGAACTCCCTGTAAATATAAAGCCACAGGTTCTGCACCTGGCATTGAACCTGTGGCTTCAGTTTCAAATCTGAAATATTTATAGTTTCATAACTGCTCCCACTATAAAGTTCACTATAAACAGTCCGGTGACCACATACATAATGGGATGCACCTCTTTTGGCCTGCCCTTGCATATTTTAACAGCAATATAGAATATGAATCCGGCAGCTATACCGTTTGATATGCTGTAGGAAAAGGGCATCACCACTGTGGCAAAAAATGCGGGAAGAGCTTCGTCAAATTCCTCCCACTTTATTTTTGCAAAGGAACTCATCATCAGAACACCCACTATTATCAATGCAGGGGCGGTGGCAGCTCCGGGAATAATTCCTGCAAATGGGGCAAACACAAGACAGATGGCAAAGAAAATGGCTGTGAATACGGAGGTCAATCCTGTTCTGCCGCCCACTCCGATACCTGATGCGCTCTCAACATATGTTGTGGTGTTTGAGGTTCCCAGCAGCGCACCGATTGATGTAGCAGTAGCATCTGCAAAAAGAGCCTTGTCCATTTTTGATTTGAAGCCTTGTCCCGCAAACAGCTCGGCTTCATCCTTGTCATCAAAGATACCGCTCTTTCTTCCCGTACCTATGAAGGTTCCTATTGTATCAAAGGTATCCGACAAGCTGAAAGCCAGTATTGTTACAATAACTACCGCTATTTTCTTCGGATCACTGAAGAGACCTGCAAAGTCAAGTGCAAAAGCTGTCTGCGTTATGTCCGATACCTTATAGGGTGTTTCCAGCGACAGGCTGGTTACATGCATGGGAATACCTATAACGGTGCTTGAAAGTATTCCTATAAGCATGGCACCTTTAACTTTTAAAAGCATAAGCACCACAGTTATAATAAGTCCAATGAGTGCAAGCTGTGCGTAGGGGCTTGTAAAGTTTACAAAAGCGGGAACAACATTTGCACCCCCGGCAATAACCGTAGCCGAATCGGCTTTTTCCCCGAGTATGATTAACGGTGCACCCGGCTTGGCTTCAGATGTAAACTTCAAAAAGCCTGCATCCTTAAAGCCTATGTAAGCTATAAAGAGTCCAATACCTCCGCTGATTGCCAATTGGAGTGATTCGGGAATTGCCTTGATAATTGATTTTCTCACCTGGGTAATTGTTATGACAATATTGATTATACCGCAGATGAATACCATTGCCAGTGCCTGACGCCAGTCGTATCCCAGCGCAAAGCATACCGTGTAGGTAAAGAAGGCGTTCAACCCCATTCCAGGTGCCTGAGCATAGGGAACATTGGCAAACAACCCCATTACAAGAGTACCGATTACTGCTGCAAGTATTGTGGCTACATATACTCCGCCCTTTGGCATACCTGTCTGTCCCAATATGGAAGGATTTACAAAGATGATATACGCCATTGTAAAGAAAGTTGTCAAACCGGCTACAAACTCAGTCCTTACATTAGTTCCGTTATCCCTTAACCGGAACTGTTTTTCAAAAAAACTCATAATAGCTTCTCCTCCTGTACTTAATCCCCACTTTTATATTAACCATTCAAAATTTGATTATTCAGCATCCAAAAGGTAAATAAAGAGAGCGGAGACTACTGAATGTCTTAAAACACAGGACTATTTTATCACATTTTGTCGCAAAGGCAAGTGGCTGTTATTAAATAGAATGTTCCCCATAAATAAGCATTATTTGACTGTAAAAAACACTTCTTTAAAAAATGCCTTTTTTGAAGTATCATAATAGTAACAGCAATACTGCAACGGAGGGCATGAATGTACAGGGCATTAATAGTTGATGATGACAGAGCAATCCGGTATGAATTAAAAAAGTCACCTGTTTTCGGGAAAAATAAATTTTTGGTCACAGGTGAAGCCAGTGACGGAAAAGAAGCTCTGGAAAAGGTCAGAGCCGAGGAATACGACATTGCCCTGGTGGATGTACGGATGCCAAGAATTGACGGAATTCAGTTTATCCGGGAGCTGCGCCATAGCGGTAATGATTTGTGCGTGGTAATCATCAGCGGTTCGGGGGACTATGCTTTTACACGCCAGGCCATCAGGCTGGGAGCTTTCGACTACCTGCTGAAACCCATCAATCCCGGAGAACTGAACGAGTTGTTATATAACGCCCGGCTGTTTTTGGAAAAAAAAGTGGAACACCGGACGCTGGCTGAAAACACAAGCCGCCAGCTTGCCGAGAGCCTTAAATTGCCATATTCCGTGCAGGACGAAGCGGACCTTTTCCACCTTATAAAAGAAAACAGCGGAAAGTCCGTGATATTTTCAGAAGCTCTGGCCGTCAGGCTGGCAAACTTCTATGAGGGAGACACCTTCAAGCTTTCCATAATCCTTGAAAACTCCTATAAAAATTTATGCAGAATGCTTCTGTCGGAGATGCCCTGGCTGGGTACTCTCCAATTCAAGGGCCCGGAGCTTTCAATAAGCCCTTCTGCCGATACCGGATCGATTGTTGCCGCCTTTACCTGCAGCATAAAGGAACTGTCTGATTTTATAGGCAATATGCATATCAGCGGTACATACCCTTTAATAAAGCTGTTATGCGAATATTTTATAAAGAATGTGGAGGGCAGGACTACACTTGAAGAAGCTGCAAAAGTACTCAATTACAACAGCAAGTATTTGGGAAAGGTCTTTAAAGAAGTAACCGGTGAAAGTATTGTCAACTATATTACAAAAATAAAGATGGAACGAGCCAGATGTTTGATTCTGTCAGGGAAATATAAAACCTATGAAGTAAGTGAAATACTGGGCTACAAAAATACCGACTATTTCACCCGCCTGTTCAAGGAGCACTACGGACATACTCCCCTTGAAACCAAGCGAGCCTCCCGTTAGGCTTCCGCCTCTATCTCCACCGGCAAGGTAAAGCACACCTCCGCCCCCTTGTCAGCCTCAGCAGTAATCCATACCTTCCCTCCGTGGAGGCATATTATTTTCTTTACTGTGGACAATCCGATTCCTGTGCCCTCATATTCATTTTGCTCATGAAGCCTCACAAACAGATTAAAAATGTTTTCCGCATACTTCATTTCAAAACCCACACCGTTATCTTTAACAGAAAAAGTATACTCACAATCCTTCCTGCTGCAGCTCATATGTATCACAGTTTCCGCCCTCTTTCTGGAATATTTTGCGGCGTTGGAAAAAATATTGACCAGCACCTGTTCCAGGAGCAGGCTGTCCCCATGCACAACAGGCAAAGGTTTTTTTTCAAATACTATCCTCTGTCCGGGATGTGTTTTTTTAATTTCCTCCATAACCTTCAAGGCAAGACAGTCCATATTCACTTCACATGTATTAACTGCAGCAGAGGAAAGCTTTACCAGTCTTGTATACTTATCCACAAGTTCTACCGTTCCTGCGGCTTTTTCCATGAGAATGTCCGATATTTCACAAATCTCTTTTGTATCACCGCTTTCTACTGCCGCTCTAAGGAAGCCTGCCAGTTTATATATGGAACAAACAGGCGTTTTGAGATCATGGGATATCACATGATTGAAATTGTCTATGTCCCTGTATGCCTCAAGAAGCCTGTCCGTCCGTTTTTTAAGGTTTAAGTGGGTTTCTATCCTGGCCAGCAGTTCCCTGGCATTTACCGGCTTGGACACATAATCCTGGGCCCCGGCCTCAAAACCTCTTACAATATTTTCGCTGTCGTTGACGGATGTGAGAAAAATTATGGGAATTGAGCTGTACAGCCGGTCCGCCTTTATTAATGTGCATAGCTCAAAGCCGTTCATACCGGGCATAAGCACATCCAGCAGGATAAGGTCCGGGATTCCCTTTTCCAATGCAGCAAAGGCCTGCAAAGCTCCCGTGACTGCCCTGACCCTGTATTTCCTTCTCCTGATGATGGAGGCAACAAAATGAATGTGCTCAGGGGTATCATCAATAATCAGTATTTCAGGACTCTTGTTTATATGATTCAAGCAATCCGCCTCCCGACAACTATATAATGTAAATATTTTCTAGTATAATACTATTATAACCCACAAACAGGGTTATTGCATTTTGTTAAATCAAATCAGAATAAATGGAGATTGGAGGAAAGTATGAGTTTAGCCGGTATGGTTTTTTTTCATGTAATTATTATCCTCAGTATATTGCTGGTAGCTTCACTTATTGTAAATCTGCATATTAAAAAAGTGCTGGCCGAAAAAACCGCCCATCTCAACGCCACTTTAAATGCCCTTCCGGATATGCTGTTTGAAATTGATGCACTGGGAAACTGCATTGATTACAAAGCTCCCTCCAATGCTGATATTTGCATCCATTCCAGCTCCTTTACAGGAAGGAATATAAGTGAAGTGTTATCTTCCGAAGTATTGCAACTGGCCAAAAGCATGATGGAGGATACTTTAAAATACGGAACCAAAACGGGTGAGTCCTTTCCTATAACTTATCCGGCAGGGAAAATCCGCTGGTTTGAAATATCCATGTCCGTGAAAGCCTCTCAACACCTGGGAAATACCTGCTTCATCGTACTTGTGAGAGACATTACGGCCAGAAAAGAAGCCGAGCTGGCTTTAAAAAAAAGTGAGGAAAGGTTCAGATTTGCCGCCATGGCTGGGCAAATCGGCCTGTGGGATTATGACTCAGTCACAGGCGAGGCATCCGTTGTCTACAATTATAATGGAATAGAATATCCAAACCACCTGTCTGCCGGAGATTTTCAAAAGCTGGTGCACCCCGAAGATTTAAGAATTGTGCAGGCAGCTTTCAAGGAATACTTTGAAGGTAAAAGAAATGTATTCGATATATTGTGCAGGATTGACACGAAAAAAATCGGGTGGCAGTGGATGATGATAATCGGACTGGCAGTGGAGAAGGATAAGGAAGGAAAGGTGCTGAAGGTTGCGGGCTATCTGAGGAATTTTACAAATGAGAAAAAATCCCAGGAAACGCTTATGCGTGCAAAAATATCCGCTGAAGCATCAAGTCAGGCTAAAAGCGAATTCATTGCAAATATGAGCCATGAAATACGCACACCTTTAAATGCCATCCTGGGACTGGGCGGGATTTTGCTCCATTCGGGCGTCAATTCAAAGCAGTACGATTATCTCCAGAAGATTCAATATTCGGCGGAAAACCTGCTGAATATCGTTAATGACATCCTTGACTTCTCCAGCTCTGATGCTAACAGGCTCGTACTCCAGGAAGCCCGGTTCGATCTATATGAGCTGATTAATAAAACCTCCGGAATACTTTTCAACAGCATCAAATCCAAAGGTCTGCGCTTTGATATTAACCTGAGTACTGAGCTGCCGCTCTTTTATTCCGGTGATCCCGGCCGGATAACACAAGTACTTATGAATCTTCTTGGAAATGCTGTCAAGTTTACCGAGAAGGGCTCCATCTGCTTAAGTGCAGCCCTTATTGAAAGCTCAGAACAGGATGCCTTACTTCAGTTTGTAATAGAAGACACTGGAATCGGAATATCTCCGGAGCAAATGTCCCGGCTTTTCCAGCCCTTTTCACAGGGAGATCCCGGCATAGCAAGAACCTTCGGCGGAACAGGGTTGGGGCTTGTCATAAGCAAGAATCTTGTTGAAAAAATGGGTGGAAGCATAGGCCTTGAAAGCCGTCCGGGAGAGGGCAGCAGCTTTACCTTTACAATCAGGCTCAGGCAGGCGGATAATTTGCAGGATACAAATACCGGGGCCTCCCTGTCAGGAGCCACAGCCGTCCTGCTTTTAAAAGACCGGGGTATGCAAATGCATGTTAAAAGGCTTTTGTCCATGCTTGGCATACATGATACGGTTGAAACTATGGCTGCTGTTGATGAAACCTGCACACCTGATTTTTTATTCTACCAATCGGGCACTGAATATGATTCGCCATTGCTGCAAATGTCCTGCTCACCTGCAAAGGCAATAGCCGTAGGTACTTTTGAAACCCACCACCAGGATTTGCTGCAATTGATTTATCCCTTTGGCCTTACCCAGTTGTACAGTATAATGACAGGCCCTGAACCAATGGCTCATACCACCGGCTCAGAAGCTTCACAAAATATCCTGGTGGTTGATGACAATGAAATAAACCTTATGGTGGCAGAAGAGTGTATTAAAAATGCAGGCCACCGGACGGACAGGGCCTTCAGCGGTCAGGAAGCCCTGGACAAGCTGAAGCATCAGGCCTATGACATTATTTTTATGGACCTTCACATGCCTGTTATGGACGGACTTGAAACCTCCGGTAAAATCAGGGAGCTTCAGCTTTCAGCAAGACCGGTCATAATTGCGCTTACTGCGGATATTGATGAAAGCATAAAAAACAAGGCTCTGAATACCTGGTTTGATGACTATCTGACAAAACCCTTCGAGCCCGAAAGGCTTTCTGCAATAATCCACAAGTGGGGTTCAATAAGAAAGGTTCATCACCTGGATATACCTGCCGTGCTCAAAAGACTCACCGGCAACTATGATACCTATCTGGACCTCCTGGAAATGTTCGTGGAAAATAACGGCAGTTTCATGGAAAATTTACAGTCCGCACTTGAAAAAAAAGCTTACACCGAGGCGGCGCTGATTTGCCACACCATGAAAGGACTGGCGGGCAATATAGGCGCAAACTCCCTATACCAGGCAGCCGGCGCCGCAGTAAATGAACTCCGGGCTGCTGCCGGTTCAGGTCTCTCTGACAGAATACTTGCCTCTTTGTCGGAAGAATTCGGAAAAGTATATGAAACCGCAGCCTCGCTGGCTGAAGCCACCGGGCCGGCAGTTAACTCCGTGAGCACACCCGGCAGAGATGAACTGGAGGATTTGATTTCCCTTGCTGAAAGAAATGATTTTGAAGCCTTTGAAAGATTTAAAAATGCAAGAGTCTCTCTAATGGCTTTTTATGAGCCTGAGCAGGTTAAAATTCTGGGTGAGGCCATAGCTAAAATGGACTGGAAACATGCCGTTTCTCTGGCTGAGGCCATGAAAGGCAGCAAGGCCCGCTGAGCCTTGCTGCTTTTCATGTGCTTCACCTGCTATTCAGGATTTTTTATGTGAATGGTCAGTCTTGTCATTAACCTTCTGTCCCGGATTTGGAACCTGACCTTCACCGGATTTAACTCTTGCCTTCCTCTGATCGGGCTGCTCTTTTCTCGCCATCTTTGTTACCTCCATTTTTCATTGTGTAACTATTTTTAGCTTATTAAAGAAAAAGAATACCCGGAGATTTTGTTACAGGTTTTCAACAAATTGTACTTTTAATCCGTTGGGATCAATAACATAAAAGAACCTGACATAAGGATTGGGCTGGAAAGGCCCGCTATGAACGGCTATTCCCTTTTCCTTGACAAGGGCCATATGCTCGTCCAAAACTTTGACTTCAAATCCTATTGATATATCTTTTCCAAGGTCCACCTGCTCTGAGCCGGCATTGCTTATAATTTCAAGCTTTGTTTCCCCGTCTCCCAAAAAGGCTATTTGTGTATCAGGATTTAAGGTAATATGGCTTGTAACAGACAAGCCGCAAATCTCCTGATAGAATTTAAGAGACTCCTCCATATTTTTTACCCTGATGGTAGTCCAACAAAATTTCATAGTCATTTCCCTCTTATTAATGTAATTTAACTTAACTCGTTGTGCTAATTAAAATGTGGTAGCAGTCAGAAAATGCCACTCACTCCCGGACGAGCTTCAAATAAATGCTTGTATATAACGCTTTTGGCGAAATTGTACTTCCAAGTGTAAGCTTACACTTGGAAATACAATTTCAGCAAAAAGCTTTTAATCATACTGCACGTTTCTTTAAAGTCGTCCTCGCGTGAGCAAACTTGTCTCTTAAAGACTTTATTAACTAGCACTACAGGTTAATTTAACATTAGATTCTGATATTTTGCAATGGAATATACGTATACTATAGAACTTCAGGAGCCCTTTTTATCCTGTCATCTGTAAAAATATCGGAAGAATCCTCTGAATTTGTAGAGAACTCCGATATGACGGCGCCCTCTTCTCCCGCCTGGAACCAGTGCAGAGTATTTGGATACAGCGTGTACTGCTCTCCCGGGTTCAGTTCAATTTCCTTCCAAGCGGTATAGTATTTCTCACTGCCAACCGGCGGCCTGCAATGGGGGTTCTCAGTCCTGTCACCCTCAACATACAGATATACCTTTCCCCTCCGGCAGCGGAAGGTTTCTTCCTTGCCGGGAGTTCCGCCTCTTTGGGGATGCCTGTGCTCAGGACATGTCTGTTTTGGAAAAAGAACCATTTCCTTTGAACACACTCTGTCCGTATTTATATAGGTAACCAGTTGAAGCCCGGTCTGCTTTATATCGTTCAGGCCAAAATCAGCAACCTCTATCTTGCTCTTTTCCTCCTCAGTGAGGACTATTGCTGCCTTCTCAAAATAAGACAAAGCATCTTTTACAGCCTTCTGATACTCCTGTCTGTTCAGCAAGAAACATCATCTCCTTTTTATTATGGTTTCCTCTTCATCAACCGTTTAATTCTACTACTGCATAAAGGGGTAATTCATTAATATTAATATTCGTAAAATCGCCTTTTGAATTGCAGGAGAACTTCAAAGCTTTTCCATCAAGTGTATGGATCTTCACATCAGTATATTTTTTGTCTTTGGTACTAACTTTTATATTGACTTCAGCTATTGTTTCAACTTTGTCATTTTCCTTTGAATACCTGTAGTTTACCAGATGTACGGCCATTCCGTCTTCAAGGGCATGGGTCTGGATTCCTATGGAGGCATTGTCCGCTTTGACCTTCCACAGGCTGGCATATACGGTTTGGAAGGCATTATCAAACTCTTGAAGTGCTTTTGGCTTGTAGCTGTCATTCAAGCAATATATGACATTTTCCGTCTCCTTTATTTTTTCAAGCCATCCGTCAAGATTCTCGGCAGCATCTCCGAATAAAAGCACCTTTCCACCGTTACCGGCATAGCTTTCAACGGCTGCAGCCTGATTTTCAGTAAGAGTATTGCAGGCAGGTAAAATAACCAGGTCATACTTTTCCATATCCTGCATGCTGAAGGTATCCTCTCTTAAATCCCCATCCGCCATAAATTTCACGTCATAGTTCACCTGTTCTCTGGACAGATATCTTGCAACCTCCCAGAACGGCATTCTCACACCGTTTGGATCATCGGGATCAATCACGCTGTAGGACAGGGTCCCTTCCTCTTCTCCGTCCAGCACACTGCTGGAATAACCTGCTATTGCCTCATTCCAGTAGTTGCTTGGGAAGCTGTATAATAAAAGTACGTTTGAACCGGATTTTTTTGAATACAGCCTTTCATTATTAAGCAAGAAATCCTGTACTTCACCAGTTACATTACGAGGAGGCCAGAAAGCATCCTTGACGGTATTCCCCATCCATGCTCCATAAGGCACCGACATGTTGCAGCCATATGCCGAGGCCTCTATAAGCAGAAGCCTGTACAAATCATAGCCCTTGCCTTCGTTCAGCAGGTCCACCAGCTCATAAACCGCGCTTCCGTACGGATTTTCCGCTACAACAACAGGCTTTTCACCTGCAAAACCTGCCACATACCTGTACCAGTGCGCCTGTTTCAAAATACTCTGCTTCATTTCGGTGATTATAACGTCGGCACTTGGCTCCATAGGATAGTAGGAGGGCATTATATCAAAGAAATTACCCGAAACGAGCACTTCCCTTCCCTGCTGCCTTCCGTATTCCTTTGCAAAATCGGCCAGTTCCCTGAAGTATTTCTTAATGGCACGGAGCTGGAATTCCCAATAGTATCTGAACAGGGGCAGTTCTTCAATATTTCCCGGATATACTACGTTTCTGCCCTTCAGGTATTCACCGTAATTGAAGGTATCCAAATCGACTTCCTTCAGCTCTTCCGGCATTTGTCCTTTTGCAGCCAATCCCTTAAGATAGTCATTAAACTGCTTCATACAATCCTTGCAGAAGCAGCCGCCATACCTTATGGAGGTCATTGGGAGCTCACACTCATCCAATTGTATTCCTGCAACACCTGCCTTTATCTGAATCTTTATTATTTGCTTCAGATATTCTCTCCAGACAGGATTATTTCTGCACATGGAATAGGCTATGTGCTTGTGGTTCTTGACCTCCACCCATTCGGCATGGCAGGGGACTCCGTTAAAATCCCTGGTGCAGCATTCCTCCCAGATATTTGTCACTTCTTCACCATCGCTGTTATAAAGCCCACCCGGGAAATAGTCGGAAAACTTCTTTCCGAAAACCCCATAGTTCTGGTCCTTTGTAAACTCACGCAAGCCATACCATTCATGTTCCTTATTATCCTTAATAACATTCAGCTCTTTAAAGGATTTTTTATCATCACTGTAGATGGCCGGAAATTCCCAGCCCTGAACTTCAAAAACTATTCCGAATACCTTTATGCCGCGCTTGTTGCACTCTGCGATAAATTCCGAGTCGTTCATATATCCATAAAAGCGCAGTCTGGGGTCCACATCTCCAAAAGCCTCATGTTCGAGATACGGCAGCGATATGACCCCTCCCCCCAGTGCAGACCAGATCAGCATAGTACCATGGTACCTTTCAAGGTCTTCGATCATCTGCATGCTTCTTAAGGGCAGGCTGGGATGATAGCAGTGATTGTTCTTGTACCAGCCGTCAAAATATATTCCTCTTTCCATTTAGGCACCTTCCTTATTATGTATTTATTATCAAATTGGTTTTTTTCGTCTATTTATATTCAAAGACAGAGATCACGAAATGCTGCTTCTTGATTAAAGCGGGTATACTCTAGCCTTTAACAGATCCGGCCGTCATACCTTCAATAATTCTTTTTGAGGACAGTAAATATATTATTATGACAGGGAGTACGGCTATAACCATAGCTGCCATCAATTGAGGGTAATTTACGGTATATGCCCCGTTAAAGTTGGACAACCCAATAGGCAGGGTTTTAAGGCTTTGCTTTCTAAGCAGAATAAGTGCGAACGGGAACTCATTCCACGCATTTAAAAAGGATAGAATAAGTATTGTGGAAATTACCGGCCTGCACACAGGAAAGACAATCTTGAAAATAATGGTGCTTGTACTGCCGCCGTCCAGATACGCTGCTTCTTCTATTTCTACAGGCGTAGATTTTATAAAGCTTTCAAACAAAAATATTGCCATAGGCAGTCCGAATGCAACATAGGGCAGTATCAGAGTAAAACGCTTGTCCAGCAGCCACAGGACCTTGAATTGTATAAACAGCGGTATCAGCAGGCTATGTACCGGAACCAGCATACCGAAAAGGAATACTATATATATGAAGTTCCTCAATTTAAAGTTATACCTTGAAAGGAAATAAGCAACTACAAAGCCTATGATTATTATGAGTATAACCGAGACAACGCTGTTAAACAGGCTGTTTCCAAAAAACATATGCATCTTGCCGATTTTTATTGCCGCAATGAAATTGTCAAAATGCAATACTTTGGGCAGGGAAATTATATCCAGACTGAATTCCTGCTGGGTCTTCAAGGAAGAGTAAAGCATCCATATCAAAGGGAAAATGCAGGTGATTGAGAATAATATCATGAATAAATTTATTATTGCTTGAGTAACTAATTTTAATATTTTATGCTTCATCTTTTTTCCCTCCCCATAGTTTTCTGCTCAAAAGAATCAGCGAAAGGCTGAGGACAAGAATTCCAATGGAAATAGCACTTCCATATCCCAGCTTGAACATTACGAAAGAGTTTATATAGGCATATTGCGCCATGACCATTGAGCTGGTTCCCGGACCTCCGCCGGTCATGACATATATATGGTCGAAAATTTTCATGTTTCCGGCAATGCACAACATGACGGCAACCTTCAGAGTATCGGACATCAGCGGAATTGTAATATACAGGGACCTTTTTATCCCCACTGCACCGTCAATATCCGCGCTTTCATATATTTCACCGGGTATACTCTGTATGGCTGCCAGGAATATTACAAGATAAAAGCCTATATACTGCCATATAATAGGCATGCTTACAGAAATAATGACATACTTGGGATTGTCCAGCCATGGAATAATCAGAGATTCCATCCCCAACGCCTTCATTAAAAAATTCAGCAGTCCGAAGTCCTTATTGTATATCATTGTCCAGAGAAATCCTACAACAATTGCAGATACAACAACAGGAAGGAAGATAATATTTCTGTGGACTGCTTTCAGCTTTAGTAATTTAGACATCATGAAAATGGTTATTACAAGTGCAATTCCGATTTGCCCCACCATGGACAGCAATATAATCACCAGATTGTTTTTAAAAGAGCTCCAGAAATCGATATCCCTTATGAGGTGCTGGTAATTCTTCAATCCGGTAAATTTCATACTTATCCCGCCGCTGTAATCAAAAAAGCTGTAAATCAACGATATTATCAGCGGAACTATTACTATAAAACAATATATAAGCAAACCGGGAGCAAGGTATGCTGCGATAACACGATTTTTGGGCCTGAGAGTTCTACTGGTCATATTAAGTCCGCTCCTTGCCTGCTTTATTCCGGGAGAGCCGCTTAAAGGCCCTCCGGAATAAACAGATCATATGATTTGAGTTGTTTATTTTTCGTACTCTGCCTGAATCTTTTTGGCCAGATCTTCAGGTGTGATAGAGTCAATCAGCAATTGCTGCAACCCGGTATTCATTACCTGGATCAAATCAGCGGAAAGCTGTGCATCATATATTGGAACAGGCTTTATTTTTGCCGACAGGTCAAGATATTTTATTGAAAGCGGCGCCAGCTTGCTCTTGTCAATTGTCTTAGGATTGCTTGCCGGGAAGGCATTGGATTCCACTGAGATTGTGGCGTAGTCGGCATCGGTAACTGCCTTTAACACTTTATATGCTGTTGCAAGCTTATCACCTGTAAGTGAGGAATTGACGTTATACGCCCAGGCAGCACCGGCTGAATTAGCCATGGCATCTCCTTTGCCGCCGTCAACCGCAGGCAGAAGAGCCAGCTCGGTATTATCCTGTATTTCCTTTGGAGCGTCATTTATTACATTGCTTACAGCCCAGTTGCCTTCCATGAACATTGCTGCCTTGCCATTGTAGTAGGCAGTTTTCTGCTGCATGTTGTCTATACTGTTCAAATCCGTATTGAAGGCTCCCATTTTGGCAAGCTCCTGCAAAGCTCTTAAGGCACTGATAAATTCAGGGTCTGTAAACTTGGCACCCTTCTTTTCTTTTATACTCCTGAACCAATCGGTTCCGGTATATCTGTCACCTAAAGTGCTCAGGATGCAAGACTCCGCCACCCAGTTTCCTTTATTTCCTAAAGATATCGGCGTAAGACCTTTTGCCTTCAGCTTGTTTATAGCCTCCAGGAACTCTGTCCACGTAGTCGGGAAGGCAGTTATACCTGCATCATTGAGCAACTGCTTGTTATAATATATCAAATGGGTATTCAGCATCTGGAAAGGTATGCCATAACTTTTGCCGTCAACCACAAAGTCATCGAAAGCCCCCTGGAGGAAAGCTTCCTTCCACTCAGGATCACTGTTGATTACATCGTCCACAGGATTTATAAGTTTATTTTGTATAAACATGCTTGTCATGGAACCTTTGACAATAAATATGTCAGGGAGCTCATTTCCGGCTGCAAGTGTCCTGACTTTTGTTTCATAGTTGTCATGGCTTAAAGGTTCTTCATTTATTGTTACATTTGGATTTTCACTTTTAAACTTTTCCAAGGCCTTATGAAAAGCTATGGAATTACCTTCAGTGTCCTCTGTGGGAAACATATGTGTGAAGGACAGTGTTACAGGCGCTTTAGCTCCGCCAGTTCCTTGCACGGCTGATGAATCGGTGGGACCGGTTTCCCCTCCGTTAGTCGAACCGCATGCTGCCAGGGAAAATACCATTGTGATTGCGATAAGCAGACTTAAACATTTTAAGGCTTTTCTCATATATATTCCTCCTGAAATTTTAATAGAAAAATCGGCGGCCACCGGATTATATTTGAATTATAGGACCGTCCCGGACTAAAAACCAGTGGTTATATCTATACAAATATCGTAATTTGTGTTGTATTAAAAATTATGGACCCAAAATATAATTGCCGAAATATACTTATTCCGGCATTCTGAATGTGATTTAACCTGTAGTGCTAATTAAAAATGTAGTAACAGTCAGAAAATGCCACTCACTCCCGGACGAGCTTCAAATAAATGCTTGTATATAACGCTTTTTGCGAAATTGTATACCTTACAGCATACTGCGCATTTCTTTAAAGTCAGTCGTCCTCGCGTGGGCAAACTTGTCTCTTAAAGACTTTATAACTAGCACTACAGGTTAATTTAAGTTGATTTTATGATGCTTTCCCTGTATTCCTTGGGTGTGCAGCCAACATATTTCTTGAAATTGTGGGTAAAAATTTTATAATCATTATACCCCACTTCTTCAGCCACTTCATAAACCTTAAGCTTTAAATCCTTTAATAAAACCTTGGACTTATCCAGTCTTACCGTATTCAACCATTCCGTATAGCTCCTGCCCATCTCCTTTTTAAAAACCCTGCTGAAATAATTTGGAGTTACATAGGTAATTGCCGCTATATGCTCAACGCCTATATCCTCATAATAGTGTTCATGGCTATACTGCATCGCCACCTTGACAATACCCTTGAACTTGTCGTTTTTACTGCTTTGTATGGCGTTTATAATGGTGTGGAAAATCCCTTTATTCCACTCTTTAATATCCTCTACCGTCTCATATTTTTCTATCTCCACATAGCGGTCAAGCTGCTTCTTGTTCTGGTTCCCATAGTCAACACCCAATTCCTCCAACTGGATTTCTGCGATAGTGATAAGTCTCAGGCAAATATTCTTTATATCCTTATAATCCGCCTCTGAACCGGCAAGCTTTACGTACATCCTGTCCAGAACACTATTTAGCTTTTCAGAATCCAAGGTTCTTATGCAGTCCATTATTTCTTTTTCCTCAGAAGCAGGATAAATAACCGGAGCTGACGCTTGGGCCCTGTTTACATCATTGATGCTGATTATCTGGTTTTTGCCTTTAAAAGCCTTGTTGCTTATGGTTTGAACAGCCTCGCTGAATGCCTGAGGTATGCCGCATATATGCTTATGTATGCTGCTTAATCCCATGGTAACCGTTATGCCGTGGCTTTTCCTGACCTCGTACTGGATTTCTCTGTACAGGTTGTTAAGATCATACCTGTTTGAATCCTTTACATTTATAATTGAAAACAAATAACCATTTTCACTCAGAAAGAACAGACTGCCTGTTGAAGGATATATTATCCTGTCAGCTATGGTTTTTACATTATTTTTTATTGCTTTTTTCCGGGCAGAGGACATCTGCTCGGTTATCAGCAGGTAATCATCAATATCTATAATAACCGCCTGATAATCCTTTCCGCATAAATCCAGATTCAATTCCCTGGACTTCTCAAGGATAAGCTCCCAATCGCTATTTTCGCCCCGTACCAGGTTATTTACAAACCTCTCCTGCATGAAGTAGAAGTTTTCGTTAAAAATACTCTTTATTTTTGTTTCCCTGTCCGTTTCCTTGCATTCTTTAATAATTTCGTTGCACTGTTTCAGCATAAGCTTCACAAGTTCATCGGCACCTATGGGTTTCAGAAGATATTCACTGACTCCCATCCTTAAAGCTTCCCTGGCATATTGAAATTCATCATACCCGCTTATAATTATTATCCTTACCTTGGGCATAGCTTCCCTTACAAGCCTTGTCAGTTCCAGTCCGTCCATTATGGGCATCTTGACATCGGTGACTATGATGTGGGGCTCAAGGCTTAGGGCTTTTTCATAGGCTTCCTTGCCGTTTGCGGCCTCACCTACAATTGTCATGCCCATGGATTCCCATTCAATGGAGGTTATTATTCCCTGACGTATTACAAATTCATCATCTACAATCATTATCTTTATCATTCTGCACCACTCCCCCTTTTACATGGTTGAATAACTATGACAGTAGTTCCGCTTTTACGGTTAAAAAACTCAAGTCCGTAGTCCTCTCCAAAATACAGCTTTATTCTGTCATTGACATTCTTTATTGCCAGTCCCTTGTTGTTAACCGTATTTCCATTGAGAAGTCTTTCTATTTCCTCAAGATTCACTCCGTAACCATTATCGCTTACAATAAATATAAGCTTTTCGTATTCCTGTTTGATAATTATGTCAATCTGCCCGTTGTCACCCTTTTGTTCTATTCCATGGACAATGGAGTTTTCAATAAGCGGCTGTAATACCAATTTCAGGGTTGTACAGTCCAATACCTCCGGAGCAATATCCAGGGTGAAATTTATCATATTCTTATATCTGGCCTGTTGTATGACAATATAATTTTTTACATGTTCTATTTCACTTCTTACGGTGGTTATCTCATTACCGCTGTTCAAGCTCAGTCTGAAGAGCTTTGACAGTGCCTCCACCAGCGTACAGGTTTCGAAGGCCTTTTCCATCCTTCCCATCCAATAGATGTTATCAAGTGTGTTGTAAAGAAAGTGAGGATTGATCTGGGCCTGAAGAGCTTTCAATTCGGCTTCCTTCTGCTTCAGTTGCACAGAATAGACCTTTTGAATCAGCTCCCTTAACTTTCCGGACATTTTGTTAAAGCTCCTGCTCAACAGGGTAACCTCATCATTTCCTCCGGGCTCTATGTAGACATCAAAATCTTCATGCTCCAGCCTGACCATCATTTTATTGAGCAGTTTTATTCTGCGCAGTATCCTTTTGGAAAATACGATTGCCAGCAGCAGGCATAATGAAAAGCTTATAAGCATTGCAGCAAGTATTGCGCCCTGAACCGCTATATTTTCCTTTAAAAGTTCATTTGTAGGAACTATGTTCACGACCTTCCACCCCAGGCTTTCAATTGTATAGTACGTAACAAGGCAATGCCTGTCCAGGGTATTAAATTTGAAATAGCCTTCGGAAGTGTCAAAGGAGCTTTCCCCGTACTCCTCATAGTTGAATTGCTGCCCTATTTTGGCGGAATTTGTAGCTGATATTATAAGCTCTTCTTCGTTTATAATAAAGAAATCATCATCTTTTCCCAGTATTTTATCTTTATAAATGTTGTAGAATGCGTTATTTCCTATGCTTATTTTTAGTACTGCAAGCTTATTGGAAACATCTGCAATATCGTTTATGATTCTGACCATTGAAAAAACATCAGCACTTTTATTATTATAGTTAAATACCTTATTCAGATACCACATGGTTCCTCCCCTTAACCCGGCGGCCTTTTCAATTGTATTGACATCAATTATATTCATGGTTCCTGTGGTATTCAGTTCGAAATTGTTAAAGCCCTTTATATATATGGAATCCACAAAGGATTTTGAGGCCATTAGCTGCATAAGGTCAGTTTCAATTTTTATTTTCTTTTTGGATATGACATCAGCAGGTTCATTTCCCTTCAGCTTCAGGAATTCCCGTACATCTTCGTTTTGTATAAGATAGAGGGAGGTATCTCCTATGTTTTTTACAATATACTCAATATTGTTCCCTATCTGTTTTACAGTGTTCATATTGGAGATTGCAACTTTTTCCTGAAGTATCTGGGAGGACTTTACAAATGAAATAATTCCCAGGACTATTACGGGTATTATTATAATTACACATGAAAAAAGTAAAACCTTATACTGCAGGCTGAAAAACCGCTTTTCTGCCATATTCAAGCCCCCTGTTCCAGTTTTGATATCCAAAAGACTTATAAACATTTCAATGTACTTAAAATAACATAATTCGACAATTAAATCAAAGGTAATTGCAGGCCTTATACCTCAGTAATCAACTGAGGTATATTACAAAATAAATATTACTTTTTTTACATGGCAAAATTTACATATTATTTTATGTATGCTAAAATAAATTTAAATTGGAGGTGTAATATGAAAATATTAACAAAGATTCTTTCCCTGATTCTGGTTTTAACTTTAAGTTCGAGTATTTTAGCCGGATGTGCCGTGGATGAACTTTCACTGTTAAACGCTATTTGCAGAAAAGCCGACATCACATCCTGTGAAAGTAAGACAGAATTAACAGTCAGTCTCACTTCTGAAGGTTTAAAAGGTAGTGAAAAGGAAACCTTTAACCAGCTGGCAACACTAATAAATGGCACAAAGTTGGTTATCAATCAGAAAATGAAAAGCAATCCCGAAAAAACCATTTCAAAATCCCAGTCCGACTTCCAGGTGGATCTGGGTGGAATAAGCGCTTCTGCTTCATTATGGGCTGACGTTGATTTAAGCGGAGACACCCCCAGGGTGAAAGAAGTAATAAAGCTTCCCGCTATTTTGACCATGCTGGCAGCATCAGAGCAGGCAGGCAAGGATTACCTGGTTCTGGATATGGAGGACCTGACGGCAGCGGACAGCACTCCTGTATCTACCGGCTCCACCAAGGAAATCCTGGAGTTCAGCAAAGGTATAACTTCCAAACTGACAGGTTTTCTTAAGGGCTTTGCCGGTGAAATGGACCCAGGCTTCTCTATTGTAACACGCAAGGAAACAAAAATAGTTGACTATCAGCTTTACAATGTTTATAACCTTAAGCTGGACGACGATACCTTCAAGAAACTTCTATCCTATACGGTGACAAAGTTTGCCCAAAGTGAGACGGCCTTGAATTTTGTCAAGGACCTGATCAAGAGCTCTATTACCCTGTCTGATATTTCGGATCAGGAAAAGCTGGAGGCAACCTCCGAGATAGATGAGTCCTTTGAGGAATTCAAGGCTGAAATTCCCGGCTATCTTAAATCCTGGGATACAATCATGGGGGCTCTCAAGGATGTAAAAATACTTGGAGACAAGGGTATCGATATTGATTTTACAGTTAACGGACAGGGCTTTATAGTAAATGAGCACGGCAGCCTTGACTTCGTAATTGATACAAAAGCAATAACAAATGCTCTTATGGCTTATTCTTCTATTGAAGATTTTGACTATGCGGAAGATTCCTCCGTAAATCAGGGTATCATCAAACTTGGTTTTACTTTTAATACAGATTACTCAAATATAAATAAAGACGTGGCTATAGACTTCCCGTTACTGACTCCTGAGAACTCTTACAAGTTCAGCGACCTGGGCCTTTTCAATTCCGGTCTGCCTACTAATGTGGGAGAGGAATTTGAAGAGGATACGGTCCCCCCTGCTCCGCCTGTGGTGGATAAGGTTCTGAAGACCTCAAAAACCGTAACAGGTACGGCGGAAGCCTTCTCTATTGTTACAGTCAAGAAGGGAACCACCGTTCTTGGGCAGGAAATGGCAGATGAAAAAGGAGTCTTCAGTGTAAGTATTTCACCTGTAAAGACCCCGTGTACCCTCACGGTTACTGCTATGGATCTCTATGGAAATGAAAGCAAGCCTGCTACTGTCAATGTGAATTAAATCCAACACTAGTACAACATTCGATAAATAGGTGCATAAATTTGGATGAGATTTTTTGGAAATACAAGGCAGAGGAGTGCGGAATAATTGCTTTATTCCAATCGGCGACAACAATGCAGTTCAAAAAAATATACCCAAATTATGTGCCAGGATTTACCGAATGCTGTACTGGCAAGGGCTGCAACTGGCTATTAGGAAATAGCCAATTACAGCCCTCTTCATATATATTGCAAAAAATATCAGGAGCTAGACAAAGCCTGCAATCCGCGGACTTCCGTTTCCAGCAATCTTTAAAAAGGTTGAACCCACTCTCACTATGGGATTAATAATTGCATGAGGAGGAATATATACTATTTCCCCCACCTGCCCATTATCCAATTGAACCCTGGCCCCTACCAGGTGAGTAGAAAAGTTCAGTAAAAATGTCTGGGTGACTACTGTATCAAAGGTGCATACTCCCGAGGTAAGAAACATATTGAAGGCCTCAAAGGGCGTTACCTTCTTTTTGTATGGACGGTCTGAGGTCATGGCATCATATACATCCGCAACTGCCACAATTCTGGCATATTCCCCGATATCATCACCTTTTGAGCCCAGAGGATATCCTGACCCGTCAAGCCTCTCATGATGCATGAGAGCTGCCTCCTTGATGTCGGAAGAAATATTAGGTGATTCGGCAAGTATTTCATAGCCCCAGATTGCGTGCTTTCGTATAACTCCAAGTTCTTCATCCGTTAATTCTTCCTTCTTGTTAAGAAGCTCGCTTTGAATTTTAATTTTTCCGATATCGTGAAGCAGACCGGCCTGTATAAGATCTATCAGTTTTAAATCCGGCATGTGAAGCCTTTTTCCTATGAGCATGGAATAAAAGCCTACGTTGACGCAATGAGAATAAGTGTAGTCATCATAGCCCTTGAGTTCATTTAAATGTTGAATTAAAATATCGGTGCCTTCAATGTTATTATAGATAGCTTCGGCAATTTGCCGCATATCGTGATATTGCAGCTTTTTCCCCGCTACAATGCTGTTTAGTATGTTTTTTACAGTTAAAACCGTGTCCCTGTACTCTTGAGCGATTTTTTCCTTTTTTTCATAGTAGCTGTAGGTGGCACCTGATTCCTTATAGATCCAGACAGACTGTATTCCTATTGTTTTCAATTTTGATATAATGAAATCATTGAGTACTAAATTTTCTGCAGCCAAAATCAATCCTTTGTCGCTGATTACATCCTTGGCAAGAACGTCACCGCATCTGCAATCAAATACATTAACCCGCAATTTAGTCATAGAAAACTCCTCAAATTATCTATTAATAAGCAAATTATGTCACATTTAGTTAAAATATTGTAACTATTGTAGCATTTTGCATATTATCGTATATAATTAAAATAAAGATTTTTTAATTAAAATCAATGTACTTTATTAATTCAACATGAGAAAGGAATACATATGCATGAAAAAAGTACCATAGGCAAAATTATAAATACATTTACCTCAACCACCCAAATACCTGCAATATACATTGAGGCTCTTATGCAGATACCCTACATATCCTCCGAAAATTATGATTACGCCTCTGTTCACGAATATGCTGATTTTGATGAAATTGTCAGCTTTCTTTCGACATTGTTCAACCAGTCTGAAGACAGCCTCCGGAAGGTAAATATATTTTATACAAAAAAGAATCTGGTATATCTCATTATACCCGTATTAACCGACAAGGTAAACAAGGGGGCGTTCATAGCCGGCCCGATGCTGCCCTATATTCCGGATAAAAAAATTATAGATGACATATTAAGCAGCAGTACTCTTCCTCTCCACAAAAAAGTTAAATTTGAAAGCTTGTTGAGAACCACTCCCCTTGTCTCAGAGGAAAGGCTCAATTATCTTGGCCAGTTGCTTTTTGTTTTGTGCAGGTCCGAGGAAAAAATCTGGTACTCCTCCATAGCCGAAGAGCATGTCAGCAAGGAATTATCCCGTACTCCCCTTCCCTTTAAGGACGAGGACAGTCATTTTATGCTGGAAAACGATGAGTATAACCTATTCTATGGCTTCTGCCTGAAATTGAAGGACAAAATCATACACGGCAATACTGACGGTGTGATTGACCTTCTCAACAATCATTCCAATATTTTTTGGAATACCCTGTCCATAGATGACAACTTCAGGCCTTTGAAAAACAAATGTATAGTTCTCTGTGCTGTTTCATGTGTTTTTGCCATTCAGGGAAATGCTCCCTACAAAAGAATAATCGGACTAATGGCCAACTTTGCCTCAAATATCACAAACATGAATACACCCCAGGAAATCATACTGAAAGCCACCTATACTCTTGAAACCTTTGCATATCTGGTATCCATTTCAGGCAGCAGCAACTACTCGCTGCACATAAAACGCGTAATGCAATATATCAAGCTGCATTATAAAGAAAAAATAACCCTGAAAAAACTTGCTGAATTTGTAAATCTCAATGCTGTTTATTTATCCAGCCTTATCAAAAAGGAGACCAATCTTTCTCTTCTGGACAATATAAATATAATTCGCATAGAAGAAGGAAAAAACCTTCTTATTTTTACAAATAAATCAATCCAGGAAATCTCTTTTACTCTGGGCTATAATTACCAGAACCATTTTAACAATGTTTTTAAAAAATTTACCGGCATGACGCCATTGGAATTCAGACACAACTTCGGACGGAATTCCCTGAATCCCGATGCGGAAAATAAATAAGCAGCAAAACGGGGCCTCTGTCACTTCTTCCCAGAGGCTCCCGCATCATGTATAATCCTTTTGATGCTGTATTCCGACAGGTGGTATCTATCTGCGATTTCCTGCTTGCTGACTCCGCTTTTGTAAAGCATTATGATTTCATTATTCCTGACGGCATATTTTTCTTTTGTGCCGTTGGTTTCACCCCACCCGGCACGAGGAAGGTCATCGCCCGGAACATATATCATTTCCCCTCTTACATATTGTTGTATTTCCTTTAGCAGCCCCTGGGGCAGGATGGTTTTTGCATTTTTATATTTTAACATTATGGATGCTCCTTGTGGTTTAAGTAATTTGTTCTTCAATCGTTGCATTTTTTAATGCGGTGCATATATTTATACCCTTAAAAATTTATACTTTCCCAGACAATAAAAAAGCCGCAGGGAAAAACCCCTTGCGGACATAAAAAAAGTACGATAACCTTATTACCGTACTGCTGGTTCAATAATATTCTGGGTTAAGGGTTATTTCAGGTTTTGCGTAAAAGATATCCCAAATAGACCGGTGCAAATCCAGCCTGCAAAAAGAGAATCTCTTTTACAAATATTCAGTTATTTGAAGGCCACCTCATATGCTATTGTTTTCAATTTTACCACTCCTTCCAACTGATATTTTGATTAACCCATGAAAGCTAATCCTGCAATAATTGTATTCCCTTTTTTTACCTGAAGTCAAGATAAAAAACAATTATAGTTATTTGTACTTTAACTAATCCTATACCTATCCATTCAGAGAAAAACCATCAAAAATAAAAGGGCGCCAACCCTTTCAGGTCAACGCACCCTCCGGCTGTCAGAGGACAGCCACCTCCATTGAGTTCTTCAAAATAAACCACTCCTTTCCTGTAGGATTCGGTTCCGGTTACCGCAGTACACTGTTTTGTGTACAGCCTTATTATAAAACATCCCGCTGGGAGCCTCAAGTCAGCATTCAGCTATAAAAAAAGTCTGTCCGTCTGTCAGGACTGCTGTTATTGTTCTGCAGCGTCTTTCAAGGAAATTTTTATTTCCCCCAGCTCCATTCCGCTCTGTCCGAAAAACAGCCTCATATAGGCATGTTTGTTCTTATACGGCCCGAAATCAAAGGAATTTGTAATCCATTCACCTTTGCTGCCGTTAATGGTTATTACTTTTATCAGATGCTGATTAATAAAGATTGACAGAGGGAGCTGCGCAAGCTCAAATGAAACTGCCCTGACTTTTATGGCTATGGTGTATTCCGCCTGTTCTGAAAGCTCCAGTCCGAACAGCGCCTCCGAGCCCCTGTCGGTATTTACAGCCGATACATCCAGAATCAATTTCTCACCCACCTCACTGAAACTTGAAAGCAAAGCCTCATTTTGTCCTGCTTCCAATTGTCCGGTGACCGTCACGTCATCTTGAGAAAGCCTTCCAAGGAATCTTTCCATAACGGGAAGCCTCATAAGCGCTTTTAATATGTTCGCTGCCGCTCTCTGGAGCTCTCCTCTGGTTATTACCCCTGCTGCCAGTCCTTCCAGGGTATTGTCACCGCCGCTGTTGGACAGGGAGTCGTTAACAACCATATACACATCATTCTGCCCTCTTATCATGGCAGCAGTGTTGTCCAGCCGCCCCTGCTCCCCTTCGTCATTTATCTTTGCCCACCAGTCAGTCATTACAATTCCGTCGAAGCCCCACTCATTTCGAAGTACTGTGGTAAGCAGGTCATAGCTGCCTGCAGTCCAAAGGCCGTTCAGTGCACCATAGGTGGACATGACAAGAAAGGCAGCACCTTCTTTTATGGCTATCTCGAAGCCCTTCATATATATTTCACGAAGTGCTCTTTCTGAAACAATGGAATCTATGTCATTCCGCTTGAATTCCTGATTATTGGCCGCAAAGTGTTTTATGGTCCCGGTGGTACCGCTGCGGTGCATGCCCCTGAGCTGGGCTGCAGCCATTTTCCCCGACAGATGAGGATCTTCAGAGAAATATTCGAAATTCCTTCCATTCAGCGGATTCCGATGTATGTTCATCCCCGGTCCCAGAAGGGTGTCAATGTGACTTTTCCGAAGCTCCAAGCCAAGCATTTCAAATAGTTCTTCAACCAGCGGAATATTAAAGGTAGCTGCCACCGCCGTTCCAATAGGCAAGCTAAAGGCGTGAGTCCCACAGTCCATACGTATTCCGGAGGGGCCATCCGCGCAGCAGCCCACCGGAATGCCCAGCTCCTGCAGTCTGTGTGTCACTCCCCCGAATGCCGCGGCAGTTCCCGGAGTAACCTTTGGCGAGCACATGCCCTCTCCCCGGACCATACAGGCCATGTCTTCCTCGGTAAGCTGGCTTATAAAAGCTTCCAGTGAGGCGCTGCCGTCATATACCTGCTCCAGCCTTATTCCAAGATTCCCCTTGTACGGTATTTCTGCCGGACGATTTGCTTTTATTCTCTCCTGGAGATTAATGGTTCTCAAAGGTACAGCCTCTTCACCCATTTCCAATCCAACCGCCGTATCTGCCGGAACAGGCTTCAACCTGTCAAAGGGCCTGACAGGTGCAAGAACCTCCTGCCACCTCTCTGTAACAATTGTTTCGGCAACCTCAAAGCCTCCTGCCGGAACAGCACTTCGGACATCGCTGCCTGCGTACAACTCATATCTTCCCGCCTCCAGAACATAGCAGGCCTTGTATCCTGTACAGCCGCTGTCATCATAGGAGGCCAACTCCTTTTTTTTAACTGAGAACTCAAGCTTCTGGCTCTCTCCCGGCTGAAGCAGACCTGTCTTGTCAAATGCAGCCAGGCTCCTTGAGGGTTTGCCCAGCCTCCCCTGGGGGGCGGCCGCATAAATCTGTATAACTTCCTTGCCGGCATACTGACCTATGTTGGTGACTTCCACCGAAAGAAGTATCCTGTCTTTTTCCTCCTCAAACCTTGTGGCAGCAGAAAAGCGGGTATAGGAAAGGCCGAAGCCGAAAGGATACAGCACCCTGTCCTTTGCCACCGTCTCAAAATAGCGGTAGCCTACATATATGTCCTCAGCGTAGACAGCCTCCTTTTCGCCTCCGAAATTGGCTGTGGAGGGATAATCCCGTATACGCCCGGCAATGGTATCTGTCAGCTTGCCTGAGGGATTCACTTTTCCGGTGAGCACGTCAGCCGCCCCATTTCCGCCCTCCATGCCTCCCTGCCATACGTAAAGCACCGACTGGGGATTGTATTTCCCAACCCAGGACATATCAATGATGTTTCCAACATTGAGTACTACTGCAGTTCTTTTGAAATATCTGCAGACCTTTCCGAGCATTTGTTCTTCAAGGTCGCTTAAAAGATAGCTTCCGCCTTCTTCTTTATTGTCCTGATCTTCTCCTGCCGTACGGCCTATAATGACTATTGCCATATCCGAGCGTCTGGACGCGGCCTCCACTATTTCATCGGAAATGGGCATTTCGGGCTGAGACCAGGGTTCCTGCCCCCAGCCTCGTCCCTGGTCGAAGGGGTGCTCATGCACCCACTTTTTATAAACTTCAGTCAATTCCCAATCTATATCAACATCTGCCGCTTTCAGCGCATCCAGAATCCCGGTAACATATGTGGTATTTACCATCCCTCCGGAACCTGTACCACTGTTATAATAGTTGAACTGTATCCTGCCAAAAATTGAAACCCTCCGGCCTTTTTTCACAGGCAACACCTGATGGTCATTTTTCAGAAGTACAGCGCTCTCAGCCGACACTGCTCTTCCAAGTGCAGCATATTTTTTCATATCCAATGTGAATTTTCCCATGACATTTTCCCTTTCAAAAATTAACGATATACAGTCCAATCATGGGTATAGCCGGAGGTTAAGCGGCCGCACCCGTGCATGACATGTTTTTAAAACAGCTTTATTATACTGTAATCCGATGGCATATGATAGTTTGAAAGAGAGTATTTGCGTTTGTTTTTCAGACAAAAAATGATATTGCCCTAAATAGGACATATGACAACCTGGAAAATCTCACGGACATTACCTGCTTTTAAGTTCAGAGAATCAATTGCTTTCTTCTGGGGCTTCCGCCTCATCCGTACTGTTCACAGGGGCTATCATACTGTCAGCAGGGGCTATTTTATTTTCAACCAATTTGTTTACCAGGTAAATTATTTCTCCAAAGCCTATAAGCAAGGTTCCCAGGGCCACTGAAACAATAATTCCTGCCAAACCTGTTACCTGGTTTCCGGCGTTGACAGCAACCGCAATACTGAACACCGTCCCGAATATAACCAGCCCCCACCCCACAAGCTGAACGCCAAAAGCCGTATTATTCATACTCATTTACCTCTTAATCCTTAGTCTATTTAATCCTTGGTCCATGCACCGGGCCATTCCGTTTGGAATATTCCGGTTTTTTCTTTCGGTTTAAAAATAAATTAATAAGAATTACATTTTTTTACTTTATTGTAGCTCTTTAACCATATTTATGCAAGAAATGATTTTAAATTAATCTACTATAGAGGAATTTACCAATTATTAGTCGAATTATCTTTCCTGAAAGTACATCTCCCGGTATATGGTCCGGATTGCGGAGGCATAAAATGAAGTTGGTCAGAAATTTATTATTAGGGTTGTATGTAAACATTTTTTTGGTTTTATTGCTGGTAATACTCACTTTTATAAGTCTGTCAGGCAACAGGATATGCGTTCTGTTACTGTTTGCCGTTTTTGTAACCGCCTTGGGTTCCGGTCTGTTTTGTATCGTTGTTGGAGTCATAAGTGTCTTTGCTGCCTGCAGGCTGTTTCAAAAGCAGGAATACGGCATTCTGCGTCATAATATGAAAATCCTTAAGTTTTCATCCATTCCTTATCTTTTTATAAACTTTATTATATACTATCTGCTTTTCATCATATTTTTTGTGGCTTCAAGAGGCACTGCCACAGTTACCCCAATACCTCTGTTTTTTATGTTTGTCATCTTTTTTACATACCTGGGTGTAATATTCACATCAGCATATGGTATAGGCCTGCTAGCCCTGCTATTGAAGGAAAAGAAGCTTAAAGCCGGCTGCTTTTTATTCCACCTGCTTCTCCAGCTTTGCTTCGTACTGGACGTGGTGGATACTCTGGTTTTGATGAAGAAATTCAAAAGAAATGGAAGCCTCGGGAGATAGTTTATTATTAAAATATTCGACATTATTTTCATACTCATTCATAATATTTTATGAATATAAAATTATTAGGAGTGAGCAGAATGTATAGCATGGACGCCTTATGTCAAAATTATCTTGAATTTTGCAGGTATCAAAAAAACTTGAATGACAAATCCCTAAAGGCCTATAAAATCGACCTGACACAGTTTTCCTGCTTTTTGGCAGAGAATGGAGGTGAACTTAACAAACAGCACATATCAAATTACATCAGCTACCTGTACAAGAAGTACAGACCAAAAACAATTAAAAGGAAAATAGCCAGCTTGAAGGCCTTTTGTAATTTTCTCGAATTTGATGAGCTTATAGACAAAAACCCTTTCACAAAAATGAAAATTAGATTTAAAGAACCCTCTCTTCTGCCCAAAACAATCTCACTCAGTATTATTCAAGCTGTTCTGACGGCTGCTTATGAAGAACTGCCAACAATCCACAAAACCAAATATTCGCACAGCTCCATACTACGTGATATAGCAGTTCTTGAGCTGCTTTTTGCTACCGGCGTCAGAGTATCGGAGCTATGCTCCTTGACCGTCAGCGACGTTAATATGGCTGAAGGGTTTATCAAGATATATGGAAAAGGTTCAAGAGAGAGAATTGTGCAAATAGGCAATGAAGATGTGCTCCTTGCACTCAAAAACTACAAAGCTGCCTTTTCTATAACCGATAACACTGCCGGCTTTTTCTTTATCAACCGGCTAAAGAATCGCCTTTCCGAACAGTCCGTAAGATACATGATCAATAAATATACAAGCAAATCCGGAATGCCTGTGCACATAACCCCACATATGTACAGGCATTCCCTGGCGACCTTATTGTTGGAGGAGGATGTGGATATACGCTACATCCAGCGAATACTGGGACACAGCTCAATCGTCACAACCCAGATTTATACCCATGTCACGTCAAACAAGCAAAAGTCCATACTTATTACCAAGCACCCAAGGAATAAGGTTGTTTTGAATAAAGGATAACTATTAATTATCCTTTTATTAATTTAAATATATATGATGCTAAAAAACGGAGATAATAAAATGATACCTATATTTTTAAGTAGACCCAATCCATTTATTGATATCCAAGACCTTTTTCTGAAAGAATTAACAGAATTTTTATTATTACATGGTATGGAAAGTATTACGATGAAAGCGAAAGATTATAATCCATATGAATCCCTAACTTGCTTAAATGAATTAATAAAGCGCTGTTATGGAATGGTAATTGTTGCGTTTGGACAATCTTATGTTGAAAAAGGTTTTTCTAAAAAGGGGGCAGTAAGTAATAAACTTTTTTTCGATTCCGAAGAAAAAGAATTAGAAAATCTTTGGATAACCAGTCCATTTTGCCATATCGAAGGTGCTATCGCCTTTTCAAACAAATTACCGCTTTTAGTAATAGAACAAAATAATGTAAAAATTGAAGGGATTTTAAAAAATGGGGACCATGCTATAAAGTGTCCTTCCCTTAGATTAATAGAAAAAAAAGACACTTATACTTACTTCCTCAATAAATGTTTTATTAAATCTTTCCACGAATGGAGTCAAAAAGTTATTGATTTACATGGCTTTATTACAAGAACTATTTGCTAGTTTGTATCTCAAAATCGGGTTCTTAATTTCGTATTTTTTCCCTTATAATTTTCAAATCATTAATAAGTAATTTTTGTCCTTCTTCTATTGTTGTCTGTTGACGTCTGGTTGTATAATTAATTCTAAATGGAGGATTAGACACAACGTTCGAGATAATCATTAAATCATTTTGATTGGACAAAAACCATGAATTGTTATAATTATCAGATTTTCGCCGCATTATCTGCGCACGGTTTATTAGTAACTTTGCTGTATGTACAGATGTATAGTAATATTCTTTAAGAATTTCAATGTCATTTTCAATCATATGCAGCTTTAATAATGTAGAACAATAATTTCTTCCACAATAAATATTGCCGCTTTCATAATTGGACCCTCTTCTATAGAATTCAATTGCTGTATACAGATTGGAGGGATTTCTCAATAAATTAAATAATTTGAGATTTATGGATGCTAGAATTCCTAATACATTCTCTGATGTCGTGTTTTCGATATCTATAAACTTATTAAGTTCATTCATGGCGCGAATGAGATTAAATTCAGAGGCCTCTTTTTTATAAATTGATAATATGTATGAACAAATGATATCAATATCTAAGAATTTATAATCTTTAATTACTTTTTCAAACGCAATTTCGGCATTTACGTAATCTTCATCTTCTAATAACATGTTACCGTTATCAATATCAGCCCGCAGAGAGGTGTTTACATCTTCATCAATTTGGGATACAGCTTCTGAGATATTATTATATATCCCATAGCTGAAAACCGGACTATCTATGTAGTCGTCATCTGAATTTTTACAAACTTCTATAATATCTGCCAAAAGTTGTGAAACTCTTTGAATCTCGTCTGAGTCTCGTTGCTTATTCGAATCATAATATATTTGGGGATTGAATGTAATGTCAAAAAACTTATTATGCTGCATTGTTTTTTTGTCGCACAAAATTATTGTTGATTTAGGTTTCATTGCGTGCCTCATTCCAAGCTCATAAATCGCATTTTGGTTTAACGCAGTTATGTCGGCAATCACAATATCGGCTTTAAATAAATTAGTAATAAACGTTTTGTTGATTTCCTGTGTTGTATAAATCTCATCACATCTAAATGAATGTTTATTCCTTTCACTTGATGAAACAGCCGATAATCCTTGTTGAATTAAAACGGGCTTAATTAAATATTTATACGTATCATCTAAGTTAACTGTAATATTTGTATTTGGTATCTTTTTTAAAGAGAAACCCATTATAACAAAACAAGTCTTTGGCATAAAATGTATCTCCTTTATAAAGAGGTAATTAATGTCTCTTTTTCAAAAAGGATAATTAATAGTTATCCTTTATCAACAGATAATACCACATTATTTTTTACGTATCAATTAAATTTTGTCATAAATGCAAATAAAATGCTAATAGATATTGAGGTTCCGAGAAGTTAGTAAATCCCAGTGAAAAAAATTATTCATTGCACAACAGCCCCATTTTAAATGCTATTCATTTAATACACCCTGTTATTCGATTTCCAATCTTCCGTCATAGATTGATGCTGTCCTGGTGCAAATATTCTCTATGCCATCTCTTATATGGGAGGTCAGGAATAAGGTTATATTTTCTCTGTAGGCCAGTTCTTTTATAAGGTTCCTTATTTCAACCACACCTTGGAGATCCATTCCATGTATCGGTTCGTCCAGAATTAATACTTTAGGCCTTTTCAAAAATGCCCTGGCTATTGCAAGTTTTTGTTTCATACACAGGGAATAGACCGATACCTTATTGTCCTTTACCGGGTTCAAACCGACAATTTCTATAATCTCTTTAATCCTTTCATCCATTCCTTCAGTGTATCCGGCAGAAATGGACAGATTTCTGTGTCCGCTCAGGTAGTTATAAAATTTAGGAGGATCTATCACAGCCCCCAGGCATTTAACAGCCTCTTTCTTATCAGTTTTTATATCATAACCGTTTATTATTATTCTTCCCTGAGTAGGAGTGAGTTTACCAGCCATCAACTTTACAATAGTTGTCTTTCCTGCACCCGAAGGCCCGAAAAGGCCAAATACATCTCCCTGGTAAATTTCCAGATTCATATGCTCTACTATGGGGTTTCTTTTTATAGTTTTTGACAAGTTCTCAATTCTTATTATAGGTTCCATATAAAACTCCAGCCTTCTAGAAATGTTTATATCTATATAATAAACCTTATTTATATTCACAAGCTTTTTTACTCTTAACCTGCTTAATTAATATCTTGTTTGTATAAGTCCTTACGTTAAGGTATAAAAAACTGACGTTCAAGTAAGTATACCATTTTCATCTGTATTCTTTAAAATGTTGAATAAAAACATATCATGTTGTAAAATATATTTAAGTTTACATTGATTACCAGTTATACATGTACATAATTGTATAGGTGATTTCATGCTATTCAAAATATTTTGCGGGGTAAAAGTAATGCTTCCAATTATTATTTGTGAGGACAACCGTATTCAAAGAGAGAAAATCAAAGAATTAATAAAACAGATTATTGCAAAAGAAGACTACCGCTTTGAGGTTGTACTCTCCACTGATGACCCAGGTATAGTATTAAATCTTGTAAATTCTCAGGAGGATTTCAAAGGCATTTATTTTCTTGATGTTGACCTGCACAATGAAATAAATGGTATCAAGCTGGCTGAAATTATAAGAAAAAAAGACTTCTCAGGACATATCATATTCATAACCACCCATTCCGAAATGAGTTATCTCACTTTTAAATACAAGGTCGAGGCTCTTGACTACATACTTAAGGATAATTTTGATTCAATCAGGAGCAAATTGGCAGAATGTCTTGCATATATCCATGAAAATTACAACTCTTTGGGTCAGAAGCAATCTGTTTTGACGCTAAAGCAGGACGAGATGGTAATAAACATTCCATTTGATAATATTATGTTTATAGAAGCCTCCCCCAATGCACATAAAGTCATCGTGCATGAGGAAAATAGGCATACAGAAGTCTATGGTGCCCTCAACGAGCTTGAAAGTAAGCTGGATGAAAATTTTTACAGATGCCACCGGGCTTATCTTGTAAACCGGCCCAAAATAAGAGAAATAAATAAAAAGGACAGAATTATTTATATGCAAAATGGTGAAGAGTGTCTTGCTTCATTCAGGTCAATAGGAGGACTTGTTAAATGACCTTTGATAATGTTGTGTTTTACATTATTCTAGCAATTACTTTTGTTCTCTCCTTCGAAAACATAACACAAAAACATTTAATATTGAAAAATAAATTAATACTATCAGGCATTCTATTCTTCAGTGTAACAATCTCACGTTTTACTTCTGACTTCTTGAATCTATTTATTATAATTGTAACTTTCCTGGCAGTTGATATTGTTAAGAACAGGAACTCAAAGCTATGGAGTATTTTTAATGTCTTCCTGGTGCTTTTCACCTATTTTATAGTTGATGCAGTAGTACGCAACCTGTGTGTCATATTTTTAGGTAGTGATAATGCACAAGGACGGCTGTTTCAATACAGCTATTACATTTTTGGAGCTTTGATCACAGTTCTGTTCTCAAAAACCCTTGGGAAAGTCATTAAAACCGATTACTGGGAAAGTAATACCAAAGACATACGCAAATATATCATCATAGGGAACGTCATATTTTCTTTTATTATTGCTTCGGTAAGTATAGTGGTAAATAAAGCGCTAAATGTAACGGACACAAGGATATACATAGTGAATATCGCTATATTTCTGGCCTATATAATATCATCAATTTTCACCTTAACCATATTTAACAGGTTTGTGGTCAAAGAAGCGGAACTGTCCATAAGAGAAGTTGAAATGAAGAAAATAGAAGAATATACCCGTACTATCGAGGACCTTTATAACAGTATCAGAAAATTCAAGCATGATTACAAAAACATTCTTATTTCAATGAATGAATACATAGAAGGAAAACGTTATGCTGAGCTGGAGGAATATTTCAGGGATAATATTCTGAAGACCGAAAGCTTCGTAACCAGTAACGATTACGCCATAAAACTGGCCAATCTGAAAATCCCCTCCCTGAAAGCATTGATCTGTTCGAAGCTTATCCATGCTTCGAATAACCAAATCAATGTTTTCACCGATATCAGAGAAAACATTGAAGATATCCCTATTAATATAATTGATGCCATAAGGGTTTTAGGCAATTTACTTGATAATGCCATTGAAGAAGCCATATATACCGATGAGAAACGTTTAAACTTCGGTGCTGTCTATAAAGGCAACAGCTTGATTTTTATTGTTGAAAACACCTGCCGTCCAAGTACACCGCCGGTATTCAAGGTTGTTGAAAAAGGATTTTCCAGCAAGGGCCCGGGCAGAGGACTTGGACTTGTCAACATTAAAGGAATCATAAACAGCTATGAAAACTGTACTCTTAATATCGAGATTGACAACGGCAGCTTTAAAGCTGAGGTATGGATGAGAATCATCAGTTGATTCCTACTCATATTTTATGGCCTCAATAAGATTCAGTTTCGACGAACTGAAAGCCGGTGTAATCGAGGCTATAATTGTACATGCTATTGCTGCAATTATATAAACAGGCAGTGAAGGAAACGGATATTTGACCGACATAGGCATATCCATCGAACTCATCAGATAAGGTACCCCCCATATCATTACATAACCTATAAATACTCCTGTAACTCCTCCGATAAATCCACCAAAGGCAGCTTCAGTCAACAGCATTTTTCTTACTTGTTTCCGATCCATGCCTATAGACCTCATCACAGCAATAGACCGTTTTCTCTCTATAAGATTGATTATAATATTGTTTACCACACCCAGCAGCCCTATTAGCAAAGCCATAATAGAAAAGCCTCTAAGGATGATAAATATACTTTCATTCATTTGCCTGTCCTTACGCTGCATTTCAGCAACAGAGGAAATAGACGCATTGCTGCTGCCATATTTGTCCTTGAGCTTCTTGATTACCTCTTCGGTACTACCTGAGGTTTTAATAAAAATGGAGGAATAGAATTTCAACTGGTTATCGGCTACAAGGTATTTATCAGATGCCAGTGCATAATTCCCATTATTCATGGTGTAATTTATAAAGCCTGTAACCTTGTACTTAAAGTCCCCTCCCTTTAGTTTAAGAGTCAATATATCACCTTCTTTCAGAGCCAGTTTATCCCTGATAAAGGTTGATACAATTATATTTCTTCCGCTATCCAGTACTTTTAGCATTTGCTCCCCGTCTCCCAGAAAATCCAGTTTCCAGAAGTCTTGGAAGTCACTGCTTTTGACACCTTGAATTATAGGCAGCTTTACACCTTTTCTGTCTGAAAGCTCTACGCTTCTGCTCAGGTAGTTTGAGTAAACCTGGCTGACATTACTGATCTGTTTGATATCTTGTTCGATTTTTGAGTCAGCCTGGGAAAGTTTTGATATATTGATATCGTAATTTACATTTTTATAGTAGTTGAGAACCTCATTAACTATACTTTCACTTATTGCATTAATAGTCAGCAAACTGGCTATTCCTATAGCCAACAGGCTTATATTTGTTAAAATGCTTTTATTGTCCTTTAAGTTCTTTACAGCCAGGCTTCCAATGCTTGCACCGGTCAAAGCGTATATACCTCCGAATAATTTGACAAACAATATTACTATATAGGGAACCAGTAATATTGCTGACGCCACGGCAAAAATCAGGCTACCTGCTCCTGCAATGAAAGCCGTCTGTTTGTTTGCCACCACAGGCATCACAAATGCCAAAACAAGTATCAATAGCCCTATATACGGTCTCAATAGTGATTTCTTTTTATTATTGTCAATTAAATTCAATACCACATTTTTAATTGGTATTCGGGATACCTTGCTTATTGGTATCAAACAGCTTACAAGTGACAACCCCACAGCAAACAGGAGTGAAAGGGCCAGTTGCACAAGCGAAAACTCTATTTCAGGCTTATAATTTCCCATTCCCGATGGTTTTGAAATGACAGCCATGATATATAGAATTCCCGTTCCAAGTACACAGCCAAGAACTCCCCCGAGCAAACCATATATAAGACTTTCCGCAGCCAAAACCAGGTTTGTCATCCCTCTCGTTGCCCCTATGCTCCTGAAGGTACCTATTACAGGTATTCTTTCAATAGTTACAACCTTGAAGGACGTAAATATGATAAAAATACTCATCATGGATACCACGATGGTCATTAGCATAAAGGTGGAGGACATCTGGCTAGCATCGTTCTCGATATCCTTAAGAGTGTAGGGTTCCTTTACAGTAAAGTTTTCATAATCCTTGCCAAGCTCAGTTAAAACCTGCGGTTTGTCGGCAGGATTTTTAAGTTTTATGAAAGCCATATTGTAGCTGTCTTTTATGTTGCTCAATGACCATAATACGTCAATTGGAATCAGAGCATAGATATTGCTGCTCTCATTAAGGAATAGACCCTTTGGAACTGCAATACCTGCTATGGTAAAACTTTTTTCAATGCCGTTAAAGGACAGTTCCAGCTTGTCACCGGTTTTCAAACCGTACTCTTTCGCGGTGTTGCTGCTAATTACAATCTTATCTCCTTCAAAAGGAGAAGTTTCGTCCTCTTCAATGTAACTGACAGTATTAATTTCTTGATACCTGTTAAGATTTGCTCCGATAATAGCTATATCCCTTACATCCTGATTATTAAACCGGCACCTGGCTGTGACAGTAATAATTCCTGCCAGATAATCAACTTTGTCCATTTTATGCTCTATGGACCGGATATCAAAAAAACCGGGGGCCTTATTATCCTGAACATTCTCATCAGGCTGTATTACAATATCCGCCGTACCATAAAAGCTCTTAACATTATCCCCCAGCATATTAACCATTGTGTCAAAAATAGCCCCGGACGAGAAAAAGAAAGCTGTGGACATAATAATTGACATCAGAATCAGAAAAGTACGCATCTTTTTTTCGCATACGTTTTTAAGCATATATTTTACAAAAACCCTCATGTTATTTACCTCCTAACAAATTACCGCATTGGGACTCTACTTTAAAAAACATTGGAGCAAAGACATCCGTCTTTAACATTCAGAATTCTGTCACCATAACCGGCAGCTTCATCTGAGTGTGTAACCTGGACTATTGTTTTACCTTTTTCCTTGTTGATTTTCTTGAGCAGCGTCATCACTTCCGTACCGGTTTTACTGTCCAGATTACCTATAGGCTCATCGGCCAGGATAATGTCCGGCTCATTGATCAGAGCCCTGGCTATGGCAACTCTCTGCTGCTGTCCGCCTGATAATTCCCGGGGAGTGTGTTTTCTTCTGTCTGACAGACCGACTGTCTCTAATATTTCATCCAGCTTGTTTCTGTATTCCTTTACTTTCTTTCCATCCAGAAGTATGGGAAGCATTATATTGTCCTCAACATTCAGATTAGGTACAAGATTATAGAATTGGAATACAAAGCCTATGTTTCGTCTCCTCAATCTGCTGTGCTCACCATCATTCATCTTGAACAGTTCCTTGCCGTTGATTTCAACACTTCCTTCAGTAGGCTTATCCAGCCCTCCCATAATGTATAGGAGTGTGCTTTTCCCCGACCCTGAAGGCCCCATAACTGATACAAATTCACCCTGCTTAATGGTCAGATTTATATCCTTGAGGATATCCATCTTCAAAATACCACTATTATAAGACTTGCTCATGTTTTGCACTTTAATTGCATAATTCATATTTAGCACCATACCTTTCTCGCTCACATATTTTATGTTATAATTCACGTACTGCCATGAGCCTGGTAAGTCGTGATATATATAATACCTTTAACCTTTCAGCATCAGGTATATATGTAGAAGTTATAATTATTGTTTTCTTTTAGAAGGATTTTTTTAATACCTTAAAGCGCAGACGTACCAATACGAAACAAAGAATGATACATATTATGCTTACTGTTATATGGAGTATGGTAAATACAACAGATGAAGGTTCTATCTCCGGCAGTACCCTGTATTTTATAATCTTTCGCAACAATGAATTTCCAAAGGTGACACTCATCACTCCCATAAATATGGAAGTACAGGCTATGTAAACCCATGTAATTAATGAATATTTAGCTTTAGCACCTCCTTGCTTTCCCATGGTAACAGCTTTAAAAAAATTCATTCTCAGATTTGATACTTTCATAAAATTGCACATAAGGAAATAGCCATCCGATAGCGAAAAAGGGGAGAGATTTACCAGCGCGATCTGGAAATTGGACAAGGCAATAACTTTTAATATCTCTATATTCAACAGGTAACTCACCACAGTCAAGGTTATACCCAAAGTAATATTCCAAATTATTCCTGCAGACATTATTTTTATTCTTTTATTCCTTGGAAGCGTGTATATCCCGGAAATTCTCACATATGCCATTGGTATAAAGCCGAAATAGAGTGCGAAATTCATTTTAGCTGCATATAGTTTATACTTTCCGGCTACAATTACGTGGGCAAATTCATGAGTTATAAAAATAGGAATCGCCAGCAGGCTGGAAAAAATGAAACTCTTTATATATGAATTTTTGTATCTTATTAATTCTATAATAGATATCTTATTTTCCAGCAATAAATACGAGAAAATAACAATTCCCAGTCCCAGCAGAACAAGTACACATGAAACAATAATGCGAGAAAAGGGCTGAATTAATCCCGACAATCTTTTTATGTCAACAGCACAAAGTGGAAATGTAAGTCTGCTGGCTTCGTCAAAAGGCCTTCCCATGTAATTTTCGTCCTCCAGCAAACCAACTCTTAGAAGCTTCATCACTAATTGGTATACGTCAACTTTTATCCCTTGCATCTCCATTTCGCCTTGAATCTCAGTAATAGTCAATGCTCCGTTCATTATTGAAATACAGTTCCATAAATTATTTACCTGGCTTTGCGTGGCCTTGATGTATGCATCCCTCTCCACGGAGCCAATACAGTATTCATTGCCCTCTTTTTTTTCATATAGAACTGTGACACTTATGTCCCTGTATATTTTAGGTTTGTAAGTATCGGGGTCCAAAGCTTCAGGTATTTTACTGTACTCTGTTTTATCCTTTTTCAATATTTATCCCACTCCAATCCAGGTACGAATACTTTTAATTTCCGGTTATCCGGCATTACTGACCCGCACCATTTCATTTTCAACAGCATTCCTTTTTTGAAGCCTTTTGCTTATTCCACCGGTTGACAATTCTACCACCAGCCTTTCAGTCATTGCTCTGACAACACCGCACATTTCCGTAACCGGCTTGCTTATATCTCCATTATTCAAGTAAGCACCCCCTATACAATTTGTACAAATGCCTTTTATCCAGCAATCTTTGCAATCGTCGATTTTATCCACCGTATTTTCCGCTACCATTGTTTTAACCCTGTTGAAACTTTCTTGCGCTGCAGGGTTATATACATTCCCCATAATAAATTCTTCATGCCCGATAAAAGTAAAGCACGGATAAATATCTCCACAGGTATTTACTGAAAAATCTATAATTCCCGCTATACAAAAATTTGCACGCTTTTCATGCTTTTTCAGCCTATCTGCTGCTTCAAGTACTTTTGGAATAGTTATTGGCTTTGAAGTTGCCAAGGAATCAATTCCATACTTGACATAGGCATCAAAAAAGCTATTCAATGAATCGGTACAACTGCCTCCGCCACATGCAGACAGTTCTTTGTTATTTCTGTCTATAACAGGAGCCAGGTGTATACCGTCAACTCCCAAAGAATGTATATATTCTATAACTCTCGGGTACATGCCGCTCTTCTCAAAATCCTTTACTTGAGCCGAGGTAACAGTCATTTCTACCAAAAGAGGGAACTTTCTCTCGGCATTCATTCTCTCTATGGCATCAACAACGCTGTCGTGAACACTGCCTGTGGCAGTTTTGAATATCCTGTTGGTGTCGTTTATTTTCTTGTCCCCATCAAGGCTTATGGTCACAGAAAACTGGTATTGATTAAACAGATCTATAGCTCTCTGGTCAATAAGAGTTCCGTTTGTAACAATAGTGAAGTTCGGCTTTTTCAAACCTTTGTTTTCAAAGGTCTCGGTAACCCAGGAACACACCTCCTCCATCAGATCAAAATTCATTAATGCCTCTCCCCCGAAGAACTGTATATTTGAAATACCTTCCGGAAATTTCTCAAGAAAATATTCCACTGCAGCCATCGCAGTCTCTTTAGTCATATAGGCCTGTTTGAATTCCTGGTATTCACCGCCGTCTGCATAACAATAACGGCAGGCAAGATTACATTTTTGAGAAATAACCAGTACCAGCCTTTTACAAACCTTTGCTTCTGTTGTTTTTCTAATTTTAGCGGGTTCCTCCACCGGGAGTCTTTCAGATATGATATTTCCCATCTCAACAGGCTCCATTGCAGAAAACCTTTCTCCGGTTTCCTTTGGTAAGCGGTAGAAATGCATGGTCTCTATATCATAAAGTACATATTTGTCATCTGTCCTGAATAATTTATATCTATTTTGCATACAAATTCCCATCCTTCACTTAATTAAAAAGTAAAATAAGTTTTATGTTTAATAAAGGTTCCTGCTTAAATCCAGAAAGCGGTTGGCTCACCGAATTTAAGCAGGAAAGAGATTTTTTTATAAATGTCTGTTCCTGATGCTACCCTCTCCTTTTGAACCTATATTATAAGTTATTCACTAACATTAACACCCTCCGCCGCAGCCTCCGCCGCATGCCGGAGTTACTGTGCTCTCCAGTTCGTCGATTTCCGATACGTCAACCTTTTCTATAAGGTTCTCTACAGGTATTTTTTTGTTATCCATGTTTTTTGACCTCCATATAAAATATTTTTTATTTGACTTGCATTAACACCCTCCGCCGCAGCCGCCGCCGCATGCCGGAGTTACTGTGCTCTCCAATTCGTCGATTTCCGATACGTCAACCTTTTCTATAAGGTTCTCTACAGGTATTTTTTTGTTATCCATGTTTTTTGACCTCCATATAAAATATTTTTTATTTGACTTGCATTAACACCCTGCGCCGCAGCCGCCACCGCATGCCGGAGTTACTGTGCTCTCCAATTCGTCGATTTCCGATACGTCAACCTTTTCTATAAGGTTCTCTACAGGTATTTTTTTGTTATCCATGTTTTTTGACCTCCATATAAAATATTTTTTATTTGACTTGCATTAACACCCTGCGCCGCAGCCGCCACCGCATGCCGGAGTTACTGTGCTCTCCAATTCGTCGATTTCCGATACGTCAACCTTTTCTATAAGGTTCTCTACAGGTATTTTTTTGTTATCCATGTTTTTTGACCTCCATATAAAATATTTTTTATTTGACTTACATTAACACCCTGCGCCACAGCCGCCGCCGCATGCCGGAGTTACTGTGCTCTCCAGTTCGTCGATTTCCGATACATCAACCTTTTCTATAAGGTTTTCTACAGGTATTTTCTTATTGTCCATCAGGTACACCTCCTCTCCTTGTTTGGAATTCACCCTGAACTCCTTCGGTAATTACATAAAATTTTAATTTATATAACTGCACCCGCTAAAAGTACAGCTTTACACAAATTCAAACACTTATGATCGATTCACCTTTTATTCAATGAGATGGCCACAACCAGATGCTGCTGACATCATACCCTCAAGCTCTTCAATTTCAGATATTTCAATCTTATCCAAAAGATTTAGAAGTTCCTTTTCATCCATTTCCTTCACCCCCTTCTCAGTATCCTTAGCCATGCTCTATCCAGAAATTTGTTTTTGACATTATGCAGTCAGCACTACGCTGTCTTCTGCAAATTTCATCAATTGCAAGAAAAATTCCGCCTCCAGGTCGGCCATCTTTAAAAGTTGATGCCTCAGGAATTGCAGTTTTTCCTTCAGATCATTCGATGAACTCAAAAAGCTTACAATTTGCTTCCAGTTCTGTGCCAAATCTTTTAATTGTTCCGATATTTTCCTGTATTCAGGCATATCAAACATATCTCCCAGCTCATCCAGAAATTCGGCATATATCTGCCGGGACATTGTTCCGCTTGCATCCATTTGGCCTATGTACGCTGCAAGAAAATTAATTTGAAGGTTTAAATAATGTCTCATTTTGCTTTCTGAAATCAGAGGTTCAAAGCTGCTGATCTCATCGACATATGTCCTGATACCGCTCACCCCGGTATTTTTATTATCCGAAAGCATCCTGCTGCATACATTTTTTATGCTTTTAGCAAAGTCCTGATACTCAAGCCTCAATTTTATATTTTCGGAATAAAATTCATACCATTTGTTTTGAGGCGTAAAGGGTTTCCAATCCGAGCTTCTTGCCTGAGCCAATTCTGTACTGGGGCACCATATCATATTGGGATAGAGGAAATCATAAAGTCCAAAACACTTGTCACGGTAGTCCGCTGCAATAACCGAATGGTGTCCGAAATGCGTTTTTCCAAATCTGTCACCTATATAGGAAAGGTAGTAACGGTCTGTGTCCAGCATAACGGGTTGCCCACTCAGGACTCTTTGCTTTAATATCTCCTCGGCTGCCGCATTGTCAGGTTCTTTGAAACACATAATTTTAAGTCCTATATTTCTGCAGAGATTGTATTCGGTTTGAAGTTTTCTTCCGTTGAGAACCATAAACGGGACCTTTGTTTCACGTTCTAACCAGTAATCTATCCCAAGTCCTTCTCCCAGCCCGAAGCTCATTGGTATTGACAACTTCAGTCCGTAGAATTCAACAATATCTCTTATACATTGAGTGCGGCAGTCTGCTTTTCCTATCTCGTGGTTAAAAATCATCTTTGAATTCCCCATATGATCTCTCCTTGTCTTTCTATTGCATCTTAGCCTTAATAATCTTTTAGCAGCCAAATCCCAGCCCACTGTCTCCGCAGCCAAAACCTAAAGAAAAACCGTTTGCCTCAGAATTAGAAATATCCTCTAAAAATATTTCCTCAAAAATAATGTCTTCCATACTGAACATCTCCTTTCAATTTGTTTCTTAATTAATCTTTCAAGTCAACTTATTGACTATTGATAATATTTAAGTGGTTTTTAATTTGATTTATCTTACAATTAAGATAATAAAGCTTTTATAATGCGTATTTCATAATATTTCCTATTTGTTTAAAAGCTCAGCGTATTTGTGTGGGAGATTTACACTTAAGAAGAAAAAACGGACATCCATGAAAGAGTAGTACATGAAAACTCACTTTTATCAAGCCCTTTAATACTCGTTAATATATTGAAACTGAATACCGTGCAGTTCTGTATAAAATTCAAAAAAGGAGTGTCGCAAAACTACTTAAATAGCAGCTAGCGATACTCCTTACCTTTTATCTTTTATAGAAATTTTAGAATACTTTTACTTTGTGCAAGTCTTCTCCCAAACAAAGAAGTGGACGAAGTACTCTTAATTTTACTCAGCCTCTTTTTTTATCTGCTTTACCTATTATTTCCTTCAACAAAAGCCTCTTTTTAAAAGCCCCTCTCTCCTCAACTTTAGCAATCCTTATTTTTTCGAACTCTTCAAGAGATACCCCTTTACAGTCAAGCAAAGCATATACTACTTCAACCAGATCGGCAAGTTCCTCTACACTTCCATCTTCCAAATATTCCTTTAATTCCTCACCAAGCTTTATGTCCAAATACTTCTCATAATTTCTGGCATCCAGAAGCTCAACTATGGCCTTGCTACCTTTAGACTCTACTATTTCAGGAATTTTGTCACGGATTAATTTATCATACTTTATAGAATTATTATTTTCCATTTTAATCACTCCTAATTACTGGTCTTTAATTTATGAAGCAACTCATCTTTCATTCTCTTCAAAGCGTTTTTTCAAGCCTTTCCCTATAGAACTTTCTGGTTCTGTAGTCCACAATGTCTTTAAAATGCTTGACAAATGCCGGGTTATCTATATACTCTTTAAGTTCTGGATTCAGGCAGAAGTTCTTATCTTCTTTATAAAAGAATTCAGCGGAAGATCTCAAAAAAGCGTTTATTGGATTCCTTCGGGCCAGCTCTACATATTCCTTTTTGTCCCAAGCTTTGTAATTACGGGTACTGTTATCCTTTAACAAATCAACAGCGTTTGATCCATGAGAGTAAAACTCCTTAAAGCTTTCATATATGTCTTGCTCATTAATGGTAAGCCTCATTTTACCATTAATATAAAAAGCCGAAAGAAGAGGCATCTTATACATTTTGGTCATATCAGTATTTTCAATATTCTTAAGAAACTCATGAGCCTTGGTGCCCATCAATGCCTTTTCATTCTCTGAAAGTTCTCCAATCTTATTAAGGAAGGAAATATAATCTTTAAAGATGTTTAAATCCCTTCTGGTGCTAATTGCAGAATATATGCTTTCATCCATATATGTGTACATTGAAAGTCTCAAGGGTCTGTCACTGATATTCTCTTTAATCCTGAAATATTCCTCCCTGATTTTTTCAAATAATTCTTTCCGCTGACCTGCCATGCGTTTAAAGAGATCAATCAATCTGAAGTCAAAGTCAACAAAGCAACCATCTGGATATTCAACGCTGCTAAGTACATTGGTTTGACTGCTCTTTCTCACAAGGTTTTTCACATCCCCGGAAAGAAAGAACGGAATAAGATTTGCTTTTTTATAGTTACCGATAAAATCCAGCACATTCACATACTTTTTATCACCTTTTCTGCGCAGGCCTCTTCCCAACTGCTGCAGAAAAACAGTAGGTGATTCTGTGGGTCTCAGAAACATAACCATATCAACTTCAGGAACATCCAGTCCTTCATTAAACATGTCCACAGAAAATATAACTTTAATTTCAGAACTCCTTAATTTCTCTATAGCTTCCTTCCTGCTCATAATACATAATGCCTCCTGGCACTCCTCTGTATTATGACTGATTACAGCACAAGCTTTTACACCATGGCTCATAAAATATTCAGCCATAAAAACAGCATGGCCTCTGCTTGAGCAAAACCCCAAAGCCCTTCTGCTATTGTATTTCAGATAGTTTTGCGATATCAGGTCAGCCCGCTTATTTATATTTAGCAATTGCTCCAGTTGTTTCCCATCATACCTGCCATTTCTATAGTCTATCCTGCTATAATCTGTTTCATCATAAACGCCATAATATCTGAAAGGTACAAGCCAGCCCTTATTTATAGCTTCCTTCAGCCTGACTTCATATACAAGGTTATAATCACATAAAGCAAACACATCCTGACTGTCAAGCCTTTCCGGTGTAGCAGTAAGTCCAAGCAGAAACCCGGGCCTGAAATACTCAATAATATTTTTATAGCTGTCAGCTACCGCATGGTGAAACTCATCTATAACAATATAGTCAAACCGGTGTATTGCAAAATATTCTTCATTGAGATATTCCTTGCGGCCTATAGTTTGAACTGTAGCAAGTAATATCTCGCACTCTCTGTCTTTTCTTTCTCCGCTGAAATAACCGATTGACTTTTCAGATCTTACACATTTAAAGGTTCTTTCTGCCTGTCCTAATATTTCCTCTCTATGAGCTACAAAAAGAATCTTATTGAATTCCTTTGAATCAAAAGCCGCCAGAAAGGTTTTACCTACTCCGGTAGCTGCAACCACTATGCCTTTATCCCAGCCCCCTCCAGCCGTGATTTTTTAAGCTCATATAAAGCCTCAATTTGAGGGCCTATAGGACGTGGATAATCTAGTATCAGGCATTGTTCCCGCTCATGAGTGTCAACTGCATAATCCGGCAGCAGTTCAGCAGTCTTTGATTTAATTAAGCCTCTATCATCTTGTTCGCCGTCTTCAATCCGCTCCAAGTCCTCAAACAGCTTCGGCCTCTTCCACCTCTTCGAATACTTTCGCATCTCATTATCATCAACTATAATAGATTGATTAAGAAATAAATCCTCAAATGTATCCTTAAAATGAGAACAGTCTTCCGGATTTGTTTCAGAGGAAATCCGATAGTTCCATTCAATTCCACTGGTTAATGCCGAGCGGGAGACATTTGATGAACCTATATAGATTTCACTGCTATTTTCATATTCAAAAATATATGCTTTTGGATGAAAAGATTTATTGGGTACATTATAAAAGCGCAAATCAATCTTATCTCCTAAAGTATCCTTGAGAAGATAAAGAGCTTGAGGTTGGGTAATGTTCAAATAGTTGCCGCATAAAATCCTTAAAACCGTACCTTTATCAACAGCCTCCTTAAAATCTTCCTCCAGAAGCCGTACACCTGATTCCATCAGAAAAGCAACAATAATATCAATTTTATTTGCCTTTAAAATAGACTCTTTAAGGCGTTTATACAAGTGATCGCTATCACCTGTAACACAATTTTTATTATAACTATGTAAAGATGAATATTCTACCATTTATTTAGTTCCTTCCTATCCATCATACTCCACAAGAGGTTTTTTTAATTTTCTGATACCACCTCTGGGATTGTCAACATCCCCGTAATACCGGGGAATAACATGAACATGGAGATGGAAAATAGTCTGCCCGGCAGCTTCCCCTATGTTAATCCCAATATTATATCCATCAGGCTTCAGATTACTATCAAGTAACGCTTTAACTTTTTTGGTCAAATCATTGAAGGCGATTATTTCATCCTGTGTTGCATCAAAGTAGCTTGCATAATGCCTTTTAGGTATTATAAGTACATGTCCCTTATTAACCGGAAATTTATCATATATTGCTACAGCAAGTTCATTTTCCATTAAATAGTTCTTATCATTAATATAATCACAAAAAATACAAGACATCAATTACCCTTCCTCTGAATAGCAGTCAGAAAATAAAAATTCATATAAGTTCCGAATTATCTTCCGCCGCCTTATCCCTATCTTGTGGGGCACAAGAGTATTCCACGGGTTTATAAAATTTATTTAGTCTTTCTTTTAAGTAATCCTGTAACCTTTCATCAACGCAATATACATAACAACCTTTTTGTCCTCTCGACATAAGAGTCCTATATGTATTTTTTATGATCTGATCGGCTACTTTCAATGCATTTTCCCTGTTTTCCCTATACATCTTTTTTATGCCGCTTAAAGATTTATCTGTTTTTGCCCTTTTTGTAAAATCAGTAATAATCCTTCTCCCGTCATATCTAATATCATTTCCTATAATAACTCCTACATAATCGAATTCAAGCCCCTGTGAAGTATGTATGCACCCCGCCTGGTTAATTGAATCCCCAGCAATAGCCCACGTAGTATTGCTTAAATTCCAACTCATTTTAAAGTTATACTTTTCAATGGATATGTCGAAAACTGCGCTATCGCTTTTGCCCTCTGTTATCCAGTTCCAACAGTACCCGGCAACGACTCTCGCTTTATTGTTAATTTTATTTTTCTCCTCAATTAATTCCCTTAATTCATTTGGATTATCAACAACCTTAAATTCATAATCAAACTCGAATCCATCAAAGTTTGCTGTATTACCAATCTCCAGTACATCATCAAGCCACGAGAGGTATCCATCCGATCCATTACATCTGAATTGAGATTCAAGCTTCATTTCAACGACATCAGCTTTATTCAAGTGAGCAAAATTGATAATGTCCTGCTTATTACCATCGTCACTTATACTAATCTTCTGGTATTCATCAATAAAGAATATTGAAAACTTAGACGCATTTATTATTTCCTTCGTTTGATTTTCTCCCTTATTTTTAAATAAACCCGATTTCTCACCCAGGCGGTGAGCTTCATCAACAATCAGTACATCAAACTCGTTTTTATCTGATTCGTAATAAACGCCAGATCCTTTAAACAGATTGTCAATATATGACTTTTTATAGTCATCCTGCAGTTTCCGAGAATAAACTTCTCGTGGAGCACTATTTTTTGTTATTCCTGTCTGCTTCGTCCAGACCCGATAAGATAAAATCTATTCTTCTGGATGATGCAGGAATCTTATATTCAATTGCAATACCGGATTCCGAAGGTATTGCTGGTGTATTAAGCACCTTATACATATAATTCATTGAATTGTTCCACGAATTTATTTCGCTTTCTGCTGTACGTCCAATCTTATCTTTATAAGATGCATATATCTTTACCGCTATTTCGTCTCTTTCTACATGATCCATAAACTCTTGCTTAGTAGCCTCATAGACAATCATATTCATGCCCATGCCCCATAGTTAGTTCAAAATATCTTGAAAAAACGGCATGGCTCGGCACCTCCCTTGAAATATATTCCGATCCCCTTCAACTTTTCACACTTTATCAGAATTCTGTATATTTCCTGCTGTTACCCTTTGCCTTTTCTATGGGATATTTCTCTGAATTCTTCCTCAGCTTATCTTCCATAATCTTTATAATATCAACATTCACCGAATCAGCCATTAAGACGCAATATATCATTATATCTGCAAGCTCTTCCATCACCTTTTCTTTATCGAAGTTGTTATCCCACTGAAAATTCTCCAATAATTCCGCTGCCTCAATCATGATTGACTTGGACAAATTCTCAGGCGTATGGAACTGTTTCCAGTCTCGCTGGTCTCTGAATGATAAAATTCTTTTTATAAGCTCTTCCAAATTGTTCAACTCCATTCAATTTAATATATCGCCTACGCCGAAATGGATTCGGCTACGGCTCCGCAGACTACGTCTGCGCACCCCGCTTTCGCGCGGTGTTTGAACAACGTCAATGGAAGATTGCAGCTCACCACTGACAGCTTTACCTGGAAACCCGCTACCTAAGAGGTGGGGAACTGCTGACATTGTTCAAAATATATAAGGGACCTGCTAAATCAGGTTCCTTTCTTTAAAACTCATATACTTATCTCCAGCAACAATAATATGATCCATTACCTTTACAGAAATCGGTTCAAGAGCCGATGTTATTTTCTTAGTAATCGCGATATCATCCTGAGAAGGCTGAAGACTTCCTCCAGGATGATTGTGTGCCAGAATAACACTATTTGCCTGATGCCGCAGTACCGTTTCAACAATTAATCTCGGATAAACCGGGGATTCATTGATAGTTCCTTCATGAACCAAAGCTGCATAATTGACTCTGTTTTGTGAATCCAGACATATAACAAAAAACACCTCATAAGTTCTTCCGGCGAAGAGAGAAACTGAATATTCCCCGGCTTTTGATGAACTGTTCAAAACAGGCTTGTCCCCCCATTTCCTATTAAAGTACCTTCTTGATAAAGACGGTATAAAGGAGACAAGTACAGCAGTGTTTTCACTGACTCCACATCTTTTGCAGATATCTTTGGGATCAGCTTCAAATAAGCCTGCTAAAGAACCGAATTCATTAATCATTTTGTGTGCAAGGTCATTGGTATCTTTCATTGGTATGCAGAAGAAAAGGAGCATTTCCAGCACTTGATGATCCTCAAATCCATCCAAACCCTCTGTTAAAAATCGTGTTTTAACTCTTTGCCTGTGGCCCTGGTGTACATTCTTTTCCATAAAAACCTCATTACTCTTACTAATTCGTTATGTATTCAAACATTTTTTCTTCTACCTGCTGTTTCAATTTATACACAATGTTAACTATTGGAAGAACTTTGCCATGGCCATCTTTGGTAGTTGTCTGTTTGAATTCACAGGGAATTACGTCCCCCATATAATAAAAATCAGAACCCTCGCTATCACTTTTCTTTACAAATAGTAATATCCTCAGCCCAGTATTTTCACAATTCTGTAATTCTATAGTCTCTCTGGAATCCATTTTGACTCTTGGCCTGGTCATCCAACTAAATTGCTGCCTATTAATAAAATCCTCTTTGTATTTTGTGCTTTCACTAATATGTTCACTTTTATTGTAAGTAACAAAAATCGGGCATGTATTGTTTTTAATTCTATATCCATAAACAGTGGATGATTGGTCACTCGCCCAATTAAGAATACGACAAGCATCCTTCCTGCTGTATTTTTGATATAGCTTAAAGCCATCAATAAAGTTCTCTTTACTATAATCTGAACTAAAAGCAGTTTTACCATAACTGATAATATCGTTTAAGAAAGTCTTAAATACAGGTCTTTTCAGTACGCTTTCAAGTTTATCACTTATTTTAATGGTGCCATTTATTACGTCAATGCTATAAGGTCTATTATACTTATTAAAATCCTGTTTTTTAACAAATTGGCAATTCAAGCTGTTTATTGATGACTCAATTGTTTCATCCGAAGGAAGATATGAGAAATCAGTAAGTATTTTTTGCTTGATGCTTTCAATTGACACTTTATTGTTGCTTATAACTTCTTCCAAAATAATAATGTCTTCTATACGCTTTCCATTACCTATCTCTTTAGAATAAAATTCAAGATATCCTCTTTCACTGACAGATAAATCTTCTTTAAAATTTTCATCATACTTGCTGACAAAATTGAAATAGGAATCTGAATATTCAACAAATGCATATGGGTCACGGCTTCCATGTTCAATAAAATCCATCATTAAAGGCATTTTACCCAATTTATACTTTAATAAATTGTATTCTTTGAAAAGATCTTTTTTTGAATTCAATGTGGCAGTATTTATAGCTTCAAAAATCCTCTGTTTGGTAATATAGTCAAAATTGACAGTGGATGACCCTGGAATAAAACTGTTGCCGCTATTAATCAATTTTCTCAGGGTATCCTTGTTATATGAATTATCTCCAAATAAAGCAATCGGAATTAAATAGTTATTTGAATAATTACCTATGAAATCAATAACTACAAGATACTCCTTATTTCTGTTTTTCCTGAGTCCACGTCCCAACTGCTGTACAAATATAATAGCCGATTGGGTTGGTCTTAGCATAATTATTTGATTAACAGATGGTATATCTACTCCCTCATTAAATATATCAACAGTAAAAATATAATCCAAATATTCCCCTGAAATATTATCTTCTTCTAACTGCTTAATCGCAATCTCTCTTTGTTCTTCACTGCTGCTGCCATCAAGAGCTATTGTTTTATAGCCTCGTTGATTAAATTGTTTTGACAATTCTCTTGCCTCTTCAACTCTGCTGCAAAAAATAAGACCTTTTACTCTTCCTTGGTCGCACCCATAAAACTCCGATTTTTCTATTATCCGTTCAACTCTCTCATTAGACGTTAATGCGTTGAAGTCCGCATTTTCATTAATTAACTGTCCATTGATCTTAATGTCACTTATTCCGTAGTAATGAAATGTACAGAGCATATTTTCTTCCAAAGCTTTATTTAACCTAATCTCATAAGCTATGTTGTGGTCAAATGCTTTAAATATATCATAACCATCCATTCTTTCAGGTGTAGCAGTCATACCTAATAAGAACCTTGGTTTAAAATACCCTATTATATTTTGATAGGAATTGGCACCTGAACGGTGCGCCTCATCAATGATAATATAGTCAAAATAATCCTGCGCGAATGTTTTCATTATATTATCTTTTGATAAGGTTTGTATTGTGCAAAATAAAAAATCTGATTCAAAGTCCTTTGAATTACCGCTTAAAAGACCCATGGAAACGCTATTGCCAAATACCTTCCGATAGCTTTCCATTGCTTTATTTGCTATATTTTCCCTATGTACTACAAATAACAGCTTTGCAGGTTTAAATATTTTAGCATCAAAGGCTGATAAATATGTTTTTCCAGTACCGGTTGCAGAAATAATTAAAGCCTTGTCTTTTCCATTATCTCTAAGGTTATTAATACAGGCTAAAGCTTCTATTTGCATTTTATTGGGGGATATCTTATAGAACATGGAAGGCTCAATATTTTCCTGGTTATCTATGAAATATCCTGCTTCTGTACCAGCGACGCGTTTTTTTACAATTACATTTGTATTATCTTTGTATGTCCGTTCTTGATATATTTTCTGATATTCATCTATCCATTCATCCGTAACAGTCACAGCATTATCAAAGGTGTAGTTAAATTCTCTCATTGTCTGCTGTAAAAGAGAGCCTTCACTCAGTGATGTAACTTTTATATTCCATTCTTTATTATAGCTAAGTGCATCTTGTGTTAAGTTACTACTACCGACTATTATAGTGAATATATCATCTCGTTTAAATATGTAGCCTTTTGTATGATGATTATTTTCAACCACTATTTTTACTTCAATATTTTTTAAACTAATAAGCCGCTTTAATGCAATAGGCTCTGTAAAGTTTTGATACTGAGATGCAATTATCTTCCCTTTTACACCTTTATCTTCAAGTTCCTTCAGTACATTAATCAGAGAGGCAACACCACTGTTGGTTATAAAGGCTGTTGAAAAGAAAAACTCCTCACATTTATTTAACTCGTTTACGATGCTGGTTAAAACTTTTTGACCTGACTTATAGTTATTTATAAGCAGAGAGGGGCGATATTCTTCCAGAGAAAACTTATGATAATCGAAAAGACCAGTATGTAAACTCCTTGCCAGATTTTTTTGGATACTCAAGGCATAACCTCCCTAAGCTTCTTCACAATAGGCAAATCTGCTGCAGCCCAATCTATGGTTTCAAGCTCCTTGGGTTTAAGCCAGGTATGTGAAATATGTTCCCTTCTTGTGAAGGTTTTGTTATTCATTTTACAAATAAAACTGTGCATAGTAATGGAAAAGTCCGGATATGTATGTTCTACAGTCATAAAAAAATCCTTTGGAGTAACAATTATGTCCAAATCCATCTCCTCGGATAATTCCCGCATTAAGGCTTGTTCCCTGCTTTCCCCTGGCTCAAGCTTCCCACCTGGAAATTCATATTTAAAGGAAACATAATCATACTTAGCTCTATTACGCTGCATACATAATATTTCATCATTGTTTATTATTATTGCTGCTACAACCTCTAAATGGCTCATATTCATCACCTATGGCTTTATCACTCGTTTTTACTTATTATACCACTCTAATGGGATAAAAATATATGCCTATTTTAACCTCCACTTATAAAAGGTAATAAAAAAGTTCTTTATAGAAATAAAATTCACGGTGGAACTCGGCCTCATCCTTACCATAGATGTTCTGCTCTCAAAAACCTTCGCACTACTTCGTCATGCTGCGCATCTCCGGTACTCACGTATCTCATACGTTCCGCTCCTCGACACTTGCTTTCCTTGTATTGCTTGCTTTTTGCTTCGCAGGCTCTGCCGGCAGAGCGCAGCACAATACGCATTAAGGTCTGCATTCCAATTCAGAACAGAGCACAAAAAGGAAATACCTCCGGATTTTCGTCGGAGGTATTTCCTTTTGGAGCTCCCATCCAGATTCGAACCAGACCTCACCCTTACCATGAATGCTCCGCTCTCAAAAACCTTCGCCCTACTTCGTCATGCTGCGCATCTCCGGTGCTCACGTATGGCATACGTTACGCTCCTCCATGCTTGCTTTCCTTGTATTGCTCGCTTTTTGCTTCGCTGGCTCTGCCGGCAGAGCGCAGCACAATACGCATTAAGGTCTGCATTCCAATTTAGAACAGAGAGCACAAAAAGGAAATACCTCCGGACTTTCGTCGGAGGTATTTCCTTTTGGAGCTCCCATCCAGATTCGAACTGGAGACCTCATCCTTACCATGGATGCGCTCTGCCAACTGAGCTATGGGAGCCTGTATCAAATTGTTTGGAGCAGGTGATGGGAATCACGCCTGCTTTGTCTTCCGTTCGAGCCCTCTCAGGTTCGATTTCTAAACAGTTTTCCATTACGTCAGGAATTTGCCAATCAAAACTTCTTGTTTTAAAACTGGAGCGGGTGATGGGAATCGAACCCACGCAATCAGCTTGGGAAGCTGATGTTCTACCATTGAACTACACCCGCACTTTATGTAGCAGGCTAATAGACTAGGGTATTATAGCATGTTTTTTGTTCACTCGTCTAGTCGCATTTTAGCCCGTTTTTTAAGATTATGCCTTCTGTTCTTCTAGATATTTCTCCAATTTACGTTTTACTCGTTGTAGCGCGTTATCTATCGACTTGACATGCCTGTCCAAATCTTCTGCTATCTCCTGATAAGACTTGCCTTCAAGATAAGAGGTCAAAACCTCCCATTCCAGAGAGCTCAATATTTCGCCCATCTTATTCTCTATGCCCAGAAACTCCTCCCTGTTTATCAAAAGCTCTTCAGGGTCGCTGATATTCTCCTCGCTGATGACATCCATCAGAGTTCTGTCGGATTCTTCATCAAAAATCGGCTTGTTAAGAGATACATAGGAATTTAAAGGTATATGCTTTTGCCTGGTAGCAGTTTTTATGGCAGTAATAATCTGTCGGGTTATGCAAAGCTCGGCAAAGGCTCTGAAAGAAGACAGCTTGTCCCCTTTGTAGTCTCTGATTGCCTTAAACAAACCGATCATGCCTTCCTGAATGATATCCTCGCGGTCGGCACCGATGAGAAAATATGTTCTCGCCTTAGCCCGGACAAAGCTCTTATATTTGTTTATAAGATACTCCAGTGCATTTTCACTGCCTGCCTTTGCCTCTTGTATTACATCCTCATCTATCATTCCTGTATAGGTTTGATAGGCCTCAGCCCTCACGTTAATTTTCAATGCAGTTGCCCCCACTTTTTCGGCTCGTTAAAGAATGTTAAAATAGAGATAGATACTCATATTAAATTATATGAGACTACCCATACTGTGTCAAGCTTTACTTCCCCCTTGCAAATTCTATCCGGCTTCTTACATATGTCAGGTGAAACATTTGCCGTATTGTATTGCTCTTCATCAGAGGCTTGTTTTTATACACACCTCACCGGCTGTTTTCATATTCAGTTATTTTTTACCTGTCAGGACCTTCCCCTTTGCTTCAATATCTCGTACATTACAATTGCTGCTGCAACCGAAGCATTCAAGGAGCTTATTTCTCCCTGCATGGGGATATTTACAACAAAATCACATTTTTCACGGATGAGCTTGCCCATGCCCTCTCCTTCACTTCCCACCACCAGCGCCATGGGGCCTTTGAGATCGCTCTCGTAAAACGCTTTATCACCGGTGGCGTCGGTACCCACCACCCACACATTGTTTTTCTTTAAATATTCTATAGTCTGTGCAATATTTGTAACTCTTGATACTGGTACATATTCCACAGCCCCGGCTGATGCCTTTGATACGGCGGAAGTCAGGCCGATGGCTCTTCTCTTTGGAATAATTATGCCATGTGCTCCGACAGCATTGGCAGTTCTGAGAATAGCACCAAAATTGTGGGGATCTGCTATTTCATCCAGAATAATGATAAAAGGAGGCTGTCCTTTTTCACGTGCAGCCTGCAGAATGTCGTCAACTTCCACATATTCCTTTACGGCAACAAAAGCAATTACCCCCTGATGCGACCTGGAGGTGGACATACTGTCAAGGGCACTCTTTTCAACCTCGGTTACTATTATGCCCTTCTGTCTCGCCATTGCCACTATCTGACGTATAGAACCTTCACGTTCACCTTTTATTACAAATAGCTTATTTATGGTCCTGCCGGCCTTTAAAGCCTCCAGAACGGAATTTCTGCCTTCCAGCTTGTCACTATCCCCAAGCTGCTCCTCCTGAACCTCTGCCTCCAGCTTCGGCTCTCTGGGAATTCTTTTTTCGCCAAAATCCCTGGGGCCTTTTTCCGCCCGGGTTCTATTGCCTGCATCCGGTTTTCCGGCTCTGGCTCCTCGCCTGTTCTGCTCCGGCCTTGGTCCCCGTTTATCAAAGGAATTTCTTCTGTCAGAATCCGTTTCCGGGCCCCTTCTATCTCCAAAGGAGCCTCTTCTTTCTCCGGCTGTGCTGTTCCCCTGTCTTTTATCTGCTGCCATGTTTCCTCCCAAGTCATATGACTGTATCCGCCGCAGCGGTAATATATTTTCTGTTTACTGCCTGTATTTGACCATATTTGTCTATATCTGCTTGCCGCTTGTATCTGTCTGCATCTGCTCGTATCTACTCGTATCTGCCTATATGTGCCTGTATCTGCTGATTTCCAGGAATTTTTATCTGAAGCTCGGCTATGCTTCCACCGAAAGCCTCAATATTTCCAGCAATCTGTCTGTTTGATTTATAAGATATAAATAGCCTATCAGTGCCTCAAACCCTGTAGAATAACGATAGTCCGTTATTTCTGCATGCTTGGGCACAGTTACGGACTTGGCATTGCGGCCTCGCCTTACCACATCCTGCTCGTCCGGATTCAGCTTGTCCATTATGCGCCTGACAATGTCGGACTGTGCCTTTGCCTTAACATAATTTACCGACATTTTATGAAGGGTGTTAACATTTGTTTTTTTGTTTACAACGAGCATGGTGCGGATATAGGTTTCGTAGACCGCATCACCTATATATGCGAGCACCAAAGGCTGAAGATTCATGACTTCCATGGGCTTTATGTCAAAATCTCCCCGCATTTTGCCTATAATATCTTCAAACATATTGTCTCCAGACTATAACTCAGATTCTAATTCTTTTCCTTGCTATTATACACTAAAGTTATAGCAGTTAAAACAAAATTTATTTATGGAGCCTCTGTGATTATCCACAGGAGAAAGGCCTGAATTCAGGCCAAACCTCCATATATCTATGATAATACCTTCCTTTTCCACAATTTATTCATAATGTGGACATGTAATCTGTGGATAATGTGGACTAATCTGTGTATATGTTTAAAATAGGCTCATCCACGTTGTGAATAATTTAACCTGCATAACACAGGATAATTCAAAGCCAGCTTAAAGGCATAATTCAGAGACAACTTGTTGGCTTTTGGAAGGCGAAGGCTCCGAACCGCAACTGACTCCGGTAAAATCAAAGCTGAAGCTCAAGTCCCACGGGGCAATGATCAGAGCCCATGGTTTCAGAATATATATATGCATCGTTAACCATATCCTTGAGACACTCCGAAACACAGAAGTAGTCAATTCTCCAGCCTGCGTTTTTCTCTCTGGCCTTGAACATGTATGACCACCAGGTATATGCTCCGGTCTTGTCGGGATATATAGCCCTGAAGGTATCAATAAAGCCATTGTCCAGCAGTCGGGAAAATTTTTCCCGTTCCTGGTCGGTAAACCCCGCACTGGTTCTGTTGGTCTTGGGGTTTTTCAAATCTATCTCCCTGTGGGCAACATTCAAATCCCCGCATAAAATTACAGGTTTTTTCTTTTCCAATTCCTTCAGATAAGACCTGAAATCATCCTCCCATTTCATCCTGTAATCCAATCTTTCAAGCTCCCGCTTGGAATTTGGTGTGTATACATTAACAAGATAAAAGGACTCAAATTCCAAGGTAATGACACGCCCTTCATTGTCATGCTCCTCCAGGCCTATACCGCAGGAAGATGCAATGGGCTTTGTCCTGGTAAACACGGCAGTCCCTGAGTAGCCCTTTTTCACGGCATAGTTCCAGAACTGGTGATAACCCTCAAGCCCAAGTTCTATCTGCCCTTCCTGAAGCTTACTTTCCTGAATGCAGAAAATATCCGCATCCGACTGCTTGAAAAAGTCCAAAAAACCTTTGTCCATACATGCCCTCAGGCCGTTTACATTCCATGAAATAAGCTTTAGCATATGTTTATCTCCCGATATTTTTATATTTTAAGTTGCAGTTTTTAAGTCAGAATATCACTACAGAATTGTATACCAACAAATGCCGGCTGTGAATCACCAGCAGGTGCATTTAAAAAATGAGGTTATGTACTTAATTCCTGATCTATAGTATAGCACAGCCTGTCTCCCGCCACAAACACCAGTTCCCGGCTATTTTTTTCCAGGCCCGCCAAAGCCTTGAGCAATTTTTATAAAACACACATCCAGCCACTTTACATTCATAGCCTGCTTATACCAATAATTTTTGTCTATGCCTGATTTCTGACTGATGAATTCCAGCGCCCCAATAAGCTCTTCATTGTCGGTAAGTGGCTTGATTTTAATATATCCCGACTTTCCCTTAAGCGGCACCATATACCAACTGCCGTTTAAAACAGCCTGTATGTTGGCTGTGCCTCCTGCCTCCAGCCTGCCGACGGCCGCTGAGGTCTCATCGGGCAAATCATATATGGTTGTGGCCGCAGGAACAGTTTTGACTGCTTCCTCAAAGCTTATTTTAGTATCGTTATAATCCTCGGAAAAATATTTGAGCCGCCCGAAGCTATTGAAGGTATCGAAAACCTGTGTATTGACAACACCGTAAAAGGTTCCCCGGGCATGGGTAATCCTGTTGTCTCCGGTGTACACCCCGCAGTGGACTATCCCCGAGTTGTCTGTATTTTTGAAGCAAAGGTCACCGGGTCTCAGTTGACTTCTGTTGACCGGCCTGCATAAAACAGAGTAGATACTCTGGGCAGAATAGTCCGCAACGGCGGGAATCAGACCCATCCTGCGCAGTGTATAAACTATAAGTCCCGAACAGTCAAAGTATTGATAACCTATCCACTTTTCAGCGGAATAGTTGCTATAATAATATTTGGACCTGCCAAAGGTATTTACCAGCTTTGCCAGCGCTTCTTTTGTCAGGGGCTGCCCGCTTTGTCCCCCATAGACGTAGCCCGCTCCTATCTTTGAATTGATTATTGCCAAAAACTCCTGCAGCTTGTTCAATGCTATCCACCCTTCCCCTATTCTGCTTTTTCATATTTGTTTGATTTCTGTTTCATATCTACATGATATGAGGAAGACAAACTGCATGTTATCGTATTATTGAATTTTTAATAACCTGCCATGTCAATTGCAGCTCCCGCCTGCTGCTCATGCCTTGAGCAGCAGGGATATATCAAACGAGAAATATTTTTCAAGCATCCTGTTCTTGTCAGGCAGGCAGATAGGTATCTCCTGTCCGCTTCGTATCATAAAGCTGTTTTCATTGAGTTTTATGACAGAGTTGGTATTTACCAGAAAGTTAGGGTGGCACTTTATGAATTTTCTGCTGTCCAGCCTGCTTAACAGTTCATCCAGCCCTGCTCTGGTTTTAATGAGAAAATCATCTGTATGTATCACGCTCACTTCGCTTGAATTCTCAATATACTGTATGCTTTGTACAGGCACTTTCACTGCGGCGTTTTCGGATAATACCTCCAGGCTCTGGCAGTTGTTTGATTTTGTTGAACGCCTTATGGACGACCTTACACTGCTTTCTTCCATGGGTTTGACAAGATAGCTTCTGACTCCCAGCTCATATCCCTCCCGGAAATGCGGTTCAAGCTCTGTCAGAAATACCAGAATAACATTGGCATCAATTTTCCGGATGCGCTTTGCACATTCTATCCCTCTTTCTGCCGACTCATACATATCCAGAAACACCATATGATAAGCATCCGGAGTGATGACCTCCAGCAGTTCCTCACAACTGCCGTATTCGTCGATATGACAGTCGCAAAGCTGCTCAGAGCAAAATCTTTTTATATATTCCGAGAGTGTGGCCCTGTCCCTCGGAACGCAATCGAATACTGCTATATTCACCGTTTTACCCCCTTATTGAAAAATTTCAAGTCATTTCTCTGAGGTCTATGCTATATTCTTCAGATAAATAGGCTTTACAGGTGCATAAATAACAATTTAAACCTTAAGATTACTAATATGGAAATATTATACAATAGCTTTAACCATATTACAATTCCATAGTTTACTAAAGTGATATTTTTAAGCTGCAAATTATCCCTGGCACAAAAAAACAGGGCCCTCACCTCACGCATTTATCTGCTGATCCGAGCCTGCCCTGTTTTCCTTGAAAAGCTTATTCATCTTGAATTACAAGCAACTATATATATTTCACCTTTGGCCCGGAGGCTGTGTCCTCAACAACAATACCCCTTGCCTTAAGCTCATCTCTTATCTCATCGGAGCGCTTCCAGTTCTTTTCCGTCCTGGCCTGCTGTCTTTCCTCTATCAGCTTCTGAACCTCCTGGCTGATTTCAGGTTCTTTTTCCTCACTGCTCTTCCTGCTGAAATCAAACCCGAATATTTTGTTCATTTTATTCAGCAACTCATATATCTGACGGGACTTCCTGCCGTACCTCACTGCATTCCACGCTATTCCCAGTGCTTTTGGTATGTTCAGGTCATCATTTATGGCCTCTTCAAAATCATTGAGGAATTCATTAATAACAGCAGCCTCCACGGTTTCCTCCCCATCCTTGTGGGCAAGAGCACCCTCCACAAACCTGTCATAGGCCACCTGCACCGACTGCATTACCTCCCAGGTAAAGTTGAGCTTGTTCCTGTAATGTGCATTAAGGCACATATATCTGAAGGCCAAAGGGTCAAAACCCTTCTTTTTAAGGTCCTCTATGGTATAGGTATTGCCCAGGCTCTTTGACATCTTTCCGTTATTGACCATCATAAATTCGCCATGCATCCAATAGTTGACGGCAGGCTTCTCCAGAAGCGCTTCTGACTGTGCTATTTCATTTTCGTGGTGTACCGGAATGTGGTCAACTCCACCTGTATGAATATCAAATACATCGCCCAGGTATTTGCGGCCCATGGCGGAACACTCGATATGCCAGCCGGGATACCCCATTCCCCAGGGGCTGGGCCACTGCATTATATGCTCCTTGGGGGCCTTCTTCCACAGGGCGAAATCTGCCGGGTGGCGCTTCTCCTCATTGACTTCGACCCTAGCTCCTGCAATCTGTTCTTCCAGATTGGCCTTTGACAGCTTTCCATAAGACTGGAATTTTTGTATGTCAAAATAAATGCCGTCGCTGGTTTCATAGCCAAAGCCCTTGTCTACAAGGCCATTTACGAAATCCAGCATTTCAGATATGTGTTCGGTAGCCTTGGGTACTATCTCAGGCACCTCTATGTTTAAAGCCTTTATATCCTTCATGAATACACCGGTGTAATACTCGGCAATTTCCCAGGGAGTTTTCTTCTGCTCACGGGCACCCTTGAGCATTTTGTCTTCACCGTCGTCCTCATCGGATACCAGGTGGCCTACATCTGTTATGTTCATAGCGTGCTTCAAGGCATAGCCGTTATATTCCAGCACTCTTCTGAGCATATCCATGAATATATAGGTCCTTAAATTCCCGATATGGGCAAAGTTATACACCGTGGGACCGCATGAATAAATTCTTACCTCTTTATCATTAATCGGCTTAAATTCCTCTTTTTTTCTGGTAAGCGTATTGTAAACCTTCATCCGTACCTCCATTCCCGTGCTTTAACGCGGTAAAATATATATCTTTTTAAAACAATAACCTTCTAAAACATGCCTTTTAAAACAATGCCGCTTAAAACATTGATTTCTAAGCAATAACCTCATAATCTAAAAACAGTTAAATCGTAAATCTCCCTGTCCTCTTAACTACTTGTTGTCATCTGCACCGGCATTAACAGCATCGCCCTCATTGTCATTATTGCCGCCCTTGCGGTCACCGGTCTTCCTCTTTGCACACAAGCTCTCTTCTCCCGTTATGCGGCAATTTTGCTCAATATGCGAAAGCCTGCTTTCCAGCCTGCATATTTCCTGCGAAATTGGGTCGGGCATATGTATCTGGTCAAGGGATTCCGAAGGACTGACCACTCTCTTGTCGCCTTTTTTGACAGTCCTGCCCTTAACACCCACAACCGTCGAATATGGCTCAACCTCAAAGGCCACAAATGTATTTGCACCAATGGTGGAATTGTCCCCTATCTTAAAAGGGCCAAGAACCTTTGCACCAGCACCTATAAGGACATTGTTACCCACAGTTGGATGTCTTTTTGCGCCTTTGTCCTTGCCTGTTCCTCCCAGAGTCACTCCATGGTATATTGTACAATTATCTCCGATTTCAGCCGATTCACCTATTACAACACCCATCCCGTGGTCGATAAACAACCCCCTGCCTATCTTGGCGCCCGGATGGATTTCTATGCCTGTCAATAGCCTGGCAAACTGTGATATGAACCTGGCTATAAAAAATCTTTTCTTTTTGTAAAACCAACGAGCCGCCTTATGATAAACCAGCGCATGAAACCCGGGATAAAGCAGAATTACTTCAAGGGTACTTTTTGCAGCGGGGTCACGGCTTGCTATTAATCTGGCATCATCTAGTAAATTGCCCATATTACCTTCCTTCTATTTATGTTTTCAAAAATACACATATAATTATATTCTCATTAGTACCCAAATTATATTTTTAATATCAGCCTGTGTATTTTAAACAACAATTTGAATATCATCATATCGGTTATAGACATTTTAACAGTTTTAAAATTCTATGTAAATAAGTACATAAATAAGTAGGTTGAGTCAGGTTTTTTGAGCAAAGCGAAGGGGCATTTCTGCCCCCCTATGCTTTAATTAATTCCCAAAATGGCGTCCCCAGTATTTTGACACCTAGCCCAAGCTAGGTGGGTGTCCCGGTGGTATCTTCAGTCTTCCTTCGCCGTTGCACATCGTTCACGCCGTGTGTCGGAATTACCCAAGGCCTGACATGGTACACCAAACAGCAGACTCCCTTATTACAGATGTAGGTTCAAAATAAAAGGTTTTATTCGCTCATTTCAGGATAACTTATTAACTTTATTGATAAGCCGTAATAACTCAAATCCTATTGTTTACTGCTTTATAGCCCTATTATAGCACCTGTGACCTGTAATGTAAAATATTTAAAAAAATTATTAGGAGAATCTATCTCTCACTATCTTCTGTTATCTATCTCACATTTAATTTATTTGCTAAATCCTTTGGTATTTGTTTTTGCTAAAGCCCGGAATAATCCTGTATATGGCCTTGATAGGCATATTGCACAATGCTGCCTCGTTCCTCACAACCGGCAGGTACTCCTCTGGGAATTTCAGGCACAGACCGCACCCGCCTTTGGCCACATTGCATGGAGTCGATACTACATCGAATTTATATCCTTTTCTCTCAAGAGCGGATTCCAGCTTATATACATAATTACCTGTTTCCAATATTGCTATGCACTTCATAAAACCACTCCGTCTGCTCAAAATTATATTATGTGCCACTCTTGCTGCCATACTACATAATATAGCTGCAGACAGTAAAAAGTTCCGTCTGAATCACTAAGACATCCCTATTCTGTTAAGCCTTGCATGGTAAAACAGGTACTGCTGGGCATAGCCCTTAAGCCCGCCAAAATTGCTGTCTGCAAGCTGCTGTATTTCCTTAAGGCCTGCTTCCCTTTTGAAGTAAAGCTCCTCCATTACTCTTTTGACCCAGACATCCGTAGGAAAGACATCAAACTTCACTCCGCTGAATAGCAGTATACAGTCGGCAACCTTCGGACCCACTCCCGGCAAGGTCATAAGGGCTTTTCTGGCCCCATCCGTATCCATACCTCCCAGACCTTCGGCGGTAATCTTTCCGTCCTGCATAAGGCGGGAAGTCCCTAAAATGTATTTGCACCTGAAACCCGCCTTGCACTGCTGCAATTCCTCCAGGGTAGCTGCTGCAAGGGCTTCCATACCGGGAAACCCGTAATGCTGCCCTTCGGCCCCGATCCGTTCTCCCTTGAGCATTGACAAGGACTCCACGGTCTTCATTATTCTCGGAATCATGTTGTTGGCGGAAATTATAAAGGAAATCAGCATCTCCCAGAAATCCTGCCTGAGAATCCTTATTCCATAGCCCGTTTCTATTGCCTCCCTCATGATGGGGTCCTTTTCCAGAGCTGACTTTATACCGGAATAATCCGTACCCAGATCAAAGTAGTCAAACCATATGTCAATAAAATCCTGTATACAGGAATTCTCAATATACAGCACATCTCCCTCCTGGCTTACCCTGGCACTTTTCCCCCTGACAACCCCCTGGTAGCTCCCGTCCTGAAGCCTTATCCACCTGAAACATTGACCACACTCAAATATATGTGTCAGATTAAAATCCCTGATATTCTTTACACTCAGGCAACCGCCCTTTTCCTCAAGCCAATAACCCCTGTAATCCATCTGAATCTCCCCTTCTCTCAAAACCGTCTGTTGTAAATGCTATTAGGTTTTTACCCTTTTATGACATGTTAAATCATTTTTCTACGGGTAAGTTGATAATAGTACCCCAATTATAATTAAAGTGGTATAATTCAATATTGTAATACATCTTGCAAAACAGAGTAAATGTCAATATATTGTTTAAAAATATACTTGGGAGAATGCATATGAAGGAAAAGATTTACACAATACCTGTAACAGATGCCTTTGCAGTAGACTGCGAGTGTCCCCTCTGCGTGATGGAGAAAAAGCTGGAGGAGGAAAGTGTGGATTACGCCCTGGGCCCTGCCCTGATGGAACCTGACAAGAGGCAGGAAACCAACGATCTGGGCTTCTGCACCAGGCACTATGAGGCTATGTATAACAAACAGGTCAATCGTCTTGGCCTGGCTTTGATGATAGATACCTTTCTTCAGGAAAAAATCGGCGCTATGAAAAAGCTTTATGAAGGCAAATTATCAGCCCTGGAAAAGGATGCCTCCGCATCTCTGGTGAAAAACCTGTCCAACAGGCTTTCCTCAAAGCAGACCGATTCCGAAAAGCTTGTAGCAGAGCTTGTTGCACAGCTTGACTATATTGAGGACAATTGTGCTATTTGCCGTAAGCTTGAACACACCATGGACAGATATATTGATGTTATCTTCTATCTTTACTTCAAGGAGCCGGAATTCAGAGCGAAATTTCATGGAAAGAAGGGCTTTTGTCTCAGGCATATGAAACAATTGCTTTCCGCATCCAAAAAGTATCTTAATGCCAATGAAACTGCAATATTCACCAGGAATCTGATGGAAATGCAGCTTGCCAATTTGGAGCGGATTGAAAAGGAAGTTGACTGGTTTACAAAGAAATTCGATTACAGGTTTAACGATGCACCCTGGGGAAATTCAAAGGATGCGGTTATAAGAAGCATTCAAAAAATAAGAGGAAACAGTGACCTGAAATAGTAACATTTAAGTGTTGTCTTAAATATTATGTAAAGTAGATAGATATTTCTATCTGACCTATGAGCACCGGGAAAGATTGCCACCCCATCCCCATCCTGTACCGGTCCTCCCCCTGGCACAGCAATCAACGTCGAAATGACTGCACTACCAGGTGTCCGGAATACCAGACCTGGATTGACACCGGACACTTAAGACGAAAATGATTTGGATTGTTATAACCCTTAAGGTGCTCATAGGTAATAAAAAGTCCTGTCAACTCCTTCGACTACTTACCGATTTTTGACAAGTCATAAGGTGTTTCCTGATATACATAATAATTCAGCCAATTCAGGAACAAAAGGTTTCCATGGCCCCTCCATCTGACTACGGGCGGCTTGCAGGGATCATCCCCGGGAAAATAGTTCCTGGGTACATTTATTTCAAGACCCTTTTCCACATCTCTCACATATTCGTCCTTTAAAGTCGACGGATCATATTCGCTGTGACCGGTAGCAAAAATATGCCTGCCGTCCTTTGAAGCGACCAGATATACACCTGCTTCTTCCGATTCCGATAAAATCTCAAGCCGGCTGACCTTGCAAATATCTTCTTTTCTTATCTCCGTGTATCTGGAATGCGGCACGTAGAAAATATCATCAAAGCCCCTGAGAAGTTTTACATGCTCCTTGCTCTTGTTGTGGGGAAAAACTCCGAACATTTTGTTCGGAAGGTCATGTTTTGGTATACCGTAGTGGTAATAGAGCCCCGCCTGCGCCCCCCAGCAGATATGTAAGGTGGAGTACACGTTCGTCAGGCTCCAGTCCATGATTCTGGTAAGCTCCTCCCAATAATTCACCTGCTCGTAAGGCAGTTGTTCCACTGGTGCACCCGTTATTATCAAACCGTCAAAATGTTCATTCCGTATCTCCTCGAAGGTTTTGTAAAACTCCATCAAATGCTCCTCGGGAGTGTTTTTTGAGACATGGGATGCCGGATACAGCAATACCGTTTCAATCTGCAGCGGGGTATTTCCTATCAATCTCAGAAGCTGTGTTTCAGTTGTTATCTTTGTAGGCATCAGATTCAGTATCACTATTTTAAGAGGCCTGATATCCTGATGATATGCACGGTCCTCAAACATGACAAATATATTCTCATTATTCAGTATTTCAGCAGCAGGTAAATTATCCGGTATTCTAATAGGCATATTATCTCCCATCTACGCGCATAGCGCGTACACAAATAGTAATGAAAGGCACGTAGTGGCTTTCGCTGCGTGAAATCCACTTTGACTTGCCACATGTATCTTTCACGCTGCTTACCCAGGCCTTTCCGCTCACAAATACTCAGCTGAACCGCGCTTGCCGTGAGCCTGGCAAGGCATGACCAAATTTGCATTTTTACTGTAAATCACAAGGTCGTTTTTACTGATGATATAAATTATATAATTAAGAAATAAAATGTCAACTGTTAACACATAACCATTTAATTCAAAAGCCCCCGGTTTTCCCCATAACCAAAGAGCTGCCGCAAAAGGACACCAAGTGTAACATATGCTCGCGATCCATGCTTTAAGCAAATATTACAATTGTTTTCTTTTTGTCGGCAGCTCCTGTATTTTTAGACAAATACGTAAAGTTTGTTATTTTATCTTCTCCAAGGCCTGGCCAAGGTCATAAATCAAGTCATCCGCATCTTCTATACCTACTGAAAGGCGTATGGTATTTGGTGTGACTCCCGATTCCAAAAGATCATTTTCGGAGAGCTGGGAATGTGTGGTCGTGGCAGGATGAATAACCAGGGATTTTGCATCGGCAACATTTGCCAGCAGTGAAAATATTTCAAGACTGTCAATAAGCTTCTTAGCTTCTTCAATTCCTCCCTTTATTCCAAAGGTGAATATGGAACCGGCACCTTTTGGAACATACTTCTGAGCCAACTCGTAATATTTGTTGCTCTTGAGACTGGGATAGTTCACCCATTCAACAAGAGGATGCTTTTCCAGATACTCGGCAATTTTCTTAGAGTTGCTTACATGCCGTTCCACTCTCAGCGACAGGGTTTCCAGCCCTTGTATAAACAGGAATGAATTAAACGGGCTGATTGCCGCTCCCGTATCCCTGAGGAGCTGGACTCTTGTCTTTGTGACAAAGGCAACCCCGCCAAGCTGTGAATATACTACTCCGTGATAGCTTTCATCGGGCTGTGTAAAGCCGGGGAATTTTCCGCTGGCCGCATAGTCAAACTTTCCTCCGTCCACTATCACGCCTCCGATGGAAGTTCCGTGGCCGCCGATAAATTTGGTTGCCGAGTGAACAACCACATCGGCGCCAAACTCTATTGGTCTCACCAGATAAGGTGTTCCAAAGGTATTGTCAACGATAAGGGGAATCCCATTCCTGTGGGCAATGGCTGCAACAGCTTCAATGTCTATTATGTTGGCGTTTGGATTTCCTATGGACTCAATGAATATTGCCTTGGTTTTATCATCTATTGCCTGTTCAAAGTTTTTAACTTCATCCGGATTGACGAAGGTTGTTTTTACTCCGTATCTGGGGAGAGTGACCGCAAAGAGATTATAAGTACCGCCATATAAAGTATTTGCCGCTACAATGTTGTCTCCTGCTCCGGCAAGGTTCAGAACGGAGTAAGTAATTGCCGCAGAACCCGACGCTACTGCCAGAGCCGCAGAACCGCCCTCCAAGGCTGCTATTCTTTTTTCAAATACATCATTTGTGGGGTTCATTATTCTGGTATAAATATTTCCAGAAGCTCTCAGACCGAACAAATCTGCTGCATTTTCAGCATTTTCAAAAACATAGGATGTTGTCTGGTATATGGGAACTGCCCTTGATCTCGTGGTAGGATCCACTTCCTGCCCGGCATGTACCTGTAAAGTATCAAAACTTAACTTACGGCTCATATGGCCACCTCCTGTTAATTCCTAGTATTAATATAAGTTTAATAATATATTGATAATAATATACCTTTGTTTACCAATTAAGTCAATACACAATTATTATTCTCTTGATAAATTTACTTATAATTTTTTCGCCTGATGAGTTATACCTCAGTAACCAGCAGAATCATAGGGCCTTTTTATTTCTGAAGACCCATAACAGGATTATAACTGCCATTACCGAAACAGCCGGTATTACCGTAATATATCCCGCTCCCCAGGTGTCAACCACCATTCCCGAAAGCCAGCCCGCCAGTACGGCACCCATTGAGCCAAAAGCCATTGTCAGTGCAAGGGCACTGCTGCTCTTATCTCCGGTTATGGTGGTTATCCAGGTAACCAGCAAAGGGTAAAACGGCGCAAAAGCAAAGCCTGATATGCCGATTAAGACAATTGCGGCAGTCTGCCCCGAAAATATGACCCCCGTCAGTGCCGCAACTGCAAGAATACCGTTTGCAATGAGAAGCCTCACCATATTATGTTTTCTCAGGAGCCTGACCGAAATAATCCTCCCTGCAAGCATTGAAACCCAGATAAGTATGCTGGCCAGTATTCCTGAAATCCTTCCATAACCCTGATTCTCAAAGTAAATAGGCGCAAAGCCCCATATGCCTATCTCGGCACCCACATAAAAAAACAGGGCAAAGGGCGCAATCAGGTATGAGGGGTTTTTCAGGGCTGTCAGGTATACCCCCGGACTGTTCTTCCCCACTTCTGCCTCAGGTGCTTTCTCTTCCCTGTATAAAAGGGTTGCAAATGCTATAACAATGCAGCATATGCCTATGATATGATACGCATATCTCCAATTGTCAAACAGCTTAAGCAGAATGAGCATTATAACCGGAGTAAGTACCGCACCTGCTGTAAAAAACAACTGGACAAAGGCGTTAATCTTTTCTGCTTTTCCAGGATTGTAATTTGTTGACAGATATGTAATCCCATTCTGGGCGATGCTTCCAAAGGCACCGATCAGAATAACTCCGGTCACTGCCATCCAGTAGTTTGCGGCCGAGCCGAATAAAAAAGCCGAAAGGCCTATTATCCCCAAGGACAGGCTTAATATCCCAAGCTTGCCGAACCTGTCAAACAGAAGTCCTCCCAGCAATACTGCCATTGTAAAACCAAAGTATTGTATGCTGACCAGGCTTCCCTGCTGTAGCGAGGTCAGGCCTATCTCTTCCTTAAGTCTGGGCAAGGCCAGTCCTGTAGATGTCAGAATCATTGCCATCAACATCATCTGGTTGCACAGTAAGGCTATACTTGCTTTCCTTGTTTGCTTCATGAATGTCTCCTTATACAGCAATGCTTTGTTTTTAATATTATCATAATTATTTATGATTATTTTTACGTTTATTTCGTCGTAGCTTGCCACAGCCTACCACTCCACTCTGTTTCTCCCGTTTTTCTTAGCCAGATACAGCTTTTCATCCGCTGCTGCAATTACATCTTCAATCTTGCTGTCCCTGGCATATCTTCTGCAACTGACTCCAAAGCTTGCAGTTATTTTTATCTCGCTGTTCCCGCTGGGTATGGCTTTGTGCTCAATCCTGCTTCTCATATTTTCGGCGATTTCCAGAGTCATTTTAAGAGTCGCACCTGGAAGACAAATGAAAAACTCCTCCCCTCCATATCTGGCAACCCAGTCTGTCTCCCTCCTTATACACTCCTGCAGTGTTTCTGCCAGTGTTATCAGAACCGTATCTCCTGCAAGATGCCCGTAGGTATCGTTGACTCTTTTATAGTGGTCGGCATCTATCATTATTACCGACAAAAGCTGCTGAGAGACCACAGCCCCCATCAGCTCCAGGGGGAGCTTTTCGTTGATATATCTTCTGTTGTACACGCCTGTGAGAGCATCCCTGACAGCAAGGTCATTCATCCTGTCTATTATCGAATATATCTCCCCGTTGTCGCCGCCTGTTCCATCACTGAAGGTCATACTGCCGGTTGCATCCTTGAGAAATTCCACCACTATGCGGCCGGATTTTGTTTCAAGGGGTACGGCTGTAGTCATGTATACCTTTTCGGCTGCACATTCTATTTTTACAAAGGATTGATTTTCAACATATGCCCGCATGGATATGCAATTCTCACAGGTTGTCTTATTCCCCCAGAAAGCAAAGCAGTTTGATTTCTCAAAACCGGGCAGCCTTCCGGCCTGGCCGTCCAGTGCTTCCATTTTTATTATCCTGGACCTTAACGGATCTATAAATCTTGCATATTCATACATATTCCTGAGTATTCCCATGCAGGAAAGTATCTGCGAAAACTCATCCTCCTTCAATTGCTGCACCTCCATATAGCTTATTAAGCATATCCACGGTTAGCTTCTGTCAATACAGATATTTTAACCATATTAAAGAATAATAGAAGGCGTGCAGGCTTATTTTCTTTTGATGGATGAATCCCGGATTATCAATTCAGGTTTAATTATTTGCCTGATACCACTTTTTGCATAATAGGGCTTTTCCAGCATTTCCAAAAGCGTCCGTGCAGCCAGCTCTCCAAGCAGCTCCTTGGGATGACTGACAGAGGTCAGCTTTACCGGGCAGCTTGTGGCATAATAGGAATCGTCAAACCCTGTTATGGATATATCCTCCGGAACCGATATTCCCATTTCGGAAAGTTTTTCATAGACTCCAAAAGCCGCCTGGTCATTGTAGCAGGCTATGGCATCTATTTTTTTGCCTTCCTTTAGCATAGCCTCAACTTCAGCCTGGGGCTTGATTTTCCTGTCCTCCGTATGAAACCAGATTACACTGTCGGGATCATATGGCATTTTACTCTCCTCAAGGGCTCTTACATAGCCCTTATGCCTCTCAATACCCTGCACATCGTCTGCTTTGAAAATTCCTGTAATCTCTTTGTGTCCAAGGTCTATAAGGTGTTTTACCGCAAGATACATCCCGTACTTGTCGTCAAGGACTATATGGGGCTTGTCACTGAGCAGGGGGTATACCCCGTGTATGAACAGATAGGGAATGTTGTGCTCATCCAACGCCCGGTAAAAAGCTATGTTGTCCGTGAAAACCGAGCTTTTTGTGGGCTCGATTATAAGCCCTTCCAGGTCCTTGTTAAGTATTTCCTGCAAATACTGTGCTTCCTTGTCAACATTGTTGTCGGTATTTTTCAGCATAATACTGTAGCCCCGCTCCGAAAGTACGAAATCTATCCCCTGGATAACTCCCGGAAAAATGTACTCTGAGATATAAGTGGTCATTACCCCGATATTTCTGGAATTAGTCCTGCTTTTGCTTCTATCCTTGCAAAAGGTGCCTCTTCCGTGCTCCGTATAAAGGTATCCTTCATTCACCAGCATTGAAATGGCTTTCCTGACGGTATGCCTGCTGAGGGAAAGTCTTTCAGCCAGTGTGTTTTCCGAGGAAATCCGCTCTCCCGGCTTTATTCTGCCCATAATAATCTCTTCTTTGATAAAATCCTTCAATTTTGAATATTTATTTTGACCCGCATCCTTTTGAACCATAAAATATACCTCTTTTTTTACTTGTACATACAACTTATAAAAAATTATATAGCAATAAACCATGGATTATCAACAAATATTCATTTTGCCGGTTATTTTGAGCATAAAAAAACAACAGCCATTCATCTTCGACTGACTGTTGTTTCTTATATGCCATACATTTTATCCCTGCCTGCTGCCTGCCTTGAACATGTGCTCCATATCTGCGGGATTTTCCTTTGCGGTAAGTTCCAGAGGCAGTATTTTATGTACGGCCACCTCCATATTATCCAGGGCAGAGTGGTATTTCTCCACAAACTGCCTTGAAAGCTTATCTTTAAAAAAACCGGGAAGAAATTTGTTCATCAACTGTGAAAGTGCCTGGGTTTTCTCCTCCATATCCTCTACAAGCTCAGCTTTTCCAAAAATCATCACACTGAAATATGCGGTGTCACACTTGCTGGGAACGTTATCTGCAACAGTTCCCAATTCTTCAAATATATTAAAGCATACCTGGGGATTTTTTATGAGAATATGATTTTTCTTCCCGCTTCCCATTCCATGTATGTAAATACTGCCTTTCCAGTAAACATAATTCACTGGTATGGAATAGGGCTTCCCCTCCAGGTCACACATTCCAAGAGTCCCCACTCTGCTGTCCGTTAAAAATTTTTCTATTTTTGTTTGATCGCTGCAAATTCTCTGCTTATATCTGATTTCTTCCATGCCCGTTCCTTTCCACTGCAAAGCAGCCCCAGCCGTTCAAGAAAATCTGCCATCAGGAGGTTGTCGGCTTTTACACAACCCATTCTTTGATAAATTTGCTCCTTTGACTGTACATAGCTTCCACCGGACATTTCATCGGCACAGCCCTCCATAAGCGAAACAATGCCTGCCTCGGTGCATTCCATATGAAACTGAAACCCTATAACCCTGTCACCGTAAATAAATGCCTGGTTAGCACAGCCCTCGCTGCTGGCGATTGAAACTGCCCCTTCCCCCAGCTTGCTGAAGGTGTCGCCATGCCAGTGAAAAACCGTAAGTCTCTCCGGAAAACCTTCAAAAACCTCAAAGCTTTTGGCCTCACTGTTAAAGTCAACCTCAAACCAGCCGATTTCCCTCTGAGGATTCCTGGTTACCTTCCCCCCCAGAACATCTGTAATCAACTGGGCTCCAAGGCAGATTCCCAGAACCGCCTTATGGTTCTGTATGGCCTCTTTTATAAAACTTTTCTCATATTTCAGCCAAGGGTATTTTTCTTCCTCGTAGATGTTCATGGGGCCTCCCATAATAAGCAGGAGATCAAACTGGTTCAAGGGGGGTACTGCTTCATGGTTATACAGTTGTGTACCCGTAAGGCTGTGCCCCTTTTCCCTGCACCATTGGGAAATGAATGCAGGACCTTCAAATGCCACATGCTGCAAATAGTGAATTCTCATAGGAATACCTCCCAAGACTATACGGCATCTTCACCGGTTTCACCGGTTCTGACCCTGTATACCCCATTTATGGGGAGTATGAATATTTTCCCGTCTCCGGGGTTGCCGGTCTTATTGGCCCACATTATGGCATCAACAGCTTTTTGAACCTCGTCATCCTTTACTATCAGGGTAATGAACCTTTTGGGCACCAGCCTGTGCACTTCCGACAGGGTTTCTGCAATTCCCGGAGTCTTGCGGGCAATTTCCAAAGGTGTAGCCTGGGCAACGGTGAAATTCACCTTTTTCTTTCCTCTGCCCAGCACTTTCCTGCAGGTGATGGAAGGAAAACCCGCCGCAAGCAATGCCCTCTTTGTCTGATTCACCATATTCAAACGTACAATAGCCATAACTTCCTTCATAATCACAACCTCCCACCTAAAGTGTCTCACTGCTCGAACTTATCGTATATGCCTTTTCCACCGGACTTACAAATATTTTGCCGTCTCCGAAAGCCCCTTGCTCTCCTGTTTTGGCAGTTTTCATAATAATGTCCACCATAGTTTCCTCGTCCTCATCATTTATTATGAATAGAAGCATTTCCTTGGGAATTTCATCGTAGTAGACATCCCCAACCTTGACACCTTTTTGCTTGCCTCTTCCTACAACATCTATTCTGGTAACAGCGGGATAGCCTGCTTCACTGAGTTTCTCCAGCACCTCCGAAGCTCTTTCAGGCCTGATTATAGCCCTTAGCATCAACATATCAATTCCCCCAATCCAATTTGTTTTTGTACTTTTTTATAAGTTTTTTAAACCCTAGTCATTTCATGCCATGAACAATAATAGGGCCTCTTAATTCCTGAACTCACTAGAGTTTTCCAGCCTGGAAATCCTATCCTTGTCAAAAAGCAGGGCCACTTCCCTGCAAAGCCTGAGTACCCTGTCTCTGTCCTCAATTTCGGGTGCAGAAATCTCGAAGTCCTCCAGGGAGCATATCCGGAATAGTATATCCATGTCCCTGATCTGCCTGTTCAACTGCTCAGGGACAGCTACAACATTTTCAACAGCATCCATCAGACAGGTATAGTTATGGTTTCTTGGCGGAATCCCGTACAATTCGCACAAGGCCACCAGGTAGTATTCCAGTGCCACGGCTGCCACATTGAAGACAACGCTGTGGCACTGTCCTTCCTCCATAAACTGCACTGCCCTGCGGTAATAGGTTTTTGCCCCGCCGTACTTCTCTTCGAAAGACGGAAAATCAATATCCTCATCCATACATTCAAACATAGGTTCACCTTCTTTTATTGTCTACCATACGTTAAGCACCCATTCCTTGTTCCGTTTGTACTCCATATCAACAAACAGAGTGTTTGCCATTGCTTCTGCCAGCCACATTGCGCCTGCATAGCCCACTATGGGGTTTCTGTACTGTCCGGCTCTGTCATAGACAGGAAATCCCACTCTCAGCATGGGCACATTTTGGTCTATTGAAGTAAATCTTCCCTTTGAATGTCCCAAAATCAAATCAAGCTCCAGACCTTCGTTTTTGATTCTGTTTTCCAGCTCCCACAAGTCTGCATTTGTAACAATCTCCATATCATAATCAACATTTTCCTGCAATTCCTTTATGCGAGGATCATTTTTATAGGTGGTGTTATCATCCCCCAGGAGCAAAAGCATGGGCTTCATCTCCATATCCAGGCAGAATTGGGCAAGACCTACTACAAGATCTGCACTTCCGTATATTGCCACCTTCTTATCTGCCAGGAACATGTGTGCAACATCGGTTATGGCATCAATTGCAATACCCCTTTCCTTCACCAGCGATTGTGGTATTGGTTTTCCTGTCATTGTGCTCAGGTTCTTAAGAAATACATCGGTGTTTCTTATTCCTATGGGTGTGGGCCCAATAACAGCAGGCACCTCAAATTCACTTTCCAGGTATTCCGCCGCCTGACCGCCTTCGTATCTGTTGAGGGCAATGGTTCCCACGGCATTTGCTGTCCCTGCCAGGTCTTGTATGGTAGTGCTTCCGTGAGAGACATGATTCCCATCCGGCATAAGCGGGGAGTCAAAGGTTTCTATTTCAAAAAGCACTGTTGCATCAATGTCCATTTCCTTCAGAAGGTGTTTAAGCGCGGTTACATCCCCCGGATTTGCCCAGCCTGTTATGAGATTGATTTTTCCGTTGGGTTCACCCTTTTTTGCAAAATAACTGACAAAATCCCTGACCGCAACGTCATAGCCGCTTATCATACTGCCTTTGAAACTGGGGGCGTGTATGGGGATAAGATATACCTCCCTTCCGGGGTACTTATCCTTGAGGAGTCCGCTGTTCAGCTTCTTGACGACTCCATCTATATCATCTCCTATGACCTCGGTAGAGCAGGTGGTTATAATGGGAACCACCTTAACGTGGGGATACCTCATAAGCAGTACGTCAACCGCCTCCTCCACCCTGTTTAAAGCACCAAATACCGCGCCATCCTCATGCAGCGATGAGGAGGCTATTTCAAAGCTTTCCTTGTAATGCTGGGAGAACAGAAGTCTTACAAACATTACGCAGCCCTGTCCGCCGTGAACTATTCCTATGCAATCCTTAATGCCTATGCTGGCATACTGTGCTCCACAGGGCTGGCATGTGAATATCGGATTTATTACTCCTACTCTTTCCTTTTCTTTAAATACACAAGACATATTAACCTCCATTCCGCCGCTTTCGCACAGCGGCAAAAGATAATCACAAAAATCCCTTCACTCCTGTTTTCCTAATAGAGCGGATCCTTAAGCTCTTCATTCAGCGATCCGTGTATGGTCAGATAATCCATCTTTTCCTTGAGCTCCTGCATTATTGACTTAATCTCTTCCTTATTCATGTCCCCCAGCCATTGATATCTGCTTTTGAAGGCCTCTGCCAGAATTACGGCGTCCACCCAAAGGCATTTATCGGCAGGTGTATCCTTTTCCACGGGTTCATCACATAAAAGCTGCATGGTTTTTGTCAATATCCCTTCATTTTGCCGCTCTCTGTCCCATGCTCTGGAATGAAACTGCCACAGGCATTTCTTCATAATATAATCCAAGAGTTGCCCCAATCTATCCTTCTTTACATCTTCCATGAGTATCCACCTCCGTTAAACAGCCGACAATTGGATTTTAGCCGGAAATTCCGGGTAGGTTTTCTGGGACAGCTCTTTCAATATGTCATATTTACCCGTATATTCCTTCAATGTGGTTGAGTTCCTTACTTCCTCACTGAGCTCGGCATCCGAGAGGAGCCTCTGAGTCATGAATCCTCTGTCAGTGGGTATTTCATCCTTGCTTATATCCAGCATGGAAAGCTGGTGAATAGGTGAAAATATACCGTTATATACGTCACGGGCAAACCTTACCCAGCCTTCAAAGCCCTTCCAGGGTCCGTTATGGTATGCGTGGGCATTCAGATAAGGCACCCTGACTTTCTTTGCAACCTCACCAGGCCTTTTGCCGGTGAATATGATGTCGGGCTGAAGCATTTCCATTGCCTCAAGTCCTTCAAGCTCGTTTGGATCATCTATGGCGAGAGCGCCTTCCTCACATCTTGAAATTCCCTTTTCCATATCTCCCTGATGTCCGAACTTGGTGTAAACGGATACCACCTCAACACCCATTTCCTCATGTATGGCGTTTGCCCAGTGCCAGAGCTTTGAGCCGCCCGGCCAGAGACACACCTTTTTGCCTCTGAGCCTTTCCTTGTACCAATCCAGTTGGGGCTTCCACTTTGCTGTTTCTTCGGCAATGACTTGTTTTGCTCTGTCTTCTATTCCAAAAAACAGCCCTACCTTTCTCAGGGAAGCCGACAGCGGCTCAAAGCCGAAGCCGTCTATATCCAGTCTTGGCGTACCATATCTGACTCTCAGCTCATTACATATATATTCTGCTGATCGTGCACATTCCAGTACGTTGAGATCAGCCTTATGCATGGCTCTCAAATCGTCATAGGAACCGTTTCCGGTGAAGGTTGAAAGCACCTGTATTCCCATTCGCTTAAAATAGTCCAGCATTACCATCTGGTCTCCCTGAATGTTATATTCTCCAACATAGTTTATAACGTAGTCACTGGTGATTTTAGGTTCCACCGTTCCAACCTTCTGATTGATCCAGGCAATGTTGATTTTATGATGGCCTCCGGACTGGCTGGGCCCTCCAAAGCCCGGAGAGTTGCAGACAAAAATATCCACCTCGGGCATTTCTTCCATGACCTCATCAGCTATGGCATTCATATCATCACCGATAAGGGCTGATGCACAAGTCTGGTAAATAGTCATTCTCTTTATGTCAGGGAAGGCATTGAAGGCTTCGATTATATTTTTTTTCAAGACCTTCTCAGCCCCGAAAACTATGTGTTTTTCCTTCATATCTGTTGCAAAGGTATATTTGATCTGAAAATTGTCATTATCGCTGATATACCTTTTTGTCTGCCAGGTATCGTAGGTACAGCCCACAGGGCCGTGGCTCATATGAATTACATCTTTCATGGGCGTTCCGATAACGTGCTTGGCACCGCAGTATGCACATCCCCTCTCGGAGATGGTTCCGGGGATGGTATTCAAATATCCCAGGGGAAGTGCGTCGGCCAGAGTCTCACCCGGCCCCTTTATAACTGCATGTTTTTTTCTTTCCGGAATACATTTGCTGCAATTAAACTCATGATAAGGCATGACATATACCTCCTTTTCTTTGTAATCAATCTATCTCCATTAAACTTGAAAGCTTTTGCTCTCCATGCCTGCTAAAAGGCGGGCTGGCTTAATCGGCGATACCGTATTTTACCACCATTGCCTCCAACTCATCCATCTTCAGGGGCTGTGGTATTACGAAATCCTTGTTTTCAATTATCTTCCTTGCCAGTTCACCGTACTCTTTTGCCTGATTGCAGGTATCATCGTACTCTACCACCGTCTTTTTGTTGAACTCTGCCTTTTGAACAATATTGTCTCTGGGGACAAAGTGTATCATTTTGGTGCCTATGGCAGCAGTAAATTCTTCCAGGAATTCAGCCTCCCTGTCAACCTTACGGCTGTTGCAGATAACTCCGCCAAGGCGGACACCGCTTTGCTTGGCATATTTCAGCAGGCCCTTGCATATATTGTTTGCGGCATATATTGCCATCATTTCACCGGAGGCTACTATATAAACCTCTTGGGCCTTTCCGTCTCTGATAGGCATTGCAAAACCACCGCAAACAACGTCTCCCAGAACGTCAAAGAATACAAAATCCAGATCATTGGTATAGGCATTGTTCTTTTCCATAAGATCTATGGCGGTAATAACTCCCCGGCCTGCACAGCCTACTCCTGGCTCCGGTCCTCCTGATTCAACACATCTGATATTTTTAAAACCCTCTTTTACTACCTTTTCAGTTGTGATTTTTTCTTCACCCTCATCCCTGAGCATATCCATCAAAGTCCTCTGATTCATACCTCCAAGAATGAGACGTGTTGAATCGGCCTTGGGGTCGCAGCCATGTATGAATACCTTCTGATTATAAAAGTGCGCCATTGCGGCGGCGGTATTCTGTTGTGTGGTGGATTTTCCTATTCCACCTTTTCCGTATATAGCTATTTTTCTCGGCATAATATCCTCTCCTTTCAAATATAACGAAAACTAACATTTTTCAACTGGGTTTTACAAATTGCATTACATTTTTTTCTTAATCTCCTTGAAATTCAACTGTCATGTTGCTATAATTTTAATGGGTAAATCTAATAAGCCTGGTGCCACCGGGATACGAGATTTCCTTCGCTTCATGGATATTCGTGGTATCCATGAAGCTTTTGTTTGTGCAGCTTTTTTGATGTTATATACGTGAATTCCGCCATCCTGTTCACCTCCCCTGCTGGTGCGTCTATTGTGTCCCGATAAAAATAAAAATGGGTAAACTAAAAAGACCTGGCGCCACCGGTGCTTTATATGTTAAATTCAATACGGTCAATACGGCTTATGGATGTTCGTGGCATCCACAGCTAATGCCGGTATGATTTGTTTCCTGTCTACGGATGTTCGCGGTATCCATAGTCGTGTGCTATATCAGTCCGCGGAATATTCGTGGTATTCACCGTCCTGAAAATTTGTCTCCAGCCCGGGATTTTAACTCCCAGGCTGAAGAATATAAAATTTATAAAATATAAGGGAGCTTAAAGCTCATTGGGTTTCAAATTTTAAAAAACGTAAGGTTTTGTTTGGTTTTGTATGGTTTCATTATAACACCATAAAATCCCATGTCAATACGTTATGCAATTTTTTATATCTAAACCTTCATTTTTGTGATTTTTTTATATATTTATCTAATTATTTATTCTGTTTTTAGAAGTTTTGACTTATTTTCCTTCATTTGTGCAAGTTTTCATACAATATTCATCTTTGACCGCCCGCCGTTACCGTCAAACTCCTTATTTGCACTTACAGCAGAATATGATTACAACATGGCAATAAATGAAATGCCCGCAGGCTTAAGCTGGGGTATATTATTATTGCAAACAGCAAATTCTTATTACGGCTCCATAAAGCCCTTCCGGTCATTGACGGGCCACAGCCGCCGGCTTGGACGACTGGAGCAATGAAATAACTATAAAAGTAATGACGGAGGTTAAGTATGACAAACGAAAAACCTGCTTACCTGAATGAGAGCTTAAGTTTTGAAGAGCGTGTGAAGGATCTGGTTTCCAGAATGACACTTGAGGAAAAAACTACTCAGATGCTGTATAATTCTCCTGCCATCCCACGCCTGGGAATACCCTCCTACAACTGGTGGAATGAAGCGCTGCACGGCGTTGCCAGAGCCGGAATAGCAACCGTTTTCCCCCAGGCCATCGGTATGGCTGCCACTTTTGACGAGGAGCTCCTCTTTGAAATAGCCGACGTTATTTCCACAGAGGGCAGAGCAAAATATCATGAGTTTCAAAGGAAATATGATCACGACATATACAAGGGTCTTACCTTCTGGTCCCCAAATATTAATATTTTCAGAGACCCTCGCTGGGGACGCGGACACGAAACCTACGGTGAAGACACCTACCTTACAACCAGGCTGGGAATAAGATTTGTGGAGGGCCTTCAGGGCAACGACAGCAAATATCTGAAAACAGCCGCCTGCGCCAAGCATTTTGCCGTACACAGCGGCCCTGAAGGAGAGCGCCACAGCTTTAATGCCACAGCCTCCGAAAAGGATATGTATGAAACCTACCTCCCGGCATTTAAGAAGCTGGTGCAGGATGCAAAGGTTGAAGCTGTCATGGGCGCATACAACAGAACCAACGGCGAGCCCTGCTGCGGAAGCAAGACACTGCTCAAGGACATTCTCAGAGAGGACTGGGGCTTTAAAGGTCACGTAACTTCGGACTGCTGGGCCATAAAGGATTTCCACGAGCATCATATGGTTACAAGAACCGCACCTGAATCTGTTGCACTGGCAGTCAACAACGGCTGCGATGTCAATTGCGGAAACATGTATCTGAACCTGATGATTGCATACAATGAGGGCCTGATACCCGAGGAAAAGATTGACGAATCGGTATCCCGCCTGATGCTGACCCGCATGAAGCTGGGTATGTTTGATAAGGATGAAAATGTTCCTTTTGCAGCTACCCCCTATGACGTGGTGGATTGTAAGGAACACAGGGAGCTTGCGCTCAAGGCCTCACAAGAGTCTCTGGTGCTTTTGAAGAACGCCGGCCAACTGCTGCCCCTTAAGAAGGAAGGTCTGAAATCCATAGCTGTTATCGGTCCTAACGCCGACAGCCGTGAAGCTCTTATGGGCAACTACTACGGCACTCCTTCCCAATACATTACAGTTCTGGACGGCATCAGAGAACTTCTGCCCGATGGTGTCAGAATCAATTATTCCCAGGGCTGCCACCTGTATAAGGACAAAGTTGAAGGGCTGGCGATGGCAAATGACAGAATCGCGGAAGCTGTGGCAGCGACTGAAAAGTCCGATGTAGCCGTAATTTGTCTGGGCCTTGATGCCACTATTGAAGGTGAAGAGGGTGACGCAGGCAATGAATACGGAGCCGGTGACAAGTTTGACCTCAATCTGCCGGGACTTCAGCAGCAGCTTCTGGAGGCTGTGGCTGCAACAGGAAAGCCGGTGATTCTGGTATTATTGTCAGGCAGTGCACTGGCTGTTACCTGGGCCGACGAAAATGTGCCGGCTATAGTGCAGGCATGGTATCCGGGTGCCCAGGGTGGAAGGGCCATAGCACAAATGCTGTTTGGAGCTTTCAGCCCCAGCGGCAAGCTGCCCGTCACCTTCTACAGGACCACCGAGGAACTTCCTGATTTCAGGGATTACTCCATGAAGAACAGAACATATAAATACATGGAAAATGAGGCACTTTACCCCTTCGGCTATGGACTGGGCTATACCGGCTTCCAGTACAGTGACTTAAAATTATCTTCAGCTAAAATAAAAGCCGGAGCCAGCGTTACCTGTTCGGTAAAAGTCAAAAATACAGGCAACTGCCAGTCCAAGGAGACCGTACAGCTTTATCTGAAGGATGTTGAAACAGGTACCACGGCACCCAGATGGCAGCTTAAGGGCATATGCAAGGTCAGCCTTCTGCCGGGAGAGCAAAAAGAGGTCAGCCTCACATTGACAGCCGAAGATATGTACCTGATTACAGATGAGGGAGAAGCTGTTCTGGAACCGGGAAGCTTTGAGGTTTATGTGGGTGGAAGCCAGCCTGATGCAAGAAGCTTGAAGCTGACAGGCTGTCAGGTTCTGATGGAAAGCTTCCAACTGGTATAATAATACGCCATTATTATGCTGCAGTTGATTTACCGGCACTACTATCTGTTTTATCATATACGCCTGTAATCGTATTAATTTCTATACTGATCAAATGTACTCAAAATCAACTGTAGCATATTTTTAAAGAGCTGCGGACTGCACCTGTTCAGTGCATCCGCAGCTCTTTTTATTGCCTAGGAAAGTATAAATTTTTAAGAGTATAAAAAATATCTGAAACCAGGGCAGCTTACACATGCGCAAACAAAGTGGCTTTGCCTCCTTTGCTCTTTCCCCTTCTCTCCCAACACCTCTTGAATACGGCTTTAATCCCGGCTGTTATAAAAATATGTTCTTAAGTATAAAATAAATAAATTTGCTGTTAAAGGAGGGAAAACAACCCGCAACAGAGAATATGAAACCACATCGTATTTTATGGCTATAAAAATTCGGCAGGTAAAAACGGAGCTATTGAATTATGTTTGTTGAGGGTTTACACGAAAAGGGCATATTTACAAAGGAATTTCCTTTCAGAATGGAGGATAACACCCAGGCTGATTTTTCCTATCCGGTTCACTGGCACGCTGCTATTGAACTGCTTTATGTTGAAAAAAACTCCCTTGACATAACCGTAAACAACTGCGAATTGGCTCTGGAGGAGGGGGACATACTCTTTATAGCAAACGGGGATACTCATGGCTTTGAAAACCAGAACAAACTCGTAAGGAGGGTTTTCATCCAGTTCGATCCCTCAGCCTTTAATTCCCTTGGAAGCAACAATATTATAAAGCCTCTTATTTCAAGTACCTTCAGGATTTCCAAACAGGAGCTTCCCTTTTATACTGATCTGAGGACCCATATATTAAGCATCGTTGACAGCTATAAGGCTAAAGCCTTTGGTTATCAGCTTTTTCTGTGTGCAAGGATATATGATATCCTTGCTATTATCTCAAACTATGTTATTGACAGGGTCAAACCCCAGAACACCGATACCAACAAAAAAATCCAGGGCCTGGACAAGCTGGCAGAAGCCTTTAAATACATTGAGGCAAATTACATGAATGATATATCTTTGGCACATGTTGCCAAGGCTGTGGGCTTCAGCGAATTCTACTTTTCCAGGATATTCAAGGATATCACCGAAAAAAATTTCAGCCATTACCTCAATGAATACAGAATAAAACAGGCTGAAAAATACCTCACAAATTCCGGCATGTCCATAGCTGACATAGCTTATACCGTGGGCTTCAACAGCATTGTTACCTTTAATAGATCCTTCAAGTCCATCAAGGGCTGTTCTCCTTCCACCTACAAGAAAATAGGAATTTGACCGCTGCTTGTCCTGTATCCGGTTGCAGCTAACTGTACTTGGCTTTTACCTGGCTGCATCCAGCTACGTCTACCTGCGCATGAACATGAATGCAATGGGTATCAGGGTTCCGAGAACGGAAATCAATATTACCCCCACACTCCCAAGCCTTTTCCTGTCATCCCTCCAAAGGCTTATTCCATATGTGAGGCTGTAATAGCCCGCCATGAGCATGAACAAAGCAAGCACGTAAATCACAATATATCACCTCGTTTTTAATTCATGGCTATTTTTCATAGCCTGTTATCCTGGCTGACTTTAGCATAAGGCCCGTCCTCCGGATGCTGACATTCACCTTGACATTTATTCCGGCCTCTTTAAAGTGTGAAAGCCAGTCATATTTCTCCCATTCCTGTATAGTGGGAAAATAGCCTGCCAGCTTTTGACCGAAGCCGAAAATGTCGGAGTTGTATTGCTGCTGCACCTTTCCTATTACCTGCACTGCTCTTCTTTCCAAATAGTCTTCTGCCCGGGTGCTCAGTTTTTTCACCTGGTCCTTGTCTTCATAGTTTACCCTGCTTTGAACGGCACCTATATCAGCTTCCATTTCAAGCTTTATGCTTATTATGGGTCTGCCCTTCTTGAAATACGCCCTGACAACCGGTTTTCTGCTGGGACGGAAATTGAGTGATATTACCTTTCCGGGGGATTCCCTGTCTTCCATGTCGATAATTCCCTTTGTGAATTTTCCGACTATCATCATAAAGTACCGGGTTTCCTCCGAATTCAGCGAGCCCACCATCTTGCCGTCGCGAAATACAGCCGTCCCCGCGTATTCTCTTTTTGCAACTCCCGACCTGGGAATTTCACCGGGTTTAAAAGCATTATCCACCATCAGAGGTGCTTTCCCGGCATATTTATCCTCAGGCAGGTTGCCCAGCTCATTCAGACCCGCATAAGCGGTATAACCCTGTTCATATGTGGATAGCAGGGAATTATAGAAATCGTAGAAGGTGACCCTTGGAAAGAAGCTGGTATTGTCGGACTGTACAGTCATCAGCTCAAGGTCCTTGGCCAGGCTTTCTCCGATGTTGGACTTGTTTTCCTGTATGAATTTTTGCGCCGTTCCCCTTGCCACAGATATATTTACAACTCCCCGGGCCTCCCTGTATCTGGCCAGCGGAGAAACATAAGCCTGCACGCCTTCTTTTGCCAGTTCCTCGGATATTATTATATTTTTCATATGCATGAGCGATACCCTCCGGGAAGTGGACATGCCGTACATATCCAGCGCTTCCAGTATGGAAGGTGCTTCGATTGTATCTATAATAGAGCCCTGAGTTTCATTTTTGGCTTCCATCCTGCCCCCGCTTTTACTTTCTCCCCCGCCTCCGCCGCTGCTTTTGTAGGTAGGATACTGGATGGTCACCCGTACCTTGTTGTTTATACCCTTATCTATGCCCAGAACAAGTGCATATACCTCATCATCCACTTCAGCAGCATCATAGCATCCTGTCAGGTTGATCAGAAGCCCCAGGCAAAACACCAGCAGCAGGCTAACTTTTTTTGCCATTGTGCAGCTCACCCCTTTTTCTGAAAAGTACTGCCAACAGTAAAATGGCTATTGGCGCAAGGTATATGAAAAAACCGCTGTACTGCCTGATAAATTGTATATTTACCTGGACAACCTCAGGCATGTTTTCAGGTATAAGGGCCACCATGAACAGAATGAAGCTGAATGGAAATATCAGCGGCCTGTGCCCGGGAATCCTGAATGCCTTTGTGTATATATCTATGGCCAGGTAAAAGGCGATGGACACTGTTACAAGGGAGGCTACAACCCAGGCAAACAGGAATATGGACTCAAGCCTCTGCACAAACCTGTTGAAATAAATCGCCCGGGACAGTTCAAAAAGGCTGGACAGGTTTTCACTTCCCGCAGTATATTGGAAGGCCAGAATATTGCACAGTATATTTGTGCTGAAGGTCAGTCCTGAAATGAGGATGCTGGAGTAACCGGCCCTTTTGCAGATTTTTAGCCCATGCACCGAGTTTATTATAAATGCCAGTATTACGACCTCATCATACGCCGAGCTTCTCAGCACACCGGTAACTATGGTTTTTTTGAGTCCATAGCCAAAGTAAGGCTTTATATAGTCAAAATCGTAATTTGGGCTTGCAAGTATCAATATTAAGACCACTCCGATAATAACCGGTACAAAAAATATGGCCGATACCCTGGCTATTCCCTCAAGCCCATGATAGGCGACTATTGCGCATACCGCTATAAACCCAAAAATCAAAATGCTTGGAGGTGTATAGGGAAGATTATACGCCTTTATCATCTCAATGAATTCCCTTATGCTGGAGGCTGCATAAAAAATCATATACGCCGAAAAAAGGAGAGTCAGTATTTTCCCGGCGAACCGCCCGATCACAGCCTCAAAGATTTTTGTTATGTCCATATGGGGAAACCTTTTTAATAATAAAAAGATAAAGGAAAACATAACCAGGCTGGTCAGGCAGGAGATAAGAGTGCCGTACCATCCTGAGGTACCTTCAATCTTTACAATGACGGCAATACTTGTATAGAAGATTTTTGTAACCATCATGATGGAAGTAAGACACACAGCCTCATAAGTTCCTATATATCCCTGTCTGTCATTCATTTTTTCTGTCATCCTCCCCTGCTTCTTCGCTATCCTCCCGCATATTTTCCGCAGGCGGTTCCTTTACCCACTTTCTTGATATCTCAGGCTGTCTTGTAATATCCAGAGGATTTATATTGTCCGGCCTCAGTTCCTGCATCCACACCGGCCTTCTGATAATAATGTCATTGCTGTTCCTCAGCTTTGGCGCGAAATAGTTCAGCATCGGGACACCGAAGGATTTTGTGCAGGCCAGCATAACCGTAAACACGACTATTCCAAGTGATATACCGTAAAATCCCAGGAATGCACCCAGCACAATATATATCAACCGCATTATCCTTGCTGCGAAGGCTACACTGAAATCAGGTATGGCAAAATTACCCAGACCCGTTATGGCAACTATTATGATGAGCACGGGGCTCACCAGGTTGGCCTGCACAGCCGCCTGCCCCAGAATAAGCGCTCCTATGATGCCTATTGTATTTCCTATGATTCCCGGTATCCTGATGCCCGCTTCCCGTATCAGTTCAAAGGAAACCTCCATAAGCATTACCTCCAGGATTGTGGGAAACGGAACATTTTCACGGGCCTTCGCTATGGCTATCAAAAGGTCTGTAGGTATCATTTCCCTGTGGAAGTTTGTGAGGGCTACATACAGCCCCGGAATAAATATGGCGATAAACACGGCAAATATTCTTATAAACCTCAGAAGCGTTCCGTATTGCCACCTTAAAGTGGTATCCTCTGGAGTATGAAACATTGTAGTCAGGGATACAGGTACAATCAGGGCAAAAGGTGTCCCGTCGGCAATTATGACAGCCTTTCCCTCAATAAGATGTGAAGCTGCCTTATCCGGCCTTTCCGTAGATATTATCGTGGGAATTATGGACCAGGGATTTTCCTCTATGAATTGTTCAAGAATGCCGCTTCCTGCAATAAAGTCAGTCTTCAGGCTTGTTATCCTTCTTTTGACTTCCGCAACTATGGCAGGATTTATTAAGCCGTCTATATACATAACTGCACACTGGTTGTTATTCCGGGCTCCAATTTTCAGAAACTCCGTTGACAGGTCCTTGTTTTTTATAATCTTTCTTACAAGAGTCACATTTGTTCTCAGGTTTTCTGTAAAACCCTCCTGTGAGCCACGGACCACACCTTCGGTCTGGGGAGTGCTTACAGAACGTTTTTCAAAGCCCTTGGTCTCGCTGGAAATACAATAGTTGCAGCCCTCTATAAAAAGGCATGTGTTTCCCACCAGAATTTCATATATCATTTCCTCAGTGTCCGTAATCTTGTTTGCCTGGTTTGTCTGCAGCACCTGCTGAATTACTTTGTCAAGGCTGCATTCTCCTTCATGGTATTCCTTCTTTGCCAAAAGGGGCTTTATGATAAAATCATTTATGGTGGTCCTGTCCACCATACCATCCATATATGCGATAAAGGCTCTCAGTTGTCCTCCCACAGTAAATTCCCTGATGATGATGTCCTTGTTATTTTCGGAGTTGAAGGCTTTTTTAACAAGCCCCATATTTTCATCAATATTTACCGATACCTGTTTATCGACCACACTATTGCCACTGCGGCCTTTTGAAGCTCCGTCCTTGCTTTTTTCCTTATATTTGAACCTGTATGTCTCCCTGTCTTTTTCCAGGCCCCGTTCCCTTTTTTTGCTCATTTCGGAAACCAGCCTTGGTTTTTTGATACCTCTGGCTTTATGCTCCATTCCCTTTATTTCCTGAGCCCTTTTAGTCTCCTCTTCTGTTTCCGGAATATAGAAGGTTTCAATATTTTTTGGTTTTTTATAGGTTAAAAGCGCGAACAGGCTCTTAAGACGGTTTTTTTCAGCCATAAATTCCTCCTGTATACAATTATTAATAGCATTTCCAAAGCCTATTAAAATATCATTGGAGAGGAATTGTATATTTTACCTTTGCAGGACAGGACAAAAAGACGCACATAGAAAATAATCCTGCTATTTTCTATGTGCGTCTTTTTTAAGACAAATTTGAATTCCATTTTGTCTGTGTTTAGCTTGATTTACATGGCTTCAGCTTTTTTTACCGCGGCCTCCAGAGTCATGCCGCAAAATTCCTGGGCGGGCAACAGCCTGCCGCTTTTACCCTCAGCAATAAATGCTCCTACAACTATACCCGGAATGCAGCTATCCACTGAGTTTGGTGCTCCGGGTCCTCCCAGATCGGTCCTGCACCAGCCCGGGTCAGTCAGGTTTATCATGACATTTGTTCCCTGAAGCTTTGATGCCAGGTCCTTTGTAAATTTATCCAGCGCCGCCTTGCTGGCAGAATACGCAGCCTGCTCAGGCTGGTCCTGTATCCCGCTGGTGGTGTTTATAACTCTGCCGAAGCCCCTTTCCACCATTTTAGGCATCAGGTTGTAGCATATTGTTGTGACGGCTGTAAAATTAATTCTGAAGCTGATGTCAAAATCCTCCACGGGGGTTTTCCAATAGTCTGTTCTATAGCCTACCTGTACAGCGGCGTTATTAAAAACAATATCCACCTGAGTACCTCTGGCTTCAATTTCCGCAAGCATGGACAATACCTCTTCATGGTTTGCAAGCTCCGCTTTCACCGTGTATGCCTGGATGCCAAACGCCTTAACCTCTGCCTCAACCTTCTGGGTGTGCCGCTTATCCCTGCTGTGCAGCACCAGATTGCAGCCCTGTTTTGCCATGTATATGGCGGTCTCGTAGCCTACGCCTCTGCTGGCACCTGTTATCAGTGCCCATCTTCCCTTTACGTCTATCATATCCTCACCTCAACACGAATTCTATGGACTGCAACACGAAATTCAGCTTTGCAGCCGCAATAACAATAGTATCACTTGTACAGGGTCATTGCAAAAATATGCATATTTGAACATTCCGGCAAGGTTATGCTGCTCAGGGTTCTTTCCTCCCTTACAGGCCGGACCAGTGCAAAAAGGTTATAGGGGTCCAGATAGCCTCTGCCTTCATTCTTGTTATAGACTTTTCCTCTCCATATGAGTTTTTCATCGTACAGGGGCTCTTTATTTTGCCAGTCGCTGAAGTTTATCTGAATGGTTTCGCTTTCCCCGTCAGCATACTCCAGCTTCATATTCTCAATAAAATTGCCCCATTCACAGGAGCCCATAAGCATTATACCCTTATAAGCCACGGGAGGAACTTCAATAACCTGGCCACTGCAGGATACATTGTCACAGCAGGTATCTTCAAGCTTGGGAAAATCGAAACTCATGTTTCCAAGTGAAACAAGCTTCTCACTTGGAGCATCCTGGGACACAAAATAGTGCCCCGTCCCGGTGAAGTCCGCAGCGCAGTCATTTGAGACCGTACTGTGAAAAGCTATATTATTGCAATGGTCTTTTAAATCAATATATGTATATTTTATATCTTCAATTGCCTTTTCAAAATCCGGGGCCGAAATTTTCTGCCCCACGCTGTATTCCATCCGGCCGTCCACGGCTTGCAGGAGACTTTTATAAATTTCTCTTTCTTCCTTCAGAATGTCCCCCAGGGTTTTCTGCGCCCTGTCATATACCCCCTGTGAAAAGCTGGTGTAAAAGCCTTTCAGCAGCCAGCTTATGGCAACCTTCCATTTGCTGCACACGTACAGCAGGTCTTTTTCAAGCTTATCAAGCCGGGGCGTCTGCAGTTCCTTGTTTATGTGATTTATGAACTGCGAGTAAAGATACCTGGAACCCGCCACATATACCAGATTTCTATAAAACAATGAGCCCCAGATGTCCGGTCTGGCATTTTTGAACTCTTCTCCAAAGTTGAACTGGGTATTGAAGTCCGCCAGAAAGCTTTCCATATTTTCAAACATGTTAAAACTGCTTATTTTATTGACCGAATCGGTAAAAATATTTTTGCAGTTCAACTTTTCCTGCTGCTCCCGCAACCGAAAGGTGGAATAAAAGGCAAAGCCGTTTTTATATTCGGAATACGGAAGATAAAAAAGCTCCAGTCCTGCAACAGGGTCAAGGCAGGTAATTTTATTTTCCCGGTCTATATCCACTGCGAGACAGGTATGTCCGAAGCTTTGTACTTGATAATTGCTGCTCCAGGGACACCAGTATGTATTAATTGAAAAGGCAGTGGGATTTCCGAGCTTTTGCTGTTCTCTTATTATTTCAACAACTTCTTCGGAGGACTCAGCCTTTAATGTCAATATATCTACTCCGCAATATTTTTCCAGCAAGCTGCGGGTGTTCATATTTCCGGTGGCAATACGCGGGCCCATGCTCGCGGGCTGCCCGTCCTCAGGCTGATGATATTGAAAATTGAAAGCTTCGGAAAATGCCAATTGATATTCTTTTTTAAAGAATCCGGCAACCGTAAAAAATATATCTTCTTTGCAGTTCAAACCATCAATATGTAGCGGCTGAACATTTAACAACATTCTTTTCACCTCATTAACAGTATTGCTACAAGGAATGTAATATACTAACATTTCATAAATATTATTACATTTAATCCGCTTTTTTGTCAATATTTTAATACTTTTGGGTTAGTGGAATTGTGCGCATGATTATTCTCTTTGACACCCCGAAACAAGTTTATTCCACATTTCATATTCCTTATTCATCAGATATATATATCTTTTGTTTATTTCAAGAATACTTGCTTCATGTTCATCCATAAAATAGGTTCTTACCAGTATATTTTTTATCAATGTCCAGCCCTCTTGGATGTCTTGACTATACTGGATGAGAGAATCAACAATCTGACTGTTTTGTAATTGTGCCCTTATTTCATTAAATAAAAAGGCATTCGCTTTATGTCTGTTTATTATCTGAAATATATACATAGATATAAGGTCGCACATATGCCCACCCTGGAAATCTGCATCGCTTAACTGCCAAAGAGGTGAATGGCCTATGGCTTCTATCTCCGACTTAAGCCTTTCGGCATTGTGCATTACCTCCTTCAGAGACAGTTTGAACCGTCCTATATTCCGTGTTATCTTCTTCACATACCCATGCGGCTCTAAAGGCGAATTTTGAACAGCAACTAAAAATCTTTCTTCAGGCACTTCAAATTCATCATAGCCATTATTATTTTCATCCAATACATAAAACACTTTTTTCTCGTCATCATAGCCATTAATCAGTGAATAATGCTCCCAGTGATTTCTGTTCCAGCAAATACTATCCTGTATCCAATAAAATAAATCCACGCCTACCATAACAAGTTCTTTTTTGAGCACAAGGCTCCTGAGAAAATCTATCTGAGCGCTATGATTTTTTAAGCTGATAGCCTGTGACTCGGAAAATAAACGATTCACATATTCTTCTCTGAATCGTGTCATAGGATTAAGTTGAATAGCCTTGAATTTTGTTCTATTGGGTGTTTCGAACTGAGGAAATTCATAACTATAATCATTTAAATATGCCGCCAATCTATAACTCGGTTCATAAGTCGTCAAAATAGAAAATAACATATTAAACTCGCAATTGAGCCAATAGTCTTTAAATGGTTTAATGCCCAGGCTGAATTTCATATTGCTGACTTCTCCTCCTTTTACCACCTGTTAAGCTTATCAGCATTGACACGGCCATTACCCGTACGCTCTTCCACATACGAGACAAGTGCTCCAAATGTGGGGTATTTGTAAAAATCCAGGTCCTCGTTGCCGATCTTAACAGCAAATGCTTTTTCGATTCCAACAATAAGTTTAATAAATGATATTGAGTTTATTCCCATATCAGTGAGTTTCAGGTCATCATCCAGTTCTTCTGGAACTTTAGCACCCTGGAGATTACCAAATACCAAATTCCCGAGTTTTTGACGCAGCATCAAGTCTTCCCCTTGTTCCGGGATTTGAGTGCCTGTTTTACAGCACTTATTTGTCGTCAATTCCAAAAGCTCTTCAACCCGGCAATACTTCAGCGGATATATATATTCCTTGTGCAGCAGGTGCTCCCAATCCGGCATACTGAACTTTAAATCAAAGAAGTCCGGGGATTTTTCATTCCTCCGCCGGACATCAGCTCCTATAGGATTACTGAACAATACTCCGGCAGGTTTCATGTGACCATCCGCCTTGCTGGCTTGAGTCAAGCCTGAACCTGAGCAATATTTAACAAACCCCGCCTGTCTCGGTACTTTGTCAATTTCAATCAAGTATTTGGTGTAGTCCCTGGTGGACTCAATCTCACTCCAGCCTGTCTTCTCCAAAAAATTCAACACAGGTTTGTTCTTCTCGGTAGGAGAGTATGTAGCCTCCATTTCAGTTATGCCCTTTTCTGTGCAATATCTGGCGAGTTCTGTCAAAACAGCGTCCTCTATACATTTTCCAAGCACCCTGCAGCTCAACAGCAACGTTTCTATAATCAGCCTCCTGCCTCTCTCTTCTGTTACAACCACTCCCACAATTCCATACTCTCCGAATCTATCTGCGACCTCTATCAGCCGGCAGCTTGCAGCTTGCAGTTCCAGCAGCTCATTTATCTCTTTTTCAGTCCTTCGTATGGTACTCAAATTGAATTGATTTGTCCTCTGTGTGAGCTGGGATACCCTGGCTACATGCTGTTTTTCAACCGGTCTGACGCTCATTCGTACATCAAGCCCGCTCAGAAAATCTTCAAGAGATGTATTCTTCCCCTTAAATAGATACCTCTCCCTCTCGGCAGCATATGTTTGATTCCTTATCATATCCTCATGTGTTATTTTCAACTTATCAAAGGCCCAAACATGGCGCAAAAAGATCTTTATCATATCATGGTTTTCAGGCAACAGCAAGGTCAATACTTGCGGGCAGTTCTGAATTACCTCCGTACACTCATACGGGCTGTCGTCCATAAATATGAAACTATCCGTTCCAAGCTTTAGTTCCTCTGCCAGTTCTATAATGTTTTGGGATTTAGCTTGCCAATTTATCCGGTATGCTGCAAAATGCTCCTTTTTTAGCAGCATCTTCGGGTTATTGTCAAATATATTCCATACATCCCTTTCATTGTTCCTGCTGCATAAGGCCAGCAGCATTCCTTCATTATATTTTTGCAGCATCAGCCGCTGAAGCTCCAAACAGGGCTCCGTTATATCTATTTCCTCCGGACTGTCCTCACCACAAATCCCCTTCCAAAGAGTATTGTCACAATCCATCACTATCAACTTGAAAATCTGCCTTTTCCACGCAAATATCCTTCTGGCTATCATTGTGCCCATAACAGCAATAAACTCATCAGAAAAAGGCATATGTCCAGCCTTGTCCCCAGTTGAATCAAAAACCTCTGTCAAGCTATATAAATCAAATGCTTCATAAAAATCAACAAGATATACATTTTCTATACTTTTCAGGTCGCGCTTCCATTGTGCATTCATTTCCTCCAGATAACCTGTTACCCGCTCACTAAGCCGCAGATGTGTCGATACAGGAAAAACGCCTATAAAAAAAGGAATCGGCTTTTTTATACTGCAAATGATTTTCAGCAGCTCCTGATAATTCTTATAAAGTTTTTGAAGCTTAAGCTCATCCTTCTCTATATCACTCCTGATCCAATCCTCGAAGCGTATAAGAAGAATATTGGCGCCGATATTGTTTGAAATGAGGCTGGAGGTGTCCAGGAGCTCCTGAAACACCTGATTGTATGGTGCAAATGTAATAACTGCCGCTTGATTGAAGGTTTTACACCAGAAGTCGATATACTCTCCAATTGGCTCAGCGGTGAAGGTTGAACTTACAACCAGCGACAGCCGGCGGCTTTCCTCGGGTAGGCCGCGCGCACTATTCCGTTCTATCCATAATTCCATGAATCTGTCCCTCTTTATATTATGTTAACAGTCCAAACCTCTACTACTACTGTTGATGCATTATTATTGGAATATCCTCCAGTCCGAAATGGGAATACCGGATTCCAAGCATGTCTTGTGCGACACATAGTCTGTGGTGAAGCGGACCGTTGCAAAAGCCCAGCGGGTGCTCAATATCCGCAAACCTTTCTTTTTCCATAATGAGCTGTTGCTCGTATTCCTTGATTAATCTCTGGAAGAATAAATGCCTGGTTATATTGCCTAAAGTGCCCTCCTCTGAAGAAAATCCAACCAGCTTTCCATGGTTTGGGATTTGGAAACTGCTGAAATGAAATAGTTGAGCAGCTTTACCATTAGCCATAATAATATGGTTTTCCTCTGACAGCTTTCTTTCATGAAGATTCCAGAATGCAATATTTACGGATGGGTCCTTTAAAACTTCAGTATTATCGGAAAAATAATACGGCAGCAGGCTTACCCAATGCTGGTCACAGTACATACTCATTCCAGGGGCAAAAAATCCTCCGCTCTGTACAGATTCTATTAGCCACTTTAAGGCTTCGACAGATTTCGGTGTATTTTTGAAATATAAAATACCCCCATTTATATGTCCGACAGTTATGATATTCAAATCGCAAAATTCATAAGTACCCCCCACGAATTTATTGCATATGGACAGGGAATGCGGCGTAACTACAATATCCTGATTGAGACTTTCAAAAAAACTGTCCAGGCTGCTTAATGCGTATATGTCGGTGTCCAGATACAAGCACTCTTGTCTGTTATGTAAGAACTGATGGTATACGGCGATGAATTTGCATGCACAGCTATGTTCAAATGCATTATAATATTGACGCATTTTCTCAGTAGCTTCCATTCCAATATCTTCACAGCATAGTATTTCGATTCTTGAACCGACCACTTCCTGAATCTTTGGTTTGCCCTCTGATATTATATCTGTGACCAGGACCGAAAACTCCAAATCTTCATGAAACCTGCTTATGGACTTTATCATGGTCATTGCTTTATTAAGGTGGCTGACAGTACAAACAGTCTGTATTAACATGTTAATTTTCATTCCTTCCCTTTTATAAGTATAATAAATTAAAAATTGGCTTTTTTTATAAACTTGCCTTGTTGCTTCTGTCTTATATCTTTTATGTCGAGATTTTTTAGTCAGCGGGGTTTTCCCCTTGATAATGAGCTTTTAACTTGTCGCCAAGCTTTATTGACACACTATGAGATGAGCTTAAGAATATACTTTTTGCCAAGTAAAGTATTTATATCTGAAAAAGTGAAAACTAAAACATTTTTGAAATAATCTCCAGGGAAACCCCTACACGCCTGATATCTCCGAGGCAGGTTATTTCAATTTCGGCACGTCTTTTATGCCTGTCAATCCTCTTTATGATACTCTCCTTACCCTTAAGCGGGCCGGAATTTATAAATACATTATCACCGATAATAAAACCCTGAGACTCTTCAGCTACATATCTGTCGTTGCAAAAATCTAATAAATAATTCTTCTCAGCCTCACTTATCGTCATATAATTATAGCTTTGATTGCCTAGGAGTTTAAAAATGCAATTTGAAAATTTTACATATCTGAAGGCTTCAGAAACAAATTCCTTTTCATCAAGAACAGAGTCTGTAAAAACATACCCCGGAAACATAGGTTTCAGTTCCTTGCGAATATATTTTGAGCTTTTAAAGATCAATTCCACCTGTGGAATAAAGGCAGTACTTTCTTCCCTATTAAGCAACTTGTTTAAGAAATCACAAGCTTTCTGTTCCTGCCCTGTTTGTACTATAAATACAAACCAATTACCCATTTTTATATTCTCCCGTAAATGTGCCGTCATTGTATTCCAGTTTGATGAATATCAATTATTAATTAATTCCATTTTTACAATCGACACCATAATTCACCATATTTTTACTTTTAATTTATATAGGATATGTTACATAAATAATAAATAAATGTCAATATAATAAATTATTGTTAATTTCACATTTTATTTACAATTTTATTAAATATTTATTTTATATGCACTTTTTATTCTCTCCTGAAAAATGATTATATGAATAAAATTACGACTCATATTCCAATTATCGTCAGCATATCGGGAAGTTCTCCAATCAAAAAATAAAAATCCCATCTTCTTAGAATAATAAGAAGACAGGACATTATTGATTTCTCTATATTTATAAGGTTATTTATGCTGATGATTGTGATGAATATCAGGAGTATGCTTGTGAATATGTTCCGACGCTTCATGCCTGTGTATATGCGAATGTTCAATATCAATGCCTTCTTTATGAGTATGTAAATGATGGCCATCATCATGACTATGACGGTGTTCATGCTCCAATATGCAGTGTGTATGTTTATGTGTATGTTTTTCAGATAATATGAGGACAGCTCCAATAATCATAAGTGGCAGCGAAAAATAAAACTTAAAATCAGGAATTTCTTTAAGTAAAATAAATGATAATATCACCCCTAAAAAGGGTGACGTTCCAAATAAAATGCCGGTTCTTGAAGCCCCCAGGCCTCTCATGGCATATATGAATAAAACTATACTTAAGCCATAGCTGAAAAAACCAACTAACATTGCAGGGAGGATATGGTGAATACCAGGAAACCCACTTCCCGCAAGAAAAGATAATACGAGGGAAAATAATCCCGCTCCGATTCCTTTTATAGTTACAATAGCAAATGGATCTTTTTCAGAAATATTTTTTGTCAGATTGTTATCAATTCCCCAAAGAACACAAGCTCCGATTATGCCTAATCCGCCTGTGGAAAAACCCCAGTTATCTCTAAAGTTGAAGGTTAAAATTATACTTGCAATTGTGATTAATGCAATCGCAGAATATATACGCCTTCCAACAGCTTCTTTGAAAATGAGTCCGGCAATTGCAATAGTCGCTACTCCTTCAAAGTTTAATAATAGTGAAGCTGTAGCGCCAGGTGTTACCCTAAGACCGTACATTAACAAAATAGGAGCAATTATACCACCCGCCAGCACTGCTCCTATTAACCACTTTATATCGCTTTTACTTATTTGGGCTTCACATTCTTCATTATTTTCCCGTAAAGGTACAGCCCTTCTGAAAAAAAACAATCCGATGCCACTGCCCAAATAAGTAAAAGCCGCTAATGAAATTGGTTCTATATCATCCAATAAAATCTTTGAAATTGGTGCACCGGCTGCGAATAAAAGTGCTGAAAGCAGTGCCTGAAGCATTGAATAGAGCTTTACTTTTTTCATAAATATATGCCTCACTAAGTGTCAAATAAAAACTTGTCATTTTGTTATATTTCACTGGCCTTTTTTGCTTTTTCCTTCTTGTTTCTTTCTACGAACCTGCCCATTAAAAATGCCATAATACCCACGCCTATGCCGGTTTGCACACAAAAGAGCAGGCTTTCGATTTCACCGGGCAGCTCACCGCCTATCCAGGTTTCCATTACCGGAGTAAACCAAGGTGTATACTCTGTACCCTTAATCTCTGAAACCACTTGACTTCCGGCATCATCGGAACCCCCAAATTCAGCTCCCTTTAATGCAAACAGCGGTATTATCGCTATCAACGCAACAATAACTAATAAAATCAAAACTTTCTTCGTTGTCTTTGACATTATTTTTCACCTGCCTTTATGAATCCAAGTCCGGTCAATTCTGATTTTGCATATGTTTCAAGACCTATTATAATAACAACGCTTAAAATACCTTCAATGATTGCCAATGGAACCTGTGTAGGCGCAAATACTGCAAGAAATTTAACAGCCGATGCGGCTATGCCACCTGTTTCAGACGGATATGCAAGTGCCAGTTGAATACTTGTTACGCAATATGTAAATAAATCGCCGATTGCTGCCGCCAAAAAAATACCTACATGCCTGTGCACCTTTAATTTCTGGCATAATTTATATATACCGAAAGAAACCAGAGGGCCTGCAATAGCCATGGAAAATGTATTTGCACCAAGTGAAGTCAAACCGCCATGGGCAAGTAAAATGGCCTGAAAAATAAGTACTATGATACCAAGTATGCTCACTGCGCCGGCTCCGAATAAGATAGCACCCAGTCCGGTACCTGTCATGTGTGAGCAGCTTCCTGTCACCGAAGGAATTTTTAAAGATGATATTACGAAAATGAAAGCACCTGCCATAGCAATTATGGTTATGGATTTCCTGTTCTCAGATATTGTCTTCTTAAGTGAAAAATACCCGGCTACCAGGAACGGAAGACAGATAGCACCCCATATAATACAGTATTTTGGAGGAAGATATCCTTCCATAATGTGCATTGCATTTGCCGCAGGGGTTATTCCAAACATAACTGCAAATACAATTGCAAGTTTCAGAACCCGCTTTTGATTTTTACTCATTTGCTTTTCTCCTTTTTTATTTTATTTATGTCAGCCTAGCTGTCCGTGACATCTGAAACCTTGTGGTGACGACCTGGAAAACCTTTGAATTCAGATGTGACGGACCACTAATGCTAAATCAACTATTCAGACCCTCCAGCAGCTTTCTTAAATCCTTCACATGTCTCGGGTAAGTCTTATTGGCATTTCCATTAAGAATGTTTTTTTCTAGGAGCAATTCATAAATCTCCAGCATTGCCGGTTGTTTCAGATTTGCCTGTTTCAGGACTTCCCTGTTGTTAAATATATCAACAGGCGTACCATCAGCAATAATCTTCCCGTGACAGAAAACCAGGATCCGTTCGGCCCATCTATATGCAAAATCAACGTCATGGGTTGAAAGTAAAATTGTTTTCCCCTCTGCCTCAAGACTTTTTAAAACTCCCTCCAGCATCGTTGCATTTAAAGGGTCCAGTGCTGCGGTAGGCTCATCAAAGATAATTATTTCAGGCTTCATGGCAATAATATCAGCAATGCTGACACGTTTCTTTTCTCCTCCGCTCAAATAGTGAGGAGGGCGATCTCTGAATTCTGTTATATTCATATATTCCATTGCTTCCTCAACTCTTTTATGTACCTCAGCTTTGGGAAGTTTAAGATTCATGGGCCCAAAACCCACTTCAGCCATGACCGTAGATGCAATAATCTGATTATCTGCATCCTGAAAAACAATTCCGATATTTTTGCGAAGCTCTTTTATATTTTTTTTATCAACAGTAATGCCACTGTAGATGATTTTTCCTTGTTCAGGCAGCAACACACCATTGATATTCAAAAAAAAGGTTGATTTTCCCGATCCGTTGGAACCCATAACAGCAATTTTTTCTCCCTGGAATATCTCAACATTCACGCCTTCCAAAGCTGGTTTCCCGTTTCCATAAACATAATGCATATCTTCGACCTGTAATATTTTTTTTGCCATAACCTGCTCCTCGCACCGTATTATTAAACTTCAATTTATTTTTAAATTGTTATCCAGGGAAAAATACTCAAAAAAATCAGAAATCCCACTGATGAGATAACCAGCTTTTTGTCAATTTTTTTGTACTCTTCAAAAAATACAAGTTCTCCGTCGTAACATCTGGCTTCCATTGCATCGTAATACGCGTTTGCCTTTTTTAACGAAATAACAAGCATATTACCGGCTATTCTTCCAAACGTATGCCAGGATGTTTTCAAATCACAATATCCGTGCCGTGACAACGCAGAATTTTTCATTTTAGCGGAAACATCCAGCAAGATGAAAATGAACCGGTAAATCATATTCATTAATTCAACAATGAGTTTTGGTATGTGTGACCGTCTTAGAACATAGATAATTTCCGAGGATGGAGTAGATAAGGTCATCATTTGTAAAGCGCTGACAGCAGCAAAAACCTTAAGCATTAAGAGTAGTCCTTGTTCAAGCTTTGCTTTAAATGTAAATATATAAAAGAAACCCATATGAAGGTTAAAATGTCCGGCCGGTTCCTTTGAAATATCGATTACAATAGTAAAAATGCTGATGATGATAAAAGCTGCCGGTATCATCAACACTGATAGATACTCCCGTGCCGCAAGTCCACCCCTGACTATGGTAAGATAAGCCATTGCAATAATTACAATGAGAGAAACATAAGGATTATCCAGCACAATACAAAGAATTACAAGCGCAACAGCAAAGGATACCTTGAAAACAGGGTTCCAGCCTCTGATTTGGGATGCGTAGGAATAAAAATCAATTGATATCCACTCTCCGTGTTTATGGCTTGCACCATGCTGATGATTATTGGCTCTGCATTTACGAAGGCAGTACTTTCGTTCCTTCAATAAAATCAAAATGAGGGCAACTAGAAATATGACGGACAAAATAACATTCTTTACCACACCAAAACTCCTTATTTTTAAATTAGAAACAAAAAAACCCTTTTAACACAAATGTTAAAAGGGAACAACTACAAATATACCAATAAAAACTTATATACTGGTACATCTTCATCTGACCCTCTATCACTCGTAGAGAACCTCAGGCATCAAATACAGGCAGGTCTTCTGACTTAAGAATCTTCATTTTTGTACGCCTTCCCCGAAACCAAGTGGCATATTGTACAAAAACTCCTCTAATACAGCTACGGGATAGTCTGGGATTTTCACCCAGTTCCCTTTTAATTAATCAATAATGATTAAACCTATATTTATATTCAATTTTTTTAGTGCAATTAAAAATTATAATATCACTATAATTGTCAAAAATCAACAACTCAGAAATGTGCTAAATATGTCATCAATTGTGCTGCGCATCTTCCTGAATCGAAAGTTTTTTGGCAAGCTTTACTGCCTCATAGGCATCCCGGGAATATCCGTCTGCTCCAATGGCCGTTGCATAATCATCATCTACTACTGCTCCTCCTATCATAAACTTGCAGCTTAAACTTTGCTCTTTGGCAAGTTTGATGACTTCCTTCATTTCTACCATGGTGGTAGTCATCAAGGCAGACAGGCCTACTATGTGAGCCTTCAATTCCCTTGCTTCTTCTATAATTCGCTCAGCGCTTACGTCCTTTCCAAGGTCATATACTTTAAAGCCATAATTCCGAAGCATCAGTCCCACTATATTTTTCCCGATATCATGAATATCCCCTTTTACTGTAGCTATTACAATGACGATATCTGCTTTTTCCTCTTTTTCTTTTTTTTGCTTAAGCATCGGCTCTAAAAACGTAAAACCGGTCTTCATTGTTTCAGCACTTTGAATAAGCTGCGGAAGAAAATATTTCTTTTCGTCAAAAAACTTTCCAACCTGGTTAATTGCAGGAATCAGGTAAAGGTCAACAATGTCCTGCGGAGCTGTCTTCTCCTCCACCGCCTTTTCTATAAGCCTTCCTATTCCTTCATTGTCCCCATTCAAAACAGCATCAAATATTCTTTCCCCCGTTTTTTTTTCATCTGCTCTTTTTTCATTTTCACCCTGAAGGGGCTTATCCAGGTTGTTGAAATAAGAAATATAATTTCTACTGTTTATGTCATTTTTCATTATCACATCACAGGCCATCTTTATGCACATAAGCAAATCACTGGATGGATTGGCAATTGCCATTGTAAGTCCCTTGGCAATTGCCATTGACATAAAAGCTGCATTAACCCAGCTTCTTTCAGGCAGGCCGAAAGAGACATTGGACAGACCGACTATTGTCCCGCAGCCGAATTCCCTGCTGCACCATTCTATAAGCTTCAAGGTTTCAAGTGCTGCTTCCTGATTTGAGGAAACAGTCATAACCAGTCCGTCCACCACAATATCGCTTTTTTGATATCCATAGGTGGCAGCCTGCTTGTATACCTCTTGAACTATAGCCTGCCTCTGCACGGCTTTCTCAGGGACTCCCTCATCACTTAACGGAAGCAGTATGAACATTGCCCCATATTTTGCAGCTACCGGCAGCAATCTGTCAAGCTTGACTTTTTCTTGAGATATTGAATTTATAAGCGCACGTCCGGGGTAGATTCTCAGCGCCGCCTCCAGCACTTCAGGCGATGAGGAATCCAGGCACAACGGAGCGTCACAAATGCTGCCCAGCAGGCTTACGGTATTAACCATTACTTCCTTCTCATCAATACCAGGCATACCCACATTCACATCCAGAATATGAGCACCCTTTTCTAGCTGTTCCAGTGCAAATCTTCTTATTTCATTGGTTGAACCCTCTTTCAGCTCTGCCTGCAGCTTTTTCTTTCCAGTAGGATTGATACGTTCACCAACAACAGCCACCGGTTTATTAATGCCGAAAAAAACTGTTTTTCTTGAGGATGACACCGCGCTATATTGGCTGCAAACGAAATTCTGAGGGATTAAATTTCCGCACCCCTTGTCAAGCTCCCGTATATATTCCGGTGAAGTTCCACAGCAGCCTCCAAGCAGGTTCACACCAGCCTGAATAAAGCGCGAGGTAAATGAGCCAAATTCCTCCGCGCCCATATCAAATACGGTTGCACCATTTGAAAGCCTGGGCAGACCGGCATTTGGCTTTGCCATCAGCGGTACCCTGGCATAAGGCTTCATTTGAGCTATGATTTCCAACATGTGTTCAGGACCAGTGGAACAATTACAACCCACGGCATCTGCTCCAAGACTTTGAAGGGTTATGAGCGCAGTGACCGAATCAGTACCTGTCAGTGTCCTCATACTCTCGTCAAAGCTCATGCTAACGCAAACCGGCAGGTCACAGCATTCCTTTACTGCCAGAAGCGCAGCTCGCGCCTCCTGTATATCAAGCATGGTTTCTATGACAAAAAGATCCACTCCGCCTGCCAGCAGGCCCCTCACCTGTTCCTTATAGATATCTACACATACTTCAAAGGGCATATCTCCAAGAGGCTTAATAAATCTGCCGGTGGATGCAATATCTCCCGCCACCAGACACTTTCCGTCCGCAGCTTCCCTGGATAGCTGTGCAAGCTTCCGGTTTATTTCGAAGGTTCTGTCACCCAAGCCGAATTCTTCAAGTTTTATTGGATTTCCACCAAAGGTACACGTATATATTATGTTTGAGCCTGCATGTATATAAGCCTTTTGAATTTGCTTTATTGTATCCGGGTTTTCTATTACCCACTGTTCAGGGCAAACACCAGTTGGCATTCCTCTCTTCTGGAGTTCCGTCCCTGTTGCCCCGTCAAGTATCTGGATCTTTTGTGAAACAAGTTCTTTAAATTGAGCAGTGTTCATTTTGTTATAACTCTCCTTTATCCTCCACTCCCGCTATGGCAATAACTGATTTTTCAGGAATCAGCATGAACTTTTCGGTAAGTGCCATATTAAGCCTGAAAAGCTGAAGTGCTTCAAAAATATCTTTCTGATAACAAAGCGGCAAATCTCCAAAACCAGGACTATACCTGTGTTTGGTTAGTTTTTTACCTTCTCTTATAAGCATTTTGTCAAGCATCTGGACCATCCAGTCAAGCGCGGCATCTGCAGTTTGGGATGCAACCGAGTCAAGAATCAACCCGGCAGATGCATTTCCATTTTCTATTTCCGTAAAAACCTTTTTTGAAACTTCATGTCCCACAGTAGAGGCCATAAGAATAACACTGTGGCTATCTTTAAGAAGCTTCGATAAACTTTGGCTCATTAAGCTTATATTATTATCAAGCACAATACCAGTCATATCCTTATCAATTATGGAAATATTCATATAAGCACCAGCCGGTTTGCATAGATAACCGCCTTGCTGGATACATTCATCTATTAACTGCAAATCTCTGGTTTTAAGCTCAGTAACACCCTTCCGATATCCTAATCTTGATAATATCCAATCCCTATTCGGAACAGCGGGAATATTCTCAAAGTATTTAACTTTGCTCTTAATAGTTTCGTCCAATAAAACCAACTCCAATTAGCTAAACGGTCATATTTTAGTTTGTTATATTATATTTCCTTTTTAGTGCACGGTCAACATTTAGCAATTTTAAACAAATGTTGCGAATCTGCTCAATGTAATCAACTTTTATTTTAATCAGTTTATATAAATTGTCCAGCCAGGTCACTCGAGGACGGCTTTAAAGAAATGCGCAGTATGATTAAAAGCTTTTTGCTGAAGAAGTGTTTCTCATTTCATCTATTGACTTTTCCAATTTTTGTGCAACAATAGTAATATATATTGTGTATTGTATATAACGAGCATACAATATGTAGTATGTTTACTTTGCCTGATACATAGATATTAATAGGAATGTATATTCGATGATATGTAAAGGAGATATGGATTGAATGATAACTCAAATAATCAAAAGAGACCGCTCTACTGTTCCGTTTAAAAAGGAAAAAATTATCCTGGCAATTTTTAAAGCTGCAAATGCCGTAGGCGGAAATGATTTTTTCACTGCCCAAGCCTTGACCGGTGACGTTGTAAAAATTGCAGATAAGCTTTATCCTGAAGGGATAGCTGACGTAGAAGGAATTCAGGATATCGTTGAAAAAGTGCTTATTGAGGCAGGCCATGCCAAAACAGCAAAGGCATATATATTATACCGGGAAAAAAGGCGCTCCGCCCGTGAATCAAATGCTTTGATCGGGGCAACCATCAATATGTTTTCAGAATACCTCAACGACAAGGACTGGCAGATTAATGAAAATGCCAATACGCAAAAATCAATCAACGGTTTAAATAATTATGTCCGTGAAGCCTTTACAAAAAATTACTGGCTGCATGAAATTTATACTGAGGATATCAGAAAAGCACATATGTCCGGGGATATCCATTTACACGACCTGGGGTTCTTCGGACCTTACTGTGCAGGCTGGGATTTACGCCAAATACTTATGAACGGCTTTGGTGGCGTATCTGGTAAAGTCGAATCCAAACCTCCCAAACATCTTCGCTCTTTCCTTGGTCAAATAGTCAATTCCACTTTTACAACCCAGGGTGAAACTGCAGGTGCGCAGGCATGGTCTTCCATTGATACTTATTGTGCTCCGTTTATACGCTATGACAAACTTGACTACAAGACGATAAAACAGGCTTTGCAGGAATTCATATTCAATTTGAATGTCCCCACCAGAGTGGGTTTTCAATGCCCCTTTTCCAATCTGACTTTTGATATTATTGCCCCAAGTACATTAAAGGATGAAAGTGTTATTGTGGGAGGAAGGCTGATGCCTGAAAAATATGGTGATTTTCAGGAAGAAATGAATATGTTCAACATGGCCTTCTGTGATGTTATGATGGAGGGGGATTCCAAAGGCAGAGTATTTACCTTCCCTATTCCTACTATAAATGTGACGAAAGGTTTCGATTGGAATAGTCCCGTAACCGAAAAGTTTATGGAAATTACCTGCAAGTACGGAATACCCTATTTTTCCAATTATATAAACTCCGATTTGTCACCCGAAGACGCATTATCAATGTGCTGCAGGCTGAGACTCGACACTTCCGAGCTGCGTAAGAGAGGCGGAGGGCTTTTTGGCTCAAACCCCCTGACAGGATCAATCGGTGTCGTAACAATCAATCTCCCCCGGCTGGCCTATTTGTCCAAAAGCGAATCGGAATTTTTAACACGCTTATGGCAGCAAATCAATATTGCTAAAAACAGTCTCGAAATAAAGAGGAAGGTTATTGAGGAGCAGACTTCAAAATGCCTATATCCTTATTCCGCCAATTATTTAAAGGATGTGAAAGAAAGAACGGGACATTACTGGTTCAATCATTTCAACACCATAGGAATAATAGGAATGAATGAAGCCTGCCAGAACCTGCTGGGTTATGGCAGTGATCTGACAACCCCGGAGGGCCAGCAGTTTTCAATAAGAACACTTAATTACATGAGGAATATTATAAAGGAAATACAGGATGAGACCGGGCATTATTACAATCTGGAAGCAACTCCTGCCGAAGGTACCAGTTACCGTCTTGCAAAGAAAGATAAGGAGCGTTTCCCTGACATAATAACAGCAGGGGATGCGGTTCCTTACTACACCAATTCCAGCCAGCTTCCGGTTGGCTGTACCGATGATATTTTTGAAACACTTGAACTGCAGGATGAATTACAGTCCCTGTATACGGGAGGGACTGTACTGCATTTGTATCTGGGTGAAGAAATAAAAGATGTAAATTCTGCAAAAGCTTTAATACGTAAGATTTTTACCAATTACAAACTGCCCTATATCTCTCTGACTCCTACTTTTTCGGTATGCAATGATCACGGGTATATTGCGGGAGAACAGTTTTACTGCCCTGAATGCGGCCAGGAAACTGAAGTCTGGAGCAGAGTTGTAGGCTACTTAAGACCGGTGAAAAATTATAATGAAGGCAAGCGTGAAGAATACAGGTTGAGAAAAAAATACGTTATGAAGGAGTAAAAATAAGCCATGATAATTTCAGGTATGGTCAAAAGCTCTCTTGTGGATTATCCGGGAATGGTCTCCTGCGTGTTGTTTGTGCCAGGCTGCAATTATGACTGCTTTTACTGCCATAACCGTTCACTTTTGGATGGTACGCATCAAATACTTCCGGCAGAATACGTTGAGGATTTTCTTCAAAAGCGTGCCGGCTTGCTGGATGCTGTAGTTATAACCGGCGGAGAACCGACTTTACAAAAAGGGTTGCTGCCATTTATAAAAAGCATAAAGCGGTTAGGATACAGAATAAAGCTTGATACAAACGGTTCTTCCCCTTCTGTTGTCGCAGACCTCCTGGAGAATGACGTATGCGATTATTTTGCAGTGGATTATAAAGCTCCGGCCGCCCGCTATGAAGAAATTTGCGGCAGTAACAGCCCTGCCGGAACCGTATTGGAAACAATACGGTTATTGCTGAAAAGCGATTCTTGCTTTGAAGTAAGGACAACCGTCATTCCGCAGCTTCAGGAAAAGGATCTGCTACATATGGCACAAGAACTTCCGGCTGTTCCCAGATATGTACTGAACCGCTACAGAATCCCTGACAAACACAAAGAGAGTGACAGACTGCGGATAATGGGAAAACCTTATTCACAGGAAGAAATAAATTCATTTGTAACACTTATGAAAAAATATCAGCCTAATATGGCCGGTTATTAAAATCAAAGCAATAAAGCTGACTATTCCCTGTAAAATAAAAATCCTGTCCTCTTTAATATCAAGAAAGACAGGATTTTATTATTGTGAGTTATAATATTGTCACAAAAAGTATATAATTTATGCCATTTTTATAACATACTTTTGTCACTTTGTATAATTAATATTGTCACAATCCGTTACTAGTTAAGTATGTATATTTTTATTAATATACTCCATTATCGTTGGATATGGTTGCGGCCGCCCTACGGCATCAAAGATTTTTCAGCTTTCATGAACTGAACCTTGCTATACGTGAAAAACTCCGGGAGTTTTCCAGGAAGCCTTACCAGAAAAAAGATGGCTGCATGGAAGGTCTCTCACCCCGATTGTATGAAAGAATTACTAATCCTTTTATATTTTATATCTCGGGAATATTTCATATAATCCCCAATGCTTGGCAATATGAATATAGTTTACTTAACGAGTATAAAGAGATATTTGCAGCGCTGGAAGTATCCCTCCACATGAATTCAACTCTTGTATACTTTCCAGGAATACTACAAATCATATCGCTTCGTATCTTATACTTATCCCCAAAATCTTCTTCAACTCTACCAACAGATATGAAACCGTTTTCTTTTAAAACTTCACATATTTTGTTATTTATTTGGCTATCATTATTTTCCGATAATTTTAAAATGGAAGAGAAAGCGACATTTATATTGATATTCTTCATAGTATTTGTAACCCAAGCATCATTCGTAATATCGGTAATAATCGGGCGAAGCGAGTGCGAAAAGAATCTAAAATAGATTGTTCCTACCGGTCGTCACGGTCAGTAACAACTGTAATTTTTGAAAAAGTACTGGTATCAACCATTATCGAAAGAAATTTTTCTTTAAAAAAACTACCAAAGTTATCTTTGACACTCTGAAAAATTTCTTTTTAACTGAGAATTCTTATTAATTCATTCAGTAGCACTATCTCTTCCTCTTTATACTCTTTCAATTTTACAATTATTCTCTCCCATAAATCATTCGCTTTGATATTATTCGCTTTCAATATAAGAACCATTAATATATTAAATCCGTTTACTAAATTACTATATCTCTCAATTAATCGGTTTAAATCATAGTTACCATTAATAAACTCCATTCTTAACAGCATAAGTTTTTTATGCTCTATAAATGAATAAAAAGCCCTGCGGTCAACCCACTGATTCGTTTCCATTGCATATCTAACAAATTTCAGCAGCTCGTTATAGCAATCTATACCATAAACATAGTAATTGCTATATTTATAGCCTTCGGCATAATTATCCAAAAGCAAATATTCTTTTAAATCATTTATTATTTTCTTAATATTAATTTCAAATACATCTTTTGAGAAAAACGGGTCCTGTCCGTTCCGTTCCACATTTTTCCCGATACTCATCATATATATGGATTTCTCTCTATAGTTATGTAAAACTGTATCTTCGTTATTATCTCCATATATTTCCAGAAGCGCGTTAGTACTTGCAGTAATCTGCTCATATGTCACCTGGTCGTGATTATATTTGCCAGTTGTATTATCCCCCATGTAAAATACATTTTTATCATCATCATATCCATATATAAAAATTTCATGGAGTAAATGATTCTTATTAAAAATCAACTTATAAGCAGGTATATAATACATATCAATATCAAAAAAAAGGTATAAATTTCTGTTAATACAAGTTTTAATAAAGTCAACAATATCAGATTTTATGAGTTTAAAAAACTCGAACGGCATAGAATTGATCCTAATCCATGGATTTGCTTTTAAATGAAAGTAAGTCCAGTCACCATATAAATTGTAAAAGAAATCAATAGTTCCTGTTCTCATTCCTCTATTATAAAGATCTTTTAATGCGTAAATTTGTATAAAATTGCTAAATACCCAAGGCTTGCACTCTTCTCTTGCCATAAGCATTGAAAACAAAGCCCCCTTATGGGGATAGCCATTAATTGGAGGGTAAACAACAGGCAAAATACGACATGCATTCTTCATATGCAAAACTCCCTTCTTCTTCTCGTCTCTTTTTTAGTCCTTCATCCATATGTTTATGTACTTTAATTACTCTTCTGCAGTGACGAACTGCCAGGGAAGGTGTTGGTGCCACCCTTTTTGTAATACCTTACCCAGTCCCTGACCGTAGTATAATGAACGTCAAGTTCCTCAGCCATTTTGCTGATAGTTGTTTCGCTGGATAAAATCCGTAGTACTGCTTCCTCCTTAAATGCTTTGTCAAATATTCTTCGGGTCCATCAAGCTCACGTTATTTTAACTTTCTCAAGATACTGCAAGTAGTTACTAAATGTCTTATCCTGTAGCTGTATTGTATTATTTGCCATTTCGTATATAGCAAATATCATTCTTTTTCTCTTGGTCAAACCGGCCTTAGTTACATTAAGAGCAACCTTATCCCATTCCCGTCTCAGACTCTGAAGCTCTTCCAAAACCGTATCGTAGCCTTCTATTTGGAAATTAGCATTATTCCGGAGGAAGCTTATCATATTATCAACGATTACTATTGCACTCCGAATTTTAATAGTGAAATTTATGTTTTCACAAGCCTTTGCAAATGAATCTTCATCAAGGGCCTCCAATTTATTCAGGTCGCCAACAAACCTCTTAAACGCAAGATTTCCGAAAAATTTATTTCCTGTCGTAGCTCCTTCCATAAAGGCTTTCAAATTATTTATAGCAGTATCAAGCACCATCTTCTTACTTATACGGTTTGATGCTTTATCAGTATCAAACCATACAAATCCAAAAATGCTTTTCCTAATATCCTCAATTGAGGCAGGCCCTTGGTATTTTTTCATCCTTCCTGAGGAATCTTTGAAATATGCGTCCGCAACATACACGATGCCTTGTTCGGAGTCTATACCATACATAAGAATACAATGCCCTCTATTTTCACCGCTTATCTCCCTAAAGGCATTACTGTAATTCAAGTTCGCAGTTCCTACAAACAGTATGACAACATTGTTATCAAGTACCGCATTACAAGCCTTTTGGAAAAGCTCATCCTTATCCTGCAGCCTGTAACACATATTTATCTTAAAGAGGTTTTCTCTTGCCATATTTTCTATAACATCGTCAAGGCCGCTGTATCCTACATGATTCAAGTCTGATTCGTATACGACATTAAATCCGTTGCACAGCATAAATACATCAACACACGACAAGTCATACTTTTGATACCTTAAAGTGTCTTCTATCGCTGAAAACAAGCAAAACACACCATCTTTTATGTACGTTTCCAATTCAGGTATGATAAATTTCATACTCTCCTCCTTTATTGCTAAAAAATCCTAAATATCCAAAGTCAATTATTATCGGCTGAAAGCCGATAGTTTGGGCTTGCGGCTAAAGCCTCCTAAAGTACAGCCTCTTTAAAACCCAAACCGTTGAAACCTTTAAATAAAATGCTTGAAAGCACATATTCGCCTGGAAGGCGAAGGTTTCAACTATAATTGACTTTATGATTTCTTGCAAGAACAAATTAAGCACATCTCTTCTTCATAATGCTTCAAAAGAATTTGCATCAGAGAAATACTCAATAAGTGTTTTATAAAAATTGTACGGGTTTTCTTCTATCATATTATGGCCACTGTCTTTAATATGTTTTATTGCTATGCCCGTATCACGCAGATAATCTTGAGACTTCCTTTTTCCAAGGTTTCGCTCACCGTAAACATACATTTTTCCAGTGTCAAGCTTGATGAAGCGTTCAAGGATATTATCGGTTTTACATACTTCTACCAGACTTTTTGAGGACTCATACATAACATAAGCATTTGTCATGCAAAGACTCTCATAAAATGGGATTGTGCGGTATTTATTTTTGAGGAATTTGAAGCCTCCCCGGTTGAAGACTTCAAACCCCACATTATAAATAGAGGCTGACAGCTTGCAATCGTCCAAGGTAAGGTTGCCCTCACAGTTAATAAATGACTTTACTTTTATGCTTTCGCATATATACTGGGCTACAACCCCTCCCATTGAATGAGCAATTATATGAGTGCTATTTATACCTAAGTAGTCAATTAAATGAAGACATGCTAAGGCTTGAGATTTGATGGAATAGTCAAATTCCATCGGTTTGTCTGAGTTACCGTATCCAACAAGGTCTATAAACAAAACATTGAAATTCTTTCTAAAGAAATCATATTTTGAAATATTACTATACACCCTGCTGGATGAACCTAAACCGTGGATAAGCATTATACATTCTCCACCATTTCCTGTAACTTCATAAAATATGTTTATACCATTATAGTTAAAGAAACTCATATCATACCTTTCTTAAGGCCGGTATCCCTTTCGCTTCCAGAACCTTGTTTATTTCAACCAGCGGAAACATTGGTGATTCCCTCATAATACTGATGCTGTCATTCCTTATATCCAACTGCGTTGTGCCTTTGTTGCCCCGTTCCTCTCCACTGTCAATAAACAGTTCAACTTCATCTTCAAAAAAGCTTATCGCCTGCTCAAGCGTGATAGCTTCAGGAAGCCCTGCCTTGTTTGCCGATGAAATGGCAAGCACAGTGCCGCTTTCCTCATAAACGCCTTTAGTCTCATTATCCTGCCAGAAAATACATATAGCATCACTATTTGGAACTGCATCTGTAAAAATATCACCTTTTTTATTCACGAGGAAGCTGACTTTACCCGGTAGTAATGCATCAATAATGCTTTTATAAGTTTCATTTTTTATATGGCAATATTTATCTATATCCTTTTTATCTATAATTAATGATAACGGCTTATCTTGAGGACTCTGACGGATTTCTCTAAGCCTCTCAACAGCTTCCTTGTTGAAAGCATCACAGACCACTGCATACACTGCATCTGTGGGTACGACAATGACCTTTCCCCTCTTTATCGCCTCACCGGCTAATTTATATGTTTCCGCGCATGGCTTTAAAACTTTATACACTATGACTCCCCCTTACCGTATAATTTCTATTTTTTATAACACCTGGATTCAAAATAAAATTTTTCGATTGTAGATAAATTTCATTACATCAGCGGTGTTTCAACGAGGCGGGAGATATTCCCACCGCCTAAAAACCACTGCGGTACCCGCCACTTATAGAAGTGGGGGACATTTTCTTGCCTCGTTATATTCAACCTTTCCGACCGACGAAATACTAATTTAACTGATAAACTGTTCCTGATTTTTATTGGTGTCTCCGTATTTTGACTTTAAATATTGGTCCAGCTTTTTAATCACATTAACCGCATCGTTTTTTACGATAACAACATTTGTATGATCAAAAAGGTTACTTTTTCGCAAAATCTTCATATATTCACCCCTGAGCTTCTTTAGGTAATACAAATTTTTGTTTTTCAGAAGCTTGTTGCGCTTAATGTATTTATTTGTATGAAATAAAGCCTTACCTCTCGTAAGTATTCTTTCATAGCACAATTCACAATTTGTGTCATAGAAGAATAGCATATCCGGCTTTCTTACAAGGGTACAAAGGTATTTACCGGGGAGCACGCTTGAGCCGTTAACCATATCACGGGTTAAGGCTGTGTATACATACCTGTCTGCTATAACTATGTTACCCTTGTTTAGAGCGGGTAATATCCTTGTAAAGTAGTCAATGAAAAAGCTGTTCCACTGTAATATACTGTATATAGTTGATGTAAGCATTTTAAAATTGCAGAGTGCTTTTATAATTCTTCTGATTTTTTCATTTGAATTCCACTCAACAATTTGCACATTGTTTTGCGCACTTAGGTGATTATATATCTTTGCAACACTTTCACTTTTTCCTGAACCGCTGATTCCTTCGCAGGCTATTAAAACACCTTTTTGGGTATTGGTTTTATAACTATGCTTGTTCATAACGGACCTATGTACTTTTACAATGTGTTTGTTTACTTATAGCTTCAATCATGTCTTTGGAACTTTTTCTTGTTTCCTCAAAAAGATTTCTGCCTTTGGAGTCAATACCTACAATCAGTGGACCAAAATTATCGCATTCCATAACCCACATGGCTTCAGGCATACCTATTTCATCCATCCAGTACTGATGGGTGACCTTGGTAATCCTTTGAGTGTGTACAGCAGCACAACCATGGGCAGCAAGAAGATATGCCATAGTGTGCTTTTTCATTGCTTCAGTAGTTGAATCACTCATACCGCCTTTTCCTATAAGTACTTTCACGCCCATTTTACCAACCATGTCAGTGTATGGATCCATTCTTATGCTGCTGGTAGGACCAATTGAAATTACTTTATATTCCCCGCTTTCCCTATTTACACTAATGATTGGGCCTGCATGAAATATAGCCTGGCCATTAAGGTCTTCATCAAATTTTCCATTATTGTCAAGGAGCTTTTTCAGTTTATAATGAGCCATGTCCCTTGCCGTATACAGTTTCCCTCTCAGATAGACTGTGTCTCCCGCTTCAAGCTTTGCAATGTCCTCATCTTTTAGAGGAATATTCAAATAGTAGGTTTTCATATAAATCCCCCCTTTATTACATAAAGCTTATTTCTTCCACTCTTCCGTCCTTATAAATCCTTATGCCTGCCCTTCGCGCAACCCAACAGTGAAAATTGATTGCAACAGGACAGAGTGTTGTATGGGTGGCCGCAGTCTCAATATTGACTCCGAGTGTAGTTACTTTGCCGCCTGTACCACCCGAGCCAATGTTAAGCGAATTTATTGCCTCAAGCAGCTCCTCTTCCAGTTGTGCCAAGCGCTTGTCCTCATTCCTCTGCATCCAGCCTCTCAGACTCATAGCTCTTCTACTAAGTTTTGCAGCAACGTCCAACTGACCACCTATGCCTATACCGATTGCAGATGGCAGACATGCTGTACCCCCGGCTTCAACAACACATTCGAGCACGAATTTCTTAATGCCTTCAAAATTGTCACCCATTTCAGGAATAGTGAATACTTTAACTTTATTGTACAGTTCTATACCGCAGCCCTTTATGCTTGGGATTATTTCGATGTAATCGATACCCTTCTTATACTCGTACTCCATATTTGGCACTCCACGCCCGCTGTTGTCGCCACTGTTTACACGTGTAAGAGGATCAACCATACTCGGGCGCAAGTAACCTGCTTTTGTTGCATCTATTACAGCTTCCTTTAATATTTGATCCAAATCCGAGATAAAGAAATCATCTCCAAATGTTACGTATGTAGTAAGATATCCGGGAGATTGGCACAAAGCTTGTTTGCATTCCCCTGCGATATTTACATTTTCTATAATAGTTTCAAGTATCATTTTCGATGATTCATCTGTTTCTATTTCAACTGCTTTGTTTAGAAGGCAGCGGCAGTCATCTGAAACCTCATATGAAATCTTAAATATCAAATCCCTTAAAATCTGTCTGTAATCCATTACAAAATCCTCCCTCTATAAAATTAGCCTGACTGTTCCTTTGTATCCCAAAATCTTTTTGTGTTTGAAAGCATCTCCTCACTTACATCCAATACCCTGCTTGTCTCAAACATTCTGGTAAAGAAGTCAAACTGCCATTTAGATGGCTTTTCATTCTCAATACCGTACTCATCAAGGTATTCCTTGCTTTCAGGCTCTATTGCTTTCATAACACTCTCCGGAATTACTTGTCCATACATAAGGTTTACGTAATAGAATGCGTAATAAACTATGCTTTCACATCCTACCCTTTTACTAAAGGATACCAGCTTGTCCCAGTTAATCTTGTCTGAGAATTTTTCAACGAACATTAATATATCTGCAAACTTGTATATTTTAAGATCTCTCAGATCACTGATCCAGTGCAGCAAAGCAGCCTCCTTATACAAATGGCATGCCAGTTGTATCAAGAAATCTTCATAGTCAAGAATAAGTGTCCTTGCACCGTCAATATCAACTTCTATAGCTCTTTCAAGCAATTCGGGCGTATCGATTTTGCAAGGACAATTTCCTTTCCAGAGTACATCAAAGTTTAAATCCACTTGGAACATTGGTGTGAAAGGGTTATCTGTCTTTTTAAGGCATTCCTGAAGTTCGTTTGAGGCTAGCTGTTGAAGCATTTTTTGCTTTCTTGTACTCGGTATTATATCCCCATTTTCATTTACTTCACCCTGAATATAACCTAAGTCTTCCAATATCTTTACTATTTTGTCTCCATCCCTTACATCAATGAGGAAGTCAAGATCATTAAATGTTCTGGTCTCAACTGAAGGATACACCTTGGAAGCCAGAAAATTTCCTTTCAGAATTGCTAAACGAATACCATTTTCATTCAGTTTGTCAAAGATAACCTTTATCTCCTCGAAGTACGATTTATTCCTGATTGCATATACCTTGCTCTGTGTCTTCATGGCTTTCAGAACTTCTTCTTCGATTTTGCCCGTAAGCCTGAGGTTCTTTAAATGGTAATACATGATATTTAATGTTCTGTGGGTTATCCCTTGGTACAATATCTCTTTCCAATCGAGATTTCCATCCATTATAGTTTTAATTTCTTCTATGTGCTCTTCCTTCAATACACCTCTTGAGCATAGTAATACCAATTGTCTTTCCTTTGTCAATTCTTTTACACTTTGTGGCATTTTAAATTCCCCCTCTATATAATTCAGTACACTCTTGGAAACTGAGAGAGCCTCAATATAATATATTTCAAGGCTTAACGCTATTTCTTCACACCTACTTTCTTTTTTTTATAAACCTCATTAATTTTTTCCCTACGCTGGAGGTATTCCAGCAATCCTTCATGCAATCTGTATTCCCCGTCCCATACCATAAGGTTATAATTTTCAGGCATGTCAGCCGGACTTAAATTTCGAAAGGAAATGGAACGGGATTCTTTAGGCAGAGCCAGACTCATATAACAGTCAGCCCCATCCTTGGAAACAGAAAAGTTGTCTCCCCAGATTTCAATCTCACGATGATCTGAAAATACAATCCTTTCGGGCAGTTCTATTTGATACTTTTTACCTGAACTTATCAAGCTGGTAAGCGGAAGTCCTTTTGTCACCCCCTTTATGCTAAAGTCGATTGCGCACATGCCTGCCAAATGCGGCTCTACCGATAAATCCGCACACCCGAACAGTTCTTCAGCCCTTTTTATAATAGGAATTCGGATATCGACAGAAAAATTATTCATTTCCAGGCCATTGATAAAGTCGATGGATATCTGCACATTTCTATCATCAAGCATGATGCAATGACAGTCATTTTTTGTAAGTACTTTAAACCGATCTATGTCCATGACAGGGAAAGCTTCTAGATTAAATTCATTCAGGATTTGCCGGATGATATTTCTCCACTCTCTGTGATTCACTTTGCGGTTTAGTATGTTGTTTATACTAAAAATAGGCTCCGGAATCATGTCCCCTGAAGGTTCGAATCCGAACACCTCAGCTCCGTTGCAATGCCCTACTAATATTTGGTGGAGAAATTTCCTGTTTATATGTCTCAGTATCCTGCTGTAAATATTGGAAAAGCTTTGTCCTGATATTAAAAATAAATTTCTGCCTTCCGACATTAGTAATTCCAATTCATCCACCATTTCGCCGGATACTTCTTTGTATACCTCTGCAATTGTATCATCCACATCCGAAACAATTAATTTTATATGATCGTTCCAACCTATCATGCTATCCCCCCAGTGTGACCGCAAATAAGTGCATATTGTGGCAGTCAGGCAACTTTAACCTCACTGCTTTTCTATTCTGATCCAGCGGATATTGTGCGGCAAAAATACTTGCAGTAAAATCCCAGAGTTTTACACCATCTCTCATTCTGGCGGCAGCATTTCCACTCCAAGCTTTTTTTTCTTCGCTGCCCGGTGAACTAGACCAGTCAGACATGGTGATTCTTATCTCATCCTTCTCCCCACCCTCATACTCAATCTCCAACACCTCGCAATAGTTTCCCCATTCCGAGCACTCCAGCAGCATTATGCTTGTATAGTATCCTGCAGGCACTGTGACAACCTGCCCACGACAGGATACATTATCATTTGCACCATCCTTTATATCAGGGAATCGGAATCTCATTCCGTCAATCACCCACTCATGCTCCATGGGCAGTCCTCTTGTCAAAAAGTACTCTCCCTTTCCGGTTAAGTCTGCCTCACAGCTTTCGGCCAAGGAGCCGCCAAATCCCTCATTGTTGAGTAAGCCGGATAAATCTACAACCACTTGATTCTTTATGCAGTCCGAACCCGAGAGTTTTCTTTTTTCTGTATAAAGCCTGCTGACAAGCGAAACCAACTCACTATCAAGTTCATTGACCTGAGCTATCATCAGCTTTCTTTCACTGCTGTTGATACTTTTACCCCTTAGCGCATTGGTCTGAATCTTTGACAAAAGATTTCCCCTGATGCCCAGGTATCTGTTTTTAAATTCAAAATAATCCTGATATTTGCTCTTATACAGCCCAATAAATTTAAATGCCATCTCAAAAACTGAGAATAGAATAGACAGTGAGCCGTGAAAATTTCTTCTGATAAGAATCATATCGTTTTTCAATGCGTCCGCATTTGCATCAAAATTTTCTATTAAATCTGCCAGCTTGCTTCTGGTAAAATCGTAGCTATTCAGGAAGTCTGCTATTAATTCGTCATAGCTGCCGACCTGTGTTTCAGATATTTTTTCCATGCTGAAAACCGTATCAAATAGAAACTGTCCATTTTCCCTGAGCAAAGCATTTGATTTCATCCAGATGTCGGAAACCATATCTTCCGTCAGGCGCAGACGGAACAGTGCATCTGCCTTTATTTCAGGCTGAACCTCATCTCTGGTAATTGTACATTCCCTAATGCCAATTACGGAAGTTTTGGAATTATACTCATTGACCAGTACTCCGTGGAGTAGATTTCCACCTACATCATCCATATAGTTCCTGTCGTAAAACAAGTGTTTGTAAAATGCAAAAAATATTAACGGGTGCTGGTTATCAATATGGTATTTAATTAATTGAATCACCTGCGAAGCATCTTCTACGTGATTAGGTTTTAATTCCAGGCCTAATTTATTCAAAACGACGTTCCTTCCTTCTATCGGATTTGCAATAAATTTAAGCCAGTCTTCGGTACCCGCTCCGGTCCAGTTCAAAAAAAGGGTGGTATAAAAGCAATAATAAAAATAGTTAGCATAGCTATAAAAGCCCGCCGCACCCGCAACAGGCAAGTCGATACAATTAACTTGCCCTACGTTAAAGCCGTTTTTATAGTAATCAATATTCAAGGACTTAAAAATTTTAAATCACCTCGCACTGTATATTCCTTTTTCATTCTCAAGAATATATTGCTTACTTTCATGAGTTTGCAAATTCTGCTTTGACTGCATTTTATGCCTTCGTTATCTAATTTCCCAGTTATTCTGATCCGGCAATAGAGACTGTTACAACAATCCGGTTAGATCATACTTGCTTTTAAACAATTCAAAATGCTTTAACGAAAGGCTTTGAGCTTGCATTACCAGTTCCTTTGCAATATGGATTGTCCCTTCTTTTCTTATCATGGAAGCAACATTTAATAAAAATCTTGTTTTTATTTCTACCGCCTTCTCCTGCTGGATCACCTTGCGCTTTTGAGCCAGCCTTACTGCCTCATCAAGCCCCTTCATGATGACTTCGCATCTGAGTCTGTTAAAAGCCTCCATACCGCCTGCCCTGTCCCTTGAGGCACTTCCGCTCAGTTTCTGAGGCACCCTGTACAAAGTGGGAATTTTCGGTGAATATACTATTTTTGCTCCGCTTGCCGAATATCTTAGCCAAGTATGGGTGTCTTCGTGAAATCTCACTTCTTCCGGAAAAGGAAAAGTACATGCCAAGCCTGTTTTTACATTTAAAGCTGATGGAATAGTCAAGTTGTCCCTTTCGATGGCTATGTCTATCCAGATATCATAGCCTTCTAATGGTGCCCTTTCCATATCATTCTGCATAATTCTAATTCCTTCGATTAATCTGTCTTCCGGAACCCTGCAATTTTCTTCATCAATTACATCAAAGGTTGAATAGATTACCTGTGCTTCGGGATCCTTCAGGAAAATTTCCCTGACTTCCTCTACCCTATATTTTGATGAAATATCATCGGAATCCATATAACAAATAAATGCACAGCCGTCGTCGTAAGCTCTTCTGATTGATTTATTCCTTGCGGCACCCGGCCCTGTGTTGGTATCCGAAAAAGTCACCCGAATATCCGGATATTTGCTTTCCAGCTGCGACAAATAATCTCTATCCGGCATATAAGGAGAGTGATCGTCGGTGATATAAATACGCCACCTTTTATCCGTCTGCATAAATACGCTTTCTATGGCACTGTCAAGGAACCTGCGTCTGTCCGGTTTTCCATCACTCCAAAAAGGAATTACAAATGCCGCATAGCCGTCTTTCACCGATTGAAGATGCTTATTCATATGACCTCCCTGTGAAAGCTATCATTGCAGAATTTTTCAGGTGGTTTTTACTTTCATAATCTTGATATTCCCGTATCTTGGATGACAGGTTTTTAAGATTGAAACCGTCCACATACCTCTGAATTCCTCTTTTAATGTTATCCTTTACATATCTGTCAGGATCTTTGCAAATCTCAAATTTTCTCAAATTATCGAACAGAATACGACGGGCCTTAATCAGACTGTCTTTAGAATAGAAATAATGTCCGTTCACACTGATGATTACTTCTTTAAGCATCGGATCATCAATCATGCCCATATCCGTTTTTTTATTCGGAACCCATTTCATCCACTTGCCTGATTTCTTAATATCAGAAAAAACAGTTGAAAGAAAATTGGATTTTTCAACTCCATTTACGTCATGCAGAGAAAAAAATTCCTCTTCCATTTTATATAGCTTTATCAAAGCCTCGGTTTCCCGCTTTCCAAATTCAGGGGCAACATTTGCCATCCCGATTCCTAATTCGGGATGCAATTTTAAGCATGCGCTGTCCAGATAGTCAGCATTATGCTCCTTTAGAATCATTCCATACGCATCCGAGATTTTTTTCAATTTAACGACCGTTTCCATGTCAAATTTCCCATAATTTTTGTCCATGCGTATCAGTGTTCCTGTATTGCCTACAATAAAAGCAGGCCTCGGCATTTTCCTCTTGTCTGCTTCGCTGACCATCAACTCCACAAATTGCTTGAATTGGCTGATTGGCAGGTAATCCTCCCTTGTTTCCTCCAGACTCACTTCGTAAACAGTATGGTTCATAGACCGATTGGCTTTGTATTTCTCTATAGCCGCCAACAGCTTTATAACTCTGCCAACTGCAATATCACACGGTACCATTCCCGGAAAATCCGGATCCTTGGATGTATCAATATGCAAAAGATCAAAACCCGCTTCCAGATCATATGTAAAAGAATCTGTTGCATTCTTCATACTTTCATCAAATGGAATTTTTCCTGAATACTCTTCATCCTTTTGCCATGGCCCCCCATGATCCCTGCCCTTGAAGACCACTCCGTCATAATGGACCTCTTTAATTTTACTATCTATATAGGAACTGAAATCGTAAGAGTCCCAGGATTCCACATAGCCGCCTCCCAGTTCATTTTTTTCTATCTGGTTCCGGCTGGCAATAAAGCAAAGGGGGAAATCATTTTCCATTGCAGATTCTATAGAAGCATCAACAACAGTTTTGCTCATGGGACCAATGCCCAACAAAGTAACCTTTTCATTCATTCGTCTTATCGACTCTATGGTCTTGTACAATTTTTTTCATCTCCATTTTAAATAAATTAGTTTTTTGTATCGGCGACGTGAACCTTATAAATTTTGCAGCCATGTATAGATGCTTTTGTAATTGTTATTGAACAATAAAGATCCTGCGGTTATAATATCAGCCCCCGATTCATAAAGCTTTGGAACTGTGTCGTTCCTGATTCCTCCGTCGACCTGGACTTCAATCCGATAATTGTTTTTATTAATCACCTCCTTTAGAAGTCTCACTTTCTCATAGGTTCCTGGAGATATGGAGACACCTTTGATTCCTATCTCAGTCCCCATCACAATTACATAATCAATGAAAGACAGGTAGTCTGATATTTTCTCCAATTCCTCTTCCGCTTTCAATGCAATGCCTGCTTTTTTGCCGTTGCTTTTCAGACAGTGAATCGTCTTTGCCGCATCTTTACATGTTTCAGGATGTATAATAAAAACATCTGCTCCTGTATGGTCAAATAGATTGATCATTGTTTCAGGGTTATTAACCATCAAATGCACTTCAAAAGGTTTTTTTGAAATACCGCGTAAAGCTTTTACCATATCCGGCCCGAACAGAAGATTAGGTACAAAATGCCCGTCCATAATGTCAAAATGAAAGGAATCGCAGTATTCTTCGACCTCGCTGAGGCTTGCCTTAAGCTGGGACAGGTCCGCAGACCACAAAGAACAGGACATTTTTATCTTGTTTTTCATGAGATACCCCCCTTATTGAGTTAATATAACGAGGCAAGAAATGTCCCCCACTTCTATAAGTGGCGAGTACCACTTCGGTTTTCAGGCGGTGAGAATATCTCCCGCCTCGTTGAATCTAGGCGTTATAATTTTGGGAAATTCGTAGCTATTGTTATTAGCGACTTTTAGGTTGACCATACTACTGATTTTTGAAGTGTTTCAAATATTGCCCACGTTTGATGATATTTCTTTAAGTGCATTTATTGTTGCTTCTATTTCAGAAGCTGTATTGAATACGCCAACACTGAACCTTACTGCTCCTGTAATTGAAGTACCTAATGTATCATGGGCTACAGGAGCACAGTGCATACCGGCCCTCGTCCCTATGTTATAGACCTTGTCCAAAACATAGCTTATTTCACTGGATGGTACACCCTTGAAATTAAGTGCTACAATACCAGAATTTTTTTCTATATGATTTTTACTGTACAGCTTTACATTTTTTAGTTCTCGGACACCTTCAAAGAGCACTTTAACAAGTCGGTATTTATGCGCTCTTATATTTTCAATGCCTTGGCTATTTATGAAGTCAATGCCATAGCCCAGACCCACTATACCCTGTGTATTCACGGTTCCGCTTTCCATAAGGTCAGGCATGAATTCAGGCTGTGTAAAATTCTCAGAATTACTTCCAGTTCCACCTTGCAGGATAGAGTTAACTTTCAGTCCTTCCCTGATATACAAGCCCCCTGTCCCAACAGGCCCCATCAAGCTTTTATGCCCGGGAAATGCCAACATACTTATATTCATATCCTCAACATCAATGTTTATTGTTCCTGCTCCCTGTGATCCATCGAGCAAGTACATTATCTCGTTTTCACCGGCTATTTTCCCAATATCCTTAGCAGGCAGAAGTATTCCGTTTACATTTGACGAAAGGGTAGCTACTATTAGCTTTGTGTTTTTTTTGATGCTTTTTTGTATATCATCAGGGTCAATTTCACCGAATACATCACCCCTGACAACTGTGACTTCAACACCAAGGTCCCTTTCAAGCAGCTTAAGTGGTCTCATAACAGAGTTGTGTTCAAGGCTTGTTGTTATTACATGGTCTCCAGCTTTAAGGCTTCCCTTAATCGCTATATTCAAAGCCTCAGTAGCATTTTTTGTAAAACATAATTGCATGGGATTACTGATATTAAAGAACCTGCTTACTTTATCACGCGCTTCCATTACAGCCTGTCCTGACTGTATTGACATTGAATGCCCACCACGGCCGGGATTTGCGCAATATTCACGCATACACCTGTCCATTTCCTTATACACCTTCTCAGGCTTAGGGTAAGTAGTCGCAGCATTATCCAGGTATATCATTTGAACATAACCTCCCTTAACATACTCCATTTATTACAATAAAATTATTTTCACTCTTGTCTGTCTTAATTTTTGCTGCTTCACTATTTCGTACCGTTGAAAATCTTTTGCACAAAAATATTCAGTGTCGGCAGCACATTATTTTATTATTACTATTTAGTTTATCAACCACTTCGGAATAGTCCATGTGAAGATAAGATTTCATTCACCGCCTAATACAGAAAAAATTAAATGTATTTTTCAAATGTTTTTTTAATTTTATTAATGGTATTAACATTTTCCAACAATAAATCTTCATCAACCAACTCAATATCGAATTCTCCTTCAAGCAAAATCATTGCTTGTATTCCCTTTATAGAGTCAAGTCCATATGGACCAATATCCTCATCATCTCCTATTTGTGATAATACATTAATATCCACATCCAAAGCCTTGGATAATATGTTTATAACGTCACTCCTTCTAACCTCCATTACGAGATACGCCTCCTGCTCTAAATAAAAAATGTGTAGCTATAGTTAATTCAATTTACTATTAATAAACGCTCCTAGCACCAGTGCCTCATCAGCGACTATACTATTTACTTCAACTTTTTTTTCAGATAAAAGTTGCTTTCCCAAAGATAAACCGGAATCGCTGATTTTTACAGCTTTTGTACATGCCATTCCCGGCCTTGGCGGAGCTGGAACAATCTCGGTCTTTATTCCGTTATCACGCATTATTTTATCAACCAGCATCATTTGACCTGTATTTTTCGCAATTATCAAATATGATTTGCCCATTATCTTCACTTCCTTATAAAACCTTAGCTATCTCAATAACTTTAGGTATCTTTACTCCTTCCATATGCCTATAACAAAATTCATAAATTTCCGCCTCGCTTATGCCGATACCCGCTTTGGGTGTAACAGTAGCCCTTATTTTATGCCCTAATATATCATCCTGAACTCCGTCCACTTTAACGGACTGCACTTTTTCGTTTTTCAGGATAACTTTTTCTATCTCGGCAGGATAAACGTGAAAGCCTCCCTGGTTTATCATGTTGTCAGCCCTGCCTGCCCAATATATGTATCCCTCATCATCCATATATGCCAAGTCGCCGGTCTTTAAGCCATGAGTAGTAATAACTTCACTGGTTAATTCAGGCGAGTTGTAATAACCAAGCATGACATTAGGGCCTTGTACGTAGATTTCACCTATTTCTCCCGCTTTGACTTCATTTCCGTTTGCATCAAGAAGCTCTACAGTGCAGTATTTAACCGGTTTCCCTACTGAACCTGCTTTTCTCAACATATCCTCGGGCTTTAAATAAAGCACCCTCGGCGATGCCTCTGAAAGCCCGTAAATATAATAGAATTCTACTCCCTTGTACATGCCCAAGAGCTGCTGTACATCTTCTTTTATCAGCTTTGCAGCCCCGGTCTGGATATACCTTAAGCTGGTTGTAGAATATTTTTCTTTCCTTCTGTACTCAACAATCTGGTGAAGCATTACCGGTACAGCAAAAAAGCCTGTAACCTTATGATCCTGTATTGCTTTAAGTATGATGCCTGCATGAATGATACCATTTAGAATTACAATCTTAGCCCCTACTGAAATAGCGGCAATTATCTCTCCTGTTATAGTGCCAACTAATGCCATTGACTTTAGAATAAGTATATTGTCTTTATCAGACATTTTAAGGTATTCGATAATTGCCTCCATATTAGAAAGGATATTTCCAGTGGACAGCATAATACCCTTTGGCCTCCCATGCTTGTCCGACATATAGAAAATAGAAGCCATTTCGTCATTAAGCCATATTGAGGCGGTAAAAGTTTCAGGTAGGCTGCAATCTTTCACAAAATATGCAGCTTGATTGAAGGCATTATTACATACTTCCGTACTGTCATTACAAAGGAGGATGCTTTTTACAGATGGTATTGCATAAGAATCGATTCCAGCTATAAATTCACTTAAGTCACTCTTGGTAATTATAGCTTCTGCACAGCAGTGCCTGATAATTTCCTGCAGCTTTAAATCCTTTGCTTGAGGCGATACCGGTACAAAAACCATTCCTGCCATATTTGCTCCATAGATTGCCGCAACAATGTCCACAGAATCCTGCAGGTATATAATTACCTTGCTGCGCGGCTTCAACCCAATGCCAAGAAGCTTTTCTGCTATTTTCTTTGAATAACTGAGGACCTCGGAATAAGTATATGTAAAACCGGCCGAATCAGTCACAGCTGCCTTTATACCGTATCCAGACTCAGACTTAACTAGAGTATCATAAATATTCATGGCAGTTACCTCGATTCCAGCTTACTTGTGACATACCCTGTGATTAAATCAATGTTAGCAAAGTTCTGATGGCTGAGTGAGCTGGTGTCCACCTCAATGTCAAACTCGTCTTCGAGATTTATAATCATCTCAACCAGCCTTATTGAATCAATACCATGATCCCTTCCAATCCATGATTCTTCTGTAACATTGTCGGCATTTATTAATGCGTTTTTAGCAATAACTTTCATTACTCTTTCCTTAATATCATTCATTTGAAAAGCCCCCTTAAAAATTAAGCTGCCATATTACTCAATATCTACAAATTATTTGTAGCGCTCATTAATAATTTTTATTCTGCCATCCTCTACGGGCGAAACTGTTCCTTTTCTTTTTATGTAATCTCCCAATACATCCTTCAATAACCCATATGTGCTTAACAGCTTGGATTTTTGAATTTCCTCATATCCGTCTCCTCCGTAAAACAAATAATCATTTGTCGCAACTTTGTAAGTCTTTTCTTTATCTAATGGAACTCCGTCCTTTGTTACGCTTACAAGTCTTTCCCCTGCCATCTTTGATGCATCGATTACATAATTTATTCCTGAAACCTGCAGGAATCCACCGTTAAAGACTGTAGGATACCCCCTTAACCCTCTTTCAAGAGCCTTATATATCATATCTCCCTTCATTTCAACAACCACAAGCGAATTTACAAAAGGCAGCACTTTACCGATTTGATACATGTTTAATTCACCTTTTGGCATGCTCTCTCTTATTCCGCCTCCGTTCATCAGTGTCAAATCCGCACCTCCAGTTTCTCTTAGTGCATCAGTCAATAAATTCGCAAGGTTTGTTTCCCTGGACCTCACCTGGGTTCTTATACCGTTTAAGACTACATCTGAGCTTCCCACTTTTATTTGGGTACTTTTTAATGCTTTGGTATGATATGCTTCAGAAACCTTTTTGAGTTCAGAATCTTCCTTGGAGCGGTCAGTTGTCGCCTCTACTTTCCAATCAATTTTTGCTACTTTTCCTCCCTTGAAATATATTTCGGCCACTCCAAGATGAGTAGTAAAACTGCCTGCTTCAGCCATGTATGTGTTATTAACTTTCTTTGCAGTTTTATACAAGTAGTGGTAATGTCCACATAAAATCAGATCTATTCCGTCAACTTTTTGGATAAGATTTTTGTCAACATCGTCTCCTAAATGTGAGAGTAATACAATTGCATCAACCTTACCTTTTAATTCCGAAACAACTCTCGCCGCGCATTTAATGGGATCATCAAACGTAACTGAATTATCGTGAACGAAATTTAAAGAAAAAGGAGTTGTAAGTCCAAATACACCAATTTTTTTACCATTGACTTCAAAGATTTTATATTCATCGAATACCTGTTTTCCATCCTTATATATATTAGCTGAAAGAATTGGAAAGTTAAGCTGCGATCTTATCTGCAGCAGTCTGTCAAAACCAAAGTTAAAATCATGGTTTCCCGGCACCATCGCATTATAGCCCATTAAATTGACACATTCTACAACGCCTTTCCCCTGATCTATATTCGCTTCGTTTGAACCATGGAACATGTCTCCGCAGTCCAAAAGCAAAGTGTTTTTATCCTTTGCACGTTCCTCCTTTACAAATGAGTTTAAAAGAGGAAGCCCCATAATGGTACTTAACTCGTCCAAGGTGTAATATGTACCGGTTTCATCATCATAGACCATGTGTCCATGGATATCTGCGGTATTGGCTATCGTGATTTTACTGTCGTAGTATCCGGCCTTGAGAAGTACCTGGTCGAAGCTTACATATTTGATTACAAGATATACTGCTGCTGCAATAATAATTAGTCCAAGTATTATTAGGTTGGTATATTTTTTTTTCATAATGTTTTTACCCCAAAATATTTATAAATTTTTTCAAAATGTTTATTATAATAATAAAACATTAGATTTTGATTGTCAGAACATAGAATTCCCGGTGCTTGAATAGTGTTTAAGGCCAAACAACCAGAATCTATATACAACTACGAACATAATAACCCCTACAACCGGCGTCATATAAAGATAGCCGCTCCAGAACATAGACAAATCAGGTTTCCTAAGAAAAAATTGTGCCGGGAAATAGCTTACAAATGCGAAGGGCACTATAAAAATAAGCATTTTCTGTATGATTCCCGGATAAAAGCTTATTGGGTATCCCGCAAACCTTCTGGAATTAAAGAATATAAGATTCCTTAAGTTGACCGTCTTGACAGCCCAAAAGCTAAAACAGGATGAAATCATAAAAAGTGAAGCCTGTATAATAGCACCTCCGACCAATGCCGCTATATAATATGTTATATTTTTAAAGCTCCAGTCAATGCCAACATTTGTGGCTGTCTTCATAAAAAGTATTATTCCTACTACCCCATGCCCTATTGTTGCGCAATAATCGACTCTGGAGGCAACAATCTGGTACATCAATCCCAAGGGCCTTATAAGATACCTGTCAAGCTCGCCGGAATAGACCATATTGTCAAAGTCCCGTATTCCGGTAAAAAGAAAAATGAAGAGGCTATAAGATAGGAATAAAAAGCTGTAAAGGAAAAACATCTCATTCATTTCCCAACCCTTTATTCTTATTAACCTGGTGAGGATAAGATACATGACTATAATACTCACCATTTCTCTGCAGAATACTGCAAAAGCTAGAAAAAACCTGTCAAACTTGTACTCCAAAGCTGATTTCAGATTTAATTTGGAGAACCGGAAAAACAGTGCCATCATGGAACTGAAAGAGTTATTTTGCTGCATAAAAATCAACCTCCTTGTACAACTAGTTTTTTTGTAGCCATTTTCCAAACTACGTGGCCGGCTATCATAAGCAAAGCTAACCATATTACCTGCTTCACTATGCCGAATATTATCTCATCATAAGGCAGCAGTCCTAAATAAATGGATATTGGTACAAAATAAATTGATTCAAAGGGAGTAAGTTTAGTAAAGGTATGAAGCCATTCTGGCAAAAACCATAGTGGAAAAAGCGCCCCTGACATTATTGATATCACTGCATCCTTTATAGTTATTATGCTAAATGTCCAATAAAACCAAAAAGAACTTAACCATACAATAAAATTAATACTGTACAAAACAAGATATCCAAGTATTGCACTTATGCAAAAGAGGATTCCCGACTGCAGGTTAAATGGCGGCAGCAGCTTGAATAATACAATTGAAACAATTAAAGCCGGAGTAAGCTGCATAATTATCCTGAAAGCAAGAGTGCCTATATTGTATGAAAATATATTCAACCTGAAACTCAGAGGCTTTAATAGGTCGGAAGATATCAAGCCACTGGTTATTTTGCTTTCTATCAGGTATTCTTCCATCATGAATATACTCTGCATAAGAAACCCGAGTATAATATAGGTCATAACAACCTTAAATTGTACACCACCGAGAACTTCTTCTTCTTCATATATTGCTTTCCAGATGGCGATATTGACAAATATCATTAATAGTGTATTAATCACGCCGGCAAAGTAATCAATGCGGTACACTATATTGTTCTGAAACGACTTTTTTGCAATCTCCAGGTATTTCCTCACCAATATTGATACCCCCCTCATAAATTTCTCTTATTATAGACTCTATTTCCGGTTCTTTTATGGTCAGGTCATGTATCCCATACTTAGAGGTCAACTCTGTGATCAAACCGGAAACTTGCACTTCTTCCTTATTAAACCTGAGCCATTTCTTATTGCCCTGTTGATCTGCAAGTTGTACACCTGAAGGCAGCTCAATATCCCTATATAATTGATTAAACTCCACAACCAAGGTTCTGTTTTTTCCATACTGGTTTTTTATATGGTCAGCGGTACCATCATAGATTATTACTCCCATATCGATTATTATCATTCTCTTACAGGTTTTTTCTATATCCAGCATATCGTGGGTCGTGAAGAGCATTGTAATATTCTTTTCTTTGTTAACACATTTTATAAATTCTCTTATCTTTTCCTTTGCAACAACATCAAGGCCAATTGTAGGCTCGTCGAAAAAAACTATTTCAGGGTCATGTATTAGCGATGCTGCTATATCCGCCCTCATCCTCTGACCAAGACTCAGTTGCCTCACCGGTTGGGATATAAATTCATTAAGTCCCAGCATACTGTTAAACGTGTTCATGTTTTCTTTGTATCTTTTTTCTGGAATTTTGTATATGTACTTCAATAATTCAAAAGTGTCTATCGCAGGTAAATCCCACCACAATTGAGTACGTTGTCCAAAAACTGCTCCAATTCTTGAAGCGTTCTTTTTCCTGTCTTTATATGGTGACAGGGCTCCTACGCTTATTGCCCCTGAAGAAGGTGACAGAATGCCTGAGAGCATCTTAATAGTTGTGGACTTTCCAGCACCGTTTGGACCAATAAAACCTACCATATCTCCCTTTTCAATTTCAAAGCTGATATTATCTACTGCCCGTTTTATCTTATACTCAGGCATAAGGAGACCTTGTACTGCACCTAAGATTCCTTTCCTTCTTACATTAATCTTATAATCCTTAACTAAATTGTTAACCATAATAAGTGCCATAGCTTCCTCCCCTTGTACTATTTTCTGCAAGCTTCCATCAGTGACTAATCCTCCGCAAAGCCTTCGATTACACCACGGGCTAATTGTTATAACGCCTAGATTCAAAATGAAATTTTTGGATTGTAGAAAAATTTCATTACATCAGCGGCGTTTCAAAGAGGCGGAAGATATTCTCACCGCCTGAAAACCAAAGCGGTACCCGCCACTTATAGAAGTGGGGGACATTTTCTTGCCTCGTTATATTTTTAATGCCAAGCTTTTTCATTAATGCAAATAATATAACCACTCCAGAGTTAATAACATCAGACTTTTTAGGATTCAAACCTATAAGACTTTTCTTTGAATATATTCAGTTCTAATAGGAGGCCGCAAATGTCTTCAATCCCACTTGAGTCCACGGTCATATCGTTTTAGTAGAATCCGTCATATAAATCACTTATAAAAATCTCGTTTTGAATGATTGCTTTTATAACAGCTTCAATCCTCGTCCCCACATTAAAGATTTTAAAAATATTCTGAGCATGAAATCTGACAGTAGATAACGATATTTCTAATTCATGCGCTATCTGTTCGTCAGTCATACCTTGTGCTATCCTTTTCAAAATCAGCTTATGCTGTTGTGTTAATTTTTTAGTCAAATCATTTTTAGTACCGGAAATTCCTTGAGTGTAGCTTGTACAGCACATATTTTTTGCCACTAAGTCTACAAATCCTTTTAAAGCGCTTGATATGGGATGATCTGCACATATTAAAGATACATATGCTTTCTTATAACCATCCCAAATCGGTACACAGTATTCATGCCATTCTTTTAATACATTGCAATAATGAAATTGTGGATCCAGATATACGGGTGTGTTACTCTGTTTCGCAATAAATACAGCATTAGTCCCAACACTTTTAATACAAAACGAAACTCCTGGTTTTAGATATTTTTTGAATGTACAATGTCCGCTTATATTTATCCATCTTGGAAAAAAAACGTCTAAAATAGTTAATTCTTCATTTAAAACTAGAAAGCAATAGTATCCCCTTTCCACTCTAATGGCATCAATATACTTATGCATGAAATCCTTAAAAATCGCCAAATACTCTTTTTTTTTCTGTCTGTTTACGCAACTCATCATCTGTAATTAGTTTTTGAGGTTCTTTAATCTCCTTCGATATACCATATTGCTCACAATTCGCCCAAGATTCAATGATACTTCGAAATATAAACTCGTTCATTACTATCTCCTCTTCCTTATTTTACATTTTATTCCTACAACTATAAACTATAACATTTACTAGTCGAATTGTGTTGAAATTTATTGATAAAGCGCATCGAAGCTCAGGTATTGATGAAACCTGCAAGTTAATCCGTTGGTAATATTTTTTAATAAAAAGCCTCTTATTCCTGACATAATACCATTGGGCAACACAGTCGTGAGTAAAGTATAATGCTTGATATACCATCCCTGGAGTAGGCAATGAAAAATAAAATCATTGTTTATCTCTGGGGGTGTTTTAATGCCACAAAAAATCAAAATAGAAGAGAAGATATGTATAGTAACAGCATATTTATCTGGAAAGTATGGTTTCAATGAAGCTGTTCAAGTTGCTGGTGTTTCTCATTCAATCTTTGGAAGATGGGTACATAAATATAAATCAGACGGTCCGACACTATTCCAAGTGTTCTGCCGTTATCCCAGCTTCATATGCAGAGTTCCTATGCTGTCAATGCAAACATTCGTTCACTGCATACCAGGTTCAATCGGTGCATGTGGATCATCCATACTGATTAATTCAATTCGATTCCCTGCCGGATACTGCTTTCTGATTTTTTCAACACCCATCCGTGACGGAGACTCATTCATATACTCATTCCTCCGTTTCTTTTCGTGGTATAAAAAAAGCCACTTCTATTTTCAGAGATAAAAAACATCTCATATATAAAAGCAGCTCTTATTAACAATTCACTTGGAACATATCTGCTCCGTATTTGGAAATTAAAATAGAGTTGATGATAGCTTTGAATGTATCTTCTACAATCAAATATTCATCTGCTATCTCATTCATCCTTATGTACTCTTTGCCAAAAAGTATGGTTCGTGCTGTCTGGTACAACGCATATGCTCAAGCAAATTGTTATTTTAAAGATTATGTATTATTAAATACTTCCCTTTAAGGAAATTATAATATTAGGTTTTTTGGAGGTGAATTTTATGAAAAAAATACTAATGGTTGCTTCTATAACTTTAGCGAAAGGTTTTACCGTTTTAGCAGCAATATTTACGAAAACAGCCTGGTTTTTATATTTGGACTAACAATATTTTTAGCTGCATTATAATCTGCATTCATTGTATTACCACATTTTAAACAAATAAAAGTACTCTGGCTTGTCATATCTCTATTCACGTACTTTATAATAAATATTATTTTCATCGCCTAAGGTTTGTATCAATCCCTGTAAGTCAAAATAAAACATATTATAAGTAAAGCTTGTACCCTTTAAGTTCTCCATTTGAATAATGATTTACAATGCAGCTAAGCATGTCGTTGCGATTTGTTTAGCTTTTACTTGATATAAATATGAGGCATCTTCCAACTCAGCTTATTATTAACCTTCTTTTTTCCTGTTGTCCATCACCAGACTCTTGGCCACCACATTCATCCTCTTGATGTTAAGTGCCGTCAGGTGCTTGATCTGCTCGCTCACCTGCTCCTGCACCTCCCGCAGCAACTGCTTTATCATGTAGCCGTATATAAGCACCAGGTCCATTTCTATATAAATGCCGTCCGGCCTGTTCTCTGCACGGAACCTTGATATTTTGGAGACACCTTCTATATTTGAGGTCACATGTTCCACTATCTGATATATGGTATAGTCGGATATGGTGTAGCTGCCCATATAGCTGAAGGTTGGCCGCACTACGGATTTTTCGCCCACCAGTTGGTAACTGCCCTTTCCCTTTCTCCTGAATATCTGAAGCGGGTCAAGAAAATACCCTGAAAAATCCTTCTTTATTTCAAAGGTCGGAACAGGAATTACATGCTTGCCCTGCTCTCTCCTGGTGGACAATGCCTGCTTTATTTCGTATTCGCTGGCAACATCGGTTATATACACCTTTTCGGCAACGGGACCGATTCCCAGGCGCTCTGCTATTTTTTCCACCATTCCATCCGAGGTGCCGATGATAAGCAGTATCTGAGCGTCATATGTCTTCAGGGCATCAACCACATCTTCCGCATGTTTCTTGTCGGTAAACAAAGCCCTCTTCACAGAGGCAATCTTTGTACTCTCCCTCTTTGCAGAAACACCTGCGATTATCTGATTACCCTTTATGAGCAGTCCATCATCTATAATGAAGTCTGTCCCACGCTCCCTGGCAACCCACGATGCCCTGTGACTTTTACCCGTCCCGCTTGGTCCAACAAATCCAATTACCTTCAAGGCTTCCTCCTAATATAGCTAACACCGTATATAGCTAACGCCGTTTTATTTGAATTCCGTTTTTTTGGCAATGCATTTTGCCAATGTAAATATTAATCCCATCGTCAGAATTATTTGCATGTTTATATGAAATTATAAATTATCCGCAGCAGAATATCAATTGTCTGAATAGGGAAAAAGAGAGTCAACTGACTCTCTTTTCTTTTCCCGGACATTTTAATCTTTTGTAAATTTTAAACTTCTTCTCTTGTAAATTGGTCGTTTTATCTTTTGTGGTGGTATAAATTACCCATATTGGTCATAAAACCAATATGAAGTGTTTTATAGATTTCTTAACACTCTATCTAGTGATTACACGATATATTGTATTTATATACCATCTTTTTGTCAATATATATTGCAAAAAATCTTATAGTAATAATTTACTATTTTTTTATTTTTTCTGACAATTTCAATTCTTTTCTGACATCCGTCACTCTTTTCTGTCAGTTTTTGCAAAAATATACTCACAAATTGAGCAGCCGCCGCACAATACTACCTTTCCGGAGAAAACATTTTTTATGGTGTCCAACAGCTTCTGATTTTTAAATCTTTCCCAGTTATGGATTATTATGCTTTTGGGAGCAAGGGTTATAAGGGAACTGACAAGCAGGTCGTCATGGTTTATTTCAGTTTCCGGAAGCTCCGCGATGAATTCCTGAATACATTCGTTGGTGATTTCCCTTTTCTTTTCATCCAGCAATATATAATTTTCATCATACTGCATTACCACATGAATAAAATTGAACTTGGATTCCTGTATTTCTACAAAATATCTCAAGAGCCGTATAAACTCCTTATATTCCCGTTCGACGAGAAAGTCATCCACTGCATTGTCTATAACATCTTCCAGTTCCTTAATATAGTCCTTGAGTCTGAAGTTCACAAAGCCGTCAAGAATAATATTGCTTGAGCCTTCAAAATACTCCATAAGCTTTTTTATTATCAAATTTCTCCGTCTTATTTGAAACAGGGTGTTGAAAAAAACCTTGTCATCATTCCTGATTATTTTAAGGGATATGCGTAATATTTCTTTTTTCTCTGCCGAGTTGAAATAACCGTAGTTGCTATTGATTATCCTGCTTAAAAGTTTTTCTTCATACTGCAGAATGACATGGTCGGCCAGTGCATTTGACACATGATATTTCAACAGTTCAAATTGGTTTGATTTCTTTGAGAATAGCGGCTCTCCCTCCAAATTACACACCACGGAAGTTGCACCCTCAAAATCAACCTCTTTTACAGAGTAATTTATGTTCTTCTCTTTGAGTTGTTGAAGCTCTTTGTCTATTTGTTGTATTACGTTTTCTGCGCTATCTGTTATCCCTATTGAGAGATATGGATACTGCATCAACTTCACTTCCCTTCGTGTGTAGTATATGCTAAGTCAATTACTATTACTCCCTATGTCAAGGAATAGATACAGCCATAATTGACCTTGACAAATGTTGTATGCATCCGGCGTTTTTATGCACCTTTAAGTTATGCTACATTATATGCACCGCATTTTTCATAGGTACTACACCCTTAAAGATTAATTTGAGACAGAGCAGGCAGCATATTCCTCCGCTTTTTCGAACTCAAGAGCCCGCTTGCCGATTTTGCATTACAGGAATTATACTTCCCATATCAATAAGTCTTTCATCATTAAGCATAACCACGTCTACACATTTTAAACTCAGAAAGTCCAATATTTTCCGGCAGCTCCCATGAGTTTTCAAATGCCCGGCTATTGCCAGCCTTTGTTTTCCAACAAGTCCGGAGGCTCCTCCGAAAAAGCCCATATTAAGCGGCTCAAGCCGTATTGATTCATCCGGTTCTATCAAAAGTACATCCAGCCCATATTCACCGGCTCTTTTATATATGTCCTGATCGGAAGTAATTATGCTGTTTGAATCAACTATGCAAGTCAGGCATTTTGAATATCCCTGGTTTGTGTGAATGAACTCGACACCTCTTGCCGCAAGCAGTTCTTTAATAACGGGATCTGTGTACCTGGTGTTGTGAAGTGCGAAGCCTCCAACCCGCGCCACATTGTAAGGTATTGTCAGGGGATACCGGTTTCCAAGCGCCGTATGCCCCATAACCAGCTCAAAGCCCCTGGCTTCAAGTGACTTCACAAGACTCTCGGGAGTATTTGGCGCATAAACCATAACCTCACCTCCGATATGGTGAAGCATTATATCAGGATGATAGGCAATTGCCTGGTAGACATCAGGATGGGCTTCGGTAAGGATTGCACTTATATTCAGCCTTTCCAATGCAGTTTTTATGCTCCGGGGTGCTCTCCCGTCTATTACGGCAGTATTGACGTCTCCCGCAGGTAAATTGGGCAGCTCAAGAAAACTCACAACACACCTCCAAATATATTTAAATATTCATTTTGACCTAATAGCAATTTTTAGTATCACACATAATTTTTATTTTTCATATTATACTAAGGAATAACCTGCATGCTTATTTACAACCGCCAAATCAATTACGATTATTGTTGCCTGTTCAGCTTCAAATATTATAAGCCTTATCAAGGCAAATTGTGTCTTATTCGAATTGCTAAGCATAAAGCTCTCCATATATCAGTACTAACTGCCTGCGAGAGCAGACGGTTATTCAAATACACCGCATTTCCCGTAAAACGGAAATGCGGTTATTTATTATTTAAAATTGGATATTTGTTATTGAATAAAAAATACATACATTAATTATAATATATTCAAGCATAATTTCAGACAAGGAAATTTGCCTAAAACTATCAAGAAAGGGAGAGATGGCAATGAGAACACCTTTGGATAGGGTTGCATTAGTACTGGTTATCATTGGAGCTCTAAACTGGCTTTCTGTCGGATTATTCAGATATGACCTGGTTGCCTCCATTTTTGGGACCGCTTCACTTTTGACCAGGACAATATTTACTATTGTAGGTATTGCCGGCTTGTACAGCATAAGTCTTTTATTTAGAGAATCAGAAACTGTAAGAAATCATTAACAGCCTAAAGTGGCGGGTATTTACCGCCACTTTATTAATATCCTGCCATTGAGCTTTTATAAGAATAATTGATTTTCAAAAGTAATAATTTTCCGTAATAATTTTTTAGGGATTGCAGATTATATTAGTACACCAGCAAAAATCACTGGTTACAGGTGAAATATGGTGATACTAAAAGGAGGAATGCGATTATGGCAAGCAGAAGTAATAACAGAAACACTGGTTTCGAGAACTTGAAGTATGAAATAGCTTCTCAGGTAGGCGTTAACCTCAAAGAAGGTTACAACGGCGACTTAACTTCTAGAGAAGCTGGTAAAGTCGGTGGAAACATCACCAAGAAAGTATTCCAGACATTTAGAGATTCACAGGGCAAGTAAGTAAAATTTTGCAGGTGAGTGTCCACAAAGGGCACAATAATAAAAGGATGCCGTTTAGGACGGTGTCCTTTTATTTAATTAAAGCAATTAACAAATTAATACTTTATAAGTTGCAAATATTTCTATATAATTGATTTATGAATAATGCTTCAACCTGTACATACACATTACGGGGGCTGCGCTTCAAAAAATAAAATAAGGAAACGGTTCTTATGACGACTTTTAAATCAATCTTCACAAAGCAGATGCCAAGGCGTATACTGATACTTCTTGCTTTTGGAGTAGCCATTTACCTGCTTAGAGGCATGGCTAACATGTTTCTGCTTACCTTTATCTTTGCATATCTTGGATATACCGCACAAAGTTTCTTTTTTAAGCGTGCAAAAAATTTGAATTCAAGGGTTCTTAAGGCCATAATCATTACGGTATACCTGGCCATCCTCACTCTGGCTGTCTATGTGCTTTACCTGTATATTCCCAAGATAGTGTCGGAGGTAAACGCAATTATCAAGCAGGCCATTGTTTTCCTGAACGGAACCTATGAAAATACCACTCTGAACTATATTATCTCTCTTTCCAAGGAATTTAAGATTTCAACCTATATATCCAATAATTATGAGGGGCTTATCAAGTCCATCACAAACATAGGCAAATGGGGAATCGATATTTTCATAGCAATCATTCTGAGTCTTTTCTTCATACTGGAGAAAAACAGAATAGTAAGATTTACCTCCTACTTTGAAAACAGCAAGATACGGGTGGTATATGAGGAAATGTCCTTCTTCGGAAGAAAATTTCTGCAATCCTTCGGAAAGGTGATACAGACACAGATAACCATATCCTTTATAAACAGCATATTATCCATGATAATGCTGTATGTTCTCAACTTCCCCCAGGTGCTGGGGCTGGGAGCCATGATATTTGTGCTGGGGCTTGTTCCTGTAGCGGGAGTTGTAATTTCCCTGATTCCTTTAGCCATCATAGCCTTCACTATCGGCGGGTTCAGGATGATTGTTTACGTACTTATCCTTATTGCCATACTGCATGCCCTTGAGAGCTATATACTGAATCCCAAGCTCATGTCACAGAAAACGAAGCTGCCTGTCTTCTATACCTTTGTGGTGCTGATAGTATCAGAGCATGTTCTTGGAATATGGGGACTCATTATAGGTATTCCCATATTCATATTTATCATGGATGTACTGGAGGTAAGAAATCCTGATGTGCCATCTTCCGACAACGCAAAGCCCAAGGTCAGGGAAGAGTGACGCAGGAGTGCCTGGACAGTTCACAATATAAAAGGAAATAAAAGCACTTTTGATAAGGAGGATATTTATGTCGTGCTATAATGTCATGACTGTTTTAACAAACAGCAGAATTGAAAATGTCCCTGAAATGCAGAATGTCTTGACCAAATCAGGTTGTATAATCAAGACCAGGCTGGGAATCCATGATGCAGGTGAAGACTTCTGTTCCAATGAGGGCCTGATTATTCTCCAATTGATCGGCTCGGACAAGGAGATACTGGAGCTGGAAGAAAACCTGAACAAAATTCCCGGGGTTAAAGCCAGGAACAATCAGGTTTGTTCCGATTAGTGCAAAACAAAATTTATTTATTCGGGGTCTGATGTATGTCCGAAGCAAAACAATGTAAAGAATGCCTGTGCACATTTCAATATACCACCAGTGATGGTTTGTGCCTGAGTTGCAGCCAAAGGAACGAGCTGGAATTTAAAAAAATTAAAAGCTACCTGAAATTGAATCCCAAGTCTTCCATTGGAAAAATTGCAACTGACTTGGATATTAAGGTTGCAAATATTCAGAAGTTTGTTGACGAGGGAAGGTTGGAAATCGTAGAAAAATAAAAAAGCCGGCTTTTGCCGGCTTTTTTTGCTCTGCCTTTTAAAACTCAAGCCTGATTTCATACAGGTTTGAGACTATTCCTCATCCTGCTCCCAACTGTGGTACACGTTTGAAACATCATCCAGTTCCTCGAGATTTTCTATCAGCTTGTCCATAAATTTGATATGCTCGGGATCTGTGAGTTTTGTGGTAGTAGTGGGTATCATGGAAATCTCAGCCTCCAGGAATTCAAACCCCTTCTTTTCCAGAGCTTCACGGACATTTGAGAAATCCGCCGGATCAGTAAGTATTTCAAAAATATCACCGTCTGCCTTAAAATCCTCTGCTCCTACCTCAAGTGCTTCCATCATCAGGTCGTCTTCATTTATTTTCCCATCATTTTCAATGACTATTACACCTTTTTTATTAAACATAAAGGATACACAGCCACTCTGGCCCAAATTGCCGCCGAACTTGTCAAAGTAATGCCTCAGATCACCTGCGGTTCTGTTCCTGTTGTCTGTGGTACACTCGCATATGACAGCTACTCCGCCCGGGCCATAGCCTTCATAGGTTATTTCTTCATAATTGTCACTGTCGCCGTCACCGCTGGCCTTTTTGATACTTCTCTGAATATTATCATTTGGCATATTGACAGCTTTACACTTGGCGATTACATCCTTCAGCTTGGAATTGGAGTTAGGGTCCGCGCCTCCTCCCACCTTGACGGCAATCTGAATTTCTCTGCCCAGTTTTGTGAATATCTTACCCTTCTTCGCGTCCGCTTCTCCCTTTTGCCGCTTGATATTGGCCCATTTTGAATGCCCTGACATAAATACCTCCCTAATGTAATGCTCACTGCATTATATTAAACATTGTAAAGTCAATTAGTATCGTAATTGACCTTATGAATAGTTTTTGATTTGTCCCTAAACATTATAATAGTAATTCTCCAAATAATCAACCTCTGCATTACCTCAGAAGCTTTCCGCCGCTGTCAAGTGTTATGTACTCCTTATCTCCGCATTGGATTACAGCCCTTCCGCTGGTGTTCTCAACAACCGCTTTAATGAAGGCCTCTTCCTTTCCATCTTCTATGAGTACTGTCAATTCCACGTCCTGCCCATATTGTACGTCCTTTATAATGTTGCCCTTCAGCATAAGCATATTCTGCAATTTCCCGAACAAGGTATATTCAAGCATTATAAATATGTTAACGCACAGCTTTCTGATTATGACTTCCGCCGCTGCCAAACCCTCCGAGGCCCCCCGGCTGTAAGCCCGGATAAGTCCTGAAGCACCTAGGAGCGTTCCTCCGAAATATCGCGTGACTACCAGGGCCACATCCTGTACTCCCATTCTCCTTATTACTTCCAGCGCAGGCATACCTGCTGTTCCCGAGGGTTCGCCGTCATCGCTGAACCTTTGCACGGGAGTGCCTCTGTTTAACACGTACGCATAAACATTATGGGTTGCATTCCAGTATTTTGACTTGATTTCATTTATAAAAGCCGCTGCCTCCTCCTCGGATACTACAGGTTTGACATTTGTAATAAACCTGGATTTTTTTTCTTCAAATTCCGTGGCAGCAGTATTAAGCACAGTTTTATATTCCAATAGCATCGTTATTCCATCAGCCGAAAAACTACGGCAAGCTCCTTTTTATAAACCGTTTTCATAGCACTTTATCCTTTACACCGGCAGTCCTGCTTACTTCCGGGCAGCCGATATCCGGAAAAGCCCCTTTTATTATACCCTAGTTTGAACAGGAAATGAAGTTCAGCCAAAAACAGCACTCCTTGAGTAATAGGAGTGCTGTAATATGCCTGCTTATTATGTTTATGGCAGTGATGGCTTAAAAACCCACCGCATCTGAATTTTCCACTTCACAGTATTTTGAGTATGAACAATTAATCAGGGATCTATCCTGACTGTAAGTAATTTTCTGCAGCGCTTCCTCAATGGTAAAATAGCCGCCATCAGTAAAGTTCTCGTCCTTATTAATTTCAAATTTATCATCGAGGGATTTCATGATGTACCATGTGATTTTATTGCAGACCGGTCTTTGACGTGTTACTGAAAAAAATTCGTAATTGGTATTACCTGCAGTAGAAATGATCTCAGCTTGAATTCCTGTTTCTTCTCTAACTCTTCGCAACGCTACCTCATCGGGATAATCACCGTTTTTTAATACCCCTTTTGGAAGTACCCACTCATCCTTCTCATTTTTAAGAAGAAATACTTTCTCTCCGGAAAAGACAACACCACCTGCGCAGTTTCTAACAAGCATAATCAAAACCCCTTCCCTGATAGATTTTTTTGAGTTGTATAAGGATTTATTAAATAACATTATACTAATGATATGTGAAAATTATTTAACTATTCCTTATTATTTCCATTGCATTGAATTTAATACATCTATATTAATTATAATACCTTACTTGGCTATTTTATACAAGAATAAATTCTTCAAGTTTGCTAATCTTGTCTATTTTCACCAGTGCCTGAACACTTATGCCGTCCTCCAGATACTCCTGGGTTATGGTCTGCCCGTATTTATAGATATACGGCATTACCCAGCCTTCATTATATGGTATAAGCAATTTTATTTCCTTGAGCTTCTCCTTGAAGCCCTCGGTGATTTTTTCAAGCAGCAGGTCAATTCCATATCCGGTTACCGCAGATATTTCACATACGGAAGAATACCCCATGGGGTTTATTCTTCCCCCGGAGGCCGACAAATCCTGTTTGTTAAGGACAAGTATGGTATTTTTCGAAGCTGCCCCCAGGTCCTCCAGCAGCCCTTCAACAACACTTATCTGCATGGCCGCATTTTCGTTGGAGGCATCCACCACATGGAGCAGCATGTCGGCATGGACAGCTTCCTCCAGCGTTGATTTAAAGGCCTCAATGAGATCATGGGGGAGTTTTCGTATGAAGCCTACGGTGTCTACGAGCACGGCTTCTCTTCCATCCGCCAGCATCAGCTTCCGGGCTGATGGGTCAAGGGTTGCAAACAGCTTGTTCTCCACAAAAACGGACGAACCGCAAAGCTTATTCATAAGGGTTGATTTTCCCGCATTTGTATAACCTACTATGGCAATGACCGGAACATTGTTTTTGGATCTGGTGCTCCGAAGAAAGTCCCTTCTCTTCCCAAGCTGCTCCAATTCCCTCTCCAGGTTTGTTATCCTCCTGCGGATATGCCGCCTGTCAACCTCCAGCTTTTTCTCTCCGGGGCCACGTGTGCCGATACCTCCCCCAAGCCTGGAAAGCTGGGTTCCCAGGCCCATAAGCCTTGGAAGCTTGTATTTAAGCTGGGCCAGCTCCACCTGCAGCTTGCCCTCCTTTGATATTGCCCGCTGGGCAAATATGTCCAGTATGAGTGTGGTCCTATCCACCACACGGACACCCGTTGCCTCCTCTATATTTCTGATCTGGGCTCCCGAGAGTTCATCATCGAAGATCAGCAGTTGAACGTCCCGTGCCTGGCACAGCAGGGACAGCTCTTCTATTTTTCCCTTTCCCACATAAAAGGCCGAGTCCTGAGACTGCTTGCGCTGCAGCACCTTGTCAAGCACTATGGCTCCGGCAGTCCCGGCAAGCTCCATAAGTTCGTCAAGTGAGTCCTCCGCATCTCTCAGGGATACATTTTCCAACCTGCTGTGTCCCGTTTCCAGGCCTACAAGAATTGCCTTTTCCGCCTCTTCCTCATTTTCATAGATATCTTCCTTGGCGGAGGCATCCAGCTCTTCAATAATCCTGTACAGGTAATTCAGCCTGGCCTCTCCCAGTGTAAACGGCCCATACACCTCAGCCTCACGGTCCATGGACAGGCAGCCTGCATAAATGTCTGCGGGCTGTCCTTCCTTTATGCCTATGGCCAGCATGGCGTCAAGCCTGAGCTTCTGAAGTGTACTTATGTCAACCTGAGAGAGCATTCCATTTCCCCCGGGATGTGTATGGATACATCTGATGGCAGACAGCCTGGACTTACCTCTTCTGCTGTCCAACTGAGGTAATGAGACAGTACCGCTGTCTCCTATGCTTATATCAACTACTGTGCCCCTCCTGTTTATGAGGACGGAAATTTCCCTGTTTATTTCATGGGATATTGCAGCTATGGTTTGAGCCAATTCAACAGGCAGCAGCTCCTGTGAACTAAATTTTTTGTCGTAAAGCTCCTCCAGCTCATTGAGCAGTCTTTCTTTTACTGATTGTATATTTCCGTTTATTTTAATAATATCACCTTCCTTCAACCGGTTATGCCTGTGGAACCGAAGCCCCCGCCCCTGTTGCTGCCAATATCTCCTACGGATTCCACCCTGGTAAGCACCATTCTGGGAACCTGCTGCAAAACTATCTGAGCAAGCCTGTCACCTTTTCTGATAATATAAGTTCCGTTACCGTTACCTTTTTCCTCCAGTGTGTACGGCTCCTGGCCTTCCTTGCACAAGCCCGCCTGAGAATTATTATTTACAATAATTCCTAATTCATCCCTGTAGCCGCTGTCTATTGTGCCCGGTGAATTTGGTATCCGGATTGGAGTTTTCAGGGACAGACCGCTTCTTGGCCTCACCTGTATTTCATAGCCTTCCGGTATCGCCAGCTTCAGACCTGTAGGTACAACCACTGTCTCACCCGGGGCAACAACTGCCTCTTCTGCCGCATAGACATCCATTCCCGAATCTCCCGGATTGGCATATCTCGGCAGTACGGCATCCTGCCTGCACACCTCAACAAAAATCTCTATCATATTAACCTCTATCATATTAACCTCCATCCTATTAACCTCTATCCTATTAACCTCTATCCTGCAAATAGCCATAACCTCTCCTTCTTTTAAAAACAGCAGCCCTCCAAACTGTTTCTAGACTCCTCTTTGCAGGTGTCCTCTGGTTATGCCCTTCTCCCTGGTATTCTCAATTATTGACTTCTCATGTCCGTGCAAAGTTTTTCCGCCTTTCATCAGATTCCTGTATAAGTTGACCGTATCATAAATCTCCTCGCTGCTCTCATCAACAAAACTCAATCTCATATACTCCAAGCCTGTTTTGCATATATCAGACACCAGCTCTGGAGCAAACAGCATATCAGAATTAAAAACGGTGCTCCGGCAATCAACACAGTCACATACCACCGGAAATGCTGCATTCTTTCTGTCCTTTAAATGAAAAACCCCGCTTTTGCACTCACCTTTGCACTTATGTGGGGCAGCTCCGGCAATGCTTCCTCCAACAGGGCAATACTCGCTGGTCATTACCGGTATTCTGCCGTATACACCCAGCTCAGCCTCAAACTCTGCTGGATAATCCATGACCTCCAACTGTTTCAGGTTAAGCTCATAGGATAATGCAGCCCCGGTAAAACCCTGGCTTTTTAAATAATTCAGTGCAGAGCCGTTCAGCAGGTTAAGAGAATAGTCGCCCGCAAGCTTTGCATCATCACCCAGCAGCCTCCTCAGCCTTTGGGCAGTTCCCATATTTCCCGCCAGGAACCCCTGGACCATATTGTTTACCTTCACAATATTTCTGTCAAGGATTTCAGATTGCTTCCCTTTTGTAATGGCCGGAATGTATGCAAATATCTCTTTTCCGGAGCAGCCGGTTTTTATTTTTTCAGCGGTGTTCTGATCCAGCAGGGCATTAAATGGAATGTAGAGCCTGTGGGCATTGATTTCTCCAAACTCCAGGTCGCTATCAAAGCTGTAGAGCATAGCCGAAAGCTTTATTTCTCTCCCTGTCCGCAAACCTTTCCGTTTTATTTCCACTCCCATGGAACTGCCCTTCAGGGATTCACAGTTTATTTTCCAGCCTGCCGGTGCTCCTTCTGCACTTTTTGGATTTTCCTGACTATTTCCAAGGCTTTCCTGTATATTTCCCGGGAAATATGCAGGATCATGCCGCAAAGGGCTCTGCCTCCTGAAGGCCGCCGCGCGCTTTTCTTCCAGAAGCCCCGCCGCTTTTCTCCTGATATTGTTCAACTCACTTATTGGCACTACAATATGGCTGTCCATATCCATATCCAGCTCGATTATTTTAAAGGGTGTGGAACCTGTCTTTTTGAGCTGCTCCGAAACTCTCTCCTGAGAAAGCGGCTTATTTACGGCCTTCTCAGGAATAACCGCCCCTTCGGCCCGCACAGAATTACCTTCAAAGTCCTCCAGGGTCAACACCGGCAGCTCACCTGCCTTCATCTGAAAGCGGGCCTTCACCTCTGCCTTCCTGGAGGGTCTGGAATAGGTTTCAGCCGCCTGGTCAAGCATTTCCCGGTCTGAGGTCTTGTAAACCCTGCTCCCTCTTTGGATATTTCCCCTGATTACCGAAACCCATACCGTATCTCCGGGATTGGCGCGCTTGACCAGCTTTCCGCCGTCCTGCACTATTTTTGTAATAATTCCTCCGGGACTTTCCTCAAAGGATTTCCCGGACCAGATTTCTATGCCGTCACCATTTCCCAATGTATTTTCCAGCTTTATCTTAACTGAATCCGAATTTTTATCTCCTGCAAGCACTGTTCCCAGAAAGGTTCCCCAGTTCTTCGGCTTTTCATAGGCCATCATTTCAGGCCCGGTCTTTCCCTTGAGATACCCTTGCGAAAATCCTCCCCTGTTAAAGCTCTGGAGGAGCCGGTGCCTGTCAGCGCCGGCCACCTGAACGGAAGACCGGCTGCCGGCCTTTGCACCCTCCTGTTCCAGCAGGTTCAGATATTTCCTGTAGACACCCACCACTGTCGCCACATATTCCGGATTTTTCATCCTGCCTTCTATCTTAAAGGAATTGACACCGGCTTCAATCAATTCTCCCAGATGGTCAATATAGCATATATCCTTGGGGCTTAGCAAATACCCGCTTTTTATACTTTTTCCATCCCTTGCCGCCGAATAATACATCCTGCAGGGTTGTGCACATCTGCCCCGGTTTCCGCTCCTGCCGCCTATGAGACTGCTCATGAGGCATTGCCCGGAATAGCTTATGCATAAAGCACCATGAATGAAAACTTCTATGTCAAGTCCGGTATTATTGCATATCTCCCTTATTTCGTGAAGCGAAAGCTCCCTGGCCAGCACCGCTCTTTCAAAGCCCATTCTTTCAAGTGCCCTCACCCCGTCAGTATCGTAGGTGGTCATCTGGGTACTTGCATGAATTTGAACCGCCGGAATCAGCTTTTTCAGGTTGGAGGCCAGTCCCAGGTCCTGCAATATGAGAGCATCAACACCCATCTCCCAGCACTTTGCCGCATACTCCACCGCCTGCTGCATTTCATCCTCCAAAATCAGAGTGTTCAAGGCAAGAAATATCTTCACACCTCTCACATGTGCATAATCCAGCGCCTTGCACAGTTCTTCATCCTCAAAGTTTCCGGCATACTGCCGGGCATTGAAAAGCTTTCCTCCCATATACACCGCATCTGCACCATTTTCCACTGCTGCCAGGAATGCATCATAATTTCCCGCCGGTGCTAAAAGCTCAATTTTCTTTGTCATGCAACTTATTTCCCCTTCTGAACAATTCAAGAATAAACGGCATTATGTCTACCAGTGAATGAACTATGGTTTCAGCCCTTTCTGCCTGCGTTCCTTTAATAATTACCGGAACCTTGCTCATGGTATGCGTACGCACTGAAAGGTCCTCCAGATTGCCATGGTCACTGGTTATTATAAGCACATCCTTCTCAAAATCCAGCATTCGTATCAGTTCTCCCAGAAATCTGTCCAGCTTCTCCACAACCTCAACAGCCTTGTCCATTTCAAACTTATGTCCTGCAATATCTGTAATAAAGTGTTCATACAGTGTAAAATCATAGCTGCGGCTTAAAGCATACAGATTTTTTGCTGCTGTCTCAGGTGTTACAAGGTCTACCTCATAGCCTGACTCTTTTAGTCTTTCACCTGTCAAGTCGTGATATACCCCGTTATTATTCATAAATTCTTTTACGGTTCTGAACTTTATACCCTGGGCCATACCCATGACGGAGGTGACTGACGGCTTGTTCCTCCTGTCCCTTTCCTCCAGCATATTTCTCAGGTATTCGTCTCTGTACACATTGGCACTTGTGACAGTCAGTCCCAGCTTATTCAGCTCCCCGAAAAGATTAAGCTTCTGAATAAGCCTTTTCAGTGTTATGGTGGGCTGTCCGCTCATATGCCGGTTCAGCACTGCCGGAGCATTGACTCCTGTAAAAATGGCAGTCTGGCCTGTTGCGCTCTGCGGCAGGCCCGGAACTCCCAGGGAGGCATCTGCTAAAAATCTTGCCTCCGCCATCAGTTTCCACAGAACCTGTGTTTTCGCAGCATATATGGGATTTGTCTCCCTGTTTTCATTTCCAACCCCTATCCCGTCTATAAATATAAATATCACTTTCATAATTAACCTTCAATTCTTTCCTGTACGGAATTTCCCGGCTGCCTTAAGCAAGCCTTTTCCTATTATATAATATAAAAAACTCACAATTTTTGAAAGCTCTTAATAAAAACAAAAAAGCCGGAGGAATGTTCCTCTGGCTGTGTCAGCTATAAAAACCTACATGTCGTACCCGCTCAAAGTCTTCTGGACTACCGACCTGCTTCCCTTGTCAATGGAATTTCTGACTTCTCCCAGTTCAGCTTCTCTTTTTGCCAAATCCAATTGCAGTTTGGTGTTTTTCGCCGTGAGACCGCCGTTTTCTTCCTTTAACTGGAGGTTTTCTTTTCTCAGTCTCTCCAGCTCTTCATTGACAGCTTCCTTCTCTTTTCTCAAAGCTACTTCCTCTTCACGGGTCTTAAAAAAATCATCTGCTACATTTATAGCGGTAAGTACCGCTGCAAGTGAAGTGCTGAGTCTGTTGTTCCGCATAAGTATTTCATTCATTTTCCTGTCGATATATAAACCGACTTTCTGAATATATTCGTCAGATTCTATTCCAACAAGCGTATAATCTTTTCCGGCTATACGTATAACAACCTTATTTTTTGAGGTCAAGGTAAATCAGCTCCTTTAATCTCGCTGGGAAAAGGCCTAAACATAGCCTTCCGTAATTACCTTTATTATACTATATTATTCTATTATTCGGCAAACATTTATTTTTCCTGTTCTTTCACAAAAACCGCAAAAGCCTTGTCCATACTTCCTATATGCTTTATAAGCCAATCCAGGAACAATTTATTCACTGTCGACACAAAAAGGACTCCCGCCCCTTTTTCTTCAAATTCCTGTTTTAATTTTTCAAAATTCTTCAAAAAGTTCTCATGGATATTTTTGTGGTTCATTCTCTCAGGATAGTTATATTTAATATGCAACTGCTGTTCATCTGCAAAATGGACTTTTGTATAGTCTTCCAGGAATTTTAAAGTGTTGCCCACTTCTTCCTTTCCCTTGCCCTGTCCACAGGCAGAAAAAAGCTTATCAACCGCGTCAAACAACTGTTTATGCTGATCGTCAATTTCCTTAATACCTATTGCATAACTGTCTCTCCATTGTATCGCCGCCATTATATCGCCCTCCCAATACCTCACAAAATATAATTCATCTCATATTATATACCCATATGCAATGTACTGAAACGACAATATTTTACTTTAATTTTATTAATTTACCTGTTCTGGGATCAATAAGTATAATCCAGTAGCCGAATGCGCCATATTTCGGCTTGTAGCCTTCAAGCTGGGCCCAGCTCCCCATGCTCCCGAACGGATTGTCATCTATGCTGTATACCCCCGGAACCCCGCATACGAAGCGTTCTCTTCCTGAATATTTATCGTATCGTATGCCGAAGATAATATACCGGTATTTATAATGCGCCAGCATGACCTTTGGGTTAAACAGCAGGTATGTCTTCACATTGTTTCTGAAAAGTATATTGTTAAGATATCCGGGGCTGTTGATTTTCCACCACTTAAACCGCTTGCTTCTGGTATTGAACGGGCTGCACACTTCAAAGCTCCTGTTCAGTTCCTCCTTGAGTATATCAATGTCCAGCTCATTTCTTGCAGTATCCCCCTCCGCAATGGAGGATATTTCTCTGAAATTTCTTTCAGCATTGCTTATGATATCATTGTCGGCAGGCAATCCCTCTTTTTCTGGAGTGTACATGCTTGAAAGCGTTGTATCAAACTTGCTGGTTATCATATCATGGCTGGCATCCTCCAGCTCCTCCCGGCCTGTGCCCATGCCTTCAATATCAAAATCAGGAAATTCACCGGCCTTTCTGGTGGAATCAGTCTCATGACTTGAATTTGCCTCCAAAGGTGAATTTTCAAAATGTCCGGGCTGTTCCTGAAAGCCGTCATTGCTTGAATCAGTCAGGTCCGATAAATCCGACCCGTCAAACTCCGTTTCCTCTTCCTCAAGTTCCTCCTCAAATATCCTGTTAACCGGTGTTCCCTCCGGGGAAACAGCTTTTGAGGCATTATCTGTTTCAAAGGCTTGTAAGGCTGCATTGCCGGGAGCTTCCACAGCTTCAATGACAGCAGCTTCACTCCTCTCAGAAACTGTCCGGGCTGCCTGGGCGTATTTTTTAAGAGCGGCTTCAAACTCCTGCCGCCACTGGACTTGCCCATCTCTGTATGCAACCAGGGGGCATACGATTGAATTGAACTGGTCATGTATTTCGGCTATCAAGGCAAACACATTTATATCCTCAAAATCAAGCCGGTTGCTGCCTATGGAGCCCCGGTCCGTATCCAGCCTGATATCTGCCCTTCCTCCACGGCTTTCAATATCAGCTATGACGGTATGGTTCAGCTTTTCTCCCTTGGCGCTGATTCCATAAATCCGGTAATTAAGACCCGGTCTGGTATTCATGTTGCTTAATGATATTTGCAGCTTTGCAACCCGGCCGTTTATCTCAACCTTTATATATCCCGTAGGTCTGCCTAGATTATTTTCCATGTTCTGAAATATATAAAACAGTCTCTGGTAATTGTCACCCATGGCAAACATTCTCCTTCTGTTTATTTGTCACAGGCATGGTAAATGCCCTAACATTAAAATATATGTAGGGCAACAGGAAATAAGACTATTAATATTCTCAGAAATATACCGATGTTATTTCATACTCCTTGCTGCTGTTCAGGTCAATGTACCCATTTTCCAGCCTGACAACAGGTCTTGTTATACTATGGTTGGGTATATATACAACCTCTCCGGTTTCCTTGGTGTTCAGGACTGCCTTGGCCCCCACATAGCAGGGGATTATCCGTTCAATAAAGGTAGCTGCCACCTCTCTGTCAAACTGCTCCATCCCGTCGGTCATAAACATTTCAAACGCCTCAAAGGGTGTATGCTTTTTTCCGTATACCCGTTCGGAGGTCATAGCATCATACACATCTGCAACTGCTATTATTTTTGCGCCCAACTGGATATCTTCGCCGGAATGTCCCATGGGATATCCCGAGCCATCCTCTCTCTCATGATGCATCAGTACGGCTTTTTTCACACTGTCATGGAGTTTCGTGGCACCTTCAAGCATATTGAAGCCATATATACTGTGCTTTTTTATTGCTTCATACTCCTCCGGCAGCAGCCTGCCCTTTTTATTCAATATCTCCCTGGGTACCCGTATCTTCCCTATATCGTGCAGCAGCCCGGCCTTGATGATATTGTCCATATCAGACGGAGACAGGTTCATCCACCTGCCTGCCAGAGAGGAATAATATGCAACATTCAGGCTGTGGCAGTAGGTATATTCATCAAATTTTCTGATGGCAGACAGGCAGCCGATAATATACCGGTTTTCCCTGACTTCTGATTCTATCCACCCGGCAAGCCGGTCAAGCCTGGAATTGTCAAGCTTCCTGCTAAAAATGACTTCTCTTATCAGTTCCTTGGTTTCAAGCACCTTATTCCTGTATTGTTTTTCAAAGCTTTTCAGTGCCCTTCTTTCCTCGCTCAATGCTTCCGGGTCAAAGACTCTCAGGCTCTGTATCCCGAATTCGTGAAACCTGTCGATAATATACCTGTTTAAGGTGGTATACGCAGCTACAAGCAGTGCTCCATGGCTGTTATATATATCTTCTGCCAAAACATGGCCCTCTCCGGTGTGCATCAAATCAATTGTTATTATGCTCATGTCCTGTTCCTCTCAATGTCATATAATCTGCCAGATTCCTGTATACATATCCGGTTATATGGCCAAGTGCCGGTTGCCGCCCCGGCACCGGCAGCTATTTCTTGTATACTGCCGGCATGACACACCTGTACCCGGACTCTTCCCTTCCAATAGATTCAGAGTGCCCTATAAAAAGGAACCCGCCCTCCTCAGTGCTTTCATAGAATTTATTTATCAATTGGCGCTTTGTTGCAGCGTCAAAATATATCATGACATTCCTGCAAAATATCACGTGAAACTTTCTCCTGAACGGGAATTGCTCCGTCATAAGGTTAAATCTCCGGAAAATGACTTCCTTGCTGATTCTGTCACATATCTTGTAATTTTCGTCGGTTAGGAATGTGAAATACTTTTTTTTCCACTTTTCCGGCAATGCGGACAAGTCATCCTTTGTATAATTTCCCGCCGCAGCTCTGTTCAAGGCTTTTGTTGATATATCCGTGGCCAGTATTGTCGTATCCCATTCACTTTTTGACGTACCAAAATAATCTTCCATCAGCATAGCCAGGGTATAAGGTTCCTGACCTGTTGAGCAGCCTGCACTCCATATGCCCATATCCTTTTTCTTGCCGCAGGCCCTCTCAAGATAAGGCAGTACGTTATTTCTGAAATAATCAAAGTGCTGGTTTTCCCTCATAAAATATGTATGATTTGTTGTCAGCCTGTCAATCATGGCTACGGCAGCCTGTCCGGTTTTATCGGATATTATGTGGTTCATATAGTCTGTGAAGCTGGCATAGTGGTTCTCGGAAAGATAATTTATCAACCTTCCCGCCACCAGTGATTTTTTATGAGTCAGATTCACACCATAGTTTTTCTTTACATAGTTTACCAGGTCAGTAAACTCCTTTTGCGTAATTTGCCTCATATCTACCTCTCAAGCCGGATGTGCACGTGAATAAAGTGCCGAAGGGGCAGGTCTCTTCGACACCTTATTATTCGTCCTCTAGTATTTTCCGTAGTCCTTATCGTCCAGTGATATTTTCAGCTTTGAAGCTGCGGCTTCCTCCTCATGCATACCTGGATATTCCCTGTTTTTTCTCTTATCGATCATTCCCTCAATCAGTCTGAGCATTTCAGGTGTCAGGGTCTCATTTGAAGCATAGGAGGCCTTGATCTTTTTCAGTCTGAATCTTGATACCGATTCCTTGAGCATATCTGCCTGTCCTGACAATTCTTCGCTGGCAGCGGCACACTCTTCCGCAGTTGCCGAATTGGTCTGTACTACCTGGGCAACCTGCTCAATGGCCGTATTTATCTGGGATATGCCTGCGGCCTGCTCATTTGATGCCGCCGCAATATCTCCCACCAGGGCTGCCGCCTTTGACACTCCGCCCACTATTTCATCCAATGCTGCTGCCGTCTCATTTGCAATTCTTGTACCCACTTCAACCTTCTTGATGGAGCCCTCTATCATTTCAGTGGTCTCCTTCGCCGCATTGGCACTTCTGGCAGCAAGATTTCTTACCTCCTCGGCCACCACTGCAAAGCCTTTTCCGTGCTGCCCTGCCCTGGCGGCTTCCACTGCAGCATTCAATGCAAGTATGTTTGTCTGGAAGGCGATTTCGTCAATAACCTTTATTATTTTGGATATATTTGATGAGGATTCATTGATTTCAGCCATGGCCTTAACCATTTCCTGCATTTGTGAATTGCCCTTTGAAGCATTCTCTCTTGCCGATACGGCAAGTTCATTGGCCAGGCTGGCATTCTGGGCATTCTGCCTGGTCTGGGCGGCAACCTGGGTCATTGATGATGTGATCTCTTCCACCGAGCTGGCCTGCTCAGTTGAACCCTGGGACAGCATCTGGCTTGAGGAGGATACCTGTCTTGCTCCAAGAGCAACCTGCTCGGATGCAAGATTGATATTTCCCAACACTTCATTATTGGTTTCAATCATTTCACTGAGTTTTTTACCCAGAAGGTCCTTATCCGATCTGACTTTTACATCAATGGTCAAATCTCCTGCCGCCATTTTCTCAACAATGACAGCCTGTCCGCGTATATTTTCCACCATTCTGGAGAAAGAAAGCATGAGCGTACCTATTTCATCTTTTGATTCGGCTTCAACATTTACTTCAACATCTCCGATTGAAAGCCTGTCGGCTGCTTCAACAAGCTTTTTGACAGGATTGCTTATAATCCTTGATATGAATAAGCCAAGCCCCACTGCCAACAGCATTCCCACTGCAATGAAGACAGTCATCATAACAATTGCAGTTTGAGCTGCACTGCTGTTGCTGTTTGACTTTTTGCTGGCATCGTCCACTTTGAGCTTGAATAGATTATCAAAATGTGCCTGTATGTTCTTATTCAGCTCATCTCCTTTTGTCTTGGTAAGCTGATGAGCCTCACTGCCCTTGTTGGACATTGCCAGATCTGTAACTTGTTTGGTATAAGGCAGGAAATCTTCATTGACTGTCTTCATCAGAGAATTGTATTCCGTGCTGATCTGGCTGTTGATGATGTTCTTCCCGAAGTTGTCCAGAGCTACTTGCATTTCCCCCAGGAACTGATTGATTTTTGTCATATTTTCATTCATTGATTGGGAATCAGTATTGATAATTATATTAAGCATATTCAGCCTTGCTCTTTGATATTTTTCATTTGCCGTGGCCAGGTCGGTGATTGGAACAGTGTTTATTTCATATAATTCCGTATCCGCATCATTAATGTTGATAATATTTATAATGCCTACCACTCCCACGATACCTGCTATCAATGCAACAACAACGAAACCCGCAATCAGCTTTGCTGCGATTTTCATATTTTTAAACCAACTCATAAAAAGCCCCCTGTCCAGATAAGTATTTTAAAAATTTTTCCAAATGTTCCGGTAAATAATGATATTTATTATAGAGAATCAGGCCTGTGCAAGGCTGCTCAGCATTTCCTCCTCATCTGTGCTGAAAATCTTTCCGCAGTCCAAAAGCAGCTTTACTTCACTTCCCATTTTTCCTATTCCTTTGACATATTTGTTGTTAAAGCCGGTTTTTGCATCCGGAGGCAGCATAATGTTCTCATCATCTATGGAAACCACCTCAGATACCGTGTCAACGATCATGCCGATTGACGTATCATTTATGTCAATGACAATAATGCACGTTCTGTCGGTATATTTCAGCGGTTCTTTTCTGAACCTCAATCTCACATCCATTACAGGTATTATTTTTCCTCTCAGGTTTATAATGCCCTTCAGGTAATCAGGCAGTTCCGGCACCTGTGTTATGGGCTGGATTCCAATAATTTCAGTAACGTATTTGATTTCTATGCCGTAGTCTTCTCCTCCCAGTGTAAATGTCAAGAATCTTCCTTTTTGCGTATCCTCGTTTTGAATTTCAAAGTTATCTTCCAATACCGAAGCCATGGCGCTCTCCTTTCATCGTTTATTGTTTATAAGGCTTGCTATATCGATTATCAGGCTTATACTGCCATCGCCCAATAACGTACATCCTGAAATTCCCTGCACCTTTTTCAAATACTGGGGCAATGCCTTTACAACCACCTGCTGTTCACCTATAAGCTTATCAACAAATATGCATATACCTTCGTTTTCACTTTCAACCAGTATCAAGATTCCCTCTTCAAGCCTGTCTGTCCCTGGAACTACATTAAAAAGCTTATGTAACCTTATTATGGGATGACATAGACCACGGAGCATAATCATTTCATTGTTTTCGGGGTCTTTTATAACATCATCTTCAGTAATATTGAGCGATTCCCGTATGGAGGCTATGGGAATGGTATAGGTGGCACTTCCCACACTTACTGTCATGCCGTCCATAATTGCCAGTGTCAGAGGTATCTTCATGGAAATTGTCGTTCCGCTGCCCGGCTTGCTGTCAATCAACACCGACCCGTCAACCTTGTCCATATCCTTGAGTACCACATCCATTCCAACTCCGCGCCCCGAAAATTCCGTCACTTCCTCTTTAGTGGAAAAGCCGGGCAATAAAATGATGGAGTATATCTCCCTGTCTGTCATTTCGCTGACTGGCCTCTGGATAAGCCTGCCCTCTGTGGCTTTCTGAATTATTTTGTCTCTGTCCAGCCCTTTTCCGTCATCCTTCAGAATAATCCAGACATCTCCTCCTGAATGCTTTGCCTCAAGCGTTATTTTACCCGTCGCTTCCTTGCCCTTTAATTCCCTTTCTTCTGCCGGTTCAATACCATGGTCTATGGCATTTCGAATCAGATGTATCAAGGGGTCGGAAATATGCTCAATTATATTTTTGTCCACCTCGGTTTCCTCACCGATTATTTCAAAATTGATTTCCTTTTCCAGCTTTCTGGACATATCCCTGACAATCCTGTTCATCTTTTGGAAGGTCATGGACAGAGGCACCATCCTCATGGACATAACTATATCCTGAAGCTCACCTGTTATCTTTTTCAAATGCCGTGCTGCCTTCTTGAAGCCCTCCAGTTCGAGGCCTTTCAACTCAGGATTCTGTGTCACCATTGCCTCTGATATAACCAGTTCCCCCACCACGTCCATCAATTTATTCATCTTTTGAATATTTACACTTATAAAGTTTTGTTTTGAAAGGTTTGACATTTTATCGTGTGAATAGGTATTATCTTCACAATTCTGCCCTTTGCAGGCTTCCTCAGCCTCAGGGATATTTGCTCCGCCTGCTTCATTAGCTCCTGTCACTCCGGCTTCTGCCCTGCCTTTGCCGGGAGCATCCGCGGACCTGTATTCCAATGTCAGCTCCTTGAGAAACATGGTTTCTTCCAGAAGCTGCCTCACCTCACCTTCAGGCAAAGGGCAGTTAAATAATACCGTCAGGCCGCTTTCCCGTATCTCCCTGTTGCAGTTTTCTGTATCTGAAATATCCTCCGGAATATGGCGGATATCTCCCGCCACCTGCTGAAGTGCATGAATAACTGAAAATGCTCTGAGATTTTCCATTTGACAATCTTCTTCAAAGGTTATTGTTGCCTTATAGGAATAATGTCCCTCTCCTGCCTGGCCCATATGTTTCTTGTCAACCGCACCGGTTCCTGCTTCTCCAGTGTTGGGACAGCCTTCCTTCAATTGACTTAAAAAATCCGCAAGGGTCTGGCTGATGCTTGAGGGATCACCATCGGCCCCTTCCTTGTTCCTTATCTTGCCTACCTCACTGCCCACGAAATCGATAACCTTCAGCATCAAATCTGTGAGCTGCAGGTAGTCAACCGTTTTAGGCTTTTTCTCCCTCAAAAAATAGAATATATCTTCAACGGAATGCGCCAATATGGAAATATTGCTAAAGCTCATCATCGCCGAAGAACCTTTTAAAGTGTGCATAATCCGGAAAATATCGTTTATACTGCTCTCAAGTCCGTTTTTCTTTTCACTGTATAAAATTATCTGTTCAAGCTCTTCAATAAGCTGGACAGTTTCAAAAACAAACATTTCCTGCATTGGTTCAGTGTTGATGAAGTCCAAGTCAGCCACCTCGTATTTAAGTTAATAATGGACAATTCCTACGACCTTTTCCCATAGACCTGTCAGCCGGCTTCACCTTTATATTTGCCAAGAGCCTTGACTATGTTTTCTTCCCTGAAAGGCTTTACGATAAATCCCGAGGCACCCACCATTATGGCCTCCCTGATGTGGCTTTCCTGCCCCAGGGCGGATATCATGACTATCCTGCTGCCGGGATTGATTGCCTTTATTGCCTTGACAGCCTCGATACCATCTACCTCCGGCATGGTTATATCCATTGTTACAAGGTCGGGAGTCAGCTCTTTGTATTTCTGTATTGCTATCCTTCCATTTTCGGCCTCTCCCACCACTGTGAACCCGTTTCTCTCCAGTATCAATTTCAAAGCCTGTCTCATAAAAATTGCGTCATCTACAACCAGAACTTTGGACATAAGCGTACACCATCCTCATAGTAAAAATAATATGTTTAAAAGATATTTATATAATCCGAATATTTAATGTAACAATATTATTATTATGTTACATTATTTTTATTTCAGAATCACATGATATACCTGTGACTACAGTCATAGTCTTTTTGCAAATCCTTAAAAATTGCAAATTATAAATGTATAAAAACATCAATTATATGCTATAATAGTTTCATTATTTAAAATTACATTAATTTACAATTATTGATATAATTTTACAAAGAATTGTAAACTCGGAGGAAGTTGCCATGACAGTTGAACCCATACGAGATAAGACCAAAATAAAGCAAATTTATTATTTTTTAAATGGTAAAGACCCCAAATACGGATTATTATTTAAATTTGGGCTGAATACGGGTTTGAGAATAAGCGATATTCTTTCGGTGAGAGTAAAAGATATTCTGAATGAAAAAGGAGAATACCGTGATTACCTGACCTTAAAGGAAATGAAAACCGGGAAAGAGAAGAAAATCAAGTTAAACGATTCTCTTCGTAAGAATATCAATTCATATATAAAAGTTTCCAATTTAAAGCACGAATCCTACTTGTTTACCAGCCAAAAAGGCGGCTATATCGGCAGAGTCCAGGCCTACAGGGTTTTAAAGGAAGCTGCGGTTTTTTGTAATGTGGAAAATTTCGGAACCCACAGTTTGAGAAAAACCTGGGGATATTGGACCTATAACATGTCAAAATATAATGTGGGCCTGATAATGGACACCTTCAATCATAGTTCCCAAAGCATTACCCTCCGGTATATAGGTATCAACCAGGATCAGAAGGATGAGCTGTATTCATTGGTTCAGTTTTAACTTTTTTGGATTAACACTCAAATATAGTATAGAATTTGGTAAAATTATGTTGTATAATGACAAATAAGAGCGTAATGTAACATAATAATAAAATTGATACGTTAATATTTTCCTCAAAAAAATAAAAGTGGCAATTATGCATTTTAATACATAACTGTCACTTTTTTCTTTTGCGGTTTACAGTGTCAACAAATTTGACAGCTCTCCAAACTGTTGTACCGAAAGCACTTCTCCTCTTATATTTTCCTTAAGCCCCATGCCTTCCAGGATTTTCTTCAACTGCTCCTTATCCTTCTGGAGAAAGCCTGCATTTGAGAGTCCGTTTACAAGAGTCTTTCTCCTCTGTCCAAAGGAAGCCCTGACCAGCTTGAAATATAACTTCCTGTCCTTAACCGACACCGAAGGCTCCTCTAATACATCCAACCGTATTATTGTGGAATGCACCTCGGGCTGAGGTATAAAGCAATGTGGAGGAACATCAAATATTATGTGAGGGCTGCAATAAAACTGAACCGCCACAGACAATGCTCCATAATCCTTTGTACCAGGTCCTGCAACCATTCTTTGGGCAACTTCCCTTTGCACCATGAAAACCATTCCCTGGACTCCTTTTACTTCCTCCAGGAATCTCATAATTATGGGGGTAGTAATATAATATGGAAGATTTGCAACTGTCCTTACGGACTTTGTGCCGTATTTCTCGCCATACTCCGCTATAATAGCATCAATATCCGCCTTCATGACATCGTTGTTTATAATATCTATATTTGAATACTCGCTCAAATTGTCGCGGAGAGCAGGTATGAGATGTTTGTCTATCTCTATGGCTACAACTCCTGCTGCTCTCTTCGCCAGTTCCTTTGTCATGCTGCCTATACCCGGTCCTATCTCCAAAACCAGCGTATCCTCTTCAAGGCCGGCTGCATCTACTATTTTCCTAACCACATCGTCATCATTTAAAAAGTTCTGGCCAAGAGACTTGGTCAACCTCAGGTTATGCTTTTTTATTACATCCAGTGTATTGTTTCTGCTCATTATTTCTCCTTCAAATAATTGATATTAATATTATTATATATCATATACACGTTATTTGAAGGCCATTTTCACATTTTTCTGTGTAGGCGGTCAAATGGGTGGAATAATTCCAAAGTAAAATCAATTGCTTTAAATACAACGATGTATGCAATCAGTGAGTAGATAGTATTTTCCCATCCGAATATGAAACCGGCAGCAGTGACAATAACCAGATTCAGTAATATAAAATACTTGTTTGGGGAATAGTTCTTATTTATGAGCTTTCCAACTATTCTCCTGTGCTCTATACCATCCAGGAAACCACCATATCTCAGAATCAGCCCTGAGCCTACTCCAAGAGAGATACCGCCCAAAATGGTTGACTGCAGTATGTCATAGGATTCCCAGTTATCCGAATTAATAGCTGAAATCCAGTAAATAAGTGACGTCAATGCAAATATTATTGTTATCAGCTTCTGCTTTCCCCTGCGTAAATACTCTATCAGTATAAACGGAAAATTCAATATGAAAATAATTGCACCCAAGGGTATCTCACTAATGTAGCTCAGCACCACCGAAACACCTATCAGCCCTCCGCCGATGAGATTATGAGCCTTAAAGAATACTTCAAGACCCACGGCTGTCATTATTGAACCCATAAGAACAAAAACGTATTTAATAATTACATAAGGAAGCATCCTTTTTAATTCCATAGATTCACCTCCATCCATTAACTTTAAATATCATCCTCAAGGCTTTGATTTTCGTTTCCTGCCGGCAGTCTTCCCATATATATAATTGCAGAAATTATATATCCGCTTTGATTCCTTCGTAAGCAGAGGCGCAACTATAGCCAGAATCAGTACATATATAACCACAAAGGATTGCAGCACCGGCATCAGGCCGCCTGCCTTTCCCATATTAGCCATGATTATTGAAAATTCACCTCTTGCCGAAAGCGTAAAGCCCACATTGGCTGAGGCCTGATTGGATATTTTCGACAAACGCCCCGAGAACATTCCTGCTGCGATGTTTCCTATAACGGTCAGTATTGCGGCTATGACAGCCATTGCCACTCCTCCCCTAAGGGATAGCGGATCTATGGTAAGACCGAAATTGAAAAAGAATATGGCCCCAAAGAAATCCCTGAAGGGCAGGATATTGTGCTCAATTTTTTTGGCATGAGCCGATTCGGCCATGACCAGTCCTACAAGCAGGGCCCCTATGGCCTCCGCAACGTGGAGAGTTTCCGAGAAGCCGGCAACCACAAATAAAACACCTATGACCACCAGCAGGAAAAGCTCTGCCGAGGGTATGTCAAGTAATTTATCAATTGCTTTTATAACCCTCTTGCCTACTATAAGTATTGCCAATATGAAGAATAGTGCCATAAGCGAAGTTGCAAGCACACCCCAGATAGACTTTGAACCGCTGAGCAGCAGCCCGGATAATATTGATATGTGTATTGCTATAAACAGATCGTCAAACATTATCATGCCCATTATGACCTCTGTTTCAGGGTTTGCAGTACGTTTCAGATCTATAAGCACCTTTGCCACTATTGCAGTGGAAGAACTTGTCATAATACCGCACACTACCATAATCTCCTTGAACGGCAGGTCCATCATCCAGCCAAGCAGCAAGCCTGACGAGAAATTGATCAGGACATAAAAGGAGCCTCCTATAAATACCGACTTGCCTGACTTTATGAGCCGTGTTACAGAGAACTCCAGCCCTAAATAAAACAATAGAAACAGCACGCCCAGCCGGCCCATAAAGTTAATAAAGGTAGAGCTTTCTATAAATCTTAAATCAATAATTCCAATACTAGGGGCATGAGGCCCGACAGCCATCCCTATCAATATATAAAAAGGGATGACCGAAAAATTGAGCTTGTTTGATAAAAACCCCACTATGGCAATCAGTGTAATTGCCAGACCGATTTCAAAAACTAATATATCCATTCTACCTCCTAATTTTCGTTACATTTCATATTTGTCCTCCAAACAGGTAGTTTTTGAGCACCTTCAGATGTTTTCTCTCTCCGATGACAACAATAGTTGATTCCGGTAAAAACTTATAATCCACACCCGGATTTATATGCTTGCCGTGACCTTTCTCAACGGCGGCAATTATAGATGCCCCTGTCTTTTTACGTACCTGCATTTCCCCAATAGACTTGCCTACACAGTAGGAACCGGTCTCTATCTTATACCATTCAATTATCAGGTCATCCAGCGCAACATCAACAGTTTCCAGTGCCCTGGGCTTATATGCAAGCCCCCCGATAATTGCAGCTACATATCTTGCTTCATTATCATCCAGGGTTATCATTGATACACTGTCCTCAGGCTGGTCGTGGTAAAAGTGATACAATTCTCTTCGTCCATCATCGTGTACTACAATGACCAGTTTATTGCCTTCACGAACCTCTACCTCAAACTTTCTTCCGATATTCGGTAAATCAGATTCTCTAATAGTCATAATTATAAATACCTCCGTTTTGAGTATAGACAATAGAAGTATACCCGCGGTCAAAATCAGGTATGTATTTTAACATCCCATTTTGACCGCAAATCTATTCAGTTTTGATTTTATGCTGCCTTTTGACAAACATATGTTCACCCCCTTCCAGATGCGGCATTATTACATGTCTCTTCTGTACGCGTGTGGACACAGACAAAAATATGATGTACTTTTGACTTTTAATTAATAACAGATATTATGATCTGATAAAAGAAAATTACTATAATTCTAGAAGTATCTTAAGCTTATTTTAACCCATTTAAGGCAAAATTTCAACAATTAATTTTGTTTCTTCAATACTAATATTGGAATCTCCGTTTTACTCTATATATCTCCGGATATCTCCTGTTTTCTCAAATGTTTTTTGGACCTCACGTCATAAATCCCAGGAAATAAATGCATAGAAAATGGGCTGATCCGAAAAATCGAATCAGCCCGAACAGTCCCTTTAATACTTTTTTTCGCTTACATACATTAAATAAATCACCGTATAAATAATTAATTAAGTACGTAAACCTTTACTTTTTTGACTCCCCATGCGCTGACAGCACTGCTGGTCTCAAGATATACATCTATCTTGTTTCCTTTTATTGCTCCTCCCACATCTGCCGCGACTGCATATCCATAGTCAGCCGCAACCCCCGGAAGCTCAACATAAACTCTGGTTCCAAGTGGAATAACGCGCGGGTCTACTGCTATAATTCCTTTTTTTACTCTTGCACCGGTGGCTGTAATGCCAAAGCCCGGATCTCCCGGATACTTGCCGGTGTCTTCAAAAGAAGCCGTATATGAGGTGGCCCTCATATTTAAAACCTTAGAATACCTTAATGTCTCACCTCTGGATGTCTTGTAGTTTAAAACCGTACCTACTTCAACAATTTTGTCCAGAGGATTTGACGCAACAATATCCTTGACCAATTGTTTAGCAATCTGCTTTCCATTCTCATAAACTACCGTATATGTTTTTTGTCTAATGCCTTCTTTTCCTTCTCTGACTGTATTTTTTAATCCTTTGTCCAATCTGTTGTTGTCTTTTGTAATTGTCTTATATGGTATGGGCGTGGCTTCAGTCACTGTCTTTTCATCTACACGGATTATCGAAATGTTCATATCAGGTACAATTTTGTCTCCCAATTGAGACCCGACGAGTTTGTCATCATCGTCCACGCCTATGGCGTTGTCGCTTAGTACCTCTTTGACAGTATCCTTATACGTTTTTATAACCAGCTCTTTTCCATCCACATTTACTGATACAGGCACCGCTCTCTTTATATTTATCCTGTTCTCCTGTATTCTTGCAAGCTTCGAGTCAAACGGCATACTGATATAATCTTCCACTGCTACGGTCACGCCTGTCTGCTCCAGTACCTCTCCTACTGTTGCTTTCATTGTCTCTACTGCAATTTCACGTCCATTGTCGCTGATTACCACGTGCCTTTTCAACCCATTAAAAACAAAGACACCTGCAGTAACGGATATAACAACGGCAATACATATGATTGCAATATCCAATGTTCTGATTTTGAATAAATTCCCGTGTTCCTTCCTTCCGAAATTACGGAAATTCATTTGTGAAAAATACCTTTTAATATTCTTCGCAATCGGTATCATAAATACTAACCTCCTGTTAGAAATATTCAAAGGGACTGTGACTATTTTATTCTAAGCGGTTTATTTTGTCAAATGTATTGCCTAGAAAATGGTAAGTTTTTTCCAATTCAATCCCTCATTAGCAATTATTAACTGGATTTTAGTATATTATTCTTAACCCGTATTTATTACACAAAAAAGCCTGAAACCCTTTCTCAGGGCTTATCCGACAATTCGGAAATACGCCATTCACCCGCCTCCGCATCAAATTGCATTGTCAAATACTTAAGATTTTCTCCCTGCTTATAAACCATTTTCGGAACTTCTTCCACGCCTGCATTGGGCGATTCCGGTTTATCCACCTGGAAAACTGCTTCAAACTGGATTTTAGCAAGATGTTCTGCATCGGTCATTTCAGTGTATATTTTGAAAGATTTCAGATCAATTGTTTTTATTTCATTTTGATAATTTGATTTAAAAATGTTTGGGCTGCTTAATATTTCATCATTTGATAATATACTTATATAGGTCTGGGCAGTTTTAAAGTTTTTTGAGTTGACAGCATCTGCCCATTTTCTGACTACTTCCTGGAAGGGCTCCACATTCAGATTTTTTTTAAGCATCAGAATAATCTCTCTTTTATCAGACAGCTCCTGCTTGATTTGCTGATTTTCCGATGTGAGCAGATAGTTGGCGTTCTTAATGCGGGAATTTTCATCTGTGAGAGAACCTATCTTTTGAGCAAGCTCCTTGTTTTGTTTGTCAAGGTTATTGATTTTTTCGCCAAGAGTGTCTATGCTCAGATTTTTTGAATTGCTTAAATCCTGATAATTTTCAAGCTGCTTTTCTCTGTCCCACAGCAGATAATTGAATGAAATAAGTATTGAGATCAGGAATACAAACACAACAATAATAATAAACTTTTTCATAATTACTCTCCTTGAGAACCAATTAAGACCTATTGTTTATCTCAATCCGAACACAGTTTTTGCATTCTTCAGTGTTGTCTCGGCAACTTCCGACTCACTTATCCCCTTAATCTCGGCAATTTTCCTGATAACATGAACCAAATAGCCGGAATTGTTTCTTTTTCCCCTGTAAGGTTCAGGTGAGAGATAGGGGCAGTCCGTTTCCACCAAAAGCTTTTCAAGCGGTACGGCTTCTACAACCTCAATGGTTTTTCTGGCATTTTTGAAAGTTACAGGCCCTCCCACGGCAATATACAGATTCAGCTTGAGCATGTCCATCGCCATCTGAGCGCTTCCGGTAAAGCAGTGAAATATTCCGCCTACCTGCTTGACATCGGTCTTTTTCAATATATTCACGGTATCTTCATGCGCATCCCTGTCATGAATAATTATGGGCAGCTTCAACTCCCTGGCCAGTTCTATCTGCCTTTGAAACCAGTACCTCTGGATATCCCTGGGAGAATTGTCATAATAGTAATCCAGCCCGATTTCACCGATTGCCACAACCTTGTGGTTTTGAGACAGCAGTCTGATTTTGTTTATAATATCCTCATTCATTTTTTCAGCCTCGTGAGGATGTATACCCAATGCAGCATAGACAAAGGGGTACTTTTCCGCCAGCTCCATGGTTTTGTCCAGGGATTCGGGGCTGGCGCCGGCATTTAAGATATATGAAATTCCATCCTGATGGAGCTGCTTCAACAAGGCGTCTCTATCCTCGTCAAAGCGCTCATCATCGTAGTGGGCATGCGTATCAAAAATCAAATTATCACCTTTTTTATTTTTATTCATAAATGCTGTTCAGAGTCCTGAATCGCCCCGTTGATTACCCGACCCGGCTTCCGCCTGGCATATCCTTGTCAATAGTCACCAGAGCCAATCCGTTCTCATCCGAGGCAGCAAGTATCATACCTTGAGATTCTATGCCTCTCAGCTTTGCAGGCTTAAGGTTTGCCACCAGTATCAGAGTCTTACCTACCATTTCTTCAGGGGTATAGTATTTTGCAATTCCCGACACGACCTGCCGGACCTCCCCGCCCACCTGAAGTTTCATTTTCAGCAGCTTATCGGCCTTTTCAACCTTTTCTGCTTCAAGCACCTTTGCAACCCTTAGATCTACCTTTGCAAAATCGTCTATTGTTATAAGGTTTGCATTGGTTTCATCCGCGGCCTGTTCATCGTTTTTCTCCGTTTTAACTGCCTTTCCCGCTTCTTTTGTTTTTGCTGCTTCTATTGGCTTTGATGCTTCGGCCGCTTTTTCAGCCATTTTCTCTATCTCCTCAAGCTCTTTTTTCAAATCTATTCTTGGGAATATAACCTCACCTTTATTGACACTGGCACCAACAGGATAGACTCCCCATTCCTTGGCCTTATCCCACTCCACCAGGCTCTTGTCCGTTATTCCAAGCTGGCTCCATATCTTTTCAGGAGTCTCAGGCATAAAGGGCTGAATAAGAATAGCAATAATCCTCAAGGTTTCGGCAAGGTTGTACATGACCTGCGCCAGCCTTTGGCTGTTTGCCTCATCTTTTGCCAGCACCCAGGGCATGGTTTCGTCTATATATTTGTTAGTCCTGGATACGGCCTTCCATATTTCGGCAAGCGCCGTACTGAACTGCAGCTTGTCCAGCAAATCCTCCACCTTTGCAGGGGTTTCGCTTACCAGAGTTATCAACTCCCTGTCAAAATCACCCTGTACCTTTTCTGCCGGCACTGTTCCGCCAAAATACTTATCTATCATGGCAACTGTTCTGCTGACCAGATTTCCCAGATCATTTGCAAGGTCCGAATTTATCCTGTTAATCAAGGCTTCATTTGAGAATACTCCATCCGAACCAAAGGGTACTTCTCTCAGCAGAAAATATCTGATGGCATCCAGCCCATACTTGTCCACCAATATCTGAGGGTCAACCACATTGCCCTTGGATTTTGACATCTTGCCGCCTTCCAGCAGCAGCCAGCCATGACCGTATACCTGCTTCGGCAAAGGCAGGTCAAGAGCCATGAGCATTGCAGGCCATATGATAGTGTGGAATCTTACAATCTCCTTGCCTACCAGGTGAACATCCGCCGGCCAGTATTTCCTGAACAAGGAATCGTCCTGTGCAGAGTAGCCCAGCGCCGTAATATAATTTGACAGGGCATCTATCCATACATATACCACATGCTTGTCATCAAAGGAAACCGGCACCCCCCAATTGAAGGTAGTTCTAGATACTGCTATGTCCTCAAGCCCTGGCCTCAGGAAGTTGTTCAGCATCTCGTTCTGTCTGGATACCGGTTGAATGAACTCAGGATTTTCTTCAATATGCCTTATTAATCTGTCCTGATACTTTGACAATCTGAAGAAATAGCTTTCTTCCTTTGTCAGCTCAACCTCTCTGCCGCAGTCGGGACATTTTCCGTCTGCCAACTGGGTTTTTGTCCAAAAAGACTCACAAGGAGTACAATACCAGCCTTCGTACTCACTCTTGTAAATATCTCCCTGCTCATAGAGCCTCTTAAATATTTTTTGGACTGCTTCAACATGTTCCTCATCGGTAGTCCTGATAAAGCTGTCGTTGGTAATCTTCATCAATTTCCAAAGGTCTTTGATGCCTGAAACAATTTCATCCACGTACTGCTTTGGCGTTATTCCTTTTTCTTCGGCCTTTCTCTGTATTTTCTGACCGTGTTCGTCCGTCCCCGTCAGAAACATGACATCGTAGCCCTTTAATCTCTTATATCTGGAAACAGCGTCGGCAGCGACGGTTGTATATGAATGTCCTATGTGCAGCTTTCCACTGGGATAATAAATAGGCGTTGAAATATAATAGGTTTTTTTAGACATGGTTCCTCCTCATTTGTTACTAAAATTTGCAATATATGCAATAATAGATAATAAAATTTACAATATATAATTTATATTAATTAATTGTTACCTAACATGGTATAATTTTATAGTGGTATCCATTACTACTATACATATTTGTTTTCGATTTTTCAAGGAGAATATTGAGGCAAACAGGAGACATTGGCAGAAAAATGATTGAAAGGGCCTCTTCACCATGGTGAGTTTTATAAGAAGCTTAAGTTATTCTAAAAAATATAATAAAATCATATATCCTTCTATTGAAAAAAAAATCAGGGAATACAGGGTGTATACAAAGCGGATACGCAAGCTTTCCGTAAAGTCCACCGCCCGGGAGGCCTTGGATAAGAGCAGGTCTGACGCTGCTGTTTCATCCATATGCCTGCTGTATGACAACGTCAATATGGAGCTGGCGGCAGAAGTACTGTTTTCCTTCGAGGCCATCGTCCAATATCTGAATTCCGTATGTCTGCGGTCTTATACAGGCACCGAACCCTTTCTGAAGCTGATATTTTCATCCTTAAGGGATGCTTTGAACCTGCGCACCGATTCGTATGAAAACTACTTTACTTTTTTTCCGTCCAAGGATGATGACGGCTATCTCACAATACTGGTGGAAAAGTGCCGTCAAAAAGTGCTCCTGCTGCCGTCCTACCATGTAATCAGGGATCATCTGGCTGCCTTTCTTTCACTTTTCATAGATTTGCAGGTTACCAAGTTTTCTTCGGATGATAATGCTAAAGAGGTAAACCTCATAAATTGGAGTGCCGCCCATGGGCAAAAGTATTCGCAGCTCTCATGCTGGGAATACTGCATGGCTGTCGACTCGACCCTGAGCATCCGGCTTCTGCTGGCCATGGCCACAGACCCGGAACTTTCAGAGCAAAAGGCGGAAAATTTGAACAGCACCTTTTTTCCCTGGATCTGCTGCATACAGAAAATCCTTGAAGGCTATATCAGCTATAATGATGACTTATTTGCAGGAAACATCAATTATGATTTCTATTATGATAACCTCAAGGAGTATGAAAACAGGATAGTTTTCTTTACGGACAGGGCCTTGAAATTGAGGACCTCTGAGTGGAGTCATACCCGTACTGCGGTTAAACTATTGCTGAGCATCTACATTACCCATCCCAAGGCAAGTGAGGGTATGAACAGAATTACAAGCAAAGCACTGCTCAAGGCCGGAGGCAGGGGAATGTCCTTTTACACTTTGGCTGTCAGGCTGCTGCGGTCTAAAAAATATTTCTAACAATCTATCCAGTTACAGACCACTGTTTATCCGAAAATAAACCTGCATGCCCAGAGCGACGCGATAACACTTATTATGTCAGCCATTATTGCCGCTACCAAGGTATATCTGATATTTTTGATTCCCACAGAACCATAGTAAACCGCAAGCGTATAGAAGATGGTTTCCGTGGACCCCATCATGGTGGCTGCCACACGGCCTTCATACGTATCGGGGCCGAAGGCCTTGATGATATCGGTCACAAATGCAAAGGAGGCGCTTCCCGAAATAGGCCTCAGAAGTGCAAGAGGCGCTACCTCTGGCGGCATCCCCAGCAAATCTATTACCGGACGCAGCAAAAAAGTCAGAATTTCAAGGGCTCCGGAGGCTTTGAACACTCCCACCGCCACCAACAGTCCTGCCAGGGACGGCATTATTTTGATTACGGTTTCTATACCATCCTTAGCTCCATCTATGAACAGATCAAAGGCCTTGACCTTTTTTAAAACCGCCGCAGACAATATTATTATGAATATTGCAGGGATTGCATAATCCGAGATGTGTCTTATTACTCCCATAGCCCACCTTTAACGTGATTGACTTTTTTCCTCATTCCATACCCTGGCCAGAAGTTTTGCCGCTATTATACCCATAATTGTGGCGCACACCGACGCCATCCATATGCACACTATTATTTCAGCAGGCTTTTTAGCCCCCTCCGCTGTACGCAGGGCAATTATACTCGCCGGCACCAGTTGTATTGCCGCGGTATTCATGACCAGAAACATACACATTGAGTCCGTGGCGGTTTTTTTGTCTCCGTTCAGGGACTGCAGTTGGCTCATGGCCTTTATTCCCAGCGGAGTAGCCGCATTCCCCAGCCCAAGGAAATTTGCCACAAGATTCATTACTATGGCTCCCAGTGCAGGATGATCCTTCGGGATGCCCGGGTATAAAAATATCATGACAGGCCGGACCAATCTGCTTATACCTGCCACCAGGCCGCTTTTTTCCGCCACCTTCATCAAGCCTGTCCAGAGACACATGACTCCAAGGAGGCCTATGCACACAGTTACCGCGGACTGGGCCGACTCCATGGCAGCCTTTGTCACCTCATCAATCCTTCCGTTGACTATCCCAACTGCAAAACCTATAAGCAGCAAACCCATCCATATATAATTAAGCATTCTATCTCCCATCTACCGTACGCAAATAGTAATGAAAGGCATGTAGTGGCTTTCGCTGCGTGAAATCCACGTTGACTTGCCACATGTATCTTTCACGCTAACCTCTCCATCCATCATATACCGGTCTGCGGGTTTCCCCTTATTATATATGTGGACAGAGCCGGGTTTATGTTTTCTCCTGAAAATTTTGCTGTAATCACGTACTTTTGCTGAAATATAAAGACACTTCTTAAATTTAAACTTCAAAAATTATCCAGTTTTTAATACAATGTTGCTATGCCGGTCTGGAAGCAACCTCTCACTCAGGCCGGAATATAATCCGTCTTTGGATCTATGATGGCAAGTACATTTAAAATATGACTGTAAAGGAGCAAAGAATTGTGGATTCTCAACTTGATACCGGAAAAGGTTTAAAGGCTGCAAGTCAGCCGGGCAGAAGCTTTCTGAGAAGCCTGAAGTCACAGAAGTGGCTTTGGCTCATAGCACTGCCGGGCTTGGCAATCGTTTTTGTCTTCAATTATCTTCCCATGTTCGGGGTAATACTGGCCTTTAAAAATTATAAACCCGCGGCTGGAATCTTCGGCAGCCAATGGGCTGGGTTTGAAAACTTCAAGTACCTCTTCTCCACCCGGGATGCTTGGAACATTACATATAATACCCTGTTTTTAAACAGTCTTTTTATAATAACCGGCACTGTGGGAGGCATTCTCATAGCACTCCTTGTAAATGAAGTAAGAAACAAGTGGCTTGTAAAGTTTTATCAATCGTCCATGTTTCTCCCTTACTTCATATCCTGGGTTATCGTTTCCTACTTTGTATATTCCCTTTTAAGCTATGACATGGGTATGGTTAACAACCTGCTGGCCTCTCTGGGCATGGAACCGGTTCAATGGTATAACGAGCCGAGGTTATGGCCGGCCATACTCACCATCGTGAATCTCTGGAAGGGCGTCGGATATGGAAGCGTGATATATCTGGCGGGCATAATGGGCATAGATGCGGAGCTTTATGAGGCAGCTACCATCGACGGTGCAAACAAACTTCAGCAGGCGTCAGGCATCACACTTCCCCTTTTGTCCCCTTTGATTATAACACTGACCTTGATGGCTATCGGACGTATTTTCTTTGCCGACTTCGGCCTGTTCTATAATGTCACCCTGGACAACGGAGGCCTGTACAGTACGACAAATGTTATTGACACCTATGTATTCCGGGCCTTGAAATTTTCCGGAGACATAGGCATGGCTTCCGCCGCAGGCTTCTATCAGGCATTCGTGGGATTTCTCCTGGTACTGGCCAGCAACCTTTTTGTGAAAAAAATAAATCCCGAACGTGCACTGTTCTAAAAAGTTTGGGAATGCAAGGCCGGATTTCATATAAAATCTGATTAAATCTGAAAAATGGAGGCTGAAATGAAAGTAAAAGATGGCAGTATTGTGTCAAAAGTACTTATAAACCTTTTTCTCACGGTTTTTTCCGTGTGTTGTCTCATCCCCTTTATGATAGTAATATCCTCCTCGTTTACCCAGGAGCAAATGATAATTGAAAACGGATACTCCATATTCCCCAGACAGTTTACTTTATTGGCCTACAAGTACATACTGGCCGACCCCGGTCAAATCGCCAGGGCTTACGGGGTCACAATAATGGTAACTGTGGCCGGCACCATCATAAGTCTTGTCATATCCTCCTGCCTGGCCTATGTTTTATCGAGAAAGGATTTTGCCCATAGAGGGAAATTGTCACTGTACCTGTTTTTCACCATGCTTTTTAACGGAGGACTGGTTCCAAGCTATATAATCGTGGCACAGGTGCTGCACCTAAAGGACAATATCCTCGCACTCATATTGCCCTATCTCATCGTCCCCTTTTACGTTCTTTTACTGCGAACCTATTTCTCAGATATACCTTTTTCACTGGTGGAAAGTGCCAAAATTGAGGGAGCCGGTGAACTTGGAATCCTTTTTAAAATCATACTGCCCCTGTCCCTGCCTGCAATGGCGACAGTCGGTCTATTCATCGTTTTGCAGTACTGGAATGACTGGTGGCTTGCACTTCTGTATATTGATGACGCAAACCTGAATCCCCTGCAATATATGCTGTACCTTATCATGCAAAATCTGAACGCCATGCGCTTGAGTCCTCTGCAGGGCCAGATCTCAACGGCAGCCCTCCCCGGGGAAAACGCGCGTATGGCAATGGCTGTCCTTGCAATCGGCCCCATTATCTTTGCATTCATGTTCGTACAGAAGTACTTTATATCAGGGTTGACTGTGGGAGCTGTCAAGGGATAGTGCCTGTGCGGGCACCTGCTTCCGGCATCCACGTTTACTATAAATATTTAAAGGAGGTACATTTAATGTATAAGGCAAAAAAAGCAATTTGTTTTGCTCTTGGTCTGTCACTTTTCCTGACTCTTTGTTCGGGCTGCGGAAACTCCGAAAAAGCCGCTTCATCCTCAGACTCGGCTGCTTCAGGGAGTATTGCGGCTGACTCGGGCGTAAGGCTTGAACCTGTGGAGCTGTCCTGGTATGTTGTGGGAACACCTGAAAAGGATACTGCATTGGTGGAGGACGCAGTCGCAGATTATCTGAAAGACAGCCTTAACTGCAGGGTAAAGATAAATTATCTGGACTGGGGTGCATATGAGCAGAAAATGAATGTTATGATTGCGACCGGAGATGAATTTGACCTTTGCTTCACCGCAAACTGGCAAGTCAATTTCATACAAAATGCCGGAAAGGGTGCGTGGGCTGACATCACCCAACTGGTTGACAGGTATGCTCCTAAAGTTAAAGAAAAATATGCAAAATATCTGGATGCCTGCAAGGTTAACGGCAAGCTCTACGGCATTCCATACAATATGAGCGGCTTTGGTGCCCAGGGAGCAGTATATCTGAGACAGGACCTTGTTGACAAATACCAACTGGATACAGATTCCCTAAAAAAGTATGAAGACCTGGAACCTTTCTTTGACCGGATACTGGCTGAGGAAAAAGGTGTGACTCCCCTCTGCATGGCTGGCGGCAACGGAACAGTAGGCCTTTTTAATTATTGGTTTGACCAGCCGGATGTAAGCATCCCTTCACTGGGAGTGAAGTTCGACGACCAGAGCTGTACAGTTGTAAACACCGACGAACAGCCTGAAAGCATTCATGACCGGGAACTTCTCCGCAAATGGAATCAGAAGGGTTACATAAGGAAAGATGCCGTTTCAATAAAAGATGATGATCCTGAAATGATGACCAGAAAATATGCAGCCGAAATCAGCGGCTATGTTCCAGGCTGGCTGGAAGACTATGAAAAGAAATTCAAGTTTGACATGGTTGCAGTTCCCCTTGGTTCAAAACCTCTGCTGAATACTACAAACATTACACAGAGCTGTGTTGCTGTGAGCAGTACCTCAAAAAATCCCGAAAGAGCTGTTATGCTTATAGAGCAATGCAATACAGACCCCAAGTTATTAAACCTGCTGGGCTTCGGAATAGAAGGGAAGCACTATGAGGTTACAGGCTCTGACGACCCTGTTATAAAGATTATCAAGAATCCCGAGGGTATTACCGATGAGACCAATGGTTACAGGACCAATATGGAATGGATGTTCGGCGACCCCTGGATGCTTTACAGCAACCTGCCTGAAAGACCTGCCCTGGTAGAAGCCCAGAAAAAGGCCACAGACAATTGCATCGTATCTCCCATAAACGGTTTTACCTTTGATAACAGCTCGGTTAAAACCCAGATTGCCCAGTTAACAGCCATCTTTAATGAGTATAAGAGTATCTGGAACACCGGGAATATGGATCTGGCCAAATTCCCCGCATATCAGCAAAGACTTGCCAATGCGGGCCTGGAAGATGTTCAGAAGGAAATGCAGCGACAGATAAATGCCTGGAAGGCTTCAGTAAAATAAACCTATCCGGCTCAATAACCTCACAAGGTTTTATAAATTGCACATAAAGTGCTTATTTGAATGGGAGAGGCCCGGAGTACATGCCTCCAACCCTGGGTAAGCACTTTATTGTGCTTTTTACTTATTTTTGCACTTGCCGGTATCTGTGTGCCTCCTTCCCGGAACAGCGGGCAAATCAGTTGATGCCTTCCGAATAATGCTATATAATTACTTATAATGGTATATTTGTAAATAAATTAAATTTATCGGTTTATATTCTCTCACCTTATAAAGGAGCTTTATTCAATGGAGATATGGCAGACAGGGGTAAGAGGTTGAAAGAAAACCGCTTTCAACCCTTTGAATTTATGCCCGCAGAGCGGACAGGGGGATAAAATATGAAATTCAAAATATATAAGCATTCTTTCTATAAAAAAATGTTTTTGTATATAGCAATTCTCGTATTAGTGATTATATCAACCTTATCCTTTATATTCTATTTTAATTTCGAGAATGTCGGGCTGAAGCTGCAGTATGAGGCAAATAAAAATATTCTCTCGGAAATCAGCTATAGCGCCACGTACCTTGATGATACCGCCAGGAACACGGCCGCTTATATTTATACAAATAATGATTATTCCGCTTTAAGGTATGGACGCCATACTGCCCCGGAGGATGCATACCGGCTTGTCAGCAGCCTGGAGGCACTGGTAACGCAATCCGGCAATGTGCAGTCAATCTACATATACAATAGGGATATCAATACCTTTTACTCTACCTGGTGGCGGTATTACAGTCCGGCAGGCGATTTTATGGACTCAGACATTGCAGATATAATTGAAAATAACAAAATTCCGGGAAGAGAGAACTTCACCTCAAATCCCCTGCTGAGAAAGGTCCCTCTGAATTTTAATATCGGCACCGACAGAGCCTGTATGAATGTACTGACTTATGTTATGGCAGACTACACCCAGGACGGCAGCGAGATTCAAAGTGCCATAATTATCAACATGAATTCGCAATATCTGGACGGGCTTATTAATATTTTGAATACAAAAGGTGCCTTTACGGGCGGAGATACACTGATTATAGACAATTCGGGCTTTGTGGTTGCCAGTTCGAACTCCGGTGCGGCTTTCAGTGATTTCACAAATAAAACCTACGTGAATAGGATTTTGACCAGTTCCGCAAAAAACGGCTATTTTGTTGACACCTTGGACGGCCGTGAGGTTGTGGTTACCTATGTCGCCTCTGATGTAACAGATTGGAGGTTCGTCAACATCACACCCTTCAACCAGCTTTTCAAAGATATAAACCGCATGAAAACCACATTATATGTACTTTGTACCGCAACAGTCATATTGGGCTTCCTGCTTTCATACTTTCTTTCCAGACATTTGTGCCATCCTATTAACAGAATGCTTGGAAAGGTGCAGCAGCTCTCCAATGTTAAAATGGACAGGACAAGAAAAAATGAACTGGATTTTCTTACTGACATTTTTACAGAGACAATAAAAAAGGCCCAAAGTATTCAGTCTGTCAGCCATGAGAATTACATCCTCAAACGGACTGCAATTTTAAGAGAGCTTCTCACCAATGAAAACCGCAATACAAGCGAATTTGAAGAAACCTTTAAAAAATACCGTCTGAACCTCAACCCCCGGGGACTTTTCATACTGTGTAATCTGCAGCCGGATAACTACAAGCTGTTTACACAGGAATTGAGCACCGACGACCAGAAGCTTTTCAGGTTCGCAGTCTGCAATGTTGCCGGAGAGCTTGTATCGAAATATTTCAGCAATGAATGCTTTGAGTTCGATGATGGAAATATTGCGCTTATTATGGAAACCACCAATTTGGAGAATTCTGATATATGCAGAAATGTCGTTGAAGTCATAGGGGAACTCCAGGCCTGGTGTCAAGCAAATCTGAGCATAAGCCTGTCCTCGGCACTGTATACAGACCCGGTGGGCCTGGCAGATCTGGCGGAAGGCTACAGGTTTGTACTGCAGCTCTCCAAATACAGGCTGGTGTATGGCTGTAAATGCCTGCTTCTTCCAGAGGTAATCTACAGGCTCAAATCAAATGCCTTTGAGCATCCCGGCGCACTGGAGCAGCGGTTGGACGAGGCTCTCAATAACGGCAGGCTTGCCGAATCCGTGGAAGCCTACTACAAAATCAAGGAATATATCACAGATTACTCCTATGAGACAATAAATTCCTATATACTGTACCTTTCCTACCTGCTTATGAAGAAATTCAACGAGCTTGAGGCAAGAGGGTATGAGAAAATAACCTTTGATTCCGGCAGCTACATAACCGAAATAATTTCCCTGGAAACACTGCAGGAGATAGATGAGAGGATAATCCGGCTATTCAGGATTATAACGGATACTATCGAGCAGCGGCGTTTCAGAAAAAGAAGCAATCTGGTGGATAAGGTAACCGCAATTATTGAAGCGGAATATATGGACAAAAGCCTGTGCCAGGATGCGGTTGCAGGAAGGCTTAATATATCTCGTGATTATCTGGGGAAAATGTTCAGAGAAGCCCATTCAAAATCCTTTGCCGACTACCTGACCGAAACAAGGCTGCAAAAGGCCGTTGAATACATGGAAAGCAGCAGGCTGAGCATTTCGGATATAATGGACAGGATAGGCTGGGAAAATAAGAATTATTTTTATACAACCTTTAAATTGAAGTTTGGAATGACAACCTCCCAGTACCGTAATATGAGTTCCAGCAATTAGCTTATTAATCAATAAAAGGCAGGCCGCCACTGCATCACAACAATTTTTTATGTCGAAATAAAACTGCGTATTTTGTCGAATAAATGTCGAATGCCCTCATATTCTGCCGTTGAATTCCCAGTATTATTTTTGAAGCTTTGTAAGTTTATCTTATGCAAAATTTATTCATAAAATATTTACATTTGCCTTTTAGCGGGTTTTATTCTTTGAAAGTCCTTTACCGTCTATGTTCCTTATTTTTGCATATTTAAAATTTTTTAATTTTTTTGTAAAATGAGCGTTGACGTTTATTGGAATTTATGGTATTATAATAACGAAGTTTGTCGAAATATGAAGTGTATTATTTAGGAGGTTATAATTATGAAATCTACAGGTATTGTAAGAAAAGTTGACGAATTGGGAAGAGTTGTTCTCCCTATCGAATTGCGCAGAACTTTTGATATTGCAGAAAAGGATGCATTGGAAATTTATGTTGATGAATCTACTATTATATTGAAGAAGTATGAACCAGCATGTATCTTCTGCGGAAATGCCAAGGATGTACAGGTATACAAGGGAAAGAACATATGCCCTGACTGTATGAAAGAATTAAAGAAGTAATTTTCTTTAAGCACTATAAAAAGAGCCAAGGCTCTTTTTATTTTTGCCTGAAATTGGTTATACCTGCTGCTATACCTCGGAATCAACCCGGAGAGCTTATTTCTTCATAACTGAATTATAGACATCTCTTTTGTTCACTCCTCTGTCTTCGGCCACCTTCTTAATTGCCTCTTTTTTCGATAGCCCCTCACCGGTATACTTTTCTACATGCTCCTCAATACTCATGTCAGCAAATTTGTCCTTTTCCTGTTCCATGAGCACCTTCTGATCCTGGCCTTCAACCACGACAACGAACTCCCCCTTGGGAGCTTCCGCCTGATACCTGTCGGCTGCCTCAGACAAGTTGCACCTTATCACCTCTTCATATCGCTTGGTAAGCTCCCTGGCAAGGGCTATCCTCCTATCCCCCCAGGCATTGTACATATCCTTCAGGGTATATGGGAGCTTATGGGGCGCCTCATAAAATATTATGGTTCTGGTTTCATCTTTAAGCTGCCTGAGCCTCTCCTGCCGGGTTCTCTTATTCATGGGAAGAAAACCTTCAAACACAAACCTGCCTGTGGGCAAACCTGATATCACCATTCCCGTAACCGCTGCCACAGGTCCGGGTATCATTGTCACCTTTACCCCATTTTCTATACAAAGCCTTACCAGGTCTTCACCGGGGTCGGATATTCCAGGCGTACCGGCATCCGAAACCAGTGCAATATCTTTGCCCTGCAGCAGTTGTTCAATCAGATAATTTCCCTTGACAATCTTATTGTGCTCGTAATAGCTTATAAGGGGCTTTTTTATCTCAAAATGGTTGAGCAGCTTTATGGTTTGCCGGGTATCCTCCGCGGCTATCAGCTCCACTTCCTTAAGCGTATTGATTGCTCTTAAGGTTATGTCCTGAAGATTTCCAATGGGTGTGGCAACAAGATACAGCATTCCTTTTTCCCCGTTCAAGTCTCTCTTCCTTTCCGGCTCTTTTCCTACCTGCCATAAATTCTATTTATTTCGTGGGAATATGTTCCGTCGGCGTTATATACATACAGGGGCTCCATTACCTTAAGTTCGGGTTTTCCGCCTCTGCTTCCCTTTATCAATATCATTGAGGGCTTCTTGAAAGGCTTTGGATGAACCATTCTCAAATACTTGGGTTCAATACCACAGTTCCTCATACAGCATACTATGTCGGCCAGCCTTTCAGGCCTGTGCACCATTGCCAGTTGGCCTCCCGGAGCAAGCAGCGCCCCTGCCGCCCCTACGACATCTTCCAGGGTGCACAGTATTTCATGCCTGGAAACAGCCTTGCTGTCATGAGGATTCACAAGCCCGCAGCCTTTGTTTGTATAGGGCGGGTTTGATACCACAACATCAAAGCTGGACTTTCCAAAATACCGGCTGTACTCTCTTACGTCTCCGCATAATATTTCCACTCTATCCTCAAGACCGTTGAGGCTCACACTCCTTGAAGCCATTTCTGCCACAGTCTCCTGTATTTCCAGTCCGACTACAGCCGCCGCCTGTGTTTTGCCCGCCAGCAGTATGGGTATTATGCCTGTGCCCGTTCCTATATCCAAAACCCTGTGTCCCTTTTTTACATCTGCAAAATCTGATAATAAAACTGCATCAACTCCAAAACAAAAGGCCTCAGGGTCTTGTATCAGCTTTAGTCCATTCAGTTGCAAATCATCTATTCTTTCATTGTTTCTTAACTCAACCATGTAATACTGTTTCCTCATAAGAAGTTATTTCCTTGTTCGCCAGGGAGGCCCCAAACTCAGGATTGACAGTTCTTATACTTTCAATAAAATGTATATCCTATGCGCTGAAAAAAGGTCAGATAAAGGCACTATGGCCTTTATCTGACCTTCATTACACTAAAACTATTGCTGTTGAGGAGCATCAACAGGACATACGTTAGCACAAGCGCCGCATTCAATGCAAGCATCAGCGTCTATTACATATACGCTATCACCAGCAGCTATACAGGATACTGGGCATTCTGATTCACATGCCCCACAACTGATGCATGATTCATTAATAAAATATGCCATTTAAAAACACCTCCTAGTATTTAAGGAAAAACAATCCTTTAAAACATGTTTTTCGCTCTTATTTTACCACCATTTATTGCAAATGACAAACTAAATTCCATATTTTTTTGCATATGTCAAGGTCTGTCCTTAAACAATCAATCCTCCAACTGCTTTAATGCTTCCAGGTCAATATCCATGTCGTCATTTGCAGCAGCGTTCCTTATGAGCTTGACTTCGCCTTCTTTAAAATTGTATATCCTCAGCTCGGTCTCCTTACCGATATCCAGCTTTATCTTGAGAATTTCCTTCAGGAGATTTACTTCCACCACAGTTCCCTGGCCTTCAGGTGTCTCAACAATAGCGCCTGTTTTGGGAACTCTGTCCAGCAAATCCTCATACGCCTCCTGCTCATATTTCAGACAGCACATAAGCCGTCCGCAGGTTCCGGATATCTTGGTGGGATTCAGGGAGAGAGACTGCTCCTTTGCCATTTTTATTGAAACAGGCTGGAATTCACCCAGGAAGGAGTTGCAGCAGAGAACTCTTCCGCATATTCCAATGCCGCCCATCATTTTGGATTCATCCCGGACACCAATCTGTCTCAGCTCTATTCTTGTCTTAAATACTGCGGCCAGATCCTTCACAAGCTCTCTGAAATCCACTCTGCCGTCAGCGGTAAAGTAGAAAAGAACCTTGTTATTGTCAAAGGTATATTCCACATCAATAAGCTTCATGTCCAGCTTATGATCGTTTATCTTCTGGAGGCATATTCCATACGCCTCCTTTTCCTTCCTGTCGTTCTCGGCAGCGTGAGCAATGTCCTCATCAGTTGCAAGGCGTATGACCTTTTTAAGAGGAGCCACTATCTCAGACTCGTCTACCTCCCTGTTGGGCACTACCACAAGTCCGAATTCTATTCCTCTTGCAGTCTCAACTATTACATTTTTGTTCAAATCTATAACCAGCTCTCCGGGATCGAAATAATAAATCTTCCCGGCTGTTTTAAACCTGACTCCAACAACTTTTACCATTAATAAATTCCTTTCTATCAATAAACCTGAGAATCTTTATAAACATAAGAGTCTTTGATTTTCATCAGCATTACCTCTATCGCCAATTGAAAGTTTGCATTGTACTCCAGCCCCCTCTTGGCACTCCAAACTGCATCAATGCACTTCAACAGACAAGAAAGTTTCAAATTGGCGTTCTCAACTATCATATCTTTTTTATCGGAATTAATCAATATGTTATAATTCAAGGTCTGACTATATATTATTATATCCCTGAAAAACAAAAGCATTATTTTTAATATAAATTCTATCTTGTCAGAATTCTTTTCAAATAATTCATATGCTTTAAAAACATCACCTTTCCCTGGTACAAGCAGCTCGTTTACAGATTGCATTATTTCATTTCTGGCGTCAAGGTAATCCGGCGATTCAGCCAGTTCAAGCGCCGTGCCTACAACGCCGTCGGCATAAGATATCATAAAATCCCACTCCGGCTGTCTTGCTCCATATCTTTCCCGGAGAATTTCCAGTATTTCTTCTTCCGACAGCTTGTCAAATAAAATCCTCCGGCATCTTGACCTTACTGTTTGCGTAACCGCAGCGGAAGACTGCACCGTCAGTATGAACACCACGTACGGAGGGGGTTCCTCCAGAGACTTGAGCAGTGCATTCTGAGCTTGTACTGTCATACTGTCCGCATCATTAATAATTATAATTTTATAACTTGAATAAAGAGGCCTTATTACCAACCCCTTTAAAATATTTCTGATTTCGTCAACAGCTATACTCTTGTCCTTTGAATAAATTTCCTGAAAATCAGGATTCGAACCCTCTGCAAACAACCGGCAGGATTGACATTCTCCGCAACGCTCCGTGCCTCTTTCACACAAGAGCATTGCGGCAAACGACAAAGCCGTTTCCCTCTTGCCTATGCCATCAGGCCCTTCAAATATATAGGCATGGCTCACATTATTATTTTCCATAGTTTTGTGCAAGCCGGCCAGTATTTTTTTATGCCCTAACATATTACTCTCCATCCTGCTGACACCAAGTTCCGCCCCTATGCTCCAAAGCTTCTTTCCAACTGTTAAAGCTACCGGCACAGGCGGATTGCCATAATACTTCTACAGCAGCAGATCCAGAATCAAGCCCCTTATATCATCCAGTTTCTTCAGTATGCTGAGATTATCCTGCTCCGACTTGATGACTTCATTTGTAAGCTCGATAAGCTCGTCATTAATCTTCTTGATTATGGCATATACCCTGTGTCTGCCCCGCCTGTCCAGAAAGCTTTTCTTTGTAAAGCTGTGGGAATGTGAAACAGCCTCGTCCAGAAATTCTGAAATTAGCTGCTTGTAAACCTTCAAATCCCTTATGTCAGCCTTCTTCTCCAGCTTCTTCCCCTGAGTCTGTATCTTGTCGGCCAATACCCTTATGCGTTCCTCGTAATTTTGGAATTCCATCTTTTTAAGGGTAGCAGAAAAAGCCACGTCTCTTTCGTTTCTTATAGCCCTTTCATCCCTTCCGGGTATCGCATTGATACCTGAGGGATTCTTCGATGCATCCTGTATCTTAATGGCAAACACATCCTTACTGTCATAACAATAAATTGTTTTATTTTAAATTGCTGTGCCTCCGGTTACACCTTGTGGAACTTCTCCACATCCACCACAAATATTGTTGCTCCTCCTACCGTAACTTCAACAGGGTATGGCATGTACATACCATTCATGCCGTTCATGCCTCCGGGTGTTGCAGGAGTATTAATTACCTGTTTTCTGCTCTTTGACTTCTTTTCGATTATGGCGATAACCTCATCCAGCTTTTCTTCATCCACACCCACTAAAAGCGTTGTATTTCCTGCTTTGAGAAAACCTCCCGAAGAACACATTTTTGTGACTCCGAAACCGTTTTTATTGAGTTCCTCCATAACCTTGCTGCCATCCTCATCATGGACAATCGCAAATACCAGTTTCATAGTAAAACCTCCTTTTTAATAATTAAAACAATTCATCAATATACTCATTTATCTGAGATGAAATCTCTTCAACGGACTTTGTGGCATCAATGGTCTTTATTCTGTCCGGGTAAAGTATTGACAGCTTTTTATATCCATCATATACCCGCCTGTGAAAATCCAGTTTTTCCTGCTCTATACGGTCGGCGCCGGTTGAATTTATCCGCCTTCTTATTGAAATTTCAGGGTCTATATCAAGAAAAAAGGTTATATCCGGTACTGTTCCGTTTATTGCAATGCGGTTTACATCAGCAATAATTTTTAAATCCACGCCTCTTCCTCCGCCCTGATACGCATAGCTGGAATCCACATACCTGTCACAAATGACTATCTTGCCGTTGTTAACAGCCGGTTCTATCACTTCTGCCACATGCTGCGCTCTGGACGCAGCATACAGTATCATTTCCGTAAGGGGTACAATCTCCTTGTTTTCCGGTTCCAGTATAATGTCCCGTATTATTTCACTGACTCTGGTTCCACCGGGTTCACGGGATAAAACCACCTCCCGGCCTTTAGTTGACATATATTCTTCAAGTAATTTGATCTGCGTTGTTTTGCCTGAGCCGTCAGTGCCTTCAAAAGTAATAAATAAGCCTTTCTTCATTTGCCGCATCCTCTCAAACCGTTTGAAATAAAATCATTAATAATATACTCATATGTTTGTATATCTTATTATAACATAACATCCTTTAATCGCTTTATAAATTCGGATTATTTTGAATGCCGCATCTTATTGCCCGTCACTCTTTTAAAACTCTGATCCTGCCGTCAGCTCCCATTCCGTTTACATTTCCCCCTGCCGAAATAATGTCACTGATATAATCCACTGTCAGACTGCAGATAATCTCCCCAGGGTATAGCACCGGTATTCCAGGAGGGTATGGTGTGATTATATCTGCACATATACGACCCACGGCAGACTCAAGCGGGATTTCCAGCTTTTCCGAGGCGTATGCCTTCCATGGCGGCAGTTCCTGGGAACTGCCCCGGAGCCTGTTATTATACTGCCTTACCATAGACCTCATCTCGGCAGATGCATTTTGCCGCTTTTCATGGAATTCAAAGCCTTTCATGGTCTCCAGAGCATCCAGCAGCCTTTTCATGCTCTCCCGGGTGTCTGCCACAGTGGTTATTAATACAATGTTCTCAAAGTCAGCCATTTCAACCTGTGTAGCCAGGCGCTCCCTCAGCACCTTTTCTGCAGAATATCCGCTGATACCCAGTCCATTTACATTTATCACCAGTCTGGTGGGGTCCTGTACAGAATTTATACCCATATTCCCGGACTGCAAAACCTTATATGCTCCGTCCTCCTCCAATTCCTCAACAAACCGGGCGTTGATGTCAATAATTTCTTCAAGCCTTTTCCGGCCTTCCCGTTCCATTATTTCTCTGGCAATATCAAGATATGACATGATTATATACGAAGGACTGGAGGATTGAAGCATTGCCAGATTAAACGACAGCTTTTCCATATCCGGCCTGTTTCCCTTTACATGCAAATATGCTCCCTGTGTAACTGCCGGCAGGGTTTTATGTGCGCTTTGAATACATATATCCGCACCGCAGCTCAATGCAGACGGCGGCAGCCTGTCACTGAAGGCCAGATGCGCGCCGTGGGCCTCATCCACTATCAATATTTTTCCCCGGGAATGTACAAGCCTGCTTATTTCCTCAATGTTACAGCATATACCGTAATAATTCGGACGGGTTATAAGCACCGCAGCCGCGTCAGGATTTGCCCGGAGGGCATTCTCTATACTCTCAGGCGTTATTTCTACATGTATGGAAAATTCCTCATTAAACTCCGGATATACATATACCGGCTCTGCGCCGGACAGAATCAGACCTGAGGCCACTGACCTGTGGGAATCCCTGCCTGCAATGAGTTTCTGTCCCCTGGCGCACACACTCATAATCGCCGCCTGCACACCGCAGGTCGACCCGTTTACAAGGAAAAAGGTCCTATCCGCGCCAAAGGCTTTTGCAGCTTTCCCCTGAGCGTCCTTTATAATCCCCTGCGGACGGTGCAAGTTATCGGTTCCTTCAACCTCTGTTACATCAAGCTGCAGCAGATTTTGTGCCAATTCATAGGGTACTCCCCTTCCCAGCTTGTGTCCGGGCATGTGGAAAATATTCAATTCCTCCTCTGCATACCTGCGCAGATAGTCATATATGGGTGTGTTATACATTGGGTCACCGGCTCCTGCTTTATTAAAAATTATATATCAAGCTACTTTTCATTATTAACCATATGCATATCTGTGTCAACAATTCCGCAACTGCACAAACGGCTTGAACACCAGGACCGTATGGAATCTCTGAGCATTAAACCTGTATTTCTCAATCAGCTCAGGTCCGCAACTGTTGGACCCTATGCCGCTTTGTGCATAATCCACGCATAATACGGTATTCCCGCTTTTTTCAAGCTCAAAATTGTGCATTTTCAATGTCAGTTCCTCCTGGGTATAACAGGATGCATTGAAGCAGAACTGTTCATCGCTCACCACCAGAAGTCCCAAGCCCCTGTCCGAATCCAGCCTTACATAGTGGCAGCCGAAATGGCTTCCGTTTTCCTGAGGACGTATATAATCTTCATGCAGATCCTCAAGCCCTGCCTTAAACCTGCCCATATATGATGCTCTCCTCTTATCCGCATAGCTTTCATGAGGACCAAAACCAAAGTATTCAACCTTGTTGATTTCTTCGGGCAGGAACAGCCTGAGTCCGAATCTTGGCAGAAAGGGTGTCTCCATATTTTTCTCAACCTGCATATTCACTGAAATAGTACCGTCATTTGCTATATTCCATTCGGAACTTATATAAAGTATCCTTTGAATATGAATGGCTGCAATGGATAATTCCGTTATCAGCCTTACATTTTCCTCTTCCTTGAAAACCCTGGTGGTATACGCCCTGGACAGAGTTCTGCCGTAGCCGCATTTCTCCCATTTGTCACGAATATTTCTGTCGTTGTCAGTGGGAGCTCTCCATATGTTATAAGCCATGGGCTTTTCAAGCAGTACGCGATTGTCGTAGCTCATACTGTCAAAAGCACCGGATATTTTGCTGTAGCAGTATTCAAATTTATCCCCTCTGATTACCACATGCCTGTCCGACTCTTTCAGGGATATTTCTCCGGAGGCTGCGTTGCTTTTTCCCAATATGCCTGTAATCCGGTCTTCTTTCAGTCCCGTAGAGTCAATCGCCAGCTTTACCTGGTCAAAACCCAGCAAATGCCCTTTTGCCGAAAAAGCCATACTGTTTTTCTGGATATAATCAAACTTTATATAGCAGTCGCCCTCTGCTTCGTTTAAGTCTATTCCGATGACTTTCTCCTGATGGGGTTTGATATCCAGGATATTTTCATCCTCAACAACCCCGCGGGCTATCTCCTCGCCGTTTCTGGTTATTGTATATTGGATGTATAGGCAGTCCCTGATATTTATAAAGTCCAGCATGTTTCTGAATGTAAACTTTCCGTCCCTGGAGTTTTCATCTATAAGCCTGAGAGGCCTTATAACATTTTTATATTCCAACAGACCCGTATGAGCCCTTCTGTCGGGATAGACAAGTCCATCCATGCAAAAATTGCCGTCATGGGGGAATTCTCCAAAATCTCCTCCATAGTAATATTTGGCTTTCCCCTCTTGGGTTTTCCCCATATATACTGCGTGGTCGCACCATTCCCATACGAAGCCTCCACAGAAGCCATCATATTTTTGTATGAGTCCCTGGTAGTCTTCCAGGTCTCCAGGACCGTTGCCCATAGCATGGACATATTCGCATTGCATAAACGGCTTGTCCCGGTGCTCTTCTTCGAAGTATTTTTTTATATAGCCGGTTGAGGCATACATGCAGCTATATATATCCAGCAGGCTGAAATCACATTTGTAGCCGTCAGGTGTATAGCGGGCACTCTCATAATGGGTCAGTCTGCTGGTGTCATAGCTTTTAACCCACCTCAGGGCACTTTCAAAATTCCTTCCGAAGCCGGACTCATTTCCCAGAGACCAAACCACCACGCAGGGATGGTTTTTATCCCTTACTACATTTTTCCTGACACGGTCAACAATGGTCTCCTCATAATCGGGATCATGTGCCAGCAGCGGGAAGGTCTTTCCGTTCTGGGCTCCTCCGAAAATGGCAGTTGTGCCATGAGTCTCTATATCCGCCTCCGAAACAACATAAAACCCGTATTTGTCGCAAAGCTCCGTGAATACCGGAGAATTTGGGTAGTGGCTTGTTCGAATGGCATTTATATTGTGCTGCTTCATAAGTGAAAGATCCTGAAGCATATCCTCCACGGTGACGGCAGGGCCTGTCACGGGATTGCTGTCATGCCTGTTCACACCCTTGAATTTGATTTTCTCACCGTTGAGATAAACCACCCCGTCAACTGCTTTTATTTCTCTGAGCCCCACTTTTACAGCTATAGTCTCATAATCCGTGCTCAGAAACAGTGTGTAAAGATTGGGCTGCTCGGCATTCCATAAAACAGGTGAGTCCAGTGAAATATGGAGTTCCGCACCTTGCAGGGTTCCCCTGCCCACCTGGCGGGAGGCCTCTGCATCAAGCAGGACATAGTCGACTCTTATGGGCTCTTCTTTTAAATATTCTATTTCTACAGATATATCTCCCCTTTTATAGTTATCAGACAATGCGGTTTTTACAAAAAAATCACGTATATGCTTTTCAGGCCGGTATAAAATATAAACATCACGAAAGATTCCCGACGTCCTGAATTTATCCTGATCTTCAAAATAGCTTCCGTCACACCATTTCAGAACAAGCAGGGCTACAGTATTCATACCGGTTTTAACCAGGTGAGTAATATCAAATTCTCCCGTGGCATGGGACACCTGGCTGTAGCCTGCAAAAACTCCGTTAATCCACAGGTAGTAACAGGAGTCGATGCCTTCAAAATTTATATACTTCCGCATGCCCTCACAGCCAGCAAGTACTTCAAACTGTCTCATATACGCCCCGCAGGGATTGTCTGCCGGAACATAGGGAGGGTCGTACGGAAAAGGATATTTTATATTGGTGTACTGGTGCCTGTCATAGCCGTGGTTCTGCCAGACGGAAGGCACAGGTATACTGTCGAAGCCGGACAGGTCACAGCCTGGCAAATAGAACTCCTCCGTCACATCATAGATGCTGTTGAAATACTTAAAACTCCATTGCCCGTTCAGCAGTTGAAATCTGGAGGAGAGGTCCCTCTCCTGTGACGCCGCCTCAGCCTGGCTGGAATACGGGATGTAGTAGGCTCTGTCCTTCATTGTTCCAAGATGCAGTATCCGGGGATTTTCATAATATTTTTCTACAAGCATTTTTATCCACCACTTTCCTATGAATTTAAAGAGGTTATTATAATTATATATTAGTATTTGCCAATAACGTAAATAAACATAATAAAAATCAAAATATACAGGAATCATACAAGGGGCTGTCGCAATAGCAATGTCAATAAGTTAAGAATTAGAAGAAATTTTTACTAAGAGTAGATCATATAGAAATATGTGACCTACTCTTTTTTCTGGTAAATTCTAAAAATTTCAAACCAATTGATTATCTTAAAGTATTGACATTGGCCGCTTAACGAAAGGCAACGGGGCATTAAATTCCATATTCCATTTCAAAAAGATTTGTAAAAAACTGATTTAAGAAACAGACATTTAATGCACTGGAAGTTACTTGCATTTTTAGTTGAGGAATTGGGACAGGAATTATATAATGAGGATAACTGGGAACTATTATCAACATTAAGAGAAATTGAACCAGGAGAATGTAAGACTTCTGCTAAATTATTAAGTAATCTGGAAAGACCAGAAATTCCGACAAAAAAGTGGATTGATTAGCAATATAATAGCTTTAAAGATAAACTGGATTGCAGGTTGATAAATAAAAATTCCGGTGCCGAAAAAATGGAAAATGACAAGAGATAAACCCGACCAGATATAAGCAGGAGGTGAGATTGTGGCGACCATAGCGTTATATGCCAATAAAATCAACCAGATGCCCGGGTTAATCAAAGACGTTAAAAAATCTGTAACCGATTATAAATCCGAATTAGCCGCGCTTAAGACAAAATCCTTAACAATCAATAAAAGCGTATGTAATTTGGAGGATATCATCAGTTCCATACAAACGTCTTCGCAAACTCAGGAACAGAAAATCATTTCCCTTGACACCTTTAACAATAGCAGCGAAGAGTTCATATCGGATGCTGTTTGCATTGACGGCGAGGCAGCTGATATAATAAAAAAGCGTAAAGCTGATTTTTACAACAAATACAATTATTTAAAGCCGGAATGTGAAAAAAGCGGCTGGGAGAAGTTTTGCGGTGCTTGCAAATCAGTTGGCGAGTGGTGTAAGGATAATTGGAAAGCAATCGGTAAAATTCTTATTGCTGTTGTCATTATCGCAGCGTTGGGAATTGCGACAGTGTTGACAGGCGGCATTTTAGGGGTTATACTGGCTGGTGCATTCT
>NZ_MZGX01000001.1 GCF_002051585.1 Ruminiclostridium hungatei | reverse complement strand
TTAAGGCCAGGTTTCCTTCCAGGTCATACCTGTAGGTCTGAGCCTTGTTCTCTGCATTTGTAACACTCTTCAAGCCTCCGAGGGCCGTATAGGCATAGCGGTGTAAGCTTTCCCCTTCCGTCGGTCACGGACAGCTTGTTTCCCAGCTTGTCATAGCTGTATTTTACCGCTGCTCCCAGAGCATCCGTCACCTTTGCCAGATACCCTCCCGCACTGTATTCATATGTAGTGGAGTTTCCAAGGGCATCTGTCTGCTTTGTCATTTCTCCGTATTGATTGTATTCATATTTCGCACTTGTTTTTCCCTGGGCTGCTGCCTCCGGTGTGGTCCTTGAGGTCAGCCGTCCTGCCAGGTCATAAGCAAGTGGTGGCAAGTGCCCCCTACTAAAGCATAACCGCAGACAATGCCGGCGGTGTAAAGATTAGACTTAGATAGTCAAAATATCCCTTAATGTAACAGGTAGGTGGTATGTTAAGCAATATACTCTTCTCAAACTCTATTATAATAATTATCATTCTTGGAACGTATATAACTTTGGATTTTTTAAGTAATCTTTTACTGTAACTAAATTCTTTACATCAAATTCAAAGAATACACTTCCCTTGCAATTAATTTTTAAGTTACAAAATCCGTACGGCCAAGTAATAACGCATTCCCATATGTATTCTTTTGACATATCATCAAATTCTTGCTTCCCCCAATGTTTCTTATAAGTCAGTTCGGAACCATTTTGATTTTTTACAAAAATTGATCTGTTTTGTTTGTCTTTAATATTATCATATGCATATACCTCAATATTGCCGCTAACAACTCCATTCATTTTTACAGTTCCTATACCCGAAACATACATATCTTCTTCATAGCCCAGCAAAAAATTCTTGTCATGATTCCAATTAGAACCTAACAAAAGAGTGGCTCCCCAAACCGTAAAATCAAATTCACTTGGTAGAATTTGTCTGCAGTAAAAATCTATAATTCTAGCTTCAGTAAAATCAATTCTATCAAAATGAGCATTAGTTAAATCAATTATACATTTCATAATCTCACCTACTTTATTTTTTTAAGTACAATCTCCATAATATTACTTTTAATTGCCTCTCCTTGTATTGTAAAGCCTGTTCCAGCACTGGTAGCCTGGCCTCTCGATACTGTTGAATATCCCAAAGAGTTTAATTCTGATTCGCTCATTTTGTAAATGCTATTAAACCATTTATTAGACATACCACCTGATATCTCAATGGTTCCACCTTTTTTTAAGACACGGCTTATTTCTGAATTTAGCGCATTAAAGTTATATGGATTCTGTATAACAATCCTACTTTGACTTCCTGAAACAATTCCACTTAAGTTTGCGGCATCCCCTGCGTAAACACCAGTTGCTGAAGGATTGATATCAATATTATAAGCACCCGAAATAGGCTTTGAGCCTGCACCAATGTTTAGCGTACCATTACTTGTAGCAGGTTTTGATAAGAATCCTGTCCCTCCCTCAACAACCTTACCCGCTCCCTCAGAAGTACCAAATTTTTTAAGTACTAAACTAAGTGCAATGATTTCTAATAATTCTCCAGATGCATCTCCTGCCCTTTTTAAAAGTGCTTGTTTATCTCCAGATAACAGTAGTTTATAGTCACTGTATGCAATTATTCCCATATCATATGCTTGTAATAGCATATCTGTACTTGGATTCATTTTAGCAATTGTTCGTGGGTCAGTATACACTTCAATAGTTTTTTCTAAAGGATTAGAGAATAATTCTGAATAATACTTTTTAGCGGCATCAACTTTATCTGTAAAGTGTTCTATAAAACCATTTACAAAATCATTTGCATTCCCTTTATTCCTCCCAGCTGTTGTATGCGTATATTTTCCAGCTAAAGCTTTATTAGTCCAATTCAGTAATGAACTATAATGATCTCCGCTACCCATCCTTTTAAAATCAGCATCTAAAGAGTGCCCATTATCTAAATAATCTTTTAAAAATTGATTCCGAGCAGAAGCATAGTCTTTATAAACATTAATATAGCCCAACTTATACAGATTGGCTTTAAGTTTATCCAAATCACTAATAACTTTAATACTACCCCGTCCTGAGTAATACCTTGTACCCTGATCAGTGGAAGAACTATTGCCTAACCCTGTTTCCAGCCAATTTACATATGCTTCTTCATTTTCATTATAAACTAGATTTTCGCTGTAATCCCCGGTATGTATCTCCCCCACACCGCCATAATTAAACAGGTTGATGCTGCTTTTCAAGCCTCCCGTTATTACCTCAATGCTCTTTATGTACTCATTGGTTTCAGGGTCTTTTTCCTGGTTATAGTTAAATATATTTGCTACAGCACGTTCTGCAATATTGACAGCCCTTACCTTCCCGTAGTTGTCCAGCGTCATGCTGCTTCCTTTATCAGAAAACAGGGTATCTATAAAGCCTCTGTTTTCTACAAACACTTGTGCGTTTGCAGCTATGTTCATGTTCTGAATGTTTGAGTAGTTTATAACCACCCCGGAGCTGACATTTACCGTGTCTGTGCTGTTATATATAAGCTGGGGAAGTACAAAGCCCACCTGCTCCGCTCTGCTGATGTCGTTAACAGCTACCTGGGAGGAAAGTCCTCCTGAATTATACATTGTCACATCTTTGGCTAAAGAATAGCCTACCTGTGTTGCACCGCTAACGTCTTTTTGCTCTATATCCTGAAGCCTTCCTCCCGCATTGTACATCCACACATGCCCGCTTGGGTCCACATACCTTACCGGGTCGTTGGCACAATAGGTGTACAGGTTCAAACTGAGGGGGTTTTCATCCTCGCCCCAATAGCTGTCCTCTGTGGTAAAGCGTCCCAGGTAGGGGGCATAGAATCTTGCTCTGAGATAATAGAGTCCTGTTTCGGAATCCAGGAATTCCCCTGCGTAGCGGATGGCGTTTTCAGAAGCCTCTATTGTCAGCACAGGATTTCCCCATATGTCATATTCGTACTGGTTCTGGGTGTTTCCTGCCGCATCCACTGTCTGCACCACATCTCCGTGGCCGTTGAAAAGGTAGTAGCTGTCCTTGCCTGTTCCATCTGTTTTTGATATGTAGTTTATTCCCTTTACATAACTGGCTCTTGTGCTGCCCTCTGCATCAGTTTCCAGTATTACATTCTGCCTGTCGTAAAGGTAGTTTGTCACTTCTGCCTTGTAGCCGCTGCCGGATTTCCTTACTGTCTTGCTCACTCTCAGGTCGTCACCGTCATAGGTGTATTCCGCCGCAGTTCTCTCTCCGGCCTTTATGGTTTCCGTGTCTGTCAGCCTGTTAAAGCCGTCGTAGGTATAGCTGGTCTTTTCTATGAGGCTGTCTATCTCGCCTTCCAGCTCGTCACCGTAAGCTGTTCCCTTGGTGGAGGGGCGCAGCTTGGTGCTGTCGGGCAGTATATGGCTCACGCTTTGCCTGAGCTGGTTTCCGTTGTCGTCATATGCATACTTGGTCAGCTTTCGTGCCAGCTCCCTGCCCTCTGAGTCCAGCAGCCTTTCAGTCAGTCTCAGTAGAAGGTTTGCTGAGGAATAGGCATAGTCGCTTTTCTTTAATATATATTGTATGTCTTTTCCCGTTCCCCCGTCAACATAGCCGCTTGTCTGCTGGGAGGTATAGGTTTCGTTCTGGGACACCCTGTTTCCGGCACTGTCGTAGGCATATACCGTCAGCTTTCCCGGGGCTGCTGCCCTGAGCACCCTTCCCGCCTTGTCATAGGTGTATTCCGTGGTTCCGAAGCTGTCTGTTTTGGCGGTCTGTCTTCCTGCCAAATCATATGTGTAGCTGTACTCCGACAGCACTGCACCGTTGGGCTTTTTGTTCACTAGCCTTACCAGCTGATTGTCCCTGTCATAGGAGTAGACCTCTGTGACCCCGCCTGAATAGGCTACGGCTGTCCTCCTGCCGTTTTCATCATAGGCATAGGAAGTCGTCTTTCCATTGGAGGCAACTGTTTCCAGACGGTTGGACCTGTCATAGCTGTAGCTGACTGCTCTGCCCTTTAAATCGGTCACCCTGGATATATTTCCTGCCCGGTCGTACTCATAGCTCAGCTGTACAGCCGCTCCCTTCCTTATCTCAAGGAGCCTGCCGTTTTTGTCATAGCTGTAGGTGCTCTTGCCGCTGTCATCCGTCATGGAGGTGCGGTTTCCTGCTTCGTCGTAGGTATAGCCTATGCGGTCCCCAGTTTCCTTTACTCTTCTTTCCAGCAGGTTTCCTGTGCTGTCATAGGTATATACCGTATTGTTTCCATTTTTGTCGGTTATCAAGGCCAGGTTTCCACCCAGGTCATACCTGTAGGTTTGAGCCTTATTCTCTGCATTTGTAACACTCTTCAAGGCTCCAAGAGCCGTATAGGCATAGCGGGTAAGCTTGCCCCTTCCGTCAGTCATGGACAGCTTGTTTCCCAGCTTGTCATAGCCGTATTTTACCGCTGCTCCCAGGGCATCCGTCACCTTTGCCAGATACCCTCCTGTATTGTATTCGTATGCGGTGGAGTTTCCAAGGGCATCTGTCTGCCTTGTCAATTCTCCGTATTGATTGTATTCATATTTTGCACTTGTTTTTCCCTGGGCAGCGGCCTCCGGTGTGGTCTTTGAGGTCAGCCGTCCTGCCAGGTCATAGGTATATACGGTGCCGTATCTTGCCGTATCGTCACCGCCTGAGCTGTACCCTTGTGCATCTGTCTCCTTTGTCACATTGCCGTTTGCATCGTATACCCTGCCGCTTACCACCCGGTCATAGGCGTCGGTGACGGTTTTCAGCCTGTTCAGCCTGTCATAGGCATAGGACACGGTATCGCCCTTTGCATTTTTCTCCGAAAGCTTGTTCCCTGCCAGGTCATAGGTATAGGTCATAGTATTTCCCTCGGGGTCCGTCAGGGTCTCCAGTCTGTTTAGGGCGTCATAGGTGCTCTTTGCCGTAAAGCCCCTCCCGTCTGTCTCAGCTATCCTGTTTCCTGCTCTGTCATAGCTGTAGCGGGTGGACACCTCTCTGCCCTCCTGCTGCCAGGACACCCTTTCCAGCCTGCTTAAGGCATCATAGGCATATGCGGTGGTATAGGCGGCCATGCCGGCAATATCCTCTTCACCGAAAGCAAAGGCCTGTGGGCTGTATACCTTGATTTTATTCCCCAGCATATCGTATTCATACTGGGTGACAAGCCTGAGCTTATCTGCATATTCCGGATCCTTTAAAGCCTCAATATTTGGCAGCCTTGAAGCCTCGTATATATCCTCTGCATCTGCCAGCCGGATGTCCTTTAACAGCCTGTTCAGGGCATCATACTCAAATTTCCGTATGTCATATACGCCTTCCGCCCTTAGGCTTTCGGTTTTTATAACATTTCCATTCTTGTCGTAATGGCTTCTGGCAAAAGCGCCTCCCGTATTTGATACGGTATTTGTGAGGCCGTTGTCATAATATGTATAGCTTTCGGTTCTTGAGGACAGCTTGTCCTTTGTGCCGGTATAGGTTTTAGTCAATATATTTCCCAGCTGGTCATAGGTATAGCTTTCAACGGCATACTGTATATTTCCGCTGCCGTCCTTTTCCAGGGGTATTCTCTTCCTTACGGGTCTGTCCAGCACATCATAGGTTACATAGGTAATGCTCCCCGCCTTATCCTTGGCTGTAACCACATTTCCCTTCAGGTCGGTCCTGTATTCCAGTGAATAGCCATAGGCATCCGTTTCAGACTTCTTGCCTCCGAAGCTGTTATAGCCGTATTTTGTGATGTTTCCAAGCTGATTCCTCTGGGACAGCATTCTCCCCAGAAGGTCATAGGTATATGCAATTTCCCCGCCATCGGCATAGTGTACGCCGGAGAGAGTCCCATCCGCATTGTAGGTATAGGCCGTGGAGTTATTCCTCTGGTCGGTCGCCCTTGTGAGATTGCCAAGGATATCATACTCATAGCTTTTGCTGCTGCCCAGCGCATCAGTGGTTTTTATGAGCTTCCCGGCGGCGTTGTACCGGTATACCGTACCGGGAGAGGTCTCAATACTGCCGTTGAACCTGAGCCCGTCAACTCTTTTTACAACATTTCCAAGGGCGTCATATTTCAGGTATTCAACTATGCTTCCTCCGGGCAGCAGTGTGGTAAGCAGCCTGCTCATGCTGTCGTAGGTATATGCCCTGCCTTCCATGGTTTCAGCCAGCTCGGGAGTATCTTTTGCGGCCTCATAGCTGTTGGGTTCTATCTGCTTTTTCAGATTTCCCATAACATCATAGATATATCTTGTGGTTGCGGTGCCCTCTCCGGCAGCCGGAGCCTTCTTTCTTATGAGCCTGTTCATTGCGTCATAGTCATAAAAGGTGGATATGCCTTTGGCATTCCTTTCCTCCAAAAGGCTGCCCCTCAGGTCATAAATATAGGTGACAGAGTTGCCTGGCGCGTCTGTTTTCCTTATGGGCTGCCTGTCAAGATTGTATTCCACAATACTGGAATTCCCGTTTGCATCCTGCCGGGTTTTCAACTGCCCGTTTTTGTAGTAGGTATAGCCGGTCTTGGCCTTTACCCTTGAAGAATATTCAGTGTCAAACTCAACATTCCTCATGGAATTTGGCTCCAAATCGGAGGTATCCACCAGCAAGGACTCTTCTGTCAGCCGTGACTGCATATCATATTTATACCTGGTTATCTCATAGGCCTCTTCATCTATTTTTTGCTTTTTAACAAGCAAATTTCCTGTTTTGTCATATTCATTAATGGTTTCACGTCCGTCAGGACCCTCTGTCCGTATTATTTTTCCGTTTTTATCATAGGCATACGTTACCCTGTCACCGGAGGATCTGTCCTGTCCCTGGTTCAGAGTTCCCTTTGCCGTTTTGTATTCGAAGGTCTCGGTACTTGTGGCCCTGCCTGTCTCATCATAATCTGTAACCAGATGCCTGTAATAGTCAAAGGAAACATCCGAACCCACATATTCCTTTGTGTCTGTGAGATTTCCCCCGGGATTGTATGTAAAATAATGGGCATTTCCTGCCTTATCAACGCTTTTTACCAGCTCTCCCCTTGGGGAATATTCCATGTTTTCAACTGCAGCATCCGGGTATTCCACTCCGTAGGGCTTCCCAAACAGATTAGAATATGCAATTGTCTTGTTGCCCGCCTTATCTGTTTTGACAGAAAGCTGCTTTCCCGTCAGGTCGTATTCAAAGCTCTCTGTGGCTCCGTCAGCATAGGTTGTCTGCTTCAGAAGTCCGCTGAGGTAATACGCATATCCGGTAGTATTTCCATAGGCATCCGTCTCGGTGAGCATTCTGCCCGAACCGTCATAGGTATACTTTTTTGAATAGTTGTTTTTTCCCTGCTTTTCATTGTCATATGCCGTCTGGGCAGAGGTGTGCAATATGACATTATTGTTGTAGTCATATTGGGATAGCTCTCCATAGGAGGCCGAAGGGTTCTCCCGGTTATAGCCCTCTCCGTCAGTGGTCTTAATGACATTTCCCCGCCCGTCGTATTCCTTATAGCCTGTTACAGTCCTGGTGCCTCCGTCATATACGGACGTCCTTACCAGTCTGTTCAGGGCATCATATTCATACTCAATGCCCGGTGCAGTGTCAAAGGCCTGTGAGGAATACCTGGGATCTGCCTCCTTCACAAGATTTCCGTTTTGGTCATAGGAATATTTGCTTATATCCCCCATTGGGTCGATTTTTACAACAAGCTTTCCGATACCGTCATACCTGTACTGGCTGGTTCTCTCCCCGCCTGAAACGGCAAGGCTTTCAGAAGCCAGATTTCCTCTTTTGTCGTAGGAATATTTTGTGGTCTTGTATTTGCCGGTCTCAAAGGGTTCCTTTTTCTCCACCGGTCTGTTCCTATAATCGTACTTTATGGTTGTGCCGTCATAGCCTGTACCGTTGAATATCTCCTCCAGGGTTTTGTTTCCGGCCATATCATAGCCGTACCTTCTGATATAGTGACCCTTTTCCTCCGGGCCCACATTCATTACAGCCTCTTCCCGTATAACCCTGTCACCGAAGTCATAGTCAAAAAGCTGCCTGATTGTGCTGGTTCCGGCTTCATCAATATATTCGGTCACACTCTCTTTATTGCCCCTGACATCATAAGTATATCTGACATGCGCCTTCCTGGCCTCATCAATTTTTCCCCACTGCTCCACAGGCCTGTCCATGGAATCATAGACATATTCAACGAAGGCTGAGACCTCCGCCTTTCCGCTCTGGGACCTGCCCTGCTCAATTGACAGCACATTGCTGTTATTGTCATAGGTATAGCTTTTATAGGTATAATTTTCAGGAGCAGTCTTTTCAAATACCCTTTCTTCAACTGTCCTGCCCGCAGTGTCATATTTGTAGGAAACTATCCTGCCGCCCGGCTCCTCCTTTGCTTCAACCTTGTCCAGGCTGTTGTGGGTGTAAAGGGTTTCATTATTCAGGGCATCCTTTTTCTTTGTCAGTCTGCCCAGATCATCATAAGTATAGCTTGTGGTGTTCCCCCTGGCATCCGTTTCGCTTTCCAGGCCGCCGGCAAGGTTATATACATAGGCAGAGGCGTGGTAATTTTCCTTGTCGGCAGTAGCCTCGGATCTGATAAGCCTGTTCAAGGCATCATAATAGAGCCGCCTGTCATAGCCGTCTTCGTCTGTAATAACCGCCAGCATATAGGTCTTTGCATCCGGTCCATAGGTATAATCCAGTGTAAGAGCTTCTTTTTTGGCAGTATCCTGCTCATAGTATTCCTTTTTTATCAGCAGGTTTTGACTGTCGTATTCAAACCTGGCACTGTTGCCGTTGGCGTCAAGTTCCTTCAGCTTGTTGCCCCGGTAATCATATTCATCCTTAAGGAGCAGCTTCCATGAACCCTGATTGAACACGCCGTACTCCACCTGAAGCCCGGATATGTCGTATTCATACCTGAACCTGGTTCCAGAGGGATCAATATATTCAATTTCACTGTTCTTATTGTTGTAATCGTTATAGGTATACTGCTTTACAGTTTTGTCGGGATAGGTTATTTTTTGGATACGGCTCAAGGCATCGTATTCATAGCTTGACCTGTTGGAATTCCCGTCAAGCTCCGCCTTCAGGTTCCCGGTGTGGAAATCGTATGCAAAGCTTTTGGAAACCCCAGTCCCCTCTACAACGCTGTATTGCCGGGTGAGGTATGCCCCCTTCTGGTCAACACCGTCCGCATCCACGCCATACTCATAATTCGTAATAAAATCCTTGCCCTGGGAGTGTACTGTTTTCCGGGTCATGTTTCCGTAGCTGTCATATTCAAAATCAGTTACAAGCCATTGGGTTTTGTCATTGGAATGTACCCTCTGCTCCTTTATTACATTTCCCCTGTCATCAACTGTATATATTATCTGGGATTTTACGCCCTTGCTCTGGCTCCAGGTTTTGGAGCTCAGAACATGGTATTTGTCATAGTCATAGGTGTAATTGACCGTATTTTCATCGTTAACCGGATAGCCCTTTTCGTCACGCTGGGCAACAGGCCCGGTATAGCTGGTCATATTTCCATACATGTCATATCTGAAATTTTCAAGCCTTTTCACGGGCTGTCCCTTTACCTGCCCATTTTCCATGCTGGTAACGTTTTTCTCAACTTTCATAGGAAATTTCATTTCATCATATTCCGTTACCGATACACTTCTGTGGTCAGCTCCCAGCTCCTCTGTATTGACCTGCTCATGGATTCCGTTAAAGGTATATTGGGTTACGGTATTTTTAAAGTCGGTCTTTTCCGTGTAGTACCGGTAGGTATTCTCAAGATATTGATCATTGTCTGAGTCGTAGCCGCTGTAGCCAAAGCCGTCGGCTTCATTTGTATATTTATAGGTATCCCTGTCCTTTACAGTGCAAATAAAGGCATCCAGAAAGCCGGTCTTTGAGGAGTCAAAACCTGTTTTCTCCAGCTCCTTTTTCTCGAACACCTTGCGGTACTGCATGCTGCCCTTTTCAGAAAGCTGCCTTGCATAGGAGCTGTAGGTGAAGCGCTCCAGCCTGTTGGTCTTGCAGTAATCTATCTGTGTAAGGTTTTCATACCTGTTATATGCCGAATAGCTTGTGCCGTTTGTATAGGTAAAGCCCAGTTCAGGCTGATCGTACCAGAAATGATATTTCGGTTTCCCATCTATGTCATAAACCCTCTGTAGTCTGGTTCTGAGAACGTGCTTTGAACTGCTCACCAGCACTGCAGATTTGTCATATATTATTTTCTGACCATTGGGAAGGTTTATTACCACCTGAAATTTCTCCTTCAAATCTCCCGAATCGGTGGTATTTGGGTTCTGTGATGCCTTGTAGCTGTCATTGGCAGTATAGGTATTGTTTTGTACAGGACCCACAGTAAAGCTCTGATCCTGCTTGTACTCTATGGAAACCTCCCTTCCGACTGTATCTGTTATTTTGGAAATCAATTTCCGGGTTTTTGAGGTTCCGTCAACCGTGTATGTATTTGTAAGGTATTCAAAGGTTATTTTGCTGCCGTACCTGTCCACAATACCGAGAACTCTGCCATCTTCAGCAAAATATGTCTTTTTGCCGGTTTTATTTGACATGACATAACAGGAGGTGCCGTCAGCCTGCCCGTTGCTGAATTCACCGGTCTCGTTTATTACCACGTCCTTAATTGTCTGATTATCCGGCATATATGCCTTAACACCGTCATCAGTAACCGACTCATTGAGCCTGTAGACATCTCCCGCCTCGGTATGCAGGAACTTATAGCTGGTGCCGTCCTGGTTCTTCCTTATTTCCATGGCCGGAAAAGAAAATCTCATGCCTATTCCCAGATTGTACCTGTCCTCATAAAAAGAGCTGGTGGTGTTGTCGGAATAAACCTGGTCAACCCATACTCCGTTTATATATTCGGCTTTCATTTCCCTTACATTTGCCGAGCCGCTTTTATATATTCTCTTTATTTCCAAATCCAGCCCATTGACTCCGGGAAGGACATAATCCGTCTGAGCCAGGGATATATCACCGCTTTGCGGGCTTATGGCTTCCTCTGAGGTGTTATTTCTCAAATACGCGGGAGAAAGCATTGTATTGTACTGCTGCTTTGGCCCTGTGAGATTGTTCAGCTGTTCTTCAAGGGTTGCGGCAAATATTGCCTGGGAAAATAATGTTAAAGTGGCTGCAAGTATGGTTGATACGGTTAATACTCTATATAAAGTCTTTGCTTTCAAATTCAAGCCCCCTCATTAATGGACTGCCTATTTTTCCATATGAAAAAAGTCCGGATATTTTTATTAATAATACTTTTCCTGGTATGCAAAGGAATAAATTTCTTCTTTAGTCTGACCCTGCTTAACAAGAGAAAGAATATAGTCCTCGGTTTTCCCAAGCTTGTTTGCCATAGTCATGCCTTCAATCACCTGTTTTTCCGTGAGCTTCCATTTATTTGCATATTTAACCAGTTGGTCTCCCGTAACAGACAAATGAGGGGAGCTTTCCTGTCCGTTCACAATTCCATATTGTGCATTTATGAATCTCCATGTGGAACCCTCAAGCTTTTTATTTATGACCTCTGCAAATTTAACCTTGGCTTTTTGACTGATTCTGTCCGCTATCATTACCGCATCCTGATCCAATCCGGGGTTTTGAAGCAATTTTTCCAGATATTCCGAATCAAAATTACTGGGTACAAATTCCGGATTTTTTACGTTGTATTCTTTAAAAATATCAGGCCATTTCCCGCCTTCCGACCTGGCCTTAACCAGCGGCTCAATATCTGTCATCCTGCCATAGCAGTCATTGAGAAAGGCGTAGGCTGTAAGTATGTCGGGAAGCTTATAATTGCTTATCACAAGTCTTTCCATCTCATTTTTAAAGGTTATATGTACATTCAACTGTTTTAAAAGTGTTTTATAATTTTCGATATTTTTTGAATAATTATCAGGGTCAGCTTTTTTTATTAATGCCAGTATGTCGGGAGATATCTCTATAGTTGTTTCATCCTTCAAGTTGCTGTAACCTCCAGAAGCTTTATCGACTCCCGAGGCCCCGGCTTCATTTGAAATCTGGTTTCTTGCATCCGGAGCAGCATTTTCTGAAATGGGGGTTTTGCCGCCGAACAGGTTCTCTCCCAGCATGGAATAGCCAATATACCCGGCTTGCAGCAGTAGGGCAGCTATAATAATAAACACCAGTATTTTTGAATTTCGCAATTTTTTCATGTTAGCTCTCCTTGTATTTACTTCCCAACCGGATTTATTTTGTTTATTTCATCCATTACTTCGGCAGTGGGATTTTTGGGTTTTACAGCCCCGGCGTCCGCCTGCGGAACATCAGGCAATGGATTGCGGCTGTCCTGTGCAGCATGTTGTTCACCGGCCTTCTTATCCAGGGACGGGAATATTTCACTCTGGACTTCCATATTATCCTTCTGAAGGATTTCTATATTTTTTTCTTCAATTTTCCGGAGAGTTATTATTTCCTTCCCATTTAAAAGCAGGCTCTTATCCTCTTTTTTATCCAGGTAAGCCTTCTTGTCTTTTATGTATTCCTCCATATCCAGCTCAAGCTGCAAGGAACACAAATATTCGTCAAGTGCGCTCTCATAGCTTCCAAAGTCACTTTTCAGCTTTAGCATAAAGTATATGGCATTTTTATAATCTATTTTTTTTGCCAGTTCGGCATAAGCTTCAATTTTATCCTTATTGCTCTCATTATTGTCTGCACCTGGCGCTTCCGCCGGCTTTGCCTGTGTCCGGGCATTATAGGAGGCTATGTCCTGAAGCTGTAAGGCTACTCTTTCTGCCAGCATTTTTGCATCTATTATCTGCTGCTGGGAAAAGCCCTCCTTTTTCAGTTTGGATATAAACTCATCGTCCAAGCCGTTGCTCAGCAAGACGCTGTTCTTGTCGCTTTTCCCTCCTGCGTCGGTCAGGCGGGAGGTTGTCCTCAATATGTCCAGCACCTGGCTCCAGGAGCGGCCGGCAATTTTGTAGTTGAAAACCTCCTCTACGCTGAAGCCGGTCTCGTTGGATATTTCGGTTGCAATCCTTTTATCCTCCTGGCTTGCAGAATTCATTGCATTTGCATCTTTTTTCCCAAAGCCCCAGAATGCAAGCGGTACGGAAGTTATTAAAACAACCGCCGCCAATATTAAAGCTATAAATTTAAATTTGTACTGTCTGGTTTTTGAATTCATTAAAAAGGTCCCCCCTCAGTTGCTGCATTTGGTAAAGCTGCACTTGTCAACTATTCTATATTGTAGTCAATGTAAGCCTTTCCTGTGGCTTTTGACTTGAATACCACCGTTGATATTTCACCTGACCAGGTGCTTCCGGCGGGAATACTTTCATTTACCGTAAACTCTATTCTTCCCGTGGTTATTGTCACAGTCAGGTTTGTACCGGCTATTCTTCCCGAAGTGGTTTCCTTCACTGTGGTAATATCGCATACATCCTGTATTTCAAGTTCCTCCGGGTTATATTCCACTACAAACTTCAGGCCGGAAAAATCCTTTACATTTGCTGCCAGCAATGCAAAGTCAAAGCTCTGCCCTTTGGTACACGAAAGAACATAGGACGGGCTTGTGGTACTCTTTATTACGGAATCACTCCAGGCTGTCACGCCTGACATATTCCTTCCCCTTACCCTGTAGGTGTGCGAAGTCCCGGGAGCAAGGTTTTCGTCTATATATTCCGCTGCTCCGCCTGCATCCACAATTTTTCCGTCCACTTCCACGTCATAGCTGGTTCCCTCTTCCCTGTCCCATCTGAGTTCAATCTGAGTATTGGTTACAGCCATATTTATGTTTTTGGGTGCATCCGGAGGGTTCGGCAGAGTTGACAGAGACAGTATTGCACACCACTGTCCTTTCCCGTTTTTATCACCGGTTCTCACCCTGTAGGTGTGAAAGGTTGAGGGTTTAAGCCCCAGGTGGTTATATGCAGTTTCCTTTCCGTTGTCATATACGGTTCCGTCAACCTCTATTTCATATTGTGCGTCAGTTTCCACCGCCTGCCAGGCTATCTGTATCGTCTTGTTTGTCACTACCGCCACTATGTCCGAGAGCACGGCAGTCTCCGGTGCTGAAGGACTTTCGTCCTCCTGGGGCAGGGTGGACAGCTCAATGGCTTTGCTCCACGGACTGCTTCCGCCTATATTTTTTGCCCGGAGCTTATATACGTGCTTTGAACCGGGTACAAGATTTTTTCCTGTGTAGGTATTTCCTTTAACATTTTCCGTGGTTTTACCGTCAATCTGTACATCATAGCTCTCCGCCCATTCCACGTTGTACCAGGTCAGGGTTATGGAATCCTTTTCCGCCGTGGCTATTATATTTTCAGGGGCAACCGGTAAATCGGGCCAGGTGGTTACTGTCAGAGGCTCGCTCCACTCGCCGCTGCCTCCCCTGTTCCAGGCCCTTAGCCTGTATGTATGCGTGCTGTTTGCCGTAAGTTCCTTGTGCAGGTATTCCGTTATGTTCTCAAGCCTTATTCTGGTTCCGTCAGCCTCTATTTCATACCCTTCGGCTCTCGCCGCCCTATTCCAGGTGAGTGTTATCTCTGTTCTTGCGGGGTTCCCTGCCAAACCCGCAGGTATATCCGGCGGCTCGGGAAGGGTTCTTGCCTCAGTCGCATTGCTCCACTGGCTGCTTCCCCCTGCATTTACAGCTCTTATCCTGTATGTATGCACCGTATCGGGCTGCAAAGCTTCGTGGGTATATTCAGTGACTGCCCCAACTGCTATTATTACTCCGTCTGCCTCTATTTCATAGCTCTCTGCTTTGTCCACCGCATCCCAGGCTATTGTAACGGCAGTCCGGGCTGTGTTTGTCTCTTTTATCTCAGGCGTTTCAGGAGGCTCGGGCAAAGTGGTGCAGTTTGTATAGGAGCTCCATTCACTGCTTCCTCCAGCGTTTATTATTCTCACCCTGTATATGTGCGTGGTTTCAGGCTCCAGGCCTTCGTGCAGGTAATAGGTTTCCGTTCCCGTATTTATTGTCCTTCCGTCTGCTTCCACCTCATAGCCTGTGGCTCCTGCTGTTGCCTCCCAGGAAAGCTTTATAAAATTAATTCCCTTTTCCGGGCTGATTGTCCCGGGCGCCTGGGCTGTGGTTGTTACGGCCTGTGGGGTAGATAGCTCCGTTTCAAGGCCCTCGCTGTTCCTGGCTTTGGCCTTGAAGCTATACCCTTTGTTTGGCTCCAACCCTCTGACAACTATCTTCTTGTCCGCAGCAGTCAGCCAAACCGGATAAGCAGTAAATTCCCCGCTCTCATTTACATAGCGGGAGCCCTCCATAAGCTGGTATTTCACAGTTTCCGGATTCCTGTCATTAAACCGCAGCTCTATGGAGTCCTTGTTTATACTGCCTGTATTAATTATAGGCGTTTGGGCTTTGGTTCTTACCTTCTGCTCTTTTGACGCCACATGGCCTGCCTGGTCTTTTACTTCAAGCTTGCAGGAATACTCAGTATCCGGGGATAAGGCTTCTATGCTATATGATGAGTTATTTACCCAGCCGGAGACAGTGCTCCCGGCAGTATATCTATACAGCAATGCTCCGGCATCAGTGGCGCTGTCAGTGGCACTGCCGGAAATGGTTATATCTGAGTCATTTGCTGTAAAGCTCACAGCCACAAGCACCGGCGGGGTTTTATCAACTATAATGCTTACAGTCTTTATTACCGGGTCGGACATACCGTCGATCACTTCGAATGTGACCGTGTGGACTCCGTCAGACAGGCCCTCGGTATCTATTGCACTAAAATTCACTGTTTGGGGAGTTGCCGTATTGGATATCTGCTTTGACTCTTTTTCAACCGAGTCTATGTAGTACTTGCAGGTCAGTGTGTCTCCGAACTTGTCTGAAACTGTCATATAAGGAATAATACTTGTATCTTCATTACTTAACGTCTGATTTTGAATTGGGTAGTATGCCGATAATTCCGGAATTTCGTTTGTACCCTTTTTAACATACCAATACCCGTCCGGGGCTTTTCCATTATCAGGATATGTCCCCTCCACCGCTATTATATTGGCGGCAACAAGACTTCCTTTTCTCTCACTTCTTGACCTTGAATATTCATGCATGTCCCACATCATCATGTTATTGTAGTTACCTGTATAAATTACCTGTATTCTGCGGGCATACAGCGGATCGTTATATTGGTCGTAATATACTGTAAGATTGTATTGTTTCGGTGAGTTGTTTACATACTGGCTTCCATCCCAGACTGCCCATCCCGTATGAAGTGTAAAACCCCAATTAAGCCCTAATGATGAAATCACCCAATGTTTGTATGTATAAACCTCCTCGCTCCAAGGTGAATATTCAACCGTATATTTATCGTAATAGCATTTATTTGACTGAGCACTTACCTTTTCTCCATATTGAATAGTATTTAAAACAGATTTCTCATCAAAGGAAATATACATATTGGACATTAGTACCAATATAAGGAAAAAAGTAATTGCTTTAAAGATTTTTCTCATCACAGGCTGCCTCCCTCTAAAAAACAAAGAATAAAATATATTTTAATATCCTTACTTAACCGTATATGACAACCTGCTTTCAGCATTGGTTTTTGAGATAAACTTAATTATTGTAACTACTGATTTATCCGCATTCTCAACCCTGTATACTATCCTGCCCTCTTCTATTTCCTCTATGGTTATATTGGTTCCCGCTATGCTGCCTGTTTCCAGCTCAAGCTTGGGTGTGGCTGCGTACAGGTCAACTATTTCCACATCCTCCGGAACATAGCTGACTGTTATTTCATAGCTGTCCACACCTGCTTTTTTAGGCACCGCAATTACAAAATTGAAGCAATTATCCTTCTCAACATCGATTATTAATTCATTGAGCGTGTTTACTTCAAGCAGCTCACTCCAGTCCCCGGAAACACCTTCCTTGTTTTTAGCCCGGAGCCGGTACTCATGCCTTGTATTGGGATCCAGCTCCTTATGTATAAACTTTAAAGCCTTTATGTCCTCAACAATTTCTCCGTCAACTTCCACTTCATATGCTGCGGCTCCTTCCGGCTTTTCCCAGCTCAAGGAAATCTGGCTTATTTCCGGTATAGCCTTTATATTGACCGGAACACCAGGCCCCGTCAATTGAGACACCTCACTGCTCCAGGCACTTTCTCCGTTCTTGTTCCTGGCTCTTACCGAATACTTATGTACGGTATTGGGAAGTAATTTTTTATGTGTGTAAACCGTATCGGCACCATTAGCCACTACCTTCCCATCCGCCATTACGTCATAGGCCTCTGCTCCGTCCACTTCATCCCAGGTTATTGATATCTCAGTGCTTTTTGCAAAGGCCTCAATATTTCCGGGCACTCCCACAGTTGTAAACGCAGCAGTCATATCACTCCATTCACCTGCAGATTGGCTATTAACCGCTCTTACCCTGTAGGTATGCATGGAATTGGGCTCCAGGTTGTTATGCGTGTATGTTGTACCGCCTATATTTCCCACAAGCTTGCCGTCTGCCATTACATCATATGAGGACGCCCCATCCACACTGTTCCAGCTAAGTATTATTGAATTGCTTTTTGATATTGCCATAAGATTTGATGGCTTTGCCAGCAGGGTGGTTTGGGTAACAAGTGTGCTCCAGTCTCCCCGGCCATTTTCATTCCTGGCCCTGACACGGTATACATGGGACAGTCCTGGATTCAGCCCCGACTGGACATATTCCGTGTTCAATCCTATGTCCACTGTCGTGCCATCTATTTCTATTTCGTAGCCGGCCACGCCCAATACCATGTCCCAGGTAAGCCTTATTTCATTTCCCCAGGAGGTTGCCTTTAAGTTGCCCGGAGCCGGAAGCAAGGTAGTGCCCTTCACATAGCTGCTCCAAGCTCCCGCCACACTGCCGGTACGGGCCCTGACCCTGTAATTGTGCTCGGTATTGGGAGTCAAAGCCGTATGGGTATAGCCGGTGCTTTCACCATTGTCTATAATCCTGCCGTCAACCTCAATATCATAACCTGTTACACCTGTAACCCTGTCCCATTTTAACGAAATCCCATTGCTGGCAACTGATGAAATGAGGAGGTTAGCCGGTACATCGGGCAAGGTTACGGCTTTAGAAACAGGACTCCATCCGGTGACTCCGTCACTGTTTCCGGCTCTTATCCTATAGGCGTGTTCCGTATTAGGCTCAAGATTTTTATGCTCAAAAAGGTTTTCATCAACCTTTCTTATTTCTGTACCGTCAATTTCTATTTCATAATAAACCGCACCCGGCTGTCTTTCCCAGGAAACAGTTATTGAACGTGCTTCCGGTTCCGCATTTACATTGAAGGAGGCGCCGGGCAGCGTGCTGGCCGCTATTACAGGACTCCATGCACTTGTACCGTCCGGATTCTTTGCCCTTATCCTGAAGGTACGCTGGGTATTTGGTTCCAGTCCGCTCAGGGTATAATAAGTGCTGCTGCCGTTATCCTCAATATTTCCGTACACCTCCACCTCATAGCCCGAGGCTCCCGCCACACTGCTCCATTCCAGCGTTATGGAATTACTGGTCTTAGTGGTCTTTATGCCTTCCGGAACCTGAGGCAGTGTCCGGATTTGCATTAACCGGGTCCATTCTCCCGCAACATCCCTTCCCACCGCTCTGAACCTTATGGTGTGAAGTGTTCCCATTTCAAGCTGTTCCAAGGTATACCAGGTGTTTGTTCCATTAGCAAGCTGTACTCCGTCCACCTCCAGGTCATAGCTTACAGCCCCTTCCACCGGTTCCCAGGAAACAGTTATACTGCTTTCCGAGACTTCCTTCAATACTCCCGATGGCATATCCAGCAAGGTTATCCCTGTAAGGTATTCACTCCAAGGTCCGTACATGATCTGGTTTTTCGCCCTGATTCTGTATTTATGTATTGTCCCGGGCAATAAGTCGGTATGAATATATGATGTACCTGTTACAGTTACAATTTCTTCTCCGTCTGTCTCAAGTTCATATTCCGCTGCTGACAGAACCTGGTCCCAGAATAGAGCAATTTCCCTTGAAGCCGCCGTTATTCTGAAGTTTGATATTGGGGCTATGGGCTCCTGACCCCATATCAGCTTGCCGTTTATATACCCGGTTACCTTGCTCCAGTCGGCATATCCTGCACTATTAACCTTAAAGGAATAGTCGTCGTCTTGGCTGTAATTTGCCCAATCCTCTTTTGCAATTCTGCACTGCAGCTCAACACTCTTTCCAGGCTGAAGCACTCCAGACCCGCTCTTGAAGCCAATCTCCAGGCAATAGTCCGCCCCGTCCACTCCAGAGGGCATTTTAATAAATGTTCCTGTAATATTACTGCTTCCGGCACTTGACCAGTCGCACCAAAAATTCTGCTTTTTGTCACCGTTTACTGTGTAATAGTACCTGAGCTTGATGGTGTCCAGGTTAACAGGCACATTTCCTGTGTTTACAACGTTGTACCAGGGGAAAATCGTATTACTGCTGTTTGACTTATTTGCATTGTTAAGCTGCAGCTTAATAGCTGCGCTGATATTCTCTCCGGCTTTTGCCATAACAGCACGGCTTCTGCCTGAAAAATTAGCCGAATAGTCATACGCGGCAATCTCATATGTATATGTTATACCCGGTTGAATACTCAAATCCTTGAAGCTGGTTCCCTCAACCCGTGCGATTTCCATACCTTCTCTATAGACAACATATCCTGAAACTCCCTGGTCATCAGCAGACGGTGACCAGACAAGTGATATTTCATTATCTGAGATGCTGTAGCTTGACAGGTTCTCCGGCACTGACGGCGGAGTGATATCGGCAGGTCCTTCTGTGCCCGGCTCCAGTCCCCAGACCAGTCTTCCGTTCAGGTAGCCGGTTGTCTTGTTCCAGTCTGAATATTCTGTTGCTGTATTGTTAAAGGAATAGTCATCCGACTGCTCATAATTTGACCAGTCAACCTTGGCAATTCTGCATTTGATTTCAAGGTCCGCACCCGGCTCCAGACTGCCAGCCTCACTTCTAAAGGAAATTTCCAGATAGGTATCCGCATCTTTCTTTTTTTCAGCCATTTTGAAAAAGGCTCCTTCAACATTGGAGCTGCCTATGCCGGACCAATCACACCAGAAGTTCTGCTCCATATTGCCGCCGGCTGTGTAATAGTATCTGATTTTCAGTGTGCTTAAGGCAACAGGGGCCTCCCCTGCATTGTATATTTTGTAATAAGGAAAAATAGTATTGCTTGAAGAAGCTTTATTGGAATTATACATTTGAACTTTAAGAGATACTGCTTCCGAAGTTGTGGAAAATTCCTCGGCAGCACTTACAAGGAGATGTTTTTTACTCACAGTGCCACTTGTCTGACTTACACTTTTCATGTCCTTTAATTTGTCGGTTGTTGCAGCATCAGCAATGCCAATCTCTGAGAATGCAAGTTCAAACAATAAAATCAAACATAATAAGCACGAAAGAAACCTTTTTGTATTCCTCATAATTACCCCCGAATGATAAAAAATAGCGACAAAAAAGCCGGTCGTACCACTGGCTCAACATAACTCAAGTGCCCGAATATAAGCCATGTGTCAACCCCTCAATTTTGCAGATGCTGTAGTTTTTGTTATAAAAAGTTACAAGTAGCAATATTTTATCATTTAATGGATATTTATGTCAACAATTGATATTAATTTTATGTTTACCTAATATGTAGCTCTTGTCTCTGCTTACTTCCATTTCAGACAACAAAAAACAGCTTATATGAACAAACATATAAGCTGTCAATCACTGTATTCTCAATTTATTCCTTGACGGTAATCACTTCTGTTACCTGCTCCACCTCGTCCTGACGGAGAATTTCATTCAAATCGATTATGGAGAATAATTTTTCATCCTTCTTACCTACTCCGGTAATGTATTTCTTGTTGTTGACCTTGATTATGGCATCAGACCTGTCAATGGACGCTTCGTTTAAATTAATTATCTCAAGAACATTGTTTACCATAAATCCAAATAGCTGCCCGTCTTTTTCAGAAATAATGATTTTTGTTTTCTTTGTTATTTCAGAAGCACCCATATTGAATTTCTTATTCAAATCCACTATGGGAACTACTCTTCCTCTGAGGTCATAAAGTCCCTTTATGTAATCAGGCATTTCTGGAATATGAGACACCTCGCCGTATTTTTCTATTTTAAATACCATAGATGCTTCAACACTGCACAATTCGTTATTTAAGGTAAATACAACAACCTGTATGTCAGCCATTCCCTCCACCTCCCAAATATATGTATCTTTATTTTTAATAATATCACACAATACACGCTTTTTAAAGGACATAATTTTTGATATAATACAAGCTGTGCTATTCAGGAATCATAAAGCCTGTATATTTTATGTAAAATAAAATAAGCACCATATACAGATTACCTGATATAAGTTTAATATCATATAAAGACAGGATGGTTGTTATGGAAAAGAGCAGAATTGAAAGACTGAATGAACTGGCCAAAAAAGCAAAAACTTCTTCCCTTTCCGAGGCTGAGCTGGCTGAACGGGAACTGTTGAGAAAAGAATATATAGCCTCCTTCAGGTCAAATCTGAAGGCTACACTGGACAATACGGTTATTGTAGACAAAAACGGGAACAGAAGAAGTCTGAGAAAGGATAACTAGACATGGCAAAAGCCTACATTGTTAAGGGCAAGGAAAGCAGAGTGGAATACGGTCATCCCTGGATTTTCAGAAGCGACATTTCACATACTGACGGTGACATAACTCCAGGTGATGTTGTTGATGTATACAGCAGCAAAAACAAATTTCTTGGCAGAGGCTTCTATAACCCTCAGTCTCAGATAACCATAAGAATGCTTACTTACGAGCATGAAGAAATAGATCATGATTTCCTCTATAAGCGGATAAGCGATGCCTGGAACTACAGGAAGCAGGTTGCCGACGTTGAAAGCTGCCGTGTGGTTTTTGCCGAATCGGACTTTCTGCCGGCACTGGTGGTGGACAAGTTCTCCGACATTCTGGTGGTTCAGACCCTTGCACTGGGAATTGACAGGTTTAAGGCAGATATAGTAAGTATTCTGGATAAAATTATAAAACCCAGGGGCATTTATGAAAGAAACGATGTGCCTGTAAGACAGCTTGAAGGGCTTGAAATGCAGAAGGGCTTTCTGAAAGGACCCTTTGATACTCTTGTGGAAATGACTGAAAATGGCGTTAAATTTCTTGTGGATGTGGAAAACGGACAGAAAACCGGTTTTTTTCTTGACCAGAAGGAAAACCGGGCCGCCATTGCCCCCTTTGTAAAAGGCGTGAAGGTTCTGGACTGCTTCACCCACACGGGCTCTTTTGCTTTGCACGCCGGGCTTTTTGGAGCCTCCAGCGTTCTGGGCATTGATATATCGGAACACGCGGTAAGCTGCGCTACAAAAAATGCTGAAATCAATGGTCTGGCTTCGGTTGTAAAATTCCAGGCAGCCAACACCTTTGATATATTGCGGGAATTCTATGATACGGGTGAAACCTTTGATACCATTGTCCTTGATCCGCCTGCCTTTACCAAGACCAAAAATGCCGTACAGGGAGCAATCAGAGGTTACAAGGAAATCAATCTAAGGGCAATGAAAATAATTAAAAAAGGCGGCTATCTCATTACCTGCTCCTGCTCACAGCATGTTGACTCTGAATTGTTCATGGACATTTTATATGACGCCGCCGCCGACTCCAGACGACGTGTCAGGGTTGTGGAATACAGGTCTCAGGCCAAGGACCACCCCGTTTTGCTGGCTTCTCCCGAAACGGAATATTTGAAATGCGCCATACTGCAAGTGGTATAGCAAGGATATATAAAAGCTGTATGAAAATATAGTAACCTGCGGATAAGGCTTCTCCAAGCACCGCAGGTTTTTTATATCAGTAAATTAAACCTGCGGTGCCGGTTAAAAATGTGGTTAAATTTAAGTATAAAAAAAGAACCGTCCCTACCTGGAATTAAATTCCATCAAAAACAGTTCTTCTGGCTCCTCAAGTAGGACTTGAACCTACGACCCTGCGGTTAACAGCCGCATGCTCTACCGACTGAGCTATTGAGGAATATAAATCCGGCAGAGACTTACTTTCCCGGGCCGTTTCCAGCCAAGTATCATCAGCACGGAGATGCTTAACTGCCGTGTTCGGTATGGGAACGGGTGTATCCATCTCGTTATTTCCACCGGAAAATTAAACTTGAATAAAAGTGTATCGCCTTCCGCTTGCTGCGTCAGCCTGATTATATTAACATGCCTCTGCATGGCTGTCAACAGTTTTCTTCGCAGTTTTTTCCATTTCAGCTATTTAACCTTTTTTATATCTTTTTCAAACCCTGTTTACGTCCCTCCACAGCAGCTCCATAAATTTTACAATAAAACCTTGACATATACAGTCAGACTGTATATACTTTAACTGTACAGTTAACCTGTATAAAGTTTTCCTGTATATAGCAGTCCTGTATAACAGCTTTTGTTTTACCGGTCTATAAGATTGTACACTGACAGAAAAGGAGATGTTTTAATGAATTTTGACAGGTTCCTGCCTCTTACCGAAACCACCTTCTATATAATGCTTTCGCTGCTGGAGCCCTCCCACGGGTATGCGGTAATGCAGAATGTAGAACAGTTAAGCGAAAACAAGGTGAAAATTGCTGCCGGTACTTTATACGGAGCATTTGAAAATCTTGTCCGGCAAAAGCTCATAAAAGCCGTAGCTACCGAAGATACAAGGCGAAAGGTATACGTGCTCACCGCTGAGGGCAAGGAAGTGCTAAAACTGGAAATCCGGCGTCTGAAGCATCTTGTGAATATTTCGGGAAATGTGACAGCCGGTGAAAAATGATCCGGCAGGATAATCACGCAATATTAACTAAAATATTATGAAAGGTTGTTGATTATATGATTAAATTAAAAATTTTTGTAGATATGGACAAGGAAGAAGAGTATCTGCGCTCCATGGCAAAAAAGGGGTATATGCTCAAGTCCTATAATTCCCTTGGCTTCTATACCTTCGAGCCGGGAAAGCCCCAGGAGCTTCCTTATAAAATAGACTACAGGGTATTTAAAAACAAACGTGATTTTCAGCAATACAGGCAGTTGTTTCAGGATTCAGGCTGGATACATGTTTGCGGGAGTACTTATTCCGGCGGACAGTATTTCCTGCCCTCAAACAACAACAAGTATTCCGCTGAAATCTTTTCCGACATTGAATCAAAGGCGGCAAGATTTAAGAGATTGTCAAATCAGAGCATATTTGCATTTACCATTACCATATGCTATCTTACCGCATTCTTTTCAATGAATGGCTTTAATTTTGGCAAGCTTGGGTATCTGACACCGGGTTTGTGGAAAAAAAGCGGCAACGCCTTCTGGTTTGCCCTCCTTTTTGAAACGCCCTTTGTAATTTTCAGATTCCTGCCGTTAATACTAATGCTTACTTTAACCGTGATATATGCATACTGGTCCTTTAAAGCCAGAGACCTCTACAACAAAAAGAAGCTGGCCGGTTAAAGTCAGTCCGGCTGAGCTGCCGCCTCAAGGGAATCCTGTCACGGCACGGAATCCCTTAATTGAGCAAGTCGCTTGTAGGCGGCAGTTTCTCCAATATTTGCTTTTCAAGTTTATCCAGCAGTTCTCTGGCCACTTTTATATCTTTTGATATGTCCCTTTTAAATCTCTCCAAGGCCTCCTCATCCTCCAGGAGCTCAGCTTCATTAAAAGGAAACTGCTTTTTAAGATTCTCGATATCAGATAAAACGGTTTTTGTTTTGTATCTCATTTTTTTCACAACCTTTTTCATATCCTGTTGAGCTTCCTCCTGAAGTTCGGGAACATCTTGATATTCCAATAGAACCCTTTTTTGAAGTTTTCTTAATTTCTTTACATCCTTGCTTTCATATGCTGCCTTTGCCGCGTTCCATATCCTTGCAGACTTTTTGTCGGAAATGACACTGAGCTCGGGATGAATCTTTTCTGCAATGGAAACATATAAATCCTTCAAGTGCATTGCAGCTTTTTCCAGCTCCCAATTTGATACGTTCATATTATGTACGCTTTCAATTTCCTTCTTCATAATCCTCAACATGTCGAAATGCTTCTCAAACTCCTTTTCAAGAGTTCGGTCAATGTGCTCGTTGTCTATAGGAATTTGAAATTGTATGCAGGTCTGCATCATATCCAGCTTCAATTTCGTTCTGGCAACCTTAAGCTCAAGCTTGTGAAGCTCATACCTGGGCTCACCCAGCTTGAGAATGAAATCGTTTTTCAGTAGGCTGGACTGGTAAATTTCCATATAATCCTTCTGCACCAGTGCCTCCATCAGCAATTTCTTTTGAGTTCTATAATTTTCAAACAAATTTTCCATATTAACCTCCCATCTACGCGCATAGCGTGTACACAAATAGTAATGAAAGACACGTAGTGGCTTTCGCTGCGTGAAATACACTCTGACTTACCACATGTATCTTTCACGCTAACCTCCCCAGCCATACAGGCTAATCTGCGGTTTCATACTGGCTGTAATACAGTTTGCTGTAAAAGCCACCTTTTGCCATCAATTGCTCGTGGTTTCCCTGTTCCACTATCTGCCCGTTATTCATTACCAGAATCACGTCTGCCTCTCTGATGGTGGACAGCCGGTGAGCAATAATAAAGCTTGTTCTGCCTTCCATCAATTTATTGAAGGCCTTCTGAATTTTTATTTCTGTTCTTGTATCCACGCTGCTGGTGGCCTCATCAAGAATCAACATAGGCGGAATTATAAGCATTACACGGGCTATTGTCAAGAGCTGGCGCTGTCCCTGTGAAAGATTCCCCCCACCTTCCGTCACCAGAGCATCATAGCCCAGGGGAAGCTTTCTTATAAAACTGTGCGCATTTGCGGATATTGCAGCATTTACAATTTCTTCGTCGGTGGCATCGGGCTTTCCGTATGCAATATTTTCCCTGATGGTGCCCGAAAACAGCCAGGTATCCTGCAATACCATTCCAAAGGACTTTCTAAGGCTATCCTTGGTCATAGCACGGATATTGATATCATCAATATATATATTCCCACTATTTGCATCGTAAAACCGCATCAGGAGATTCACCAGGGTTGTTTTTCCCGCACCGGTAGGACCCACCACAGCAATTCTGGTTCCCTTTTGCACATTAAGACTGAAATTGCTTATGAGTCTGGTATCAGGCGTATATGAAAAAGTCACTTCCTCAAAGCTTACCTTCCCCCCGGAGCTTTTGAATTCCATCAGACCCTTGTCCGTCTGCTCGGTTTCGCTGTCCAGTACGGCAAATACTCTTTGTGCGGATGCAACTGCAGTTTGCAATTGGGTAGTTACGCTGGTTATGTTGTTTATGGGCTGGGAAAAATATGTGGAATAGGTCAGAAAGCTTGAAATATAGCCCACGCTCAATCTGCCTGCCACAGCGGCCAGGCCGCCGGTCAAGCCCAATAAGACATATGTTATATTGTTTACCAGGCGTGTTGAAGGGTTGACCAGGGAAGAATAAAATTGAGCCCATCTGCCAGCCTTGTACAGCCTTCCGTTTATTTCTTCAAACCTCTCCTGTGCCCGAGCCTCATAGTTAAAGGCCTTTACCACCTTCTGACTGCCTATCAGCTCTTCCACAAAGCCGTTCAGTTCTCCGCCCAACCTGGACTGCTCCTTGAAAAGCCTTGAAGAACGCCGTGTTATGAAGGATGCTATCAAAAAGGTTACCGGAGTCATAATAAGCACTATCAGGGTTATGGCAGGATTCAGTATGAACATGAATACAAGGGAGCCTATGATTGAAATTATTCCTGTAACCATTTGTGTCACCGCCTGGAATATTCCTTCCGATATATATTCCATATCACTGGTCAGCCTTGACATGATGTCCCCGTGAGGATTCCTGTCATAATACTCCAGCGGCATTTTGCTCACGTGAACAAAAACGTCATTTCTCAATTCCTCCACTGCTCTGTTTGCAAGCTTTCCCGTAAGCACCTGAAGGGTCCACTGGAAAATTGCACTGACAATATACAGTCCCAGAATTACAAGAACAATATAAAGAATGTTTTCAAAATCCACCCGGCCCTTACCTGCAATATTGTCAACCCCCATACCTATTATATAGGGTCCCGCAATCATAAGGATATTGCTGAACAGCGCACACAGCAAGGCACCGGCGGCAAACCGCCTGTGTCTGAGTATATATTTCAGAAGCCTCTTTAAAATATTGCCTTTCATTGTCCGCCACCTCCCTTACCCACGGGGCTGGCACCCGGTTCTGCTGCGGAATTGTTCAGGCCCTGGCTGCTGTATAATTCTTTGTAGACCGGACAACTTTCAAGAAGTTCTTCATTTGAGCCCATGCCCACGATTTCTCCTTCTTCCATTACTATGATAATATCTGCGTTTCGAATTGCGGCCACACGCTGAGTCACAATAACAGCGGTCATTCCTGCCAGCCTGTCCTTCATCTCACGTCTCAAAGCGGCGTCAGTGGCATAGTCAAGGGCGCTTGAGCTGTCGTCCAGTATCAATATTTCCGGTTTTTTTATCAAGGCCCTGGCAATGGCAAGTCTTTGCTTCTGTCCCCCGGACAGGTTTCTTCCCCCCTGGGTAATTTCCGCAGCGAAGCCTTCGGGCTTTTTCATTATGAATTCATAGGCCTGGGCGATTTTTGCCGCCTCCAGCATTTGGTCAAAGGTCGCATCAGGCTTCCCCCATTTGAGGTTGTCCTCTATGGTTCCTGTAAACAGAACGGATTTCTGCGGGACCATACCTATTTTATTTCTCAGCTCTGCCTGTTTTACAGCTTTAACATCCTTTCCTCCAATAGAAACCCTTCCTTCAGTGGCATCATAAAAGCGGGCGATCAAATTTATAAGGGTTGTTTTGCCCGAACCCGTGGAACCGATAATACCTGCCACCTGCCCCTTTAAAACCTTAAACGAAATGTTCTGCAGTACATTTTCTCCAGAGCTGTTGTCATAGGAAAAACTTACATTTTTAAATTCTATGGCGAAAGACGGTTCCGGGCTGCCTGCCGGAAGCAGCTCTTCATATTTGTCCGGGTCTTCAATGGAAGGCCGGATGTCCAGAAGCTCATTTACCCTCACAGCAGAAGCAGCCGCCTTGGTAAAGGTAACCACCAGGTTTGCCAGAACAATCAGAGCCGATAATATCATATTGACATAGTTGATGTATGCAATAATTTCTCCCTGGGTCATATTTCCTTCATACACCTGAAAGCCCCCGAACCAAAGTATGGCTGCAATGCCGAAATTGATAACCACCGTTGTCACAGGATTGAGCAGGGCCGATATCCTGACCACCCTGATGGAGTTATCGGCGTATTCCTTATTGCTCTTTTTGAATCTCTCCCTTTCCTTATCCAGCCTTGCAAATGCCCGTACCACCCTGGCCCCGGACAGGTTCTCCCTGATGACTGTTGAGAGGGTGTCCAGCCTCCTCTGTACGGTTTTAAACAAGGGTACGCTTTTGGACATTACCAGATAGAGAAAAACTGCGAATACCGGCATGATGACCAATAATATGAGAGACAGCCGGGGACTGATTATAATGGCCATTACAAGCCCGCCAATACAAAGGAAAGGCACTCTTATGACCAGTCGTATAAGCATGGCCACTGCAAACTGCAATTGGTTTACGTCGCTGGTAATACGGTTTATAAGGGAGGGCGTTCCGATTCTGTCAATTTCACTGTAGGTAAAGCCCTGAATTTTCTTGAATAAAAGATTTCTCATGGTGGTGCCAAAGCCCTGGGAAGCAACCGATGCATAATACTGGCAAACAAATGCCGAGCCTGCACCTATGATAGCTGTTAAAAGCATTAACCCGCCCATCTGCAAAATGAATGTGGAATTGTTTGCCTTAACACCGTTATCAATGAGCTTTGCCATCATAAACGGTATGAGCAGCTCAAGAATTGCTTCCAGAAGCTTGAAGGCAGGCCCCAGTGTAACCTGCTTCATATATGGTTTTAAGTACTTTACAAGTCTGAACAAAGAAAAAACTCCTTTTATTGTGACAATAAGATTATATATACATATATACTCCGTTACGCTGCCCGGTGCCTAAAGATACATCTGTTCAAGCAGTTCCGTGCCGGCTCCGGTCTTAAAATATTTCTCCCTTATTGTTGCCGCTGAAGACCTTTCCAGCCCGTCTTCAAATATATTAACCATAAAATCGGCTTCTACAAGAATCTGAAAATCAATTCCGTCTATTCTGCCGTAGCTGTGATGATTTCCGACTATATGGCACACTCTGTCCATCACTCCGGCCTCAATTCCGTGTTTTTCCATTATCTCCCTTGCAATAGCCGGTCCCTCCTTTTCCTGATAGGGGCCTGCCGAAGAATTGTACTTTCTTTCTGCCTCCTTAATGCCTATATCATGGAGTATTCCCGAAAGCTCAACTATGGATCTGGTTTTTTCATCCAGTCCCTCAAGTCCCGCTATTACAGCGCAAAAATCATGCACCTTCAGGGCATGGTTAATTCTTTTCACATCTTTATTAAAATAGAGGATCATTTCTCTCACGATTTTATCCATATCTTTTCATCTCCTGCCTATTATTAATGTATTATGTCCAAGCTGTCCACACAAAGATTGTTTATTTTCTATCAATTATATTGTATTAGGCGTTTTAAGACAATAACTATGCGAAGAAATGTAAAATATTCTTTCTGCCTGGCAAATATTATAGTATAATATGTAAGGTTTAATTTGATTTTACAAAAATTTTAATAATTGTAATATACTACGAGGTGCGGCATTGAAAATAATTAAAAAACTTTTTCTTTTTCTGGCTGTTTTCTACTTGCTGACGCAGCTATCCCTTATTTTTCTGCTTCCCCAAAGTACTGTTTATAATAACAGGCTGAATTACGATGTCTTCAAGGATAATGTGCATGCCATCGAGCCCACTGTGAAAGCGATAAAGGCCACTATTGATAAACAGGACTTGAAGGAATATATTATTTTTGTGGGAGATTCGGTAGGCTATGGTACTCCCTGTCCTCCCGACAAAACCATGAGTTCCTACATGAACCTGCTTGCCGCCGGAAAAAACAGCAGGGTAAGGGTCTTCAACCTGGGAATACCCTCCTCCATGTTCGGCGATTTTTATACGGTGCTGCTGCTGCTTGACAAATATGGCATATCCACTGAAAACCTTATCTTGAATTTCAGTTATTGGGAAATAAATGCAAAAACACCTGCCTACTGGCTGAAGCATTACCTGAAGGATTTGGACAGGAATAGCTACGATGCCATGGTCAGCAGAGGACATATCCAGCAGGAGAGCCCCCTGGCTGCTGCCAAAGCAGAGCTTCACCACAGACTTAACAGTTATTTTGCCGCCATAGGTTACAGTGGATTCATCAGCAATAAGATAAAGTTAAATGCAAATTCCCTGCTGAACCAGCCCTCATCGGAAATCATGGTCTGGAGCAAGAAACCCAAGCTCCCAAGAACTCTGAATTTGCCCGAGAACAGGTGGTATTATTCCGACAAGACCTTCAACCTCAGTGAAAGCAGCCCCCAGATATACTTCCTGAATAAAATTGCAGAGCATCAGAAGAAGAAAAATACACTGTATTTTATGAACGCAATGAATGACAGGCTTTTAAACGGAGCTACAGAAAAACCCGGATTCCAAAGCAACCTGTCAGGCATAGCCCGGTGTTTCCGCGATAGAAAGCTAAATTATATTGATTATAACAAGAAAGTCAAATATGAATACTTTTCAGACCATGTTCACCTGCTTCCTGAAGGCTATGAATTCATGGCACAGGATTTATGGAAAAAAATAATGCTTAACAAGGAGAATCCAGATGCTGTTTAACTCTGTAGAATTTATGATATTTTTTCCGGTGGTAACTATCCTTTACTTTCTCCTGCCTCACAAGCTCAGATGGTTCCTGCTGCTGGTGAGCAGTTGCCTTTTCTACATGGCCTTTGTTCCCAGATATATACTGATACTGGGCTTTACCATTGTCATAGACTATATTGCAGGTATACTGATAGATAAGCTGGAAGGCAGCAGGAAACGTATATTTCTTATTATAAGCATATTGACCAATGTGGGCATACTTTTTGTCTTCAAATACTTCAACTTCTTCAATGAAAATGCCGAAAGGCTGGCGCACATGCTGGGGTGGAATTATCCTGTCAGCAGCCTGACCATCATATTGCCCATCGGACTTTCCTTCCACACTTTCCAGAGTATGAGCTATATAATTGAAGTATACCGGGGCAAGCACAAGTCCGAGAAGCATTTCGGCATATACGCCCTGTATGTCATGTATTATCCCCAGCTTGTCGCAGGGCCCATAGAGCGCCCTCAGAATATGCTCTGGCAGTTTCACACGAAACACAGCTTTGATACAAAACGAACGGTAGATGGGTTGAAGCTTATGGCCTGGGGTTTTTTCAAAAAGCTGGTCATAGCGGATAATCTTGCCCTTGCAGTTAATGCCGCCTATAAGTCTCCCGAAGCGGTAAGCGGGCTGACCCTGGTTATTGCCACCTATTTCTTTGCTTTTCAGATATATTGCGACTTTTCTGGCTACACGGATATTGCAAGAGGTGCGTCAAGAATCATGGGTATTGAGCTGATGCAGAACTTCAGGCTCCCCTATTTTTCAAAAAGCATATCTGAATTTTGGCGACGCTGGCATATTTCCCTGTCCAGTTGGTTTTCCGACTATGTGTATATCTCTCTTGGAGGCAGCAGATGTGCGAAATGGAAATGGCACAGAAACCTGCTGATTGTCTTCCTGCTCAGCGGGCTCTGGCACGGCGCAGCCTGGACTTATGTCATCTGGGGTGCGCTGAACGGGTTCTACCTGGTTTTTGCACTTCTGACCAGAAGCCTGAGAGAGAAGCTTTCACATGCTGTACGACTTGACAGGCTACCGGCTCTTCAAAAGTTTGTAAAGGTATTTGTAAGCTTTAATCTTATATGCTTTTCGTGGATATTTTTCAGAGCCACCTCTTTTACCAATGCACGTTTTATCATAAAAAAGATTTTCACGGATTTCAGCCTGAGCATCAATTTCGGCAGCGCAGGTATTACAAGATATCAGGTGGCGCTCTGCTGCTGTGTTGTCGCTTTTCTGACTGCGGTACAGCTCCTGCAGCGTTCCAGAACTTTAAGCGAGGAAATAGAAAAAAAGCCTTTGGCAGTGAGATGGGGCTTATACTACGCAGGACTGATCCTTCTCATTTTGTTCGGGGTATTTAACACCAGTTCGTTTATTTATTTTCAGTTTTAACAAAGCGGAGCTGTGAAAATTGCGTCCGTACAAACAACAAGCTGAAAATACAACTACTATGGAAGAGGTGCTGCCTGACAATGGCAGCACCCTTTTACAAGATTGGTGAAAACAGTCTGAAAGTACTTTCGGCCACCCTGGAAAAAACGCTTCTTTTGTTGAATTCGTCTCTGGTCAGCGGTCTGCAAATTTCTAAATCTCCATTAAAGATATTTGTGCACCTTCCGGCTATTTCCTCCCCATACATAAAGGCATCTATCTCAAAATTCAGGGAAAAACTTCTCATGTCGATGTTCGCCGTTCCTACGGCAGCACAAAAATCATCCACCACCAGCATTTTGGCGTGAAGAAATCCTGGATAGATATATATATTTATGCCATAGTCCAGCACATCGGCAACATAAGACATGGTAGCCTTGTATACGTATTGCTTGTCAGGCACTCCAGGCAACTGAATACTCACCTCCACACCCGATAAAGCCGCATTCTGAAGAGCTTCCAGAAATGCCGCATCAGGAACGAAGTAGGGGGTTTGAATCAGGATTTTCTGCTTTGCGGAATTAATCAATTTCAGCAGCCCCCGCTTTATCTCCTCCCCGTTGGTATCGGGGCCGCTGGATACTATCTGTACCCCGGTTGTTCCTGTTGTGCTCTTCCGGCTCTCTATCTCAGGAAAATATTTGCGGCTGTTAAATTTTTCGGAAGCCTGCTTTGATGCATACAGCCAATCTTCAATAAACCTGAGCTGAAGGTCAAGGACGCTGCTGCCGGTTATTTTCAGGTGGGTATCCCTCCAGGGTTTTATTTTTTTGTGGCAGCCCAGGTACTCGTCTCCGATGTTTATTCCTCCCGTGTAGCCTGTTTTTCCGTCTACTACCACTATTTTACGGTGGTTCCTGAAGTTTATCTTCAGATAATTATTTATTGTATTGGAGAAGTAGCTAAAGACTTCCCCTCCATTTTTAATTATGGAGGAATATGCTCTAAACGGCATAAACAGGTTAGAGCCATGATCTATCAAAACCCGTACCTCCACACCTTCACCTGCCTTTTTTGCCAGCAGGTCAATGAGCTTTTTGCCTATGTTATCATTCTGAAGGATGAAGTAAAGCAAATGTATTGACTCCCTGGCTTCCTCCAAATCCTTGAACAGCTCTGCATATTTATCCCTGGCACTTGTAAATATGATTACATCATTATTGTCGGTATAGGGGCTTCTGGAGGTTGCAGCATTGAGCCTCATCAACTGCTTCATCTCCTCACCGGAATATTCCGGAACCCTTATTTCTTTCCCATAGGGAATCTTGCCGGAACTTTTAAATACCTTGTGGCTGTATTGCCTGTAAGACCTTCTTCCGAACAGCAGATAAAGGAAAAAACCTATCAGGGGCAGTAAGGACAGGGTAATGACCCAGCTCAAAGCCTGGACAGGTTTCTTGCGTTCAAAGAACACGGCTGTGATAATGAATGCAACATTTATAACAATGATTATGATGGAAATAGTTGAAACTATATTGTTCATATATCACTCCAGAGTTTTTTTATTAATCACATTAACTGTTTCAGATAATCCAGTTTATTATATTCCTTTCCCAAATGCTCTTTTATATAGCCTTTTGCTATTATCCCCAGCTCCTTGACCGACTCCTGTGACAGGGTAAAGCTGAAGAGTTTCTGAGGACTGATTTTCATAATATATTTCAAAGCCTTTACTGTTCCCGGTAAAAGGGGAATCACTCTTCCGTTAGGATTTACACATTCCTTGCATACAATACCCGAATTGTCCAAATCAAAGTACATATTTTCATCCTGGATGGAATTGCAGTTTATGCATCCGGAAACCTGCGGCTCATAGCCCAGCAAGGCCATCAGCCTGAGCTCGAAAACCCTGGTTATCAGCTCCAGCGAACGGTCGGTTTTTGAAATAACATAAAGCGTATTCAGCAAAAGCTTCAGAATGTCTTCTGAAGGCTCTCCCTCCTGAACGTTGTCCGAAATCAGATCAAGAATATGCGAACTGTAGGTGAGCTTGTATATGTCGTTCCGGATTTCATAATTGGGCTCAATCACCTCGCAGCAGGACATATTGTAAAGTTCCTTGCCCTTAAAGAGCATATAATCGCTGAAACACAGCAACTGAGTACCGCCGCCCAAGGAGTTTTTCGGACGCCGCGCATTTTTTGCCGCAACTGAAATCTTGCCCTCCTCCGCAGTTAAAACCGTAACTATCTTGTCTGCCTCTCCCGTATTCACTTCTCTTATAACAATGCCTTTATAATGTACATTACCCATTTGCTATTCAGCCCCCGAATTACTGTCTCTTGCTTTGATAACCGAGATTTTTAAGCATGCCGTCATTGTTTCTCCAGTCCGGCTTGACCTTGACCCATAATTCCAGGAATATTTTAGTGTCCAGTAACCTCTCAATTTCATATCTGGAAGCACTTCCTATCTTTTTGAGCATTTGGCCCTGCTTTCCAATTATGATTCCCTTATGTGAGTTCTTTTCACAATAAATTGTAGCCTGAATGCTGATAAGACCGTCCTCCCGCTCCTTAAAGGACATTACCTCCACACCCACACCATGGGGCACCTCATCTTCAAGGTTCAGCAGCACCTTTTCTCTTATCATTTCGGCAGCTATGACCTTTTCAGGCTGGTCAGTCAAGGTATCCTCCGAGAAAAACCTGGGCCCCTCCGGTATATACTGCAAGGCTTCCTTTATGATTATAGCCGTTCCGTCCTTTTTCAGCGCTGATACCGGTATGACCGCCTTGAAATCCATCAAGCCGCTGTAGCTTTCTATGATGGACAAAAGCTTGTCCTTACTTACTATGTCAACCTTGTTGAGAATAAGAAATACCGGTGTTTTAGCCTGCTTTAGCTGTTCAATTATGCCAGTATCAAGATTTCCGGCAGACTCTGTGGCATCAGCAATAAACAGTATCAAATCTACCTCCTTCATGGTTTCGGAAGCCACATTCACCATATATTGCCCCAGCTTGGTCTTTGGCTTGTGAATACCCGGAGTATCAATAAGCACCAGTTGGTATTCCTCCTCTGTGATTACACCTCTGATGGTATTCCTTGTGGTCTGAGGCTTATCGGACATTATAGCTATTTTCTGCCCTGTCAAGGCATTCAACAGCGTTGATTTTCCTACATTTGGTCTTCCTATTACTGAAACAAAACCTGACTTAAACGACATTATATATCCTCCAAAAATGGTAATTTATATTTAAAAGCTGCGGAACGCATTGGGAAGGATGTCTCCAAACCGGACAACCCTGTATTCTCCGCTTTTATTCGTGGCTATTATTTGCATCTCATCATCGGCAAATTCAGCAAGCACCTGCCTGCATATACCGCAGGGATATATGTAGCCGGGATCATCACTCACTATTGCAATCTTCTCAATCTCCAGCCTGCCTTCTTCAGATACCGCCTTCCATACCGCTGTCCGTTCGGCGCAGTTAGTTGCTCCAAAGGAGGCGATTTCCACATTGCAGCCGGTATATACCTTTCCTGTCTTTGTAAGCAGGGCAGCCCCCACATGGAATTTTGAATATGGTACATATGCATTTGTCATAGCCTGCCTGGCCTGCTCAATCAGTGCTTCATCTGTAATCATATATTACGTCCTTTCCATATTTCCAGCATCTATACTGCCGGTATGTAGAGCAAAAACGCCTGACACTTATTTCAAAAGGCCATACAAACTCTGGAGCCTTATCAGGAGCTTATCTCCCAGGATTATTACCCCAACTGCAATACTGAATAATGCCGATACAAAAACTGCGCCTGCTGATACATCCTTGATTATTTTGGCCTTGGGATGATATACATCAACTATTATGTTGACCATGACCTCCATAGCCGTGTTTATCAGTTCAAAACAAATAACCATTGCAATTGTGACACACAGTACGGTCATTTCTATTTTGCTTACTCCCAGCCAGAGAGCAACTATAATCACCATTGCAGCAGCAGCCAGATGGATTTTCATATTCTTTTCATTCACCAAAGTATGCCACACGCCCTGAAAAGCGTTCTTAAAGCTCTCCAACAGATTTCTATTTTTCATACAGTTCTCCATATCTGCGATTTATATTTCACGCAGCTAAATCAAACACCTCTCATCAAGCCCATCTGACAAAGTACACTTTCCTGCTTGCCTATCATGATTTTTTCCTCATCCTCTTCCATGTGGTCATAGCCCAGCAGATGGAAGCAGGAATGTGCCGTCAAAAAGGCCAGTTCTCTTTCAAAGCTGTGTCCGTACTCCTGTGACTGCCTTTTTGCAGTTTCAGCAGATATAATTATATCACCCAGCATCAATTCATCAAACTCCGGATCATAATCGCCTTCGTCCGAAACAAGTTCGCCCTTGACAAATTCCGCCATAGGAAAGGAAAGCACATCCGTGGCCTTGTCTATGGCCCTGTGTTCCTTGTTGATGGCCCTTATTTCCCGGTCATCCACTATTAAAACACTTACCTCGTAGGCGGTGTCCAGCTTTTCAGCCTTCATACAACGCTCTATGGTATCTTCAATCAATTTATTCATAGTTTCTGTAATATCAACCTTATCCTGCTCATTTTCAATTATTATCAAAACCTGCTTTCTCCTTTTCAAATCTTCCTTTGTTTTATCTGGGTCTCTCCGCTTCCCTCGCTGCCCCGGGTTCCGTGTCACGGGTCGAAGCAGAGGAATCTGCCGCTTCAACGGAGGAGCTTTGTTCCGGTGCCCTGTCCATATGCCTGTTATTTTCTCCAGCCATAGCTTCCTTTATTTCAGGGTATTGTTCCCTTGCATGAAAATATCCGCTTAATACCCGCATAAAGGAACCTGCAACCATATCCAGGTCGTTCAGAGTCAGCCGGCAGTTATCCAGTTGACCGTCATCCAGCTTATCCTTTATTATTTTTCTTATCAGTGCTTCTATCTTAGCCTCTGTTTTGTCAGTCATGGATCTTACGGCCGCTTCCACAGAATCTGCCAGCATTACTACGGCAGCCTCCCTGGACTGTGGCTTCGGGCCTTCGTACCTGAATTCCTGCTGCTTTACCTCCGCCTCACCTTCAGCGGCTTTAAGGGCTTTGTGGTAAAAATAAGCTACCAGCGTGGTTCCATGATGCTGTTTGATAATATCCAGTATGACTTGGGGAAGCTTGTATTTGGCGGCTATATCCAGACCATCCTTGGTATGTGAGGTAATGACAAGGGTGCTGAGATGCGGAGTCATCCTGTCATGAGGATTTTCAGTCAGTTGGTTTTCCTTGAAAAAGTCAGGTCTTTTGAGCTTGCCAACATCATGAAAATACGCCCCTGTTCTTGCCAGCAAGGCATTTCCGCCCAGATCCTCGGTAGCTATTTCAGCCAGGTTACCCACCATAAGACTGTGATGATAGGTTCCCGGAGCTTCTATTAACAGCTTTTTCAGCAAGGGGTGGTTGGGATCGGACAACTCCAGCAGCTTCAAGGGTGTTACTATATTAAATGCGCTCTCCAGAAACGGCAGAAATCCAATGGTGAGAATCATTGAGACAAAACCGTTCAAAAAGACTACAATGCTGTCGGTGAGAATGGACCTTGAATCACTTCTGTTTATAAAATCCAGGCATACAATAAAGGCTACATTTATAAAGCCCAGCAGTACTCCGTTCATTGACATCCTGCTGCGCTGATTTGCCTTTGATACCATGAAGGCTGAAATAACCCCGCAAACCAGTCCCATGTACAGGAATTTATAATCTCCCTTGGACATTATTGAAATGCCCACGGCTAATACACAGTTTATGACAACCGCTGTTTCAACATTCACCAGAGTAGCAACCAGCATGGTTCCCACAAATATAGGTATTACCAGACCGTCATAAAAAACAACCAGATACCGGGCCAATACCAGGATAATAGTAACAATCAGGCATATTAAAAGTATATCTTTCCGTCTGTTGTAGCTCTCCCTGTTATACTTTTTCAGAAACAGCGCCGTCAGTACGGTAAGAAACAGTATCACAAACATGATGCCTGTTGAAAACAGATAGTCGTACCTCCCGTTTGTTTCAAGCAGGTTCAGCTCTTCCAGCAGCTTTAGCTTGTCAGCCGAAACTATGTCTCCGAAGCTTAGTATCCTGGATTCCTTTTTTATTTTAACAATATTGGCATTGTCATTATAGGCTTCTTCTTTCTTCTTTGCGGTAGCCTCGGCATCAATGACCCTGTTTGGCTTCAGAATGCTTCTGACAAGCAGTTCTCCTATGTTCTTCAATTCCTGGCTTATACCCTGCTCGCTCTGGTAGCTGTTCTGCAATCTATGTAAATGCAATGCAAGATTGCTTTCGGTAACCTCTTCGGCCATGGATTCTGAAATAAGCTGACGGGTCAGCTCCTCAAAGGTTTCCAGGTCGCTGTCGGCGGCCTTGTTTATGAGATAGCTCATCTGATCCTGGGACAGGTTGATGCCCTGCCCTTTTATCTGTGCCGAAAAGGATGAAAGAGCACTGTTCTGGGCATCCTTCAGGTATTGAGAAAAATTCTCATCCTTTGCCGACACTCCCATGTCTTTTAAATATTTATCAACGCCTGACCTGGCACTGCTGACAGCCTTGAAAAAATCATCCTTTTTATAAAACACTTCACCAAAGGCTTTTGTGTCTTCCTTTGTAACAGGCTGTACGTTTTCCATGGCAGCTATTCTGTTCTGCTCTGTAAGGACCTCGTTTACAATGTCCCTTGGCGCGGTAATATCATAGCGTGAAACCTCTCCCACGCTCAATTTGTATTTTGTGGGCTGAGCACCTGATTCAATAATCAGAAATGCTATTATAACCGTGACCATTACCAGAAATATTCTTTGAACATTAATATTCCGGGCAATCCTTTTAAGTTTGCTGCTGTTCTTCTTATTTTTCTTCATTTGCTTATCCCCCAGAAAAATCCACTACCACTTGTTTTCGTGCTCTTTTCGTTCAGCGGGACAAAATACTGTCCGGCTAGGGCTTTGTGCTGCTTTTATTATCATGTTTATCATATGCAACAATTATTTTCTGTACAAGCTCATGTCTTACAACGTCCTTTTCGGTGAGGTAAACAAATTCTATGCCGTCCACATCCTTTAATATGCCGGTAACTTCCCTGAGACCAGACTTTTTGTCTCCCGGCAAATCCACCTGGGTTATGTCTCCGGTTATGACAGCTTTGGAATTGAAGCCTATCCTGGTAAGGAACATCTTCATCTGTTCAGGAGTTGTATTCTGAGCCTCGTCAAGAATAATGAAGGAATTGTCAAGAGTTCTTCCTCTCATATATGCCAGAGGCGCTATCTCGATCATGCCTCTTTCAAGGTATTTCATATACAGGTCGGCACCCATTATTTCGTACAGGCCGTCGTATAATGGCCTCAAATACGGGTCAACCTTGTTTTGAAGATCCCCCGGGAGAAAGCCAAGCTTTTCACCTGCTTCCACCGCCGGCCTTGTGAGGATAATCCTGTCAACCTCCTTGTTTCTGAAGGCCGTGACAGCCATTGCAACTGCCAGAAAGGTTTTTCCTGTTCCTGCAGGCCCTATACCAAATACTATGTCATTTTTCTTTATGGCATTAAAATACAGCTTTTGTCCATGGGTTTTATACTTAATCTGCTTTCCTTTTGCTGTAAGGCAGACATAGTCCTGTATGATTTCATCAGCCTTTTCTATCTTATTTTCATTTGTAAGGCCAACCAGGTATAAAACATTTTGTCTTGTTATGGATTCTCCCTGCTTTGCAATGTTTAAAAGCTTTGTCACTATTATTTCAGCCTTCTCAACATTCCCGGCCTCCCCGCTTATTGCAATGGAGGTTCCTCTGGTAAGCACCTTCACCTGGAAGGCGTCTTCTATAATCTTGATATTTTCGTCATAATTTCCGAAAATATTCATTGCGTACTCTATACTGTAAAAATCTATGCTCTTCTCTGTAATGTCAGCCAAGTATCACATTCCTCCAATCTCCTGTGTAATTCCTATATCCTCTATACATTCTATTATTGCTCTGACCGCTTTGCCATTCTCGTCCTCGTATTCCACTATGTTTTTCTTAAGCACTTCTGCATGCATGGGAATCTGTTTTTGCGCCAGTTCAACCGCCTTTTCCGAGGCCAGCTTCTTTGCGGTGGCCACGTCTATCTTATTGTTTTCAAGCTCATATTCATAATACTCGTCTACCAGCATTTCAAAAGGCAGAGCAAAGTTTGCTCCAAGGGTCAGCTTTTTTTTAACTTCCACATGTTCAGAATTATTATATGGAATCTTTCCATGAAATAATTTGAATTTTCTTGAAAACAAAATAAGGGAGTATTGTTCCTTTTTCATACCCGTCCTTTTTGCCGTCACCAGGTTTTGTTCCACTTTTGCAGTTGCTTCATACCAGGTTCTGGCCTTCACGCTTCCGATTGAATGCACAATCAGCGGAGGCAGTTCAGGATTTTTGACATTGTCTATTTTCCCTGTAATCAGCAACTGGCCCTTCGTAACAGTATCACCAACTTTTACGGTTTCAAGTCCTTCCTTGGCCACTATGGAATAAATGACTCCATCCCTGGCGGCCACTATATTACATGGAATACGCCTGTCAATCAATACGGGAGGCTTGGTCCTTTCCGTAACGTCCACATAAACCCTGGTTCCTTTAAGTACCACGCTTATCCTGGCCAGGTCGTTTATTTGCAGCATCATGTTTTCAGCAACCTCATCGGTATTGACTTTGAATTTCAGGACGCCGTTTTCTATACCATTTTCCTTTAATCTTTCAAGTATGGATTCCGTTGATACATTTGTGTTTCCGTATACCGATATATCCCATACAAAGGAGGATATCAGGAAAAAGGCAATTATACAAACAACCGAGCCTATTACAAAAGCCTTCCGGTTTCTATACCTGTTTAAAATGAAGGGAACTCCTTTTCGTTTTGTTATATGTACCTTGCAGCGGGTCTTTCTGACAACAGGCCTTATCTGCTTGTAATCGGCAATGCTGAGCTTCATGGACACCCTGCTGTTCTTCTGCCACTTTACATTCCATAGGCGTATATTTCTATGGGTACATATGTTAATAAACTTTTCCAAAAAGTATCCTTCAACAATAATAATAACATATCCGTTTATATAATTCCATAATCTCCAAATTAACATGTATTCTCCTATCTGCGCACCAACCGGCTGCAAATTGTCCGCACGCAAGCAAATAGTGGTAAATCCGTTTATTTCGTAAATTCCAGTGATTGAATATTCCCGAAAATCATAATGCTTTCCATTGTTATTTCTTTTATGTAAATGTCTGCTCCGGTTACCCTGATGATTCCGGAAGCTGTGTTCAGCCTTATGATTCCTTCGTCGTATTCCAAAATACCCTTATAGTTTTCAACAATCAGATCTCCGTTGCCCAGCATGGTCAGCTTGGGCATGTTCAGAACTATTTCCTTCGGGAGCTCCAGCACCTCGGTGACTCTTTCCTTAAGGTTGGGTTTTTTCACCGGTTTCAGCTTTTTATCCTTTTTCCCTGCCCCCGCCATATTCTTTCCCTTGTGCAAAGCTTTACCTTTCATGGGATTCCTGCCTCTCTTTACAGTAGAACCTAAAATTTTAAAGCAGCTATGTACTTCGCACTCAATCTGCCAGTTCTTCCACATTTCCGAATTCAAAGCCGCTTGCCCTGCAGCCCTTTATTATCATGTCCAGTGCATCTGCATTGTCTTTTGATACAGCATGCAGCAGTAATATTTCTCCGTTATGCAGATTGCTTATAACCTTTTTATACGCATATTCAGGCCCGCGTATTTTATCCCTGTGCCAGTCATCATACGCAAAGCTCCAAAAGAGGTTGCAGTAGCCGAGCTTGCTTGTGATGCTCAGACTGCGTTCACTGTACTCCCCCTTGGGTGGACGGAGGAATTTCATCTTTGCACCGAATTTTTCTGAAAAGGCTCTTTCCAGACCAAGGACTTCTTCCTCTATCTGAGAATCATCCTTTTCAGGCAGGCTTGGATGATGGATGGTATGGTTGCCCACAGTATGGCCCTCCTCTACCATTCTTCTGACCAAATCCTGATGCTCATTCAGATACGGGCCTGTAATAAAGAATGCGGCTTTCACGTTATTCTCCCTGAGAGTGTCCAGAATTTTGGAGGTATAGCCGTTTTCATACCCTTCATCAAAGGTCAGGTAAATGATGTTCCTGGTTACATCTCCCACGTATTTTCCTCCATATTTTTTAAGTATGTCATCAGCACCCGGATCGGCTCTGGGAGTCTGGCCGTTGGGCTGGCGTGAAATTCCCCAGCACCTTTTCTGCTCGTAGGAAAATACTGTCTGCCTGGAGGAATCGTCTTCCATGGCGGAACTTACTTCGTCTATAACCTTGCCTGTCAGCTCCGTGGAATAGTCAACATTCCTGCTGCTGGCACTGTATACGCCTCCCAGGTCGGACAGTCCTGAATTTATGCCCGTACTGTCCTTGTGTATAACAAAATAATCAAATAGCAGAGCACATATAATCAATACTGCAAATATGGCCATTATCTTTTTTATCCTCAATTCAATTACCCCCATTGACGTAATTAGTGCATTATAAAAAAATATTCATATTTATTTATATAAGCTTTCTGTGTATTTGAGAACAAAAAAAGAGCCCGGGAGCATGATGTTTTATCACACTCCCGAGCTCCCCGGCTTATGCCTGTCAATCCTTTTCCGCCTGCTTCAATTTGTCCGTTCTTATGAGTTCCTCACTTATTTTGGGAATTTCAAGATTATTGGATTTTTCAACCTTCACATCAATAAAAAGCCTTATTTTTTCAAGGGAGCCCCCTATCATATTCAACGCGTTTACTGCATTATCCGGGTCAACAATGGCCTTTATGACATAAGGCGGTGTTACATGCCTGCCGTTAACCATGATGTACCCTCCGGCAACTCTTACCTCAGTGGTGTCAATTATCCGCTGGTCATTGATGGCCAGTGCCTGTGCATCTGTGGCCCTGAGTTCATTGAGCACGAACAGGAGGTCGTCATCCTCCACATTTATGGCGTCTTCCTTTGCGAAGGTCACTATGACACCCCTGCCCTTGACATCCGTCAAGCCTGCAACCGTTCTGAGCTTCTGGATTTCATCCGTCAGCAGTTTTAAGTTTTCATCGGAATTTCCTCTTGCATTTTCAAATTTGTCAAGCTGCGTCTGAAGTTCGGTAAGCTTTGCCCGCAGGTTTTCGTTGTTTTTCTGCTCGTTAAGTATTTTGACTACAAGGTCATCCTTTTTCTGGCTTTCGAGATTCATTACCTTCGCATTGTTCCTGATGCTCTGAAACTGCCAGGACAATGCCAGCCCCAAAATAACGCATATTAATGCTATCGATATATTTCTACTTACCCTTTTTGCTTTCATTATTTACAACCTCCAATTTTGAAATCAACCTGCTGATGTCGTTGGAAAACTTGGGAATTTCAATATCTTTTTCCCTGGTTATGCTCACTCTCTTGCCGAGGGTGGTCATTTCATCAAGGATTCCGCTGTCCTTAAGGGTATTGTAAAGCTCATCAGAATCACCGATTGCTTTTATTTCATATGGAACCGCGTATCGATTGCTGTTGACTTTTATGGTAGGCCCTGCACATACCTGCTCGCTGGTGGAAATTATGCGTTCATTATTTATGGCTATGGCCTGTGCTCCGCCCATTCTCAAATGATTCACAACATGCAGGATATCCAGGTCATGGATAATGTAATCCATAACGGAATCATCCCCTGCTCTTGCGGCATACGCTTCATTTGCATCGTTCAGGGTTACCACCACTCCATTACCCCTCACATCCGTAAGGCCGCATATCAATCTCAATTTATCAAGCTCCTGCTTGGATTCAGCATTGGCAATGTTATTGGAAGAAGCTTTTATAAAGGCTTCCATATCATTTTCCAGCTTGGCTATATCCGCCTTGTAGGCTTCTCCCTGTTTTGTTCTGGAATCAAGCTGTCCCATTAATTTGTTCAGATCCAGGATTTCAGCGTTCTGACGCTGCATACCCATGGTACTCCTGATCTGGATGGTGGCCAGAGTACCCAGCAGTAAAAATATTATAAATAGAATAAATAAATTGTCCTTAAATTTCATAGCTGCCTCATTTTAAGTTTCTTAATTTGCCAAACCATTTATTCTGCCGTTTTATTTCTTAAAATATTCTACTTTTAATAATACCCTTTTTCAAGCCAAGGAGCAATATTTTTATAAATACTGGAAATAACAGAGTCGAAAATTGGAAATTAGCTTCCTCTTTCTCGCCAAACCAGGTTCTCAGTTTAATTCAGTCTAATTCTCAGTTTAGCCATTGACAAGTGTACAAGCTGTATTGTATACTAATATTCGTCTTAGGGGAGTAGCGCAATTGGTAGAGTAGCGGTCTCCAAAACCGTCGGCTGCGGGTTCAAGTCCTGTCTCCCCTGCCAAGTAAAAAGTCCAGAATTTCAATGGTTCTGGGCTTTTCTTATGTTATCAGTTTAATTCACATAAAGTTGCTTGTTGACGCTTTGTTGACAGGCTATTCATTAAAATACATCTGAATACATCAAATATTCCTTTGCGAATTTTCTTTTATTTCTCTAACTGTTCTTATGCAATTTATATTATAAATCTACTATATGTTGCCAAACAATACAAGCTTTGTTATAATTTTATTATCCCAAAAACAGGATTCCTTCTCTCTTGAGGTTTTAAGGGATGGGAGCAAAAAGCGGAGCTACGGCTGCCGCTTTTTGTTTGCTCATTTCTGGTAATTATTCCTATGGTATTTAATTCTATTGATAATTTCACCTTCCCATCATATAATAAAATCGAACAAACGTTCTGGAATGGTGGCTAATTTTATGGATAGGATTATTTTTCATATCGATGTTAATAGTGCATATTTATCTTGGGAGGCCACATGGAGACTTCAACACGGAGATACTGTTGATCTCCGGAAGATACCCTCTGTCGTGGGCGGCGATGAGACTTCCAGGCATGGAATTGTTTTGGCCAAGAGCATTCCAGCTAAAGCTTATCAAATACAGACTGGTGAATCTCTTTATGCAGTACGGCAACGGTGTCCAAGTATAGTCGTCGTTCCACCCAGGTATGACCTCTATATGCAATGCAGTGCAGCTATGATACGGCTCTTAGAAGAGTACTCACCTAATATCCAAATTTTTAGTATTGATGAATGCTTTCTGGATTTCACATGTATGGAGCGTATTTGGCCCGACCCTGCTGCTGCTGCTCATACAATCAAGGACCGGATAAAGCAGGAGTTGGGATTTACAGTAAATATCGGTATATCCAACAACAAACTGCTTGCTAAAATCGCAGGAGATTTAAAGAAACCGGATATGGTACATACGTTGTGGAAGGATGAAATACCTAAAAAAATGTGGCCCTTACCGGTAGGTGACCTGTATGGAATAGGACGTGCTACTATCCCTAAATTGCATAAACTTGGGATATACACTATTGGGCAGTTAGCTCAGGCAGACCCTTCAGTTCTGTCGTATTATTTTAAAAGTTACGGGAAAGTTATGCGCGAGTATGCAAACGGAATCGAAAGCTCAGATGTTGCTTCTGACGGCCGTCCGCCTATGAAAGGCATTGGAAATTCCACAACTATCGGACATGATGTAGACAGCAGAGAAGATGCATATAAAGTGCTATTATCCCTCACAGAAACCGTTTGTATGAGACTCAGGCAAGCAAAATACTGTGCACGTTTGGTTGCTGTATCAATAACCAGTAATGAATTTGTACACTGCGGGCACCAGCACAAATTCGCCGCTGCTACCGATTGTACTAATGATATATATCAGGCTGCATGCATGCTCTTCAATCAGTTATGGCAAGGGCAAAATATACGTAAACTTGGAGTAAGAGTTAGTGAGTTTTGCGGAAATGATTTTGTACAGCTGTCATTATTTGAAAAATACGATGAGAAGAAAAAGCAACTGGATGCTGCCATAGATAGTATCCGTATGCAGCATGGAACCCGGTCCGTGTTTCGTTCCTGTTTTTTACATTCCGGATATTCTCCTGTAAGTGGAGGAGTTCCGGCAGAAGAGTATACAATGATGACCAGTATATTATAGGTAGGTGCAGAATGAAAGTTTTAATGAGGCCGGTAGAAATGATAGCGTGGTTTACAACGGCAGGAAAACCTAATCCTGTTAAATTTAAGTTTGCATCCGACGGTGATGATTGCATTATAATAAGAGTGGGCAGAATCATAACTGTGGAGGAAGAGAAGATTGCAGGAAACCGTATGTATTTATATAAATGTCAAAGCGTTGTTGACAATACAGAAAAAATATATGAGTTGAAGTATGAGATTGCTTCTTGCAAGTGGTTTCTATACAAAATGTAATTCCAAGCGTTGGGAATTCTCTCATGTCGACTAAATCAGGTAATTCCCTTCCTTTTCTTAATTTTCTCCTGCAGCTCATCCATAACCACATGGGTATATACCATTGTTGTGTTTAAGCTACTGTGTCCGGCCAGCTCCTGCACCTCTCGGATGTTTACAGTGCCTTCTCTCAAAACCTCTGTCAAAAAGGTATGTCTAAGCTTATGAGGGCTTACAGGCTTTTTTACAGCGCCGTCCTGGATAAATACGCCGGCTTTCTCAGATATTCTGTAGCAGACTTCCCTAATGTATCTCTGCATCAACTGACCGCCTTCAAGCGTGCAAAATACTAACTGGCTTTCTGGCCGGACAGCAAACCAGGCCTTTAATGATTTTTCAATGTCATCATCCATAGGCACATACCGGTCCTTGCCACCTTTGCCCTGCTGGACGTATATTAGCCCCGTTTCAAAATTGCAGTCAGATAAACCTAAATCGCATATCTCCTGTACACGCAGGCCAGCACGATACATCATAATGATTATTGCATAGTTTCTGGCGCCGGTTGGGCAGTCGGCGTTGATCTGTGCCAGCATTTTTTTGACAGACTTTTGGTCAATAATTTTTGGTAGTTTAAGCATTTAAACCACTCTCCCCTCTAAAATTCTTCCGGCTTTTTCCTCGGCCTCTTCTTCAAACATGATATCCATCAGATCATACATCTTCCGGTCGAGCAGGCGGCATAATTCTGCCCGATTGCCTTTAATGCGTCCTGCTGCAATTAACCGGCTTAACGCTACAACAGCATATCCCTGAGCCTGTGCATTCGTCATAGAATCACATCCTTTCACTGTAAATATTTGTAACACCGCAAAACGCCGAACATCACCGACAATCACCGAACATCACCGAAGAACGCCGCATTTCACCGCAAAACGCCGTTAACCTACATATATAATATATACTATATTTAAATATAGTAGGTTAGGAGAAGGAGAAGGTATATACCCTTAGTAATATATAATAAAATAAATATAAAAACTTAAATATGTGTAGTACGCGCGCGTGGGGAATTGCCCCGAATTATTTTAAGCACAGATAAACCTATGAGTGAGAATCTAAAGCCATCACTACAAAAATACGAGTTCGTGTTTACGATTTCTGCCGACGATTGAACCTTGAGCCTTTAACAATTGTTGTGTCTTGTTGTATGTTTTGATACTAATGATTGGCTCGAAATCTCCTTTTAGTGGCTTATTATGCCAATTGTAAAACCCCGCATATACAAAACGGGTAAGTATTACCTCAATCTTGAATGCATCAAATTTCCTGCCACGTTTGCCACGGAAACCCTTTTGGCGACATAATGACGCAACCTCAGTTAAATTTTTGTACTTCAGGTATGTACTAAAAATAAATTTGACTATCTCTGCCTCAGTTTGATTAACAGTCATACTGCCACCTTTGATTACATCATAGCCAAGAAGTTGACTGCATGTCCTTGCACCCCCATATGCACGCTCAGTTAAACCGAGAATAACATTTTCAGATAAGACCTCTCTTTCAAATTGCCCCATAAGGCCCAACACTCCGCGCATTAGTCGTCCTGCGGGTGTTTTGCCGTCAAAGTTTTCAGAAAAACTTTGCAGATAAACTCCGTGTCTTTCGAGTTCGTCACAAGTATTAAGCAAATCCTTTAAATTTCTACTAAACCTGGTCAATTTCCAAACAAGAATAAAATCGAATTTATACTCCCTCGCATCTGAAAGCATTCTTAGCATGTCCGGACGTTTTATCATAGTTCCTGCGGAAATGCCCTCATCTGAATATACTTCTATAACCTCTATATTTTTAAGCTCGCAATAATCACGCAAAACTTTTTCCTGGGCTGCCAGGGAATAGCCTTCACGAGCCTGCTCCTCGGTGCTTACGCGTGTGTAAATAGCTGCTCTCACGTTGCAATTCCTCCTTGAAATAAAATTATGAATTTGGTAAACCAAGGTTGTCACGGGAAAAGTGTGGATTGAAATTATTATATACCCTTTCCCGGAATTAACCGGACCGCTGATAAACCCATTACTGCCCTCTCGCCTCTATCAGTGTGCTTGATAAAGTTGCCGAAGCTGGGAACTTGCCAGAGGGTAAATCCTGTTGGATGCCCATATATACCAATCTGCATTACGGCTTATGGTAAAAATCCCCGCCATCTCTAAACACAACAGGCATATAACTTCCAAGACCATTTGTAAAATCTCTCATTGTACAGGAAGGCACAACCTTTGGTGGCACAACCTCGGCTTCATAGCCTTCATCCTGCAACATTCCTCTGTGTTTCTGGCTGTCGAATGACCTAACAATGTCATAAAATACGCCATCCTCGCCTGTTACCTTGATAAAGCTTGTGGCTGTTGGTACTCCATATGGATATCTATTTATTACTTCCATTTGTCGTATCATAATCTGCTCCTTCCGCCCGGAATTACCGCCGGGCTCGGCATATTTTTGAGTACTGATAAAGCCTCTTCCGCTTCTTGCTTCGCCATTTCTTCGTTTGGCTCGTAAGCGCTAAACCCATTAAGGCATTCTTTCGGGATAGTGCAATCATAAAAATTATTCGCTTTATGCTTACAGGTATTGCAACAATGATAGAGTTTTTCTTGTGCCACTTGATAAACCTCCTTTTAGACCCGGAATTAACCGGGCCCATCCTTAATTAATGCTTTTTCTGCCTTTATTTTAAGCCTATTAAGGCAGCTTCTGCACAGTTCAAATGTAGACCCAGCTGTTCCGAGATCAAGAACGTATTCCGTGATTTCCAGTCTTCTCCCGCAGCAGAAGCAAAAATCAGGCGGGTCCTTCAGGTTTTTCTTTTTGATATTCATGTTATTATATCCTCCTTTCAGGCCCGGATTTGCCGGGCCGCTGATAAAGCCTTATAGCAGCTTAAATTCCATAATCAGCCTGTTATCGTCAGTTCCGATAGGAGCCGCAAACCATTTGATGCTGTCGCCAAACTCATAGCAGCTTGCTTTTGCGTAATCCATTCTCAAACCTCTGCCGCCATTGCATATGGAATGCTTATGTTCGGGATTGTCTGCTATTTTGGTATAAATGGCATTGCCTTGAACGGTGCTTACCTCTCTGACTGTTCCAATTAAGTCTGGCTTTTGATGGTCAAGCACTATAAACCTTTTGCCCTTTTGCAATTCTTTTTTGAGCTGTGATAAACTTCCCATCTGATAAACCCTCCTGTCATGCTTCCCGGCTTTGGACGGGTTCCCGGTATCCGGGAGCGCATTAACGGCCATAAGGCCGCCCATCTGCAAAATTATGAGATATGAACAGGTACCCAATAACCGCCTATCTGCTGCTCACGTTTGGCTGTTACGCCGTCAATACCCCATTTGTGACCCTCAGATTCTAAACGCATAAGAATTTCCATCAGCTGATCACAGTGGTAGATGCTCAGCCCTACCACAACATGACACCCATCACCATAGGGTTTAATCGTCTGCCCGCGAGGCCATCCAGTACACCATATTTCTGTTCCCTCCTCGGGAACTTCCCAAGAATCGCGCGTATACGTTGTATACAATTCACCATCATTTGTCATATCAAACCATTTATTGAGCTTAGTCATATATCCTCCATTCTCCCGAAAACCGGGAATCAAAATTGTTGTTGATAAACCTAAATACTTACATTAGTCAATGCCGACAGGGCCGTTACAAACTCGTCAACATTATACCAACCCGTAATATATCCATCCTCTTTAAACTGCTGGGTATCAATCATTGGGAGTAACCCGGCGATATCTGACGCATTATAAACCTTATATCCACCGTTACGGATTTGCTCCAGCTCAGGCTCCAGCTCTCTTGCGTCATCCTCGTTGCCCTCCCACCAACTGGTGTCCTGATCTGCCAGGTATTGAGCGTAGTCCTCTGCGGCCTGTTGCATGTTGTGTGGATAGTAGTGACCGTAATTATCACCTAATTGGAGAGTTAATCCTCCGCCATTATCAAATATGGCTGTTGCCTTTAAATTTGTGTTAATCATAATATTTCTTCCCCTTTCGTGGGGAGCCGTGCTAAAATATAGTCACACGGCCCGTTGTTGGTTGTGTATTCGTAGCAGCCTGTGTACTTTGGTCGGTGCCAGGCTGCTATATTATCTCAAAGTCAACCCAGTCGATGACTTTGTTTACCATCTCTTTAAAATTGCAGTCAAACGGGTATTTAAGGCCGTCAAACTCTGTTTCGTAATCACTGGCCTGCAAGACACCAATAAAAGCATCTTTTAAGTGGAGCAATGCATTTTTTAACTCTTCACATGATTTAGCGGCCTCTGTTTCTTCCAGGTATGCTTCAAGGCTTTCTATGGCCTCGTTCATGTGTTCAATGGCTTCGGTTCCTATGTTCCAGTACTGGATTGCTTCTTTTATGCTCTTGATGCAGTTCTCTGTGTATTCATTGCGGTCTTCTGGCAGGACGCCCAGCCTCAAGAATTCAGATTTTAAAATATCAACGACTTCGTCCGCCAAGGTCTTGTGGTTATATTGCAGCATTTCGGCAAATCCTCTGTCACAATTAAAATAAGATTTTTTCATCATATGAACCTCCTTTACACTTTCCGTTTCGGCCTCATTTCAGAGACCATCATCAGTGCGGTACCCGCAGACGGCCGGAGGTTTTAGTCCCCGGTGTGCCACAACGGCATATAATCAAATTCATCTGTCTGACCGAAGCTGGTAATATATGCGGTGTCCTCGTTGACCTCTATTTTCAGCGTAAGAATTGTTATGTGCCAGGTGATTACCGCTGTAGCCACCATTAATATTAAAACTGCAGCTAATTTCAAAAGTCTATTTTTCATCTTTCAATCCTCCTTCTGATTCTGATTAAGATAAATTCAAATATGTTCACGGGGTATTTGCCTTTGCCACAGCAATATCCAGCCTAAAGCTGTTTAATTTAAATACACCTTCCCATATGATTCCTTAAATCTGGTATTCGTAAAATCAATATACTCTCCGTTTTCATCTATCCAGACGGTCATGCAAATGTTGTATATCAGGGGTGTACCTTCCTGGCGAGTTTCCTCGATCTTTACCCCTACGCTTTTATGCATACATCCGTGTGATAATATATTTGGCTTTTCGCTTTTAGCGCCTATTCCCAGCAATGTGTAATTATTTTTCATTTCCGCGCCCTCCTCATAGAATCTCGTAGCAATCTCCAACTTTTTCTATTATCAATCCCAGATCAGCAGCTGCGGTCTGAGCCTTTTCTAATGTTCGGTATGCTTTCCCGTTTACCGGAAGGATTAAACCGGTTACAGCTACTTTTTTGATAACAAACCTTTGTTTCCGGCAGCCTATTATTTCGATTGCATAATGTCCTTTCATGTTCATGCCCTCCGGTTCGTTTGTTTATATATCTATTATATATCCAATGGGTATACAATTCAAATCAAAAATAATACCGAAAATCTGTAAATTCCTCAGAAATTCGGTATTATACTGTACATCTATTATATATCTATTAGATACTTAATATTTCTCTATTTATCTGCGTTTTCCGTATCAATTGGATAATCCTTCAAGTATTCTTCTATTTGCTCCCGGTTATCCGTATACTCTTTGTTTATCAACATGGAGACAACCACAACCATGTCAACACCTTGGTAATGTGCTATCTTCTTCAGTCTTTCCTTAACTATTGGTGCAAACCTAAAAGGTGTCTGGTTCTCTCTATTTGCTTTAGTCAATACAATCACCCCTTGTTCTTTTGTATACCTATTGTATACCCTTTACAACATATTATCAATATCACTGTTATATATATCAGGCAATTCATTACAAAGGATTCTCAGGGGGTTTTCCTCCCCCTCCTCCACGCTTTTCGTTCCTTGTCCGGCTGGCACATGATTGCGGTTAGGTTATCGGATCTGGATTAATGTTTCTTACTTAATCATGCTGCCGGCAGCAGCCTTTTCAATTAAAATCATTTTTACTGATTTTTTCATTGTCAACTTAATATTATGTTTTGGTTTACAATACATTCAAACACCGCTGTTTCCAATGGTTTCAAGGTGTTTACCTGTGCCTTATGTGTCGTGCTAACAGTATGCTTTAGGCCATAACGGGATGTGTGTAAAGGTGTTTTACTTGACAAGCCTGTGTAGTGCCTTGTACTGCTGGGGTTCAGGGTGCAAGTGTATTGTTATTGTGTAAAGTAAAAGTACTTGACAGGCAGTATCCGAGCCCCGGAATAAACCCTTTCTAAATGATAATGATTCTCATTTATATTCACACCAGCCCATACCCTCCCATTTCTCCCTTAAATGATAATCATTCTCATTTGCATACACAGTACCGTTTTTGTATATTTTCGGTACTGTATTTGTATTTTATGTACCCTCACAGCCCTGATTGATAGCCAACCACAACATATAGTGGTATGTGGATAACTTTTGCCAGTTTTGCACATGCTTTCGGCCTGTTTTTGCAGGATTTGGGGACCCCTGGGGGGCTGTCGGGGCTTGGGCGGGAGAGTTACCTCTCGTAAAAATATCCCCTTCCTATAAGCCGGTCAACCCAGCATTCCGTGCGCCTTCCCCTCCAGTTTGGTATTTATTAATAAGTCGATGGCATTTTCACCCTGAAACGCAGTAAAAAGGTCAGAAAAAGACTTGTATTTTCACCAAGTTTTATTCAAAAACTTATCGGAAAATAAAAATGATACAAATATGATACAACCGTGATACTCCCATGAGTCAATATTGCTACAAATATGAGTCACACAAAGTACAAGTACTGTGCTATAATTTATACTAGCGGAGCAAGTAGGAATTGATAGGCACTGGTTAAGAGCTGGTGCCTTTACTATTTTCGTTTTGATGCGACATGTATATATAATGCTATATAATATCTCGTATCAAAATTGCCCCCATAAAAGTCTTGTATCTATTGTTTATCAATGGTTATCGGACTTTTTCGTTTTACAAAAAAAGTGTTAAAAATGACCTGTTTTTGACAAAAAAATTGTAGGTGATGAATATGGAACAAAAAGCAAAGAAAATTACACGGTATACTAACCAATCAACTGGCGAATTCAGCGAAAAAGTTCAATGGGTGGACTTACAATTTGATGATGAGGGTTATTTATTCTGGAGCCGCAAGGCAAATGTAAAGACCTTTTTAGAGGTTCCACTCCCTGAGGAATTTACTTGGGCAGAAAAAGGTCGGATTCATGAGTTAAAGCATTATATTTTAAAAGACAATCAATTTCTCGTTTATAGGAGTGGCAATACTATTAAACCAATTACCACTATTGAAATGAGTAAAGTTCTTGATATGAGTGATCGACAATGCAAGGCCTTAATAAAAAAAATGAAACGGGCCAGCGTTATAACAGAAATCTCCTTTGACGGCCTTGTTTACTTTGTATTCAATCCATTGTATGGCTTCAAGGAAAAGCGACTGACATTAAATGTTTTCCTGTTCTTCCAGGAAGAATTTAAAAAGGTCCTGCCAAAATGGGTAATTGACAAATTTCTGGAAGAGGCAATCGAACTTCGACCAAAATTTCAAGTTATAAAATAAAGCTAATCGGCCACAGAGCCTTAGCATAAATAATGATGAATGGATATAAGATGTCAGAAGCCTGTTGTGAGTACATCAGGCATAAGCAGCCTTTAGCTTGAGTGATGCCTAAGTAGCTCCCGGCTTGAAAGGCGCGGTGGTTGTCCTGGGGCAGTTTTGCTCAAGATGGCAGCCTGAAAGAAATGGTTGAATATGCGGTGGCGGAATAGGTAGACGCATGGCTTTTGGTGGTAACACATCAAATTAAGTGGTGCATAGACTTAACGGAAGCATCACATGCAGGGTGTAAATCCCTGCCCGCATATTTAGTTCCCTGGAGGTGGTTTTATGGAGTGTCAAAAAAATTGTATTGGTTGCGATAAATACAGACAGAGAAAGCAATGCGAAGCTTTTAAAGAGCGCCGACGTGCAATCAGACGTAAAATATATCAATTCAGGAAAGCTCAAAAAGCTGCCACTGGTGGTGATGGCCATGCTTAAAGCGCCAGAATCCTTTTACAGTTTATTTGGTGTCGCTCGCATGTTAGGTATCCCAAAAGCAACCGTTGCCAAATTTGATAAAAGCAATCCCTCTGGTGTAAGTGAACTTGCCCCTATTGCCCACCTCTTTGTCTGTTTTGAAGAAGAAGGCCGCAAGACATGGGCTATAAAGAAAAGTCACTTTGATAAATGGCAGCGGACCGGGAGAGTTCCAAAGGTGAGCTCTGGCAGGCCAAAGACAAAGCCTGAGAATTGTGAAAACTGGAATGATTGGATACCAAAAGAATTAGCAACAGAATTTAAGCGTGTGGTAGATAATGCGAACAAGGCAGCTCCACACATGAAGATTTCATATAGGCAGGCTCGTTTTATCGCTTATCAGGAATTTATAGATAGACGCCCAAATTTAAAATAAATTGTAATAACTTGAAGCATTACACTTCTTTATGTATAATTTAACATAAAAAGGAGGTGCTAATATGCCAACAGTTGCCTATGTTGAGAAAACTATTTTTGAAATTGAAGGTGTCCGAGTAGACTTTGTTAAAAATGGGAAGAACGTAAGAAGTGAAGTTGATTTGCCATATAACTATAACGCAAAATATGCAACAATGAACTCTGCTAATGTGTCATTTTTAAAGGAAAAACTAAAAAAACAATACCCTGGATATGATTTTATTGTTTATAATTATAACGGCGAAATAGCCAGAGGTAATGTTTTACTCGCTAACCTGAGAGATACATACCTGAAAGAAACCTAATCAAAAGATATAGCATGTGATTTGAGCACCTTAAAATCAAGGGTGCTTTTTCTTTCCCCCGAAAGCAGGTGATATCGTGTCGGCTAAACAATCTCATAAAACTAAAAAAACACCTGCAAAACAGAAATCAGACCCTGTAGAAGTAGACATCTTCGAACCTAGCCCTCTGGAAAACGAACTTCTACCGGTTAATCCCCTCCTGCAATCGCCTATTATAACCGTAAATGATGAAACTGAACAAAGAGTCCAAATGATAACCGATATAGAGTCTCTGGCGCAGATAAATAAGCAGCAGTTGGCAGTCAAACGGCAGCAGATTGAGCTAGAGGTTGATAATAAGAAGCTCGATACTGCCAGAAAAACAGTCGGAGCTGTTGAGAAGATAATTGATTCTGTTCTTTCAAAAGAAACCCTGGACCGTGTATCAAAAAACATAAACACTCCTATGGACATGAAATTCATGGCTGAAGCTGCTGAACGATTAACTGGCACTCTAAAAAATCTTATGAACCGAAATTCTACGGACGAATTCGGTACCAAGAAAAAGCAGAAGATTAATTTCATGTTCAAGAGCTCCGGGACAGTCCAGGGAGCAATACAGATTGATAATTCAGATGATGAATAGTTAAATATGGCAGAAGACAGCCGACGGGCTGATAGCGAGGTATACGCACCTACCTCGCTTTTCTTATGTCTTTTTATACATATGGTGCGAATACTGAAAGGGTGCGAAAATCATGGAAGAACTAAAAAGATGCAACAAATGTAATCAGTTAAAGCCTGCAACTTCTGAGTATTTCTCGAAAAACAAAAACTACAAAGATGGTTTACAGTACAGATGTAAACAATGTTGCAGTGATGATTATAAACAGTATATGGCGAAACATCACGACAAACTTATTCTAAGAAAACGGAAATGGACAAAAGAAAACAAAAACTATGTCCGCGATTATAGAATAAAAAATAAAGAAAGAGATAAAGAAACCTCTAAGGCATGGGAAAAGACTGAAAAAGGTCATCAGATGCGACTTGAATCTGTTAGAAAAAGGCGAGAAAGGCTAAAGAATCTATTAAATAATTTTACTAGCACCGATTGGAAAGAATGTCTTAAATATTTCAATAATTTATGCGCTTATTGCGGTGAAAAAGTCAAGCTTGAAAACGACCATTTCATACCATTAGTAAAAGGTGGCAACTACACAAAGTCCAATATTGTATGCGCTTGCAGAAGATGTAATGCCTCAAAAGATGATGAAGATTTTTTTGTTTGGTACCCACTTCAAGATTTTTATGATAAAAACCGAGAAGGAAAAATTCTGATTTACACTGACCAACTCACTGATAAGGCAGGTGGCAACTATGGTTAGCTTTTATAGATATAGTGATAAAGAATTACAATTATTACTTAAAAGCATGACAATTATTATTGATAGTAGAGAAACTGTTTTTGGCCATATTACTAAATGGCTGACTGAAAAGAAAATTCCATATGTCACTCAGAAAATCGAATCTGGTGATTACAGCTTCTTCCTCCCTGCTGCTCCTGAATTAGGAATAGTCAGGGATTTGTATTTTACGGATAAAATCAGCATCGAGCGCAAAGGTGATTTAGTTGAGCTCTCGGGAAACTTCACGAATGACCGGCTCCGGATTGAATCGGAATTCATTCGGAAGAAGGGTAAAATGCTGCTTTTAATTGAAGATGCTGAATACACTGATATTCTTAAGCATAATTACAGAACTGAATACAAGCCCGAGTCATTTTTGGCTACTTTGCATAGTTTCAGCGAGCGATATGATATTCCCTTTTATTTTATGAAAGATAAAAAATGCTCTGGACAGTTTATTTATCTGTCGTTTTATTACTACCTCAGGAATTTTTTATTACATAAATGATTGGAGGTTGAATGTAATGATTAAATGGCTTTTTAAAGGAATATTCGGGCGAATTGATATGTTTGCACTAGGTATATTTATACTTCTTAGTTCACACTATGATAATCCATTATTGATTCTACTCTTTATACCCTGGGCTGGAATATCTAGCGTTATTGAGAAAAAATTGTAAGGGACAAGAATATATGATAAAGTTATGTTTCTGCAAATGGCATGAATGGCAAAATCTTGAGGTTGTTGAGCTTAAGACTTATAAAGATTTCTTTGACTTTTATATTAAAAATTCGGGTAAAGGTTGTATTTTTGATGTTAAGGATGATGAAAATACTGAGTAATTATAATATTAATTATATTAATATTATTTGTGAGGTACAGAGGTTAATAACCTCTGCCCTACTATTTCTAGTATACAGGCTCTACTGACAAAATTATCAAAATCAAAATGATTATTAATGCAATTATTAATTTATATTTTATTTTCATAATTTGTACTCCTTTCCGGGAGTACATGGCCATGTAACTCAATATTTTTAACTCTAAAAAAGATTATACTATAAAACTTGTTTTCCGTCAACACATTGATACATCAGTGTTTCGAGGTTTTTGCAATGCGTTTATTTTTATTTTATTAATATATAATTGGAGGTCATTATGAGAGAAATATTTAAAAATTTATTCTGTGGCAACGATCATGATTATCTAAATCTTGAAAAAGAACACATTCCTGGTAGAGAAGTTGATCAGCCAACAAACGGATGGGCAGTTTTGCATGCCTGCAAAGAATCACACCACAGGCAATTTGTAGGTTATACTGGCCGTGGTTGTCCAAAAGATTCTCCCGAATATCTATGGTCTGAACGTGGAAATAGGCTGGCATTAAATATCGTCGATGCCCCAAAGCCTGATTTTTTTGATAAAAGAATGATTGACAAGGCTCTGGACTTCATTGAAAAGAAATTATCTGAAGGCTGCAAAGTTTTGGTGCATTGCAATCAGGGTGAGAGCAGGTCAGCATCCATTTGTCTGCTATATCTCATCAAGAATGGCATTATCAAAGGCGAAACGCTGGAAGATTGCGAAGCCGAGTTTTTGAAAGTGTATCCGGAATATAATCCCGGTGCTGGTATGAGGGGCTTTGTGAGGGAACATTGGAGGAACTATTGCCATGTTTAAGGACCTGGTTGCTCGAAAACCAAAAAAAATCAAGATAATATGTAAAAAATGTGATTCAGAATGTCTTATTATTGAACAAGCGCTTATGGAGCAGGGTTATCTGGTGACTGACAAAAGAACCATATTACGATGTGAGAGCTGCAAACGCGAAGAATAGGTATCGGAGGCGGTCAAATTGAAAATAACCGAAGAAACCATTCCCTTAATTGAAAAGGCTTTGGACATAAAACTTTACCCAGGACAAACTGAATATTTATTTCATGACGGTCCTTACTGGTTTGGAGGTAGACAGTCTGGAAAAACTCTAGCTTATTCTGTTAAACTTGCATTATCCGAAGGTGAGCCACTAAACATGGAAGAGCCTATTAATTTTTGCGATTCACCCCATATCATTAAATATTCACTATGGTTCAGAAGCTTTTTCCTTCAAATTTGGCAACAGCTCAAAGCTTCGGGGCTTCCGGTAAGGGGGTTGATATTTTGAGCAATTATATTTACTTAGATGAATCATCTAAGATGCCAGAGGATATAGATATAATCTGGAGTACATGCCCAGAATGTGGACAGAAGCTATGCCGGTTAATAACAGGTAGTAAAGCTCATAAAATTTACCTATGGTGCAAACACTGCAAAAAAGAAGTTGAAATTAATATTTGAATGAGCCTTTGAGCCTGCTTATGGCAGGTGATTTTTATGCCCCGAAAAGGCGGTTCAGTCTCAATAATCCAACAAAAAAATGAAAAGTTAATACAACACTCGACCAGCGATAGAGTTTCAATGTGTGAGCAATGCGGCAGGCCATTCTCTCAAATCTGGCGCCCTGAGTACGAGTCTTATACTTCCTTTAAGACCTGCCCTGAATGTCGAATGGCAAATGCCAGAGGCGGTATCAATATCTCTGCCGACTATACTCCTCATTGGGGGCAGGAACTGGTTCACAATAGTGAAGCAAGATTCAAAGTATTGGCATGTGGCGCCAGATGGGGTAAGGACCGTTGCTCAATCATGGAAGGCATTGATTACTTTATTAAATGCCTTAATGAAGATCGTGGTTCTGACATGGTTCCTTATGCGCTTTGGTGGATAATTGCTCCTACAGAGAAGGTAGCTAACCAGAACTGGCGTGAGCTTACGCATAACCTACCGAAAGAAATAGTTGTCGATGTTTCAAAAACGACAAGAACAATTGAAACAGTAAATGGCGGTGTTATTGAAGTTCATTCTGCCTATGACCCTGAAGCTTTGGTCGGTGTCGGTCTTGACCTTGTAACTATCACGGAAGCTGCCAGAATTTCAGATATGGAAGATGTATGGTCAAACCTTGAGGCACGTCTTAATTCTCCTGGCCGCGGTCTTGAAGGTAAAGGCGGCGTTGCACTGATTAACTCTTCCCCACTCGGCATGAATTATTTTTATAAAATGTGGCGCTGGGGGCAAAAAGGTACTTCTGATTGGGACCCTGATTGGGAGTCATGGAAGTTTACTACCTGGGATAATCCATATATGGCGGTCCGAGGAAACGAAGTTACAAAGAACGGCCGTATTTATAGAGAAAACCTCGAGCGCAGAATGTCAAAGAACCGGTATCGTCAGGATTATCTTGCTGAGTTTATTGCAGATATTAATTCCGTTTTCCCGAATTACGAAAGAGTTTTAAGGAAAGCTCCTGCCGGTCTGACTGATGAGCAAGTTAATGAGTTCTGGAGACTGTGGGAAGAACCTGAGCCGTTTGAGACATACACTCTCGGACATGATCCAGCTTCCAAAGGTGATGGTAAACCTGTTGTAATAAGAAACAGTAAAGGTCGTGTTGTTAAAATTGACCAAATGATTGGACTTGGCTGGGATTCGCAGTGGGATAGAATAGCTTTCTATTCCCGGCTATATAACGGAGCTTCAGTTAACTTCGGTCAAACCGGTATCGGTGAAACAATAGGTTCCCAGCTTGTCAAAAGAGGATTAACCGTCTTCCCTATTAACGAGCAAGGCCGTAATAAAGAAAAGCTTGTTGATGATTTCTCAATTGTGGTTGAGCAACAGTGGTGTGAGATTCCATGGAGCCAGGAAACAGAAAATCAGTTAAAAGGATATATCTCGGTTAACCGGCCAGGACAATCAACACAATACCATAACGGAACAGATTCAGACTACGACGATATTGTTAGTGCTTTATATTTCTGCTTTGCCGATTTTCAAGCTCCAGCTCTTGTGCTACCAGGTATGTTCCGAATGACTGGAGTTGTAAGGGCAAGTTGATATTACAAATATTACATAAGACAGTGTTGCAACACTGACAGGACGGGAATTCGCTCCCCCGTCCTTTTCTTATGCTTAAAATTTGGGAGCGCTATTGAGAGGAGCGACAAATATGAGAAATAAATATGAAATTCGCGGAGATGTCACGACAATATTTATTGACAAAATAGATGGTAGTCGTCTCGAGGTTTTAATAGATACTGCTGATTTTGAACTTGTCGGTAGTGTCCCTATGAAATGGACTGTAAATGGTAGTCAAAATAAAAGGCGCCGAAATTTATATGCTACAGGGCGTACTTATGTTATTGGAGAAAAAAGAAAATTCCTTCAAATGCATAGGCTGATTATGAACGCTAAGCCGGGTTATGATATTGACCATATAAATCATAACACGCTTGACAATAGAAGGTGTAATTTACGTGCTGTTCCTGTTGGGAAAAACATTCAGAACAGAAAGCAAGCCACAAGAAAAAGTCAAACTGGAATCCGAGGAGTATATCCCGTCAAAAATACACCTGGTGTTTATGTTGCAGATTGTCGGGTTGGAGGTAAAACAATTTACCTTGGACGTTTTACAGATATCAAAGTAGCTGAAAAGGCTGTGATTGAAGCAAGAGCTAAATATTTACCCTATTCGGAAGAAGCTTTAAAAGCATCAAGTTAATAAATTTTGCATGCCGTGAATAACGGGGACTTAGTTATGGGTCCGGCCTAAACCTCCAGGCCATCCTTCCTACGTGCGGCATGCTTTTACATATTTTATGTGGAGGTATCTGCAATGATTGACTTAACCAATATTCCGAGTTTGATGTGTTACCCGCCAGTATTACCGCCAAGAAAAGGTGAACCGGTTCAGAATTGGTACAGACGGGCGGTTATATTTAAAATGCCCAGTGGATATATAGTATGGTCTGTTGAGCGCCGGACAATGCTCGCAGAAAAGCTCACAAAATTTGGCCTTAAAAGAGCTATCCTAAGGCTTGAGAAACAAGGCTGGATAATTGAAAAATTCAAATAGAATGGAGGATGATTTTATGAGAAATCTATCAGAAATTATTGAGGACTGCAAATCAAATGCCAGACCGGACTACGAGGAACTTCGGTATTCAGTTCTGGTTATGACTGGGGTACTTAATCTGGTAAACCACGAATTAACGAAGTTATATGTTGAAGGCAAAATGCCACCCGAATTCATCAGGAAATTAAACCTTGATGGCGGGATTTGCTCAATGTACGGTAAGGCACTGAATAAACCTCCGAAAGAATATCTTGGATGGAATCATGACCCCGAGAATCCTGAATTCCAGAAGTTTTATGCCATGGGAAGTAAACTTGTTGATAAGGCCCTGAATGGCGAATTGCCGAATCAGAAAAATAAATACGGAGGCCAACCAAATGAAACTAAATCTTGATGATAATCTCCTCGATTTAATAGGAGTTCCACAGAATGACCGCCTGTGCGAAATATTAGCTGATATTTTGGCAACATCAAGCACAAACCGACCAGCTCAAACAATGGCATGGGCTTATGACTTGATTAAAACCGGTGAAATTGAGATAACCAAGGATGATGCAGCCTTTATTTCTGACCTTATAAAAAAGAACCAGAGTTTTATTGATTTGGCTAAGGCGCAACTGCTTGAAAAAATAGAAATGTTGAAGGATTGAAGGTGATTAAATGGCCTTTTGGAACGAAATGTTTGCAAAAAAATCAAGAGATGCACCTACAAATATTCCCCCGGGCAGACGTACACAAATCGGAAATGGATTCAACTCAACCTTATCTCCTCATAAATCAAGGACATATGATACGCTTAAAACATTGCGACATATTCCTGAGGAAGCTGAAGCTATCAACTTTCTTAAAAGGGTAAATCCTGATGTATCAATGGCCGGGTGGAACTTTATTCGGTTGGCGAATCAAGGGCATGAAGCTCAATTTTATGCATTGGATGGTAAAACCAGACTTACTGATGTCGAAAGCCAGTGGCGTGAGTTTGCAGCTCGGATAAATGAAATAAGTAATTCTGGCCTGGATGGTTTACTTGACCAGGTTCACGGAAGTCACTTTTTCAGAGGTGCCATGGGCTGGGAAGTTGAGGTCAATGAACGGCGCAATGATATTTATGATGTTCACCCTGTAATCCCACAGACCATTGAATGGGAGCTAATGGAAGTAAAGGGCCGAAAGAAGTATGTTCCGTTTCAATGGAATATGACTGAGAAAGTTTACCTTGGTCCTGGTCAGGCAAACTTCTTTTGGGTACCTGCTGACCCGGAAATTGGAGACCCTACAGGAACACTAAACATGACGCCGGTACTTCAAGCTATTGATTTTCAAATGCAAATACTTCAAGACCTGCAAGCTGTTCTCCATCACCAAGGTTATCCCAAAATTGATGTTTCTATGGACATAACGCAAATGTATGCTCTCTGTCCTGCCCACATAAAAAATGATGCCGTAAAGCTTGAACAATGGTTTCAAAAGCAACTTGATAACATGATTCATGCCCTGGAAACAATGAATCCTGATGCAGACTATGTTCATTTCAGCGACACAATAATAAATATGAATCAAGGTGCAAATGCTGCTCGAAGCCTTGACGTAAGAGCTGTAACTGAATTGGTTGATACTCAGACGCTATCTGGTTTGAAACAGATGGCTATTTTTATGAACAGAAATCAGGGTGTTACTGAATCTTGGGGTACTGTTCAGTTCCGTATTTTCTGCTCTGGTATCGCTTCTTGTCAACGTGGCAGCAAGCGTCTTGTTGAAGAAACTATGCGCCTGTGGTTGAGAATAAAAGGTATTCAAGCCATTCCCCATTTTAAACATAACACTGTTGATTGGAATTCCGAAGAACAGCGAATGACCGTCGAAAAGATGAAGCAGGAGTTTTACGCGATTGCTGTTTTGATGGGCTGGATTGATAACGATGTGGCTGCCCAGGAAGTTATGAAGGTACAAAAAGCTACCGGGAAACCAAGCGAAAACATCCGTGCAAGTTTCAGTTCAGGTGGCGGGAACAGCATGTTACGAACTGAGAAGTCTGCAAAATCCAATTCGAAAGAAGGTGATAAATTTGAGTGAAATCTTAGAAATTACCGACCAGCGATTGTCAAGAATACAGAAATTCGCCAGAAGGAACTTATCAAAAGATGAAGTATTCGCATTTTCGAATAAATCAGCTGGTGATATGTTAATCCCCGGAAGGTCCATCAGGTTGAGTCCTGAGTTTCTTCAGCAATGCGTGAAAGATGCACAATTTGGGGTAAGCTTCATGTTTAACCATAGTTGGAGCCAATTTGGTTCTAAAGGTGTTCCTTATGGTAAAGTATTTGACGGTCGGACGCAGCCGGACACAGAAAACGGCGAAACAATATCAATGTCGCTGGATAAATATATTATTCGTGATGATGAAGCTGTAGACGGTGTTTCAGCAAATGCACTTATAAAACGTATCGAAACAGGCGTACTTTCAGATACCTCTATAGGCTGGGGAACTGATACAATGGTCTGCTCTATTTGTGGAATGAACTACTACGGCGGTAAATGTAGTCATTGGAAGGGTGCTACATATGAAATGGCTGACGGAACTAAAAAGAAATGTACTGTTCTGGCAATGCCAAGTAGTGTTATCCTTCAGAATTCCAACACAAATTTATATGAAGAATCCATTGTTTGGGATGGCGCTTATCCAGGTGCCAGCCTTTCGAATGACGGAGATGTCATTGAAAATCCAAATGGAAAGTTTGTGGTTATTGATGATTATAAAAGCCTTAACGCCGGTACAGTTGTATTGGGCCAATATTATAACGGCAAATTAACTACCATGGTTAAAAAATCGGATCACAAAAAAGTGTTTGCATTGAAAGGTGGTGAAAACCCAATGAATGAAAAGTTAAAAAATATGCTTGGAACCCTTGGCGTAGCTTATGAGGAAGGTAAAACAACCTTTGAAGAATTGTGCAATCAGCTTGCAGAAAAATGGGCTGCAATTCCCCAAGTTGAAGCAAAGGAAGGTGAAGTTGATTCCTACATGACTGAGGAACATGCCAAGGAAAAACTCGGCAAAGAACTCTCTGCTGATGAAGTCCTAAAGCTTGCCAAGGAAGGCCTGGACTATCACAAACAGGTTGTTGATGAAGCAATAGCAATGGGCGTACGTGCCCAAGGAAATGGCTTTCCTGCTGAAACCTGGAAAACTACATTCTCAACTATGGGAACAGGAGCTATTAAAGACATCATGAAAACCTTTGAGGCTCAGGCAAAAGCTGAAATACCGGCTGGCAGATTTACAAATCCTGAGGCTGGACAGCAGAAGCAGGCGCAGTCAATCCCTGATGAGGCTTTTAGAGTATAATTCGAAAATCTATTTGAACCGCTAAAGAGCGGTATTTTTATGCCCTAAAGGGCGGGAAGGAAGTGTTTACATGAGAGGTGGACTTTCATACGAAGGCATAGGATTTGCTGCTGCTGCTTTCAAAGCAGGTGCAGGCATTAAAGCTCTTGTAGCAGCGGCAGATAGAGATGCTGTTGTCGGATTGCCTGTTGTTGTAAGCTCAGCACAGACAGTTGACTTTGGAGCAGATGGCGATACCGTATTTGGTTTTATCGACGTTTATGAGAATGATGGATATTGCAGTGTTCAATATGCAGGATACAGGACTGATATAATAACAACCGCAACAGCACCAACTGTCGGTAAAATTGCTGCTTTGGATGGTGCTGGCAAAGTCAAAGATAGCGCAACTACCGCAAAATTAAGAAGCCCGATATTTATCGAGGTTGACAGTACGGCAAAAACCGCAACCGTATTTTTGGGTTAATCAGAGAGGAGATGAAAATATGCCAAAAATTGCTTTACAGAATTTAAATATCGACACTTACAGAGAGGCTTTTTCCAATGGATTAACCCTCTCTTCTTATTTGGAAATGAATGATCCTTCTCCAGAGGGTAGTAAAATTGATGCATTCGGAAGGCTCCTTAAAGAAGGAGGTATAATCACCCAAGCAATACCGGAAAGGAATATTTATCCTTCAACCGGAGAAGCATTCTTGAGAACTACTGAAAACAAAGCCCTGTTTCCTGAGTACACAAGTCGTGTAGTTGTGAACAGGATGAGAGAATTCCCACTGTACAGATACCTTGTTGCGAGCAGAACTCCGATTGACGGTAACACATACAAAGGTGCTTATATCGATATGACGGAACCGAAGAACAAGAAGGCTGTGGAGCATAGGAGAATTACTGAGGCTTCGGATATTCCGCTGGCTAAAATAACTCCCGGTAAGTCATCTGTAGAGTTTTATAAGTACGGCAGAGGCCTCCAGGTATCTTATGAAGTACTGAGAAGGTCAGCGCTGGACTTAGTCAGAGTCTGGCTGGAAGAGGTTGCTGACGCCGCTGCTGAAAATAAATCGACTGAGATATTGGCAACTATCAAAGATGGTGATGGAAACGACAATGCTGCACCTACTGTAAAATCAAGCGAACTCGTTTCTGGAAAAACATCTTTGGACAGAGAAGTATGGGTAAGATTTTTACTTCAGTTCTACAGAAATGGCGGTGCAAATACTATTGTTGCCAATATTGATGGTCTGCTGCAAATACTCGCTGTTTTATACCCAACCGTTTCGACTGCCGGAGTCATGGACGAATTGCTTGCAAACGGTTTAACCGTGAGCGTCCAGATGCCACAAAACCTGATAAATACCGTAACCCTGTTATACAGTCCTGACGTTGAGAAAATCAACAACAAAGAAGCTATTATTGCCCTTAATAGGGACAGATGTATTACGGAACTGGTAGAAGTAGGTTCACTCATCAATGAAGCTGATAGGTTCATTAAAAACCAAACAGAAATTTTTACCGTAACGGAGAATAGCGGTTTCATGAAGATGACAAAGAACAGTGCTCGCATTTTGACGCTGGAATAAGAAGGGGGTGTTTCCCCTATGGCGAACAGAATTTTAACTGAAGCCGGTTGGCAACAACGTATCCGGGATAAGCTCGGTATAGATGCTGCCTATCTCCCAGATTCCGTTATTGAACAACCTGAAAACATAACCGTGGCTGAGGCGAACATAATATCACAATTGCCCGATTATGGCAGCCTTGAAGATGATGCAAAAGTCTATCTCGAGGCTGCTGTGGTTTGTGAGTGCTCTCGTTTATTATGTTCGTCTCTTCCTGCCCGGCTACCGACAAAAGAAAACGGCCCTCATGAAGGCTATGAATTGAATGTTGATTGGAATAAGAAACAGGCAAACCTTGAAGTGGAGCGAGATGAGTATATCGGAAAGGTTATTGAATTGGCTTCCCCCGATATTGTCACTCCCTCCCTGCTACATTTTACTGTAACAAGGCCCCGGAGGTGGTAGCATGTCATACGCAGGAAACTTCCTTAAATCCCGTGGCCAGACTTGTACTATCCTCCGGGATATTCCTGTCAACTCAAAGGTATCAATAAAGCGTTCTACTCGTTCATCAAGAGACCTTGGTTCAAGGGAGGCCTATTGGGAAGGCTTGATTCTTGCTGATGCTGCTTTGCAAAGCGGCGAAGTCCTCGATATTCTGGGAAATAAATATCTGGTACAGTCAGCCAATGCCGACCCGGCTTCTGGGGAAACAGCCTTTTTCTCAGCCAAATGCAATGCTGTTATTCAGCATATGCGGTTTGTTGAGGATACTGACGAAAACAACAATGTAATTCAGGAGTGGCAGACACTTCACGCTGATGTGTCTTGTTATGGTGAAATCATAACCTACCGGCTCCGACAAGAGGACCCTGGATTATTGGATAGTACAAAATATACTTTTCAGGTGCCGAAATCACTGGGAGTTGTCTTGCTTGACAGATTTGTATATGGCGAAGGCAAAGATAACAAGTACAAAGTTTCGAGTATTGATGAAATAGGAATGTCTGGTGTATCAAGAATTCAATTAGAATCGGATACCCGGCCATAAATAAAATTTGGAGGCGAATTTTATGGAAGAAAAAGAATTATATGCTGAGTATCTCGGAGAAGGTTATCATGCCAAACTGCGACACATGCTTACTGCTGATGAAGCTCTTCTCCCCAATCGGATTATTGACGCCGACCTGAACATCGGTGGTATGAAACGGCTCATCGCTCCTGCTTTAGAGAGAATGGGGATGATGGGCAACAAAATCGACGATGAAAAGAAATGGAACCAGCTTCAATCAGCCGCTTTGTATTATCTTGCCGGAATTCTCTGCATGGCTATGAAAAGTCGTACCTCTGCCCCACCATTTAATATTCAAAAATATAAAAAGCCCTGGGACAAAAAACAGGCTGGCTATATGCAGAAAGCAAATCTACTTATGGAGGGACTGGGGCGTATGGGATAAGGTTTGATTCAACCGGCTGTATTGCTGCACTAAAGCTTGAACTCATGACATCCATGAAGCAACTCCAGCAAGAGCTGCTTGCCGAGGCTAAACAAGGCATGCTCACACCTGAAGGCGCAGATAGTCTACATGATGAAGATATTCAGGATATTGCTGGAGTTATTATTGCCGGAATTTCAGGTGGTGCTTGGGCAGCAATGGACGAATTTGGAACTGGTTCACTGATGGACCGCTTCAACCCTGCACTTAAAGATTATGTCGGCAGCTCTTTATGGAATCCTACCAGGGGAACCGACCTTACGATTCGTAGCCGAAAGCGCGGGACTTATACCAATATCTTTGGTGAACAAGTGCAATCTCGTTCCAACGTAGCCGGAGTTGACCTGGAAAAGCTGGGTGGAAAGTTTGAACCACAGCCTCCCTCACATGCCATTGAAACAGCTATGCGGTGGATGCGGCATGGTAGGATGAGAGAATTGATTCAACAAACAGTTAAAGCTTTCCCTTTTGGTAAGTTTATTATTGTTTCAAAGAAGTAAACCCCCTTCCTGGGGTTATTTTTATGCCCTGAAAGGTGGTGGTGCTTTTGTACAATCCTTCGCAAGACTTAACGGCGGTACAGACGATTTTAAAATCTGACACATCCATACTTTCTCTGCTCGACCTCACAGGTGCGACACCGGTGAATATCGCAAAGCGAATCATCAAGCGAAGTCAATGGAGCGACCTTGTTGGAAGTGACAAAAGGCTTTGTGTTTACTTCCTCCCTGCCCGTAAGGTACGCAATGAAAGTTTTTTTGAGGAAGTCATGGAAATTGATTGCCATGTCCCTGCCACCGAAGATTACAAGGCATGGTTGGTACAAGAGCAGATATTTAAATTGCTTCACAAAAAGAAAGTCAACAACAGATACCTTTATGCAGAGCCTCCGCTTGGTGAACTCCCCACCATGTCGGGCTTTTTTTGTTGTGGGAGTAGGTACAAATTCCATCGGAATTTATGAAAGGAGTTGTTTTAATGCAACCTATTTATTTTTCAAAGGCTGGCAAACTCCAGCTTAACAAGTACGTGAATGGTATACCTGTCAGGAGTGCTACCACTTCATATTTCCGCAATGGCGCTGTCCAGCAAATAACGCCAAACATCACAATCAATGGTTCGCCCATCGCTGATGGTAACAGCTTATGGAATGCTGCTAATCCAGATACTTCAATTGAAGGAACTTTGGCCGTGCAACTCGGCTTCATGCCACCTGAACTTTATGCTTTCATTATGGGCGATACCTCGGAGGAATTGACCAATACTCCATTTCCTATTGTCGACGAGGAAATCACAGTTCCCATGGAGCCTACGGGAGGCAAGTATATAGTCAAGCTTAAGCACGAACCTTTAGATACTACATTCATCCTTGTTGATAAAAATGCAAAGCCATGGGATGAGACTGACGAGACTCCTGCATCCGGTAAATATATCCTTGATGGGGACGAGCTTGAATTTGTCGCCGCAGACGCTGGAAAGGCTCTGTTTGTTTCTTACGATTATCAGGCTGCAAAGGCTACACGCTTTGGTCTTCCCAAAACTCCTGTGAGGCCTACTTATGAACTCATCGTATCAAGTGAAGCTGCCGGAGAAGATGAAACTTTGTATGAGGCTGCAATCGTAGTTGATAAGTGCAAGGTAATGGGCTCAATCAATCCCCCTCAGCAAGGTGGAACTCCACAGCCTGTTACTGTCACATTTACTATTCTGAAGCCTCGCGGCAACAACAGGGCCGTTGATTATACGGTAACACCTATTGAATAAGGGAGGTCTAATCCATGAGTAAAATTGATGGGAAAACTCCCATTCCCTTTTCAGTCATGAGTGGGGATGGCGAGTCTTTTGGCGTTGGAGAAAAATCGTATACCGTTAAGCCTATGCTTGTTGGTGATGCCTTAAAATTTGCCGAAGATGGCTTGTTTATAGATGTCCAGTTGTTTAACCTTGGCAACAAAAAGGCAAAAGCAAAGCTTGATGAATACTTGTCCAGGTACTGTACTGATGAGAACAATGAGCCAATGTCAATTGAGAAAATAACCGCTGACAATTGGAATGTTGTTCATTTAAAACAATTTGTAAAAAAGCTGGTTGATATATCGGGCTGACGGTGGCCCCTTCTGATGGCAAGGGAGGGGCCGAAAAACCGCCCCCCACCGATTGGGGCGTTACTTATACTCGGCTTCTTGACGCAGGTCTCAGATATGATGAAATCCCCAAGAGAACACTGCCTCAGATTAAAGCCATTCTCGGAGAATGGTCCGAGATAAAAGTTAATATCCCAAACATCTTCGGAAATAGTCCTACGCCCTCCTCTGCCCCACCTCCAGGTAGCGGCCCTCCAAAAGTAAGTCAATTCGCTGCTCTTGCCGGTATGTTCGGCGGAATACATTAAAAGTGTGGTGATATACATAAATGGCTGACGATTCAATGGTCAAAATAATGGAAGCATTGGGTTTGGACTATAACCCTGCAATTCAGGCTACCATAAAATTTGAAAAGAACGTAACAGATCTTCAGGCTCAACTTATTGCTCTGAAATCTACCGCAGGTCAAACAGCGAAAGATATAAACACCTCGTTTGTTGCCGAACTGAGTAAGCTTAAAACCCAGGGGCTTGGCATATCGGTTAAGGATATAGCCCAATCAAAAACCATACTTGATCAATACGGCAATACCCTGATTGAAGTCGGAAAGAAAGCCGAAGATGCAAAAAATAAACAGGCAAAGCTCAACAAGGAGTTGGCTGACCTTATTCATCTACGCAAAACACAGCAGATTGACGCGCAGAACTTTGTTGATAATGCTTCGCCGTTCAGGACCGATTCTTCCACTTGGAATTCTCTTCAAAAGCAGGAGCAGATAAAACTTGTCCAGGAACTCACTAAAGCCGAAACCGAGCACCGGAAGGTACTTGATGAAAAACTCAAATCTGAAAACGCAATCAAAGCCACTAAGGCCGAAATGGGGCAGGAAGTTAAACAAAGCACTTTGGCATCCATGGAAGCACAAGCCTCAGCGGTTCAACAGAAGGTTTCTGCAAAAGGACTGAGCGAAGAATACAAGTTACAGGCAACATTGATTCGCAATCAGCTAACGGAGCTGCAGCGAAGGTTATCCATAGAAGGTAAATTATCTGCCGAGGAAGTTGCACAGACTGTTCAATTAAAAGAGCAGTTAAGCATTCTCCGTTCTCAAACCAGAACAAGTTCCTCCGATGGAATAAATAACCCGAACATATTTGCCCAGGGCTTCCAGCGCCGTACTGAATGGTTTATGACTGGAAGCCTTTTCTTTGGAGTTACCAATGGCGCCAAAGATGCAGTTAAAGCAATATCTGATGTTGAAATGGGCATAACCGAAATTGCCCGTGTTATGGAAGATTCTAGCTTTCAATTTAACAAGTATAGAGATGCCATCCTCCAATTTGGCGTTGACTATGGCCAGACATTTGATAATGACCAGGACATAGCTTTGCGCTGGGCTCAAGCTGGATATAATGTTTCGGACAGTTTGGAAAATACAAAGATTTCTTTGCTCGCCTTAAATACTGCTGAATTGGATGCTAAAGCAGCAACTGAAGATTTAATCGGTATTATGGCTCAGTGGCAGTTAACTTCAAAAGACCTTCCCCTGATACTTGACGAAATTAATAAAACTGCTGATGACTTTACTGTTACATCTCAAGACCTCGTTGACGGGCTGCTGCGTTCATCCGGAGCCGCAAAAATAATGGGATTGTCAATTGAACAAACCATTTCCCTACTAACAGTTATGCGTGAAGCATCTGGGAGGACGGGCCGTGAAGTTGGTAACGCTCTCAATTCTATTCTGTCATATATACAAAGGCCAATTGCAATCAAAACCCTTGAGGGGTTAGGTATTCAAGTGTTCACTGATGCTGCCAAAACTCAATTCAGAAATGTTATGGATATATTCCAAGATATTGCATCAAGATGGGGTACTTTGAGCGCAGACATTCAAGATGGTTTTGTCAAAGCTGCTGATGATGCTGGTTTATACAATGAAGAATTGGCGTCTGCAATCGGAACTCAGCAGGAATGGAACGATTTGCAGCAAAGAGACATCTCTCAGGCTGCTGCCGGTGTTTATCGTAGAAATTATTTTATTGGTATGATTGAAAGGTTATCCGGAGCTCAGGAAGTTCTTAACAACATGACTGATGCCGCAGGGTATTCCATGGCAGAAAACGAACGAACCATGGATACCCTGGAAAAGAAATATCAATCATTGCAAGCGGCGGCTACTCAATTAGCCGTAGCTATGGGTGATGCAGGAATGACGGGTATCTTAAAAGGGTTAGCTGATTCAGGCACCGAAGCATTGGGACTGCTTAACTCTATGGACCCCAACTTACGAAACTTTGTTGTATTGTGGGGAGAACTTGCAATTGCCATAAAAACTACGCAATCTGCATTAAAGCTCTTTGGAATTACTTTACCGGTGGTTACTTCTCTTACAACGGGCATTGCAGGTTTGAAAGCTGGAGTTATTGGGCTTACTGCCAGCGTTAAAGGTTTCTTTGTCGCAAACTGGCCATTGCTTGCAATAACCGGAGTTGTCGCGGCTACTGTGGCAATTACGGCAGCAGTAAAAAGGGCAAATGAAGAGCAAAAGCAATTTATTGAAACTACCAAGAAAAATATTGAAAGTCTATCCGATCAACAATCTGGGCTTAAGGGACTTTCTTTTGAGTACGAGACCCTGAAAAGTAAAGAACAGAATTTAACAGCAACCGCTGACGAAAAACTGAGGCTACTAGAAGTTCAAAAAGAGCTTGTTTCCCAATATGGAGTTTCAATTACCGGCATCAACGCTGAAGGCGAAGCTTATTCAGATTCTATAGAAATGATTAAACTCAGAACAAAGGCTCTTGAAGATGAACTTGCCGTAGAACAAAAAAGGCTTGAGACTGCTGTCCGTGCTAAAGATAACGATGATGTTTCGAAATTAGAGGGTTCAATTAAAAAGCGAGATGCTGCCTATAAAAGCCTCCAGGAGACTCAACAAAAAATTGCTGATATGCAAAAAGCACTTGAAACTAAAGGGAAAATCAATCTTGGTTCAGGAATTGTATATGACGCTTCTAACCCTGAACAAGCAAAGTGGTTGAAATCATCTATTCAATCTTATAGTCAAGTAGCTTCAGAAATAGAGCAAACATACATCGAATTTAACAGTAAAATATCTGATATCTCAAAAGACCGTCAGCAGTTACTTAAAAACGATGCAGAATCCATCTTTAAACAGCTTCAACAAAGTGGCACGAAGGTATCTGATTCAACCCGGGCATTCGCCGCTGAATTCACAAAATCGTTAGCATTGCAGCCTAAGGATATACAATCACAAAGAGATGCGTTAAAAGGGTTCATAGAGCAGCTGAACAATTCGAATTTTGATGAAGCAATTCAGAAGTACAACGATTTTAAAGCCAAAGGCGATACCGCTGGCATTGATAGCGCTTCAAAGTCGATTTTGGATTTGGTTCATACATTTGCTGCCGGTAAACCTGAACTGGACAACTTTGTTTTAACCATGGAATCAATGTTTGGTAATAGTTCAACAATAAGTCAAGCTAAAAATGAGCTTCCTTCCTTCAAAGCAGGAATTGATGCTTTGTCTCAATCTTTCTTTGACAATAAAGGTGAACTTTATAAATTCAACAATGAACTAAAGAACCTGAACCAAATAAGAGACAGCGTAAATAAAGGCAATTCAATAACTGCCGAACAAATTACTGAGTTGCTTGTACAATATCCTGAGCTTATTGGTGCAATTAATAAGACCGCTGAAGGATATACAGTAGAATTTGATGCGATTGAGACACTAAGACAAGCAAAGATAAAGCAGCAAACTGAAACACTAAAGGCTGAACTCGGGATAACTGAAACTACATCAAGAGAACTCGGCACTAGGTTAAAAGCATATGGCATTGAAATAAGTGCCATCAAAACTTTAAGCGACGCGCGAGTGGCGGCAGCAAACATTACTAGCCCTCCTGAAAATTTACGCGGAATCATTCCTGACGAGGCTTTTAAAAGTTCTGATAACCTAAAACAAACTCTATATGATTACGGAGAAGCCCTGGACTTAATAAATTCCCTTCAAGATAAGTTATCAAATCCTAGCTATGGGGTAACTTCAAAAAGCGGTTCAAAAGAGAACAAAGCTTTAAATAATGCACTCAAGGCCCTTGAACACCGCAAAAAGATTTCGGAAGAAACTATTTCGTCAATCCAGGCTGAACTTAAGGAACTCCAAAGAATTGATGCTGCTTATGCAAAAACGGCCGATGAGCATAATGATATGTCTGAGCGTATTTACGATACTGAAAAACGCCTTAAAGACAAGCGACTTCAGATCTCTGTTGATTGGATATCTGAGCAAAAAGAACTCGGTAAGATGTCTGTGGCTCAGGAAATCGCCGCTTGGGAAAAAGTCCTCAAAACACAGGCAAATAATCAGGAGGCTATAAAACAGGCGACCCTAAATCTTTACAAGCTAAGAACCCAGCTCGCTGAAGAAACGGCCCAGAAGGAAGAGAACAGTATTGAGCACTGGGCTAAGCTTGGCATCTATAGTATTCAGCAGCAAATTGATAAATACCGCGAGCTTTACAAAGTTAAAGCCAAAGACCAGGCTGAAGAATACAAGCGCACTGAGAATCTGTTCGGGCTTTATAAGAATCTCCTGGATGAACAGCAAAAATCCATTAAGAATGCTTATGACGAAAGAATAAAGCAAATTGAGGATGAGGCTAAGAAGAAAAAAGAGGCTCAGGAGGAAATAATCAGGGGAATTGAAGCTGAGGAAAAGGCACTTGACCGACTAGAAGGCGAGCATGACTATGCAAATGAGATGGCCGACCTTAGGGAGCAGCTTGCATACTGGAGTGTCAGAACCTCAGAGGAAGCTCGTAAAAATGTTGCAGATCTCAATAAGCAGATAGCCGAAAAGGAGCACGACCACGAGGTAGAGCTTCAAAAACAGACCCTTGAGGACAAAAAGCAAACTGCTCAAGATGCCATAGATGCAATTGAAAAAGCTGCAAATGAGGAAAAAGAAAAATGGGAATCATCCTATAAGCTTATCGAAAAAGCATTTGATGAACATAGCGCAGATATAGTAGCCAGAGCTGGCGTAATGTCCAAGGAGGCATACCGGCAGTGGGTAGACAACTATCTTACTCCGCTTCAAACTGCTTTGAATTCCGGTAATCTCTCAAGCTTTGCATCTGGTTCAGGAGTTCTTGACAATTCAATTTCCACTCTCCCCTCTCATGATTGGGGGATGTCAGATGCTGATTACCAAGCCTTTAAAGCCAATGGAGAACAATGGGCTGCTCTCCAATCACAAGGCTATAAAGAATTTAATAGTACAGATATGAAGTCGCTTCATACTGCTAATGATGCTCTTCGGGCTAAATATGGAAAGGACCCCGCTAAGGGTGAATATCCTACTTTTGATGGCGGTGGCAAAGCTTTATCAGACGGATTTGCGGCACTACATAAAGGCGAAATTGTATTTCCTCCAAATCTATCAGCGACTTTAGAGCAGGTCATGACCGCACTGAGAGCAAATTCATCGGGACCAATGACATCTCCAGGCGTTTCGAACAATACAGACAGGCGAGTAATTTTTAACGCTCCTCTGTTTAATTCTGAAAAAACAGTATTTGAAGACAATGCCGACGAACAGAGTTTGGCTGGTGAACTAGCAAGAGTTGTTGTAAAAATATAACGAAAGAAGGTGTAATATGTATGAGTTATTCAACAAGGTTTTTGATACGGTCAAGCCCGCCGTAGCTCTTTTGTGGGCGGGGATAACGTATTTGATATTCCCGGAACAAAGTTTTGTGGCGTGGTGCATTGCTCTGTGGGTAGCAGTCATACTTGATTTACTTACGAGGTGGTTTGCTATCTTTTCTAAAAGCGGTGGAATTACGAGGGCTTTGAAGACTAAGGCTTGGAACTCTGAAACCATGTTCAACAAGACCGCTATAAAAATTGTTGCTTATTTGGTGATACAGATTCTTGCAGGGCTATCTATGAGGTTTATTTCTATACCCTACATTAGTAATGTTGTGGCAACAGTAGTATATGCCTTTCTCTTCTTCCGGGAATTTGCAAGCAACATAGAGAACCTTATAGACGCAGGGGCAGATTATTTGAAGCCCCTTTTATTTTGGGTAAAAAAGAAAGAATCTGCTGTTTTAGAACAAAAACAGCAACCGGAGGTGAATAATAATGAGCGCATCTAAAACCAATCTAGGGCTTGCCGAACATGCCGAAATGGCTCTGTCTCAAAAATGGGGATATGTGCTGGGGACCTGGGGCCAAGTGCTTACTCCTACAATTTTAGAACAAAAACGCAAGCAACTCGGAGCTGGGGTAGAACAGTATCTTGATTTTATTAAAGAACACTGGCTCGGGCAGCGTACAGTGGATTGTATTGGCTTATTTAAGTCTTATTTCTGGTGGACACCTGCAGGGCCTATATATGATGCCAAAACCGACTTAAACGCTGACGGCATGTATAATGCAGCAAAAATCAAGGGTTCTCTCTCTTCCCTTCCCGAGGTTCCGGGACTTGGCGTTCATAAACCTGGTCACATTGGTGTATATGTCGGGAACGGCTGGGTTATTGAATCCAAGGGTACAAAAAACGGTGTGGTCAAAACTCCACTAAAGGGAATCGGTGCTAATGCATGGACACATTGGCTGGAATGTCCTTTTGTAACCTACGTGAAGGAGGAATTAAGCATGGGTAAAGTATTTAAAGATGTGGAAGATAGCAGATGGTCGGCAAAACACATTGCTGCTGCAAAAGAGTTAGGGTTAATTTCCGGTAATCCGGATGGCACTTTTAATCCATCTGGCACATTGACCCGGGAACAAGCAGCAGTATTGATGGTTAAGCTGTATGAGGCTGTAACCGGAAAGCAGGTGGTAAAATGATTGACCCTGTTTTGGGTACTATCCTGGCTGTGGCTGTCACTGTTGAAAGGCTTGTCGAATTGGTTAAGCCATTGTTTCTGATGGTCAAGAGCAGCCTCACAAAGAAAAAATTCACTGAGCTTACCGGTTCAGAGAAAATTGCAATTACAATACTCATAGGGCCACTATTGGTTCTTACCGCAGGGTTCTTGGGCGTTCAAGAGGTATCTCCCCTATCTGGCGTTCCTCCTGCTGCCCAGCAGATACTGATTGGTCTGCTTGCATCCTTCGGAAGCAATGTAATACACCCGGTCATTGGCCTTGTTGTGGCATTTAAAGATGCCGCCAAAGGATTAAAAGATAAAAATATTTGGGATTAAACAAATTTATGCAATAGAAAGCCGTTCCAAACACATGCGTGGGGCGGCTTTAATATTGCACAGAAGGAGACGATATTATGCGCGAGAATGGATTTGGAAAAGATACCGTTGCTATTGGTGCAGGCGTGGGAATTAACGAGCATGCAAAATGGCAACCAAAATGGATTATAGAAAAATACGACGGAAACATGAGACTATATGACGTCGAAGAAATAGACGGGAACTTACTATTGAATGAAGGCATAACAGAACTGTTCACACTGCTTATCGGTGGGTCCGCAACAACCTTTAGCAATGCAAATGCCTATATAGGAATTGGTGACGGAGGACCCACAAACTTATCTGGAACTATAACTTTTACAAACGGTTCAACAGCAGTAACTGGTTCAGGAACCTCTTTTTCATCTCAAATAACTGTTGGCGATTTTATTGGCTTAACAGCAGATGGAGCAATTGCGCAGGTTCAATCGGTTAGTAGCAATACCTCAATTACGTTATCAGCACCATACTCTAAATCTGGCGGTAGCGGAGTGGCTGTGAGGATAGCTGCCGCCGTATCCACTCAGACGGGATTACAGGCAACCATTAATAAAACCTATGCTCCTATGGACGCAACTTTTCCCCAAGTCTCAGGCAATACAATGACTTTTCGGTCCACATTCGGACCTACAGCAGGAAATCATGAGTGGCGGGAATTCACCGTTGCAAATTCTAATAGCGACAGCGGCAAAAATTTAAACAGAAAAGTTGAAACTGCTGCCAGGGTGAAGGTTGAACCTGATACCTGGGTGGTACAACTTTTGGTCGCGATATCATAAGGTGGGTGGTGTAATATGTCTAAAACAAATTGGCAAGACCCAGGATCTGGAGAAATACGTTCTACACACATGTCTGGACTTCAAGAGGCCGTCGGCAAAATAGAACAATCAATTGGAATCCAAGCCGTGTCTGAACTTGACATTCCATTATCAGAAGTTTTCATTTCCAATGATGATAGATCCAGAATATATCAAGCCCCTGAAGGCCAAAGGAATTGGCTATCCTCCCCTGCCCCAGTGATAAAACAAAACGGCGTAACAATAACTGCTGACTTTGAAATCGATTATGGTGGCGGAGCTATAATATTTAACACTCCAATTTTAGAGACTGATATAATGACTGCTGATGTCTCGCATACCTCTCAAGTGTTAAATAAGCAATTATCCAGCGAAGATTATTCCACCGCTGATAAAAACAAGCTGGCCGGTATTGAATCAGAAGCAAACAAATACATCCTTCCAGAAACTCTTCCTGCCAATATGATTATCATGTCTGGAACAGACATCGAAACTAAAGTTATAGATATTAAACAGGATCTTGACTCGCATTTATTGGATATAGAGAAACATATGGCAGATATACAATATTTAAAAGTAAGGGGGATAAGATATAATGGCTAAAACATATACAGACCAAGTTTACTCCGGTACTCTAACAGCAAGTGAAGTTACAATTGCAACAATATCAGCAAATACTACTTTTGTCATGCGAGGATTTTGGATAAGCAATAGCAATGCCGCCGATAAAAAAGCAACGCTAAAAATAGATGACAAGAGATTTGTTGCTGCAAGGCCGGTGCCAACACTTGATACGTTATTACAGGATAATTTAAATATACCTGTAACAGCGGGCAAAACAATAAAGGCAACTGGCGAAGTTGCAACGGATATGGATTATTATATTTGGGGAGTAAATGAGGTGATCACTTAATGAGCAGAGGTTTATTGAGCCAGGGCCTTATTAGCAATGGTAAATTAAGTGGAGTATCAAGCAATAATAAAAAATACCTTTATGATGCTGGTAATGAATGCGTAGGCTTAACGGGCGGATGGGATAGAGTAACCGGCGGAAGTGGCGGAGTAGTAGAAAATGCCAATAATGTTTTTATAAATAGTGCATTTGCGGGTAACAGTGGACTCTTTGGGTATAATTTTTCTTGTTATTCAACAGCAGTTGCAGTGCCCTTAGGAGCAGTAACAACTCTAAGAGTAACCTTATCACAATCAACCAATACAGGCGGGAGCGCTGCGGATTATTTTGAAATTTTTCTTAGCTCTTCGAGACCAACAGGAACATCAAATCCTTCGCACCTGGCAGCAGCACAACTAAAAACCACAGGAGGCATTACAACAATATTGTTTGATATCACCAATATAAATAATCAAAGTTTATTCGTGACTCTTTCTTGTATCAATGGATTCAACGTAAATGTAACAAAAGTATGGATTGAATAAAAAGGAGGTTCTATGCTGATAGGTATAAATTCAAATTTTGAAATAATGCAGATTAACAGCATATCGGACAGTACTCTTACGCAAGTAGAGGTTGATAGATATATGGTTTTTGGTGACTTTTCCGATATCCGAATACTTAATTATTGTTATAAGCCCACGGGAAATGGCTATAGTATATATCCCGCAATTGGCATTATTCAAATAGAGCTTTTAGAAAAACAATTGCAAATAAATAGTTTACAGCAACAAGTTAACGACCTTACTGTGGCTATAGCAGCAATTATAGGAGGTGCTACATAATATTATGCTTACTTGGAAGAAAAACATATTTGTAAACGCTATTAAAGCCAGGATGTCACAGGAGCAAAGAACGGCGGAAGAAATCATTCAAGATTATGCTGCACTTATAGAGTCAGAAAAGATGGAGATCTTAAGCGCCATTGGATAATATTCTGATATTGATTTAAGGTCTACTAAGAAATAACGGGGGTGAGATAGAAATGGCGAATTATAACTCAGGAAGAATTTACAATCGAAGGATAGCAAACGGAGGCGCAAGTTATAACTCTGCTCCATTTGTAATAATAGTATTGGATTCCGGCTATGGAATAGATGAAGTTAAAAATATTATTTCGGCAGTAAATGTTACAGATGATGCATTAGGAGCAGACTCTATAGTTCTTATTGCAAATATCGAATTTAAGGAGCAGTCAACTTCCGTTGGCGAATTAGTGTCTATAACATCCACTGTAAGTGTATCTGACGAGGCAAACGGGGACGACACCATATCCCCTATAAAGGCTATGGTTGAGGTAAATGAGACTGCAAACGGCGTTGATAATGCCAATGTAGCAGGCGCCTTCTTTGTTATAGATTCAAATGATATTTTTCAGCCTCTCGGAGTCATGGTTCTAAGAGATAGCCGATTTGAACTTATCCCATCCACCAGGGACAGTACTGATGAAATCCCGGGTATGCATGGTGAGTTTGATTTTGGGAGTGAATTCAATTCCCGAGCTTTCGACCTACACGTTGCAACAGATGAAGGCTATTCACCTTTAGAAAAGGCCCAGCTCCAAAGACTTTTTGCAAAGTATCTTGACCCTACTAAAGGTGCCAAGACATTAATATTCTCTGATGATATCGAAAAAACGTACGTAGTAAAGTACTCAGGTAAAATTGACCCTACTCAGTATCCAACGTGGTTTGAGTTTACAATACCTTTTAAAATGTCGAACCCTTTTATAATGGGTTCGTTTGAGAATGCCCTTACTGGCAGCGGTATACTTGTTAATAGGGGGACATTTGAGACCCCGATTACAATTGAAATAGCCGGTCCCGTAATCAACCCCTCGTTAACAATTGGTGGCCAAACCATTTCGTATACAGGTACGGTCCCGTCTGGCCAGACCCTTGTTATAATCTCAAAAGGAAGTTCAGGTACTGCTAAGTTAGCTGGAGCAAATGCTATGTCTGGATATAACGGAGCATTCCCTTCCCTGCCGCCCGGGGAAACAAATGTTACAGCAGGAGAAAATGTTACTATCCGCTGGAAGGATAGATGGTTATAAAAAAATAATAGGAGGAGATGTTTTTATGGAGATACCAAAATATATTGAGGTGAAAACAAGCAGCGGCCAAAGGGCCGCTTTTTTATCACCAAATGATGATGAAGATAGCATAAAAGACTGTTTTATTGATTGCCGCCTGAATGCCGAAAGCACACTTGAATTCATGATACCTGCAACATCTGAGAAGATTTCTGAACTTACCCCGGAATGTCAGATATGGGCCGGGGGCAGAGTTTATTCGCTGTTGATATCTGAGTCATCTGACACTACCCGTGATGATAAAAACAGACTGTGGGCAAAGTATATGGCGGTCGAAAGATGGAAGAACCTCGAAACCAGCTTTGTAGAGCCATACATAACAAATGACCCAACTATCCCCCACCCTGCTGATCTCACCGTAATAATAGTCGGTGGCGGCACAAACTTATCCGGAGGCATATACCCTACAGGTTCGGCGGCCCATGCCCTTCGTGCTGTGCTCCAGGGCTCTGGGTGGTCTCTCGGCATCTGTGATGTCCCGGGAACACACGACCTTGAAATGGAAAAGGATAACCGGCTCACTATCATACGCCAGATACAAAACCTGTGGGGAGGCCATCTGGTTTGGGACTCAGTTAATAAGATTGTGCATCTCAGGGATAGCTCACAATGGCAGAATTATACTGGATTTCAGGTGAGGTATAAAAAGAATTTGAAGCATATCACCCGTACGCAAAGTAACCGGCTCGTTACTAAGCTTTACTGCTTTGGACATGACGACCTTGATATATCCTCTGTGAATGGCGGCGTGAAGTTTCTGACCAATAACAGCTATACTCCAAGAGAGTATGTCGGTGTTTATAAAAACCAGGACATATATAATGCCCAGGAGCTTAAAGAAAAAGGTACTGCTGAGCTTTTAATGAACTGCCGTCCTCGATACAAATACTCTGTCAAAATGGTTGACATCAGAACTCTTCCCGAGTACTCCCATGAAGACTTTGCTGTCGGAGATTTGGTTGATGTGGCTGATGAATCGGTTGCACCAGAGACACCCCGGGTGAGGTTGTACCGGCACAAATATAATGTGTTCAAACCCTGGATTTGCGAACTTGAAATTGGCGACCCGGTTGAAAGACTTGTAGAGAATCTTAAGGCTTCATTTGAGACTAATTCATTTATTGATAATACCTTCAAAGGTAATGGACAGATAAGCGGTTATAGCATAGAGAATCTGACCATCACCAACGCAAAAATTAATGACCTCTCTGCAAACAAAATTACAGCCGGAACTATCAACGCGACAATTAGTATCACATCACCAACAATCAATGGAGGAGCGATAAATGGTACGACCATCACTGGCGCGCTGCTCAGAACATCCAGCAGCGGCAATAGACTTGAAATAACCACCAATGGTCTGTCAAGCTATTCTACAGGTTTGGTTAAGACAGGAATATCAATCACCAATGACAGTTCTATTGGCCTCGGAGATTTGCAATACTACCACAATAATACTCTGCAAGGCGGCCTGCAGTATAATACCAGTGATGCCATGTCTTTGTATTCGCGGAATGGCAAAAGCATTGATCTATCGTCAGATTCTGATATTTACCTATCTCCCAAAAGAGCTTCTGGTGGAAGAATACATGGCATTCTTGTAGAAAATCACTTACAACCTCCACATAATCACGGCATTGGCCCTGGGGTTCATATTGCAACAGTAGACCCTGCAACTGGCGCAGTCAATGGTATGGTTACATGGTCTGCTAGTGGAGGATTTGAATTAACCCATAATATATATTAAAGAATACCTAGGGGTTATTCCTCTAGGTATTCTCCTAAGAACTTTATATTATAATAAGGTGTGCCGTTATAATTTACGTAATTGAATGGGTCGGCATTACGAGTTTCTAAAATCAGTGTCCCGTCCATGTATATCTTTCTTACTCCTAATTTTTCAATTTTTACTGTTATTTTATTAAATTTATGCAGATCACGTTCAACCACGTAAATATCGCCATTGTATCTGACTGCACTATATCTGCCGTAGGTAGTTACTTCCACATCCTCATCACCAAGAACAGTCACATTATAGTAAAGCTTAGACCCATCAATCTCCGGAACCGTATAATCAGGCAAACCAACACTGACAGCAGGTTCGGTGGTTGACTTGGCCATAGGGCTTATCTCAATCTGCTTTTTCTGGCTATTGAACTTAGCATCAACACCTGCAGCCTTCAGGTCGGCCAACTTTATATATGTTGAACCCTTTATGCTATAAGCTTGTATATCGGCTTTTGAGCCGTTTATCAGTATTGGGAATGGACTTGGCACTGCTTCAAGTTTTACCGCCGCAGCAAAAGCTCCAAGTGACAGAACTGTTATTATTAACCCTGTGAGTAATCCGGATATGTACTTTTTCATGGAATCGCCCTCCTTTATGAATATTATATCAATATTAGTAATATTGTAAATAGCTGTAAAATATATTTGAATTCCTTGGAAATAGGAAAAAACAGACCTTGTATTTAAACAAGATCTGACAATTCTTACTTTTTTAATCTTAATGGGATAATATGACCTGATAGTGATAGTGTGCCTCTTGGTAGATTAGTTAATGCTTCTATTTCTTCTATTGGCAAACATAAATCCTCCACAATTTTTTCATTATTAAGACTGTTATCTTCAAGCATTATTTCTACTGCTTGTTTTAGCATTACCGGACTTTCAGGAATAAGTTCATCGTCCAGAGGCTCATTTGTCCTCATTTTCCTTATTGATATCTGTTTTCTTAAATATAAAATTTGATTCTCATTAAGAATTCCAAGGTCCGAACATCTACAAATCATTGCCTGAATAGATACTTTCCAGCGACGTTTTAAATTAATAAAATGGTCTAATGATGTAGACATTACCTCTTGACCAAAACTGTTTCTGGGAAGGAGAAAAGCACCTGCAAATCTGTTTGCTTCCTTTTCAATAGTTTTTATATAATTTTCATCATCATAATTATGTTGATCCGAATCAATGTGTAACAAAAGATGCCCTAATTCGTGAGCGGCGTCAAACCTTGTTCTTACAGCACAATCTTTATCTGAACTTAAATAAACATATGGAGTTTCCCCTTTCCATTGGGAGAATGCATCAATTTTTTTGTCTTTAATTGAGTTTCTTGCAACAACAAAGCCGTTTTTTTCTAATAGCAACAGAACATTACTTATAGGTCCTATTCCAAGCCCCCAGCTTCTCCGAACATGCTCCGCTATATCTTCTATTTCGTCTTGGCTTAATTCCTGACCAGTTAAAAAATTGCTCATTTCAGGAGCTTTAACTTCTGGGAAATCCACATGTTGTTTTAAATATAGATATATCTCTTCTAGCCAATCTGTTCTAACTGTTACTTTGTTTTTACCGCTTTTTTTAGCCGCTTTTAAACTTCTAAAAAAAGCAGGACTATAAAAGGTAATGCTCTCCAACCCATTTGTTCTAGGCAGCGGTTTGTAGAAAAACCCTACAGGAAATTCAAAAATCTCGACCATTTTTCTTAAAATTAAATGAGTTGGCTCTGAATGTCCTAATTCATACTGAGAAACGCACTGCCTTGTTATCCCCAATAATTCAGCTAATTGAGTAGTAGTTAAGTCTCTGGATATTCTGGCTTCTCTTATCCTTTCAGGGATTACTTTTTTATTTGACATCTCCTGTCATCCTTTTTTTAAGATATTTCTTTGCCGATACTATTCGTTCATCAGTTATCTCTTCTTCTGGTACTAAGTCAGCTTCTGGTTCTGTTATAATAAATGGTTCAGGCATTAACCTCATTAAACAATCATTTAACCAGTTTCCATTTTGATTGTCAGGTATTCCTAAGTTAACGAAGCTCAAACCCCTTATATATTTGCCGTGAGTTAGTATTGCATAATATCTTTGCTTTAAATCATTTTCGAATGCCTCAAATATTGACATCTGATTATTAAGACTGTTATTTATACGAAAATCTGCTTTTCGAGGCAACTTGCCATTTCTATTGATTTGGCTTATTGTAAATATGAAATTCTCAGACAAAAATTCTGTGTGAAAATGACTCCCTGCTTTATTTGGAAGTATTTTATATGTAAACGGCAACTCTCCTTCGTCAATTTTTCGCATGAATTCACATTCAACAACTATATCGCTAAAAGAAGTAATAATATTTCTCCCAAGTATTGAACCCAGATAATCCCAATCACCTTCAAGTACTTTGACAATTTTATATGATTGCTTAATTGTTCTGACAAACTCTGTTCGAATTTTCCTTGGGAAATCTTGCCCTAATAACTCTTTACCGTTAAAATCACTCATGCGCACCTCCAAATAGCACTGATTAGTTATGCAAGTATACTACCATATAATACATACTAATGTCAATATGAGGGAAGATTTTTTTATTATTGTCAAGTGATATAAATGTTGTTTCTCTTACCTGGATGATACATGAGGTAAAAACCAAGAGTACAATCAACTAAAAAGGGGCTATTCGCCCCTCCCCTTCATTATCCCCATGACTTCCTGGTACGTTTCAACTGAAATCTGTGCCGCCGATATCAGCCGTGCTATGCTGTAATTAAAAATCCTCTTCGCATGGCTGACGCTAATAAATACCTCGGCTTTTTTGAGTTCAACCGCCACATCTTTCCACGGCGTTTCGGCTCCTTCCTGGTATCGGAAGCCTAATATCGTTCTCTGCATTCTCGTAAGCGTTTTTATGCCTGAATTCAAGCCTTCAATGACATTACATAATGTTGTAACATCTCTCTGTAGCTGCTTCACATTCTCCCTAGAAGCATACCTAAACTCCATGGCTATTCTGGCAGTTTTGTTTGATATTGCTCCGAGCCCTGGAAGACCGCCCCCGACAACAGGGCCGTTCATACAGGCTGAATATATATCTTCGTCTGCATCCTCCACAAGTGTTTCAAGTCCTCGTTTCATGCTCTCGCAGGCCACTGTTATAACCGGTAAGCTTTTCAAAAGATGCTTCATTTCTTCTGGCCGTATTAACATATTTATGACCCCGTTTCCTTTAGGCTATAAGTTTTAGTATGTCTTCAAGGGCAGCCTTAACCTTGGACATATTTTCTTTCAGAGCTGTATTCTCTCCAGTTAGCGAATGATTTTCCTGAAGGATTGATTTTATCCTCGTAATAATCTCAAGCTCTTCATTTGCACTACATGGTGTCTCGGCCAAGATGTCTGGCTTGTGCTGCGCCAGTGATGATTCTTCTGTACCATGAAGCTTCTTGGCTACCACATCACTTTTCAGATTGTTTGTAGACACATAATTCTTTACGCTACTTATAGACACAGCAAATTCTTTTGCTGCTATTTTATAAGCTTCAGCAGTGAATCCGTGCTCACTGCATATTTCAATAAGTCTTTCTTTCTTAATCTTCTTCATGAATATGTCCTTTCTGACCATCCCCGGGATGGCGGCAATCTCTGATTTCCTTTTTTCAACTTGAACAGTAGCAGGCCCGTATTCTTTCACTTCTTCTGGCGTCATTTTTCTTATAAGGCATCTTCCATCTTTTCTATCCTGCCGGTTGTCAGGGTCTATCCTCCAATGCCCACTTATACTAAATGGATTCATTCTGAATCACCTTCCCAGTTCCAAAGGCCTTGTTGGCCTTTTGCAGGGATAGGTTCCGGCAGCATCTTGACGTTTGCCAATTCCCAAGCGAAGCGACCTTCTCCCCAATCGCCAAAGCTTTGCTCTTGACGTGGTATATATTCCACCTTGTCAAAATCATAGGCAGTATTCGGGCATTTCACGATATGAAGTCCATTATCTAAAGTATCATACACCCGATAACAGCCGATAAGCTCAGCCGTGGCGATAATACATCCCCTGGGTAAATCATCCAGTTCTATTATGCCAAGTTCCGCCCTTACTTTATCGATGATATATCTTATGGTTTCCCTTATACTACTTGGCTTCTGTGCCGCTGCATGTATTGCTATCGGCCCACGGTATTTGGTCGGCCATGACCTGGTTTCATATTTTTTAGCTCCGCAAGCAATAAGTGATGCCCACGGTTGCCAAATGGTTATTGCTTTCAAATAAATCACCCTTTCTATGTTTCTATGCTTTGAATGTGAACTGGAATCTCCTTGTCCCTGCTTTACATTACTTGTCGGCTGCTGTATAATATTTGTAAAATTTACATGAATAGGAGAACAAAATGTTTGATATATTTGTGGTTATAAAAGCTTTTCGGGAACCCATAATGGTATTTCTCCCGATTTTTGCTGTAATGCTTGTTCCGGCTATCATTAAATTAATAATCCGCAAGTTAGTATATAGATTTGCATTAGTAGCAGGAGATAGTAGAAGGTCTGCCCGAAAAAAATCCAGGATTGCGGGAGATATTTTTGACCTAGCGTCCACTGCTAAAGACTTAACCAGTAAAAAATAGTACTACTGTATGTCTTTGGGCTCAAATTCGTTACAACCCCTTTGAGAATAATTTAAAGGGCATCCCTCGTTGAAGCCGTTATCCTTCCAGCATTGCCATTCTTGATTCAATTCTGAATAATTGATAAATCTGCAATCACAGCAATAATTTAAACTCATTTATATCACACCTCCTATTCATTTCACGAATTATCTGATTCTTTTTCCAATTCCTGAATCAAAATCAAAACTTTTGAGTTTATCAGCATCAACCAATTACCTCACTCCTTTACGTAATAGCCTAATATCCTTTATTTATATCCCATCCCCTCATATTCTCTGTAATATGAGGACTTAACTTTCCCACAATGCTCACAGACTATATAAATTGTTTCACCAGATATAGAATGATACATGCTCTCTTTTCTTGCATGTATAAAGTTGTGCTTACAAAGCAATTGCTTAAACCGTGATTTTTTCTTTATCATCCTTTACACCATCCTTTCAAAATGGAAGCTCATCATCCTCGTCAATTGGATAGAAACCATCTCCCGATGATGGAGGATTCTCGGAATAGGTTCTGGGTGCCGGACTTCCGCCCCCCGTCTCTCCGCTTCTCTTACTATCTGCAAAATAAGCCTCCTCCGCTACAACCTCCGTAACATAGTGCTTCTTACCCTCGTTGTCATCCCAGGTCCTTGTCTGGATTCTGCCAACTATAGCTACCTGTATTCCCTTTGTGAAGTACTTTCCCACAAACTCAGCCGTTTTACTCCATGCCACAACGTTTATGAAATCTGCCTTTGGCTGACCCTCTTGCGCAAATCTCCTATTTACAGCCAGAGTAAAACTTGCGACTGCTGTGTTGTTACCTGTTGTATATCTGAGTTCAGGCTCCTTAGTAAGGCGACCCATGAGTATTGTTTTATTGATATGTCACTCCCCCTTTCAACTTCTCAACTATCTTGTTCATATGTTCCGTTGCCTTCTGTTGAGCCAGCATTTTATCTTCCTCAGTTTCTGTCTTGTCCCCCATGATTCCAACGAATTGAGAAACCTTCAGGCCAAGGAATTCTTGAATGGTTTCATCTGTGCCTTCCTCAGCCACAAGGTAATAGCACAGGATAGAATCTTTGTTTTCGTCTACGCCAATTCTTTGTACCCTATCTTCTGCTTGGCTGTGTATTGCTGGCGACCAGTCCAGTTCACCGAAAACAACGCAAGAAGCACCTTGCAATCCATCAATACCTGCTGCAGCTCGGAGAGAAACGCAGCACAGGTTCGTCTCTCCGTTTTTGAAAGCCCATACGGATTCATCTTTTTGATTTAAAGTTTCTTTTCCCGTAATGAATACTGGATGAAACTCCTCCAGCTCTTCCTTGAACGTTTCCCAGACCGCATGATGATAAGCAAAAAGCAGAATTCGTTCCCCGGCATTCAGTAGCATTTTGACAAACTCAGCCACATATGGAGCCTTTGCAATACCAATGGCCTGTCTGGTTTCATTTACAATATCCCTGGACATTCTCCCTTTTTCAAAACGATCATTGATACTATCAATCATTTTGGCCTTGCTTACAGCAGACTGAATAAGGTTACTGTAGGTGCCGGTATCAAAATCAATCGTCTGAACAACCCGGCGTTTTGGAGGAAGTTCTTTAAGCACGTCTGCCTTTCGCCGCCTGAGCATAAGTCCTTCGCGCCTGAGATAGTCACCCAATAAGTCTGGATTCTTGACTACATCTGAACCATAACCAAAGCACCATTCCCGTGTAAAACTGTCCCAGTCACCTAAGCAGTGGTACTCTATTATATTCATTACACTCCAAATTTCACCGCCCCTGTTGTATATTGGAGTACCCGATAGGCCTATTACATTTTCACATCTGGAAGCTACCAGGGATGCCGCACTGTATTTCTCGGTGCCGGTATGGCGCAGCTCTTGGATTTCATCCAATATGATAGCCTTGAATCCAATTTCAGGCAGAACATTTTTCCAGCCCCTAAGCAAAAGGTAATGGATGATATATATACTTGCCTCTGGCAACTTGTACGGTCTTAATCCCTTAATAACATGCACAGACTCTTTCTCGTTTTCTTCAAATAAGGAAACCACTTTTCGAGGGAGCTTCAAAAATTTGTTTATCTCTTTCTGCCAATTGCGTATTAAATGCGGGGGGACTATAAGCAGAGCAGGATAGCTTTGAGTAGATGCAAGAAAAGCAATTGCCTGAACAGTCTTTCCTAAACCCATTTCATCTGCCAAAAGTGTTCGACTATTATGAAGCATGAAAGTATGCCCTTCCTCTTGAAACCCCTTCAGTTCGCCAATAAAGTCCATGGAAGGCCTTACCCTATACGGACGCTCATTGAGTTCCTGCCGCTTTATAACATGCTCAACAGCTTGCTCATATGACGAATTCCATAGCTCTGGTTGCTTAATTTGAAGAGGATATCTCTGCATCAGCCAGTTTAAATCCCCGTTGATTCGTTTTGTGTTCTGGAATCTGGCCAATCCTGAACCCTTGCCTGAGCATCCGGGGAATATCCTTTTTGCCATGTCAATAATACAAGGTTCGCCTTCTATTACCCAAGAATCGGTATCCTGCTCATACTCAAGTGAGCCATAAAAATAGTCAGCAGTCTCTATTTTGTTTAAATATGCTGGAATCATGGATTACCTCCTGCTCATGGGGAGGCCATGCATCTTTCGCCAATTATTTGATTTATGCTTAAATGCATCAAAGCCAACTACGACATTTATCTCTTTAGCGGATATAAAGGTAATAGACATTTCAATTGAGCATTCTAATGGTGGAGTCAAGTCGCTATGCTCTGTTTCAGATTCATTGAATGAAAGAGTTATATCTTGAATTAAGTTCGGAATCTCCTGTAAATTGCCTTCAATATCTCTATTATATAATTTTGCGACTTTTGGATTAATTGTATTGATCATAGTGCAATCCCCCACAGTTTATTTAATCCCAGGGAAACACAAGGTTTGCCGTTCAATATCTTTGGAATGTCCATATTCTTTTCTATAACAAGAATAATTCCCTTTACTCGGTCAAATTCAGAGTATCTTCGAAGTTGACTTATTGCCTGCATTTTATTTGGCTTGCCTTTCTTAACTTCAATAGCAATCCCATCATTTGAAGTGAGAAAGTCAACCCTGTTTCCTCTACCAAGATAGCACTCTCTTTCATGCGTAATGCCTGCTGCTATCAGCAACTTTTCAATTTCGGCCTGGAGGTCAAATTCTTCATTGATTGGATTAATCCGAAGAGTTTTGAGAACATCTATTATTTGTTGCAAGGCCATCTCCTCCTTCCAATTCCGCAATCCACTTCTTCAAGTCTTGTTGCAGCACATAATTATCAGTCGCATGCATATATGCTCTTAATGCAGTTCTGGCCGCCAAATCTTTATCTGGTCTAAGGACGAAACATCCTTCCACAGGCTCGTTGTTCCTTGCCTTAAATACACGGTATTTCACCTTAAGCCCTGGATATTCACTCTCATATTTTTTCAACTTATCAATTTCTTGTTGCTGAGCTTCGATAACCTCAATTAATTCCTTGCCATGCCGCGCCATTGTTTTTACTTGATGTCCAAACACAGAGTGGTCAAGACCACAAAAATAATCTTTAAGAGAACCGATGTCTTTGTTGTTAATCAAAACATAAACCTCCTTTATATCGCCCACTTAACCGGCTTCAAATCTGCTTTAAGATACAAAGGGTGCTTTGGATAACCATCCTTTGTAATACCCAAATAGTGTAACTTTGGAGTTGTCTTTAGCAATTGGATAATACTGCTCTGCATACTCATGTAGTTTCCTTTAGTTCCCCAAGCTGCTATAACAATCTCAGCCCCATTAATTGCCTTAATAACATGACCATGGTTTTCAGGTCCAACGGGGTCAATAACCTTGGTCAATTCTTTCGGATTTGTAGCCCGGTATGCAAAGAGATTTACAACCTTTATCCCGCCGTAACCCCAACTCCGGGCATAATTCATACAGCGGCGTATTGTCGGGTCATCCTCCTCTGCATCAGCCGTGGAGGGATTCAGCATAATGAACACTGCTAATGGCTTTGTTTCGTCCCATATTCGCCAGAGCAAGTATCTGTATTTTCCTGTTTCGTCTATGATTGCACCTTTATTCATACCTTTATTCCTCCCAATTCAGCCCGAATTCATTATCGCGGTATTTCCTTTCTTGCTGTGTTATTCCATTTCCGATATCTTTAAGCTCACAATCTGAAAGATTTGCAACTGACGGTGGCCATCCAGCAATACAAACCATATTCTCCGGCTTGTTTACTCCAAGGACAAATCAAGTTTCACCTGTAGGCTTATGCAGAACTGAACTACCTGCTTTTATTTCATTCTTCTCCGGACAATTAATACACGTATAATAAGTTTCTGTTCGGCTTATTGCACCGGTTTGCTTCTTGGTTATCTTTTGAGAAAACTGCTTCGCAGGAATCATTGCGCCACATTTCCGGCACTTTCTGGCCCTGTTGCTACGAACCATTTCAAGGCTCATTTCTCTCACTTTTCATCATCCTCCCCCAATACATAAACATCAAACATCTTTACACCAAACTCCTGGCAAGCATCACTGTCAGCCATATACACATCGATACAATTCCGTTTAATTGCGCTACCTCTGTCTGCCACAACGAAAATTCCATTGTTGGGCTTATCCCGGAAGTAAGGTATGTATATTCTGGTCCCGAATGGAAGCTCTGGTCCGGTCGCAATTGTACTCCATTCCTTCACCGGTTCACCACTGGCCGTAATCCCATACAACGGATGGCTGGGCCGTTTTCCACAGGATTCCACGGACAGGTCATATGCTGTTACTCTCATCTTTCGAACATCTGCACTGCCACGGGATATTTTATTATCAAGCTCTTTTCGGTTGGATTCAATTTTGGCTGATAGCACTTTGATTTGTTCAGTAATATCACTGATATCTGATGATATTGACGGCAACGCTTCCATTTGCTGCTGCAAGTCTTCTATTTGTTGATTCATAATACCTATACTGTCCTGGTTTTCAAGCGCCAAGCTGTTGTACTTCCCCAGTAAAACAAGCATAAACACAAGAACCATAGCCACTGCAAAATCTTTAAATTTCAATCTTCTTACTCCTCTCTCCAAAACGCTTCCCGCTCTTCCAGCGTTGGCTCTGGAATCACATCTTCCTTCTGGACAATAGGATAATACTTGTCCAATAACTTCTGTGGTGGCATATGGCCGTAGTGGCCTTTATACCAACTGATATACTGGTGTCTATCCATCCGCCCACGCTCCTTCAAATAAGTTCAATTGATTTTTGTTTTGTGACTTTACCCATGGTTCAAACTCTTCAAAACTGCATACTGTATGCTTTCTGCTGTTTACCCAACCTGCAAAACACTGATGTTTTACTGTCGGGTATGCTTTGTTGTAGGGCATTACATAAGGCTTAACTCCTTGCTCAATAAGTTTTCTGAATCTATACATATCCTCTTCAAAAGTGGTATCATATCCGGTTAACATCATGCAGATGTGCTTATACAGTTTGACATGCTCTGAAAGTATCTTTATCCCTTCAAATACCTGTCTTTCAAATGGCATCAAGTCCCAGGCATAATGTATACTTCGAAGATGCTTAACCTCGCTCAATGCATGTGCAATTCCTGGTGTTACCAACCTTACGTCAATTCCTTGTGTAATGTCCACAACAAGCCCTCTGTCCCGTATTTCGTGCAGCTTTTCTATACAATCTGGGTCGGCAGTCAAGTTATTGTCCAGTAGAATAATTACATTTGACTTTGGATTGATAAGGTCTTGAATCTCTCCTACTCTATGAAATTTACCTTCCTTTGGCGGTACAAAGCAGAATCCGCAGTTTCGGATACATCCCCGGGAAGTAAATCCCATGCCAGCATTAACAATCGTCTCAGCCTTTTTAATTTTGCTTTCCTTGGTAGCAATACCGCCTTTAATTCTTGGCAGGATATCGGATACTTTGTATAAATTATAGTCGGGCTTGTAAGCTTCGATTTCTGCCGGAAGTGTTTTGTGAATATCCCAACCGGTGCCGCCGACTTCAATCTCTGCATTCGGGTAAAGCAGCATAATTTTTTCGACTTTTGATCTATTCCATGTAAACAAGACTGATATGTAGACTTTATCCGGATTGATGCATTCATTCAGGAATACTTCATCGCCAAGGGATTTGTGCCAGGTTGAGAGCTTCATCAATGCAAGATTTGGTAGCTTCCCATCTACATCAATTAGTAGTACTCTCATGGTTTGCCTCCTCCTTACCCGGGATTTGCTTCCGGCCATACTCTTTAAAATCCTGACATATATCCAAAGCGTCTACCAATATTGCCTTGGGTTTTATTTTGCATGTACCTGCTGTTCCGTGAAAGGCAATGTAATTCTCGCAGATGTAACAACATTTTTCTTCCGGCTCACTCATGACTTAGCCTCCTTCCGCACATTGGACAGTAGCCAATTTTAATGTATCGGTTTTAGGGTTATCCGGTAAATTATCATATAGCCTAAGATTTTGACCATCTGTATTTATAAATAAATGAACTTCTTCCCCGTTTACTGATTCGCCCAAAATTATGTCAATGATATCTTTGTAGGGTACTTTACAATACTTGCATCCTTGTTCCCGCTTCTGCTTTTCTTCAAGGGATTTGATGTGACCTTTGCAGTAATCGATAGTCTTTTCTATTTCATTCATCAGAATCACCCCAATCCAGACTTTTGCCACAACTGCCGCAAAATTCAGCACCTATGTCATATATGTGTTTCATACAGTCAGGGCATTTATATATTTCATAAGACGGGCCCCTGACACATTCGTTATAATCTGTCATTAATTCGGTAATAACTTTCTTTGATATCTGTTTTTCAAGGGCCTTAATAGCCTGGTATTTAGCTATCATTCTGTCACAAGCAGTGCAGCCGCCTTCCTTATCTGCCCCGGTAGCGCAATTTCCACAGAGAGTTAACTGTTTTAGAGTTTGTATAGCCTTTAGCGCTTCATTCATCCCAGGTCCTCCATTTCCTCTCCAAAGAAATCAAATAACGACGGAACTCTTACATCTGCATCTGCCGCCTGCAGGTAGCCTACTCCATCCCGGAAGTAGTTCGAAGCTAGTTCACACCCCCAGCCTTTACGCCCTAAATCCAATGCTACGTTTGGAATTGTCATTAGTCCCCCGAAAGGGTCTCCTACCAATTCGCCCGGATTGGTATATCTGTTGATGATTCTTTCGGGAATATCTATCTGAATCGGGCATACATGGTTCTGTAAACGTTTTTGAGTCTGTTTCGCATTCAAAGTCTTAAAGCGTAAGATATCATCCCAAACTTGGTCTGTCCAGCTACCCGGCGCCACGACCATGAAACTCCCAGGAAGCTTTCCATCTTCATCAAGTTTTTTCGATATTTCAACATGCTCAGCATAACTGTAAACTGTCTCACGAGAATACTTTGTATATGCAGCTTGAAGTTTGTTCACCGAGATATCTAATAATTCTTTCTTAGTTAATAACCTATTTCCAGATGATCTCCAAAGGGCATGAGCATCAATTTGCCACTGTGCCCGGGTATATTCTTCCTTAGATTTTACAACTGGAACATCTGCGTATGCGTTGCTGGTATCGCTCGGCAGCTTCCTGAATAGCAATATGTACTCAGGGCAGCCGACTCCCATCTTCGTTCCGTCCTTGCAGCATTCGCTCCATCCAAGGCGGTAGGTCTGGTTATTTTCCCGGACGACATCAGTAACTACTGTTATCATCCCGAAATACCTAAAACCATGTTTCATATAGTGCTGTATGCATAGAGCATGAAATGGTTCCATTGTGGGGAATCCATCACCTGTTGTATTACCAAACAACACACGGTCCTTAACGTGGCAGGCAAATACACGGCCAGGCTTAAGTGTTCTGAGAAGGTTTGGGGAAAGGTAGTCCATCTGTTCTAAGAATGCCTCAGTGTCCGGATTGAATCCAAAATCATTGTAACTGGCTGAATATTCATAGTGATTCCCGAACGGTATGCTAGTGTGCAGCAGATCAAAATAATTATCAGGCAATCTTTCGAACTCCAGAATGCAATCGTTGTTTACCGCTGTAAAGTTCTTTCCCTTTACTTCCACCCTTTTTACCCCCATTGTCCTAGACATCTTCTCCATCATTGATGTGCTGGATAACCCGTATTTCTTAATGATATCCGTCATCCTCTTGACCTGGTATTTGTGCAGTTCCCACTTTTTCAGCAGTACCTGAAGGATTCTGCGCTCTCGGCTGGTGTGTATAATATCGATAATAACTTTTTCTGTTTGCAAGAAACGAAGGACCCTGTGAATTGCTTGAATGAAATCTTCAAATTCATAATCAATACCTAAGAATACCTCCCGGTGGCAATGCCGCTGAAAATTGCAACCACTCCCACTTAGTTCCTTTTTCGTGCCAAACAGCCTGAATTTGCCATCTGAGAAGTCAATAACTCTCTGCTCACGGATCTCATAATCTTGGCTGCCATAAATATCAACCATATCAGGAAGGGCTTTCTTGATAGCTTTCCGCTCATCCTCCAGGTCGTGCCACAAAATGAAATGGTCGTCTGGGTTCTCATTGACTATTTCAGCCATCTTTACGACTCTCTCATCAATGCTCCTGCGCTTTTCCTTCATAGCATCAGGCAAGGAGACAACCTCATCATCCTGAATTTTCATCCTGCCATCTCGGTCTGTTACATACAATTCCCGGTCTACCTGTATCTCATGATATCTGACCTCCAATGGTGGCAGGTCGTATCCTTCGTCAGAATATTCGGGACCCAAGTCTGAAGGCTGTGTTATCCATAAAGCCCATGAGCTGCACCAAAGCCAGAATTCGTCCTCGTGGTGGGGATATAGAGTGAGGTTATTTGCTTTGGTTGAGTCTCTTTGGAAGAATCTTGTTAAGGCCTGCCCTGAATCCATAATCTCCAAAAAAGCAGCGTAATGTATAAGCTCTTTTAGCCTGTTCGGAGAGGGTGTGGCAGTAAACGCAAACTTATACTTCACCCCCTTGAACTTTATCATGAACGTCTGATATGTATCGCTGCCGTAACTTCTCAATACGGCTGCTTCGTCGAGTGTACAAACTGTAAAGTATGTCGGGTCTATATCTCCATCCCTTACACGCTCATAGTTTGTAAGGAGAATATCCGTAGTTGTTGCATATATTTCAGCCATATTGCGGACGTATTGTGGTGGCTCCATCCCGAGAATCCGAACTGCGTCCCTTAAGAACTCCTGCTTTACCCCGAGCGGCAAAACTATCAGTGCCTTGCCGCCTTTATGCTTTTGAATAATCCGGCATATCTCCAGGTTAACTATTGTTTTTCCAAGTCCCCAAGATTTGAATATCGCTCGTCTGCCGCCCTTTATCCCCCAGACAACTGCTGTTCTCTGATGTGGCTTTAAAGCAGGATTCACCTCGGAGATATCAATATCAAACCCGGTCTCAGGAGCAATGTCCATCTTTCGCTTTAAAAATGCTAAGTATCCCATTGGTTACACCTACCTAGTCCGGACAAGCGGAATGATGTAGATGTAATCATCCCCTTCCACCGGAGTTATAAATAACGGTGTTTGCTCTCCAGAGAAATTTAAAATCACTTCTTTGTCGTCAATGCATTTCAGGCAATCCATGACTCTTCGAGGGTCAATGCCAATTTTTTTAAAGTCACTACCCTTTATATCTCCAGGGATTTTTTCATCAAAGGAGCCTTTTTGCCCAGAGCTTTTCAATGTTAAGCCACCCGTATTTGAACTGACCTCCAATGCATTGACCACCGACCCCTTTGCGCCAGTTTCGAGCACTAACGCAGCTCTTTCTAACGATTTCATTATGCTTTTTCTATCTACGCTTACTTGTGTTTCATGTGCAATAGATATCCATCTTTTGTAATCTAAAAAGCTACCTTCAACCGTTCTGATATTTGCTTGGATGTTGTCTGTATACAGAACAGCCATATTTTCACCAATTGACAAGGATATGTTTTCTTCGCCAGACAACACCTTGGACATACCTTCAAGAGATTTCCCGTTCAACAGTGTACTTATATCCGGTGCATTCATGCTTCTCCGCTGTAAGGCAAAAGTATAAGTATCAGTCGCGATGACATTTATCCTCCCGCCCAAAATATCAATTTTTATTCCTGAATATACTGGCTTTTCCTCACCGTCATATACCGTAAATGCAACCTTACTGATTAATTCTGAAAAAATTGATTTACTTATTACCATTCTGCCTTTTTCAGTTATTGTTTGCATTCCTGGATATTCACCCTTAAGAATTGGAAGTTTCATGACGGTCTTACCTGCTTCAATATTCATTTCCCTATCGTTTGTAAGAATGTCTATTTCTTCATCAGGCATCTTTTTTATGATTTCACTAAATAGCTTTGAATTAACAACTACATTGCCCGGCTCAATAATTTCACATTCAACCGTTAATTTTATCGCCGTTTCGAGGTTATTGCATGTCAAATGAAGTTTCCCATTGTCAGCCGACTCGAGCAAAACCCCCTCAAGAATCTGCGTATTAACCTTTCCTACTGGTGCCACTTTCAAAACTATATCTAAAGCTTTTACGAGCTCGCCTTTATCAATTGCTATCTTCATCAAAGTACCTCCTGACCTCATCAAACTTATTTTTTACCCATATTTTCAAATTGGAGAATCCCCAATGAACATCACCCAGCATGTTTGGCATAAGCGTCTGAAGTAGCGCATTCCCTATAGCTGTTGCTGTCTGAACAGGAACTGCATTGCCGATATACTCACGTGCCTTGCCGTCGCTGCAATCAATGAGCTCAAAAGGAGTGCCGTCCCTCATGGTCCTAGGGAATCCCTGCAACATAGCCATTTCATAAGTCGTTATTGGTCTGTGCCAGGTGCCATCTGCTGCAATGATTATGTAGATACCTCTATCATCTGGTTCTGGAATCCTCGGGTCAGCTACAGCAGCTGCTCCGGCATGAATATCTCCGCTGGCTGTAACCGTCTTTGCTGGTTCACCCCAATCCATTACGCCGTAGTTTCCAGCCCCGGACCATTTCCGTGGATCTGCCACATTGAGAGCGCCACTTTGAATATCTGTCTGGCCAATGACTGTCGTTGACGGTTCCTCCCAGGGAATAACTTTATATGTACCTGGATATCGTCCATTCCTTTCATTCAACCTCGGGTCGGATACAGCGGCAGGGAAATTGTGAACATCCATACTTGAAGTCAATGTAACTGATGTATCATCCCAGTTTTGTACACCGTATGCTCCTGGTCTGGCATCGCATTTCAGTCTTGGGTCTGCAATGATTCCAGAACCTGCTCCACTTGGATTTGACGAGCCTGTAATCGTACCAGACGGCTTATCCCATTCCTGCACTTTTCTTATCTGTGTCCTGCGCCATGTTGGATGTTCGATTCGTGGGTCCGCCACGTTCAAAGCACCATTTGATACACCTGCCCCACCAATTACGGTTCCAGAAGGCTCGTCCCATGACTGTACTTTACTTGAATTGGCGGCGAACTTTGGCACCTTTGGACCAATGCTTTCGGGTTCTATATCGTTATCTTCAATTTCACCTAACAAATCCGTACCGAAGCTTTCAGCAAATCTCTGGATATTCGGGTCAGCATAAATTGGGGCTCCACTGCCTAATCTACTTCCGGTTACTGTTGGACTTGGTTCATCTGCCGAAACTACCCTGTATTTATTGCCATATCCCTGAACAAATTCAATCCTTGGGTCTGCTACAGCCGAAACGCCTGTTGATTGTCCAACTCCCTTTGTTGATGATGTGACTGCATTTGAAGGCTCGTCCCAGGGAACTATTCTCCATGCACCTTTCCATTGATCTCTACCAAAATTCTCAAGAGCTCTCCAATCCTTTCCGGCCGGTATGAGAGCTAGGCGTTCCCATGTTCTCCATGCAAGGTTTGGGATTCGGTGCATTTTACCGCCCTTTTCCATATCCCCCGGCATAGGCAACGGACCAAGAATATCACCTATGGATTTGAGTGGCAGTTTCGGAGGCTGGAATACAAAGTCAGGAACCTTGTCAGGTAATCGCGCTATTAGCAGGTATCGCACCCTATGTTGCCCGAGTCCTCCCCAATCACCGCAATCGTACAAATCCTCATGAAAAACATATCCGCGTAACGCAAGCTTGCGTTTTATCTTTTTCAAGGTTTCAATCCCACGTCCTTTATCTCTGATTCCAGGAACATTTTCCATTAGCAGGATAGCTGGTAGGTCATCGAACCATGCCTCAAGAACCAGGTCAAATACTCTTTCAGGTAGCTGAAGTAAACGGCTAAATCCTTTGCATGGAGGGGACATTACCACCACATCCGGAGTTTTTCCACATTGCTCCCGGACTTTGGCGGCAGTCAGCTCTTCCCACTCAGGTCCAGGTTCTTCACCATGGAATAATACGAATTGCTCTCGGGTAAAAAGGTCGGCGCATATTCCTTTGCTCCCGGTTATACGTTCATAATTCTTAATAACTGTCGGGTCATTGTCATACCCGGCCAACATCTCAAATCCACCTGCAATGCCCTTGTATTCGTTTTGGGATTGCTTAAGGCCAAGTGTCTGACCGCCCGCTCCACAGCAAAATGCCGCGACGTACAACTTCATTTCTTTATCTGTTAAATTCACTTAATCACTCCTCATCTATATCCGGGTCAAAGTCCGGCTCATCTGGGTAATAGTCAAATAGGCTTGTTTGCTCATATTCAATATATTCATCCTCCCATTTCACTCCGATATAATCTAAAACCCTACCCCATCCGAACTTTTCACCAGTTACTTGGTCAGTAGCGCACCTGTACATCCAGAATTCCCATTCTTTAAAATTGTCCTGTCGAAGCCTATCAAACCTATGAGGTCGCTTTTCCATGTGAATACCAAAACCACACATCTGACATCCAGTTCTTTGTGCCCGGGTAGTTCTTAAATGACCATTGCGATCTATTGCGATTTCTCCGTAAATCTTTGGAACCGGTACTTTTAGATTGATTGCTAACTGCAATAAGTCTTGTCTCTGAAATATAGCAAATGGGCAACTTCGGATAGTTGTGTCACTGTAATAATTGCATCCATTCTTGGTTAAACCAAGCTCTCTTTGCCCTCCCTCAGATGCCAAGCCCGAGGTAAGGAATCATATTATTAGCCTTTTGCCAGTCCTCGCAAGGCTTCTCTTTCATCCATTTGCAACATTCAGGAGAAACATTGAACGGTGCGCAACCTTTGCATTGCGCATATTCCCAAGGTATTTCCGGTCTGTGTTCAGCATATAATCCTCCGAATAATTGAATCCACTTATCAGGAAGTTTTATTTTGTTGCTATGCTGGAACTTTCCTTGCTCACCCATATCCCCGGTCATTATTGCATGGATAAAAGTTTGTTTTGGGTTATTCGGCTTTTGCAGGTTTTCTATTTTGCGAGCTTTAGCTTTACTAATAACAGGAAATCCAAATTCTTCAATGACTTCAACTTTGCTTTTATATGGTTTTAATATCTGGATTCCAGGTATTTGCTCATGAATTTTTTGAATACTTTTATCTTCAAGGCTTGATACTGATACCGGAACTACATCAATATTTAAGGATTTTAAGAAGTAATAAAGCGTTAAGCTATCCAGCCCGCCTATGCTCACGCAAATGTTATAACCATGAGCTTCTGCCCAATCACGGTATTCATAGGCTTTTATCTCTGCATGCACAAATTTAGCCGGTGTTGGCAAGCTCTGTTTTTGCCTAAATTCATCTGGTGTCATTTGCGACCTCACTCATTAATAATTTTTGTTACAGGGTCCTTCCAGAACTCCGGCGGTTCCAGACGGACAAATATCCTCTCACTCTTTCTGTAAACAATAATCTTCCCTGGAGCCATAAACCTTCCGGCATAGGCCCGTATATCTTGTTCCCATTGTTCCACGGTCTTGTTGGCATTAAGCTCAACAACCAGACGCAATTGCTCCCAAATCTCGTCCATTCTCTTTATAACTTCCTGAAAGGCTTTTTCAGCCCTGTCCCTATTCTCAGGAGTATCAGTCATATATTTGGTACGTTCGTATTCTTCAGCCTTCCGCAATCGGCCTTTCAGTGTTTCAAGCTCTATAATCAAATTCGTGTCCATGATTCACCTCAGAAAGGAAGCTCTTCACCGTTTTCGTCGTAGTATTTGCCAGACTCTGGTTCCCACGCATCCCCCATTTGCTCTCCGCTTTGCGTCCGACCTAACAGCCTATTTAAAACTGCCTCGGGAATGCATTTGTCAATGATTTCTTTGTAATGCTCGTAATACTCGGAAAAGCTTTCGTATTCAGGCCTTAGCATCCTGCCCACCATCCATCAACATTTTCTGACTAAGGTCAGCTATAAGTTTTTTCGCAGATTCCGGAAGCATCGAATATTCTTTGTCTTGCTCGATTTTTGATTTATAACTTCGCATGAAATTTGACTGTATTACACTGTTTATAACCTTGCTGTCCATTAATGCCCATTCTCTAAGCTGTCCTGGGCTGCCAACTAGCTGCTGAATTTGTGGTGGGAAGCTATCAAAATATTCCTGTGCTCTGTAATTAGCGTCTTGGATAGCTTTCCAAACTTTATTCCAAGCCTCTAACTCAGTGGAGGTTTTAGGCTGTGTCAATAAGGCTATTTTCTTTTTAATATCTGCAATAGTTGGCGGGAACTCAAGAGTGCATATCATGGCATTTACGGCTTCAGTGACTATTTTGGCATCATCAGACTTAAACAGTTTTGACCATAGATTAATTGCAGCATCCTTTTCGTCCTTTGTCTTATTGGCATAAAATCTAGGGTATGCTATTTCAAGAGCAGCCATTATACCAAGTGTCTCACTCTTGTTCATCTTCCATCATCTCCTTTGCCATCTCTAAAAAGCTGGCTGTTCTTTTGGGTGCATCTCTGCCTTTTTTATTACCTCTCTCAGCTTTCTTTGACTGGTATTGTTCAAGGGTTTTGACATTTTGAAGTACTGAATTATGCAATACAGCTTTAATCCAACCCCATTTGTTATCCATGCCTATGCTATCTCGGAGAATTTCAAGTACCATTTTGGGTTCAAAACCATCTTCATCCAAATATTTTGTAATATGCTCAGCCTGAAACGGTGTAATTAATCCAATGTTTTGGTTAAAAAATTTGAACACTTCACCCTCACGCGCACGTTCTTCCTCTTCTTCTATATAGGTTAAGTTAGGTATAGGAGAATGTGAAGGATAACGGTGTTCTTCGGTATTTTGCGGTGAAGTTCGGCGTTTCTTTTCCGGTATGTAGGTCTGGTACTTATAGAAGGATTCTGGAGGGAAACTCAATATTTTGCCGTCTATTAATGAAACAAGACCTAATTTTATCATTCCATCAATCGCATGCTGCACATCTTCCTCTGTTTTATCAGTTCTGGCCGGCATAACCTTGTTTTTAATCTCAAATGGATCTGCAGTTATCAGGCAAGTATCCTCCGCGTGGGGAATCATCCATGTATAAAGCAGAGCCGCAAAATCTCCGTATTCTACAGCAAGTCGGTTAACTGCTTTATCTATTGAAATTTCAGTTGAAATATATCTGCGTCTTGCCATTTACATACCGCCTTTATATTGATGGACAGGGACCTCGACCCGGCCCCGCCATCTGATCTATATGAATTGTTTGGAGTTGCTTAATCTTGCTGAAGAAATTCAGGAGCATCCGAAGGTTCAGCAGTGTACTCAACTTCTATCGCATCGGAGTTATCTGGATATTCAACAGATTCTGGGTTCGTCACATCATCATTTTTTATGACACCGCCATCAGCTGCCTGCGCTTTCTGCATCTCAATTGAGAGAATGCCCCACTTAGAAAGAAGAGTTTTTATAACTGTTTTAAGAGCCATTGCATCAAAGTCTTCAGTCCATCTTCCAAAGCCGCGCTTATAAGTTTGACTATACTTCTTGGCATGCTTTTCTACTCTTTCCCTCGTCCAATATAGTGCTTTTTCAAAGCCGTTCAGAAGGGCAAATTTAGCAACATAACCGACAGGTTTCTCATCTGGCTTAATATCATCCCTAGGCTCATATTCAAATATTCCAAGCAGTTCGTCATAATATTTGGCTTCACCAGCATATACCGGTACTGCGCCAATACCTTTGTACTGAGCTGTTCTTAATGCCAACTGTACATAACCCTTGTAACCCATTTGAAACTGCGCAACGGCGACACCTTTTTCCTTAAACGGCACTATCCATGCATATCCTAGGTTTTTATCAACCGGAAGGTCAAGACTTGCAGCAACTGCAGCAGCCATTATGATGCTGTTTGGCTCCGCGTCCATGCCACGAGAGACATTTATAATGCTGGCCATAAACTGTGCTGCCCTGTGTTTAAGGATTTCTTCAAACCTTTTCTTGTATTTCGGAGTTTCTAATAACCCCTGAACCGTAGGCGCTTTCTGAATTGCATTTTGATTGTTTATCAGTTGATTCTTTAATTCTTCATTTCCTTTACCTGCTTGTGCCATATTAGTTAATCCTCCAATCTATTTTTAAGCTCTCCTGCTAAACCACTCTTTGGGGCGGTCAATCCTATCTTCACATTCCTGACAATAAGGGCTATCAGGATGATTTGTTTGTTTTCTACCGCAGCTCATGCAAAGTGGATTTTTTTCAATAGGTACCTCTTTAAATTGCACCGAATTGAATTTCTTTCCTGGAACTTCCTCAAGGTATAGCTTTGTGTGCCATGAATGAACCTCCGGGTCACGTGATAATGTGTATATATCGCCAATGGTTAAATATTCTTCTGCAGAATCATTCCCGCCCCATTGGCTTTGATCTCTGTCTGTGCTTATGCACTTAACCTTTGAACCTTTTTTCATAAGAGCACCTATCCTATTCGTAAAATCCTTTGCGGCTGTCTGGTAACCGTATATGTACTGCCAGCCTGCATTTTCCAAGATACCTTCTTGTCACCGCAGAATCCCACTTCTGCATCGCCAAGAACAGACATGAATTCCTGTTTGATTGTGTCCTGCTCTTTTTGCAGATTCTTGATTTCTTCGGCAAGCTGCTTGTAACGAATTCTCTTGTCTGCCATATGGTCAAGATTCAGCGCTTTGTCCTTTAGCTCCTGAGGATACATTGATTTCAGGATGCCGGTATCAATATCGCTACCTATCGGAGCCGGTGGAACTTTCTTCAAAATGTTTTCAGTCCAAAACTCATGAACCCTTTCTTTTATAATTGTGATGATTTCATCATCTCTCGGAATGTACCGCCACAGCAGATGCTTGTCTATTAAGGCAACAACAAATGCGTACGATAAGCCGGTAATTCCAAGGTAGCTCTGCGTCTGTAAAAAATAATTGTCCGGTAGTGAATTTTCCTTCCAGTTCTTCGCCGTAAAGCCGCTGCCTGTTTTTATTTCAAGGATTCCGGTTAATCCAGCAGGTATGAAGCATTCTTCCCATTCACCATCAGACACCTGAACGTTGAATTTATAATCCTGCTGCGGAGCAACAAGTCCATCAATGTTGGCAAGCATGAATTGACAATCAAGCGACTGCATTATGTATGGAAATTCCCGAACCTCTATATCGATACCAGTAGTTTTTTTGAATTTTGCTGGGAACTTTTCTCTGATTAATGGTTCCAGAGTCTTCCCCCATTCTAAAAATTCATTTTCAGAGGATTCATCTCTGATTTCATCCGACATTTTATCCATGTAGATGGATAGTGGACTTGCATAATTGCTTTTACCGAACAGCGCGGCTATTTCACTACCGCCGATTCCAGTCTTTCTGACTGTAAGCCACTGCTCGTTTGAGAGAGTTCTGACATCAGAAAGAATATTAATATTTCTTGTTATTGATTCTGTATTCATTACCCTACCTGCCCTTTCGATTCAACTTTCATTTCCCCACGAGTTACCAAGGTAACGAAATACTGATACTCATCATCAGACTCAATCTGACGGAAGAATTCTTCTCTAGCATCTTCATCAAGCGATTCAATTCTATCCACACAAATAAGTTTCAGTGGCGTATCTTTTGCATAGGCTTTGGCGATGTTTATACAGGTAGTGATCTGCTTGGCTGTATTGTGCTGCTTAAGTGTCTGGCCTTCAAAAAGGACAATGTTTTCCTCTTTATCGCCGTTCTTGATTGTTCCAATTGAAAGACCTTCAACAGGAAGCTTGATGGATTTCAGTAGCTCAGCAGGTTTCTTACGGCATAGTTCAACAAATCTGTCGTATTTCTCAGCCACAGCCGTTTCATTTTCAAGGCGGGTTTGGACGTTCTGAAGGTTGTGAGCCATCTCAACAAAACCTTTCATTTTCTCAGCTTGTGAATATTGTTCTTCAAGAGGCATAATCTCTATTTCTAGATTCTCGACAAGATAATTTTCAGCATCTTTTGCGCGTTTCTCGGCTGCTTCAATTTCCTTCTGGCGGTTCTCTTCAATTGCATTAACTGCAATATTCATTTCGTTTGCTATGGATTCAGTTTTCGTAGCAAGTATGGAATTATCAAAATTATCAAGGTCTTTCTGATTGAGCTGGATTTTGGTTTCACAATTCTTAATCGCAGTCTCTTCATCAAAGATTAAAGCTCTAAGCCTTTCAATTTCGGATCTATGAGAATTAATATCGACTTTTATGCTCTCAATTTCATCTTTGATAACCTGTTTCTGATCATCAATGGACTTTTGCGCTCTCTGAACTTTAAAATCCCGAAGTTCTTCCTGCTCTTTAACCTGCAGATCGTATTTATCATTTATGGACTTTTTCTTATCATCCAATCCATCAATAAGAACCTGAGCCTGCTTGCGGTAATTATTAGTCTGTTCACCTTTACGGATTTTGTCTGACAATTCCATTAAGGAATAACTTTCCCATTCAGTTACGTCATAGTTATCAGGAAGCTGCTTCTGCAAAGCTTCAACTTCCGCAGACGTAGCTCTGACGGCCCCATTTGCTTCGTGCCGGGCATCATACCAGTACTTTTCCAATTCTTTCAGCACTAATAATCCGTGCATATTGGGGTTAACCGGCGGCACATTACCCTCAAACCATTCATTCATATCCTTCTGGCTTACGGATATTGGCATCATGGAAAGAAGAATCTTACTTTGTTCCTTTGGTGACTTGTCCATAAAGTCCACCGGATTAAAAGCGAATACATCTTTACGCTCCTTAGTTACTCCGAATAACTGGTCAAGAAATGTCTGCGGTGCCCGGACCGGAATACCATCCCTGGTGACTTTTACGCTACTGGTTCCATCCTCGTTTATAGTCCTTTCAACCCTCATTCCATCATCTGTCTCAAGTTCTATGTAGGCCTTATCTGCACCAGTACGAACAAACTTATCTCGTCTATCGGTGTTGTAGTAACCCTTTTCGATTATCTCAAGAATGCTTGTTTTCCCCCGAGCATTTCCACCAGAAATCACATTAACTTTTCCAAAATTGTAGGCTGACTCTTCGATTCCCAGTGCCTGCCGAGTTACAAGCCTTTTTATTTTGCTCATCTTTACTTTACCCCCTTCAAAGTCCCCAACAGTAAGCCCTTTTGCCTTGCCTTTAATTTATTGAAACCCTCCACCGTAATTACAGCGAACCCATTTTCGTGCTCGTTGACCAGATACTCCACGTCCTGACCATATTTTTTCTTCAGGTCTGCAATTGCTTGGTCTATATATTCCTGAAATTTACCCATCTTCAATCACCATCCCCAAACTCTGCTTCAAGTTCTTTCCGCCATTGCACCTCAGAAGGAATTTCGTTCTCTGTGCAATTCTCAGATTTCATAGCAGCTACAAATTCAAGGTAATCTTTATGTGAAAACCGCTCTCCATCTTCGCCCTCAAAGTGTTTTTTAAGAAATTGATATAGACTTTTGACTTCACCATCAGAATGTAATTCAACGCATTTAAACTCACCTGTTTTAAAGTCTGTAGCTATGATTTTAAGGTTATGACTTTTGTTGCCGTATACTTTTAACAACGCTAGCGCTAAAGCATCTTCATTGAGGATTTCGCAATATTTACCTTCTTTAAGCATTACCATCACCATCCAAACTAATTGAATCAAGTTTGCTTTGAAAGGCCTGCATAATCTCAATAGCCTGCTCCAAGTTCCTGGCATACCAGAGTTCGTTTGAAAGCTGCTGATTCAAGGCCCAAATCTCATCTTTATTTTTACTGACATCAGCGATTCCGACATCAATAAACACCTGAATCGGGCTTCCTTCTCTTATTGAATCATAGCTGTTGTATCGTTTTTCCTTATCCTTTCCCTGTGTATAATCGCGGACTTTTTCTTCGTGCTGGCTTCTCAACTCCTTGAATTTTTTAATTTCAGCATCTATTCGCTTAATTTCTTCAATTTCAGAATCAATGCCAAAATAAGCAAAAGCTTCAGTTTCACGTTTTTTCTTTAACTCAGATTCTTGCTGCGTAAATACCTGAGCTTTCTTGCGACATCTTTCTTGAAACAACTCCAAAAACTTCTCAATGCGCCTGAAATCTACCCCTCTATCATTACGAATTATCTTTACTTCACTCACCAGCTAATCGACCTCCCTCCGTCATATTCCAGTTCTGGAACAATAACATCCTCAACTCTGTATATATCTCCGTCCCAAACTACAATGTGAGTATTCGGCTCTGGACGGTTTGTGAATTCGCCGTCTTTATAATCTCTCTGAGGCTTGAAATCGGACTCCTTTAAGTTCCCGTCAAAAGGCTCCAACTTCAATATCAGTACATCATTTAAGGGCCCAGACTCAAATTCAGAATCATTTGCATAATATTCAAGAAATTCCTCAACCTCGTCTGTATCATCACAAAGTTTGGTTTCGTCCTGGCAGCTATCGAATACGAGATATTTCATTGACTTTTCCCGGACGATTCTGGCTTCCAATTTCTTGTCACATTCAGCACAAGTGCAGTATGCAGGGTCATCTTTTAATCCTATTGAATTCCATTGATGGAGCGGATGGTACTTTAAACTCTCTGATGATCCGCACCTGCAAATCGGTTCACAATCAACTGCTTTCATTTCTGCATTGTATTTACTTAAGTAACTGTCCGAATAGTTGTTTTCAAGACATTCACAATCAATTCCACTCGGATAGACTTTCTTGCATTTTGAACAATATTTCACGTTCTCCCCTCCTTAAGACCACTCAGGCCCGATATGAAACTTCTGACAAGCTTTCGTAAAGTTGTATTCTTCGCCGGTTATCTGTTTATAAAGCCACCTATTTGTTAGATAAACTTCTGGCAACAAGCTTTCTTTTTTGTCTCTCGATGTGTCCCAGGCAGTGAGATTCCTAGCTATGGTTCTGGCCAGTTCGTCATATAAATTAATTTGCTTTACAAGCTGTTCTGCATCTTCGGTATTCGCGTAGAGCTCTGCAACCACACTTCCATTTTTGTCCCAGAGTCCTAACCCTTTATTGTCAAATGTGACTTTGCAATCACTTTGAACAATTGCTTCAAGCTCTGCTGTGGTTAACCTATACGGTTTCGCTTCAATTTTCATGTTGCTACCTCCTTGCTCGTATATTTCTCTCCACAGAACGGACATTTTGAAAGCAGCACCGGTATTTCAACCTGCTTCTTCTTCCCTCTGAATGGCTTGTCCGCTGTGAAATTCAAGTAAATCTGTCCAGAAAATAATTCAATCGGTGGCTCGATATTTTCGTAATCAGAGAATTGCTTTTGTATCGCCTGAGTTACCGTTTTTAAACCATCACATTCGTGTTTCATATCAGCCTCCTATTCCAGCTTTTTCTGAATATAGCTGACCATTTCACCAACTGTATTGAAGTCTGGTCCAGCAGCATCAATTTCAATATCAAATTCTTCCTCTGCATTCATAATCAGTTCAACCATATCCAGATCATCAAATCCAAGGTCATCTCCAAAGGACGATTCCATTATTACTTCATCCTCATCCACACCCAGTTGCTCATAAATGAGCTTTTTCAACTTTTCAAATATCATTTACAAGTCCTGCCTTTCACGATATAATTTTTGTAGGAAATTTTGATTATCGCCTTATTATTGGGCGTTTTCTTTTTGTCTTTCTTTTTCGCGCAATTCCTCTATAACTTTTACTGCATCATGGTAAGTAGCCTCAATTTGCAGCGTCTCTTTGTTTCTTATCTGAGACATACAGTATCTGTTTTCATTTCTCCTGTCGGTAATTATTGAGTACGCCAGATGCAATGCGCTTAGCTTGTTCATAAAAACCCCCCAATCTCACGAATTAGTGCTGCGACCAGAAGATAAAGCAGCGGTATAAATATCTCACCTCCCACGGCCTGATATCCTCGTGCATCATTTGCAATACAGTTGAGCTTTGGTATTATCAAGCAAGAGGCAATTAAGCCGGCAAAGAAAAGTGTAGTTTTGAATTTCGTTTTACTTGAACATCTTGGGCAAACAAACGGGGAATCCAAATCTTTATGTATGCTCACTTTCCACTGAGCGCCACACTTACTGCACTTCGCCGTCATTTCCTCTGCCTCCCTCCTTAAGCTGAAGTCTGAGATTGTCTGCCATAAGAGCGATAAATTCTGAATTGGTGGACTTCCCCTTGTACTGGCTGATTGAATACCCAAACAAAGAGCTTAGCGCAGGTTCATTCCCTCTGTCCCAGGCAACCTCTATGGCGTGCCGGATTGCTCTTTCTGCGCGGGAAGGTTCTGCCTGAAATGATTTAGCTATAGCCGGGTATAGCTCTTTTGTCATTCCATCGACGATGTCTGGGTTTTCTACCGCCAAAGATATTGCTTGCCGTACATAGTGAAAACCTTTGATGTTGCGGGGCATACCAATACTATTGAGAAGATTTGTAACGAGAGTTTCGAGGTCTGTATTTGCAGGAACCGTGTTGATCGGGGTTGAATTAACAGAAGCTTGGACATATTGCTTGTTGCCGAAAACACTGTTAAAATACTCATGTTCCGTCATATTGATGGTAATCGTACCATCATCATTAAATGTCTTTTGCATAAGAATTACCTCCAAATTTTAAATTTTGGTTTAGATTTGTGGTTTCGGGGCCAGCATGCTGCAGCCATCTGGCCCCACATAATAAAATAATTAAGAATACCCGTGTAGCTTACTCTTGCTTTTGGGTTTGGGCCTGATATGCTCAGGCGGGCTTATTTAATCTTAGAAAAATCGATTTTGCTGAGAACAGAATCCGATAATTGAACAAGAATTTCGCCCTTAACTTTGTCAAGAATATACTTTTCGATATGCCCTTTAACGTCCTTAACATGTTTCTTTACCAATTCATCTGCATATTTTTCAGCAAGTTTCCCCGTGAGCCATTCTAGCCTCGTTCCCTTGGAAGAATAAGACGAAGTTGTATAATTGCCATTTTCATCTACACTACGAGTCAAACAACTATCCAGCTTACTTATAAAAATTTCTTGAATAGTTTTCGTTTCGGGGTTGTCGTCGTATGAGTTTTTTGGCTGAGGAAATCTTTGGGTTAAAACAAAATCATCAATAACTTTGTTTGAAAGTTCAACCACTCTTGTTTCAATCTGCTCGGCACACTCAACGACTTTCGACTCAAATTTTTCCAAGGCTTTTGCTGTTAGCCTATCCTCAATCATTTTCGAAACTTTATGAAGAACCTCAGATTTTATAACATCGTCCAGTGACTCACTTTCATCTAACCAATCTACTTCGACCTCAACATTTAACTTTGCCATAATGCACCTCCTAAAATTTTATTAACCTTTCGGCTTGGGCCAGATGCGTTCTGGCGGACGGCGTTGCTGAGTTGGTGATGCAATCAACTGCAAATGGAGCATCTGTAAGCTTTAGGCGCTTACCTGCCTTTTCGCTATTCCACCGAATGACATACAGCCAGCACGTATGGTTTTGACTCTGTGCGCCGTTGTTGTTTTATGAGGTAACCAACCTCTTACACAGAAGGCTTTGCGGAGAAAGTGAGAATCGAACTCACATCAAAGGTCAAGGTTTATAGTGTACACTCCCCGCACTGTCCGTTGTGCTATTTCTCCATGGGGCCGGTAAACTGCAACAATTATTGAGATTGGTTTATCCCACTTTGCACACATGGCCGCTTATTCATGTTGCAGTCTTTCCGGTTATTTGCCGATCTTTCCCGGCTGTCACCATTGTTCCGTGCAACGGTTTAAACGCTGTGCGCTGCACTCGTTTAATCATGGCTCTATTCTCGACACAGGGAACGTCCTGAGCGTTGGTGGAGGATTGAGGGTTGGCTACCTCAGCAGCCGCATATTTAATGGGCAGTCAGCTGTCTACCGTTATCCCATACACTTCACTTTCACCTTACAACCTGCAAAGCTTCTTGTAAGGGGTATCAGGCTCCTGCACTTCCGGAATCCTTTTCTCGCTGCTTATCTCAACCGACGTTGCGTTTATCCCTTTCGGGCGGTCCTCCAGGTAAACGGCGGGCAGTATCCGTCCGACCGCCGTTGGACTAATTGTTAATTTTTAAATTCGATCTGAAAGTGAATCGGCGTGGCCACATTATCTAAGTGAACCCGGTTGGGTATCCGGATACTTCTGATTGATTGATTGGTTCGGTTATAATAGCTCTGCATTGCAGCCAATTTGAATAATTGATTAAAATCATCTGCAGTAAATCAAACCAGTTGAATCCAAAAATTGCTCCCATAGTTCCTCCTTTCTTTAGCTTTCGTGTTAAGTCTTAAAGATGTTATTAACTTCTCATGTCAACCACCTCCCCGGGGTTGGTATCGGGCTGTTAAGGACAAACCCGCAAGAACCTATAATTCTGCCCTGTTCAAGCCATATAACTTCTTTCTTTCATTTTTTTGCTAAGCCAATCAAGTCCTTTTGGAGTAACAAACACCTGGGTTCTTTGCTCAATTACATCTCCTTTTTTAATTGGGTTTTGCTTATGTATGAAGTAACCACTGTTTATATAATTTTGGTAGGCTTCGTAGCTGTCGCCTTTCTTGAAAAGAATTTTCTCTATCGCTAAGACCTGAAATAATTTATTTCTCCCAATACCCTTTATGTTTAATGTTTTGGCGGTTTCCTCAATGGTGAGGTTACCTTCTGAATTTATAAATGTATCAAACGAATTTGCCTTAGGAAGAAGTTTTGCGTTTTCCTCTGCCAGGTCAGCAGCAAGCCTAAGAGCTTCAGGTAAAGTTTGTGGAATATTGAATTGTGGTTGAGTTTGTCCGAGAAAAGCAGTTGCAAGTACATCTTTAGCTTCTAGTTGGTACTCAATAAGCTTGTCCTGAACCGCTTTGTCTTGAATAATATTTGCGTTGATTTTTGCAAGCCATAATGGGAGATAATCTATTTCTATGCATAAAGCCTCTTGAGAACCGCCATTTGTAGGGAGGATGATTTTTCGTCCCCCTTTTGATAGAACAATATCATCTTGAATTCTTACGCGTTCATTTTTCATCTGACCATCCGAAAGCCCAAGTCCGCGACACACATAATAGACTGCAACATGAATCTTATTTGTCTCATTATCCTTTACAGCGAGAAGGATATCTCCATTAAACTCAACTTGCTTAACCATTAAATCTGACACTGCTTGTCCCTCCTTTTGGTTTTGCTGCATTCCAAGGCTAATATTTATTGCACTCTCAACCCTGGCCATTTGCTCGTTATCAAGATGCCCTTTGTACTCTCGGAGTCTACATTTATCAATTGTCCTCAACTGTTCCAGACAGATAAGTGAGCCTTCACGCAATCCATAGCCATCAACCTTAACATGTGTGGGGAGTTTTGTTTTGTCTATCTGGGAAGTGATAGCAGCAACAATGACCGTGGAACTGTATTTATTGCCAATATCATTCTGAAGAATTAGTACCGGCCTGACTCCTCCCTGCTCCGAACCAATATACGGATTGAGGTCTGCATAGAATATGTCACTGCGCCGTATTTTATTGTGCATGACCCCACTTCCTTTCATTACTTGTTATGGTATAATTCTCCCAACTGATACAAAGGGAATTTTCTTTTGCCTTACCAGCTTTAGCAGTAACCCGTATGAAATTCCCAAATAGATGGCAGTGGTCTTTGCATCCCAAGTTATACGTCCTTTTCCATTCGCAGTGATTTCTTCCAAAAGCTTCACCCCCCAGTGTTTATTTTTAGCAAACCTTAAGGCCCTTAAGTTTATCCTTGAGATTTGGATATATATCCTCAAGTCTGCATTTGTACATTTTACACAATTCTATGGCTAACTCTAATGATGGCTTTTTATCAGTGCCGAGCTTTTCCAATTTACACAAGTATGAAGTCGAACAGCTTAAATCGGGAATTTCAAGTTTCTTTATATGCGCCTCAACTTCTTCCCTCTTAAGCCCAACATCTTCTCTGAGTCTTCCTAAAATATTCAGCTTATCAGCCTTTATCTTTCTCACTTCCATCACTTCCTTTCATTACCATATTATACTGCCAGTCAATTATTATCAAGTATAATAGTTGACTAATATTCACTTTTATAGCTATTTTGTGACTATTACTCAATTTTTCCTCGTTTTCTTAGACTTTTATTCCATTTATCTTGACATATGTTGACTGCCAGTCTATTATTATATTTAATAGTATGTTTAGTGGAGGAATTGGAATGTTTTCTCAAAGGCTTGCATTGTTAATGGATAAATTCGGAATGAAACCAGCCGATTTAGCTAATGAATTGGAGGTTACTCCCTCAGCAATAAGTAAATTATTGGCTGGAGATAGAAGATATCCGAGTGTTGAAAATTTAAAAAAATTAAGGAGGATTTTTAAAGTCAGTATTGATTATCTATTAGGTTGTGATATTGAAGATATCAATGAAATATTAAGTTCCATAAACGCAAATTATGTCGCTGCATCAATAAAAAATTTAAGGGAAAGTATGAAATTATCTCAAAAAGAATTTGCGTTATACAATGATTTGAAAGTTAAAGAAGTAAAAAACATAGAAGAGGGTATAATCCCTGATGTAAAAATCATATATCAAATAGCTAGCCTGTCTGGCGTGAATGTAAGTAAGTTGCTTGGTTCAAATTCATATACAGAAGATAGTATAGAACAGAACAAAATTATGAAATTTGCTGCAGATACAGATAACAGAGAATATCTGAATATTGCAATAAAAATAAAAGACTCCGGGATACCACTGGAAGATATTATTATTGCACGTAAACTTTAATTTTTTTCTTGTCATTAAATTAAAACAAATTTACGGAGGTTTGTTATGGAAGGCTTTAGTGTTTTAAACGTATTTATATTATCGACCCCGCAGTATTTTCTCTGCTTTATGTTCTCCCTTATAATCCTAGGGGAAAGTAATGCAGTGCCATTTAAATGTGATTCTAGTAAATTTATTGCTAACTTTGTTAAAATGCTTGTCTCGGCAGTTGTGGTATCATTCATAAGTGCGATTGTCGGATATTTTATACCAAATATGAATATCACATCTATTGTTTCTATGGTTGTATACTCTATTATATTGAAGTATATTTATAAGACAACCTGGCTAAAATCAATATTAGGAGTTGCAGCATTTTCTCTCTTAATCATTAGCTTTGAATCATTATATGTGCCTTTATGCATTCGCTATTTTTATAATGGACAAGAAGCGAATTTACTTAATTCCCCTGAATTAAAAAGGTTCTTATGCTTTTTGCCTGAAAGATTAATTCAAATTGTAGCGATAGCTTCATTTTGGAACTTTACTTTTGTTATCCAAAAATTCAAGCAATATAAGATAAGGCTCTTCGGATTTATCACTGTAATTTTCATTCTATTTTTTATAGAGGTAAATCTTACGAAAATTTACATTACATATTTTACATCATTTGATTACACTACAAAAATTTTCCTTGGTTTGTGTTGTTTTGGTAGTGGACTATTAAATTTTGTGATACTATATAATTACATTAAGGTTATAACCAGTGTATCTAAATTTCATTTAGAAAGGAGTAAATGACAATGGATAAAACCTCAAAAATATTATCTGCTATCGATTCGAAAGTTTCTGAGATAGCTGCAAAGAAAGCAAATGATTTCAGCTTTCTTTGGGGCCATCAGCCAAAGACCCCTAAGGCACTAAAAGACAATAAAAAGTAAAAAACACAAAAAAATAGCAACTTTACGGAGAAAGTTGCAATAAAATATTATTTCTTGTCGAATTTATCATATCAAATATTTCTTAGGCAGTCAATGCAATTTGATTGTCTTTTTTCGTTTATACGGCAAGATTGTAAAAACTTCAAGCATACATCCAGCTACAATTGAAATTGAACTTTTGTACTGACCGAAAAATATAAAGCCTATTGCTAAAAGATACAAGGAAACAAGAGATATTATTGATTTCTTTTTGAACTTTGCAATTTTAGATTTATTAGGTATATCACCGATATTAGAGCTCATTGGAGAATATTTATATAAACACACCAAACAAAATATAAGTACCATTATCATAAAGAAGATTGTTAAAGAAAAAGAAGTGATAGAAAAACTATTAACGATAGTCCCGGGGATAACACATATACCCGTTGTAAATAAAATACATCCCCACTCTGATTTCATATGAATTCCGCCGGCATTTTTTCGCAAATAGGCAAACGAAAATGCTATCAGCATGGTTGTCCAGAAAGAACCGACCATTCCAGAAATAAGTGCCATAATTATTAACTTAATCAAATCTCCATATATCGCTTGAAATCCAAAATAAAGCACTGATCTTTTTTGGTGGTTGTGCTTAAGCTTCAGAGTAAGATAATTTGCGCTACAGAAAGAAAACTTTTCAATAATTTTCATTACATTCTCCAATTAATAATAATCACAAACATTATATAATAAATACTTCCTATAAGAAATTAAATTTTAATTTTTCTCAGAGTTCCACAAAGTTCTGATTTTTCTTTGCCACCGCCTTGTGAAGGTTGAACAGATTGATTTAATTTATTTTCCCACCACAATTTCAACTTATCTGCGTCAAATAAAAGTTTCTTATTACCCATACGGAAATGGGGTATTTCACCGGAAGCAACCATTTGGCGAATCATCCATTCTGAGATGTGTCCGTCGAAAAACTGTACCGTTTCTTTTATATCAAGAACTTGTCCTTCTTTGCCGATTAACATTTCAAATACCTCCTACGCCTTTTCGTGCTTATTAATAATTTCTGAAATATCAACACCGTGTATTTTACATAACGCCACAGCGGTACTTATGCACCTTGTCAACTCTTCATCATGTATCATAGCCAAAGTATTGGGCTTAGTCTTTTTGCCAGATGATTCCATCCACTTTGAAATGCGAGCATTAAGATTGATGCTGTGAGCATAAAGCAGTTCCTTTTTAAAATCCCGCCACGCCTCCCGAAAGCCATTTATCTCTGGAATATTTATTGAGGCTCCGTAAGCCGTTATAATTGCTTCTAAGACTTTGCGGTTCGCCCACGTTAGATTTTGTTGCGACAGGAGCTTATTTTCTGCCTGGAGAAGCTTCTTATCTTCTTGCTCTTGTATCCAGCGCTTTGCTCTTTCGATTGGGTCTGAAATCATGTAGCTGTCTGATGGTGCATTTCTCTCCATTTCTTCAAACTTAGTGACATATGCTGCCGTGAACAGAACTCCCTTTTCACCAGTCATTTTGTTCGCCACCATATCGCAGCCTTTTCGGGTGAGAAGATAGCAAGGGTATTTTCTTGATGGCTTTCCAGATTCATATTCACTTAGAATGAAAAAGTCTGTAGAAGCTGATTTAAGGCCATTCCTCAATATTGAGTTTTCGCCTTTGTTAAGAACAGAGATATAATTTTCTATCCTTCTTATCAAATTGTCGTGTCTTTCTTCTGTCATTTCCGCAACATCTCTGCTGTCGGTTACAAGCTGGCCGTTATTGCGAATTATTTTTAATCCGTTCACTAAATAATCACCTCTTTTTTTGATAATCAATTCGTGCTTAAAATCATTTATTGATTAAATTATTTTCTTCTTTGAACACACGTCTCCGATTAATTCTGTAATAGAAACCCCGAGCGCTTGAGCCAATACGGAAAGATCTGTATCAGTTATTTTTCTGTTGCCATTTTCTATTTTGCAAATTTGTGACTGCGTAAATACCTTAGTTTTCTTTGCGAAATTTATTTGAGAATAACCCTTGATTTCTCTTAAAGACTTAATTTTTTCCGCTGTTGTCATTGTGTCACCTCTTTTTTATTCTATAATAGACTAATATTTGTTTCACTGCAATTCCATATTGGAATATATATATATCAATAACATAAATTGCCATTAATTTTCTTCAAATACCTTGACTTTACTTTGAATTTCAATTATTCTAAAATGGAATAAACGTAAAGGGGTAAATTCATGGAAATAAGAAAAAACAGAATAAAGGAACTTCGAGAATCAATGGGCATATCAGCTAAGACCTTAGCTGACTCAGTAGGTTCATCCCAACCAGTAATTTCTAAGCTAGAAAATGGATATAAAAATAAAATTGACCAAAGCCTGTTCGAGAAAATAGCTGATTTTTTCAATGTGACTATGGACTATTTGTTAGGACGTAATGAAAACGATATTTATATAAAGCAACTTTTCGGATGGACTGGAACTTTGGGATCTTATATAAAAAAACTTAGAGTAGATAAAAAAATATCTATAGAGGAATTGTCTATAAAATCAGGGGTCTCCCGTGAAATAATTAATATTATAGAAAATGACAAACATGATGGAGCAATACCTTTGGAAATGTTAAAACTCATGGCTTCAAGTCTTGGAGCTGATTATAGAGAGTTTATTGTTATTGCTGGTCATGTAACTAACCTTGATAAATATACAGGTGAAGCATCGATAGCTTACGGTAGTAGTCAAATTGAAATTAAAATTAGAAATCAGATAAGTTTGTTTGATTATGAAGAAGGAGAAAATGGGTCACTTGCATTGAAAAACAACTTCGTAACCTTTGCTACTCACCGTTCCGATGATTGGTATGATGAATTGCCTCCAGAGGCTCAGGCAGAGTTGCGGAATTATGTAGATTATCTTAAGTCTAAATACAAAAAGAAAGATTACTCAGAGAATTAATTAGTACTTTAGGACCAGTCGTATTCAAAAGGATAACGATTGAGAATAATTATAGATTGGAGAGAATTAATATGCCAGGCAGTATACAAAGAAGGGGCGATAGCCTTTTATTAACTATTAGTAATGGGAAGGGTCTCTGGGGTAAAAGAGAGCGATTTACTAAAACCGTCCCTATTGAAGGCAAAACCGAAAAACAGCAAGAAGACTATGGAGAAGCTCAATTAGCCTTATTTTACGCTGAAGTTAAAAATAATAATATATCCAGAGGTCTTAATACTACTTTTAAAACACTATCGGATAGCTGGAAGACAAAATATGCTGAAATCGAGCTTGGTAAAAAAACAAAGCATCGATATTATGAAATGTTAGACATGAGAATAAATCCTGCTCTCGGCCATATTACACTTGGTGACTTTATTCTCAAACCAGACATCCTCCTTGACTTTTATAATAATCTTCGCGAATCCGGAATTAGACTTGATTTCAAGTTCAAGATTAAACCTGATTTTGAAAAATTACTTGAAAAAGAAAATCTTTCATCAAAAGAATTAATAATAAAGTCAGGAATAAATCCTAGGACCCTTAAGAATATCATTTCTTTCAATAATACCACCAAAGCAGTTGCTGAAAGGATTTCAAAAGCTTTAAATATAAAGATTGAGGAGATATTTGATTTAATACAATCTGAGCAAGGGTTAGATGAGCAGACAATTCTTCATCATCATTCCTTGATATCTTCAATGTTTGGTAAAGCTGTAAAATGGAACTTAATAAAAGAGAACCCTGCTATGCGTATAGACCGACCCGGTGTAAAAAAGAAAGAGGCAAGGAGTTATAATATACATCATGCAAAAATGCTTATAAAAGCTTTGGATGATGCTCCTTTTAAATTTAAAGTAATAATAGTTTTGACAATTTTCACCGGAGTCAGAGAAGAAGAACTTATGGGGCTTGAGTGGACTGACATTGATTTTGAAAATTATATCGTTACCTTGAGGAGAGCAAGTCAGTATATCCCCGGAGAAGGTACTTTTACTAAAAATGAACTTAAAACAGAAGAATCAAAGAGAGAATTTTATTTACCAAAATTCGTTATGAATCTTTTAAAATCCTACAAAAACTGGCAGAACATATACAAAATGCAAGTCAAAAATAAATGGATTGAAAGCAACAGGCTGTTCACCCAGAACAACGGGCTACCGATGCATCCATATACGCCCTCAAAATGGCTCCCTAAATTTATAAAGAGTCAAAATATCAAAATTATGAATAACGAGGATATATCTGAAAAAAATAAGGAAAAATATCTTCTGCCGGATTTAAATTTTCACGGATTAAGACATACTAATTTAACAATACTTTTAAGAGCTGGCCTTGACATAGCAACAGTGAGCAAATGGGCAGGACACAGCCGTAAATCAACAACCCTTGATACCTATTCTCACGCTGCAAATTATATAGACAAAAGACCTGCGGCAGCTTTGGAAAGTATACTAGTCGAGCAACCTCAAAGGACGACGAAAAGGTTCAGGCTGAAACATATTTAATAGCATTATTTTTGTTGACAATTTGTTGACACACCCATCAAAATAACGCATTGTAATACCTCATAATCCAATATGCAATAAGATAACAAATAGCCTATTTAAGCATATTTCAGGTGCACACATTATAATACAAGAAGCTGACAAACATTCTCCAAAACCGTCGGCTGCGGGTTCAAGTCCTGTCTCCCCTGCCATAAGAAACGTCTTGTACATTTGTACAAGGCGTTTTTTGTATTTTCATGTCTGGACTTGAACCCGGCAGGGCACGAGCCGTTAAGAAAATATGCTGAATGCATATTTTCAGGCGAGTGTAGGAGCCCGGCACCGAAACCGTCAGGTTTTGGTGGGCGACGTCATTAGTATGCGAGGCGCAGCCGACGCATACGGCAAGTCCTGTCTCCCCTGCCATTAAGGCGCTTGTGTTTTCTGCGGAAAACACAGGCGTCTTTTTTATGTTTAAAAAAAGACGCGAAGCGCCTTACGGGCGGGACTAAGTCCCCCCGTAGTCCCCCCTAGCCTCCCGGCGGGGTTAAAACCCCTGAAGGACTTGAACCCGAGAGGGCACGAGCCGTTAAAAAATATGCTGAATGCATATTTTTAGGCGACGTCATTAGTATGCACGGCATAGCCGATGAATACGGCAAGTCCTTAAAATGCAAATGTAACAAAAGCTTGGACGCTCTAAGCTTGTATATTTACCTCTTAAAATAATTGGATTTTAGTATGTTGGGGGAAAATTGGGGAAAAACATAAACTAATTATACGTTAACTGTTAGCAATAAGCATTAATAAACTATGCTTTTTTATTAGTCCTAGTCTTTTTATTATTACCTAAGATGCTACTAAGCTTATCAGGATTTTCCTTATTTTTATTCTTAAGGCTGTGAGAATATAAAAAGTATGACAGCTTATTTTTCTATAATTCTTCTTGCTGTCATAAACCTTGGCTGCCAATAAGCAGTGTTCATACTGTCAATAACAACTTTTCCGTTGCCTGCACCTGTAACAGAATTTATAAATTCACCTGCACCTATGTACAAGCCAACATGCGAAATATCACTAATTCCTCCATTTGTATCAAAAAACACAAGATCGCCCGGCAACAATTCATCTATGGCTACTTCAAAACCTTGTTTAGCCTGATCTGCAGATACTCGGTTAAGCTTAATATTAAAATTATCAAATACATATTTTACAAAGCCCGAGCAATCAAAACCCATCTCAGGAGTAGTTCCCCCGTATGTATATTTTACGCCCAGAAGGGTTTTAGCAAAATCTATTATTGCAGTTATGTCAGCATTAACTTCATTTCCTGTTTCAGTTTTAGCTTTTATACCAGATTCGGTCGTGATGCCGGAGCCTGTTGTTATATTATTTTCATCAGCTTTAATGATTTTGCCGGATTCACCGATTTTCTCAGTCTGGCTTTCAGACGCTGTTTTGGCAGTTTTGTCGGATTTGCTTGTTTCACTTTTATTTTGTGAATCAGAATTAGTTCCTGTTTTAGACTTATCATTGCCCTCAAGGTAAATGGATACGTAGGTACCGCTTACCCATCCGGTCATATCTTTGAATTTGACTTTGAACCATTCTCCTGATTTATCAAGAATAGTACCTTTCTGGCCTTTGTTCACCTGTTTGATAGCACTATTATTGGTTCCAGGCCCTTTTCTGACGTTAACATTATTTCCGGTTATGATAGCTTCTTGAATTGAATCATTTTTAGTAATGTCAGAAGAATTGACTACATTACTATTATTTCCATCACTGTTTTTCGTACTGTTTTTTCCGTTATCTAAATTGTTCACCTTTTTATTTATAGAGCTTTTTTCAGAGACATAATTTTCTGATACCCAGCCGGTCTTTCCGCTTACGGTAATCTTATACCAACCTGCCGAACTGCTGATAACCTTCAGTTCACTGCCTTTGGTCAGCTGGCTGATTATTCTGGAAGACGTATTTGGGGCTTCTCTCAGATTCAGGATATTTGCAGTAACGGTTAAGGTTGCTGCTTCTTTTGCATAGGTAAATCCTGCTCCAATACTTATAAATAATATAATGAAAAAAATTGAAATAACGACTTTGCTAATTGTCTTTAGTCGCATAAAAACAACCCCCCTGACCACCTGATTATATAAATAAGGTAAATTTATGTAATCATATAATAACATAAAAGGTCATTTTTTTGTGGAAGTTAACATGAAAAGTAATAATATCTTAATCTGTCTTATGGGCTCGCAAATTATATCTCACTCACCCCCAGTAACTATTTGTATTAAATAATAGTTATCGGGGAGGATTTCAAATGAGTAATTTCGCCGGAGTCATCATCATTTCTTCTTTCTAAGATATATAATATACGGTATCAATCCGAAAAGAAAAATGAACTCCTTCGCCATGTATGATTTTGTTCCATTTATATGAAACGATCTCGGAATCTGGTCCGGTAGAATAGGATACAGTATTGCACAAACAGCCAGTGGAAAAATGAGTATAAATAAATCTTTCGATATTTTTTTCATATTAAAGTCCCATACCTTCAAATAAATATTTTTATCAGACAAATACCAATTTATTATATATCTGCACTTTCTACAGCTTTTTACTCTTAATTACTTCAAAAGCTGCCGGTATAATTATTGCACCTGCCACTAAGGCTACCACCCCTATAAAGCCGGTGGTTAATTTACCATTTTCAGAAATATCCACAATAGCAAGTGCTACTATAGCAAATGTACTAATACCGATCATTACCAAATTGCGTGTTTTGCTTTTCATTTAAATATCTCCTAAAAAAATAGACAATACAAATTATATACTATAATAATCATAAGTTACATATTAATCAATTCTACTAGTATCAGGAGCGTTAGTCACCAGAGGCCTATCCTCACTATCGGGAACCTCTCCACTGCCTAATTTCTCACCCCAAAGAAAAAGAGCCCTAAGGCTCTACCTTACACTTAATCAATAATTTTGCCGTATTGGAAACATTGCTATAAAAAATAAGGCTAAAAACGAACCAAAAAAGCCTGCAAAAAACGCCGGTGCTGTTCTCAGTCCTCTTTTGCCGGCCATACTTACCGCAATAGCTCCTATTCCCCCGTTTATGCCAAAAACAAAAATCAAAGGGAGAAAAAATCCTACAACCACTTGCTCCATAAACCTGACCTCCAAAAATATAAATATTCTTCTTCAGATTACCCTAAACAAACAATCCCCGCAACCAATAAATTACCCCTAGTTGTGACCTTTCCGTATCTTACCTTTTCTTTACTTTTTCCTCACTTATGTTCTTTTATCAGACTCTCCACCATATCTAAATTGTATATTTCCGGAATTGACGATATTTTTGATAATTCAAAGGAGTAACTCTCATTAAGTATTTTTCTGATTTCAGCAATGTCATCATTTTCTGTTGCCTTTGCCTCTGATAACTCAGGGCAATCACCAACCTGCTTGACGGCGTAAGCCTGCTCATCAGTGTGAATAAGCCTGAATACCCCCGTAGTCCCCCCTAATATCCAGTATGTATTTTCAAATTTCTCACCCACTGCCTTTTTCAGAAACAGCAGTAGTTTATCGCCGTTTTTAAACAAGGGATAATTATTAAAAGTATAGTCAGAATTACCGTCCTGTAATAGATTTATTTCCTCCGGGCTATTGCTCTCGCTGTTCTTTAAAATCTTTTTCACAGAGGCCCTGAATACTGTCTTCTCAATAGGTTCGTTCATTTCCTCAAGCCACTCTGATATTTCCACCTCTGCTATAAGGTCTGCTTTTTCATACGATTTATCAAAGGAATAACCAATGATACTGGCAGATATTTGCCCCTTTTGCCCTATCTGACGTGGAGTGTCCTTGACTGCCTTCCCCAGATGCTGCGTAGTATCAGCAGCGGCTTGTTGCCTTGCAGTACTGCCGCATCCGCTTAATGCTAAACCAAGTATAGAAAGCAGGATCAGTAAATTCATAATTTGTTTCATATGCTTTACTGCCTCCATGATGTATAAAAATAAAGCAATCTAATTTTTCCCTATGAAATGATAATACCAGCGCATGGGATTATCTGTCAAATAGTCCGTCTCGAAACCTGGTATACATTTATATGCAAAGCATCCGAATATAAAAGGATATTTTTCAAAAAAATGCGGAAGCTAGATTTGTTATGATTAAAAATAAAGGAGCTGAAAAAATGTTCAAACATGATAAGGCACTTCTTCAGGAAGTAAAAGTAGACGGCCCTAACCCGGCTTATGCGGCAATGATGCAAGAGCAGCTTGGCGGGCCTCACGGGGAACTGAAAGCAGCAATGCAATATCTGTCACAAAGTTTTCGGATCAAAGACCCTCAGATAAAAGACCTGTTTCTGGATATTGCAGCAGAGGAATTAAGCCATATGGAAATGGTGGCCACCACTGTGAATCTGCTGAACGGCCATGTCCTGGATGCAAAAAATGCCACAATAGGAAACATTCAGGCACATGTTTCCACAGGCCTTACTCCGGCGCTTACAAGTGCATCAGGGCAGTACTGGACAGCGGCATATATAGAGGAAACCGGAGATCTTGCAGCAGATATCCTGTCAAATATAGCCGCGGAGCAACGGGCCAAAGTTGTATATGAATATCTTTACAGGCAAATACCCGATAAGGGTGTAAGGCAGACTATTGATTTTCTTTTAAACCGTGAAGAAGCACACAACACGATGTTCAGAGAGGCCTTTAACAAGATTCAGGATACCGGTTCTTTGAAAGATTGGGGCGTAACAAAGGATTCAAAACTATATTTCAATCTCTCCACGCCGGGAGATCAATATTTTAATGCAGATAATCCGAACCCTACCAGCTTCAACACTCCTAATTCCGGCGGGCCCAATTAGCCATTAAGCAAATCGATTTTCTGCAAAATAAATGCTCTGACGGAATTTACCGGCACATTATTGAGAAAGAGCACCAGGACTTAAATTGTCCAAATGCTCTTTTTTATTTTTCCTTTATTTATTATCTATATCAATTACCCTGTTCAGTTGCGGCTGGAACCATGATGGGCCGCTGCTCTTTCAACTGAACCTATGCCTGCTTTGCTTCAAAGTACTCCAGCAGTACTCCCTTGGTCTTATCCCAGAGGATTTTGAGAATCTGCTCTATCTGAGTACCAAGGAATATGGCACTTTCAGCCTCTTCTTCCGGTACTGAGTTTCTGATTGACTGCCTTACCACTTCACGTCTTAGAACTGAAGGCGGATGGGAATCCGATGGAATGATTGTTTCCTCCCCGGTAAGCATCAGAGAGAATCCGTTTTCAACAATGTCCATGATGCTGAAGAAAAAATCAACTCCCATATAGCTTAAAGACAAATCATACCCGCCTTTGCGCATGACGTGAAGCATCAGGCTCGTTCCAATATTATCAGCTTCAATCTCCTGCTCCCAATCATCAAACTGGATTTCATCATACTCTATCTCACCAAGCATGTTCCTTACTCTTTTACTGCTGTCGTCAAGGTGTCCGCAAACTATATGCCCATACTCATGGCCCATGACAAACAATTCAAAGGAATGCCTCAGAATGCTTGCAATACCGAGATAATTTCCATCAAGAAAATATTGAGGTGCATATCCCGTATAGCCATCAATAAAATAAGCTATTATCAATTCACGGAATCTGCCCGCAATCTCAGGGTTCTGTTCAAGGTTCTTTTTAATATCCTCAATATCAACAGAAAACTGCAGTTGTTCAGAAGTGCTATTCTTAATGCTTAAGGCTCTTGCCGCAACCTTACTTGCCAGGTTGGCAAAATTAAAAATCTGAGATTCAAAGGCAATTATAAGTTCCTCACAATCAGGTACAGGTATTACTCCGGCATTCACTCTGTGGGTAGGCAAGGTACCTATGACAGGTCTTTTATCCGGAATTTTTATGCCCAGCTCACCTGCAGCCTCAAATATTTCCTGTTCAATGTCTTTCATTATTCTATAACAAAAAGGATCTTCATAATCAGTAGGTATATTATTGATATCCTCCATGACCGCCTGAAGAAACCGGGGTTTTAACTGTTCCGCCTCCTCCGGGCTCAATTCCATGGCTTTCAACTGCCCCTCAACCACATATTGAACTGACTTTAATAAGCTATCCTTGTTATCCCGGATATCCTTCAGGGCTTTCCCTCTTTGGCTGTTCAAGCTGTATTGTTCCTGCAAAAAACCCAAATATCCGGTAGCTTTCTTTACACTGTCATCCATAATCCACCCCAAATCTGCAACACTCCTGGTTATACGGCTTTACAATAGTCATTCCCCACCAATTTGAGGCTATTTTCTGGTTATTTTAAACGATAACCCGGCCTGCCCGCTGAGATTTCCTTTAACAACCGAAGCAATAGAAACCTCACCCGATGAATTTATTGAAAGGTTAAAACCAACCTCATTTATTTCGTGAGTCTCCGACTCAAGCTGGGATTTTTCGAGAATTGAAAACACCTGCTTCAATGTATTGTCTATATTGGCCTGCAATATTTCCGTACTGATGTCTACAGCCTTATGTACCACATTGCCGAAATCCGGCAGAGCAGATTTATATTTTATATTATCATTGCTGTCCACAAGCACGCTTAAGGTTTTCTTTTCATCTGTCATATTATAACTTCCCCTCCATTTTTACTATGATATTACATATTATAGCACGATACCTTCAACTGTCTATAATTTTGTAATCTGCAGAGAGCTTACTTCATAAAACAAATATAAGGACACTAGACATCCCTTCTCATGAGACTGAAGCTCTGGGCCGTGGGACCCCTATCAGGCTGTCCGGCCAGAAATAAAGCCATGGGCACCACATCCTCGGGCTGCTTCTGCCACTCGCTTTCAATGGCTTTGACTATACTTTTTCCCTCCCCGGCATTGTCGTCTATGGAAGTATTAACCGGCCCCGGTATCAGCTCGTTTACACTTATGCTGTATTCCAGCAGCTCCTGTGCCAGAATGCGTGTGAGCATCCAGAGCCCCGCTTTTGAGCAGGAGTATGCCGAACTGCCGGGAAACCCCCGGTGCCCCAGGCCGGAGCCCACCGTTATGATTTTCCCTGCCCCTCTCTGTTTTAAGTATGGAATTGCAGCATGCATACAGTAATAGGCACCGAACAAATTCAGTTGGACAGTAGCTATCCAGCCGTCACTCCGGCTGTTTTCAACAGTTTCACGCTCATAGTTTGCCCCTGCGTTTACCAGCAGAATGTCAATGCCTCCGAAATGTCCCGCAGCCTTTTCAAACAGGCTGTTTACCTCATTTTCATCCGTCACGTCTGTTTTGACGGCAAGGGCTTGCCCACCCGCCAGGGTTATGGCCCTGACTGTTTCAGCAAGCTCTTCCTGACTGCGGGCGGCACACACAACCGCAGCCCCGGCCCCGGCATAGGCAAGGGCTACCGCCTTGCCTATGCCCCGCCCTGCACCTGTTATAACTGCCACCTTACCTTCCAGTACCCTATGGTATAAATTGTCCATAAATATCACCTCTGTGAATCAACAAATCTTATATTCCATAATTTTCATAATCCGTAATATGTTATTATTTTATCACCCGAAATAATAAATGCAAAGACAAATAAAAAGAAAACTCTCCTTCCAGGAGGGCATCCGGCAAGCGGAATCCGGCTCAATACCGCAAATTTTCATAGAGCCGGGACCTTCTTATATTAAAGCCGGTACCCCTCTCACGGTTTATCCGGTCAAGGAGCCTTTGAACTTCAGAGACTTCATATTCCTTCATTTCAGGAGAAGCTATTATATCCTCTATGAGCTCCCACGTGTCCACGGGTATTTTAATGCCCTCTTCCGGGAGATATTCCAGATTATTTTTATAAAGCAGGATTCTGAATTCATGTTCATACTCGAACTCTTTTCGTTTGATTTTAAAAGGAAGCAGCTCGTTGTCAATATAGCCCTCATGAAAGTCATTTTCAAAGTCAATATAGTCTATTTTAAGCATTTCCATTTCATACCCGGAGGGCTTATTTATTCTTTGAAGCTTGTTAAGGGCAGTGCATACGGCTATGCCCTGTCCGGCCCTGGAATAAACCTCCCACATGGCTGCCGATTCGCTTTCATTCAAATGCCAGCAACTGATAGCAACCTTTTTCTTTCTCTTGCTGAATTCTTCCAGAAATTCTCTTTTGATATCAGCTTTATTATCAGTTGTATTATCCGCCTGCATATCCGCATTATAGTCTTCCAGGCCTGTCCTACCCCGGTACAATTCTGCAAAATGCAGATAATTCTGCCTCGGAATAGCGCCCTCGTATTTATCCTTGAATTTGTCCGCTCTGGCAAAATAAAGTTCCCCGTTGATCAGAGACAGGAATTTAATAACATCATAGTATCTCCACAATTTACTGTCGCCCATATTACTCCTTCATTCAAAAAACTCGTCCTTTGTCAGCCATAGCTGTCCTGTACATATGCCGGTACCGGTGCAAAGACCTGTGATTGGCCCTCCTTTATTGAGCTCAATTAAGGAGGCAAAGCCATGACAGGCTGTAAAACCAGCTTGCCATGGCTTTGAAATTGTATGTTGGATATACATATTAATTATTGACATTCCCACAGTGCCTTTAGTCTATTTTAAAAACAAATACATAAACGGCGTGACCGTTGCAGCCAGGGCAATAAGCATGACAACAAAGGCCCCGAACCTGTTCTTTTTATTCCAGGTCCATACGCCGAAGCTAAAAGTATAGATGCTTATCCACGCTGCAATGAGCAGCATAACAATCTTGAATATCATATATATACATCTCCGTTTCCCTGCTATCCGTGTCTTATTACTTCAGCCTCCAGCTTCAGGTTATATTTGCTTTCCGGGAAAATATCAGGCCATTTGATTTTTTCCCATCTGTCTATCGTTGTATAATTTACTTTTGCCAGCTCGCCGTAGCCGAATATATCGGTTTTGTAATCATAGGTCAGCTTTCTGAGGAGGCTCTGAATCTCCTTCTCAAGCTGTACCTTGTATGCAGCGCTCAATTTCTCCGCCTTTTCAGGTTCATCATAATCGTTGTCACTCTGAACCGACTGGACATTTATATCAAGGTTCAGTTCAATGTTTACTTGAGGCTTTCCATTCTGGATACTCACTTCTGTTTTTGAGGTCTTCTCTCTTTTTAAGATGCTCAGTACTTTAAATTTTTGATCAAGGGGGTCTTCAATATCCAGGTTTATATTGTTTGAACCGGTCATTAAAGCAAATACGGATGCCTCCCTGGCATTGAGACGTCCTACCATCTTATCCTGCTTGAAGACTGCAAGGCCTTCCAAAGACATTTTCTTTTGGTCGCCTTCCCCTCCTCCGCCTTCCTTTTCAGAACCCCCGCCGGATTTTTTCTCTCCGCCGCCTGAGTCTTTCTTGCCTCCTCCGCCGCCTTCGGGCTTACTGCTTTCTGCAATGCTGTTGTCAACGGCTGTATATATGGCTATGGGCTGTGCTCCCTGATTCTTTGACCTGTACAGATAGTCCTGCAGCCTGGCATTGGGCACCAGAAAATCCGATTCATAGGATTTGAATAAAAGTTCATAATACCTTGAGGGATTTGACGTCAGCTTTGGCTGTATAGATTCAAGATATTTCTTTGCCCCCTCGGCAGCAACTATTATATTGATGTCCTGCCTTATCTGCATACCCTGCTGCAAACCGTTGACGAAAGCAGTAATCCCCTTCTTGGCTATTGCTTCCGAGACAACGATTATCTTCGTATGTGAAAGGTTGATTGTCCTGGTGAGGTATTGACTGGACTTTTTCAAGCCTGACAGAAAATTGTCCGTCTTGTAGGAGGTAATCTCGGTGCCCTCTCCCCCTCCTCCGGTAATAGCCTGGGGTACTGCAGTCTGGAAGGTCAGATTGAAGTTGTTTCCATCCGCCTCATCAATACCGATTGCAATAACATATGCCAGGTCTTCAATTTCCCTGTTGTCATAGCAGCCCGCCAGCATACCGGTGCAAAGTGCCAGGCATAGAAACACTGCTGCAAACCTGCCTGCCTTATTCATTTCCCCCGCCTCCTTCTTCAATTCTTCTTCCTGCTTTCTTAAGGGCTCCCGGTATGAGAATAACAAGGGGCAAGCCCAGGCCCACAAGCCATATAAGGTCTGAGAGTCTTGAATTCACCAGGTCTATTTTCATTCCCTTGAGCTTGTCGGACAGGGTTAAGGCCAGAATGGCTACAGGAAGAATTATGGGCCTGGATTTTTTCAAGCTCAGAGTTTTTTTAATTATGTGGATTATAAAGGTAAAAATTACTCCCAAATAAAGCAGAGAGGATATGGAACAAACAAGTACGAATACCGATTCAATACGTTGAATGAAATTGCCGAATTCTATATGCTTGGCCATCTGAAATACCGGCACCTTGTTCTCTGCTGATATCTGGTAGGGGTATAAAAGCAGGAAGGACAGCGTTGCCCAGAATAAAAGCAGTCCGGAAATCAGGATGGTCATGTATCCCACTCTCTTTATATACCTGCTTTTAAAAAAGGGTACCAAAAAAAACAGTATTATCATGGACGAAAAAGCCGACAGCTTATACAGGCCCCCTCTGACAACGGGCATATAGCCATTGCCCAGAATTGGCAGCAAATTATTTATTTTGAACTGGGGTATGACACCTATGGTTATAAGCAGGAAGCCAACTATTGCCGCCGGGAGCAAAAAAGCATTTATCCTCACCACCGCCTCTATTCCAAAATAGGCGCAGCATATTATTCCCAACAAAAACAGTATTTCAACAAAGCCCAGAGGGGATTTGTCCAAAGAAATCATTTTAAGCACTTGAGAAAATCCCCCAAGCCCTGTAGACAGCTCAAAAAACAAAAAACCTGCAGTCAGGAAGCCCATAATCACCATGAATACCTTTCCGCCCACCTTTTGACTGATATCCAGTAAATCCATGCTTCCTATATTCTTATATAAAGCAACAATTATTGAAAAATATATTAAAATCAGCAAGGTGGAAACCACAGGTATCATCCACCCGGCACTGCCTCCAAAGGCGGCCATGTCCTGGGGATACGACAAAAGCACCTGGACAAATATCAAGTTTACCAATACAGTTATGGCTTCCCATGTACCAAAGCTTATTCTAGTCTTCATCCTCATCACCCTCTGACTCGTTATTTTTCACAGTCCAGCTCCTGCTGATCCTGGGCTGGCTTTTAATATCCTTGGGATTCAAATAGTCAGGCCTGTTCTCCTGCTTCCAAATGGGCTTTCTGGACAGCTTATCCGAATACTTTCCATTGGTTATGGGTCCGAAGGGTGTCAGAAAAGGTACACCAAAGGACTTTGAGGCCGCCAGCATAAGAGAATTCACCAGCAGTCCCAGAGCTATTCCCAGGAAACCTGCCGTTGCTCCCAATATGATGTAGGCAAACCGTATAAGCCTGATTGAAAAGGACATGGAGAAACTGGGAATTGAAAAGGAGCCCAGTGCTGTTATTGCAACTATTATTATCATAATGGGGCTTACCAGATTTGCCGATACGGCAGCCTGTCCCAGTATCAGGCCTCCCACTATGCCTATGGTGGAGCCGATTGCCCCGGGAACTCTGATACCCGCCTCCCTTATGAGTTCAAAGGAAAATTCCATAATAAGTATTTCAACTACCGACGGAAAGGGAACATTTTCTCTTGAAGCCTCTATGGCAAACAACAGATTTGTGGGTATCATTTCCTGGTGGAAATTAGTCACGGCAATATACAGTCCGGGCAGCAGCAGCGCAATCAGTACTCCGATTATCCTGATTATTCTTATAAAATTCACGTAGGGATATCTGATATTTGTATCCTCAGTAGTATGAAGAAATTCTGTTATGGTTGCCGGCATTACCAGGACAAAGGGGCTTCCGTCCATGACCACGGCAATATTTCCCTGTGCCAGCATCATAGCTACCCTGTCCGGCCTTTCAGTGGCAATGATCTGCGGGGCTGCCAGAACGGTATTATCTTCAATAAGCTGTTCCAGCTCACCGGTATCAAATATATAGTCCACCTTGATGCCTTTGACTCTTCTTATAACCTCGTGCACCAGCGAATCATTTGCAATATCCCGTATATACAATATTGCACAGGGGGTATTGCTCCGTTTGCCCACAGTGGTACCCTCCACCATGAGATCCTTGTCCTTCAGAATCTTCCTGATTAATGCCGTATTGGCCCTCAATTGTTCATTAAAGGCCTCCTGGGGCCCCCGGATAACGGTCTCCGAATTTGGTGAGGACACCGTTCTGTGCTCCCAGGACTTTACATCGGCAGCAAAGGCATAATCCAGGCCGTCTATGAAAATCCCGCAGCCTCCGAAATTAATATTACCCACCAATTCCTTGTAATTATCCACCTTTTTAATCTGATTAAAGGGCAGAAGTCTGTTATATATGAATTCTCCCAGGTTTTTTACGTCTTCCCTGATATCAATATTTGAAAGCAGCATCAACGGCTGCAGGATGTTATTGCTGATACTGACCCTGTCGGTAAGCCCGTCAATAAAAACAATAAACCCCTTGAGAACCTTGTCGGCCACGGTAATATTGAATTGCCTGCTCACCAGGTCGCTATTGCCAGGGATTTTATATATTTTCTTTATTACATTAATATTAAAGCCCAGATCACCCGATATTTTCTTTTTAAGAATTTCATCACTGACCGTACAGTCTGTAAAGTCATCCTCCAGAGCCTCTTTTTCAAACACATCCAGGGACGCAGCGTTATGAACCGTGTCGCAGTCACGTCTTTTGTTCTCTCTGAGGACAAATTCCTCTGTCTTGTTATGCTCCTTGAAAATAAGATAATTTAAAAAGCCCAATGTATACTCCCTCTGCCTTCAAAAATTTTTATACTTTTTAAGAGTATTATGGTAATTAACGTATTTTTATATACATAGTACAAATCTGACAAATTTTTGTAATGGTAATTTAATTATTTAATAATAAATTCTACCTTGTGAAAAAATAGTTAATAATCTATCATTATATATAGATACTTTCAGATACTTTTACATAAGAAAAATTCTAGAAACTATGAGGTTTGGAAATAGATGAAGAAACTACATCAGAAGCTTGTTTCCTTTTTATTGCTTACAATCTTTATAGCCTTTAACCATGTACCGGTATTAGCCTGGACCCCTGAAGAAGGGCTCTCTGCCAATTCCGCAATTCTTATGGATACTATGAGGGGGCAGATTTTATATAAAAAAGAAGCCAATATCAGCCTGTCTCCCTCTATAATGTGCAAGCTGATGACAGCACTTATCACCATAGACCGTACCCAGTTGAACTCCAAAGTCACCATAAGCAAGAATGCCGCGGGTATAAACGGGGCCTCTTTAAATCTTACAGTGGGTAACCTTTACACCGTGGAAGACCTGCTTTACGGAGTCATGCTCACTCCTGGAAACGATGCAGCCATAGCGCTGGCCGAATATGCAGGCGACGGGGACGTAAACAAATTTGTAGGCTATATGAATGAGGCCGCCAAAAAGCTGGGGCTCCACGATACGTATTTTGTCAACCCCACCGGCCTGTATGACGAAAAGCAGTATACTTCTGTCAGCGATATTGCAAAGCTGATCAAATCTGCAATAGCCAACCCGGTTTTCAACACTATTTTCGGTTCAAGAGGAACTGCGTGGATTGACGGCAAGGATTCCTCCATTCTCACCAATCAGAATAAGCTATTCTGGAGTTATAACGGCATTGACGGCGGAAAGATAGGTACAAATCCCAAACAGGGTGTAATAGCTGTTACTACCGCCTCCAGGGACGGCCGCCGGCTTTTGGCAGTGGTTTTCGACAAGGATGAAGACAGTGCCCTGTCCCAGACCACCAGCCTGTTCGACTATGGCTTTACCAACTTTTACAATGGCCTGCTTGTTTCCAAGGGCATTCCCTTAAGAACAATCAACGTGCAGGATATGGATGTGAATCTCATAAGCAAAATTGATGTTTTTTATACTTATCCCATAGGTCGCAGCTTTATCAAGGATATCGGCTTTATAAAAAATGAGAAGCTGGTCCTTCCTCTGAAAACCGATGTTGTTGCAGGTGTCCTCAAATACATACTGGAGGATGGTACGGAAATTGACGTAGACCTGTATTCAAACAGAGAAGTTGTAGCTCCCCAGGATTACAAATCAAAAATCAAGACAATACTGGATGAAAACCGAGACCTGGTGATTATCGTTTCAATATTGATTATTATTGAATTTCTACTGATGTTTTATTATATAATAAGATTTTTATTCAGACTGATAAAAAAAATGGGGCACCCTGAAAAATGATATACTCCCTTCATGATAAACAGTGTTTGTTATTTCACTGTCTCTCATAAAGGGAGCATATCAAAATAGGGTGCCTCATTTTTTTAGGATGATTGATACGACATGAGATATCTACCAGCCAGATTTATTCTTTTTTAAACAGATTTTTGCTTTAATTCCATGCTTCTTTTCTTGAGCCTGTCATTACTTTCAATGTAGGTTTTCAGTACCCTGTCAAGATCAAGTACATCTCTCATTTCATAATAACCGGACCTTTTGTGTATGAATTTGGCAGCCTGGATTGCGCCCAGGGCAAAAGCTTTTCTTGAAAAGGACTCGTGGCTTATTTCGATTTTATCGTCTTCTCCTACGATCATTACCTCGTGGCGGCCTATGACTCCTCCGGCCCTTACGGAATTTATGGGAACATCGGACGCTGAAATACTGATGCCTGTGTTTTTAAGCCCTCCCTGTATCTCATGAGCTATCTTTTTTGCTGTACCTGACGGAGAATCCAGTTTGTTTTTATGATGTACCTCGGTAATCTGAAAATCATAGCCGCTCAGAAGGCTTGCCGTCAGGTTTGTCAGCAGCATAAGCACATTTACGCCCAGGGTTATATTGGGTGCATAAACTATCCCATTTTTATATTTTCTGGACAGTATAAAGAGCCTTTTAAGATCGTAGGAAGAAAAACCTGTAGTTCCTACCACAAGATTTACCCGGTACTTTGAAAATATAACTGCATTTTTTAACGCTGACTTGGGATTGGAAAAGTCTATTACCACATCGGGCTTGTTTCTGAAAATTATTTCTTCCAGGTTATCCGAGCCCCTGATAATTATGCCTGTATTATCCATACCCAGAACCTTACCCAGCTCCAGATTCTTCAACTTGCTTGAAGGACTGCATACAACCGATACAAGCTGGATTTCCTTTTGGTTCAGTATGGCCTTGGCTATCTCTTTTCCAGTGCGTCCCAGTCCTGAGATGCAAACTTTAATCATAAAAAGACCCCTCCCTTTAACTATAGTGGTTAGTAGATGATTAAATTTAACTGAAGAAAATGAATAGGGTTTATTTCTGTAATACTGAACGAAATAAAAAAGCTACAGTAGAAAACTGCAGCATTGAAAAGAAGCATAAGTCATAAAGATTCACTTTCTCCCCAACGCTTACGAAGTTAGCTGACGGATTCGGATTGGTCGAGACTAACCCTACCTGAATATTCAGGATTCACCCCAATTTATGGTTCCCCCGCTTACGGCAAAATGCCGTAACTCAGCGATTATAATATTAAGTTAAATTTATATTCATATTATATACTATTTTTTTAAATTGGTCAATATTTCCTCGTTTTTAACTGATTTTAATTATATTCTATTATATGCTGAGGTTATACCGGATTATGACAATATAGATTCATCAATCTTTCCATTGCCAAGCTTTACTAAATAAACATCATAATATTCTTCTCCCAATTCATAGGCAAACTTCTTATCAAAGACAGCAAAATCAAATCGCTTCTTCCCCTTGATGGCACTTCCCGTATCCATTGCCACGGTATATCCAAGTCCCTTGATGTAAAACACGGTTCCATAGGGCCAATGGGACTTGTCTACAGCTATTGACACCCCTGGTACTATGGGCAGTCCTGAACTGGTTATCCCCCTGTCATTGCCGCATTCCTCACTTGAAGGAGTGTACGCTGTGCCCAGGAATTTACCCAGGTATTTACCCTTGGTAATAGTAGTTTTTAGTGCATCTTCGGTATAATATTTGTAGGACTGGGGTGTAACTCCTACAGAAGCAGCCTTTTTTAAAGATTTTTGCAGTTCCAGGTTGTCACCCGTCAACGCCTTTTTTGCAGCTTCAAGCTGTTGATTTTTTTCCTTCAGAGCTTCCATTTCCCTTTTAAATTTTTCATTCTGCTTTTTCAAATCATTATTTTCAACACTGAGTTTTTGACTTTGATTTTTATAGGAATTGCTGTTTTCTGCCAGAGAATGGTTTGATTTCATTATCATCATGGCAGATACACATTCACTGTTGTATTTTTCCCTGTAAAGCTCCACAATGTTATTGCTTCTTAAACAAAAGAACGACAAAACTGCTGTTGCAACAAGAGACATAATTAATAGGGTTTTTAACATTACGTTATTGCTGTTTTTCATATTTGTATCGTCTTCTTTACCCATTTATTGAAGCACTCCCGGTTTAAAAAAATTTTTTTATGCCATTATCAATTATTTTCCAAAATGCTTACATTTTATACCCAGCATAACAACAATTTCTTTGGAGATAATTTAACCAAGGTGATGGTATGTTTAACTTTATTAAGAAAAAGACTACTTTTAAGAGCTTAAAAACTTATGATAATAAAATAAAAAATCAGGCTGCAAGTGAAAAAAAAAGCGAAAAAGCTTCAGCTAAAAAAAGTAAAAAGGAAGATGAAATCCCGGAGGCAATCGAAGAAGTAAAAAAAAGACTGAACGAGGAGTTTTCATTGTGCAGCGATTTTGTAGTTCGCGAGATTGTCCTGGGAAACACCGGGAAAAGGGTTATTATCGCATGTATTGACGGATATTTTGACAAGGCCATCCTGGCGGAAAATATCATAGAGCCCATAGTAAATTTCAAAGCTGATATTAAGGAAAATGAATTAATAATCCATTTAAAAAACAAAATTCTGAGTATAAGTGATTTAAAAGACCTGACCTCCTTTTCCGACTCTGTCAGCGGTATTCTGTCAGGAGATGTGGCAGTATATATTGACGGAGAGCACACTGCCTTCAAGCTGGGGCTGAAGGCCCCCGAAAAAAGGCCGGTGGGAGAACCTGATACGGAGACCAGCCTTAAGGGCTCCAGAGAGGGCTTTTCTGAAAATCTCAGAACTAATACTGTTCTGCTCAGAAGAAGGATAAAAAATACAAAATTCAAAATTGAGAGCATGCGTATTGGCAGAAAAACCAATACAGATATTATTATCTGCTATGTTGAAGGGATAGTTTCCCAGGAGGTTGTGCAGGAAGTAAAAGACCGGCTGGAACAAATAAATATTGATGCAGTTATAGCCAGCGGTTACCTGGAGCAGTTTATACAGGACGGAAGATATCCCCTGTTCCCCGTTGTGGGTAACAGCGAAAAGCCTGACAAGGTTGCAGCAAAAATACTGGAGGGCAGAGTTGCAATTCTGGTGGACGGCACCCCCACAGTTCTGACGGTGCCATATATGATGATAGAAAGCTTTCAGGCGCAGGAGGACTACTTTGGTGAATATTATTTTGCGTCTCTTATGAGACTTCTTAGGGTTTTCTCATTTTTTATTTCAGTTTATCTGCCCGGCCTATATGTGGCAGTAACGGCATTTCACCAGACAATAATTCCCTTCAAGCTGATGCTGACCATGGCAGCCACCCGTGAGGGCATACCCTTTTCAGCGTTTCTGGAGGCACTTATAATGGTAGTTACCTTTGAGATACTGAGGGAAGCCGGTCTTCGTATGCCCAGGGCTATCGGACAGGCAGTAAGCATAGTGGGCGCAATAGTGCTGGGAGATGCTGCGGTAAGTGCCGGTATAGCCTCCGCGCCCCTGGTAATTATAGCAGCCCTTTCGGGAATTTGCAGCTTTATTGTACCTCCTCTTATGAAAAGCGGCGCAGTAACCAGATTGATCATATTAATAGCCGCAAATATCATGGGGCTGATGGGAATCGGCTTTGTCACCTTTATGGTTACCATATACCTGTGCAATAAGAAGTCCTTCGGAGTACCTTATCTCTCTCCATTTGCACCATTGCGTACGTCCGGTATGAAGGACGCTCTTATTATCACTCCCATATGGAAAATGTACACACGGCCGGCTTCTCTTGCAAAGGGGCGTGATTATCACCGTACCACAGGAAAACCCCACAGGAACAGGGGGGAACAAGATGGCTAGGAAGCTGGCGGTATTGATCCTGATGGCTGCTGTCATGATAAACTGTACCGGGTGCTGGAATAACAGGGATTTGACCGAGCTCTCCATACTTACAGCCCTGGGAATTGATAAAAAGGGAGACAAGATTGAGGTTACCGCACAAATAATAAAACCCACGGATGTAAGTTCTTCAGGTGCCGGCAGCGCCGGTGGGGGCGGTGGCAAAAAGAGCTATGTTGTGGTTTCTCATGTGGACAAAACGATTTTTGCAGCCTTGCGCGGAATGTTGTCCAAAGTGAACAGGAAAATTTTTTACAGCTCCTCCCAGGTCATAGTCATCAGTGAGGAACTGGCACGTTCAGGAGTGCAGGACTATATAGACTTTATACTCAGGGATCATGAAACCCAGTTCAAATCTCTGGTTATAGTTGCAAAGGGAACATCTGCAAAGGAAATAGTACAGCAGGAGTATGAACTGTCCAAGGTACCGGGAGCTTTCATAAGAGATACCATAAAGAACTCCGACGCCAGAGGCTTTACAAAAGAAATCAATCTCCTGGAAATGGCCCGTGAACTGGCCTCTGAAGGAAGGGAGCTCTCCATAGGCACCATCCTGAAGGAGGATAAATCAACTATAACCGAAGGTCTGGCTATTTTTCACAATGACAAGCTGACAGGCTATTTCGACAAGTATGAAACAAGGGGCTATTGTTTTATTACAAACCGCATTAAAAGCTCCATAATAGAAGTTCCACATAACGAAAAGCCTGAGAAGCTCATCGGTGTGGAGCTCATGAAATCTTCGGCAAAATTAAAAGTCGGGCTGTCCACTGATAAAAAAATCGAAATTACCATTAAACTCAAAGTTTCGGGAAATATTGGAGAACAGCAGGCTATCCAGGAAAAAAACATTTTGGACTTTTGCCGCTGTACCCGTGAAAATCTTGAAAAGGCTATAAAAAAAGATTGTGAAAATGCTATAAAAAAGAGCCAGCAGGAATTCAAGAGCGATATTTTCGGCTTTGGCATGCATGTATTTGACGAATATCCCGATTATTGGAAAAGCGTTTCTGACAAGTGGAATGATGATATCTATCCTAATATAAAGGTAAAGGTGGAGGTGGAGGCAAAGATACTAAGAACAGGCCTTATCAGCAAGAACATCCAGATTAAATAGCATGGAGTGGTAACAATACTTAAAATAATTATCGGAATAGCAATGGTAGTTTTAATATGTCTGAAGGAACTGATTAATTCAAAATCACGAGTCAAAGTAATGATAATTTATTTTTCCATAACCGGCTTTGTTTTATTGCTGGCAATCCTTATTAACCTTGAGCTTCAGCCGCCAAATCCGCTGAAAGCCTTGATGAGCGCCTTAAAATACTTGGGACTGGAGGGTCAGGAATGAAAAGAGATGCAAAAATTTCAAATTATCAGTTGGCCATTATAGTTATAGGCTTTTGTTACGGGAGCACTTCCATTGCCAACCCCGCCATGGCTGCCAAAAGAGACGCCTGGCTTTCAGTACTGCTTGGCACCCTGGGCGGCACTCTTCTGATAACCCTGTATCTATATATCTCCAAAATAAATAATGGCAGAAATCTGGTAGAAATACTGGAGTATTGTTTTGGAAAGATAGGCGGAAAGCTGTTTTGCATTGTATATATCTTATATTTCCTGTATTTATCCACCTACAATGCCCGGACCTTCGGTGAATTTATGATTGCTGTAAGTTATCCCGAGACACCTATGATTGTTCTGGTATCACTGCTTATAATATGCGCTGTTTACGCCGCAAGAAGCGGCCTGTCTGTTATTGGCAAAACCTGTGAGGTATTGGTGCCGCTGCTTCCGGCCGCAGTAATGGTGGTGACGCTGTCTTTGCTGGATGCCTCTGACTTTACAGGCTTCAAACCCATGCTTCTGGAGGTGGGTCCCGTAATAAGGAGCAGCATTGACCTGATCAGCAATGTTTATGGCGATTTTGTGATTTTTATTATGGTACTTCCCTATACCACCAGTGCCAAGGGCCGTTTTAAGGCCACCTATTGGGCAATAGCCGTGATTTTTACAATCATGTTTACCACTTCCACCAGAAACATACAGTTAATAGGCCCTGCTTTGACAGATTATATCAGATACCCTTCACATGTGGCAGCTCAGATGATCCCAGGAATAAGCATTGACCCTCTTGTTGATATGAACCTGCTGATTGGCGGCGGCGTGAAAGCAACACTTTGTATATATGGCTGTGCAAAAATAACCTCGGAGATAGTTGGCATAGAGAATTGCAAGCCGCTGATAGCAGCTTTTGCAATGATTCCCATAGTGCTGGGCTTCTGGTTTTTTCCCGACGCAGTGGAATTGTACCATTGGGCAAAAAGCATGGGAGATGCCACCCTTTCAATCTTTCCCCAGCTTCTGATCCCCATTGCTATATTGATAATTTCCATAATCAAAAACAGGAAAAAGAAGAGAGAGGTCAGGAAAACTCCCCCTGAGTTAATAATAGGCTAGTGGTCTGTAACATCTAAAACGTATATTGCCGGCGTGGAAAATTTCTGCAGGATAAGGCGGAGGACGAAGGCAATACTGTATGTATTGGCAAGAACGACAACGAAATTCTGTAGGAATTTAACCGTCGGGAATGTGTGACTTTTAGGTGTTACAGACCACTAGTACAACATTCAGTAAATGAGGAGGTTTATATGACAAAAAAAATATTAATACCGGGTATTGTCATGTTTTTAATTTTTACTTCAGCCTTCAGCATAGCTGCTCGGCCGGAGGGTCTTTCATCCCCCGACGGTTTTGTAAAAGAGTATTTGTGTGAAAAAATGAACTCCCTGATAACAAGAAATGTAGATTCCCTGGACAAGTATTACTCCAATCAGAACATGGAGCAAAGGAAATACCTCTTATTTACCAAGCAGCAGCTTTTGCAGGATTTTCTCGTAGCCTACTCCAGCAACAACTACACCATTCAAAAGGTGTTTCCCACGGTAAAGGTGTTAAATACTGAAATCCGGGACGGTTCTGTAAAAATAACCGCACTTTTAACTGCCCGTCTGCACTGGAATGCACAAAACTCCTCGGGCAGCCCTGTCGTAGGAGTGATTTCGGAAAACCATCAGCTCTGCCTTGGCAAGGAAAACAACCACTGGATTATATCCAGTGACAAATTCGAAACCGACCGCGGTTCTTCTGAAGAATCCATAAATGCAGCTTATGATAAGATGTCAAATACTGTGGATCAATTGAAGAAAGAGGCGGTGGCTTCCCTGGAAAGAGCCAAGGCAAGCCGTCCTGGCAGGATACAACTGATACCCAAGTCACAGGCGATAGAATCAGAATCCAGAACAATATATAACAGGGATGACGCATGCAATTGGGCTCAAAAGTACTGGAAAAATTACTCGGTTGAATTTGTGAATCTGGGAGATCAGGAATGGGAAGGAGGAGATTGCACAAATTTCATTTCCCAGTGTATGAGAGCCGGAGGTGCCGGAAATGATACCCAGGGAATTTTTCAATGGTATTATATAAGAAAAGGCAATACCGGCACAAAGAGCGACAGCTATTCCTGGACCTGGGCAACAGCCAGGGGGCTGAACTCAGTTCTCACCGGAAATCACAGCAAGAAGGAATTCGGGCCCAAGGGAATGGAAAAGGTAATAACAGGCGATATGGCCTATTCCGCTGAAGTAGGTCAGTTTGTCGTTCCCGGGGATATTATCCAGTATGAATTTACTGCAGCTCTTGGGTTAAAACATTCGGCAATAATAGTTGGAAAGGTATATAACAGCGGTTCACAGAGGTATGAGCCTGTAATCGCCACCCACTCCTTTGACTCCTGGAACCTGCCCTGGGCAAAAAATGCCTACAAGACCCATTTTATCCATATAACAGGAGTCAATCAGGCAGTGTGAGTAACTCTGACTGCAAATAGTACGACATTCGGTAAATCCTGGCACATAATTTGGGTATATTTTTTTGAACTACATCGTTGTCGTCGATTGGAATAAAGCAATTATTCCGCACTCCTCCGCCTTGTATTTCCAAAAAATCTCCTTCAAATTTATGCACCCTATTTATCGAATGTTGTACTAGACTTCTCCTGCATAGCACCGGGTAATATTGGGAACGACCAGTTCACCCTTATGGGCATATTTATAAAAAAGCTCGGTCAAGCTGTTTATGAATTCATGATAACAGACATTTTTACTATCAGGCGCATATGAGGCCGAAAGATTTCTGCCGATGAAGCCATCCAAATCATATGAAATATTATAGTCAATTTTTTTGGTCTCATATAAGCCGTTTTTATAAAACAGTGAAAAATCCGAAGGTTTTTCATCAATTCCACCTGAAAACCCTTTAAAATCAGGACAGAATCGTTTACATACAGCAGCATTTTCAACAACGACTGCCGCATATGCCACCCTGCTGTTCCACACCAGAATTACCTGCCCGGCAGGTTTTAAAATTCTGACGCACTCCTTTCTGAAGGCAGCAGCATCAAACCAGTGAAAAGCCTGGGCAACAGTTACAAAATCCACACTATTGTTTTCAAGTTTTGTAGCCTCTGCCGTTCCGTCAACCGGAATAAAATTGTCAAATGCCTTCAACCAGCTTTCGGCACTTGTTCTCATATCCTTGTTGGGTTCAACCCCCAATACCCTGCTGCCCTTTTCCAGAAGCTGCCTTGTAAATATTCCGGTACCGGCACCAACATCGGCAATGGTGCTGGATTTATTAAAACCCATATCTCCGTATAGATAATCCATGAGAGCTTCAGGGTATGCCGGCCTGTATTTTTCATATATTTTTGCTTTTCCGTTGAATTTTTCGGTGTTCATATTTTCCCCATTTCCAGATTTAAAGTTGTTTTCGTCTGACTATCACCTGTGCAGTAATTCACTTGCCAGTAAATAATCCTTCCTGTGCACATATACATAGTACAGGAAGGAATTGGCCGTATTTATTCCAAAAGCTCCGGAATGCCCTCTGTTTGAAGACCCAAGGCTGTTTACAGCCTTATATTGATATTTTATATTCTTTCCGGACAATATTGACCGTACCTGTGAAAATTTTTCCATATCACTGCCCATAAATACCTCTCTCCTGTTCCAGAACATTATCATTAAAGTCCCCCCTTTTTTTACTAACAGCACCTGACAACTACGGTAAAACTCATGGTATCTGCAGTACTTTCAGCAAAGATATCCCCATCCATTTTTTTCATTATCTTCTTGCAGATATATAACCCCAGGCCGCTTCCGTTCTTGTCGTGGGAATTGGCCCCCCTCCAGAAACCTTCGAACATATGTATGAATTCAGTAGCCGGAATGGGGTTCCCTGAATTTGTTACAGTTATCAGCTTGCAGAAGTCCTCGTCTGAAAAGCCGATTTTAATGGAATTTCCATCCCCATATTTCATGGCATTTTCTATTATATTTTCAAATACCTCTACTAACCTTTCAATATCCCCTTTCAGCAGGACATCCTCAAACCTTGAGATAATAAAAGCTGTCTTTATAAGCTGAAGCTTATCTGCATATGTTTTTTCAATTTGAGCTATAAGCCTGCTCAAATAGAATTCGCCCGAATTCACCTCAATATCCAGAATGTCCCGGGTGGAAGCCTGTATTATTTCACCCACAAATTTTTCTATCTGACCGGCTTTTTCTTCAATATGCCTTGCAGCCATAGCTTTCTTTTGCGCAGTGGCATAGAGATTGTCATAAATAGCTTTGGAATACAGCTTTATGGTACTCAGAGGAGTTTTTATATCATGGGAAATGGAAAGTATCAGAGTCCTTTTTTCTTTTTCCAACTGTAATTCCCGCTTTTTATGCTGTTCAAGGTTCTCTCTCAGCAGGTTCAGCCCCCAGAGGAATTTTCCGAAGAACCGGTTTTTATTTTCCTTTAACTCAGTTCTCAGGTGACCTTTTGACAGCTCATACGGCAATTCAACCATTTCATTAAATGGCTTTAAAATAGAACGCCTGATATAAATCAATAATGTCATAACCGTCAAAAAAATCATCAGCAGGCACAAATCGGCAAAAACAATTGTCCTTGTTAAAAAATGATTACCTCCGGCCGAGGAATATGTAAAACGCAGATATCCTGAAATGCGGCTGTTTTCTGTCCCTCCTTCCAAAGCACTTTCTGATCCGGTACCGCCGGCTACAGGCCTTTTACCGAAAAAGACAGGCTGCACAGCATAACCGGCATTTCTGCCAATACCGCTTCCATCAAAAAACTCAGTTAATTCCTTATCGGAACATGGCAATTTCAATTCTTCAATCCTGCTTACATACGCGAACTGTTTAATATCAATACTATCAATATGAACGCCTTTTGAGAGCATGGCATTAATTCTGTTTATATCAATCCTGTAATCCTTTCTGTTTTCACCATTGCCGGAAGAATATAAGGTAACTGTGAATACCACTGTCAGTATCAGCCAAAGGACCGTTATTACCCCTATAATCCTGTTATAGTGCCTCATACTTATAGCCCACTCCCCACACAGTTATAATTTTTTTTGGATTTTTGGGCGTTGCTTCAATCTTCTCCCTCAGTTTGTTTATATGTACTGTTAAAGTTGACGGCTCGCTAAAGCTGTCCGTCCCCCATACCTTGTCAAAAAGCCATTCCTTTCTCAGGGTCTTTCCTTTGTTGTTGAGAAACAGAAGCATTAATTCATATTCTTTCACGGTCATGACCAAGGGTTTATTTCTGAAATATACGGCGGTAGCATTTAAATCTATTGTAATATCGCCGTCTGAAAGCACTCTGCTCTTATCTTTAAATTCGTAATTCCTCCGAATCTGGGCGGCTATCTTTGCTGACAGCACATCAATATCAAAAGGCTTTTCCACGTAGTCGTCAGCCCCCAGTTCCAGGCCTGCGATTTTATCTCTTTTATCTACTCTGGCACTTATGATTATTATTGGGATATTGCCCTGAGCCCTTATAAGCTGGCATACTCCAAACCCATCCATACCCGGTAGCATTACATCAAGCAAAACCAGTCTGACCGTATTTTCCCTTATAAATTCCATACCCTCTTCGCCACTTTTGGCCAGATATAAGGAATAACCATCCCTTGCGAGAAAATCGCAAAGAATGGTTCCAAGTTCCGGATTATCCTCTATTATAAGCAAATCTACCATAGGTCACCATCCCATATCCATAAGCCAGCCGTTTAATTTTCTCTCCCGCTCCTTATGGGTGTTCACATCCGAATATTTACCCAACAGGAGTTCACCCTGTATATTGCCGTCGACTATGTAAAGTACCTTGTCTGTCTTGGCGGCTACCTTTACATCATGGGTAACAAGCAGTATGGAGGTGCCTTCACGGTTAATCTTGTTCAATTGGGACATGACTTCATTGGAGGCCTTTGAGTTCAAAGCACCTGTGGGCTCATCGGCAAATATCATTTTAGGCCTGTTGATCAGCGCTCTGCAGATGCAGGCTCTCTGAAGCTGTCCCCCGGACACCTCGGTTATATCATTATTTGCAATGTCAATAATATCAAGCTTTCTCATCAATTCCTCAGCATACTCATTTATTATTTTTCGCTGCTGTCCTGTCTTTCCTGCAGCAGAGCTGTAAGCTGATACAATGATATTATCATAGGCGGACAGATTTCTCAACATATGCATTTGCTGGAATATGAAGCCCATCTCATTCAACCTCAGCTCCGACATTTTATCAGGGCTCAGGCTGCTTATATCCCTGCCGCAAAATATAACCCGTCCCGCCGTCAAGCGGTCCATTCCGCTCACTGTGTACAGCAGTGTGGATTTCCCCGAGCCGGAAGGCCCCATTATGGAGATGAACTCGCCCTGGTTCATTTCAAAATTTACATTTCGCAGTACATTGTTCTGCCTCTTATTTACAATATAAGTTTTACAAAGGTTATTTACATTCAATATTTTATTCATGCCTTTTCATTCCTTTCATATTTGCACCTGCCGCTATTCCTGGTTGTTTATTTCCCAGATATTTGTGCTTCTTACCTGTCCAAGGCTTATCAGAACTGCTGTCATGGTGACTGCCAAAATAATTATCGGGTACAACAGATACACCTGCAGCGGTTCAATGTTTAATTTGATATGCGTAGCTCCCATAAAGTTAAATATACCGGAAGACAAATAACTCCCTGTGAGATTTGCAAGCAGTGTGCCCAGTATAACCGATACAACCAGAATTATCATAATTCGTACAGCCTGCCATTTCCTTATATCCCCGTTCTTAAAGCCAAGAGCTTTCAGGAGTGCCACATCTGCCGTTTCCTTTGTCAAAAGCATTCTCACCAGAAGACAGGTAATCAGAAAGTTAATGCTTAACACAACAATCAGAATAATGGCTTTAATAATGTCAATCTGACCGGAAATATTCCCCATAAAACTGTCAACATACTCTCTGCTGTTTCTTATCTTAAGCTCCGGGAACTTTTCCTTTAAGGCGTTAAACTGTCCGGTTTTGTTTTCTTTGTCTTTAAACTCTCCAAAAAGTGTAAATGCACTGCTGTCCTGCATGTCCATAATATGTTCTTCTGAAAAACGAACTGAATGGCCAAGATTGTTCATGGATTGAAACAATGCAGTTACAATATACTTTTTTGTCCCATTCTTCTCAATACAGTTAACACTGTCTCCAATGCCTATGCCGAAATAACCGGCTGTTTTTTCAGTTAAGGCCAATTCATTTTCCAGCTTTGGAGGAGTACCCTTAAGGTATGCATAATTGCCGGTTGGATAGCCATAAGCCTGCATGCCCAGTATATTCCTGCTATCGTCCGGATTGCCGGCATATATCTTGGTCATGAACATAATCTCAGGATGTATGTCTGTATCAAATCCTTTCTTCTCCATTTCCATTTCAATGGAATATGTATAGTCCATAAGTCTTTCAACGCCTGCTTCCCTATAGCTGACACCATAACCGTCAGGTCTCAGGTTGAAATCCGAATGGGCAAGCCCGAACAAGGTCACTACATCGTCCGAGGCCAAGGTGTTAATATCGTTTATGGGTACAATGATGATTAAGGTGCCCATTATAAAAGTCAGCATCAATACAATGAATTTCCTGAAACCGGTAACAAGGTCACTTACTGCCATGAAGACGGGAGTGCTTATATATCCCGTGTTATGAAGCTTCAATTTTCTTGAGGCGGAAAATCTTTCACCGATGCTTCCCTGCCTGATTGCATCGATTGCAGTCATTTTGTTTATTCTTCCGGTACATAAATAACAGAAAAGAAGCGTTGCCGCAATAACCAGGACCGAGCTTAAGCCTGCCAGAAAATAATTTAATATACCGGTTGTCATCATAATATTCTGCGATATATTATCTTTTAAAAACCCTGAAAAAGGTATGCTTGCTACAAAGCCCAGGCTGCCTCCCAGAAGGGCTATTGCAAAATATTTGACCAGATATATGTTTTTGATTGCCCTGTTTTTCAGCCCCACTGCCTTCATAATCCCTATTTCCTTATAGTCTTCCTCAATGGTAAATCTGATGGTAAACCTTAAGATAAGAAAGGATATAAATATCAGAAAAATGCTTAAAATGCTCATGATGGCTGCGGTTGTCAAATCCATAATGTATGTATACGAAATAGTTTTACTGTTAAAGGTGGATATTGAAGAAATGGAGGTTTTGCTGAATTCTTTTTCGACCTCCTCATAGGTTGCCGTTTCAGTCTTCATAACGGACCACAGCTTGATTATGCTTTTATCTTCTGTTCCATGGAAATCATCATAATCCTCATCACTGACTATTATTCTTTTCAATCCCATCAGGCCTGAGCCGAATAAAACGTCCTTCAAAAAGTGCTTGACCAGAAGTTCTTTTTCAACATCACCGATACTGATTTTAACCGTATCCCCTATTTTCAGTCCGGCACTTTCCCTTATAATGTTTGGTAAGGCTGCCTCTCCTGCCTTCAGCTCAAACAGCTCCTCCTTTTCATTAAAAACAAGATTGTTTTTTACAGGAATCTTTGCCACTGTCAGAGTCGCCCCGTCCTCAAGCTTCCTGCCCTCCGACGGAATGGTTATTTTCTCGGCCAGGGCAAGTATCATATCCTCTGAGCTTATTTCTTTCACCTTGCGGCATTTTCTGCCCCACTCCAGCATCCTCCTGTCATTTTCAGGACTTGAAAATGTAACTATCAAGTTGTCCGAGGTTTCTGAAACCTGCTTAAAATGCTGCAAGGCAGTTGTAGTAGTATAAAGCAGGCTTGTACTGCTGGCAATCAACATGCTGGCTACTATCATAAACAAGGATAGTATTATATTCATTGCCTTCTTTCTTTTGATATCTTTTTTTAATATTTTTATAAACACTGTTCAACTTCCTTTCCTGGCTTATGAGACAAGTATAGCGTTTAAATTATTAAATAATCCTTAAATATACGTGGAAATCAGCTTATAAAAATATATGGGGGCTTTATGACAAAAGGAAGACTGCATCCTCATATGCAGTCTTCCTTTTGCTGTCATCTATCCAACTTAAACTTTATCGGTCTGAAAGTTTGCTTTTAAGCCTTAAGCTGTCATTCAAATGTACTACCTGATGCCTTGTAATGGGCATAAGTATTATGCCGGCAATGTTCTTTTTACTCCAGAAATCCAATAGCCACCTGGATCCTTCGGCCTCAGTAACTCCACCTTCAAGCAAAATCCTCTCTATACCTTCAGCTTTAACCTTCATTTTCATTTTTTCAGGCCTGAGTGAATTTATTATATCCCTTGTTTTACTTCCGACCTCTATTCTGTAGTTTCTCAGCTCAGCCATATCTATTTTAGAGCTGAAATCAGCTATCTCGCGGTCACTCATGGCGTTTCCGGTATCGCATACCGAGGCTTTCATTTTTTGCAGCCAATTGTCACCGTTAATTACCTGGCTCTCTTCCGCCATAAGAATATTTGCAGTAATGTCTTCAATTCTGGTGAGATGCCATAAATTCCATGCAATAGTGGAACCCGAATTTTTAATCTGGGAGCGGAATGTCCCAGGTTCAAGTCCTTCCCACAACTGGTCTTCATATGTTATAACGTCTGTTCCCGACATTTGGGAGGTATGTACCAGGCTATGCATCTCAAGTATTAAAGCTATTGTTTCAGGGAAAGCATCAGGTTTCAGTATTATTTCCCTTAATCTGGACTGCTTTGAATTCCAATCCTTTGCAACACTTATCATAATTTTGCTCCATCCCGTAACTGCGCCAGTTTCTCTACAATGCTTTCTACATGTATCTGAGCAGTGTTCAGGAAAGGAACACTTCCTTCTCCGTCCTTTAATATAAGGGGAAGCTCGGTACATCCCAGAATCAGACCATCAATCCCATCTTCCTCGCACATCCTGCCGGCTATTGACAAAAGCCCGTACTTGGTTTCATTTTTTATAACACCAAATTCTATCTCACTGAACAATTTTTTGTGTATGTATTCCTGTTCATCAATGTTGGGTAAAACTATATCCATTCCCGCGGCAGCAAATGCTGCACTATAAAAATTTTCCTTCATGGTAAATCCGGTGCCGAATAGTCCAAGCCTTTTCCAGCCCAGCAGCCTGGCCTTTTTACAGGTTTCTTCAACAATGCTGAGCATCTGAAGCCCCACCTTGCTGCTCACCCTGTCAAACACCACATGTGGTGTGTTTGATGCTATGACAGCAAAATCAGCTCCGGACGCTGACAGATACCCCACTGATTTTACCAGCATGTCTGTCAACGAATCCCAATCCCTTGCCCGCACATATGACAGCATTTCCTTCATATTCACACTGTCAATGACAATCCGGGGATAATTGTCATCATGGAATTTTCTTTGGTATTCCATAATAATGCTTTTATAGTAATCAACCGTGGATTCCGGTCCGATACCCCCAACAATTCCAACCTTCATGGCAACCTTCCTTCAAGCCTTATAACCCTATGCCAATGCACTGGCACCATAAAACCTCAGCCTTTATATACGGAACCCAAAATCTTCCGGCAATGTGGACACACAAGTACCTTGGTAACCGACAAAACACCTGTACTCAGGCTCCCTATCTCTTCAAGCTCCCTTTCACAGTATGGGCATTTTGGTACAAAATCCACTTTTACGATTTTCACAACCGCCATATATCTACCCTCCCCAATACATATGCTGAATAAATAGAGTCAAAGCGCTGCTTTATTATATTTCCCGGCGATAAATATCACCGGGATTCAAAGTATTGCTGTTAACCCCATTATATACCAAGAATTGCACTAACACAATAAAAATCAGAACATTTGTTCTTTTTATAATCAATAGTAATTACAATATAACAACAGCTTATGTCTGCTCCAAATCCTTACCCGGATTATTCCAAAAGTTCGGCTATGGAATGTATTATTCTATCCGGCTTTACCCTGGTTCCGGCGGGAAGGCCCTCTTTCCGGTAATCGTTCCAGATTGAATGGATTCCAAGCTTCTGCGGTGCTTCTACATCCCATACCAGATTATCTCCCACCATCCAAACCTGCCGGGGAGATAAATCCAATCTTTCAAGTGCCAGTTGGAATACTCTGGTGTCAGGCTTTCCAAAACCGACCTCACCCTCCACAAGACAAAATTCAAAAAAGCGTGAGAGATTGAATCTTGCAATTTTGCCTCTCTGCTTTTCAGTCGTTCCATTTGTAACGAGAACCATTTTTATACCCATGCTTTTTAATTTTTCCAGTGTTTCCTCCGATTGAGGGAACATGCATATCAATTCCTCCTGAAGCCTGCTATAGCCGTCCGCCATTTGCAGGGTGCTTTCCGCATGGAAATAATCCAAATCTTCCAAAGCTATTCTTACTACATCCCTTCTAGCCTGCTGCAAATCCATCCTGCCTGTTCTATGCCTGTCCGGGTCTCCCCAATACCAGTTTCTTGCCTTATATACGCTGTCAAGCAGCGCAGCTTCATCAAAAGAAGGTTCTAAAGCACTGACAAAATTGCTGCAGGATATTTGCCACGCCGCATCAGCAGCACCATTGTATGAAATTATAGTATCGTCCAAATCCAAAAGAATCGCCTTTGGTAACATTTAATTCTCCTTTTGGTTACACCCTTCTTCTTATCCTGTCCGGCGTTTCCTCAGAATTGGCTTCCTCCTGAAACCTGCTCTTCCGGCCATGATTTTCCTGCCTTAAAAGCATCTCTATTTCCAATTGGTTATTTGCCCGTATTTCTTCGGCCTTTATGGTTGTTTCAGCATTTATTCTCGCCAGTTCCAGTTTATATTTAATTACCTTGTTTGCTATTACCATTACCGCAATTAATGCGGTAAAACCCAATGCCCCCACTACGGGACTCCAATCAACCATACTTCCAGCCTCCTTATTGTTGGTTTTTCCATTCTTCTGACAGCACGGCATAAATGACATGGTCTACATAATGATCATACAGCCATTCCACCTGTCTGCATATGCCCTCCTGTGTAAATCCAAGCCTTTGTGCAATGGCCCTGCTCTTTGAATTTAGTTCTGCAGCCCTTATTTCCACCCGGTTCAAGCCCAGATCCTTAATAACATAATTTATTATGGCTTTGCAGGACTGTGTCATTATTCCCTTGCCCTGAAAATCCGAGGCCAGCCAATATCCTATGGTAGTTTTCCTATTACTCCAGTCAATGCTGTGAAGCCCTATACAGCCTGCAATTTCACCCCTGTAATAGATGCCTGCCTGAAATCCGTTGTTATCCGTCATCTGTTTCTTTGAGGATTTGATAAACTGTTTTATAACCTCCACACCAGTCGTTGACCCGACCCACGGCAGCCATTCCCTCAAAAACAAACGGTTATCATCAATCAGGCGGTACAGCTCCTTGGCATTTTTAAGTTCAAGAACTCTTAATTGAATGTCATCAGTTGCCTGGAAATAAAACATTTTATACCTCCCTGCCATTCTTTTTACAATAGGAACTCCATGCAGTACAAGTTACCCGGCCTTCCGGACTATCCATTAAAAACAGCGGAAAACCTGCTTCCTCACTTTGCCAGGTAATTGGCGGTTATTGGAGCTTCTCCAGCTTTTCCCCCGACCACAGCAAGACTTTTTGCTCATTCTCATAGGGATAATCATAATCAAGCTTCTGCGCCACTTCTATGGCCAACATTCTAAAAAGCTTGTAAGTTTCTTTCAAGCTACGAAAAATATCCTTCTGATCAAAATGCCCGAAGGAATGTTTCAACCCCTCTGCCACTCTTGGATCTGCCCATTTTTCAATAAAACGTCCGGCATGCCAGGTATCGTATCCTCTTCCGTTGAAAGCCCGGGAATGCCACTCAATGAGCTTAAGCAGTCTTACCTTCAAGTATCCGTCGGAACAACCGATGGCTGCCCAGATTTCTTTTCTGTTCAGCTTCTTTAATGTCCAGACATAATGGTAAATAAAATCATTTACAAACTCCAGGTACTCCCGGCCGGATGGCGGCTCAGGCAGTGCCGGCTTCATGTCCGTTCCGGGAAAGTCCTTAAAAGCCCCATCCTTATCAATTAAAATCCTGAAGCCCCGTCCCAAAGAATACTTTACATCCTCTGGAATTCCGTTCAGCATAATATGGCGTACAAATTCATATGGTATTACGGCAAAATCCACATCCAGGCCATCCTCAAAAAGAACCCTGCGCTCTTTGCCGCCCCCCACAGCAGTATTTTCAGTAAAAGTCAACCAGTAACCTCCCAACTGGGACAGCCAGGTCTCATTTGAAATATAAAATTCTGGGGCGGTTGTAATTATACTGACATCCAAATCCGGCCAGTCATCGGCAGGCATATCCTCTCTGGCTCTCGATCCTTGGACAATCACAGCTCTTATGTCCTCTCTTTCATGGGCGAAAACAGCAATTTTACTTATTAATGCTTCATACTTTTCATAAGTATCATGCATATGCCTTATCTCCTTCCGGCCAGTTAACTTCAAATTCTATGCCTGACATGCTTCAAATAAATATATTACGGCCTAAGTGAGTAATACAGAATAACTGCAAATTTCTAGCTATTGCTGAAACGTTATATTTTCAAGTTTAAAATTCCCGGCTTTAAACACGACCTCTGTGTTCAGCTCTCCTATAAAATCAGGAGATGCGTAGGATTTTCTAATGGCTCCCAGAGCAAACTGTGCGGTGATTTTCTTGTCCTTGAATTCAAATCGGACAATATTTCCGAAAACTATATTTTCATTATCAATATCATCGGTTGGATTCTCAAGTTCAAAAGAACTTGCCTTCTGTCCGGCAGTGACATCTGCCCAGAGTGCTGCCCCTTCAACATGGGTTTTGAGCTTAACCTGCTCTTTAAGCTGCTCCGAATAATCAGAATAGCAATAATCCTTAAAATATTCTTTATTGGGCACAAGGTAATTCTTATCCTTGGGATTATCAGAAACCACTTCCGTCTCGGAAATCTTCACCATATGCAGTTCTTCAACTGAAAGGCCGGTTCCGGAACCCACATAAAGAATAACTCCCAGCTCCTCTTTACCGTCGCCGTCAAAATCTGTTATCTTCAGACCAGGCAAAATGAACCTGGGAGTCAGATAATTCCATTCATAAAAATGCCCGGCGCCATTATAGTAAAGAATAACTCCTACTTTATCCTTCAATCCGTAAAGGTATAGATTTCTCTCAGGAAGGGCGGCAATAAGGGGAATCTTTGCGGATTCATACTGCTCCCAGGTTTTAATAACCTCAGTGTTACCAGCTTCCCTGATTATTTGGACTGCTTCTTCCATGCTCATGCTTCCGGCTTGGGTATCAAGAGACTCTTCCTCAGCCGTTGTACCGGGAGCTGTAGATTTCGCTGCCGGTGTGTGCGCTGCCGGCGGTTGCGTTTTGTCAAGCGCATAATTATTATCCACCGAGCAGGCACTCATTGTAAATGCCATTGCAAATAGCAGCAAAACAAGCTTTAATGAATTGTGTTTACCGTATTTCTTACTCATATACTCTCCTTGCCAGGTATGAAGCCGGTAATAATTACAGGCAGCTTACCTTGTAAAGGTATTTTTGACCCTTTTTGATATAAGCATATAGGGTATCCAGATTGCACTGGTAATAATGGCTGTAATAAGCTGTGAAGTTGCTGTTATATTCAGATCTACAGTCAATGTCCTCTGTATCTGGTAAAGTAATATTAAATCAATAAGCATAATTAATACATTTATAAGCATCATACCTATATATGCTTTGGGAAATTGTTTTTTCTTTTGAAAAAAAAGAATTATAAGCAGTACAGATAGACCGAGCAGCAATATATTGCCTATAAGCTCAAAAAAAATCATGGGCTTCCACAATGCACTGTACAGCTTGTTATCCGGGCTTGAAAGCTGTGCCAGTAAGTCGCTTTTGAAATATATGGAGAAGACCTGGTAAATAGCATTCAGCAGCATCAATGGCCCAAGAATTCTTCCGATAGCCACCAGCACCAACCAGCCTCCCAATCCTGCAGGACCATCAAGGTTGGTTGCCGGATACTGATTTGGCAAATTATTTTCATATACCCTTCCATATGGATTAAAATCGGGGTTCCGGCCTTCTGCCAAAATATCCGCCGGTTCATTGATACCGGCATTTTCATTATCCTCAGCTACAGCATCCTCAGCTACAGCATCCTCAGCTACAGCATCCTCAGCTACAGTATTCTCAACTACAGTATTCTCAACTACAGTATTCTCAACTACAGTATCCAACTCTTGGTTTTCCATATTCTTCTCCATTAATAAAATAATTTTTAATTTCTATGTTTTAGATAATATCATACTTTACATTTATTGGACATAATTTTTCAAATCTTTTATATAAAAAATACCTTAAAAAAACTGAAAGCAACTGTGCTTTCAGTTTTCCGGAAAACTCGCCCTCAATGCTGAAACGGCCTGTTCCGGCCGTTCAGCCAGCCCTTCTGCAGCCAGTATTTTTTATCCGGATGCCCGTCTTTATAGCTGCTTAAGGATTTTCGAATAATAAAAAACATGAACCTTGTAAACAATCTGGTATGTAGCTTTTCTCTTTTGACTATACAGGCATGAAACCTTTCTGCCTTTTTTTTAATGATTTTTTCAAATTTCTGCTGCTTTAAGGGCTTCATATCCTCCCAGTCCTTGGCAAAAATAGTAAGCCCCAATTTAAAAATTCTTTTTACTCCCCAGAAATTCAAACTGTTATAAATGGCCTTAATGGCCTTTCCGGTGCCGGCACCGGCAGTTGTAGAAATAATCATTCCGACTTTTGAAAACATCTCTTCCATTGGCCGGTGAGGTATGAACATATATCCATAGTGATCCAGCAGCGTTTTGACAGCGCCGTTTTCGGCCAGTACATAAACAGGAGAGGTTATTATGACAGCATCCGCTGCTTTGATAGCCTGCTCCACAGGTTGGGTATACTGCGCATGCGGACACATTTCCTCCCCCTTGTCAAAGCAGTTGTAACATCCGCAGCAGAACACCGGCATTGCTTTGGGGAGAAAGAATTCGCTGAATTCAACTTCACCCATTCCTTCCATATGAGCCATCATAATTTTTGTCGCCTTGTATGTGTTTCCCTTTCTGGGACTGCCATGAATCACACAGATCTTCATATATTTTTCCGTTTCCCTTCGTCACCGAATACCCTCTGATAATAAAATGAATATAATTTTCATAAATAAAGCCAGAAACTATTCTCCAATTATTTTTACAAGCACTCGTTTGTCTCTTTTTCCATCAAATTCTCCATAGAACAACTGCTCCCAGGTGCCAAAATCCAGCTTGCCGCCGGTTACCGCAACTACTGCTTCACGCCCCATAATCTGCCGTTTCAGGTGAGCATCAGCATTGTCCTCAAAACCGTTGTGCCTGTATTGGCTGTAAGGCTTTTCAGGAGCAAGGGCTTCCAGCCATTTCTCAAAATCCTGATGGAGACCGGCTTCATCATCGTTTATAAATACGCTGGCAGTAATATTCATGGCATTTACCAGGACCATACCTTCACTTATACCGCTCTCATCAATACACTTTTGAACCTGGGAAGTAATGTTTACATAGGCTCTGCGGCCGGGAGTATTAAAGTGCAGTTCTTTTCTATAGGATTTCATTTTTACCTCCTTAACAGCTTGACCCTTTTAATTCTTCTTATATATCCCGTACTTTATCATATCAATAAATATATAATATTCACTCACAATTTTATCTACTTCCTCAAGGCTTAAGTCCAAAGCTTTTTCCTTAGCCTGTTTCATATACCTGTTGTAAATTCCGTCAAAGCTTAAAAGCATAAATTCCATGGCCTTTTGCTTATCTATATCCTCCCTGAACAGGGAAAAATCTATATCCTCAAAAACTGCCGGCATATGCTGGCTGTAAATTTTATCATACCTTGCTTTCATTTCCTCCTCCATTCCACCGGGAGTGTCCATAAAAGCCTCCATAACCAGCTTATACATAAAGGGCTGCTCACTTGCTATTTTCATTTTGACAATCCCCCGCTTCATTATCCTTTCGAATAAATCCGAGGAAGCTTTGACATCATTATCATAAAACCTGCCGATAAAATGCTCAATGGCGTAGTCCAGCAAGTACAGATACAGGTCCTTCTTGCTGCCGAAATAATGAAAAAGCAAGCCTTTTGATATTCCTGCCCTGCTCACCATACTATTGGTGGAGGCCCTTTCATAGCCGTTTTGGGCAAACTCCTCCAAGCAGGCGCGTATGATATTGGTTTTCTTTTCCGCGTTCAGATTTTCAAAAGCAGGATTCAAAATTAACTCTCTCCTTATACTATACCTTTTAATTTGTTCTTTTGTCTGGTGCTCAGGCAACTATATCCTTTTTATTATATATCAGGCGGGTTATAAATGTACATGCTAAAGTTACCGCTGTCATTATGGCAAGATATACGGGCTCAATGGCTTTGCTGTTGATTATGTCCGCGCCATCCACATATTTGAAAGGTGTTACATATTTAAGAAAGTCCGCTTTTTCAGAAACTGTTGCCAAGATACTTATAAAATACAAGCCGAGCACTATTCCCACACCCACAGGTATGTTAATCCTCGCCTTTACTATAAATATCGAAATCAGCAAACCCACTGCCGCAAAAGTAACCTGCATCAGAACGGGCCCAAGGAAAAGCAGTAACAGGGCCTTCAGGCTGTATGCCTCACTGCTGACAAGTTCTATTGCCACATAGGATATCATGCTTACAACTATATTCAAAATGAGAATATTGGTCAAAACTGCACTTACCTTTTCAAATATAATCCTGTTCCTGGTAATGGGTTTTGACAACAAAAACTCGATGGTCTTCTCATCCTCCTCTTTTGACAGCACTGAAATACCTTGCAGCATGGCAAATATTCCTCCCAGAATGGTAACAAGGAGATAGCAGTATGTATTGTAAAAGCCCAACAGTTCAGTAATACTGACCTTGTCCAGACCCATAGCAATAATCATTTCTTTGGGAAAGGCCTGAAGCATTAAGTTCATCTTATCCTTCATTGCTCCGGTCATTGAAGGGTAAAGCAGGAGCATGGAGATGTTATACAACAGCAGAATAGCTGTCCAGAGCATTGTCGATTTTCCGTTCCTGATTATTTCTCTCTTATATAAGAGCATATGACGACCTCCTTTGAAGACGAATTTATTATTGATAATAGTGCATGAAAATCTCTTCAAGCTGCGGTTCCTCTACCCATAGATTTCTCAGCTCATATTCATACAGTTTTTTAACAATTGCCTCAATGGGCCCGTTATATAAAAACTCCATGCCGTTTTCAGAATCCGTTCTGTCCACTACCCCCGGGAATCCTTCAAACGCAGTATTTTCCAGCTTCACGAATTCAATCTTAATTCTCTTGTAGGTAGTCGACCTCAATGTATCAATGGATTCGGTCTTCAAAATTCTGCCTTCCTTAATTATTGCCACCCTGTCACACATTCTCTGAACCTCGGTCAGGATGTGCGAGGAGAAAAATATGGTTACTCCCTTACGGTTCTCCTCCCTCAATATTTCAAAAAATTTGTTCTGCATCAGCGGATCAAGGCCGCTGGTCGGCTCATCCAGAATAAGCAGCCTGGGTTGATGCAGCAAAGCCTGAACAATACCTACTTTCTTTTTATTTCCAAAGGACAGCTCCTCAAGCTTTTTGTCAACATTGAGCTCCAGTGCGGTACAGAGCTGGTCTATCCTTTCCGAACAATCCTTCTTGTAATAGCCTGAAGAATACTTTAAAAGCTCTCTTACTTTCATATCGTCATAGTAATGAACTTCTGAAGGCAGATAGCCGACCTGCTCCTTTATTTTCCTGCTCTGGGCAAAGCAGTCCAGTCCAAAAATCCTCGCTTCACCTTTTTCAGCATGAATAAGGTTTAATAAAGTCCTGATGGTTGTGGATTTACCCGCACCATTTGGTCCGATAAAACCAAAAACCTCCCCCTCCTTTACCTCCAGATTTACATCAATAATACCTCTTGAATTTCCATAGTGCTTGGAAAGTCCGGTTACTTCTATTGCATTCATAGTATCCTCTCCCTCTTTTGACCATGTAGTCAATGCCTATTACAATTATATAAAATCATTGACCACATAGTCAATACGTTTTCAACACTGCTGGAGAGTGTACTGTAGTCACCTCTGCCCTCAGTACATTTGGCACAACCCGGAAAAGAAAGTACACTATTTCTGAGTAACAAGCTTTTGGTTTCCTTCTTCAACAAGCGTCAGAAATTGTATTGCCCAGAATGTCAAATCACACTCTAAAGCATACTTGCGGTTGTAGTCCGGCTCAAGCCTTACGTCAGCATATGCAGTAGGATACTCAATGTTTTTTGCTAACTTGCGTTTATATTTGGGTAAATCGAAGAATGTTCTCAGTATTCCGCCATCGTCAAGCGCTTGCTCCACATTAACCACGGACTGGCGTATAATTCCAACGCTTTCGCCCACGCCGAGCATGGCAATCTCTGTCAGCCACCGGCGATATAGGATATTATCCACCGTATCAACACGGAATGGTAGGAATGGTCTGTTAAGAGCAAAGCACGGGCCTACAAACTTACCATTAATTCTTATGCTCATTGTGTTGTCCGGCTTCATTATTTGGTTTATTCGATTGAGTGAATTGGCAAGCATTTTAATGTTTTCCGGTGTGCGCCAACTGTGAGAATACGCGAGCATGGTAAGCGTATAGGAATCGGGGAAGTATTCATCAGACTCCATATATGGATAATTATATTTTTTTCTTAAGTTTGGATTATATCTTAATATCTCGTCAAGTGACGAAATCTGAAGTATGCGCTTAAAGCCTTTTAATGCAATATCTTGGAAGCGGTTAACTTCATGGGTGTCATCACCATATCCCAGCATCGCTTGAATAGTATATATAAGAGCCATGAGGCTGTTGCCGCTGTTAATCCCTACAAACCGGTTCTGGTAGCGATGGATTTCTGGAGGGATATATGAAAATTCCTTACGTAAAATATCCTCATCACGCATTGCTGCAACGAAATTTGCGATAATCGGGTGCCTCTTGGGTATGGCGTAATATGCCAGCAGCCGCGCAGCCGTTTCTCCATCCTGAAGCGGCGTGTCATGCAGTATTGCTCCCTGCCAGTTAGCCCAGCTATGGCAACCGCTTCCGATATAGCCATCCGGCTTGACATAGCTTTGTACAAGTTTAAAGTGGGGTGTTTGATAGATTTTTTCCAGTAAGTTTTCCTCATCTGTTTTAGTGAGGTTGCGCAAGATTTCCTTACGTAGACGATATTGGATTACTACGTTGGCGTTTTCCAAAACAAAGTCAATTGATTTAGCATATTTACTCATTGGGCTTATCCTCTACTAAGATAAATCTGTCATCCACCTGATTTTGTCCCAACTGATGAAATTGAACTGTAGTCAGATGTTGATTCTTTGGCAGGCAGCAGACTTATAGGATAGATGAACTGTAACTGCCGCTTTCCATATCCCGGGTATCTCTATAAAACATTGAGAACAAACCGGCGGTACTTCTTTGTGCCAAAGGCAGCACACTCTTTGTCAGTTCATAATACCTCCGTTCATCATCCGGAATATAGCTTAGATATTTGCTGGCTTTTATGGCACTAATGGCATTGTGATATATAAATTCCTTTATGTCATCCAGATAACAGCCTTTATCACCAACCAGGTATTCAGGCGTACTGCTGAAAGAATCCCTGACAAACTTTTCAAACTTGTGGTGTTCCTGCAGCAATTTTATGTTGGCATGTTGAGGCACTGTAACGTCCTGAACCAAATGCGCCGCCGCACCAAGAAAAAACATTGACTTTTTTATATCGCCTGCCTCATAACAGCCAAGTGCAAAAGAGTAATAATTGCACGCCAGCGTTAGTGCATTTGTATTTCCATATAGTCCTCTGTCCTTAAAAGGATTATAAAAATGCCCGGAGCTCTTAAAATCCTGATCTGCCCAGACAACACCCATATTCAATTCAAGCACATAATTTGAGAACATATTGAACTGTTGATATTTCCCGTCACTTTTGAGGACAGCCAAAGATTGTATGTTAATGGCCCTATGTACCTTGCAATCCGTTGTTATTATTGCCTTTTTTACAGGGTTTATAGCTTTCATCGTGTATTTGAACAGTTTTCCGTATGAATATTCCACAATCTTAGGCATTGACATCCTCCAGTAATGAACAAAGCTGCGGTATAGCTTTTACACTTCCAAGCATATTAAGCAGTAGCGGCTGAATATGTACTTTAATATTAATTATCTCTGAAAAAACAAAATAAAGCATTGTTGAATATAGATAAAAAAAGAGGTATAATTCAGTAAGAAAATAGTTAAAGGTATATTTTTACAAGTACCACGTGTATGACATAAGGGAGTTACTTTCTATGGCAAAAGTAAGCTTGATACTTGAAGGCGGAGGAATGAGAGGACTGTACACCGCGGGTGTGCTGGATTATTTCATGGATCAGGGGCTTATTTTTCAGGATATAATCGGAGTCTCAGCAGGTGCCTGCAATTCAGTTTCCTATATATCCGGTCAAAGAGGAAGAAATCTGGATATCAATGCCGGCTTTTGTTCCGATAAGCGCTATTTGAGTCTCTTGGGACTATTTACAAGGGGCTCTGTTTTTAATTTGGATTTTCTGTTTGATGATATACCCAACAGACTTCTGCCTTTTGACTATAATAGTTTTAAAAATTCGGAATGCAGGCTCACAGCCGTTTCTACAGACTGCTCAACAGGCCGGCCCATGTATACCCCCATACGGGATATGCTTGATGATGGCATTTATGTCCGGGCCTCAAGTTCTATTCCTCTTGTTTCCCCTATTGTGGAGGTGGAAGGAAAAATGCTGGTGGACGGTGGTCCTTCTGATTCCATACCAATCCGCTATTCGGTTGATTGCGGCTTTGATGCTCATATAGTGATTATGACCCAGCATGGCGGTTACAGAAAAAAGAAGAGCAATCTTTATCCTTTATACAGGCTGCTGCTGAGGAAGTATCCAAATCTGGTAAATACAATCAGAAACAGGCCTCAGGTTTACAATGAAAGCATTGACCTGGCTGAAGAACTGGAAAAGCAGAATAAAGCCGTAATAATCCGGCCAAAGCAGCCTGTACAGGTCTCACGCTTTGAGAGAAATCCCGAAAACCTCAAAAAACTGTACAAAGATGGCTATGAGGATGCTGCCGAAAAATTTGAAAACATATTGCAGCTTTGCAGGGACTTTGAAAATATAAGCTACAAAAGCTGTTAATAAAAATTTGCTATGTAAGCTGTCCTTTAAGGCAGTTTTATAACAGCAGGCCGGTAAGCAGTTGAAGGCCCGTACCAAATGCAATTGCCGGAGACAGCTTAATAACATGCCTGTTATTGATATTCACAGGCGGAGGTAGTTGGTTGCCCGGAATTGCACTGTTGAAAAACAGAATTATTTCATGAAATAATTCTGTAAAGCCTCTTCTTGCTTCACCTGTACCATATAATTTTGCAAAAGATACCACACCTGCAGCAAGCATGGAATAGGCAAGCACGTACAGCCCGGCTTTCCAGCCCAGCAGTGCTCCTATTGCGCTGTACAGCTTAATATCTCCCGCTCCCAGCAGCCGCAGATAAAAGAACAACACAAGTAACAGCACAGGTATGGCTGCACCGGCCAAGCTCAGTTTCAGGCCTTCCAAACCTTGTAAACAGTAATTTGACAAGATTCCGGATATTAAAAAGAAGAAAACACCTGTGTTTTTTATTTTAGATGACCTCAGATCACTGACTACCGATGCCGCAAGCAACAGGAACACCTGGCTGTAAATAATCACCGGCCTTCCTCCTCAGGTATGCCAGTGTAAAAGAATCTGAACTCCCTGTTTGCAAATCTTACGGCATCATTATTTGAAAGCGGACTTCTTGTATTTGGCAAAAGCCGTTTTTCATTTATATATGTACCATTTCTGGAGTTGCAGTCTACAAGATAGTAGACCTGGGCTTCCCTTATAACCTCTGCATGGATTTTTCCCACCGCACTGCTGTCTACAACGGCATCAACAAAATTCTCCATCCTGCCTATCAGTATGCTGTTTTTGTCAAGTGCAAGCACCAGTTCCCCCTCCTCCTCCTTAAAATATGCATTTGCCTGTATTCCGGGCTTTATAAGTATTTCTGTCTCACCGTTGTAAACAGCCGGAGACCGTATATCCTGTTTTTTATCCGATTGCTGTTGGTGCATTCTTGATGTTTCCCTTCCCGGACCTGAACCTGTATTTTGGCTGCCAGCTTTCATCTTACCGGTTATATGACTGATTACGCCTGATACGTCAAGACCTGCTGCATTTTTATACCGCTCCTTAATCAGCCTGAATATCAAAATATCTATACATGCTACAATAATAAACGCAATAGCTGCTGCAGGAAGTCCTCGGTCACCGGTAAATAAAACCCCGCTTGAAAGGCTTAAAATGTATGCCGTAATAAAAACCGGCTGCAGGAGCAAAAAGACTGTTGCCTGTCCGTTAAACCTTCCCGAAACCGACTGTTGAGTATTTTTATCATTTTCGGGTTTGCTTTGATTACTTTGATTACTTTGATTACTTTGCCTGCTGTGATTACTTTTGACCGGAATCTTTATGTTTCTTGTTTCTTTCCCCGTATAAAGTCTCTGGACGCTCCTTTCCTGTGGTTTCATTTCTCCTGATGTTTCAGAATTATCTGATTTGGCATTTTTCTTTATGGCTGCCTTTATATCTCTCACTGTCTCGGACATGGCTCTGTCATCGTACCCCAGAAGCGTTTCAAGCCTGGTTCTTAGTGCACTGAGGCTGAATAAATCACTTTTAATCTCCTCCAGAAGCTTTTGAAGGTAATTGTCACTTTCTTCCTCATAAAAGCCCGAAAGCTCAATAACAAGTTTTAAGAAAAATGCTTTGTAATCATTCTTGTATGATGAAAAAGGCAGATACACAAAGTAAAATTCCTCTTTTTCAGGGTCAGCATAAATATACCTTTCATCCAGAAGAACATTACTCTCATACAGCAAATAGTTCTTTATATGGCAAATATTATTTGTCACATTAAGGAGCAGCATCAAAAACTCATTTCTCTTGAATTTCCTTCTGGACATGTAATTAACGAGGGTACATTTTGATGTGATATTATAAAAGCAGTTAAGATCATTACCTGTGTAATTTATATTGAATTCCAGCAGACCGCCTATCCTGTTGCTCAGGAGCATCTGTACCTGGTAATCCAGTATGTTTGAATTATCTTTTGTACTTAATACCAAATAACTGGCCGCCGCGCTGTTTTCAAACGCTGCTGCAAATCCCTCTGCCATGTTGGCTTCCAATAAGCATCACCCTACCATTATCAAATGTATTATCAATCCATAGTTATAAATAAATTTGTACCATAGCTCATATATCCAAACTGTTAAGGCTTACAAGGGCAGTTGCATATAAAACAAACGGGGCAAATGCAAATTCAGTGCTCCTGCCTCCCTTTCTGAGAATCAGGAGAAATAAAGAATACAGCCCTGAGAAAACCGTTGATAATAATATTATACTCAAGACAACAAAACCGCCAGTGTAAAAACCTGTTACAGTAAACAACTGTAAGTCACCCCCTCCTATCTGGCCTTTTGAAATAAAAATCAGAATTACAAGTGCAGCAAAAGCAACTAAACCTCCAATAATATGATTTTTAAAACCACCTGAACCGCCAGTCAAATATAAAATTACTGTTCCTAACAGCAGTGATAAGGGCATAAGCCGTAAAGGTATCATTTTTGAATTCAGGTCACTTGCAGCAGCCACCAGTTGAACCAGCATCAAGGCAGCGGCCAGAATACCCTTATCCGTTTTGCCCACCCCGGAAAATACTGCTCCCGAACTTGCAACTGCAATAACAAAACAGCAGAGCAAGGATATTTTCTGCTTGCCTTTTATAAGGCTGTTAATCACCCTCAGTACTTTGTTTACCTCCTTCATCCGTGTCGGGCACACCACTGTTTCCCCCTTTTTTTCCATATGCTTTAATAACATTTAATGTGATACCTCTCAATTCAGCCAGTTTGACACACCTGTCAACCACATTCTGTTGATCTGATGAAAGCTCGGTTTCAGGTATTACGAGTATAAGTTCCTTTCTTAATATTTCACTTTCATTTATGGATATATCACCACAGCTTCCGCTCCAGAACTCATCCAACTTCTTTACATAACCTGAAATTTTCTTTTCCAGACTCACAGCATCCTTATAATAAGGCTCATCAATATTCAAACTCTTAACGCTTGTTGCAGTACCGTTTTTAAAACTGGCTACTGTAGGAAAATTAAACGGCAGATTTGCCCCCTGAAGTTTTCTTATAGCCTGTCCTCTTTTTATGTTTGACATATCCCAAACAGTTTTTTCAGCTTCTCCGTTCTCCTCACCACCTATTCCATTTTCACCTGCCCATATGCAAACAGATGCAGTTTGACTTATTTGGATCTCAGGAAGTACACCTGATAAAATCGGGAAGTTAATTTTGTATTGTACAATAATATCAATGCTCTTTCCGTCTGCAAGCATTTTGCTTTGTGAAAAATCCAAGCCGGAAAGCCCGTCGGTTATGTCCAGCCTTCTCAGGGCCTTGTCAGCGTCTGCGCCAAAGCAGGTCTCCAGTTGTCTCGATACCAATTGCCTGGTTATCGGTATTAATGCCAACTGCGTTCTTATATAATCCGCAGCATTTTTTCCTGCATCCCGAAGGCTGGAACTCAGCCAGTTATCTCCCAGAGCATCACTCACCGCATCAGAGCTGCCGAACCGTTCAATGCCGCTTATGATTTCTTCAGCATCGGTCTTATAATAGAGCAGACTGTATGCACTCATCTGCCTGCCGGTTCCTGTTATGGCATTTTGAACAACATCATAGGTATAATAAATTTTAATTATAAAGACAAAAGTCAGAACAGCCATGATGGCAAATGGAAGTATAACTGCCGCTTCAACTGTAATGGACCCCTTAAGAAACATATTGCTTTTACATAAGTTCTTCATATTTTTCTCCGAGAAGCTAGTAACTCAACAGCATGCTTGCATTAATCAGTGAGCGTGACAGTTTGACTCCTGATTGGGATGCAAATATAGGAAGACCTAAAAACAGGTTTTTTATAGTTACGTCCGTATCCGCCTGCAATGCCACAAAGGTATTTTCAACAGTGAAGCCAGGCCTTGAAAGGGCTATATTCATCTGTACAAGGTCCTGAATACGGTCCAACTTCTTGTCCCTCTCCGTCAAAAGCAGAAATACACGTAAATAATCCTGGTAACTGAGTAATAATGGATTGTCTTCAGGGCCGGAAGGGTTATTTTTATTTACCAGGCCTGACAAATCGGTTTTCCATTGCTCTTTATTCTTAAAAAGAACTATTTTATCCCCCAGACCTAATTGTTCCAGATCATAAAGGGATTCCAGCATGGCCCAGGAGAAAACCAGCACGGTTTGAAGTATGGGCGCTGCAAGGCCTGCGCTCCAACTGCTCAATGCTGCGGCCAGCCCGATTAGTCTGTTCATTTTTGCCGCATCTGTGTATATATGAATAACATTTGAAGCAAGCCGCAAAGCCAGTATCTCAGATTTTAAAAGCATTGAATTTACTGCTTCATCTCTGTTTCCATTTATTATATACTCAACCTCAAAGCAGGAAAAATAGCCCTCTCTTTCATATTTGCTTACTGATCTTAAATTAAAGGCCTTGCTTTCATCTTCATTTTTAAGCAGAGCTACATCATGTCTGAAAGTACCCATAATATATTCATTTATGTAAAGCTGATTTACAAGATTTTCTGCCAGCCCGGAAAAACTGCTTTCCCTGTCAGCAATATATTGCAGTTGTTTTTCTGCACCCCTGTCCCAATTAAAGTCCCTGAAACTCCAATCAATGTTTTCCTCCCGTTGCTGCTGTTCCTTTCTCGAGGGAAGCTGGTTAAATACATTATTTTCAATGCTTTTTAACTGTACCTTTTGGGTAAAGGCCTGTTCCAGCAGTTGAAGCACCCTGTCCCTATTGTCTTCCTCCTCCGAAGAGACCGGCACGCATTTATTAAAAATGTAATTTATTTCTGCAGCGCTGCATAATTGATCAATTGTCATTAAAAAGCTGTCATCACTTTCGGAAGCTGAATTTATGGAATTCAGACAGTTATTCATATTTCTTTCCAGAATCTCAGTGATGGCCTCGGAATTATCCTCTTTAACAAGAGATTTAATGTATAGCATACTATCCCTGTAAGCCTTCTGAACTTCTTCAATACCGTTGGTGCCGCCTGCAACCGACTCTAATTCTGCTTCCATTCTTTTAATAAGCTCTTGCTTTTGTAAAGTAATATTTCCGGCATATTCCAAAGCCTCCGAATTATAGCTTTTATACTGATTTATAGTATCAAGCATGGTATTCCTAAGCCCGGAAGCAGACGCTTCAATATTTTGAAGTTCCTCTTTTATTGAACTTATGCTGCTTAACAGACTATCTCTTATTTCACTATTCTCTTCGTTCATAAATTCGCCTTCAAGTCTGCTCAGTTCATTTAGTATTCCGGCTTTAACCGAGATTTTCTCTTTAAGTTTGTTTTTCAGCTCACCAAGCTCCAGAGCTATATCCGAATTGTTTATACTTTTGGCCTTTTCCTCCAGCAGCATTTGTAATTGCCCGATATCTCCCGCTTTCCTTTCAGTCTCCACTTTCCTTCTGTAAATCTTTGACCCTTTGGAAAGATTGCTTATGCCCTGGATTTTTGAAAGCAGGTCTGATACGATTTTTACTGGTGCACGGTATTTCATGAATTCCTTAAGCTGATTCTCAAAAATCTCATTGTTTTGAAGGCTGAACGCTTGCTCCAGACGTATGTTTTCTATGTTGAACCCATAAAGAAAATCCCTGCTGCCAATATTAAGGTTTTTTGAGAAATATTCTTCATAACTGTCATTAAGTGTTTCATAGTCCAGGTTATACCCGAAAAGTCCGTACAGGTCCTTTAGCTCGTTGTTATAGCAAGCCAGTACGGAGGAAAGAGCTGTCTGATTTGCCTTGTGCACCTGTGCCTGAGCAAGCTTTATCCTTGCGGCATCTGTGAAAATGCCGGCAACCAGAAAAATAGATGCCAGAACAATACTTGTAAAAACAGTTATAGCTCCCCTGTAATTAATTATTTTTAAAACTTTCATGTATTTCCACCGGTCTTTCAATATTTTTTACCAGATTATCAATTGCCTCATCCATTTTTTTACTGCTGCCTATCCATTTGTTATCGTTATTTACCAGACAGTTTTTTATATCTGCAATCATATCCATATTTCTTATAAATTCCGCATTATCCTCAAGCGGACAGGTTACTACAGAGAGCAGGCTCAGCTTTGAAGGAATGCCGAAAATGTCCAGCAAATCTCCAACAGGCAGCAAATATTTTTTTTCATGCTCTACCTTAAGCTGTTTCATCAAATAAATATATGAGATTGAAATTGTTGCATCCGCTTCAGATTTTATTATTGAAGGATTAGACATATTTAAGGCATGTTCAGCTATATGGTTTCTTTTAATATCTCCCTCCCCGTCAAAGATTCTCCAATACAAACCAGCTTCGTCAGACCATTTATTGCTGGAATCAAATTGTTTTACATAATATTGAGCCCCTCTGTTTGCCGCCTGGCAGGTTACGCTTTGCAGGGCCGCATGCTGGTACATTAATATGAAAATATACACCAGTGCTGCTGAAAGAAGAAAAACCAGAGAAAAAATCAAGGAGGCTTCCAGGGTAAAGCTGGCTCTCATATTGCAAAATCTGGTAATCAGAGTATCCTTTTCAGAAACAGCCATCAATAATCAACTCCTGTCGGGAAAAATTTCAGGTCTCAGCCCCCAAGCGTTCCCTGTGTTCCGGCTTTATTGTTTTCAAGCTTGCTGGCATCAGGGAATAGATTGTTTATTATTCCATTAACAAAATTTATAAGCTGCTTTCTAAATAATAGAGCCACTCCTACCAGTACAGCTATTATTATAATAACCTCAACCGTTCCCATTCCGTCCTCTTCCCGGATAAATCTTTTAATTTCCTGTATCATAGCCATCACCTCCTTTTAAATATATTTATGTATAATTAGTCAAAACCCCGAGGCAATTCCCTGCATAGAAAGAAATGCCGGGGTTACAACTATTATCAGGATTGCAAAAAACATGAGCATCATAGGAAGCAGCAGCTTTGTTGCGGCTTCCTCACCCAGCCTTCTGATGATATTTTTGCGCATTTCCCAACATTCATGTGCCTGAAGTCTCAGGGAAAGCACCAGGTCATTGCCTCCTCTTTTGGTATTTTGCAGGATAGTAGACATAAGCCTTGATATCTCCGGTGTCCTTATTCTCTTTGCAAAAAGACTGTATGCTTCATTTTCATTCATTCCAGCTTTTATATCAGCCACCGTGGCACTGACCTCCATGTAAAATGCACTTTCACTGTTTTCAAGAGCTGTTCTGTCCAGAGCTATCTTTTCCCATGATTTGAACATAGTCATTCCGGCGTTGAGCAATAAAGTCAGCTTGTTTATAAAATCAGGAAATTCCAATTGCATTCCAAGCCTTCTTTTTTTTACCCGGTTTTTCAGACGGGCATCCTCCAGAAACCATAGGAGCACTGATACTGCAGGGACATAACACATATAGGCAGGGTCATACCCGGAAGCCAGAGAGGTTATCAATTCAATGACCATAAACAGCATAATCAAAACTATTTTTTTTGAATAGGCCACTCTGGCATAGAAGGAGGAGTACTCCTGACCATATATTTCAGTTGCATAATTCAATATTCTTCTGTCGTAGGAGGTGTTGAAGGAATAGTTGTATTTGTCCAGAACAAACAAACCGAAGATAAGGAAATTTTTAAAAGGTTCACTACTGTCTAGCGCTTCAATATATGCAATATATTTTGCTCGGTTTCTTATAATAACTATTGCAAAATATAGAACCATGCAAAGTATTGCTGCTATTAAAAAAATATTTATCACTAGCATATTTTCACAGCCTTATACTCATTATTTTACCGGATATGAGATAGGCGGCGGCCAACAGCAGGAGACTGACTGTCATGGCTGCCTTACCTGCATTTGTCATGAACAGGGGGCTTATATAATCCTGAGCTGAAACTGATAATAAAGAGATTATGACTACGGGCATAATATTTAAAATTCTCTGTTCAAATTTTCTGGAAGCCAACAAGGTTTCTATCTCCTGCTTCATTTCTATCTTGTCACTGATTATTCCGGATGCATTTTTTACAGCTACTATCAGATTGCCGCCACTTCTCTTGCAAATGGATATACAATCAGAAAAATTTACTATATCATCCAATTTCGATCGTCTTGCAAGATCTCCTACCGCCTCCTCTATAGTTACATTCAGAGCCAGTTTATGAAGTATTATTCTGGTCTCCCTAATGATACAGGCATCATCACCCGGGTAAAGCACCAGCAAATCTCCCAAAGCATTACTGAAAGCATTCTCTACAGCATTTCCTGAGGACAGTGATGAAGCCAGCGAAGTCAGAAGATCCTTGAATTGAAGATTAAGCTGGTTTTTACGTCTCAAAACCAGTTGTTTTCTTCTGTGCCTTAAGTAGAAAATGCCCAATGGACTAAGACCTCCGGCAAGAAAGCTGTTTCTGTAAAAAAGATAGGTTATGCCAAAAATAGCTGCTCCAGCCAATAAAACATAAATTATTTTCCATTTAAAAGAAATAATATAATTATCGTAATCCTCCACAGTACACTCTCCTTTATGAAATATTTTAAATGTCGCAGGCAATTCCTGAATTTCTCAGCTTCCGGGTGTTGATCAAGGGGTTTGAACTTCTCTTAAGACATCCTTCCACCTTATCAGTGAAGGCCATGTCATTGGAGGCTTCCTCAAAGGTAAACAGCGGGTTTAGCTGGATATGTCCATTCTCCAGCCCCAGCACCTCTGATATTTCAATTGTTCTTCTCGAACTGTCCCTGAGCCTGGAAAGAAATATAATAATATCAATAGCTGAAGATATCTGTTTTCTCACCGCCTCAAGAGGCAAAGGCGATGAGCTCAAAACCATGGTCTCCAGCCTGGACAACATGTCCTCAGTTGAGTTTGCATGTCCTGTTGAGAGCGACCCGTCATGCCCCGTATTCATTGCCTGCAGCATATCTATTGTCTCTGTGCCCCGCACTTCACCGACAATTATTCTAGTCGGCTTCATACGAAGAGAGGTTTTTATCAAATCTCTGATGGTAATCTCTCCTCTGCCCTCAAGATTTGAATTTCTGGTTTCCAGCCTTACGAGGTTGGGAATGTTTTGTATTTGCAGCTCTGCCGAATCCTCAATAGTAATGATTCTTTCGTCCTGGGGTATAAAATTTGACAGTGCGTTGAGAAATGTGGTTTTTCCTGAGCCTGTTCCGCCGCATATGAAGATATTGTATTTAGCAAGCACCAGTTTCTTCAGTGCCTCGGCGGCTTCAGGTGTCACGGACTCAAGTTCAATGAGCCTTTCCATATCTACAGGTTTGGAAGGGAATTTTCTGATGGTAACTATGGGCCCGTCAAGAGCTATAGGCGGCAGGACTACATTTATTCTTGACCCGTCCTTGAGTCTGGCATCTACTATTGGTGTTGATTCATTAACGGTTCTGTTGACTGCCGTTACCATTATCTGAATAATGTCTTCCAGCTTTTGTGCCGATTCAAATTGCATATTCAGCCTGGTACTCCTGCCGAATTTTTCTATAAACAGGCTGTTGGGTCCGTTTATCATAATCTCTGTAATATCAGAATCATCAAGTATTGGCTGAAGTATGTCCAGCCTTCTCAAGGAGTTGAATACCGCCGAAATCAAATCTTTCTTTTCATATGACTTTAAAAATATTTCCCTTGATTTTTCAAAGACGGATTTCTCTATAACTCCCAATATTTCTTCATCTGTAAAATACCTCTTTAAGTCGATTTTTTCACTTATGGCAGCTTTTATTTCGTTCAGCAAGTCCCGGTTCAAGGTCATCCCCCCTGCGACTGCTGTCTTATATACCTTCCTGCTATTTGCTTTAAGGAACTGTAAATTGTATCAGGTCCTCCCATTATACCGAACTTTTTGGAATTGAAGCTTTCAATCAAAGGGATTTCGGATAGGATTCTTTCGCTTGAAATGACATTTTTGATTAATGGGAGGGCCTGATTTGACACTTTATTTGCCACATATATAATTTTATCCGGCAAATAAGCAAATTGATTGGAAGAGTTCGACAGCTTATTTAAACTTCCCAAAAAGATAGATGTCTTATGTAAACAAATTTCATCATTAACTAATAAATATATAATTTCATCACTATTATTAAAAATTTTAAGAGTATTTGCATCAAGGCGTGAATCCATATCAACCACAATGATATCGTACTGTCCGGATTCCTTCAGATTGTCAATAAGAAACTCCAAATCGCCTGGAAGCAGTTCAGTCATCTCCAATGGATTATTTGCAGGCTGGTAGTAAAACATGTTGGTGGATGGATCCTGGCACCTCATAGCAGTAAGCTTTGAGATCAGATTATTGTCTTTTACTCTGACATAATAAATCACTTCTGATATTGAATAATCAGCATTACAGGAAAAAAAGAATTTTGTAGACTGAAACTGCTCAAGATTTAAATAAAGAACTTTCAGACCGTACAGAGAACAAATCGAACCTATTCCCAGTGCAATTGAGGTCTTGCCTGTACTGCCGGAAGCCGAATAAACCGGTATGATTCTGGCTGCTTTTTCTTTTGCCGGACTGATAATATTACCTGCCTTTGTAAAACTGTTTATTATGTCTCCGGCAATCTTATTTACATCTTTGTATTTGTAGATTGAGGGGATTTCTGCGACTCCACTGCTGCTTGAGCCTGAGGAAAGGATTAGCAGGGTTTTTGCATAATGCTTGGTAATGACGTTGTAAAACTTCTCACCGGTAAGGACAATATCAGGGTCTATTTTTTTTATCCATTCCTCTATGTTGTAGGAATTACTGCAATAACTTACCAGCAGGATTTCAGAAAAATTGTGGGTTAAAGAATTGCAAAGATTGAACGAATATTCATCATCATCGTCCACAATCATCAACTTTATGAGTGCCATTAGCTTTCTCCAGTTCTTTTGACATATATAAAAACAAATATTAAATGAATGACTAATGAAGTGAAAAAAGAAGAATTTTATAATCTAGTACAATTATATTATATATTTGGATTTTGTCAACATATTTTTTCTATTTTTGTTAAATTATTTCATATTTATAAATTTTTAGTAGCCATTTACAGATATTTTGCCGATTTTTGCTGCTGCGTTTACCATAATATCACCCTCTAAGCCTGTAAACTGGTTATTTTCTATTGTTCCAACCGCATTAAGGCATATGCTGCTGGCAGCAGGAAAGTTCAGGTTGATATTTCCTGTGCCTGTTTCAAAAGAATATCCGGCTTTGTTCCCGCATTCATTTTTTATGTATATATTCCCTGTCTGCAAAATCACCGCAGACCCGTCGGACAGTCTGCCAGAGTCAAGCCGCATATTGCCCTTTCCGCACTCCAAGGACAGAGCACCATACAAAGCCCTGATTTCGGTATTTACACTGTCCAGCCGCGCATGAACATTTCCTTCATATTTGTCCTCAAGGATAAAGCTCCCCACCCTCTGCTCCAGTTTTATATCCTTAATCCAGCGTGGTATGGTAAGCTTGATATCTGAGTACACATCCTCGGAATTTTTTATTTTACCGTTATATTTTACATAAATATTGCAGGTACTATCTTTAATGGCGGTTTCCACAGAGAATCTGCCAAGAAGCTTCTGAAGCTGTTCCTGGCTTTTATGGGCTCTGACAGTGTACTTTATCTCGGAACTGATATTGGGGTTGTCCCAGCAAAAGATTTGGAGCTTTCCGGAATCTACAAAAATGTTTAGTGTTTTAATCTTTTTTGTGAGTTCAATGGTCGAATTATCATATTTGATGGAATCCTGCCTGTGAGCAGTTTCAGCCTGCCCGCCGCAGCCAGAAATAAGAATTGAAATACCGATTAAGAATAGAGTGAAAAATTTTTTCATGTTTTCTCCCTGCAAGTTTTGTATTCGCAAGAATAATAACATACTTACTCAAATCTTCCAAATATTTCCTGTCCAATTCTTATACGAACGGACAGGAATATTTGCTTGAAGTGTCTTTATTTAAAGCCTGCAGCCTTGTTTTCAAGCTGTTTTTATATTTTTTGTCACTATATAAGGCTCTTCATATAACCTGCGTAGTGCGAAAAAACTATTCCCGGTTCTTCAAGATCCAGATTCCATCGCTTTACCCATTCAAGGGATAGGTAGCCGGTATAGTCATTTTCCTTCAGCAGCCTTACAATACTCTTTATGGGAATATCTCCATGCCCCATCATTTTGTATTTTATAGCACCTTCAAAAACCAGGGAATCCTTAATATGAATAAAGCAGATATACTCCTTCAGATTCCGGTAGGTTTCCTCCACCGACTCATTAAAAAATCTGATTGGATGATGGACATCCCAGAGGACGCCTACACTGTGGGAGGAAACCTTCTCAATGGCTGCCTTCATGGCTTTTGAGTCGGCAAAGACACCGTTTGTCTCCACCAGGAGCTTTACATGCTTCTCTTCAGCTTGGACAGACAGCTTCCTGAGATTTTCAACTACGAACTCCACATCCACCTCCCCTGGCTGGGGGTGAGCATCTCCCAGCACCCTTACATAGGGTGTTCCGATTTTTGCTGCAAGTTCAATATAATCCTCAGCTTCCTGAATATGCTTTTGAATATTTGCCTTGTCAAATAAAAAACTGGCAGATGTCAAACAAGGGATTTCAAGCCCGATTCTATCCAGCTTCTTTTTTGTCAGATCAATATTTTCAACGGCAAACTGCTTTGCCTTGGGTACATAAAGCTCATTTCCTATACCTCGAATTTCTATACCATCAAAGCCTATATCCTTGGCAGTAGCAAGCATATCCTCCCAGCTCCAGCCAGGGCATCCCAGCGTAGAAAATGATATTTTCATATAAACCTCCCGTCGGTGTGCGGCTGCACACAGTTGAATTGAATGTAACAACATTTAACTTGCTTTCATGATAACATTTTTTTCCGCTGCCTGCAAGAAAGCAACACCCTTGGCTTACCATCGGCCCAGTGAGGCAGATTGCACTTTTTATGCTGACAAAGCCATATACAGCCCCATATGGCCATATATATTATGTTATTATTCTGAGAAGCAGATTAGAATTTAAGGAAATAAAAGAACAGCTTGAACAAAAAGTAGCCCAGTATTCCACCGACCACATTCAGGAGAATATCATCAATATCACTGATACCCGACCTTGTAAGGTATTGGGTAATTTCCACAAGAGCCGTGGACAGGCAGGAAATAATCAATACCCTTCTGAAACTCCTGACAGAAGTAAATGCAAGGGGAAGAAGAAATCCCATGGGCATAAAGGCTATAATGTTTCCCAGAAGGTTTATAATTACGCTGCGGGTTGTCATATACCCGGTAAGGTATTGCATAATGGTAGAAAAGGGGATCAGATTTATGCCTCTGAGCCCCGCCGCTCTTCCATAACGGGGGCTGAAGAAAGTCAGGTAGAGCAGTAAAAGAAGATATGCCGCCAGTAAAAGCAGCGCTATGCGGCCTGCAAGTTTTTTCATATTTTCCTTATTGCTCCTACCCATACTTTCATAACCTCTGGTTTACAAAATTCAAATCTACAAGTTTTCTTGCGGAATGCTTCAATGCCATACTGTACCTTAGCTTCTGAAATAATCCACTCCGGCCTTGAATAACTGCTGGTCCTTCTCCCCCGGCACATTCCTGTACAGATTTGAGCCGGTTCTTTCTGAGTGCCCCATTTTGCCGAATACTCTTCCATCAGGACTTGTTATCCCTTCTATGGCGTTTATTGACCCGTTTGGATTGTAACCGATATCATAGGTGGGCTTTCCGTTCAAGTCAACATATTGTGCAGCTATCTGCCCATTGGCCTCAAGAGTCTTCAAAATCTCACTGCCGGCAGTAAATCGCCCTTCTCCATGGGATATAGCTATTGTGTGAATATCTCCAACCTTTACATTGTTAAGCCAGGGCGACAGATTTGAGGTTATTTTTGTGTTAACCAGACAGGACTGATGACGACCAATAGTATTAAAGGTCAGAGTGGGGCAATTCTCATCAATATTCCTGATTTCTCCAAAGGGAAGCAAGCCAAGCTTAACCAAGGCCTGGAAACCGTTGCATATTCCCATAACCAGTCCGTCTCTCTGCTTCAGGAGTTTCATCACAGCCTGGCTTACCACGGGATTCCTGAAAGCGGTAGCTATAAATTTGCCTGAGCCTTCGGGCTCATCTCCGGCACTGAAACCTCCCGGAATCATAATTATCTGGGAATTGTCTATGAGCCTTTCCATTTCTTTTATGGAGTCTTCAATGTCGCTGTGGGACAGATTTCTGATAACCAGAGTTTCAACTATTCCACCTGCATTTTCAAATACCTTTTTAGTGTCGTATTCGCAATTTGTCCCCGGAAATACGGGTATAAACACTCTCGGTTTTGCGAGCACGGCAGATGGCCGTATTTTTCTGCCCGCATTATAGCTGTATTCCACAGGCGTGCCTGCTGGCGCCTTTACTTTTGTGGCAAATATCCTTTCCAACGGCTCCTGCCATTTTTGAGAAAGTGCCGCCAGAGGAATATTTGTACCTCCGAGCACTATCCCCGCTTCAGCCACGGTGGTTCCCAACAGCATAAAGTTCAAGCCTGCAAAAGCCGTTTCAAGGCAGGCACTTTCCGGCAGTTCAACCACCATTGAACCATACAGTGGCTTGAAAAGCATTTCCGGCTGGATATCTTTCTCGAATTTCAAACCTATCATGTTGCCAAAAGCCATTTTGCTTGTGATTTCAGCAACTCCGCCTTCTCTCACCGAGCATGCGGCTAACAGCTCCCTGCTTACAGACAATTTGTGAATGGCACTGCATACCTTGTCCAATTCTTCAAAATCCGGCAGCATGTTTTTATCCATGCCTACAGTCAGAAGGACAATCTTGCTTCCCACTGCCTTGAATTCATTTGATACCACATGGTTAACATCCACGGTATCAACCGCAAAGGATACCAGTGTAGGCGGAACATCCAATTCCTTGAAACTCCCGGACATGCTGTCCTTCCCGCCGATAGCGGCAGTACCAAGCTTCATCTGGGCATAATAGGCTCCCAGCAAGGCACTCAAAGGTTTTCCCCAGCGTATGGGATCTTTCCCGGGCTTTTCAAAATACTCCTGCAGTGTCAATCTGGCTTTTTTATAGTCTCCACCCATGGCGGCAATTTTGGCAATGGACTCCACAACAGCATATACCGCCCCATGAAAAGGGCTCCACGTTGATATTTCAGGATTATAGCCAAAAGACATGAGAGTTCCGGTGGAAGTATCTCCCTCCATAAGCGGCAGCTTTGCGGCCATGCCTTCGGCCGGTGTCAACTGGTACTTCCCTCCAAAGGGCATAAGCACGGTATTTGCTCCAATAGTTGAGTCAAAGCGCTCCACCAGTCCCTTTTGGCTGCACCTGTTGAGATTTTGCAGGTTCTCAGCCCATTTTTCCTGGAGATTATCTATTTTCATATTATTGAAGCTGTCAAAGTAGCTTTCTTCTTTTGGAGCAGCTATTTCAATGTCAATTCTTTGCCTTGCTCCGTTTGAATTCAGGAATTCACGGCTCAAATCCACGATTTTGCCGCCTCTCCAGTACATCTTGAGTCTTGGTGCAGAAGTAACCTCTGCAACCACCACTGCTTCAAGATTTTCATGGTTGGAAAACCCTATGAATTTTTCCACGTCAGCCGCTGCTACAACTACCGCCATTCTTTCCTGTGATTCGGAAATAGCCAGCTCTGTTCCATCCAGTCCCTCGTATTTCTTTGGTACCATATCAAGATTTATTTCAAGTCCGTCTGCCAGCTCACCTATGGCTACCGAAACTCCTCCGGCTCCGAAATCATTGCATCTCTTTATAAGTGTGCTTACCCGGGGGTTTCTGAACAAGCGCTGTATTTTTCTTTCTACCGGCGCATTACCCTTTTGGACTTCAGCCCCACAAGCTGCCAGTGATTCCTCCGTATGTGCCTTTGAGGAGCCGGTGGCTCCTCCGCAGCCATCCCTGCCGGTTCTTCCGCCCAGAAGGATAATTTTGTCTCCTGCTTCGGGCTGTCTGCGCACAACATTACTTCTGGGCGCCGCACCTATAACCGCGCCTATTTCCATTCTCTTTGCCACATAGCCTTCGTTGTATATTTCAGAAACCTGTCCGGTTGCAAGGCCAATCTGGTTACCATAGGAGCTGTAACCTGCTGCTGCTCCGGTAGTGATTTTCTTCTGAGGAAGCTTGCCCGGAATAGTTTCCGCCATGCCTTTTCTGGGATCACCGCTTCCGGTCACCCTCATTGCCTGGTAAACATACACCCTGCCCGACAGCGGATCGCGGATAGCTCCTCCCAGGCAGGTTGCCGCTCCTCCGAAAGGTTCAATTTCAGTAGGATGATTATGAGTTTCATTCTTGAACATTACCAGCCATTCTTCATTTTTGCCGTCTATTTCTGCATTTACCACAATACTGCATGCATTGATTTCATCAGAAAGGTCCAGGTCCTCAAGCTTTCCCTGTTTTTTAAGTGACTTCATGGCCATGAGTGCAACATCCATAAGGCACACGTCCCTTTGTTCCGGGTCTTGGTAAACCTGCTCCCTTGCTGCCTTATAGTCCTTAAAGGTGTCTTCGATTATTCCGGTGTATTTGCCTTTCTGGAAGCTGACGCTGTCTATGCAGGTGAGAAAAGTGGTATGCCTGCAGTGATCCGACCAGTAAGTATCTATCATTCTCATTTCGGTAACCCATGGATCCCTTTTTTCTGAATCCCTGAAGTAGCTCTGGCAAAACAATATGTCATCAAAAGACATTGCAAAGCCCATTTCCTTTAATAGAGCCCGCAATTGCCCGCCATCCATGTCTGTAAATCCGTCCACGGCTGCCACATCCCCCGGCTGTTCAACCTCAGCTTTGAGTGTTGCAGGCTTTTCCAGCTTTGCCTCCTGGCTTTCCACCGGATTTATATAAAATTTCTTGATGGCCTCCATATCCTGTTCAGATATTTCCCCCATAAGTACAATTACCCGGGCAGCCTTTATTTCAGGCCTCTCCCCCTGGGTCAGCAATTGAATGCACTGAGCCGCAGAATCGGCACGCTGGTCGTACTGGCCTGGCAGGTATTCAACTGCAAAGGCCTTGCCGCCTTGAGGAATTGCGTACTCCTCGTCATATGCAATATCCACGGGAGGCTCTGAAAAAATAGTATTCCGGGCCAGCTTGTACTCGTCCTCACTGATGCCTTCAATATCATATCTGTTTATTATTCTTATCCACTCAAGGCTCTTGATTCCCAGAGTTTCCGTAAGGTCTGAGAACAGCCCCTGCGCTTCAACATCATAAGGTTTTTTCTTTTCAACAAACAACCTTTTAACCGTACTTGCCATAGCTTCCCCTTTTCCGGCAATGAAAACAGTCTCTTTGTCTCCATCTCCTAAAAAATTATATTTAAAGTAATTCAACTCCTGTTTAAAAATAATGATATATTTATTATAATATGTTAAAATGTATTAGTAAAATTAATAATATTAATAGTATGTATTAAGGTGGCTTATGGATATTAATTTTGAATTGTATAAGATTTTTTTTTGTTGCGCAGATAACCAAAGCTTTTCAAAAGCGGCAAAAAAGCTATTTATTTCCCAATCGGCAGTGAGCCAGGCCATAAGACAGCTTGAAACCCGTCTGGGGGTAACCCTGTTTTACAGAAAATCCAGAACCATTCAATTGACCTCAGAGGGTGAGATGCTTTTCAGTTATGTGGCACAGGCTTATAACTTTATAAAAACCGCGGAGTCAAAGCTCCAGGAGCTGGAAGGCTTGAAGGCAGGAGAAATAAGAATAGGCGTAAGTGATTCCATCTGCAAATATTTTGTTATGCCGTATATAAAGAAATTCGGCATGCTATACCCTCAAATCTCCATAAAAGTAGTGAACCGTACTACCCCTCAACTGCTGGAGGTATTAAAAAACGGTCTTGTAGACATGGTTATTTCCACGCTTCCGGTTAATCCGGATATATATGCTTCTGTTGGATTTATAACTGTGGAGGATATATTTGTAGCCTCTGGCAAGTACGCAGAGCTGAAAAACAGGAGAGTTCCGCTGAGGGAGCTTACCATGCACCCTCTGGTTATGCTGCCTCCCGACAGCTCCACCCGAAAAGCAATAGACTCTTTTTTTGTCAGCCATGGCCTGACCTGTTCACCCGAAATAGAACTTGAGAGCCTTGATCTGCTGGTGGAATTTGCATTGATTGGAACAGGAATAGCTTATGTTCTCAAGGACAGTGCAATGAAATATATAGAAGGCGGCGGCCTATTCCGGATAGAGACCGCCGAAAAACTGCCTGAAAGAGAGGTTGGAATAGTCACAATGAAAAATGTAATGCTGTCAAAAGCAGTACAGACATTTATGGACATACTGCTTTAGGCAATTGTATTATAAAAACTCCTTGATCAGTTCCTCCTTCTCCACCGAAAAATCAACAAAATTTTCATTAACCCTGATTACAGGTGCATATGCACATTGATTGGGCACATATACAATTTCACCTATTTCTCCGTTTGTCATTTTGACTTTTGAACCCACATAATAGCTGGGCATATTTGTAAACAGCACCATCATGATTTTAGGGTCTACAGTGTCAAAGCCTACACTTTCCAATTCCTTAAAAGCCGTAAAGGGGGTCTGTCTTCCCCTGTATACTCTCTCGGAGGTAATGGCGTCAAATATGTCTGCAACCGTTATGATTTTTGAATAGAGGTTTTTCTGGTTTCCCTTTATTCCAAAGGGATAGCCTGAGCCGTTTTCCTTCTCATGATGCATTATAACGGCCCTTTTGACATCCATGCTGATTTCGCTGTAATTCTTTATTATCTCGTAGCCATATACAGGATGCCTTTTCATGATTTCGTATTCGTGGTCGGTCAAAGGCCCTTTCTTGTTGAGTATTTCCAATGGAATTTGTGCCTTCCCCACATCGTGGAGCAGACCCGCCATTACCACATCCTTAAGCTGTTTTTTGGTAAAGCTCAGCCACTTTCCCAAAAGCATGGAGTAAACAGAGACATTGACAAGATGTGAATAGGTATAGGAGTCAGCTATTCTCACCGAATTGACGCAATCCATAAGTGCACCGCAGTCGTTGAGTTTGCTGTAAATGTGTTCAGATATGTTCTCAGCCTTGTTAAAATCCAGCTCCTTACCCGAAGCCAAATCCTGAATCATCATCTTGGCCTCATTTACGTCTTCAATATACTTCTTTTGATCCTCGTTGATATTTTCAGCGGATAAATAATCGTCACCATGAACGGGATTTGAATTGTAGATAAATACCCTGTCTATTCTGAAGTCAAGGAGCTTCTTCAGAATATGCTCGTTAACAATGGTATTTAAAGGAACAATCATATTCCCGCCTATAGAGTATACGTCTTCACCAAGGTAGCTTCCCAGTATTTCTTCATTGACTTCAACATATTTTTTATCCATAGTCTCCCCGCCTACCTTTAATTATTAAGAGAAATTTAAGAAATACAGCCATTACTATTCTATATAAATATTATATAATAAAATAATAAAATAGTCACCCAATTTTCGCCATATAAATACATTATATGTAAAAATTTTATGATATTCTTAATTAATGTAAGCTGGAACATTTTTCACATTATTTACGTCAAAATAGGGTTAGAAAAAAACATACAAAGGAGGATTGCGTTATTGGAGAACATCATAGAAATCAAAGGTATCCGCAAGGTGTACAGAGTAGGCAGTGAGAAAGTCGTAGCACTGGACAATATTGACCTGTCTATTGGCAAAGGTGAAATCTGCTGCCTTTTGGGAACTTCAGGTTCGGGAAAGTCAACTCTGCTGAATCTGATGGCCGGTCTTGAAAAACCCTCCAGGGGTGAGATTATCATTAAGAATATACATGTGGAAAAGCTGGATGAAAAAAGGCTGGTTCTCTTCAGACAGAAATATATCGGCTTTGTATTCCAGTCCTACAATCTGCTGCCCAGCCTTACCGCTCTTGAGAATGTGGGGCTGCCCCTGGCCTTTAAGGGAATTCCACGCAGGATAAGAGATAAAAAATCCAAACAAATGCTGCACTCGGTAGGCCTGACCTCCCACAACAACAGAAAGCCTTCCCAGATGAGCGGCGGACAGCAGCAGAGAGTTGGAATCGCACGAGCTTTCGTGGGAAACCCTGAAATAGTTTTTGCGGATGAACCTACAGGAAACCTTGACTCGAAAACCACCAGTGAAGTAATGAACCTTATTACTGATATTGCAAGAAAAAGCAATCAAACCCTGATCATTGTCACCCATGACACAAATATAGCCAAATATGCGGACAGGATAATACATATATTAGACGGAAATATCGAGAAAATCGAAGCCGTTACTCCTCTGGGTGCAATTACAAACTAAATTAAAAGAGCCAAAAGGCTTGGAGGCTAGACATATGAGCAAAATAAAAAAATTTACTTCTTTAGTTTTAATTTGTTTAATCGTGATATCTGAACTCTTTTTGGGAAATATACCTGTCAAGGCGGCACAGGACGTTGATCTGGTTTCATATTTCTGTCCAAGTTCTCAAATCGCCCCCAACAGCGAATTTCAAATGAACCTGATAGTCCAGAACAATTCGGGATCTGAAATTACTAATGTAAAAATCATAATTGACGGCAGCTCTGCATTTACCCTGAAAAGCTCAAGTTCCAGCATGGAAATTCCCAGTATCGACAACGGACAGCAACAGGGACCTGGATTACGCACCTTTTCATATAACGGGGGCTCAAACAGGCTTCAGGTCACAATTCAGTATACCCTGGGAGGAAACCTGTTCCAAGTGGAGGATTCCCTGAACATCTCACAGGCTGTGCCAAAGGATGATACCCAGGAAACTCCTGTGGACACCACAAAATATGCTCCAAAAATAGTCATTGCAAGCAATACTGCCATCCCTTCCGGACAGGTGGGCTCCCAGATAACCTATACCCTGCCCCTTAAGAACACTTCTTTATATGGTGCCAGGAATATTGTTGTCTCACCTGTGCTGGACGACGGAGGCCCGGTTGTCATGAGCTCCATGAATATAACCCAGACAATTGACAGCCTTGCTCCAAATGAACAAAAGGATGTGAGCTTTACTTTCCAGATTTCCACAAATGCTTCCGTTAAGACCTATCCCATAAAGTTTAATATACAGTATTACAATACTACAAATAATTATTTCAGCTCCAGTGAAACAGCCTATTTGAAAACCACTGAAGGCACAAAGCTTCCCAAGCTTGCCCTGAAGTCGGTGGCCACAAATCCCTCCCCTGCTCTGGCAGGCGAAAATTTCAAACTGAATATAAACCTGGAAAATCTGGGCTCAGTGGCTGCCAAGAATGTACAGGTCACCCTGCTGGGACTTACAAATAACGGAGCAAGTATCACAGGCAGCACCAACAAGCAGACCAGGGCTACTATCTACGGAGGTTCCACCTCATTATTTACATATGACCTTTCCGCCTCCCCGAAAATAGAAACAGGGGCCAACACTCTGAAAGTAAGGCTTGATTACACCGATTATACAGGCTCGGCCTTTTCCGAGGAAATCGAGTTCTTCTACAATGTCCAGTCAGCGGGAACACAATCGGTCATTGAACTGAAAAATGTAAGCTACCCGGCTTCCGCCCTGATGCCCGGAAATAATGCCCTGATATCCTGTGATGTGGCAAATACCGGTTCTGCAGATGCTTATAATGTAAAAGTATCCTTAAACAATGAAAAGGAGATAATTCCCAGAACCTTGAATGCCATCATTCTTCCGGTACTTAAAAAGGGAGAGACCAAAAATGTCCAGTTCCAGCTTTTTGTATCCGACGAGGCCGTAACTAAGAATTATCCCGTTGCAGTAAATGTGGAGTACGACCTTACCTCCTCGGGAAACGGCACAAAGCAGTCCGCCATGCAATATGTGGGACTCTATGTGGAGAATAAAACCGGAAAATCCGTGCCCAGACTGATTATAGACAAATACAGTGTCAGTCCCGAAATAATAAATGCAGGTCAGCAGTTCACCCTGGATTTATCCATACTGAATACCAGCAAAGCCTCAACAATTAACAATGTCAAGGTTTCGCTGGCATCGGATGACGGCACCTTCAGCACTGTAAGCTCAAACTCTTTTTATATAGATTCCATAGGTCCTAAAGCAAGTGTAAGCAAAAAAATCACTTTTACATCAAAAGCCGATGCGCCTCCCAAGCAGTACACAATCAGCGTCAACTATGAATATGAGGATGAAAAAGGCAATCCATACACCAATAAGGATGTGGTGGGAATACCCATCCAGCAGTCGCCAAGACTTGTGGTGGGAGATGTGAGCATTCCTCCGGAAGCCTTTATCGGAAATCCCATTCCTGTAAATGTAAGCTTCTTCAACATGGGAAAAACCACTCTGTATAATCTGATGGTAAAGCTGGAAGGTAATTTCAGGGTAGAAGGCACCAGCTATTTTGTGGGTAATTTTGAATCGGGCAAGAGTGATTCCTTTGATGGGACTCTGGTTCCGGAAGCTGCAGGTCCCGCAAACGGCTTTATTGTATTCACCTATGAGGATTCCGAGGGCAAAAGCCAGGAGTTCAAAAAGGAAATATCCTTTAATGCCGCTGAAATGCCCATTCAACAGCCTATGCCCGGACAGGGGGAAATGCCTCCCGTAGAGCAAGGCAGCAAAATTCCAGCCTGGGCGTTCATTGTAAGTGGTGTAGTAATGCTTGCGGTCATAGTTGCAGCTATTCTTCTGATACGCAGAAAAATAAGAAGAAGAAAGGAATTTATGCTGGATGAAGAGCTTTGATCTTATAATAATGGGGCTTAAAAACCTTTTCAGGCGAAAAACCAGAACCATCCTTACGGTATTGGGTGTAGTAATAGGTACGGCTGCAATTGTTGTCATGGTTTCCTTGGGGCTTGGCATGAACGAGAGCTTTGATGAGCAGTTGAAGCAAATGGGCAGTCTTAACATTATCAATGTCACCAAATATCGCAATACTCCTGAAGGCGCCGCAGTAAATTCCAAGGAAATAGTGCTTGACGAAGTTGCCATTGCAAATATCGGGGCCATCAAGGGCGTACAGGCGGTAACTCCTGTAATGGAATCCTATGTAAAGCTTGTATCGGGAAAGTACCTTGCCTACACTCCCGTATTGGGAATTGATGCAGGTGTCATGAAGGATTTTGACTATTCTGCCGGCGAAGGCAGGCTGCTGCAGGAGGGCGACACCGACAACATAGTGATAGGCAGCATCATACCCCAGAATTTTTTCAATCCGAAAAACCAGTACAGTATGATGGGCGGCCCCAATCAAAAGCCTCCCGTAAATGTTATGACCGACAAGCTCCAGATAACCTTTGACATGATGTACGGCGAAAAACAGAGGCCCGGACAGGGAGGCACTGAAAACACAAAACCTCCCAAACTGTATAAGGTCAGAGCCGCGGGAGTACTGGTCCAGTCAAATGACTGGCAGAAAAATCAATATATTTTTATGGATATAACACACCTTCAGAAGCTTATAAAAGACGCCAACAAGGCTCAGGAGCAAGGCGGCAACAAGGGTATGGGAGGCATTTTCGGGAATGCCGACACCTCCAAGGGCTATGAAAGACTGATGGTTATGGTAAAGAACATCAAGGATGTTGACGGTGTTCAGAAGAAAATTGATGAAATGGGTTATGGCACCAACAGCCTGGGAGACCTTCGAAAGTCCATGCAGAAACAGGCTCAGACCATTCAGATCGTACTTGGAAGTATTGGCGCCATATCCCTGCTTATTTCCGCACTGGGAATTACCAATACCATGATAATGTCAATATATGAGAGAACCAGGGAAATCGGTGTCATGAAAGTACTTGGCTGCAAACTGAACAACATAAGACAGCTCTTTCTGTTTGAAGCAGGAGTCATCGGTTTTTTTGGAGGTCTGGCAGGAGTTCTTTTGAGTCTCCTGGCCTCCTTTATACTGAATGCCGTTGGTAAGGGCATCATGAACTCAGGAAATATGGGAATGGGAATGGGTATGGGTGGCGGCAGCAGGATATCTGTAATCCCGCCCTGGCTGGCAGCCCTCTCCATAGTTTTTGCCATATTCATTGGCCTTGTTTCCGGCTTTTCCCCTGCAAGAAGAGCTATGAAGCTAAGTGCTCTGGAAGCAATCAAGACCGAATAGCATATGTGTAGAAAACCGCAAAGGCGGAGGCTTAAGCAGCCTCCGCCTTTATTTTGCCTGGAGCCTGAACAGGCCCAGGTTTTAAATTCATTTTCATCTTACTTCACGAGTACCAATAAAATGCCTTCAAATCTGCAAACTAAAGTGTAAACTTTGAAACCTGGTCCTTGAGCTTGTTTGAAAATGTCAGACTGCTCCGTGTGGTATTCTCAACATTTCTGAACTGCTCCACAACCTCTGCGGTTTTAACGGTGATGGTCTCCACTCCGCTTGCACTTTCATTTACGCTTGAGGTAACCTGTTCAAGCGCACCCACGATATTGGAGACAGATTGGTTCATGGCTTTTGAGGATTCGTTGAATTCATTCATCATGGTGCTGAAGCGTACCGAATCCGAATAATACTGTTCACCTGTTTCCATAAGCTTCTTGTAATCGGAAAGCACATCCTGATCCACAAAGTCCAGCAGAACTCCTGCACTTTCAGTAAGGTCCCCCACCGACTCATTTACAGTCTTAACTATATTTCTTATGTCTCCGGCTGTTCTGGAGGATTGGTCCGCAAGCTTCCGTATCTCGTCGGCAACAACTGCAAAGCCCTTCCCTGCCTCGCCCGCTCTTGCGGCTTCGATAGCCGCGTTAAGAGAAAGCAGGTTAGTCTGCTCGGTAATCTGAAGTATTGCCTGGGCCAGCAATTCAATCTGAGAAACTGCCTTAGCAGCTTCCATGGCTGTTTTCAACTGCTGCTTTACGTTGTCATAGACATTGCTGGCATTCTCTGCTGACTTTACAGCACTCTCCTTTATTTCACTTGCCTTCTCACTTATCATGTTCGCAGAATGAGCGCCGTCCTCTGATTTTTGGTTTATGAGATCTACATTTCTCATTATTTCCTGTGTATCGAAATTTATCTGATGGGTGGTGGCGGCTGATTCCTGCATGGAAGCAGATATATGTTCTGTGGTTTCAAGAGTATCGTCTGCCTTGTCTCTCAACTCCTGAGCCATATTTTCAACCTTCTGGGAATTGTCCATTATGTTCTGGGAGGATTCCAGCATAAGATTCAGCATTTCTCTTAAAGAACCCCTCATGGTAGACAAATTTTTTGCAAGCAGCCCCATTTCATCTTTTCTGCCCTTGATCCTGTCATAGGTTTTGTCATGGGATAAATCAAAGTTTGCAGTCCGTTCTACCACTTTGAGAAGCACTTTAACCGGAATAGTCAGTGAAAATGTCAGCCAGGTGCCTACACCGATTACAAATACCGCCGACAGTATTCCCACAAGTAAGATTGGAAAATCCAGAAGCTCATGAGCTGAGATTCCGCCTCCCACAACTACTATGCACCCCACAACAATCATAATTATTTTCTTACTGATAGACATAGTCCTCCACTCCCCCGTATGTAACTTTATCTCTTATACTAACACAATATGTATAGGATATCCATACTCTCTTTATTGCTTTTTCGTTCCTCTTTCCCTCATTCTTTTAATGCTTTTTGATATTTTGTACACAAAAAGGACAACAGAGCAGAAAACATTAAAAATGTTAATTAAAAAGGTAGCTTACAATATATACATTGTTTAATAAAATATGCTATGTTTATAGAAAATAAATCGCTTATATTAGGAAGGTGATTAAATGTCTGAACAGATTAAGCTCATAGCCTCAAGAATAAAAGAACTGAGGGATATTTCGGCTATTTCTGTCAAAGATCTTGCAGCAGAGCTTCAGATTTCGGAAGAAGTATATCTTGAATATGAAAGCGGCAGCACTGATATTCCTGTCAGCTTTTTATACCAGATAGCAAACAGGTTTAATGTGGAACTTGCCGCCATTCTGACCGGTGACAATCCCAAACTCCATACCTATCAGGTTGTGAGAAAAGGCAAGGGTGCAAATGTCGAGAGAAGAGAGCACTACAAATATCAGAGTCTTGCAAACAACTTCATAGGCAAAAAAGCCGAGCCTTTTATTGTGACAGTGGCACCGGAGGCCGACAGCTTTCCTGTGCACTATAATTCGCATAAAGGCCAGGAATTCAATTATGTCATAGAAGGAACCTTGAAAATAATAATCAACGGCCACGAGCTTGTGCTCGAAGAAGGAGATTCCATATATTTCGATTCCTCTTCCAATCACGGTATGAAGGCTCTGGACGGAAAACAGGCTAAATTTCTGGCAATAATTCTTTAGCACTAGGGGGAAAAACAAATGTTAAACAAATACCTTTCTCGTGTGGACTACTCCTCCTATGAGGATTTCTACGAGAATTTTGAAATAAAGGTACCTGAGAATTTCAACTTCGCATATGACGTGGTTGACGAATACGCAAAGACAGCTCCTGACAAGGTTGCTCTGGTGTGGTGTGATGAAACAGGTGCAGAGGCCACTTTTACCTTTGCTCAGCTCAAGGAATACAGCGATAAGACCGCCAACTTCTTTAAATCTGCGGGGATAAAGCGCGGTGACCCGGTAATGCTGGTTTTAAAAAGACGTTATGAATTCTGGTTCTGCATACTCGCATTGCACAAGCTGGGTGCAATCACAATACCCGCCACCCATCTGCTTACCTCAAAGGACATAGTATACAGGGCAAATGCAGCCGATATCAAAATGATAGTTTCAGTTTCAGAGCCTGAAGTTGTAATGCATATTGAAGATGCCCTGGGCAAATCCCCCAGCATCAAGTACAAGGCTCTGGTGGGAGACAGCAAGGATGGCTGGCTGGACTTCTCCAGCGAAGTGGACAGGTCCTCAAATGTTTTTGAAAGGCCAACCGGCGATCAATCTTCACAAAACGCTGACATATCCCTGCTCTATTTCACCTCCGGTACTACGGGGATGCCTAAAATGGTTCAGCATGACTATGTCTATCCATTGGGGCATATTCTCACTGCCAGGTACTGGCAAAGTGTAACCGACGGAGGTCTGCATCTGACTGTGGCGGACACCGGCTGGGCCAAAGCGGTCTGGGGAAAGATTTACGGACAGTGGCTGGCCGGCAGCGCTGTATTTGTATATGACTACAATAAATTTGTTCCCAAGGAACTGCTTCAGGTCATTTCAAAGCACAAGGTTACTTCCTTTTGCGCACCGCCTACCATGTACAGATTTTTTATAAAAGAGGACCTTACAAAGTTTGATTTAAGCTGTCTCAAATATTGCGCAGTTGCAGGAGAACCTTTGAATCCCGAGGTCTACAACCAGTTCTACAAAGCAACCGGCATAAAGCTCATGGAGGGCTTCGGACAAACCGAACTGACAGTGACCCTGGCCACATATCCCTGGATGGAGCCAAAGCCCGGCTCAATGGGCAAACCATCTCCGGGTTACGATATCGATCTTCTGGATGATGAGGGCAATTCCGTTCAGGATGGTGAAGAAGGGCAGATAGTGGTCAGAACCGGCCGGAAAAAGCCCGCCGGAATGTTTGGCGGCTATTACAGGGATGCGGCTCTTACCCACAGTGTCTGGCATGGCGACATATATTTCACCGGTGACGTGGCCTGGCGTGATGAGGACGGCTATTACTGGTTCGTAGGAAGGTCCGACGATGTAATAAAAAGCTCCGGCTACAGAATCGGTCCTTTTGAAGTTGAAAGTGCACTGATTGAACATCCCGCGGTTATGGAATGTGCTATTACCGCTGTTCCTGATGAAGTCAGAGGACAGATAGTCAAGGCTACAGTAGTTCTTACCAAAAATTACACTCCCGGCGAGGAGCTTGTAAGGGAACTGCAGGACCATGTAAAAAGGGTTACCGCTCCCTATAAATATCCAAGAATAATAGAATTTGTAGATGAGCTGCCCAAGACTATCAGCGGTAAAATCAGACGTGTTGAGATAAGGCAGACCGATAAGGATAAAAATTAATCTTCTTAATGCCAGTTAGTTAAATTTATTATACAACCAAGCAAAGGCGGACTCTTCTGGGGTCCGCCTTTGCTCCTTTGTCTGCTTATATTCCGGCTTTAAGTCCCTGGTATTTCTAGCCCTTTGTGGGGTCGAATCTGAAGCCCATGGGTTTGAGCTTCTTTTCACCGGGAATAAGGACATATATGTCATCAATGTATTCCCACCTTACAAGAATGCTGGTAGACCTTTTCTCAGAGACCTGCTGTTCCTTGGGAATTTCCTTGCCGCCCTCATCCAGCAGTTTTGTAATAGTTCCGGTTCCCTCAAGCCATATACCTATTTCGTCAACATCTATCAGTTTTGCATAAATAATTTTTTCAATGTCATAGAAATAATTTAAAACCGCATTCTGTTCGGCCATTTTTCTTAAACTGAGGAAAATACTCTCTCCAATATAGCTATTTAAAAACATAAGTCAAGACTCCATATAATTTCAGCTATATTATTAAATGAAAAATCATATGTAAATGTTACAGCTTTTTGATATCCGGCAGAATATTTAAATAACCTGCCGGCAAGTTAACATGTGAAGAGAAGGCACAAAGCTCTCAATTGCTCCTCACTCAACGTTCTTAAGTCTGTCATGGCCAATTTTGACAGGACAGCATAAATTAAGGCCCTGTGTACTTTACAGGGCCGTGGAAAAGGGTTTTATAGGAGAAACATATTATGAAAAGTTCATGAATTAATAATAGTATAATTTTATTAACAAACCATATATAATTCATGAACTTTCTGTAAACAAGCTTATCTAAATAAGCTTGTACTAATAAGCTTATTTAAACCAGCTTCATCAATATCTCATTGCTTCTTTCTATGAATTTGGCCATGGCATCAGGTTCCAGCGGTTGATGGCTCATCATGGCCAAATCGTATATATGCTCACTGATAAGCTTGATTTCATCCTTCTTTGACTCATCAGCCTTCATGTCGGTCAGAGACTTCACAAGCCTGTTTGAAGAGTTCAGAACCAGCGTATGCTCCTTGGGGAACATATGGCTCATGTCCATTCCTCCGAACATTGCACTCATTTCCTGCATCCTTCTGGACTGTTCGGACAAAAGAATCATAGCAGGAACAGATTCGTTCTTTAAGGATTCCACCTGGATTTTCAGCTTATCATCACTAACTGCCGATTTAAACAGCTTTTCCAGATAGCCCGCATCCTCCTCGGCAATTCCTGTCTCTCCATTCTTCATTGTATCGGAAATGTCGGCATCAATTCTGTTGAAGTGAACCCCGGACATCTTACCCTCAAGCATCTGCATGAAGTGATTGTCAATCATTGTGGATAGTATTACCGCCTCCATGCCATTTTCATTGAACAATCTGATATACTGGGCCTGCTGCTTCTCGTTGGATACATAAAACACCTTGTTTTCATGCTTTTCCTTGTTGTTTTCAAGATAATCCTTCAAGGTTGTGTAGCCGCCCTTAGTTGATTTGAAAATCAGTATATCCTTTACCCTGTCATAAAATTTATCTTCTCTTATACAGCCGTATTTTACAAAAGGATTTATGTCATCCCAATACTTGTTGTAATTGTCACGTTCCTTCTCATAAAGTGACGTGAGCTTGTCCGCAACCTTCTTTGTAATATGGGAAGAAATCTTGTTTACATAACCGTCATTCTGCAGGAAGCTTCTGGATACATTCAGCGGAAGGTCCGGACAGTCGAGTACACCCTTCAGCAATAGCAGGAATTCAGGAATTACCTCCTTTATGTTGTCTGCAACGAATACCTGATTGTAATAAAGCTTGATCTGTCCCTCCATGGTTTCAAATTCATGCTTTAATTTCGGGAAGTATAATATTCCTTTCAGATTAAAAGGATAGTCCATGTTCAAGTGTATCCAGAACAAGGGCTCGTTAAAGTCGTGGAAAACCTTTGTGTAAAACTGCTTGTATTCCTCCTCGGTACAATCCTTGGGATTCTTAAGCCACAGCGGCTGTGTGTCATTCAGGGGCTCGGGCTTTTTGGGCTCTGGCTTTGCTCCTTCGATAGCTTCCTCTGTCCCCTCTGCGTTTTCTTCCGCCTTTTCTTCTGTCTTTTCAGGCTCTTTTGCAGAATCCTCAAGGTACAGTTCATAAGGCAAGAAAGAAAAATATTTCTCAAGGGTGGATCTCATTTTATATTCATCGGTAAACTCCACCCCATCCTCAGAAAGGTAAAGAGTAATTGTTGTACCTCTTTCGCTTCTGTCCGATTCAGTCATTTCAAATTCCGTGCCCCCCTGGCTGATCCACCTGACAGCCGCAGCTCCGGGCTGGTAGGACAAGGTGTCAATCTGCACCCTTTCTGAAACCATAAAGGCAGAATAAAAGCCCAGTCCGAAATGTCCTATGATCTGACCGTCATCAGACTTGTCCTTATATTTCTCAAGAAAATCCACTGCTCCTGAAAAAGCAATCTGATTAATATACTTTTTTACTTCCTCTTCGGTCATTCCAAGGCCATTGTCCATTACCTTTATGGTCTTTTCCTTCTTGTCCACAAGGACCTTGATCCCATATCTGTTATCCTCGGGCAGTTCAGCTTCCCCCATGGCATCCAGCTTCTTAAGCTTGCTTATTGCATCACTGGCATTTGACACCAGCTCTCTGATAAATATATCCTTTTCAGAATACAGCCACTTTTTTATAATAGGAAAAATGTTCTCGGTATTTATGGAAATACTTCCGCTTTCGTGTATCATATATAACCTCCAATTGAAAATATTTGACATTAATAATATAACTCTAATGCTTCAAACTTTCAAGTACTTTTTAGCACTCATTTAGTAAGAGTGCTAACAAAATTCAACCATATAGTGAAATCCTCTTCTGTTCATCACAGGAAATATTCTTTTTCTTGCCCTCAAGCTGGGTGATTAAAAGCAGCTTGCCATTCCACAGGTCTACCACATGTTTCAAGGTCTCATATGCATAGCTCAGTTCCAGTTCACGTCCGTCGTATTCATGTGCGAGCACAAGGGTATTTTCCTTCTGGTTCCACTCTTCAATGCGTATTGTAGGTATACTGCCGATACCAACCGTACTGCACAGAGTATCTCTTACTACCCTCCAGCCATCCTCATCCGACACTTCAGAAATCATATAGTCATTTCCTGCCGATACATACTCAAACAAATTCATCTCATTGCACAATTCCTCGGTCAGATACCTTCTGATAAAGGATTGATCCCGCTCATTCTCCCTTATTTCAAAGATTTTGTCAAAGCCATGTTTTTCACTGATGCTTTCAAAAATCTTAAAGCCTATATAATATGGATTTATACTGGATTTCAAAGGGCGTATGACTTCGTTGTGCCTCCTGAGAAACTCCACGTGCATGCTTTGAGGCAGTTCCAGACTGTTTAGTATGTTGTAATGCCAGAAGCTGGCCCAACCCTCGTTCATAATTTTTGTTTCTATCTGGGGTATAAAATAGCTTGCTTCCTCCCTTACTATTGCGATAATGTCCTTTTCCCAGTCCTGAAGCCTCCCATATTCTATTATGAACTTGAGTATGTCTTCCTGGGGATTTGGAGGAATTTTTACTTCCTGAAAACTGTTTTTATTGTCTCCCTGGTCAAGCCTCTGGGAATACCTCTCCAAATGAGGAAAATCCCTGTTGTTTTCAGTAAGGGCCGAAACCCCTTTCGCAGGCTTTTCGCTCCTGTTCTGGAAATCCACCACCCTTTCGGTCTGAAGCTTTACAGCATGCGCCGCATTAAGAATCCTTTCAACCCTGGCATAGCCTATGCTGGGGTCTGAAATATACTCCCTGATGCGGTTGGCATGATTCTTAAACATTTCTACCGTATACTCTGCCTTGGTTCCAAGCTTGAAAAGCCTGTTATTCTTAAAAAAATCATTGTGAGCATATACATGAGCGATTGTAAGCACCTGAAGCAGCAGTGAATTGTCTTTCATAAGATAGGCCAGACAGGGGTTTGAATTTATGACCATTTCATAGGGCAGACCTGTCAGGTTATATTTGTGCAGCGTTTTTATACGTTCATAGGATTTTCCGTAGCTCCAGTGTGGATAATGCGACGGCATACCCACGTAGGATTCATAGCCTATCATATCCTCATAATTTATGATTTCAAATTCCTGGTTATAATAGTCAAGACCATATTCCTTTGCTATACCTTCAATCCGTTCATTCCAATATTCCAGATCAGCAATACTAAAATCAGTCATAAGCCCCCCACTTTATCAAAACTTATAAGTCAATTGCCATCGGCAAAAAGGCGAAGATTTCTACCGTAATTGACTTTATGCTTAACCTGCTGTATTTTCGCCTTTCTCAAGCAGCTTTTTCAGGGCAGGCAGCACATCTTCCTTTTTATTGATGGTTATGGCAGCAAAATTCCTGCTGTCTATCCTGCTCTGAAGCTCGGATTTTATTGTGCTCCCCATACTGTAGTAGCCCGGAACTATTTCACCGTAGCCGAAAAGATTGCATACCTCGCACAATCTTATGGCACTGTCCACTGCTTTTTTATTGTCCTCAGACCAATTATCCCCGTCACTGCAATGAAAAGCATAAATGTTCCAGTTTGCAGGACTGTACCTTTCCGCAATTATTTCCAGTGCTTTTTCATAGCCGCTGCTGATATAGGTTCCTCCTGACTCGCCTCTGTGAAAGAACTCCTTCTCATTTACCTCCTTTGCAGTGGTGGTATGGGCAATAAACACCACCTCCACATTTGTATACTTGAGCTGCAGAAATTGATACAAAAGAAAGTAGAAACTTCTTGCAAGGTACTTCTTTGTCTGGTCCATTGATCCCGACACATCCATGATACATAAGACAACTGCATTATAGTCCTTTTTGTTTTCTTCCTTTATCCTGTAATACCTTAAGTCATCTTCAATAAAGGGAAACCTTTCCCTCCGGGCAGTTAATCCCGATACTTCATTGTTGGCTTCACTTTCCTCGTCACGGTTGACCTCACTGTCAACCGTATCCTGTTCTATTTCACTGCAGGCCCTTTTAGTTGCCTGCTTTCGCTTGATTTTTTCCACTACCGACCTCTTTTTAGCCAGTCTGGGAGGAATGCCCTTGTGCTGGTAGCCCAGCTTCCTGTAGCTTTTCTCCTCAAGCTGGGACAGTTGCTTTTTATCTATGTCAGGAAGATTTAAATCATCAAAGAGGTATTTTATAACCTCTTCGATGGTAATTTCAGTTTCATATATTTCTTCACCCTCCTGATTTCCCGCCTTTCCCTTTCCGTTACCGTTCTGGGATTCGCCGGAAAACTTATCCCCTCTTTTTTCGGTTCCGTCTCCGGAGCCCACGCCGGGTTTATTTTTTCCATATATAAATTGAAATTCCTTTATCCCTCTGATGGGAATTTTTATTTTTTTGTCCTTGCTCTTGCCAATGATGCTCTCTTCAGCAATTATATTCCCGAGATTTTTTTTTATGGATTCTTCAACCAGTTCTCTGTGCCTGCGGCGGTCCTCAGCCGATCTGTCCCTGCCGCCGCTGCTGTTTTCTCTGAATATAGCCATAACGCTTTAGCCTCCATATTATTTCGTATGCTAACCGCCTGAGACTGCAGGCTTTGCATATCAATCCTTCCACAGGTTGTTTGCAGCATACTTGAGTATTACATTGCAGCAATGGTCGCAATACCCGTTCCTTTTCATTTCTTCGACCATGGTATTATATTTTTGGGTTTGTTCCTTGTCTCTTACCTTTGCCTGGGTAATTATTCTGCTCAAATCTCTTACGGAGGTTGTGAGCTTCTTCTCAATGGCATCCTTCAGAGGCTCATAGCTGGTATAATCCAGGCTTCCACCGTTTCTCATAACAAAAAACATATAGGCCGTTACATCCGAGCGGAAGCCTTTTACCGCCGTATCGGATATGCCTATCTGCTCCTCGATGGACCTCATGAACTTCTCGTCCGGCTCCAGCTCCTCTCCGGTATTCTTATCCTTTATCTTGGTCTTGTTAACAAACGCTTCGGCATGGTCAAGATAATTGTTGAACAAGCTCTCGGCCTGTTCCCTGTACCCATGTATGAATGCTTTTGTCACCTCTTTTTCAAGAATCTTGTTGTACTCCTTTTTTACGGTATCGTATATAAGGCGCAGGTATCTTTCCTTTTCATCATCACCTATTCCAAGCTCCTTAACAGACTTGATCAAGGATTCCATCACTGCTATTGGATTTATGCAATTATTTTCCGACTCGGACAGGGTAGTATCCAGGGATTTCATTATGAATCTTGTGGATATTCCGGTCATGCCTTCCCGGGGTGCTTCTTCCCGCAACTCGAAAATATCAATTTTCCTGGTCATTCCCTTTTCAAGTATTTCTTCACCATTATAGATTTTCAGCTTGGTCATAGGGTCTACCTTGTTTGAAGGGCTCAATCTGGTAAGGATGGCAAACATGGATGCAATTTCTATGGTATGAGGAGCTATATGCGCCCTGAACTTGCTTTTGGACAGCATTTTTTCGTAAATCCTTATTTCTTCACTTAGTTCCAGGCAATAAGGCACCTCGATTCTGACTATTCTGTCCAATATTGCTTCGTTTGTGTGGTCCGACTTGAATTTGTTCCATTCCGCCTCATTTGAATGCGCCAGTATGACTCCGTCAAAATAAATCATGGCACCTTTGCCGGGAGCGGGTATGGATTTTTCCTGTGTAGCCGTTATCATGGTGTGCAGGTACTCGGTCTCGTTTTTAAAAACTTCAATAAATTCCACGATTCCCCGGTTGCCTACATTAAATGCACCGTTAAGTGACAGCACCCTGGGATCATCCTCCGGATAGAGGTCAATTTTTGATATGTCGACGCTTCCGGTCAGTATGGACGAATCCTGATTGTTTGGGTCCACAGGGGGCACAACTCCTATTCCCTTCCTGGAACGGATTGAAAAACCTACCGATTCAACCGGGAATCTTTCATACTCTCCTCCATATTCGTTCTTGAGCCGGTATCTGCAAACAGGGCATAAATCCCCTTCAATTTTAACATGCAGTGTTTCCTCGAACTCTTTTCTTAAATGCTTGGGGACAAGGTGCAAGGGTTCTTCTCTCATGGGGCAGCCCTTTAAGGCGTAAATAGGCGAAGCCATCTCAAGCGCTTTTTTCAGGGACTCCATAAGCGAGGACTTTCCGGCGCCTACAGGCCCCACCAGGTACAAAACCTGACGTGCCTCTTCTCCTGCCATTGCTGCCGAGTGGAAATATCTGACTATCTTCATTATAGTCTTATCAATACCGAAAAAATCCTCCTCGAAAAAAGCATATTTTTTAATAATGTCATTTCCGTAAATCCTCCGTAATCTTGGATTTTCATCGGTTTTGACAATTTCAGCCCCCTTTTTTACTATAAGGTCATATAATCTTTGATGAGCAAGAACAGCCACCTCTGGATTTGATTTTACCAACTGAAGATACTCAAGAAATGTGCTTTCAAAGTTTCTTTTAACCCTATCATCCCTATCCTTTTGAATCATTGCTTTGAAGTCAAACTCCGGTGTGGTCATCTGGAAACCTCCCTTTTTACCTGGTAGTTTTGAAGGAACAAACAGTTTTTTACTGTCATTATAATCAGTTGCTGAAAATATGTTCCTGATAAAATATCTCATTGTAAAATATATGTGAGGAATCAAAAAATATTATCAAATACGTACTTTTCATGCTGTAGAATTTATATGCTTAACAAAGTCCCGGAAGTCCTGCCGGAATAAATGCCAGCCGCGAAACCAAAGTCAATTACGGCTGAAATCCGAAGGTTTCAACCGTAATTGACTTTATAAAAAAACCCGGTTTCCCTCAGGGAAAACCAGGTGGATTTTTACACGCTGCTTCAAGGTATTAATTTCTTGAAAACCACACTTCTGAAGCTTTCACACACCGGGTCCTTTTGTGTGTAATCAAACAGCAGCAGTTGATGGGAACCGGTTATAAGGCCCAGGGACACAAAAAATACTTTTTTGAGGATATTTTTTGCGGGAAGGTCTGTCAAATGCGGAAGATGCTCTTTTACAAACTCCTTATTCCTGAGAAGCTCATGAACCCTTTCCGAGGGCAAAAGGTATTCCTCCGGACTTAACACCTCCGGTATGGAGCAGGAGCTGTCAGAGCTCAGGAAGTCAAAAACCATGTTTTGCCGGAATTCCTCAATATTAACTTTGTACTTTAACCCCTCCACCGCAAACTTGTACAAGACGGTTATATTTTCCCTGTAGGCTACCGGCCGGTTGAGATACCCGTTTTTCCTGCAGTAGGCCGACAACTGCCTGTACAGTTCAAATACATCTCCTTCGCAGCATTGTTCCAGGGTTCCCAGTGATTTTAAATATCTGCCTGAGTTAAAAAACCTTTCCAGGGTTTCTTCAACATCCTTTAAAACAAGTATCTCATCATATGAAATATAGCTGTTGCCCAAGATTTCATAAGGTGTATAGGCTCTGAAACTGTAGCCGTGCTTGTCCGCTTCCTCCCTTATTTTTGAACCCTTGAGCATTTTCAGAAAGCCCAACTGCAGTTGATGGGGCCTCATGGCATAAACCTCATTGAAGGAATTCCTGAAGGATGCCATGGACTCAAAGGGCAAGCCTGCAATAAGATCCAGATGTACATGGATGTTACCGTTTGCAAGGATTCTATACACATTTCTTTTCAGCCTTCTCAAGTCGGTAACCCGGCAAATTTCCTCAAGAGTTTCCGGGTTTGTGGTTTGAAGGCCTATTTCCAACTGTATTCTGCCCTTTGGAGCCCTGCTGAGCAATTCCAGCAATTCCTCGTCAAATAAATCCGCAGCCGCTTCAAAATGAAATATCGCAGGGCAGTCCAGATTAATTATGTGCATGAAGATTTCCTTAGCCCTGCTCCGGTTGCAGTTGAAGGTCCTGTCTACAAACTTTATCAATTTGGGGCTGTGCTCAAGGAGCCTTTCAAGCTCCTCCCTCACTCTCTGGAAGGAAAAATATCTCACCCCATTAAAGGTTGAGGATATGCAATAGGAACAGGAGAAGGGACAGCCTCTGGAGGACTCAAAATACACTATACGGTTTTGTGCTGCAGCCAATAAAGAGCTTGTATATGGAGATTTGAGCCTGTCCAATTCAGCTACCAGATTAAAGCCGGGCCTGAATACTATCTCCCCGTCCCCTTCACGGAAGGCTATTCCGTTGAGGGTTTTGTACTTATCCCCGCCATAGCTTATTGATTGGATTAATACGGGGAATATTTCCTCCCCCTCTCCGCACAGGACAAAATCCACAGCCTCATTTGCCTCAAGAATTTCTCCGGCATTGTATGAGACCTCCGGCCCTCCAAGAATCACCCTGCACCGGGGAAGCAGTTTTTTCAGCTCCCGTGTCAGAATGCCCACCAGTTCCATATTCCATATATAGCAGGAAAAAGCCAGTATATCAGGCTTTTCCAGAAAGATTTCCGATAAAATTGTATCCTTGCTGTCATTTATAGTAAATTCTCTGATTGTGCAGTCACAGGCCTCCCCCAGGTTTGCCTTCAAATACCAGACCGCAAGACAGGTGTGAATGAATTTTGAGTTTATACCTACTAGTAAGGTTTTCATTTCGGGCTCCATTTCCGTTGACTTTTCTATTATTATGCCACCATTATGCGTTATGTACAAGTCTGGCCCAGGTTTTGAAGATAGCATCGAAATAAAAGTAGAAATCCTTTCTTTCAATAGTTCCGGAGCTTTTTAAATCGGTAGTGGCCAAAATCTTTCCATCTAATATAAAATCCACCGTTCCAATCTTTGAATCCATTTGCACCGGAGCCTCTATTGCATCGGGAACATTGTAAACCGCCCTGACCTTGTCTGCCTCCTCCTGCTTCAACGGCAGTGTGATGTCTGCATCGGGATACAGTGCTATTTTGTTTATTCTGCCTTTATGTATATTGATTTCCTGTATTGGCATCCCTTTTTTCAGCAGTTCATAATTTTTATAATTTCCGTAGGCATAATCCAGCAGTGTCTTGCTGTTCTGCGCCCTTACCGTTCGGGTGGAACAGCCCAGGACTACCGATATGATTCTCCAGTTGTTTTTTGTAACGGAAGTTACAAGGCATCTTCCTGCCTGCCCGGTATAGCCTGTTTTGACGCCGTCCGCTCCGGGATACAACCCCAGCATCTCATTTGTATTTGATATATTATTGCCTTCAAAAACAGAATTTTTTGTTCCTACAATCTTTTTGAACTTTTCGTTTTTTAAGGCATATTGTGTTATAAGCGCTAAATCGTAGGGAGTTGAATAGTGCTGAGGATCATCCAGTCCGTGGGGTGTAACAAAATTGGTATTCGTAGCACCTATTTCAGCGGCCTTTCTGTTCATCATTTCGGCAAAAAGTTCTACCGAGCCTCCTATGTGCTCTGCTATTGCAATTGCGGCATCATTTCCCGACCTGAGCATCATAGCATACATCAGGTCTTTAAACTTATAGGTTTTACCCGCCTTCAGGTTGACTGTGGACCCCCCTATTGCCGCCGCCCGTTTGCTGATTACAACCTCATCGTCATCATTGCCGTTTTCCAGAGCGACTATGGCCGTCATGATTTTGGTGGTACTGGCTATGGAATGCCGGGTATAGGCATTCTTTTCGTACAGGATTCTTCCGCTTTCGGTATCCAATACAATGGCAGCACCTGCTGAAATTTTCGGCAGCTTGTTTCCGGTGGTCTCAATACTGTCCTCCCCGGTTAAACCGCTTATGGGCTCCTCTTCATTCAAATCATCCGCTAAAACCTCTGTTGTGTATAAAAAACATGCAAAAATAATTAATATAACGGTTACTAATCTTAAAGTTCTTCTCAACAGCCTCACATCCCCAGCTTTCCAATATAATCAGTTGTTATCTGTTTATATTTATAATTTAAATACTGTAAAAACATAAGCGTTATAATATATGAGGCTAGTAATTGGTTTATAACGCCTAAATTAACTTAACCTGTAGTGCCAGTTAATAAAGTCTTTAAGAGACAAGTTTGCAAGTCACGTGAGGACGACTTTAAAGAAATGCGCAGTATGATTAAAAGCTTTTGGCTGAAATTGCAGGCTTACAGCATGCCGCTTTGGCAGTTAAATTGACAGGATGTCAATTTAAGCAGCACTCGAGACCTGGATGGTCGAGTTGCTGCGACGGCTAAAAAAGCATGCTGTAAGGTTTGCAATTTCGCAAAAGCGTTATATACAAGCATTTATTTGAAACTCGTCCGGGAGTGAGTTGCATTTTCTGACTGTTACACATTTTTAATTAATACTACAGGTTAATTTAATAAATATATAGGAATTAATCAAACATTTATTCGGAATATTCGTAAAATAGTCAGAATAATAATTCAAAAATGTTTATATATTTTACATTTGATACCTATCTTTTAATACAAAAGATGTATAATATATTATTTAGGAAGGGTACATGTTAAGTTTGTGATATGAACAGTTTTATGTTAATTCAGTATGTAAATGGATTTTTTGCGGAAGTTTTTGGCAATTGATAGATGAAAACAGTTAACCTTTGGAGGCTAAGGAATAATCATGAGAAATATAGTAATAATTTCGTCAGACTACACCGGGCACGGACATAAGAGTATCAGCGAAGCATTGGTGGAACAGTTTAACCAATATGAAGACGTTAATATAAATATTATAGATGGATTTGACCTGGGCGGCAACATGTGGGTCAAGGTAGGCAAATCCTATGGCCTGGTTACGAGAAATGCAAAAGAGCTTTGGAAATTTGCATGGAAAATATCAAAAAGAAATCCTACCTTTATCCATGAGTTTACCGAGCTTACAATACGGGAAAATTTTATAAAAATGCTCAGAAAACTGAAACCCGACCTGATACTTTCAGTCCATCCGGTGTTCAATACCCCCGTACTCAATATACTTAAAGAGTATAAACTCAATATACCCTTTGCCATATTTGTAGCCGACCTTGTCAGCATATCACCTCTGTGGGCGGACAAACGCGCAGACTGCATAATTTGTCCCACAGCCGAGGCCAAGGACAGGTGTCTGGGTTTTGGAGTCCCGGAGGCTTCCATAAAGGTGGCCGGTTTCCCCGTGCGTTCAAGATTTACCCAGCATATTGCCCAGGGCTTCCATAAACCCGACTACAGCCTGGACAGACCACTGGACTGCCTGATTATGAGCGGCGGTGAGGGTTCAGGAGATATGAACGCTGTTTCAAAAATACTGTTGGACAATTTCAATTGCAATGTGCGGATTATTGCCGGAAGGAATGTCTCCATGAAGGAAAAGCTGGAAAAGTATCTCTCACAGCAATATCCCGGCAGAGCTGAAGTATATGGCTATGTAACCAATATACAGGACTATATGCTGAGCTCCGACATAGCTTTTACAAGAGGCAGCCCCAACGTAATGATGGAAGCAATCGCCTGCAATGTTCCCCTGATCATAACCGGGGCCCTTCCGGGGCAGGAACAGGAAAATCCGGACTTTGCAGTTAATAATAAGCTTGGCATATACTGTGATAATTTATCTCATTTGTCTTCTGTTGTTTCGGACTTACTCAAGGATGATGCAAAAGGCCTCAATGAGGTAAAAAAGGCTCAGCGCGACTATTTTGACCATGATGCGGCCAGGAAGATTGTAGAGACCTCCCTGGGACTCATCAAAAATGAAGTTTTTATTTTCCCTTCGGAACTCAGGCGCAGAAGACGTTTCCTCAGACTAAAGCTTCAGTCCAGAAGAAGTTCCTGATGGACTGCCTTTAATATTCAGCTAATAAAAAAGCCTTTCATGGGAAATACTTCAGGGCATTCCAGCCAGGAAGTATTTCCCGCGAAAGGCTTTTTTTATGCTTCCTGCCTCTGTGAAAACATCTGCAATCTCGCATTTTCCTCATCTTACAGACAAGTAAATTACTATGGTCTGAAAGGCAAAGTCTTTGGAGCGCAACTGACCTTCGGGAAGCAAAAGTAAAATTATGTTAAATTTGTATTTTATTGTTGATATTTTACATAACTTCCATTATAATTTATTTTATCATACTGGAAAGGAGTGTAAAAAATGTATCAAAACATTGTCTTTAAATCAGTGGGAACATATCATCCGTCTACACAGAGAAAGAACTCATTTTATGTAAGGCACTTTAAAAGCATGGGTATTGACGTATCAGGGCTTGTAGACCACCTTGGAAGGAATACCCGTTGTGTGTCTGAATCAAAAAGTGAAAATACTGTCACTATGGCCTATCACGCGGCGCTTGAAGCGCTTCAGTCAGCCAATATATCCAGTTCCGAAATTGACATAATCATTTTCGGAACAGATAGCCCTGAGAAGTTGGTACCCTCCAACGCATTGCTGCTGCACGACAAATTAAACACCGTAAATGCACATCAAATATTTGATATGAATTCAAATTGCATAGGAATGCTTTCGGCAATCGACGTGGCGGCCCGTCTCCTGCTTACCAATCACAGGATAAGCAAGGCACTTGTTGTGGGCAGCTTTATGGGAAGCAGGATTTCCAGCATGGAAGATCCCGTCTGCTATTCAAATATGGCTGATGCAGCAGCAGCAGTGGTTCTTGAGAAAGTAGAGGAATCTGACAGAAGAGGCTTTATAGATACGAATTTCAAAACCGATCCGGTTGTAAAAGACGCATTTCAATTTCCGGTGTGCGGCTTAACAAAGCTTTTTGACAATGAAACGAGGGCCGAGGAGAAAAAGTTAAAGCTGATTCCCTTTGATACCAGCTTTATATGCCACGAATGGGTGCAACTGATGCAGGTGCTTTTTGAAAGATACAATATAAGCAAGCACAACATCACACAGTACTTTTTTTCACAATTTTCAAAACCTGATGCAGAGACAACTCTGGGCTTGATGTCTGTGGGCCTGGACAAGTATACATATGTAGGAAATAAATACGGCTATACCGGCCTTACCAGTCCCATACTGGCCTATAACGAGGCCCTTCAAAACAGAGCAATCAACGACGGAGACTATGTCATGTTCTGTTCGGTAGGTGCAGGCTATAACATTTGTGCCCTGTTGTACAGATTATGAACTGCAAGAAATGCCCTTTGAGGTATCAGCCTGTTGCGTCATACGAACCTGTATTTCTGGTAAAGCATACCTTCTACCTTCTATAAAGGCTGATGACAGTAATAAGCTGGTACCTCAAACACATGCTTTACAGCATTCTCAACAATATATGACCGCAATCATGCCTTGGCAAAAGCTTCTTCCGTCGACTCCACAAATATTATGGTCTCAAAACCTGGTATGTCTTTGGCTAACCGCTTTGTCTGACTTGCTGCCACCGCCGACTGCTGCTGAACAATAATCCTTTTCTTGAAAGGAACACTCATATACAGCATAATCATATTTTTTAGCTGTTCGGCAACATCCTGGGCCGATGTTTTTACTTCTCTTCCGTCAACTATGAGTGTATACTCCTCCGGAACAATTTGAGCGGCCTTTGACCTGTATTCGTTCATGAAATCAATACCCTCCTGCATGGAAAAGAAACCTGCTGCAACAATGGTAAATACCTTCTTTAGTTTATCAACTTCCATTTCAAACATAAAATTGTCCTCCTTGTAAAATTATGTAATATTTAACAAATTCATAAATAATATAATATATAAAAATAATTAATACAAGTAATATTATGTATATTGTTGTAAATTCTGTGAATATTATGTAAAGAATATTAAGATTAATTACTTTTTGAGTTTTTTTTGGATTTATGTGACTATGGAAGCAGATATACAGGCTGTAAAAAATGCTCCCGCATGGAACTGCCTGAAACAGTTCTACACAGGAGCATTCAAAATTTGCTTTATATAATGCTTTTGTTATTTATACGTCTGGTTTTGTGAAACTCATGCCTCTGCATCATTGGTAAGCTTCAGCTTTTCAAGTATATAGAATACAAGGCTTAATACCATACCTGCAAGGGTTGCTAAAACCATTCCCTTAAGCTGAACCTTGTCACCGAGATTTATTGATATTCCGCTTATACCTATAACAAACACCAACGCAGTAAGTACAAGATTTTTAGCTTTACTGTAATCAATCCTGGCCTCAACAATCATTCTGATACCTGAAGCTGCAATTGTACCGAACAGCAGCAAGCTGACACCGCCCATAACCGGATCAGGTATACTTGATATGATTCCTGATAATTTGCCAAAGAATGCAATTATTATTGAAATAATGCCTGCCCCACCGATAACCCATACGCTGTATACCTTTGTGATTGCCATAACACCCATATTTTCACCATAGGTAGTTGTTGGACATGAACCGCAGAAGCCTGACAGCATGGTTGATATTCCATCGCCCAATAAGGATCTGTGGAGACCGGGGTCTTTTGTCAAATCCCTGCCGACAATATTGCTGGTTACAAACAAATGACCTATGTGCTCCGATAAGACTACCAGGGCTGCAGGTGCCAATATCATTATTGCCTTAACATCAAAGGAGGGCACTACAAAATCCGGAAGTTTCAGCCAGGTTGCCTCAACTACCTTTTCATACTGGACATATCCCATAGCAGCCGATAATCCATAGCCCACCATAACAGCCAGCAAAATGGGGATAACCGACAGGAAGCCTCTGAAGCAGAGGTTGCCTATTACCAACACTCCCAAGGTAACCAGAGCTATAATAATACCTTTGGTATCAAAACTGCCGTCAGCATTTGGAAACAACTTTGCCATACCTGCGGCAGTGCCTGACAGCTCAAGACCGATAAGAGCCACTATAGGTCCCATTGCTGCGGGAGGAAGTACTATATCCAGCCAGCGGGTACCTACTTTTCCTATTATTAGGGCCACAATTATGAATACAAGTCCACATGCTATATAACCGCCTAACGCCTTGGAGAAATTGTCTGCATAATCTGAGGATGCTTGTATTATTGCAGCAGTAGGTGATAGGAATGCAAAGCTTGAACCAAGGAATGCAGGAGCCTTTCCCTTGCAAATGAAAAGATACAGCAGTGTGCCTATACCATTGAGCAAAAGCACCAGTGCAGGGTCGATAACCTGAATGCTGTTGTACTGTGCCAGTTGATCTGCATTCAACTGGGCAACTGTTAATTTCAAACCTCCCAGGAAATGATCCCTGGCATAGCTGTTAAATAAAAAAGGAACCAGGACTGACGCGCTGAACATTGCGAACAAGTGCTGAAAGCTAAGCGGAAGTGCCTTAAGAAATGGAACTTTTTCTTCAACCTGAATTACGGGTCTGGAATACTTCATTGTATAAATCCCCCTATTATTTTTTTGAAATAAAAAAACCTTACTGCCTGTTGGCGCAGCAAGGTCGGGTTTCATCAAATAGTGACAAACTATTCCCCATACCTCTGTACATCCCTAATCCCATACGAGTGCACAAAAGTACTTATATACCCTTACTAGCCTCTCTGGACTAATTTAAAAGTTTTTTTATCCGCACACAAGTATATCACAAGTATTCACCAAATGTCTACAAAATATCTAAAAAATTTTGTGCCGCAGACCAAACAATATGGCCTGTCCACCTTGGCTCCGCATCCCTCGCCGGCTGCAAAATCACTTGCACATATTCTCCACCAGTGAATAAATTTTCTCACCAGAATCAATTATCCTGTTTTTGGTGGCATCAGCCGCCATCCTGTTAAGAACATCCCTATTTGAAATCAGCTTAATGATACTGTTATATAAAATATCCGCATTGAGCTCATTTTCCAGTATTACCACCGCGCCGCCGTCCTTTTCCAGGGAGCGGGCATTGTGCTCCTGGTGGTTGGCCGTCACATAAGGCGAAGGTATCAAAAGAGATGGAATTCCCATGGTCTGCAGCTCGCTTATGGTAATGGCTCCGGCCCGGCAAATCATCAGGTCGCTGGCGGCATATACCTGTCCCACCTCATATATGTACGGGACTACCTTAACCATTTTCTTGTATTTTTCATCCAGGCAAACCGAAAGATTTATGTCGTTAAACTGAGCCTCCCCGGTTGCAAAAATTAGGTTGAATTCACCCTTAAAACGGGTATTCAGCATTTCCACCACCGTCTCATTGATCTTTCTCGCACCCCTGCTGCCGCCCATTGCCACAAGCAAAGGCTTTCCTTCCACTATATCCAGCTTCTTCAACACTGCCTCACGATTTGTATTCATCAGCTCCTGCCTTACAGGATTCCCCGTATGGACAAGCTTTTCCTTGTTTTTAAAGTACTTTTCCGCATCCTTGAAACTAATGGCTACATAATTCACATATCTTTCCAGCAGCCTGTTGGTAACGCCGGGAAAGGCATTTGATTCATGTATCAGTGTGGGTATGCCTTTTTTCGCAGCAACATATAATACCGGCCCGCATACATAGCCTCCTGTGCCTATTACCACATCCGGCCTCACTTTCTTTATCAGCCTTGAAGCTTGAAAAAAGCTCTGGGCAAGCTCCTTGAGTGCCAGCACAGTATCAAGGGACAGCTTTCTTTTGAAGCCTCTCACAGTTATTGTTTCAAGAGTGAAGCCTTCTCTTGGAACAAGCTTGGTCTCAAGACCTTTTTTGGTTCCGACAAAAGTTATTTCTGCAGAAGGATTTTTTTTCATTATGTGTTTTGCTATTGCCAGTCCGGGATTTATATGCCCTCCTGTCCCGCCGCCTGCTATGAGTACCTTCACCTTATACCTCCGTGACCCTTTTTTTATCGTGCTGTTTTAAATTAACCTGTTGTGCTAATTGAAAATGTGATAACAGGAAGAGAATGCTATTCACTCCCGGACAAGCTTCAAATAAATGCTTGTATATAACGCTTTTGGCGAAATTGTAATACCTTTCGGCATGCCTTTTTAGCCGTCGCAGCATGCTGAAAGCCTACAATTTCAGCAAAAGCTTTTAATCATACTGCGCATTTCTTTAAAGTCGTCCTCACGTGAATTGCAAACTTGCCTCTTAATGTCTTTATTAACTGGCACAACGGGTTAAATTATATCCATAAAACTGCAAAAGGCAAAAAATCAAGCTTCGCCTAAAAACGCTCATAATTTGAATACCTGGATATATTCAGCAAAATCCCAACACCAAACATTAAAAATATAAGCGAGGTGCCTCCCGCACTGAAAAAGGGAAGCGAAATACCCGTGGATGGGATGGAGTTTGTTACAACCGCCACGTTGAACAAAGCCTGTACTCCTATAAGAGAGGTAATGCCTATAGCCATCAGGCTGCCAAAGACATCCGGTGCGTTCATTGCAACCTTTATACCCCTCCATATGAATACCAGAAATAAAATCAATACCACCACAGAACCCAGGAAACCCAGTTCTTCTGCCAATACAGCAAATATATAGTCATTATAGGGCTCGGGAATATACAGGTATTTCTGCATGCTCTGGCCCAGCCCTCTGCCGAACAAGCCCCCTGAGCCTATTGCCAGCAGTGAATTTACTATCTGCCAGCCCTCGTTCATTTTATATTCAAAGGGATCGAGCCAGGCTTTAACCCTGTCAAATCTATAGGGTGCTACCAGAATGGCCCCAACCCCCGCCACTATTACAGGAATCGCCAGCGCCACAAAATGTGAAATTTTGGCCCCTCCGCAAAACAATACTATAAAACCGGTCAAAGCTATAATAATCGTTCCGCTCAGATGGGGTTCAATTACTACAAGACCGCATATAAAACCTATAAGCGCAAGATAAGGCAATAAGCCTTTAGTGAAGGATTGCAAGGCATCCCTGCGTTTGGAAAGGCTGAAGGACAGAAACATTATCAGCGACAGCTTAGCCAATTCGGATGGCTGAAAGGTTTTATTTCCCACTCCCAGCCATCTTTGAGCTCCGTTCAGCTCCTTTCCCACTCCCGGAATGAGCACCAGGATAAGCAGCCCGATGCTGCCCATAAGCAGTATGGGAGAAATCTTTCCCCATCTGCGGTAATCATAGTTCATAGTAGCCACAAGTACCAGGATGCTTATAAGCATATACAGCAGTTGCGGCTTGATCATGCTGAATGAATTTCCAACCTGCTTTACAGAAACATAATAGCTTGAACTGAATACCATGATGGTACCCAGAGAAAGCAGCAGTATTACCGCTGCAAATATCCAAAAGTCAAAAGGCTTTTTATTTTTGTTTTTCATTAACTTCCTCCAGCCTTACCCCGTATTTCATATTCTGATTATATGAAATTACCGGCCTATTAATTCCAGTTCAACAGACCACTAGTATGTCCCCATGCTTACAATAAATAGAGACGCAATAGCCAGTATGACTGTGGTTAATATAAACACCGCCACAACCTTGGTCTCTTTCCAGCCTTTGAGTTCAAAGTGGTGGTGAATGGGTGCCATTTTGAATATTCTCCTGCCGGTAAGCTTAAAGGAGGCAACCTGAAGTATCACGGACAAGGCCTCTATAAGGTATATTCCCCCTACGACGAATAAAATCAGAGGCAGCCTCATCATAACAACTATAGCTGTCAGAGCACCACCTAAGGCAAGACTTCCCGTATCTCCCATAAATACCTTTGCAGGATGAATGTTGAAGGCCAGAAAACCCAGACATCCCCCGGCTATAGCTGCCGCAAATACCTTTATGTAGCCCCACTCACTGTTGGACAGCGAAACTATTGTAAAATAAATAGCTACCACAAGAGTAATTCCTGCGCACAAGCCGTCCAACCCATCAGTTATGTTTACTGCATTGGTAAAAAAGTACATGAATACTACTATAAATAAAAAGTACAGCCAGGGTTGCACAACAAAATTGGTAAAAGGGATGACTATTGAACTTCCTGCTTCGGTAAACCTGATAACATAGAAAGCAAAGGATACACATACCAGAAGCTGCAAAAAGGTTTTCTGGCCTGCATAAAGCCCATCCTTACGCTTTTTGACAACCTTGATAAAGTCATCTATAAAGCCCACTGCACCAAATCCCAGTGTTGCCAGCAAAATCGGGATAATCTCAGGATATTTCTGTGAATAGTACAATGCCACCCCTGAAACGGGCACAAGAAATATCAGTCCCCCGATAGTAGGCGTACCCATTTTTTTAAGGTGAGATTGCGGCCCGTCGTCCCTTACTGTCTGTCCAAACTTAAGTCTTCTCAGGAATGGAATCAGTATGGGGCCTGCAATAATAGCCAGCACGAACGCCGCCGCAAAGGCAATAATATGCTCTGATGTTAACGAAAAAGTAAGCAATAGAACTTCCCCCTGTTTTTTATTCCGGAACAGTCTGAAGCGTCAGCAAGCCTTCAGCAATCTGCTCCATTTTCATACCTCTTGAACCTTTTATAAGTATATAGTCCCCTTGTTTTACAATACTCTTTAAATAATCAAGAGCATGGGAATTGTCTTCAAAGTGTCGCAGGCTGATGGCTGAATTGCCTGAATCCGCAACAGCCTGCAGGATATTTCCGGAGTCATTTCCAACTGTTATAAGAATGCTTATTTTTTTATCCTTGATAAAATTACCCACCGAGTAATGTTGTTCACTGGATACAGCCCCCATTTCGAGCATATCTCCAAGAACTGCTATTCCCCTTGTTTTTGCAGACAGCTCCTCCAGCACGCTTATTGCAGCCTGCATGGATTGAGGACTGGCATTATAAGTATCATTTATGATTTTAAGGCCCCTATGTCCTATTATATTCTGACGCATATTTCCCGGGCTGAATTGAGCTATCCCTTCCACAATGGCATTCATGGGTATTTTCATTTCAAGCCCCACTGCTATGGCCGCCAGGGCATTATATACATTATGTATGCCCGGCACAGGCACTTTCACCTGGTATTTCGAGCCCTCAATTACTATACTGAATTCCGTGCCGCTCTCACCCAGGGAACGGTAGTCTTGTGCACAATAATCAAGACCTGCTTCCATACCGTAGAATACGGTCCTGAAACCCAGCTTTCCGCTCAAGGCCTTCAGCAGCGGGTCATCACCGTTAAGGACTACAAGCCCCCACTGTTTAAGACCTTCAAGAATCTCCAGCTTTGCTGCAAGAATCCCCTGCTGTGAGCCAAGCTTTTCAATGTGAGAAACACCAATATTGGTTATAACGGCAACTTCAGGCTGTGCTGCCGCAGTAAGCCTGCTTATTTCACCAAAACCGCTCATGCCCATCTCTATGACCGCAGCCTGGTGTCGTGCTTCAAGATTGAGCAAGGTGAGAGGAAGGCCGATTTCATTGTTAAAATTGCCCTGGGTTTTCAGAACTTCATAGCTTTTTGACAGAACACAGGCTACCATGTCCTTGGTACTTGTCTTTCCAACACTTCCGGTTATACCTATAACAGGTATATTATATTTGTTTCTGTGCCAGGTGGCAATATCCCTAAGTGCCTTGGAAGTGTCACTTACAAGTATGGCACTTCTGTCCTTTCTCTCAGGTATGGGGTTTTGAGTCAGGCAGATTGCTGCCCCGGCGTCAAAACACTGCTCTATATAATCATGGCCGTCAAACTTTTCACCTATCAAGGGTATAAAAAGATTATCCTTTTCAACCTTTCTGGAATCGGTGGTAATGCCGCAAAAGGCTTTTTCTGTTTGACCCCAGAGCAGCTTTCCGCCAACCGCCTCCATAAGTTCCGCACAGTCAAAAGCTACCATCTTTATCTCCTTCCAGCCTCTTTTAATTCTTCTATCAGCTCCGCGACAACTTCCCGCTCATCAAAATGAATGGTATTGTCTTTAAACTGCTGGTAGGTTTCATGGCCTTTACCCGCCAAAATAATTATATCTCCATCCAGAGCATTTTCAAGTGCAAATTTTATTGCCTGCCTTCTGTCAGTGATTTTAACATATTTTCCGTTGGTTTTTTGAATACCAACTTCAATATCGTTGATTATTCTCTCAGGCTCTTCGGTTCTGGGGTTGTCAGAGGTTATTACGGTAAAATCCGCTATATTTCCCGAAATAGCTCCCATTTCCGGCCGCTTGCCCCTGTCTCTGTCTCCGCCGCACCCAAACAGGCTTACCACCCTGCCATGGGCAAATTCCTTAACTGTTGACAAAACCTTTTCAAGGCTGTCGGGAGTGTGTGCATAATCTATCAGCACCGAATAGTTTCCTCCGGTGGTCACCGCTTCCATTCTCCCCGGAACATTTACCCTTGCAAGACCGGCCCTTACATGTTCAAGAGTTATTCCAGGTATTAGGCAGCAGGAGCCTATGGCAGCTAAAGCATTTGATATGTTGAACTCACCCTGAAGATTTGTCTCTATCTCGGTATTCCCCCAGGGAGTGGTCAGTTTGAAGTAGGTGTAGGCTGTCTTTTTTATTATATCAGTAGCCCTGATATCTGCATTTTCCCCAAGGCCATAGGTATAAACCCTGCACCTGGCAAGTTCAGCCATTTTTCTGCCGTGCTCATTGTCTATGTTTATGACCGCTTGCTTGCACATATTGAAAAGCTTTGCCTTTGCATTGAAGTATTCTTCAAGGGTGGCATGCTCTTTTGGCCCGATGTGATCCCGTGAAAAGTTGGTAAATACCCCTACATCAAAGTCGCATTTTGCCACCCTGTGGAGTTCCAGCCCCTGGGAGGACACCTCCATGACTGTCGTATCCACCTCTTTTTCCACCATATCATTGAACAGGCTTTGAAGATCATAGGATTCAGGCGTGGTTCTGGAGGTGTACAATATTTCCTGTCCTATAAGATTGGACACAGTGCCAATGAGTCCTATTTTATGACTGGCCGCCTCCAATATGGATTTGACCATGTAGGTGGTGGTGGTTTTTCCTTTGGTGCCGGTAATACCGATAAGATTCAATTTCTCTGAGGGGTGCCCGAAAAATGCATCCGAAACAAAGGCCAGGCCATATCTTGTATCCTCGATTTCAATAACCGTAATGCCTTCAGGCACCTCCACAGGCTTTTGCACCAGAAATGCCCTGGTTCCGTTCTCAATAGCATCGCTAATGTATTTGTGCCCATCTGCCACAGTGCCTTCGATACACACAAACAGCACACCCTGCCGTGTTTTCCTTGAATCGTACGCAACTCCGTCTATTTCCATATCAAGCTTCCCATTTACGCTTTTTGTTTTCAGACCTTTAATCAAATCAGCAAGTATCAAAACCCACACCTCCAGATAATATTATATAAAATTTTTGCCGTCAGGCTTAATAATTACACCTTCCGGCGGGATTTACCCATAATTTCCCGTCAATTTAAAGACTAATCCTCAAAAATGTTCCTAAAAGTGACCTCTACGGTGGAGCCCTTTTTAACCGTTTTCCCGGCGTCAACCTCCTGGCTTACTGCCGTTCCCGTCCCATTTATTACAATGTTTATTCCCGCCTTTTTGAAGGCCTGTGTGGCTTCATCTATGGTCTTGTTCTTGACGTTTGGCACCATGGCTTCAGCTTCATTTTTCGGCTTGTAGGTATACAGTATGACCATTGAGTTTTCGTGCAGTATGGCTGTTGTTTTCGGGGTCTGCTCCTGCACCGTGGCATTTAGGTCGGTATTGCTGCCTTCTATTTTATACTCCAGCTTGTTTTGTTTCAACAGCTTTATTGCTTCGCTGACAGTTTTGCCCTTTACGTCCGGCACCTGTACCTCTTGCTTTAGCAGTTTCTTGTCGTCTTCACTGTATTCCTTTTCTATGCCCTTGTAAGTCAGTATTTCGTCAATCAGCTTGCCTACCACGGGAGCAACCAGCATACCGCCGCCGGGATTATATACGTCAGGATAATCAAGAACCACCAGGACGCATATGACCGGGTTGTCTGTGGGAGCAATGGCCGAGAAGGATACAATATATCTCTTGTTTTTCCCCTGTACCAGGAGCTGCTCATTTTCTCTGGTCTCGGAAGTACCGGTTTTTCCGCCTATCTTGTAGCCGGGTATGCGGGCATTTTTACCCGTACCCACATCTACCACGCCCTTCAATATATCCTTCAGGGTATCGGAAGTCTTCCTGGATATTACACTTCTGACTACCTTGGGTTCAAATTTCTTTATAACATTTCCCGAGTCATCCACTACTTCCTTTACAACATGGGGTGTTATCAGATTACCTCCGTTGGCTATGGCCCCATAGGCCTGAATAAGCTGAATTGGAGTTATCTGAAAGCGCTGCCCGAAGGAGGCTGTTGCCATGTCGATTTCCGTGGGCTTTGTATGAATTATGCTTCCTGCTTCACCCGGAAGATCAATACCTGTCTTTTGATAAAAGCCAAAGGCCTTTACATAGCTGTAAAACTTCGATATTCCAAGCTGCTGTGCCAGTCTTACAAAAACGGGGTTACAGGAGTTATAAACCCCTTCTCTGAAGGTTTCGTGCAGGTGGGCATTGGGTTTCCAGCAATTTATGCTGTGTCCGGCTATCTTTACGGTAGCATCTGTCACCTGTGTCTCCGGGGTAATTGCCCCTTCCTCCAGTCCTGCTGCAGAAGTAACAGGCTTGAAGGTAGAACCCGGTTCGTAGGTGTCAACCACCGCCTTGTTTCTCCAAACAGTCTTTTGAAGGTATTGAACGTCTTCTACACTGGTTCCCGTCCAGGTTGAAGCATCCTTTCCCTTAGGCGCCGCTCTTGGATTGTTCAGGTCAAAATCAGGCTTGGAGGTCAGCGCCAGTACTTCGCCATTTCTGGGGTCCATGACTATGGCAGTCCCTCCGTTTATTACATTATTGTCGGCTATGGCCTTCTCCAGAGCCTTTTCGGCAAAATACTGGATTGTTTCATCAATGGTGAGAATTACATTGTTGCCATCCTGTGGCTGTATATATTTCTCTTCCCCCATTGTCAATTCCATGCCGCTGGCGTCAACCTCACTGAGGATTTTCCCCGGAATGCCCTTCAGGTACTGCTCCATCATCTTTTCCACGCCGTCAATTCCATCATTGTCTATGTTCGTAAAGCCGATTACATGGGCTGCAATATTTCCATTGGGATAAAAGCGTTTTGTATCTTCGTCAATAAATATTCCGCCTATCTCATTATCCTTCTTCCACTGGCGAACCCTTGACCCCACTTCCTTATCCACCTTCTTCTTGATAAGCTCATATTGGGATTGTTTATTTATCTTCTTAAGGATGGTGTCCTTATCCATTTCAAGTATCTCGGCAAGTCCTGCTGCGACTTTGTCAGCCTCCATACCTGAATCTCTCACTATCTGAGGATCTATTGTGATAGTTTCAACAGAGCCGCTCATAGCCAGCGGCTTCATATTCCTGTCATAGATAGTTCCTCTCTTAGGGCTGATTGTACGGTTGTTGGTCTGCTGCTCATATGCCTTTTGCTGGTACTCCTGACCGTTGGCAATTTGAATCCAGCCAATCCTGACCACAAGTATAACTGTGAAAAATGTAAAAACTCCAAGAATAAACAGGAGCCTTTTCTTCAGTGTAATATTCGGACTAGACAAAATATCCCCTCCCCGTTGGTATATTGATGAATTTACAGTATTTTGCAATTTATGATTTCTTAATTATTAATATTAAATGAGATTAAAATATATTATTAAGTAAGAAAGAATTTATAAAATCAACATAAATATTCCTGTTTCAAGCCTAATTGAAAAAACTATAGACTCAAATTGTATTAATCTATAGTTATAGTAATAAACAAAAATATTCAGTTCATAAAGTCAATTACGGTTGAAACCTTCGCCTTCCAGGCGAATATGTGCTTTCAAGCACTTTGTTTAAAGGTTTCAACGGTTTCGGCTTTTAAGAAGTCCATACTTCAGGAGGCTTTCAGCCGATAGTAATTGACTTTTGCAATATCCTTCTATTATTTGTTAAATACATATTGCCTCTCATAAAAGGCAGGTATGCCTGCCACATGTCAATTGAAACTGCCAAGGAATTTTTTGATTCCCCCGCCAATGTCCCTGACCATTTCCACCAGCCTTGCTTCCTGCTTTGCCGCAAGAATGGTAACGTCCTGCTTAGGTACGCTTATATATACTATCTGGCTCTTTTCAGGCGAGTGCATATCGAGCCTGTTCTCTGCTATCTCTCTTATGCTTTGCAAGGACCTGGCTTTTTCTATATCCAGGGTGAGCTGGGCATTTTCATTTTGCAGTGCGGTGTATTGCTTGCTTAAATTATTGTTGTCATAATTCATCTGGCTGATTTGAGCGTATCTGAACATTATAATCGCACACATGCCAAAAACAAGAAACATGTTAATCATTATCCTTTTTTTAAGTCTTGCATTATTTCTTGCAAGCTTTTTGGACTTGAGGACTGCATTTTGTTCGTAGGGGTCGTAATACTCGCTGTTGGCTGCAGAGGAGTATGAATTGAGCTGTTGTTCATGTTTGATTTTTTCAGCGGCCGATCCATAAATATACTTGCTGTCTCTTCCAGCCATGCTTCTATCCCTCCCTTGAAATAACTTAAGTCCTGCATTTTAAGAAAATATTCGGGAATCAGAATCAATCTGATTCCCACCATTTTTAGAAGTTTTTTAGCTTTTGTTTCTCCGAGTGTTTTCCTTGGTACATTGATTTCTCATCTGAGATGAAAATTTGTCTTTTGCAGTAAATTCCATCATTTGTTGCTTAAGGTTGTGCAAGTGTTCATTTGTGTCTTATTATTTTTTTCTTTTGTAATTTGGTTACTTTTTCTTTTGTTTTTCGGTTTGTTTTCTTTTGTACTTTTTATTGACTGCTTGAGTATATTTAAATATTAATTTAAGACCTAAATTTTTTCCAAAACCCTCAGTTTTGCACTTCTGGCACGGGGATTCTCCTCCAGCTCCCGGGCTGCGGATACAATGGGCTTTTTGTTTGCCAGTACCGCCCTGGGCTCTTTGCCGCACACACAGGCCGGAAATGCGGAAGGACAGGTGCAGGGGTTTACTTCCTTGTTGAACTGAACCTTAACAATCCTGTCCTCAAGGGAATGGAAGGTTATAATACAAAGCCTTCCGCCTTTTTTCAGCAATGTTACGCTGTCCTCGATAGTTTTGTTCAATATGTTCAGCTCGTCATTTACCTCAATTCTGATTGCCTGAAAGGTTCTCTTGGCCGGATGAGGTCCATCACGTCTGGCAGCGCTTGGTACGGCTCTTTTGATAATGTCCACAAGCTCATAGGTGGTCTCCACCTGCTTTTTCTCACGGGCCTCTGCGATAAACTTTGCTATGCGGGAAGCCCATTTTTCCTCTCCATAATCCCTTATAATCCTGTATATGTCCTGTTCCTTATAGCCGTTGATTACATCAAAGGCCGATAGTTTTGAGTTTCTGTCCATCCTCATATCAAGCGGTGCGTCATGCTGGTAGCTGAAGCCTCTTGAAGCCTCATCAAGCTGATGTGAAGATACTCCCAAATCAAGCAGGATCCCGTCCAACTGGTTAATTTCAAGCTGTCTGCAAGTGTCGGCAATATTCCTGAAGTTGGTGTTCACCAGCTTGAAATCTGCCTCCGAACGAATTTCCTCAAGCCTTCGGCTTGAAGTTTCTATGGCAAAGGCATCCTGGTCCAATCCTACCAGGCAGCCTGCAGGCCCCAGCCTCCCGTATATCCGTGAGGAGTGGCCCGCTCCGCCGATGGTACCGTCTAAATATATGCCCTCCGGCTTTATATTCAAATATTCGATGCATTCGTCAAGCAATACGGATTTATGTTTAAATTCCATCGTTTGCCTCCAGGCATGTACACAAGATTTTTATATTCCCAGCAATGACATTTTTTCTGCTATCTTGTCAGCACTCATATTATCATCACTGCTATAGTTTTCCCAAGTAGCCTTATTCCAAATCTCGACTCTCGAAGAAACGCCTATGACAGCTATGTCCTTTTCAAGTACCGCGTATTCCCGCAGATTTTGTGGAATGAGTATCCTTCCCTGTTTATCAACCTCGCATTCGGTAGCTCCAGAGAAGAAAAATCTTATGAATGCCCGTACATCCTTATCGGTAAACGGAAGTGTCTTCAATTTGTTTTCAAGGCTTGTCCATTCCTCGGCTGAATATGCAAACAAACAGTTGTCCAGCCCCTTGGTTAATATGAACTTTTCACCCAGGCCCTCCCTGAACTTCGAGGGGACAATAACTCGTCCTTTTGGGTCAACCGTATGCAGGTACTCTCCATAAAACAAATTTTCACACCTCGCATTTCCAAGCCAATTAATAAAACAATCTCATTTAATTTCATTTTTTAATAATAAGCTTGGCTCTTTGCTCCACTTTACACCACTTCCTACCACTTATATGGATATTTTATTTCAAATCAGCAATTTTATCAATGTTTTTTTGAAAAAAAATAAAAGACGGGTTGAAAAACCCGCCTTTTATAGGACTTCAGAACTATTAAAAGCTATTGTGAGGAATTAAAATTTCCCCGTTTACGCCGCAGAGACACACTTAGTACTATACCCACAGCCGTAAAATTTGCAAGCATTGCAGTCCCACCCTGACTGACAAAGGGCAACGGAAGCCCCGTAACAGGAAGCAAACCAATGCTCATACCTATGTTCTCTATAAAATTAAACCCCATCATGCCGGCCACACCCACACATAAAAAGGAACCATAGGTATCACTTGAGTTCTTTGAAATATATATTATTCTGAGCAAAATCACAAGGCCCAGCAGTATTATAATACAGCCACCAATAAAGCCCAGTTCCTCCCCCACCACGGAAAATATGAAATCCGACTCATTTACAGGCACGCTGCCGCTCTGGGTCTGCAGTCCGCTTCCGTAGCCCTGGCCGAACAACTGCCCCGAGCCTATGGCAAGCTTGGATTTGATTACGTTATAGCCTCCGCCCTGGGGGTCTCTCTCCGGAGAAATAAAGGTCAGTATTCTGTCCTTCCTCTTGTCGTTGAGCACATACACCCAGATAAAGGGCAGTGACAAACCTGCTGCACCCAATAGTATGAATATGTATCTGTAAGGAATACCTGCCATATAAATAAACAGGAAAAACATAAATGCAAAAACCATTGCGGTTCCAAGGTCCTTTTGCAGAAGTACAAAACCTATGGCCACGCAAGTATATGCCAGAAACTTAATAATATCCGATTTGTTTTTTTCCTGACTGTCCTTTATACGTTCCAGAAATACCGAAGCAAGTATTATGTAGGCAATCTTGGCATATTCCGAAGGCTGCACGCTCATACCCGCAATATTTATCCAGTTTTTATTTCCAAGGTCCTCTCCTTTTCCGAAAAACAGCACCAGGACCATCAATCCCATGGCTCCAAAGAAAATAAAGAGGCTCAGCACCTTGAGGTCTTTATAGTCTATGGCACTTAGTATGAGGCACAGTGCTATACCCATAATCAATGCCAGTATCTGAGGCTTTAGCAAGCTTGTCCTGTCCTTGACCGCGCTGCTGAAAACAACCAGCCCGATTGCGGCCAGAAGCATTACAAGGCTGAATAACAGGTAATCGAATCTTTTATATGGATTTGCAGGTTTTGACTTCTCAACAAAATACATTCTTCACCATTCCTAACATCAAACAAGAATACTGCGTAAAAGCTACTGTTTCCACATTATTTATCCTGTATTTCTTCTTCAGCTTGCTGCTGCGGCTCTGACTCCCTCTCTGTTTCGGATTCTGCTGCCGGCTCTCCGGGTTCCTCCGGAATCTCCGCCCCGGCTTCCTCCAACTTTTTCCCGGTTTCCTGAGAAGTCAAACCGGACTCTTGTGCCTGTGCTTCCTCTTCCTCCATTATCTTGAGAATACCGGCATAACCGCTTTGTCCAATTTCAACCTCTTCCAGATTGTTTCTGAGCCTTGCTCTTTTATATATTACAAATACGGTAAACGCTATAAAGAATATCACCGACAGGAGCTGTGAAACCCTCAGATTCCCAAGCATGAGGCTGTCTGTCCGAAGCCCCTCGATTACTGCCCTTCCTATGCCATAAGTTATAAAATACAGGCAGAAAACCTCTCCGTCAAACTTTTTCCTTTTTCTCATCCACATTAAAAGGACAAAAACTCCAATGTCCCATAAGGACTCATATAAAAATGTAGGATGCACCGGCATATCGGGATTGATGTTCATACCAGTGTTATTGAGATTTTGCAGGTAGGACTTGACTGCCGGGCTGGTCATACCCCATGGAAGAGAGGTATTTGTCCCGAAGGCCTCCTGGTTGAAAAAATTACCCCAGCGTCCTATTGCTTGTCCAAGCGCTACATAGGGTATGGCAAAATCAAAAAACTTAAAGGTGGGAATTTTTTTGTACCTTGCTACAAAATATCCTGTAATGACCGCTCCGATTATTCCTCCCAAAACAGCCAGCCCGCCGTTTCTCAGATTTAAAATCTGAATGGGGTCATATTTGTAATTTTCCCAACTGAATATTACAAAGTACAGGCGGGCACATATTATTGCAACAGGTGCAGCAAAAAGCATAAGGTCAATTACCGTTTCCGGCACCAGACCAAACTTTTTGCTGTCACGCATAGCCCAAAGCACACAAACAAAAAATGCCAGAGCTATAATAATTCCATACCAGTATATGGGCATATTAAATATGCTGAAAGCAACCCTTGGAACATCAAAATTCAGCCCCAGTCCGGGGAAACTGACTGCTATTCTTTCATTCATGACAACCTCCGCAAAATACCTGTTTTCTGTTTTCAAAGCAAAAGCAAGCCTTCAGCAAAATCACCTGTCTTTTAACTCCTTGACTACAGATAAAGCCATACGATCCACATCAAAGTGTTTATCAAATACTTCGTTGATATAATCAAAACTCATTGTATCATAAACCTCTAAATAATCAAACATTGTAATACCTTTGAAATATAAATTTATAAAGCTCCTGGAGATGCTCTCCACGGAATTCATCATTCGAAGATACCTGCCCTTGGAAGCCTTGAGCAACCTCTCAAAGGTATCGGCTCTCAAGCCGTCGTTGCGCTGTTTTTTGATTTCCCTGATAAAACAGTCCTTCACCGCTTCCGGGTCCACGGATTCTCCTCCCAGCATTGAATATGCATAACTTTTTTCAATTGAAAAGTCAGTTTCAAAGCTGGAATTTATCAAACCCTTCTCATAAAGCTGGCCGTAAAGTTCGGAGCTTCTTCCTATGAGCATTGAAATCAAAAGTTTTACCGCCAGTTCATACCTTATGAGTTCAGTGCCGGAAAGCTTATAGTTTTCATCCTTGAAGCCCATATAGAATAACGGCGTTGAAACCGGCATGTTTTGCTCCACATATGCCTTGTGAAGCCCGACACCTTCCTCAGGATAAATACGCTTTATCTCGCCGTGGTTTTCCTTGGCTTCTATACTTTGCTCCACCTGTTCAAACACCGCTTCACAATCAACATCACCCACTACCGTTATAACCATGTTTGAAGGATGGTAGAAGGTTTCGTAGCATTTATACAGGGTATCCCTTGTTATTTTGCTGATGCTTTCGATTGAGCCTGCTATATCCTTCTTTACAGGATGTTTCTCGTAAAAAGCGTCCAGAAGATTGAAGGTTACCCTCCACCCCGGGTCATCCCTGTACATATTTATTTCCTGGCCTATTATGCCCTTTTCCTTTTCAACGCTTTCTTCGGTAATAAACGGATTTTGTACAAAATTCAAAAGCAGTCCGAAATTTTCCTTGAAAAGGTCTGTGCAGGAAAAAAGATATGCGGTCTGATTAAAGCTGGTAAATGCATTTGGCCTTGAACCCAGCGCCGCAAACTTATCCATCACGCTTCCGTCCTTTTGTTCAAACAGCTTATGTTCCAGAAAATGTGCAATGCCGTCGGGTACTTTTGTGGTCTCAGACTCCCCGGGAATAATAAATTTATTATCCACCGAACCATATTGGGTTGAGAAAGTGGCATATTTCTTGTAATAGCCTTTTTTGGGAATCACAATGCAGTTTAAGCCGCTGCTGTGTTCATACCTGTACATAACCTCATCATACTTTTTATATTCCAGAGTCTCATATCTCATATATTCCTGTTCTCCAATCCGCCGCCTGAAAGCGACCCATTCATAGCTCCTTTATTGGTCCGGTAACACCTCATACCGCTTCTGAATCCGCTTCTGAAGCCTTTGACGTCAAAAAATAAACAGTATCAAGCTGAATTTTCTTAGTTACGTTTATGACATCCTTCTTTGTCACCTTTTTTATCTTTGCCAGTATGCCTTCAAAGGTATCATGAGTCTGTGCAATAAGCTGGCTCAGGTTAAAGTCCACCACCTGCAGTTGACTGTCCTTCAAAGAATATATTCCCGTCTCCAGGGACTTGATTGTGGATTCAAACTCATAGTCGGATATCCTCCCGTCCTTGATGGCCTCCAGTTGCTCCAGTATTAATTCTTTTGCACGATCCTTCTGCTTTATGTCAATACCGCTGCCTATAATCATCAGACCCTTGAATTTTTCCAATCCGGTAAACACGTAATAGGCCAGCCCTGCCTTTTCCCTGACATTTTGAAACAGCTTGGAATGCATGCCTCCTCCCAGGATTCCGCTGTAAACCATCAGGGCATAATAATCGTCTTCCTTGGGGGTTATATTGGTCCTGAAGCCCATAGAAAGCTTTCCCTGTGTAACATCCATCCTGTCTTCAAAATATTTAACCGTATCCACGTATTTTTTTACAATGCCTGACGTAAGACCTTTGGCAACACCTCTTTCTATACTGCTGATCTTGGCCTTTAAAAACTCAATATCACTGTCCTCCAATTGACCGGTTATAAATATGTCAGCCGGCAGGGTTGCAACCTTATCCCTGTAATGCTTATATAATTCTCCAGGCGTTATTTTTTCAATCTGCTCAAGGGTACCGTACTCATATAATCCGAAAGGTTCCTCCTGACACATGAGTTCATAACATCTGTCCATGGAATATTGAACCTTGTCATTTGTCCTGCTCTGTATCAGCATTTTCAGGTTTGTTTTTTCCTGCTCCACGTACTCCGTATGGAAGACCCCCTCCTTCAGGAAGGGCCTGTAAACCATATCCAGCAAAAATTCCAGAGCACCCTCAAAATTGCGGTTTTCATCATTTGCATACTTATCGGACAGGTACTCGAAAAAGAAATGAATTATCTGCCGCTCGCCTTTTTTGGCAATACCGCAGTCAAATACCGCACCATACAGTTCTTCCAGGTACAGGTTAATGTCTTTGAGCGTTGGAAGGTTCTGTGTGCCTCTTCTCAAAACCGATGGAAAGAGTGCATTCATGGCAGCCGAGTTTTCATTCAAATTATCCTGAAAGAAGATACTTATGGTGTTTGTCTTAAATCTGTCGGATTTTATATTAAAAATGTTTATCCCATTAACCTCAAAAAGCTTGTTCAGATTCTCCCGGGATTTTTCTGTGTCTGTCATTTTCATCTCCACTTCCGGCATTTGACAAGACAGCAGCCTTGTCTGTGCCAACATTATTTTAATAGACTTTACTTCCATAATTTCAAAAAATAAGCATACATATATAGTATAATAAAAAAATCCGTATATATTCAATATAAACACAAATACTATTCTTTGATAAATATAAATTCCGATTTTCAAGGAGGTATTTATGAATCATAAAAATAGAAAATATGTGCGTCCATCCAGAAAAAGCGCCACCGCTTCCACCTCTGAAATTAACGATGCAGAATTTACACTTTCCACTACAGCAGCCGTTGGAATTCTCGGAGGAACCTTTCTGGCAGGGCTTGCAGCAGGAAAGCTTATAGATGCCTGCAGAAAATGGTAAAAAAGCACCTGGTTTACAGGTGCTTTAAAAGTGTCAAAGCAGTGTTTCCGTGCATGGCTTACACCCGGGCACAAGCTGTGCTGTGCCTGCCGCACTGACTTGCAATCAATGTATTACCTGAAATACTGCTTTCCATTGATTGCAAAGTCAATTACTATCGACTGAAATCCGCTAGTTTGGGTTTGAGGCTGAAGCCCCTTAAAGTAAAATAACTTTTTCAAACCCAAACTGCGCTCGAAGTCGGCTTAAAAGCAATTTTCACACTGAAGATGATATTCACTTGAAAGTGAAGGCTTTTAACCGTAATTGACTTTGGTAGTTGCCGTGGCCCGGCATAGGATTTTTTCATATAATAATATTTTTTTCATATCCAATATGCTTATTCGTATCTCAAGGATTCAATCGGATCAAGGTCTGCAGCCCTTTTGGCAGGATATACTCCAAACAGCAGTCCAAGTGCCACTGAGCCGAAGAAGGCCAGTATTACCACGGTAACATCCACGGTTGGAGGTATTTTTATGGCAGAGGATATAACAAAGCCTGCCAGGATGCCGAGAAGAATTCCCACGCTGCCGCTTAAGCCGGTGAGTATGATGGATTCGGTTATAAACTGGAATACAATGTCTTTCTTGCGGGCACCAAGGGCCTTTCTGACACCGATTTCCCTGATACGTTCCGTAACCGAAACCAAAAGAATATTGACTATGCCTATACCCCCAACCACCAGGGTAATGACCGCTACCACCAGCAATACAGAGGAGACTATTCCCAGCACAGAATTAAGCTGTTCCTGCACATCGGACAAGAATTCAACATAGTATTTATCCTTGTTGCCATGCTTTTGTTCAAGAATCCTGATAACCTTTGCAGCTATCTTTTTCAGCGACTCCTTATCCCTTTCCTGAACTGTCGCATACATGTAGTTCAGTTGATCAGCCCAGGGATAATAGGACTGAAGGGTGGTCAAGGGAATAGTAAGAGCCACCGTCTGGTTTTCATAGGACATCATATCTCCGAAAATAGAGTCTTCCTTTTTGGTGACACCTATAACGGTTAAATTGAGCGAACTGCCTGAGCCCAACTTAACCCTCAGCTTTTGTCCTATGGGGTCCTCATCCTTAAAATTCGCCTTGGCAAAATCCTCAGCAATAACTACCACGTTTGACCTCATAGTGTTGTCAATGTCATTGATCATCCTGCCCTGGGCCATGTCAGTGGGCATAATATCCTTATACTGGGAGGAAACACCGGTGACGCTGGCATTTCTGGTTTTGTCACCCAGCCTTATGGTGCCGGACCGTCCCATGGAAGTACCGACATTTTTTATTTCCTCAACCTTTGCAATGGCTTTCAGGTCGTCATTCTTCAAGATGTCATTGGAGTTCAGATTGCCCGATTTGTATGATACGGCTAAAACATTAGCCCCGATTTTTGCAAATTCGTTATCCATATAACTCTGGGTTGCATTTCCGATAGCCACAATGGTTATAACTGAAAACACACCCATCACTATACCTATCATTGTCAATATGGAACGGAGCTTATTGGCCCGAAGACTGGATAACGCCTGCTTAAAGCTCTCAATAATATTCATTAGCTGTTTACCTCGTCCTTTAACCTTCCGATAATTTAACTCTGGCCCCGTCCTTATATGTGGTCTTTGGATTCATTATAACAAGGTCGCCCTCTTTAATATCTCCGGTTTTAAGCTCAGCCTTCATATCAGAGGTGGTTCCTAATTCTACGGCAACCTTTTTCATGGTCTGCTTGTCTTTGCTTATGACATAGACAAAATTGTTGCCGTCTTTATCGGGACTGAGCATGTCAAGCTGCAATGTCAGTATATTTTTCATATCTACTGTCTTGATGTCGCAATTTACAGTTATACCCGGCTTTATGGCATCATTTACACTATCTATGCTGACAACCACCTGTATAACCGTTTCCTGGCTTCCTGAACTATTCATATTAGTGTTTGCCACAGGTGAAACAGTTTTTACCTTTCCGGTTATCTTTTCTTTTTCAGGTATGGAGTCACCGGTAATATCCACCGACTGGCCAGGCTTTATAATCTTTGCATTATATTCGTTTATATTCAGCATAACCTCAAGCTTGTTTGGATCAACTACCGTAAATACGGGCTGTCCGCCTGGTGTGAAGGAACCCTCGGTAACATTGACCTTTGAAGCTATTCCGTCCATAGCGGCATACATAGCCTCCTGATATTTTTTAACCCTGCTTTCAAGCTGTTTTATTGCAAGTTGGGTAGTCTGTATTGCAACCTGCTGGGACTCAATGTCTATCTGCTTTGAACTTGCATTTTGATTATTTGTTTTGTTGGCGGAATTAAAGGCCTCTTTTTGGGATTCCAGGCTGAGCTTGGCATTTTTCAATGCTGCCTCGGCATCCTTCAGGGCATTTTCAGCCCTGTCCAGCTCACTCTTGGATTTATCCCCCATATCATATAACGCCTTGGTGTCGTCTCTGTCCTTTAAAGCAATGTCATAGGTCCTCTGGGCGGAGGCCACACTGTTTTCAGCCACCTTCACAGAATTCTGGGAGGACGCCACACTCACGGTTGTATCAGTGAGCTTGAGCTTCTTTAACATAAGTTCCTGAGTCTTCATCTGGAGTTTTTGCTGTTCAAGCTCCATATTTAAGGATTCCATATCAAATTCCGCAAGCTGCTGTCCCTTTTTTACCACATCATTTTGCTTTATCAGCAGTTTTGTAACCTTTATAGGAGTGTCCAGATATACCTCCGACTTTTCAACTTCGGCAACTGTACCGTTTGCTGAAATAAAAGAGCTGATATCGTCTTTTTTAATCTCTGCGGCGCTTACCGAAAATACAGGTCCTGTTCCGGCAGACCCGGCATTCTTTGCAATTCCGGCCACCACCAGTGCAATGACCAGCACACCAACGCATATACCAATAACTAATTTCTTTTTCATTGTCTATTTTTACCCCCAATATGTACTAATTCAACAGGCTGGCAGCCTTAACCTCATTGTAGCCCATGTATACGGCCAAAATGATGAATATGCAAGCCATAATCACATAAACCTTCTTTTTATCAATCTTGCTTACAGTGGCAATACCGATAGTACTTACAACAAATGCCCATATGCCGAATACGTCAATAGTCCTTGCAAAGCCAAAGGCGAAGGTCCCCTTCATTTCGGGCAAAAGGGAGGCCAGGCTGGTATAGGTCACATCTGTATATGCTCCGGTGACATTGATGGCAATAATTGATACAATAGCCGCAAGAACAGATATTACAGCGGCATAGCCCAGCACCGACAATATCTGCTTGAACCTGGCCTGACCCTTGAATATCTTTAGTACAAGCCATATGACCAAGGCTTCCACCAGCAATACTATACCTGCACCAATACCGGCAAAAACAGGAGTTGAAATGGCGGAACCCACCAGCACACTCTCCACCTGCTCCGCCGACATCTGGCTCACCAGCTCTGCATATGCTCCGGTGGCCTCAAGTGTTCCCCTCATGTATTCCTTGAACATGGGAAAGGCTGCAAACATTGTAAGCATGGGAGTAAGTATGGTCAAGAGTATTCCCAGCAAGACCCTGGGCTTTCGTTCCAAATCAAGCATTAACTTTTCCGGGGAAGTCACAGTATAAATAATTCTCTGAAATACATTCAGCTTCGGCAATACATTTTCCTGAGCCGCAGACACTAAATTATCATTCATAAAAGTCTCCTCTATAAGAAAAATTTGACATTGTAATTATAAAAAAAATTTAAAAAGCCTTAGCTTTTATTTTGCTTCTTCCATTGCAAACCTGGCAAGTACGTCCCTTGCATCAAGCGGATTTTTTACAAGCTCGTCGGATTTCAGGTAACCGTCTCTGAATCTGAGCACTCTTTTTGTATGATCGGCAATATCAGGCTCGTGGGTAACAAGTACAATTGTTACACCCTCTCTGTTCAAATCCTGAAATACAGCCATAATCTCCTCGCTTGACGTACTGTCCAGATTTCCGGTAGGTTCATCCGCAAGGATTATTGAAGGCGAATTTACCAGCGCTCTTGCAATGGCCACCCTCTGCTTCTGTCCGCCGGACATTTCATTGGGCTTATGGTGCATTCTCTCTCCCAGGCCCACACGTTCAAGTGCGGCTGTGGCTTTTTTCCGTCTTTCACGGCTGCCTATACCGGCATAAATCATGGGAAGTTCAACATTCTGTAAAGCAGTAATTCGTGGCAGTAAATTAAAGGATTGAAATACAAATCCAATTTTGAGATTCCTTATTTTGGCAAGCTCTCCCTCGTCCAATGAAGATATATTAACTCCATCCAGCCAATACTCGCCCCTGGTAGACCTGTCAAGGCAGCCTATAATATTCATCAGGGTGGATTTACCTGAGCCGGAAGGTCCCATTATTGCAACAAATTCTTCTTTGCTGATGTTTATATTGGCATTCTTAAGAGCTTCAACTTCGATATGGCCGTTTTTATAGGTCTTACCCAAATCTTTCATGGATATAATCAAAGCTTTTTTCCTCCTTTCACAAGTTTTATATATTTAACTCAACTTTTTAAAATAGAGTTTTGTTAACTGTTTAACATATTCTGGGCAACTGATCACCTGTCAGCAGCTTCATTATCCTCAAGCCTCCGCTTAAAGCCCGGAGCACAACCTTTGGCTCCCGGCCTTCCATGACCTCTCCTATTATAGAGGCATTTTCACCATATCTGTTTTCCCTGAGAATTTTCAAAGCCATATCAGCCTGCTTCCCGGGAACGAATATTAAAAGCTTTCCCTCATTTGCCATATATAACGGGTCCATGCCCAAAAGCTCACACACTCCCTGAACTTCTCTTTTTACGGGCAGCGACTCTTCATTTATCTGAATGGTTACATTGCTCTGTGCGGCAATTTCATTCAAGGTGGTAGCAACTCCGCCTCTTGTGGGGTCCCTGAGAACGTGAACCTCTACTCCCCCCTCCAGCAAAGCCCTTACCAGTCCTGCCAGGGGTGCACAGTCGCTTTTTATCTCTGCCTGAAAGCCCATATTCTCTCTTTCCAGGAGTATACAACTGCCATGGTCACCAATTGTTCCTGATACTATGATCCGGTCACCGGCTTTGGCATTTCTCCCGGAAATATTTATACCTTCAGGCAAGATACCGATTCCAGAAGTATTTATAAAAATCTTGTCTGCCGCACCCTTCTGAACCACCTTGGTATCTCCGGTAACGATTTGGACTCCGCACTCAGCCGCCGTGACACTCATTGCCTCCACTATCTTTTCAAGCTCCTCCATACTGAAGCCCTCTTCAATAATGAAGCCGCAGCTAAGATACATGGGGATGGCTCCACTGGTGGCAAGATCATTTACTGTGCCGCATACTGCCAGTTTTCCGATATTTCCCCCCTTAAAAAAAACAGGTGTTACAACAAAGCTGTCTGTAGTAAAAACAATGTTTTTTGCATTTCCTATATCAAGTCTTGCCGAATCATCTCCGGCAGAAAGTATATCATTTTTGAAATATTTCCTGAATACATTTTCTATGAGGTCCAGTGTGGCTGAACCTCCGCTGCCGTGGGCCAGAGTAATTATATTGTCCATTTGTTGAGATTGCCTCCTTGTGTTTTTACAAAATTTAATTCAAATATTAATCCCCATATTTGTAATATGCCGCACAGGTTCCCTCCGCCGAAACCATGCAGGCTCCCACGGGACTTTCCGGGGTGCACCTGGTTTTAAAAAGCTTGCAGTCCAAAGGTTTCTTTTTACCTTTCAAAACCTCTCCGCACAAACAGCCTTTTGGCTCAGGACTATCCTTGGGCTTTATATCAAATTTCTTCATGGTATCATAATTCTCATACTCTTTTCTGAGACCCAGACCTGAACCTGGAATCAAGCCTATACCTCTCCACACAGCATCCACCGGCTCAAAAACCTGGTACATTTTTTGTTGGGCCTTTATATTGCCCTCTTTTGCTACTATTCTGGAGTAAGCATTCTCAAGGACGTTTTTGCCCTCTGAAATATTTTTAAGTAAAATATTTATGGAATACAAAATATCCAAAGGCTCAAAACCCGCAATAACACCGGCCTTTTCCATATTATACGCGACATATGAAAAAAAGTCTGTTCCAATTATGGCAGAAACATGTCCGGGATAAATAAAACCGTCAAGGGCAAGCTCCCTATCCTCTGCCAGGGTTTTTACGGCTTCGGGCATGGTCTTGTTTGCAGTCAGGACAGAAAAGTTTTTTATACCTTCCTCTCTGGCTTTTAAAACGGATAGTGCAATAACCGGGGTAGTAGTCTCAAAACCCACAGATAAAAATACCACTTCCTTATGTGGATTTGCTTTTGCTGTTTCCAGTGAATTGAGAGGAGAATACACCATCTGTACATTGCTGCCTTTTGCCTTTTTAAGCAGCAAGGTGCTGTTGTTGCCCGGTATTCTCATAAGGTCTCCAAAGGTTGTTATTATAATATCTCTATTGTCCGCCAGTTCTGTTGCAGTATCAATATAGCCGGTGGGTGTGACACATACGGGGCAGCCGGGGCCGGACAGCAGTTCTATGCTCTTTGGCAGCAGTGACCTGAGCCCGTAACGGGAAATTGCCATTGTGTGCGTACCGCAGACTTCCATTATTTTTAACTTGGGTCCCGAATATGCGTTAAGGCAGTCTACAATTTTTTGTATCACTGCCTTGTCTCGGAATTCATCTATATAATTTGTCATCTTACCTCCATTTGTCAAAGCAAATTTTAAACACTGCTAATTTGGGCCTGCAGGCTTGCTTTTCATGGTCTGCAGGCCGCTCACGGCATCTTGCAAAGCCGCTCAGAGGATAACGCTATTTTATGCCCAACTCCCTTATTTCATTAAAAATTTCAAGGGTTTTTGCTGCTTCTTCCTGATCTACAATCTGTATGGCACAGCCGGCGTGAACCAGCACGTAGTCCCCTTCCTTTACATTTTCCAGCAGTTCAATGGATATTTTATTCATTACTCCCATCATTTCAACTTCCGCATTGCTTCCATCAATATTTACAACCTTTGCAGGTAATCCCAGACACATAATAAACCTCCTGATAAATGATATTTCTATTCACTATAAAAGTATAAACATATTTCCGGCATATTTCAATCTCAACTCTTGGCAGTACTGCACGCTATAGCCATTATTGCCTGTCCCAGCGCAATTCCTCCGTCGTTTGCAGGAACCTGCGAATGCATATGAACCTCAAATCCGCCGTTTTCCAAAAGCTCAGTGCTCATAGCCAGCAGGGTCAGGTTCTGAAAGACGCCTCCGCTGAGCACTACTCTGTTAAGTTTTCGTATGTTCCTGATTTCCAGACAGCCCTTAAGTACAATCCGGGCTACAGTTGCATGGAAGCTGGAAGCCACGGACTCCAGACTTTTGCCGGCTTCCAGTTCCTGAACCAGTTGTGTGATTATGGCGTCTGTTCTGACTGTAAAGCTTCCTGCAGGGCCGGTTTCCAGAACAACTTCATAGGGCTTTGCAGCCATGTCCGAAGCATAGTATTCCAGCTCCACAGCCGCCTGCCCTTCATAGCTGATGTCGGTCTTAATTCCGAGTATGGCCGAGACTGCATCAAAAAGCCTTCCCATACTGGAGGTTTCAGGGCAGTTCAGCTTCCGCTCCAGCATCCTTATTGTGAAAGCAATGTCTTCCGGCCTGATGCCCTTCAAAAGAGAAGGACTGTCCTGCCCCAATGCCTTGCTTTGCAGTCCTGCGGAATAAAGATGCCCCAGCGCCATTTTCCAGGGATGCCGTACAGCCGAATCACTTCCGGGCATCATTACATATTGCAGGCTGCCGGCACGTTCCATTCCGAAATAGCCCCCCGTGAAGAATTCTCCCCCCCATATGCAGCCGTCTTCTCCATAGCCGGTGCCGTCAAAGGAAACACCGATAACCTCTCCCGACAATCCGTTTTCAGCCATGCCTGCCGCTATATGTGCCTTATGATGCTGTACACCTGTCTTGTTTTGAATCTTGTGCTGCAGCCCGTATTGGCTGGAAAAGTAACCTGGGTGCAAATCAAAGGCTATGTGTCCCGGGTCTATGTCCAGCAATTTCTTAAAGTGCTCCACTGCGTGGACAAAGGACCTGTTGGTACTTTCGTTTTCAAGGTCGCCTATATGCTGGCTAAGGTAAAACATATTTCCTTTATTAATACAGAATACATTCTTCAATTCACCGCCGCAGGCCAGCACAGACGGAATCTCAATGCCGGGATTCACACCCAGCATTTTATGAACCTCCAGTTTGACAGGCATTGGAACATAACCCCTTGACCTTCTGATAATATACTCCTTGTCCCTGAACACTCTCGTTACCGAATCGTCTGTTCTAATATAAATATCACGGTCATTTGTCAAAAAGGCATCTGCAATTCCTGCCAGTCCGGCTACAGCTTCCTCATCCCTGTAAAAGATCGGCTCACTGCTCAGATTCCCGCTGGTCATTACCAGCACCTCCGGAAAGCCTTCCTTTTCAAATAGTATATGATGAATGGGGGTATATGGCAGCATAACACCCAGATGCCTGTTAAGCTGTGCTACCTCTGCCGGAAGTACCGCTCCTTCCCGTTTTCTGAGCAGTACAATAGGAGCGGCTGGTGATTTCAGCAGTTCCCTTTCCTTATCACATATATGGCAGTATTTTTCTACAACACTGATATCCTTCATCATTAAGGCAAACGGCTTATCATCCCTGTGTTTTCTGCTTCTCAACCTTTTAACCGCGCCCTCCCTCAAGGCATCACAGGCCAGATGATAACCTCCGATACCTTTAATGGCTGCAATTTTACCCGATTTAACTGTTTCAGCCAGGTATTCCAGGCATGCACCACTCCCGGCGTCCACTTGAGAAAGCAGCTCTTTCCCGCTTTCATCCAGTATGTTTAATACCGGTCCGCAGGCAGTGCAGGACACCGGCTGTGCATGATACCTCCGGTCGCCGGGATTCTTGTATTCAGCACTGCAGAACCGGCACATTAAAAACCTGTCCATTGTGGTCTTATCCCTGTCGTAGGGTATGTCCCTGATGATGGTGAATCTGGGCCCGCAATTGGTGCAATTGATAAAAGGGTAGTCATATCTTCTGTTGTGCGGGTCTTTGAGTTCATTAACACAATCACCGCAGGTACAAACATCCGGCGAAATAAAAATTTGCCCCTTTGAGACTGCACGGCTTTGTTCTATGACAAAGTCCTGAAATCCCAGAGCAGGCAATACTTCATAGCATACAGCTTCAATTCTTGATAATACCGGTGAACTTGTTTTTATAGTTTCAATAAACCTGGAAAACTCAGGTTCGCCGGCATCAATTTCAATAACCACACTGCTGTCGCTATTGCCAACCCAGCCTTTCAAGCCCATGCTTTTAGCCAGGTTGAATATAAAGGGTCTGAAACCAACTCCCTGAACTATGCCTGTGATTAAAATCCTGTATCGATTCATATATCGCCTTTCAAGTACAATCCGAGGCTGCCTCTTCAATTTCCAGGTACTTCCTGGCAGAGTTCATATCCTTTGAAATCTGTTCCTTAAGCAGCTCCACGGACTCAAATTTCTTTTCGTCTCTCAGTTTTTTCAAAAAGAACACTTCTATTTTTTTCCCGTATATATCCTGATTAAAATCAATAATGTGCGTCTCCACTGTTTTTTCCTTAACATCCTCAAAGGTGGGATTATAGCCCACATTTGTCATGCTGTTGTACAGTTTGCCGTCCAGCAGGGTTTTGGTAATATAGACGCCGTTTGCCGGAAGCACCAGAAACCTCTCAGGGTGGATATTGGCCGTAGGAAAACCTATGGTATTCCCTATTCTTCTGCCGCTTACAACCTCCGCAGTAATCGAGTAGTTTCTTCCCAGGAGCTTGTACGCTGTTTCCAGCTCACCATTAATGATGCAATTTCTTATCCTCGTGCTGCTTATAACCTCGTCATCGCACTTTATGGCAGGAATGACCACTACCCTGAAACCGTATTTCTGTCCCAGTTCCTTTAAAAACGGAATGTCCCCCTGCCCCATATAGCCAAACCTGTAATCATAGCCGGCCACTGCCAGCTTTATGTTCAACTTGTCTATCAAAATCTTTTTTACAAAATCCTCAGGTGACAGTCTGGAAAAGTCTTCATTAAACTCGTCGAAATACAGGTAATCCAGATGTATCTCATCCAGCAAATCAATCTTTTTCTGCTCGGTCAGCAACAAGGGCGTAATAAGCTTTTTCCTTAAAATATTTTCAGGATGCTTGGTAAAGGTATAGACGATCGAACTCAGGTTATTTAGCTGCGATTCCCTTATCAATGTATTGATAAGGGCCATATGTCCGATATGCAGGCCGTCAAAATTGCCAAGACCTACACCTGTTTTTGATGTAAAACAATTACTGCTGTCTGTAGTATGGATAACCTGCATAAAAATATTCTCCTCGTATTGGGTCCAAAGGGTGAATACCGGCCTGCGGCCTTCAGCACCCTTTAGTATAAGCCCTAATTAGTAAAAAACTTCCTGGATTTCAGACAGGTTCCCCGCGGGCTGCCGAACATTTCACCTATGCCCAGGAAAGTCCCCATGTTATCATATACCCTGATATAAGGGCTGCTATCATCAGATTTTCCATTTAAGACATCCAGTTGCAGCCACACACCATTGGAGTATTTGAAGGTTTCTCTTTCGTCAAGCCGGATACTGTCAAAATCTTCGAATACCGTTTCAACAGGTATAAGACTTTCTTCCAACCGCCTGCGGTCTGACAGTTCCCTTATCTCCTCCAGAGTCAGCGCAGTGTCCAAGCCATACCTGCCTGCCCTGGTTCTTACGAGAAAGGACATATGCCCGCCGCATCCAAGCTTTTCTCCTATATCGTGGCAAAGTGTCCTGATGTAGGTTCCCTTGGAACAGTGCACCTCAAAAAGCGCTTTTTTCAGCATTTTTCCGGGCAATCTGCCGGAGTGCTCCCGGTCATGGCCAAACTCATCCGGCTGCTCCCAGATTCTTAAGATTTTTATATCAAATACTCTTATTTTTCTTGGCTGGCGCTCTACTGTTTCGCCCTTTCTTGCAAGTTCATACAGCTTTCTTCCATTTATCTTTATAGCGGAATACATTGGAGGAAGCTGTTCCAGCTCCCCTGTAAAGCTGCCTATGGCAGCTTCAATGGCGGCATGGTCTGGCTCCACACTTCCCGTGTATATGACATTTCCTGAAGCATCCTGTGTATCTGTGGCATAACCAAGTGTGAGTTCAGCACGGTATACCTTGTCTTTCTCCATCATAAATTCTATAGCCCCAGTGGCATTTCCCAGACAAATGGGTAAAACTCCAACGGCGGACGGGTCAAGAGTTCCGGTGTGTCCGATCTTTTTCTGACCTGCAACTTTCCGCAGATACCCTACTACATCAAAGGATGTCATGCCTGCCGGTTTCAGAACATTTATAATTCCGTTCATATTGGTTTATATATCAACCTTTCCATTAGCAAAACTGCAATGTAAATATTATGCCGTATTTCAGAAGCAATACGGTCCTTACAGACGGTCTTTCACAGCCTCGATCAATTGCTCCCGTACCTGCTGCAATGTACCGTTCACAGTGCACCCGGCAGCCCTTTTGTGGCCTCCGCCACCGAAAGCCGCCGCCACTTCGGACACATCCACATAGGTTTTGGAACGCAGATTTACCCTTACCTCCTCAGCATTTTTTTCCTTTACCAGAAGAGATACCTCCACGCCCTCAACAGACCTTCCTATGTTGACAATTCCGTCACAATCTTCATCGGAGGCTCCCGTAGCCAGCAAATCAGCCCTGGAAAAGGTAACTACAGCCAGTCTGTTATTTTCATAAAACTCCAATAGTTCAATGGCTTTTTGAGTAAGCCTGAGCTTTGGGTAAGTGGTATTGTCAAAAATTCTTTGAGAAAGCTCTCCGATATCTATGCCGGCTGATACCAGTTCGGAGGCTATCCTGTGGGTTTCAGCCGTTGTATTGCTGTATTTGAAGCCTCCTGTGTCTGTAGCTACTGCGGTGTACAGACAGGTGGCCATATCTGTATCAATATGGAGCTTCAATTTTTTGAGCAAGATATACACTATCTCACCTGTGGAGGCAGATGTTTCATCCACGTAGTTGAGCAGTGCAAATTTGGTGTTTGTCACATGATGGTCAATGTTTACAGTGCAGGGAGCCTTAAAAAAAGCTTCTCCGCGGGTTCCCAGCCTGCCAACGTCTCCAGTGTCCAGTGCCAGATTAATATCCATGGCCTCGTCTGAAGAATCATAAAAACGGGTGAGTTCTGTTCCCGGCAAAAACCTGTACACTGCCGGAATGTTTTCCTCCACATACACAACTACATCTTTGCCTGCCTTTTTTAGCGCCATTGCAAGTGCCAGAGAAGAACCTATTGCATCTCCATCAGCAGAAACATGAGGAAATATTGCAACTCCCCCAGCCTCCGACAAAAGTTTGACTATTTCTCTATCCATCCAGCCTCGATCCCCCCCACTAATCGTTTAGTTCCTTCTTCGCATCATCCAATAACTTGTTTATATATATTCCGTGCTCAATAGACGTATCAAGTTCAAAATGTATCTCCGGAGTATACCTGAGCTGCAGCCTGTGTCCAAGCTCCCGCCTGATAAACCCTGCCGCGCTCTTTAGCGCGCTTATGGCATTTTTCTTCTGTTCATCATTGCCCAGGACACTTATATATACCTTCGCATACCTCAGATCCTTGGTAACATTACAGGATATTATGCTTACCATGTTTGGAAGCCTGGGGTCCTTAAGATCATTTTGAATTATGCTGCTTATTTCCTTCTTAACTTCCTCAGAAATCCTGACTATTCTATCAGCCATAAATTCTATCCTCCATATTTTCAATAAAAGCAAAACTATTGTTTATTTTAAAGCTTACCCACACATAAATAGTATTGCCAATGCAGTTTCATTCAAGCATGTAATTTTCTTGACATATACGAATAGGTTGAATTGGAATTCAATCCACTTCAACCTATTCGAACAAATTCCGTTTTATCTTTTTACTTCTTCCATTACAAAGGCTTCGATAACGTCTAATTCTTTAATATCGTTGAAGCGTTCGACGGAAACACCGCATTCATAGCCGGCAACAACTTCCTTTACATCATCCTTGAATCTCTTCAGGGATGCCAGCTTGCCCTCATGAATTACGATACCTTCTCTTACAACTCTGACTTCGGAATTCCTCTGCACCTTGCCATCTGTTACATAGGCACCTCCAATGGTCCCAATGCCTGAAACCTTGAATATCTGCCTTATTTCTATATGGCCAAGTACAACTTCTTTATAGGTGGGCTCAAGCATACCCTTCATAGCAGCCTGAACGTCTTCGATTGCCTTGTAAATTACACTGTACAACCTCATATCAACTTCTGCATTCTTTGCGGCCTCAGTAACATTCGCTCCCGGCCTTACATTAAAGCCGATAATGATTGCACTTGAAACCTGTGCCAGAGTTACATCCGATTCGGTAATTGCACCAACCGCACCGTGTATTGTCCTGACTCGCACTTCATCATTGCTGAGTTTTTCAAGGGATTGCTTCACTGCTTCCACAGAACCTTGAACATCTGCCTTGATGATTATATTCAAATCTTTAACCTTACCTTCTTTAATCTGGGTGAACAAATCTTCCAGAGTTACCTTGGCACTTGACTTGTATTGTTGTTCCTTCAGTCTGAACTTTCTCTTTTCAACCAACTGTTTGGCTACCTTTTCATCGGTAACTGCATAGAATACCTCTCCTGCCTCCGGTACTTCATTCATACCAAGGATTTCAACCGGCATGGAAGGTCCGGCACTCTTTATGGAAACACCTTTATCACTGTTCATGGCTTTGATTCTACCAAAGGCCGAACCTGCCAGCATGGAATCTCCAATTTTCAAGGTACCTCTTTGAACAAGCACAGTAGCAACAGGGCCTCTCTCCTTATCCAGCTTGGCTTCGATGATTGTTCCTTTTGCCTGTCTGTCCGGATCTGCCTTTAATTCAAGCATGTCGGCAGCTAAGAGCACCATTTCCAGCAATTGATCGATATTTTCTCTCTTCTTTGCGGAAACAGGCACCATTATTGCATCTCCGCCCCATTCTTCCGCAACTATGCCATACTCTGTAAGCTCCTGCTTAACCTTGTCTGGGTTTGCACCTGGCTTATCAATCTTGTTGATGGCAACAATTATTGAGACATTAGCTGCTTTCGCGTGGTTTATAGCTTCTATTGTCTGAGGCATTACACCATCATCGGCTGCAACAACCAGTATGGCAATATCCGTTACCTGAGCACCTCTGGCACGCATTGCCGTGAAGGCTTCATGCCCAGGTGTATCCAGGAAGGTAATAAGCTTGTCATTTGCTTTAACAGTATAAGCTCCAATATGCTGGGTTATTCCGCCGGCTTCGCTGTCAATGACATGAGCACTTCTGATAGCATCAAGTAATGAGGTTTTACCATGGTCTACATGACCCATTACAACTACCACCGGAGGTCTTGTCTGTAATTTTGATTCGTCAACTGTTTCAGCATCATCAAAGAGTATATCCTCCTCACTGACCTGTACAGCCTTTTCAGTCTTTACCCCGAACTCTTCTGCGATAATTGTTGCAGTCTCAAAATCAACCTCGTTGTTTAATGTAGCCATAACTCCATAATTCATCAACTTCTTAATAATTTCCGTTGAGGTTTTCTTTAATGACTCTGCCAACTCTTTAACTGTCAAAGATTCGGGTATTGTTATTGAGGTAAGCACTGCCTTAGGCGGAATGTATTTTTCCTGCAGCTTTTCATTCTTTCTGTTCCTGGGCAGCCTCTTTTTCTTCCCATCATCACTGTAGAACTCGTCAAAGATGTAATTTTCATCAAGAATTTCTGAAACACCTTTCTTCTCAATAACTATCTTCTGAGGTTTAAATCTCTGCTTCTTGTCAGTAGTAGTCTTTGGTGACTCCTTCTTTTGCTTTTCTTCTCTCTTGACGTTCTTATCTATATCCTTACTCTGGAATTCTCTTCTGGCTTCATTTCTCAAGGAGTCAAACTGATCCTGGGCAACCGAAACATCAGGCTTTGGAATATCCAAACCTTGTTGTCTGTTGTTATACTGACCTTGAGGTCTGTCGCCCTGCGGCCTGTTGTATTGGCCTTGTGGCCTGTCGCCTCTGTTATACTGGCCCTGGGGTCTGTCACCCTGCGGCCTGTTGTACTGGCCTTGTGGCCTGTCGCCCTGTGGTCTGTTATATTGACCTTGTGGCCTGTCACCTCTATTATACTGGCCCTGGGGTCTGTCACCCTGCGGCCTGTTGTACTGCCCCTGGGGTCTGTCGCCCTGCGGCCTGTTGTACTGGCCCTGGGGTCTGTCACCCTGCGGCCTGTTGTACTGGCCCTGGGGTCTGTCGCCCTGCGGCCTGTTGTACTGGCCTTGGGGTCTGTCGCCCTGCGGCCTGTTGTACTGGCCCTGGGGTCTGTCGCCCTGCGGCCTGTTGTACTGGCCCTGGGGTCTGTCACCCTGCGGCCTGTTGTACTGGCCCTGGGGTCTGTCACCCTGCGGCCTGTTGTACTGGCCCTGGGGTCTGTCACCCTGCGGCCTGTTGTACTGGCCCTGGGGTCTGTCACCCTGTGGCCTGTTGTACTGGCCCTGGGGTCTGTCACCCTGTGGTCTGTTATATTGTCCCTGTGGCCTATCCCCCTGCGGTCTGTCACCCTGCGGCTTTTCTCCCTGAATTTTGCCCGGGGTTTCCTCAGAAGCCTTTGCTTCGGGCCGGATGACTTCTTCAACCTTGTTTCCCATACTTTCATTCCTTGAAGCCGGAGCTGCATCTTTCGCTGCAACCGCTTCCTTAGGTTCAGTAACTGCGTTTGGTTTCATATCCACTCTTTCAGCTAAATTTTCCTTATTTGCTGTATCATTTGAATTGATATTTTTTGATATACTCACATCAGTTTGAATAGTCTTATCCGCCACAATATTTTCCTCTTTTTTAATGACCTCAGGTTTTACATTTTGCCTTGACGCTGAAGAATCATCATGCTGAGCAACTGAAGTCTTGATTGGATTCTTCTGAAGTTCCGAAGACCTGTCTGTCCTGGCAACAGGTTTATTCTTCATGTCATGGATATTATCTCTTACATAACCTGGTCTAAGTCCCGATGTACTGGACTCGGTTTTAACATAGCTGGGCTTTGCATGGCCTTGATTAGTTTCCTTCTTGACGTATCCCCCATGCTCTGTGCTTCCGGCTTCGCCCTTGCTGTCAATGACTATCTCTGTGGTTCTGATGATTCTTGGAGCACTTTTCATATCCTTTTTAACGTCCTTCTTTTTGTCGGCTGAATGAGAAGTGTCCGCAGAACCGGCTCTCTTATCCTCATCCTTCTTGTCATCATGTTTTATTACACCAATATGCTTATAAAGTGCATCTAATTCATGAGGTTCAAGAAGGCTCATATGATTTTTAACATTTATATTTATCTCAGCAAGCTTTTCCATTAACCTCTTACTTGTAGTATTAAGTTCTTTGGCTAGCTCGTATATCCTTGCTTTATCCAATACCTTCACCCCCGGATTCGTTTATTTGATTATCTATTAGCTTAAGAAGGCCATTTTTAAAGTCCTTTGACTGAATCGAAATAACAGAGCGTATTTCTTTTCCGGTGCATCTGCCAAGTTCCAGCTTTTCGCCATATACCCTATAGGATATATCCCGGAAAACGCACATACTCTTAAATTTGTCCTTCGTGTTTTCAGAAGCATCCTCTGCTACAATTACCAGCACTGACTTACCGGATTTTATGGCTCTTTCACAAGTTTCATCCCCGGATAGCAACTGACCGGCTTTTTTAGCAAGGCCCAATAAGGAATAAATCCTATCCATCGTTTCCCTCCAATTGGCATTTTAAGTTTTCGTATACCTCGCTGTCTATGGTTGTTTCAAAAGCCTTATCCAGTCTCTTGGCTTTGATAGCCTGTTCCAGACAACCGGCACTTCTGCAGATGTAAGCACCTCTGCCGGGCTTTTTACCAATTAGATCAATACTGATTTCTCCCTCATTATTTCTTACCACACGTATTAATTCCCTTTTTGGCTTCATTTCCTTACAGCCAAGGCACATACGCAATGGAATCTTTTTTTGCTTCATCCATCCACACCTTCCTATAGTCAATTGCTACCGATACTCCGACAGTTAATGTATTACAGACACCAGCGGGAAATCATTACCTATCAATCTATGAAAACATCCTCATCCTGGTCACCGTCGTAAGTATCATTTTGCTCTTCAACATCAAAATCCATAAAGTCACCTGTACTGATGCTGTCATCAAAAAGCTGTCTCTCTATTGCCTGTCTTAACTGCGATTCACTCTTTATGTCAATTTTCCAACCGGTTAACTTGGCAGCAAGTCTGGCATTCTGGCCTTCCTTACCAATTGCCAGTGAAAGCTGATAGTCAGGTACTATAACACGCGCAGCCTTTTCCTCTTCATTGGCGTCAACCCTCACAACCTTGGCAGGGCTTAAGCTGCTGGAAATATATTCCTTGGGGTCATTGCTCCATTTTATGATATCTATCTTTTCGCCCCTGAGTTCATCAACTATGGCCTGAACTCTGGTTCCCTTCTGGCCTACGCAGGCTCCAACCGGATCAACATTTTCATCTCTGGAAAATACTGCTATTTTCGTTCTGGAACCCGGTTCACGGGAAATACTTTTTATTTCCACAACACCCTCGTGAATTTCCGGAACCTCAAGCTCAAAGAGTCTTTTTACAAGACCGGGATGAGTTCTGGAAATCATTATCTGAGGACCCTTGGTGGTTTTCTTAACTTCCACAATATAAGACTTGAGCCTTTCATTGAAGCGGTACTCTTCTCCCGGAGTCTGTTCTGTAGGTGCAAGTACGGCTTCGGTTTTACCAAGGTCAACTATGACATTTCTCTTTTCTATTCTTTGAATAATGCCTGTTACTATATCGCTTTCCTTGTTATAGAATTCATCGTATATTATTCCTCTTTCAGCCTCTCTGAGCTTCTGAACAACTACCTGTTTTGCTGTCTGGGCGGCTATTCTTCCGAAAGACCTGGGAGTAACCTCCATTTCGGCGATATCACCCACCGCAAGGGTAGGATTCAATTTTGCAGCTTCATCCACTGAAATATCCATTTGATCCATATCCGGAACTTCGGCAACTTTTCTGAGTCCGAAAACTTTAACATCACCGGTAATTCTATCTATATTTACCTTTACGTTCATGGCAGAACCAAAGTTCTTCTTATATGCAGAAATAAGCGCGGCTTCAATAGCCTCAATTATAATTTCCTTTTTAATACCCTTTTCCTTTTCCAACTGTTCAAGTGCAAGTATTAACTCAGCGCTCATTACGTCAACCTCCCATTACTAAATTAAAATTTAAAATTTAATGGCCCTTTTTACTATTGCAACCTTTTCCCTGTCAAATTCTATATCATTTCCAGCATCGCTTATTACAATTTTATTTTCGATTAAGCCCACCAGTTGACCTTCAAACACCTTTTTGCCGTCAATAGGCTGAAAAACCTTGACTTCAACCAGCTCGCCCTTATATTTAACAAAATCCCTCTCGGTTTTCAAGGGCCTTTCAAGGCCGGGTGAGGAAACTTCCAAATAATAGCTTTGTTCAATGGGATCTTTTTTGTCAAGTATTCCGCTCATTTGTTCGCTGACCGCCTGGCAATCATCAATGCTTATGCCGCCGGGCTTATCAATGTATATTCTCAAATACCAGTTGGCACCTTCTTTTATAAATTCCACATCAACCAACTCATAATTCAGCGCTTCAACTACAGGTGCCGCCAGTTCCATGATATCCTGCGGTATGTTTCTCTTCATTTATACTCGTCCTCCAGTAAGTCAGGTTTAAGCCGGCAGCCACGCAGAAAAAAGCTCCGCACAACAAAAACGGGGGCACAAAATGTGCCCTTTACCAAGTCAATCATATAGTTAAATTAACTGACTTTTCAACATGCTCTGCTCCGGGTACCTGACCGGCCTGTGTATTTTATCCGGCCGCTATCTGGTCTGATAAACAACAAAGAGTGGGATTACCCACTCTTGGCAGTCAAGTCTATTAAACCTCTATCCTTGTGTATTATATCATTATTATTTCAAATTATCAACAATTTATTACCATTTTGAACAAAGTCTTTAAAAAATAATAATTATATGCCCATCTGGTTTAAAATAAGCACAACTGATTGCTTTCAGGCAAACCCCTCAGACAATTGTTTCTTTCCAGTATTTCAATAACGGATTTGCTTATTTTTGCCTTTGTCCTCAGCTCGTCTATAGAGAGAAATTCCCCGTCTTTTCTGGACTCAACGATATTAAGGGCTGCCGCTCCACCAAGGCCCTGGAGTGCATTGAGAGGCGGTCTTATTGAACCCTCCTCTATTTTAAACTTCTTTGCCTCAGACAAATATAAATCTATTGGAAGGAACTTTATCCCTCTGGCATACATTTCATTGGCAACTTCCAGAATGGTCAGTACGTTCTTTTCCTTTGTGGTAATATTATTTCCCTTCATCTCATATTCCCTGATTTTATTTTTAACCTTTTCCTGTCCCTGGGCCATCATTTCAGCATCAAAGTCATCTGCCCTGACTGTAAAGTAAGTAGCGTAAAAGGCTTCAGGATGATATACCTTGAACCAGGCTATACGGAAGGCCATCATTACATAAGCTGCGGCATGGGCCTTTGGAAACATGTACTTTATGGTCTTGCAGGACTTTATGTACCAGTCCGGAACCTTGTTTTCCTTCATGACAGCTTCATATTCTTCCTTGACACCCTTGCCTTTTCTTACATCCTCCATGATTTTAAACGCAGTTTTCGGAGGAAGTCCGGCGTGCATGAGATAAATCATTATATCGTCACGGCAGCAGATGCTTTTAGACAGTGTTGTTATTCCGTCCCTGATCAGATCCTGGGCATTGTTAAGCCAGACGTCGGTACCGTGAGACAGTCCTGATATTCTGATAAGCTCTGAGAAGGTCCTGGGTTTTGTATCAACCAGCATCTGCCTGACAAATTTTGTGCCGAATTCCGGTATGGCAAAGGTTCCTGTTTCACTGCCGATGTCCTCCGGCTTCACACCCAGTGCCTCGGTGCTGTTGAAAAGGCTCATGGTCCTGGCTTCACCTATCTGGATGGCTGTGGCATCCACGCCGGTCAGGTCTTCCAACATCCTGATAACCGTAGGGTCGTCGTGTCCCAGAATGTCCAGCTTTAGTATGCTTCCGTGCAGGAAGTGATAGTCAAAGTGCGTGGTCACAATTTCAGAGGAGGTGTCATCTGCAGGTCTTTGAATAGGTGAAAAATCAAATATCTCCTTATCCTTGGGAACTATCATTATACCTCCGGGATGCTGGCCTGTGGTTCTCTTGATGCCTGTACAGCCTTTTACCAGCCTGTTTATTTCTGCATTGGTGACTATGATTCCCTTCTCGTCAAGATAGTTCTTCACATAGCCGTATGCTGTCTTTTCTGCTACGGAGGCTATGGTACCTGCTCTGAAAACATAGCCTTCCCCAAAAAGCTCCTCTGTGTACTTGTGGGCCACCGGCTGGTACTCTCCTGAGAAATTAAGGTCTATATCAGGCTCCTTGTCCCCGTCAAAACCCAAAAAGGTTTCAAAGGGAATATCATAGCCGTCCTTTTTAAGATTATTGCCGCATACAGGGCACACCTTGTCCGGCAGGTCGAAGCCGCAGTCATAGGAGCCGTCAAGTATAAACTCGGAGTGCTTGCAGCTCTCGCATATATAGTGGGGCTGGAGGGAGTTTACCTCCGTTATTCCTGACATGTTCGCCACAAAGGAAGAACCTACCGAACCTCTGGAGCCGACCAGATAGCCATCTCCCACGGATTTTGAAACAAGCTTTTGGGCTATGAGATACATTACGGCGAAGCCGTTCTTTATAATTGAATTAAGCTCCTTTTCAAGCCTCTGCTGAACCACTTCCGGCAAGTTTTCTCCGTATATCTCCTTTGCCCTGGACATGGCCATTTCTTCAATATCATGCTCGGCCCCCTCTATTTTAGGCGGAAAAGTCCCCTCCAGCACCGGCGCAATATTTTCAATCATGTCGGCAATCAGGTTGGTATTGTCAATTACAACCTCCCGTGACTTTTCCGGCCCCAGGTAGGCAAACTCCTCCAGCATTTCCTCAGTGGTTCTGAAATAGAGGGGAGCCTGGTTGTCTGCGTCGGTAAACCCCCGGCCTGCCATAAGTATCCGTCTGAACACCTCGTCCCTGGGGTCCATAAAGTGAACGTCACAGGTTGCAACTACGGGCTTCTGATGACGCTCCCCAAGCTTGACAATTTTTTTGTTTATTTTCTTCAATTCCTCCTGAGAGGATACTCTTCCGTTGTTTACAAGGAACTGGTTATTTCCCAGCGGCTGTATTTCAAGATAATCATAAAACCTTACAATCTTTGATATTTCGTCCTCGCTTTTGCTGTTCAGTATGGCCTTGTACAGCTCACCGGCTTCACAAGCACTTCCCAGTATAAGACCTTCCCTGTATTCCATCAGCAGCTTCTTGGGCACTCTGGGCTTTTTATAGAAATATTTCAAGTGGGATTGAGATACTATTTTATATAGGTTTTTCAGGCCCACCGAATTTTTCACCAGTATGATGGCATGGCTAGAGGCGGCCTTAACGTTCACCTCATAACCAAAGGCATTCTCAATGTCCTTTATTGTATTGCAGCCCTTTTCCTTCAAAAGGTTCATGCAGTGCAGGAATATCCTGGCAGTAGCCATGGAATCATCCACCGCTCTGTGATGATTTTCCAGCTCTATCTTCAGATGCTTTGCAACTATGTTAAGCTTGTACTTTCCAAGCTCCGGAAACATTTTTCTGCACAGTTCAAGGGTGTCTATGTACGGATTTTTAACTTTCTCACCAATAATCCTTGCATTTTGCCTGATAAAGCCCACGTCAAAATTTGCATTGTGGGCAACCAGAACAGTCCCCTGGATAAATTCCATAAAGTCAGTGAGTACCTGCTCAATGGGGGGAGCCTCTCTTACCATTTCATCTGTAATGCCTGTGAGCTTGACAATCATGCTGGGTATGGGTATGCCGGGGTTGACAAAGGCACTGAACCTGTCAATAATCTGACCGCCCTTAAGCTTCACTGCTCCGATTTCGGTAATTCTGTCGGTATGTGAATTCAAGCCTGTGGTCTCTATATCAAAAACTACAAATTCGTCTTCCAGCGTGTGTGCACCAGGATTATATACAATTGGCACATTGTCGTCCAGCAGGTAGCATTCAAGCCCGTAAATAATCTTTATTCCCAGCTTTTTTGAAGTACCGTAGGCATCAGGATAAGCCTGCACCACACCGTGGTCGGTCACTGCTATGGCCTTATGCCCCCATTTGGCGGCTCTTTTTACAAGCTCCTTGACAGGAGTCACACCGTCCATAGAGCTCATCTGTGTGTGCAGATGAAGCTCCACCCTTTTGTTTTCAGCATCATCGTGCCTGATTTCCTTCTCTGTTTCAGCAATGTCGAAGGCCATTACTGCCAATTCCTTTGAGAACTTGTCATATTGGGCGTCTCCCCTTATTCTGAGGCATACTCCCTCAACAATGCGCTGGGATATATTTGAAAACTCCTTTTTATCAACAAACATCTTAACTGTTACAGAGCTTGTATAATCGGTAACATCGAATATGTATATATATTTTCCGCCTCTGATTTCCCTGGATTCGGTTCTGAATACCTCTCCTGCAATAGCTACCTTTCCTGAATCGGGAGTCACTTCCGAAATTCTCATAATGCTGTCTGTAAACGGTTTGCCTGCAATAATGCCGCCAGCCGGACTCTCTCCTGCAAATCCTCCCCGGCTCTCGGAAGTACTTTTAGCTTTTGCCTCGGAAGGAATTGCAGTTATAGCGGAGCTTACAACACTGGCCTCGTTTTTTTCCTTCTGTGCCACATATTCTTCCATTATGGAGGAATCAACCTGCAAATCCTGGAATTCCACCTTTATCCTTTTTGAAATGGTGTCCTCGATATATTGCTCTATAATGTCATGGCAGTTTTGTGCCTTAAGTATCTGAGCACCCTTTGTGGCAAGCCTTATAAAAACCTTGCCCTCGCTAAACTGGCAGGTGCTGCCCGCAAGTATTCCTCTGCATACTGCAACCTTGCCGCTGAGCATGAGTATTATTTCATTCCACTGTGACTTGAAAAAGTCTTCTATGGAGTATTCGCCGGTACACTTTACCTTTATGACGATGCTTTCTGCTCCAAGACACCGGGACAGGTGGCTCTCCAGCTTTGACACAAGCGCGGGGCCGATCAGTGCAGGTCCGGAAGTATGTATTTCAAGCCTGTTGGATTTTATGAAAACCTTCATCCTGCTGACGCCAAGTTCTCTGAAAACAGAAAATTCCCCGTTAAAATCCACCATCCCAGGGAATAAATCTTGAAAAAGCTTAATTGTATTTGCTGAACCATCCATATGTAAAAACCTCATTTTATGATTTATTTCCTTGAAAAAACATTTTATGCGTACCAGTATGAACCAAAATAAAAAAATTTATATTTATAGTGGCTAATTAACAGCAAGCTGATTTTATAATCAATTCTTATTTTAACATATAAAACCCCAACTTGCTTTTAAAAGTATTTGACAAATCGAAATTAAGATAATATTTGGGTTAAGGTCTTTCATACAGAAGAATGGAAAAATCCACTTCAGTTTCAAGCCCGTCCAGCTTTTCAACAGCCTCAAGCCCGGCATGCCTGCTGTATGGAGTCATGTTGAAGAGGTTAAATATGTCCTGCCTGTCCGTCAGTTCTATTTCATACCGGATATTTATCTCCTCTAAAAGTTTAAAGCCGCCTCCAACAGTTCCCTTCTGTCCTATTGCCTCAGGAGCCTCATATATTAACTGCTTCAAGCCGTAAAGATGACGGGCTCCCGGCACTGCCACCAGCAGTTTGCCCGAAGGTTTGAGTACGCGCTTGAATTCCTCGTCATCCCTGGGTGCAAATATACACAGTATATAATCCAGTGTACTGCCTGTAAACGGCAGGTGATAGCTGCTTGCAACCGCAAAGCGTATATGCTTGTCCCTGCTTGCAGCATAGTTTATTGCATCCCTGGATACATCGGTTCCGTAATAATTTATCCCTCTGTTTTCACACCGGCACGCCAAAGCTTTTTTAAGCCTGCTTATGTAATAGCCTTCTCCGCAGCCGGCATCCAGTATATTGATGCTACAGTCCAAGCTATTCCCGCTATTTCCTGCGGTTGCGGAAGGATTTTCAAGTTCATTCTCAGGAAGTTTTATAAGAGCATTGATTCCATTGGAAAATTCCTCGTAAAAACCCCTGTCCAGAAAATTTCTCCTGCACAGAAGCATATCTTTGCTGTCACCGGGAGTCCCTGCCCCGATGTGGCTTGAAAGCAGAAGGTTCACATATCCCTTCCTTGCGATATCGAAATTATGCCCATTTGGACAAAAGTACTGTTTCATGCCTTGCTTCAGGGCTTTTGAACAATTTGGACACTTAAATGCGGTTTTGTACATAAAAGGCTGCACCTTCCCTTTTGGAGTGCTCCATATGAGTTTTATAAATTTACATTGTGCCAGGTAACCTGGATAAGCCTCCATAAAGCTGTTGGAGACGGTCCCCCCAAAACATCCTGAGAGAAATCCGCAGTATGCTTGAAGCTTCTACAGCTTGCCTATTTCCTCAATCAGCTCTTGTACTGCTTTTTCCTGGGGAATTTTTTTAATTATCTGCCCCTTTTTAAAAAGGAGGACTTCATTTACGCCGCCTGCAATACCTATGTCTGCATCCTTGGCCTCGCCTGGGCCGTTGACGGCACAGCCCATTATAGCCACTTTTATATCCTTGTCCAGCTTGTCCAGAACAGGCTCTATTTCATTTACAATTCCTATAAGATCAACTCTTGTTCTTCCGCAGGTGGGGCAGGATACTACCTCCACACCCTCCCTCAGCAGACCAAGAGACTTAAGTATTTGCTTGCCCGCACGCACTTCTTCCACAGGGTCACCTGTCAACGACACTCTTATGGTGTCTCCTATTCCCTCAGCCAGCAGGCAGCCTATTCCCACAGAAGACTTTATGGTCCCCTTGTAAATGGTTCCGGCCTCTGTGACACCCACATGCAGAGGATATGAAGTTTCCTTTGAAAGCAGCCTGTATGCGGCTATAGTCATGGGGACACTTGAAGCCTTTATTGAGACCGCAATATCTCCGAAGTCAGCAGCCTCCAGCAAAGCCGCATGATTCAAGGCACTTTCAACCATCCCCTGTGGAGTTACCCCACCATATTTTTCAATTATGCTCTTTTCCACAGAACCGGAGTTTACACCAATGCGAATAGGTATTTGACGCTCCTTGGCCATACGGGCTACCAGCCGGATCCTGTCCTGACCGCCAATGTTCCCGGGATTGAGACGTATTTTGTCCGCGCCGTTTTTCATACACTCCAGGGCCAGCCTGTAGTCAAAGTGAATATCTGCAACCAGAGGTATTTTAATGCCTTTTTTTATTTCAGAAATTGCCTCGGCGGACTGTATATCCGGAACAGCAACCCGGATTATCCGGCAGCCTTCCTCCTCAAGCCTTTTTATCTGCTCAACCGTCGCCTTAACATCCCTGGTATCAGTATTTGTCATTGATTGAACAGAAATAGGAGAATCTCCTCCCAAAAAGATATCTCCCACTTTTATTTTCTTTGTTTGTTTTCTTTCTATATAATTCTCCATTATGTTCTTCTCCCGTCAAGGTCAACTGCCATGGGCTTAAGCTCATCGGCCTGGGTGAGGCCAAAGCCTCCAAGCAGGGTGGAGTTTCACCGGCAATTGACTTTATGAAACCTGCCAGCTAGCCTCTTCCCAATCTTAATATGTCATTGAAGGTGGCATAAATCATAAGCATTATCAAAATAACCATTCCAACCATTGTTATCAAGGCTTCCTTTTCAGGATTGAGCGGCTTCTTCCTGATACCCTCTATGAGCAGCAGCACCAGCTTGCTTCCGTCAAGGGCAGGGAACGGGATAAGATTTACAAGTCCCAGGTTGATACTGATCATGGTTGTAATAGTCAGCAGCCGTATAACCGTTTCCATAGCCGAAGCACTTGAAGCAACCTCGTTGCTGATTGTGGTGGTTATTCCCACAGGCCCCATAAGGTCACTTGCAGGAACCGTTCCTGTAAACAGCCAGCCCAGGGAATAGTATATTGACCTGGAAATGAATATGTTGTATTTTACGGCTTCCTTTACAGTGTTTCCTATTCCTCCCTTTACATGTTCAAAGTCAAGGATGCCAATGGCAGAAAATTCCGAATTTTTACTCTTCATTGGAACCACCGGCTTTAATTCCAGTTCCTTCCCTGCCCTCTCAACCTCTATGCGAACGGACTTATCCTTATTCTGCTGCAGAATTTCACGGATGTCCTTTCTGGTGCCGACCTCTGTCCCATTGAGTCCCACAATCCTGTCGCCCTCCTTCAAACCCGCCTGTGCAGCCGGTGATTTAGGTGACACAGCCTCAACAACATTGGATTTTGCACCTTCCAGTTCATCATCCAGGGGAGTAAAGCCAAGTATATAACTCTGTCTGTCCGGCTTAAGCTCCACAGTCCTTGTTTCACCGTTGCGCTCATATTCCAGTTGGATGCTCTCATCTGTCAAAGGATAGGAAAATATACCAAGATCATTTACGTTATATATTGTCTTGCCGTTATATTTCAAAAGTCTGTCACCAACCTGCAGTTCCTTGGCTGCCGCCACAGAGCCGGGCTGGATGGCCTTTATCTGGGTTGTGTAATAGCCTGTCTGGGATATTATAATAAAAGCAAATATCAGCGCAGTCAGTATGTTCATTATTGGGCCGGCGGCTATTATTGCCGCTCTGACACCTATGGGCTTTCTGTTGTATGCCCTGTCGTCCTCGGAGGCCTCTTCCTCACCTTCCATTTTCACGTAGCCTCCAAGAGGTATAAGTCTGAGAGAATACAAGGTCTCGCCTTTTTTAAAGGAAAACAGCTTGGGCCCCATAAATAGTGAAAATTCATTTACTTTCACCTTGAAAGCCTTTGCCACCATAAAATGTCCAAGTTCGTGAACTATTATCAAAAAGCTTAGAGCCAATATTGCAAGTACTATACCCATAAATTCCTCCATTTCTGTTTTAAAGGATATCAGTCTGTCCTTTGATTTCCTTTTCGGCCTGCCTTCTCGCCCAGCCGTCTATTTCTATTATATCGTCCAGGCATGGACAAATATTCACTGTATGTGCCAGCATTACCCTTTCTATTATATCCGGGATGCCGGTAAATGATATTCTGTTTTTCAAAAATGCCGCCACGGCTGTTTCGTTTGCAGCATTCATTGCCGCAGGCATGGTTCCGCCTTCCTTTAAGGCATCAAATGCCAATTGCAGGCACCTGAAGGTTTCTACATCAGGTTTTTCAAAAGTAAGCTGTGAAGTTTTAAGCAAATCCAGCTTTGGAAAATTATTGGGCTGCCTGTCAGGAAAGGTGAGAGCAAACTGGATAGGAATTCTCATATCGGGAGAACCTAATTGCGCCATTACCGAGCCGTCAATATATTCAATCATGGAATGAATTATACTTTGAGGATGCACAAGCACCTGAATTTTATCAAGACCTTTGTCAAACAGCCATTTTGCTTCTATCACTTCCAGTCCTTTGTTCATTAGTGTAGCCGAATCAATGGTTATCTTGCTGCCCATACTCCAGTTGGGATGCTTAAGAGCCTGAGCAGGAGTGATATCCCGGAGTTCTTCAAGAGTTCTGCCCCTGAAAGGCCCTCCTGAAGCAGTCAAAATTATTTTTTCAACCTGTTTTTCATCGTTGCCCATAAGACACTGGTATATTGCAGAGTGCTCGCTGTCCACGGGAAATATTCTGACACCCTGAACTCCCGCCTCCTGCATAACCAGTTGTCCTGCGGTTACAAGGGTTTCCTTGTTTGCCAGGGCTATGTTTTTCCTGTTTTTTATTGCATGCATTGTAGGTATCAGTCCGGCTGTTCCGACAACAGAGGTAACTACAGTGTCAGACCCCTGAATATCCACTGTGCGAAGCATTCCTTCAAGTCCCCACAGGACCTGGACCTTAATTCCTGCAAGCCTGTTTTTAAGCTCGGCGGCAAGTTTTTCATCCGCCACTGAAACCAACTGGGGTTTGAACTCATGAACCTGTTTTTCCAGTAAATCTATATTTGAATTTGCAGACATTGCTGCAACCTTTATTCCAAGATTTCTTGCCACGTCCAAAGTTTGAACGCCAATGGAACCAGTTGATCCCAGAATTGAAATAACCTTTGCCATTTTACCTCCAGGCCCGGTATCATAAAATATGTTCCAGCCGCCAGATTTCATGTATTATAAAAACAGTACCAAAACATAATAGACTACCGGAGCTACAAACAGTATGCTGTCAAATCTGTCCAGCACCCCTCCGTGGCCCGGCATGATGCTGCCATAATCTTTAACATCGACATACCTTTTAACCGCAGACGCCGACCAGTCACCTATCTGTGAAATGAATCCGCAGAAAATGCCCAGCAAAACAAGTGCCGGATAGGACAGCTTCAAATCAAAATACGTCTGAGTTATAAAACCGAACAGGAGCATAAGCAATGCGCAGCCTAAAGTACCTCCAACAGCTCCGGCTACCGTCTTCTTGGGACTGATTTCAGGAATGATCTTTCTTTTCCCGAACAGCCTGCCGCAGGTATAAGCCATGGTATCAGTGCCCCAGGCGCCGATGAATATCAACCAGATGAGCAGCATTCCGTGGTCCATGTTTCTTATAAGAATCAAAAAACTCATGAGGAAAGGTACATAAGCTATACCAAAAGCTGTAATGCAAGCATCTACAATATTATACTTCTTATGCCCAAATACAATAAAAGTCATACTCAGAAAAATTATAATACAAGCGGAAATTCCCGTAAGCACACCTAAATCCAGCTTATACCAGCCCAACTCTTCCAGGCCCAGGAGCAAAAGGGGAATTATTGATAAATAACCCACAATTTTGATGGGCTGAACAGTCTTCAGCTTTGCTGCGGAATTATAAAACTCATACAGCCCGATTGCGGCTATGATACTTACAATTACACCCAATACCACAGACCCCATATACAATACGGCTATAAGCAGAGCCAAACCTACCAATGCACTGATAACTCTTGTTTTTAACATCATACCTCCGTGTCCTGCCCGCCTGAACAAATTCTCAAGGACGGAATATTTTATGGGAAATTTATTGACTAATCCCGCCAAACCTTCTGTTTCTCAGTTCAAAAGCTTTTAATGCTTCAGCAATATGGCTTCCATTTACATCAGGCCAGAGTTCGGGTGTAAACCAAAACTCTGTATAGGCACACTGCCAGAGCAGATAGTTGCTGATTCTCTGTTCGCCGCTGGTTCTGATAAGCAGGTCCGGTTCAGGTATTCCTGCCGTATACAGGCAGTTTTCCAATTGCTTCTCATCAATATCCTCAACTTCCAGCTTTCCCTCTTTAACCTTATGGGCTATTTTTTTAACCGCATCTAAAAGTTCAATCCTGCCTCCATAGTTAAGACAAATGATTAAATTCAGACCGTCATTAACACCGGTCAGCTTCTCAACCCTCAATATCTCCTGCTGCAACTCTGCCGGAAGGCCCAGGGTATCTCCTATTACCTTTATGCGCACATTGCTGCCGTCAAGTTCCTTCTCGGCGTTTCTCAAAAATTCAACCAGCAGGTCCATAAGAGCATCCACTTCACTTTTGGGCCTTTTCCAATTTTCCGTGGAAAAGGCAAATACCGATAAATACTTAACCCCTATGTCAGAGCAATAAATAACTACTTTTTTAAGTGCCATAGAACCTTCCCTGTGACCAACACTCCGGGGCAGGCCTCTTTTTTTTGCCCATCTTCCATTTCCGTCGGGAATAATTGCTATGTGCTCAGGAATCGTTGAAAAATCCCCTTTTGCAATTTCCGGCCGCCTGAACAACCGGGTAATTCTAGTCCAAAGACCCATATCGACCTCCATCCGCATACTTACCTGCCACTGTGCCCGCACCCAAGCATAAAACAAACCGTACCAAATATGTATCTCAACCGCAATAACCAATCCAGAACTTTTTTTCAAATACCGTATTTGTTAAAATAACCCCTCTATTAGAGGGGTTTACATACTAATATGCTGAGTTTATTTTCCGAGACTGTAACACGAAGCACCCTGAAGGTATCATCATATTCCTGGCTCTGCATTTTCGGCGGAGCAGTGACAGTGATTTTTTCAATTTCAAAGCCATCCTTTTCCGCCTGCCGGACAGCATCTCCCAGCGTATAACCTGTCAGCCGGCTCATACTTCCATGATTTCCTTGTCCTTGGCCTCAATAATATGGTCTATTTCTGCAATAAATTTATCTGTAAGATTCTGAATATCCTTTTCAGCATCCTTTAAATCATCCTCAGTTATTTCATTGTTCTTTTTTTTGGCTTTCATCTGCTCTATGGAATCTCTTCTGATAGATCTGATGGCAACCTTTGCATCTTCGCCTTCCTTTTTTACTGTTTTTGTCAAATCTCTGCGTCTTTCTTCAGTGAGCGCAGGGAAAACAAGACGAATAACCTTACCGTCATTGTTAGGGTTGATTCCCATATCAGATTTCTGTATTTCCTTTTCTATATCTTTGAGGAGCTTGGCTTCCCATGGCTGTATCAGAATAACTCTTGCTTCCGGTACCGACACAGTGGCAACCTGTTGAATGGGAGTAGGTGCACCGTAGTAATCAATTGAAATTTTATCCAGTATCTGGGGATTTGCTCTTCCGGCCCTAATGCCTGAAAGAGTGTCCCTAAACACATTTATGGTTTTTTTCATTTTTTCTTCAATAGGTCTATAAAGCTCTTTGTCCATAAAAATCCTCCTAAAAAATTCGTTGCCAACTACTTGAGAATATTTTAAAAATATTTGCGGAACAAATAAATTCAGCCAATGCACCCGGCATATTTATTTGTTCACTATATATAATACAATTAATTACATTGGATTTCAATATATTGTGGTACCAATCTCTTCACCCTTTACGGCTCTTATAATATTATCAGGATCATTAAGGCCGAATACAAGGGTGGGAATCCCATTGTCCTTGCAGAAAGAAGCCGCTGTCAAATCTATGGCGCACAGCCCTTTGTTCAAATACTCCTGATAGCTGAGTCTTTCATATTTTATAGCACCGGGATTTTTTGACGGGTCGGAATCATAGATGCCATCAACATTCTTTGCCATAAGTATTGCTTCGGCATCAATTTCAGCAGCCCTTAAAGCTGCGGCAGTATCGGTTGAGAAATATGGATTCCCCATGCCGCAGGCAAATATTACAATTCTTTTCTTTTCCAGATGTCTGACAGCCTTTCTTCTCACATAAGGTTCAGCAATCTGCCTCATTTCAATGGCAGTCTGTACCCTTACCTGAATGTCTCTGGATTCCAGAGCATCCTGAAGCCCCAAAGAGTTTATGACAGTGGCCAGCATCCCCATGTGGTCCGCAGTTGTCCTATCCATGCCTTTTCCGCTTCTGCCTCTCCAGAAGTTTCCTCCGCCTACCACGATTGCTATTTCAACTCCCAGTTTGTGTACTTCAAGAATCCTGTCACATATTTCATTTACAGTATCAGTATCGATTCCACTGCCTTTTTCTCCTGATAAAGCTTCTCCACTGATCTTCAACATTATTCTCTTATATTTTAATTCAGACATGGTTTTCCTCCGTCAACTAAAATAATTTAACCTGTATGTAATTCAACCGCATCAATAACCAATTTCAAAAAAATATCCCTGTTCTTGTGAATTTGCTGAGAAAAGGCCCTAATAAAAGGAACATACAACAATATATGTTCCCAAAGAAGGCTGTTACAAAACAAATAAGATATTTTGTTTTGCAACAGCCCCCTTTATTATTAACCGCCTATTTGTTTCAATACTTCATCAGCGAAGTTTTCTTCCTTCTTTTCTATTCCTTCGCCTCTTTCAAATCTTACAAATCTTCTAACTGTTATATTTTCACCGATGTGAGCTATCTTTTCCTTAACGAGCTGATCTACCGTTATATCAGGATCTTTAATGAAAGCCTGCTCCATCAAGCACTTTTCGCCGTAGAATTTATCAATTCTGCCTTCAACCATCTTTTCAATGATTTTTTCAGGCTTGCCTTCATTTCTGGCCTGTGCTCTCAATACCTCTTTTTCGTTTTCCAATAAGGAAACCGGAACTTCTTCTCTTCTGACAAATTCAGGCTTGCTGGCAGCTATCTGCATTGCAATGTCCTTTACCAACTGCTTGAATTCTTCATTCTTTGCAGCGAAATCAGTTTCAATATTTACTTCTACAAGAACACCGATTCTTCCGCCGCCATGTATATAAGCTTCAACCAAGCCTTCAGCAGCTATTCTTCCAGCTTTGCTGGCGGCCTTGGCTATTCCCTTTTCTCTTAAATACTCAACTGCCTTTTCCTCATCACCATTTGTCTCGGTGAGAGCTTTTTTACAGTCCATCATTCCCGCTCCGGTTCTTTCACGGAGCTGTCTTACCATTTCTGCAGTAATCATTTTTATCTCCATTTCCGACATGGACAAATAATTATCCCAAGCTGTAAATGGGATAAATTTTTATTTATCGCCGTGTCATTAATTTTTTAGTAATGGTAAAATATTAAGTTAACTGCCGGATTGTGCTATGAACAAAATCCGGCAATATATGGTTTTCATGGTTTATTATTGAGCAACTTCCACTGCTTCTTCAACCACAACTGTTTCAGCAGCTTCAGGTGCGAGCTGCTCGCCCTGGCGTCCTTCGATAATGGCATCTGCAATTTTAGCAGCGATAAGCTTAACAGCTCTTATAGCATCATCATTACCGGGAATTACAAAATCAACCTCGTCAGGATCACAGTTTGTATCAACTATGGCTACAACCGGAATACCAAGCTTCTTCGCTTCAAGAATCGCATTTCTTTCCTTGCGTGGGTCAACAACGAACATTGCGCCGGGAATTTTTTTCATGTTCTTGATACCGCCAAGGTTCTTTTCCAGATCTTCCATTTCCTTCTTAAGCTTGATAACTTCTTTCTTAGGAAGAACTTCAAAAGTTCCGTCAGCTTCCATAGCATTTAACTGGTTCAATCTGTCTATTCTCTTACGAATAGTTTTGAAGTTGGTGAGCATGCCACCCAACCATCTGTTGTTTACAAAGAACTGACCGCTTCTGTCAGCTTCTTCTTTAATGGAATCCTGAGCCTGCTTCTTTGTTCCTACGAAAAGCACGTCCTGCCCGTTCATTGCCACTTCTCTGATGAAGAAGTAAGCGTCGTCTACTTTCTTTACTGTTTTCTGAAGGTCAATGATGTAAATACCATTACGTTCTGTAAAAATGTATTCAGCCATCTTTGGGTTCCATCTTCTTGTCTGGTGACCGAAGTGAACACCTGCCTCCAAAAGTTGTTTCATTGAAATAACTGCCATATAAAAACACCTCCGTTAAAGTTAATACCTCCGCACCCTGTCAAGTCAGCACTTACTGACACTTTAACAAAATCGAAATGCGTGTGTATTTTTTCGTTTGCTAGTATACCATATAGAAATATTTTTAGCAATGATTTAATTTTATTTTCAGGATTTTTATTTTTTGCCTTACCTGCGGGTATATGAACGGGGTATTATCCCGCTGCTGAAGATTCCTCCGATGCAGGCAAATATTTCTCATATTTCCTGCGAAATACCCTTATATAGAACGGAACTCCTCTGGTTACCCAGTCAAAGCACCAGGCTATCCATATTCCCATAATACCCAGTCCGGTATACCTTACCAGCACATATCCCAAAAATACTCTCACAAGCCACATGCTCAACATTGACACGGTGGTTACATACACAACATCTCCGGTGCTCCTGAGACAAGCAGGCATTATGAAGGCCGCCGGCCAGAATACCGGTATGCAGGCCAGAGTCAGATACGTTATATGCAGTGACATGGTCAAGACCTGGTCCGCAGGCTGATAAAGCTTGAGAATATGGGATGCAAACGGCAGGAATATAAGCGAGACACCTCCCAGCAGCACCATGGCATACAGGGTAAGTTTGTTTATCATCTTCCTGAGCTCCTCTTTATCTCCCGACCCTGCATAGTAACCTATTATAGATACTGCAACTATGGAAACAGCTCCACCCGGAATATTGATAATGGAATTAAGTGATCCGGCTATACTGTTTGCCGCCAGAGCTGCCGTTCCAAGTGAGGCCACAATGGACTGTACCAACAGCTTTCCTCCGTTGAATACCAGGCTGTCCAGTCCCGCGGGAACACCGATGTACAAAACCGGCTTCATTATTCCTGAAGAAACTTTGAAGGATGCTGTTTTTATATGTATTTTCGGGCTTCTCATCAAATGAAAGAACAATATTGCCGCACCAATCAGCCTGGCGGAAACCAGTCCGATACCGGCGCCTAAAACCCCCAGGTCAAGCCAGAATATGCAAACAGCTCCTACGGCAAGATTGACAAGGTTTGACATGACTATGGATATCATAGATGCAATAAAATTATTATTTGCACGAAATATTCCGGTAAACACGTTGAACAGTCCCAACAAGGGGTATGATATGGCCGAACATACCATATATGTCCAGGCAGCCGACTTGACAGCCGCCTCAGCCCCACCGAACATGAATCCGATAATCTGCTTTCCAAAAATAAAAAGTCCCAATCCGGTTAAGGCAGAAAGTATGAAGACGGATACAATTGACTGTGCTGCGGTGTCTGATGCTTTTTTCCTTTCTCCTGCTCCAAGATGCTGGGCTATAACAACCGTAGCTCCTGTGGCAACTGAAAGAAAAAGATTCATTGCAACAAAATTAATGGAGTCGACGATGCCTACCGCTGAAACAGCAAAAGCCCCCAACCCGCTAACCATCATAGTATTGACTACTCCTATGGCTGTTGAAAGGAATTGTTCAATAAATGCAGGAAAGAAAAGTCGTACTAATTCTTTTTTTGAAAACAAATATATCACGGCCTTTATTCTTTAGTTGCATATGATACTGTTAATAAACTGCAATGGATGTATATATTAAGTATGCATTTCATTATTTTAAAACTATAATCCAATATCCTCAAACAATAAAAACCTGCACTGCAACTGTTTTAAATAAATAGCCTGCCATATGCTGATAATTCTTAAGTATTCCAAAGTATTTGGGAAGCTTCCGGCTTCCCGGGGTCTTTACGGCAATGGTCCCATGGATTTATTCCGTAATAATTACTGCTTTACGCCATATTGAAGCTTCACAAACTGGTTGAACCGTCTTACCTTTATAAGTTTCAAATCCCATGTAAACATCATTTAACAAGACTTCTGAAGTATATATGGTTCCCGTCAGGATCACAAAAATGCATGTTTTTTGCACCCCAGGGCTGCAGCCTCGGGGCATCAATTATATGTATCCCCAGTTCCAGCAGCCTTTCATATTCCCTGTCCACGTCCTCTACTGTAAATGCAAGGCTGATATTCTGGTTCAGATTGTTTTTTATGAATCCATTATTGTAAACGGTTAATGACACCCCATCTGCTATTATGAACTGATGTACCGCATCCCTGCACTCAGATGAAATATTCAGAATCCCTCTGTAAAAGTCAGCCAGCTTTATTACATCATTTGTCTCTATGCAAACCTCTCCAAGCTTCATTTTTTCATCCTCTATTTTTTTAATCTAAATTAACCCGTTGTGCCAGTTAATAAAGTCATTAAGAGGCAAGTTTGCAATTCACGTGAGGACGACTTTAAAGAAATGCGCCGTATGATTAGAAGCTTTTGCTGAAATTGCAGGCTTTCAGCATGCTGCTTTGGCAGTTAAATTGACAGGATGTCAATTTAAGCAGCACCCGAGGCCTGGATGGCTGAGTTGCTGCGACGGCTAAAAAAGCATGCCGAAAGGTATTACAATTTCGCCAAAAGCGTTATATACAAGCATTTATTTGAAGCTTGTCCGGGAGTGAATAGCATTTTACCATTGTTGCCATATTTTAAATTAGCACTACAGGTTAAATTAATACTATCTAGATGTTACCATAATTCAACCAGGATGGAAACCGTTGCTGTTAAGTTTTTATACAAGCGGAACATAGTGCTTGACATTATTTATAGCACCGTCGCATTTATACTCCTTGCCGCAGCCATTTGTTTCATCAGGGCAGGACGGGATATTCATTTCACTGCTGAGTACATAGATAAAGCCTTTAGCCAGGTTTGGCCTACCGGTTTTTGTATAGCCCATTGCCTGGGCTTTAATGCCTGCTTCCTGCAAATGCCTGACGGTGTAACTTTTAACCTCCCCCAATTGGAACCAATAGCTGCCGGCTTTAAGTCCGCCTTCTGCAATTTGTTGCTCAGTTGCTATTGTAAGGTGTATTTTGGTGTCATCCGGAAGGCTTCCCATTACCTCTGCCACTCTTTTCTTTTCAAATTCAGGCCGTTCCGTAATCTTAGGCTGCCGGACAGCTTTGCAATATGGACATACAGACAGGCTTTCATCCTTGACCTTTCTACCGCAGCTTTTACATTTCCAGTTCATCTGCACCGGTATTGAAGCACCAATATTTGGTTTTATGAGCTTGCTGCTGCCGGTGCTTTTCTCCTGTCTTTCCGCCTGTTCCCCTTTGCTGCTTGCTTCTGCTTCCAACCCCGGATCATTATTTATATCCATGCCGTTCATTTGAGCTGTAGGCTTGACCCTTCCCTGTGCCTGCTGCACCACATGCCAGGCTTCATGGGGCAACGACTGCTCCTGTCCGGGAGACACATGGATTTCCATGCCCCTGGTGTATGCGGCAGCTCCCACCTGCATGGGTTTTGGCGAGTTATAGGTCACCCTCACCTCACTCAAATCAAACCCGGACAGGCTTTCAACTCCCTCCTTCAATTTTTCGGGAAGGCCGGTGTTATTACCAGTCATACCCTCATTGTGTCTCAATTGCTTTTTCCTCTGCTTTCCTTCTTCCAGAAGACTTTTAGCCTTGCCGTATCCCAATGCGGCCTGTACCAATAAAAAATCTTCACCTGAAACAGTCTCAGGAGCAGATAAGAGCCTGTCTACAATTTTTTTAACCTGTAGGGCATTGCTGCCTGGCTTTTGTCCGGCTACGGCATTCTGGCGGTTCTTGCCGGCACCTTTTGAAGCTGTTTCGTTTTTTTCATTTACAAGCATTTTCTCCATGAGTAATCCACCCCTTAAAAACTCACTTCATCCTGGGGAAGCTCATTCTCCCCGGGGATGAAAGCAGTCAGTACTTAATAGTCATAATGTTTTTATCTATAATTAAGTGAAAAGAGAGTGGATTTTTACAACCTTTTCAACCGTTTAAAGCTTATTTCCCATCTGAAAAGGCTGCCATCAATGGCAGCCCTCAGGTTTAAGTTCCTTGCTCAACTTCTTTATTGCCTTTTTCTCAATCCTTGACACATACGATCTTGAAATCCCAAGCATTTTAGCTATTTCACGCTGGGTTTTACTCGTTCCGTTCAGTAAACCGTACCTCAACTCCAGAACAACCTTCTCCCGGTTTTTAAGTGTACCCTTCATTTTGCTGTACAACCGCTTTACCTGCATTTTCAGTTCGACTTCATCCACTACCGATTCGGAGTCATTGCTGATCAGGTCTATCAAGGTTATCTCGTTGCCCTCCTTGTCGATACCGATGGGATCCTGCAGGGAAACTTCGTTCTGTATTTTTTTAGATGCTCGGATTTGCATTAGAATCTCATTTGCTATGCCTTCAATGCGGAAACAAACAACATTTTCAGCCTTTTGTATTCAAATACAGCTTAAGCCCGCTGCCATCCCATTCCAGGCGGTTTATCAGACTTTTCAGTATGGACCGTTTTGCATCCACCCCCATTTGTTCCCATATTATGTGCCCAGGAGGAAACAGGCTTCCCACATACATTTCCGGAGCTTTGGCATATGCCTGGTTCTCCGCTCTTTGTAAGAGCAGGTTTTCAATGGCGTCAATGTACGTCTGTTTTTGCAGATTAAGATTTCCCAACTGCTCCAGAATAGACTTTTCAATATCCGGATTTTCCTTTTTTGCCAGAACTCTTATGAGATTCTTTATTTCAAAATCGGTGTTGAAAAGCTTTTCTTCCATCAGATGCAGTTCATCTTTTCCAGTATCACCGCCGAACCAGCTTTTCATTTCTCCAAGACACCTTTCATCAATAATGGGAGGGTATTTCTCAATTATATGCTCCAGTTCACCAATGGCCAGGCCATCCACCATATTGCCATTGGCATTTGCCATATGGCACTGAGCCTTACGGCTTTTTTCCTTGAGTTCGCATATATAATAAAATACCGGCTGGCCATTTGAGGTAAGTCTTGTACTTGCTTTAGGCCTCATCAAGCTGCCGCAGGCTGCGCACCTTAAAACACCAGACAGCAGGGCGGTGCTGCTCTTGACTTTCCTGTAGGCCTTTGATCTGTTCCTCATAAGCAGCTCCTGAGCCTCAATCCACACCTCACCGGGTACAATGCCCTCATGCTGTCCCACAGCCAGTATCCATTCGCTGCTCTTTCTGTATCTTTCAGAGGTATTGCCGTTCTGCCTGGTTTTGTTATAACCCATAAGACCACTTACACCGTTAAACTCCTCTTTATGGGAATAAATCTCATAATTGTTTGTGCTGAGATATTCATACAGCGTTTTATCAGCTATGGCATATACCGGATTAGAAAGAATGAACCTGATGGAAAATCTCCCAAATACGGCTCCGTTCCTGGTATTGATTCGGTTCTGGGCCAGATATTTCTCCACCCTGGTGATGGATTTGAAGTCCTGGTACTTGCTGAATATCAGACGGACTATGTGGGCCTCTTCGGGCACAACCACAAGTTTATAGCTTCTTGACACCCGTCCGTCTGCCTCCCTGCTGCATACCATTTCAGAAACAAAGCCGGTGGGAGTCGTACCCCCGAGCCATCTTCCGGTTTTAGACAATTGCAGCATGTTATCTCTGATTCTTTCAGCTATTGTCTCCCTTTCAAGCTGTGAAAAAACAGAGGCTATATACATCATAGCCCTGCCCATAGGTTTTGTGGTATCAAACTGCTCCTTTACAGAGACAAAACTGACCCCCAGCTTTTCCAGCCGGTCAATCAAATGAGAAAAATCCGATACGTTTCTGCTGACCCGGTCCAGCCTGTAGCAAATAATAGTTTCAAATCTCTTATTTCCTGCATCCCTGAGCATCTGCTGAAATCTGGGCCTATCGGTATTCCCTCCTGAGAACCCCTCGTCCTCGTATATTAAAAAATCCTCCTCTTTGCAATCCAGATATTTTATCCCGTGTTCCTTGCACATATTGATCTGATTTTCAACACTTTCACCCTGACCTGTATACCTGCTTTTGCGAGAATAAATGGCTACCTTCATAAAAACCCCAAATTACTAAGCTCATACTTTAGTAATATTGGGGCAGCCCGCTGATTATTACAGATTTTACAATCTTTTGTGTTGATTTGTATTATTGAATTATAATATTTTAGAATTGTATTTTTAGGAGTTGTATTATTTGCTTTTTATCCTTGCATAAATCAATATTGCTATCTCTTTTTTCTGACTGCTGCTTATATCCAGATTTTTCAAAAAACTTTTTATCAGTTTCAAGTATTCCATGCCCAGCAAGCCCCTCAGCGTATTGACCTCTTCAGTGGAATCGGGATAATGGGTATACAAGGTATAATTCCTTGCCTTCATACGACAGCTCTCCTTAAGACTACCTGCTGGTTAAATATATGCCGGTATGGCAGGTACAAATTCATTTATTATTTTTGGCAACAGGCTTTTATCCGGCCGGGTTCACAATAAATACACTGTTTCCGTTATGGAGTAATAGCATTTTCTATACACCTGGCAGCATAAGTAGCCAGTCTTGTTCCTTTGTCCATATTGAATGTGGATATAGCTTTAATCAGGCCGATAGTGCCAATGGAGATAAGATCATCACTGTCACTACCGCAGGAACCGTATTTTTTTACAATATGTGCTACAAGTCTCAGGTTTCTTTCGATTAAGATATTTCTTGCTTCCTCATTTCCGTTTCTGTAAGCCTCCACGTAGTACTGTTCCTCCTCAGAATTCAAGGGCTGAGGAAAGGAATTAACATTTGAAACGTAGCCTAGCATGAGGAATAAGTTGTTTAGACCGTCAGAGATTGCTGAAAATAGTATATCTATCAAGCAAGGCACCCCCTATTGGTTTTGAGTCACAAAGAACAGGGTTTTTCACAACTCAAAAATAGTGTACCTTTCTAATCTATGAACCCTGTTACCAAAAGATGCCAGTCCTTCATAAATATTTTAGAGGAAACTGTTGTGCTGATTCATAAGGTATAAAATCAGCAAGCCTGTTATAAAGGAAGCTGTATTCAGTATGAAGGATAGCACCAGCGCTTTTTTTACATCAAAGGCATATAGCTTTTTAATTACAAATCCTTCTATGATTACCACAGCCAGTTCTCCGGCCATCAATGAGCCAGGATACCATTGATGGCCGCAAGCCTTTTGGACTAGCAGAGTAATAAGATTCAGCGGAGGATTGGTCAATAGATTGCATAAAAAAATGCAGTATGCCAATTTTCTTGACCTGTACAGTAAAAACGCGGTAAAGCATTCTACAGACATTGACAATACTAAAGCCAGAATAAAATAAATGTATATCATTGTTCTGCTTCAGTTTTCTTTTTGATTTGCGAGTCTTTATTGTCCTCATGATCCTTTTGCGTCAAATGTACCTTTGCATTTTTGTTATCCTTCCCGGCTGATTTGTTTATCAGGACCACTGCTATAATAACAGCAGCAATTACAAGTATAACCAGCAGCAAAGGAATTCCTGCGGCCAAAGCCAGCAGAAGCCCCCCTCCTGCCACATCAAGCAGCCTGTTTTGCTGGCATATAATCATTTTTTCAAACATAATCAATCCTCCACCTTTACTATATTAATTCTTTTTAACCTTTAAGAAATTCAGAGTTCCTCCTGTCATCAAGCTTTTTATAGGGTCCCAGACTGAGAAATACGCAAAATGCCGATATTGTCATAAGTACTGCAAGAATGAAAATACTGTATTTCCCATCAAGTCTATGAAAAAATATGGGAACACTGCCTGCCAACAGAGCAAGTGTAGTTAATCCGAATGCAAACCCGGGCTGGTTTGGAAGCCTGGAAGCCACTCCCCATAATGTTAACGGCATGGTAATATTAAACATAAATAATCCTGCGCTGCACAAGAGTACATTGCTGCTGAAGCAACACAGCAGGGGAATGGATATTATCAGAGACATTGTCCCCACTGTTCGGGCACCAAATCTGTCTGCTAGAAGCCCGCCGGCAAATTTGCCGCCGAAGGCGCACAGTCCCGGTAAAACCGTCAGAAAAGTACTTGTTTTCCAGCTTATGGATAGATTCATACCGGTGAAGGAGCGTATGACAATGGAAATAAGACATAAAAATATCACGGCCCTTATATTACCTGTAATTGAGGACAGGTAACAATCAGTGCTTGGATGGGCTGATATACGGCAGTCTTTTTCCTTCCGGCAGAACAGGTATACCAGCGCACCGCATAGCAACAGTATTGCTATTAACAGAAAAGGGGGAATATTTGCTCCGGCTGCCAGTACTCCCAGCACAACTCCCACAGCTCCTGAAGATACAAATATACCGCTTCGCGCCATCCTGCCGTCTGAATAGACAAGTGAATTTATGCCTCCTCCAACATGAAAGAGAGCATTTCCTGCTGCACATACAAGCAATGCCGGCCATGGAACAAAAGATAACCTCAGGCCGATGGCAGTCATTACACAGCCTGATATTGCAATTTTCCAATGTTCAAAAGACGCCCTATCCGCAGCATATCCAATGAACGTTTGAGTTCCAAAGGCAACTGTATTATATAAAAGAAAACCGATTGCAAGTCTGGAATATCCAATACTGTGTGAAAAAGTACCTGCAAGAAAATAAAAGCATGCCAGATCAATGGAAAAATGAGAAATAGTATAGATAAGAAGAGATTTCATATGGTTCATAATATAGTCTCCCACCAGCTTTTACTGTCAGAAAATAGGATCAATATGTTTATACTACCATAATATACCTCTAATAGAAACAAAAAAGAATTAAATGGCTTACTTTACACGTTTAATAATAAACTCTTCCTGTCTGGAAACCTGAGCCTCGATACGGTCTAATCTGTCGGAATGTTGTTTATATCCGTCAAACAGAGCATTTAGCTTATTGCCGTGATCGGTTTCAATCCGGAGTACAACTTTTTTCAGGTCGGCCACCTCAGTTTCAATGTTCCCGAGCCTGCCTTCCATACTATCAAGTCTGCCTTCGATATTTTGTACCTTGCCATCGATATTTTCAATCTTGCCTTCGATGTTTTCAATCTTGCCTTCGATGTTTTCGACCTTACCATCGATATTTTCAATCTTACCTTCGATGTTTTCGACCTTACCATCGATATTTTCAATCTTACCTTCGATGTTTTCGACCTTACCATCGATATTTTCAATCTTACCTTCGATGTTTTCGACCTTTCCATTCAAACTTCCAATTTTTTCAGACAAATCGGAATACATCCGATTTAAAAGTTCATATACTTTTTCTTCCAATTGATTCCCCCCTTTTTGTAAATAATTATATCATAACATGTGAAAAGCAATAAATATATTTTTCAGTAAAACAAATAAATTCAGAATTTAATTATGAATAATATAAATATCTCAAATTTTATGTAACCCCACATATTTAAAACTCATATCCTGAATATATAAGCATATAACGATTAGGAAAGGAGAAATATATGACGGAAATAGACAATCTATATAGTGAATACAGTGATTCGTATGAGCGAAAATCAAAATGCAGCAATATGGTTGTTGGCATGGCATATGTTCCTGAGCAGGAATGGGAAACACCCTATGAAGTCCTCGGCGGTCTCAATAGGGGTACATTATTCCCCAGCCTGGATAAACCCTTCTTTGGAGGAGGTAAAAGGTTGTGAATAATAATTTGAGTGGCAACGTAAAAAGTCACATGAACAGTAATCTGAACAGCAATTTGAACAGTAATTTGGACAATTCCAGTAATTTAAGCAATTTGTCAGATTCAAATGCCAACGCTATGCTTAAGCTGTCTGACCGTGACAAGATGTTGATGCTTGTACAGGCCTACGAATTTGCACTTGTAGAAGTCGGCCTGTTCCTCGATACGCATCCCAACGATCGTACGGCTCTGGCATATTTCAAACAATACAGGGAATTAAAGCACCAGGCGGTATCAGAATACACCAGAAGATTTGGTCCCATTACTATGGATCATATGGATAATGACTTATCTTCATGGCAATGGATTGACAATCCGTGGCCGTGGGAAACAGGAAGTGAGGGATGATAAATGTGGGTTTATGAAAAGAAATTGCAGTATCCGGTTAAAATAGCACGTCCAAATGCCAAACTGGCAAAGGTTATAATATCTCAACTGGGTGGACCGGATTTCATGTTTTTCCAGTTACAGCCTGTCCTTCAACACGTCCCGGCTGCTATTGGCTGATTCTAACAACATATTGAGCCTATTCCTCAAAGGTATATTGAAATGTCAAATTATAGTCATCACATATTGTAATTCTTTTTATTAATTTTCTAACCAGCTCTTCCTTGAATTCATAATCCATATTGCCAATATTATGAATAAGGCTCTTGACTTTCTCCCTTATTTCAAGGTAAGGCTCCTCTTTGCTGTCCGCTGTCTGAAGTTTTCGCTCAAGCTCACGAAGCCTGCTGTTCAGTCCGCATTTTTGCGTCCTCAGTTCACTTAATCTGCTTCCATACTCCTCCAGGGTAATTGCCTCTGCTTCGAAAGCCAACTGCTGTTTTTTTACTGCTGAATTTATGTTTTCAAGCCTGTCTTTTAAAATCTCACATTCTCTTTTTTCTTTTTCAAGATTTAAATCATAAATATACCTTTTACGCAGGACTATTTCATCTATCATATTATCTTTAAGAAATAATTCCTGTATGGCCTTAATTATCATATTGTCTACCCTGTCCATCCTGAAATGCGATATTTTGTTTTTGCACATACCGTCAATCTTCCTGTCAAAATAATAAAAGTAATAGTCTTCATCCGTCCTGTCCGCCTTTGCTTTGTTCCTGGCATTATTTTTTGGTATTTTGCCTCCAAACAGCTTGTTTCCGCAGGAGGAACAGTAAAGCAACCCTGAGAGTAAATATTTTCTGGTGCAGCTCCATTCCTTTTTTTCTTTTTCTCTTCTTCCCTGAATAATTTGCTGAATACGTTCAAACTTTTCAACGGATATTAGGGCCGGATGGGTATTTTCGCGTACTATCCACTGTTCTCGGGGCCTTACCATTCTTTTCGCCCTTCCCGCGCCATCTCTGACGGTTAACGTAACATTATACATGCTTATTCCCAGATATACCGGATTGGTCAGAATATTCATCACCGCATTGGTTGTCCAATTATCACCTCCCCGGCTTGTTTTGACTCCCATGGAATTCAGCAGCTTGCATATTTTCAGTCTGCCCCAGCCCTCAAGAAACTTATTTACAATCAAGCTATAAACCTCTGACGTGTCGGTGTTTACATCCAAATGCTGGCCATCCCGTGACAGTTTATAGCCAAGAGCGGGTTTTGAAACATTGGTTTTTCCTTCATTTGCCTTAATCATCTGTGTGATTTTAACCCTGGAACTGGTTGTCTTTCTTTCCTTTTGTGCAAGGCCCGCATGGATTACCAGTAAAAATTCATCGTCATCGGTCCGGCTGTCATAACCCTCTTTAATTGAAATAAAAAAAGCCCCTTGCGCAGCAAGGCTTCTTTTTAATTCAATAATATCCATAATATCACGTGAAGTTCTTGAAATCTCCTTGCACACAACTCCTTTGATCCTGCCTTGGGAAATGTCATTTTTCAGCCTGGACATTTCATTTCTCAGGTAGCTGTAGGCCCCGGTTTTAACATCGATATAAAAGTCGGCTATTTTATATTTATTTATACCTGCCCACTCAGCTATGTATTTTTTTTGATTTTCAACAGATGTCAACTGGCTATCCTTTTTTGTTGAAATTCTGATATATCCGCCCACGTTCAGATTGGTTTCCTTTAAAGTTTCTCTTACATCACTGTATTCTTCAAGATTATTTGCTTGTACCAGTGGCGGAAGATAATCCATCGACCTTTTCCCCTTTCAAAGAATTACCAGAAACACTAACGGCACCAGCGCTTTTTTGCACAGATTGTTCCAGCACCTTTCTTATGAGCATCTCAACTGCTTCACCCAATACATCCTCTTTAGCCATATTTTCACCTCATATAAAGATAATATGAGCGGCATAAAAAAAATGTGATTTATAATTCTGCAAGCTTACAATGAATTTACATGTAATTAATAGCAGTATAATATACACAAACTATATTATACTTATAATTTTCTTATATTTACATTTTTACTATTTAATTACAGGAGGATGGATTAATGAAAAAGAATGCCAAATTATATCGTATTACTTCACTAACGGTAGTTTTAGTCATCTTGCTGACCTTGCTACCAGCCCGGGCAGCAGCTTATAACGCACAAAACATCGCATTGACTCCGGGGAAGGATATATCGGAACTGAATCTTTCCTGGTACTCCGCATCAAAAACTTCAAGCCTTGTACAAATTGCGCCAAAAGCCTCAATGTCAGGTTCCGATTTCCCCGTTGATTCGGCAAGTACCTTCTACTGCAAATCCAATACTGCGGCCTCCGGCTATTACAGCAACAAAGCAACCATCACTTCTCTATATCCGTCTTCAGAATATGTATACCGCCTTGGAGATGGTAATGGAAACTGGAGTTCCAATTATTTCTATTCTGTGGGTTCCAGTACACAGTTTGGTTTCCTTGCATTCGGGGACCCTCAGATCGGGGCAGGCAGTCTGTCTGCGGATACTTCAGGCTGGAATGACACCATAACAAAATCCGCTGCCCGATTTTCCAACGCCTCCTTTATTATGACAGTGGGAGACGAGGTCAATACCAATAACAGCGAAGCCCAATACAACGGCTTTTTTTCACCGCCGGCGCTAACCAGCCTCCCTGTCGCACCAGCTCTGGGCAACCATGATAACGGCGCTTCAAATTACGGTTATCATTTTAATCTTCCAAACCTTTCAAGCAGCTATGGAATTACTTCACCAGGTTCTGCAGATTATTACTTCACTTATGGCAATACACTTTTCATGGTGCTCAATACAAACAACAGCAGTGGAAGCACTCATCAGGCCTTTGTAAAGAAAGCCGTTGAAGCCAGCCCAGGTGTAAAGTGGAAAATAGTAATGTTCCATCATGATATTTACGGTTCCGGTAGTCACGCTTTAGAGTCTTCAATAATAAATCTCAGAAATGCACTTTATCCCACATTCGACAATTCCGGCGTAGATATTGTAATTACAGGACATGACCATTCCTACACCAGGACCCATGTTATGAAAGGCAACGTACCCCAATTGTCCCAGACATATGATTCAAACGGAGCTCTGTCAAATCCTTCAGGTACTGTCTACTTTACACTGAATTCCGCATCTGGAAGCAAATATTACGGAATAAACACAACTCCGGCAAGCTATGCTGCTGTCAGATCACAGCTTGAAGTTCCTACCTTCTCATATATAAGTATAAATGGCAGCAACCTGTCATTTGATACTTACAGAACAGATACCATGACAAAAGTCGACAGCTTTTCAATAGTCAAAAACTAGCACTACAATAAGAATTATTTTGGATTTGGCGGCACACAAAAGTGGTGCCGTCTACATATACAAGCTGTAGGCGGCACCACTTTTATGTGATTTATATTATCTGATTTATATTATTTGATTTATATTCTTCTGCTTTATTCTTAATAATTATAAAAACCATATACAGTCTAGTTGTGGCACACTCTAAAGCCCTGATCGTAGCCCTTGCTGTATGCTTCATAGTTGCCGCGGTAGATTGACTCACAAGCCTGATCGTCCCCCAGCCAGCCGCCGCCCCTCCAAACCCTGACAGCTCCGCTGCTGCCGTTTAATTCATCTCCATACCAGTCCCAGCACCATTCCCTTACATTGCCCGACATATCATACAAACCTAATTCGTTGGGCTTTTTTTCACCTACAGCTTTTGTTTTATTTTTGTTGCCTTCAATATTCGGCCAACTCCAGTCTCCTGTTAAATATTTGTCTCCGGAATTTCTCCAATACCATGCAACCTCGTCAGCTTTGTCACCGCCGCTGTATGTATAGCTCCGGCTCTTCTGGCCTCCTCCGGCGGCGTATTCCCATTCGGCCTCTGTGGGGAGACGATAGCCGTCAGCTCCCGGGTTGAAGGTTACGGTCCATTTTATTTCATCACTTTCATTAACATTATTGGGATCTTTATTGTCCTTGTCGATTATGTAGTAGGGTTCAAGCCCCTCCTTGGCGCTCCGTTTATTGCAGTATTCAATGCAATCATACCAGCTTACCATTTCAACCGGCTGGTTATCTCCCTTGAATTCAGAGGGGTTATTTCCCATCACCGCACTCCACTCTTTCTGAGTCACCTCATATTTGCCCATATAGAAATCAGATACTTTTACTTTTTGTCCGTATAGATTGGACTTTTTGTTTACAAAAGCCCCGCCTTTGACCAATATAAAGTTACCATCGGCCTTTTCTTCCTGAGAACAGGCACTGACCGCAAGCATAGCTGCAATTATAAGTAAAATTAAAATTTTTTTCATTTATATGTCTCCTCTATTCTTAAAAAGTAATAGGCCAGCATTGGCATAAAATCGTCTCTGCATTGCTGAAGGCCGTTTTCCTCACGGAAACGGCCTCATACATTGAGACTGTTGCTATTCAGATAGGATATGATACGTTCTTTCGTTGACCTATCCTATCTGAATTCAATATTCAAGTAGTATGTAGGTAAGATTTTTGTGAATTCCATAAGATTGCCTGCTATGAAACGGCAAATCTTATAATATTTAATGATTAAAGACTTATCAACTATTCCTGCACGGGCTTACCCCGTCAGACTCCTGCCTGCAGGCGCTTATTACCAAACAGTTACGTTAGCGCTTCCGCTGCTCTGGTAACCTTCAACACACAATGCCTGGTATGACCAACTGCTTCCAAGATTCATTCCCTTGCTTTTCCATGCATTAACATGGTTGCTGAATGTAATTGCTACATTGCTTCCTGTTGCTCTCTTTGACTGTCTTACACTCCAGTACTGAGTGAAAGTCTTTGTTCCGTCAATAGAAGGCGCATTAACTCTTTGAGTTGTGTATATATCATAAGTGCCGCCATCGCTGGATACAGAACCCTTATATGTTCCTGTAGGTCTGTAAGTACCCCAACTGTCAACAATATAATATTCTATAAGAGCGTTTCTAGTCCATCCATAGAAAGTCAAATATCCATTACCGGATGGTGCAAATTGGCCGGCATTGTAGTTACACACTCTTGATGCATTTCCTGAACCCCAACCTTTACCAACAACAAAGTTTCCACAGTTTTGCCAGGTAACGCTGAAATTTCCGCCAGATCCATTGGTAGCTCGTACTGTTCCACCACCATCAGTCCAATTCTGCCAGTAATCGGTAGCTGCGTATGATGGCAAAGCAAACAAGCTAGTTAAACTCATTGAAACTGCCAAAAATAATCCAAATAATTTTTTCTTAAACATAATACTCCTCCTAAAATGTTTAAATTTTCATAATCTCTTACCTACATACTACTTGAATATTTAGTGAATTTCGCTTTAACTCCCTTCCCATTAAGCTACCCGCTGCTATTTTGCTCACACAACCAGCATACACCTCCCCCAACAAGACTTATTTAATAAAGGCCATGTACAAGCATAAAAATCATACATATAATTAAATGCTCATAATTGTAACATTATGGCTTTATTGTTAAAATATTGAAGTATAAGCCCGAACTTTAAGCATGCAAAAATGCAAACGAAAAATATCATAAGCTTGTGAACAAAACAATAAATATTTACATAAACCTATTGAATTATCAGCCAAAGCATTAAATACCATAACTCCACAGAAAACAACAGTCCTGTTGAGCGGAAGTTTCACGTAGAATCAATTAAGCTTTTTTATCTTTAGCCTGTCCAAAGCTTTCGGTACCCGGTTCAGTTTTCGGGTAAATAATCTTTCAAAAATATGTGGATGGTTGTAAAACAGAATATGCTACTGCATCGAAAGAGAGTATATAAAGTGAAATAATCCAGTGCCGCCATGCCGGAGTTATTTTCTCCCGGCGGGTTTGATATATACACCAGTCACATGTATGCTTACATCATAACGCATAGATTTGACCTTGTAAATTACCAAATTACGGTATTATATAGGACATTTTTTACATGCTTGCATGCTTTTTCAAGTAAAACTTTTCTGATTCCCCCCCATTATTATGGACTCATTATGTTTTCCTTTTGTTTTCTACTGAAATATATCTGTATACCCTGCGTAATATGTAAAGTAATATATTTCTATTAATTTTAAAGGCTTGCAAAATATTGTTGGATTTGCATGTCCTTCATTATCCTTGTTTACATAATTTATATTATAGGTAACTACATTCAACTCTCTACATAGTATATAATATAAATCTGTATAAAAGGAGTTTCTATAATGCTGAGTTCTTTTCCCAAAGAGGTCTTATTCTGCTGTGAAAAAGATGACCCATTGACTATATTCTATGAGCAGATGGATGGTATGGATGGAATGCACGGCATGTACAGCATGCGCAGTATGGACTGCATGCATAACATTACCGGAATGCATGACATAAGTGATTGTCAGTCGTTTCGTAATAATGCCCCACGGCATTCAACCCACTATAGCTTCTGATTTCACTCAGAGCGCAGCAAGGAAATGGGCTTGGCAATATAAAGCCCATTTTATATTGCCCGGTCATAAATTCTTGCCTTCATTGTGCCACTAACTAGAAAAAACTGAAAACCGGCGGGCCTGATGGAGAGCTTGCAGCATCCCTCCGCTATCTTAGTCAAAGATACACCATGCCCTATAAGGAAGCCAAAGGTGTGTTGACAGATATAGGCACCGAAGAATTAGCTCATATGGAAATAATATCCGCAATAATTTACCAGCTTACGAAGGATTTAACCATAGAAGAAATCAAAAGCAGCGGCTTTGACACATATTTTGTTGACCATACGCTTGCATTATATCCGGTAGCCGCATCAGGCACACCCTTTACCGCTACTTATTTCCAGTCCAAGGGTGATCCCATAACCGATCTTATGGAAGATTTGGCTGCAGAACAAAAAGCAAGAACAACCTATGATAATATTTTAAGATTGGCCGATGATCCGGATGTTAAAGATCCCATCAAGTTTCTGCGTGAAAGAGAGATAGTTCACTTCCAGAGATTCGGAGAGACTTTGGGGGTTGTCCAGGAAAATCTTGATTCAAAAAATTATTATGCTTTCAACCCTGCCTTTGACAACAGGCAATAGCATTTAAAACCAGGTATGAGACTGCGAGAAATTTTCTGTAAAAGCCTTCTGTGATAGAATAAAACACAGGAGGCTTTTAAATTATGGGAAGACCGAGAAAAACACCTGGGATGAGTGAAGGAAAGCAGAATATCATAAGACAACTTCTGCAAGAGTATGACATTCAAAGTGCAGAAGATATTCAAAATGCCCTGAAGGATCTGCTTGGAGGAACGATCCAGAATATGCTGGAAAGTGAGCTGGATGAGCAGATGGAGCAGGAACAATTGGAAGACCCCGAATACACCGACATGAGGAATGGATAC